>CALEYL010000012.1 GCA_937926205.1 uncultured Saprospiraceae bacterium
TTTTTGATGTTAGCAGAATAGCTCACACAATAAACATGGAACAAAAACGACAAAATTAAACACTACAAATGATGGAGAAGGGTAGTATGCCTACATCAACAATTATTAATCATGTAATCATCAATCATCAATTGAAAAATTGATAATTGACGATTGATGAGATTTGATTTTTGATGTTAGCAGAATAGCTCACACAATAAACATGGAACAAAAACGACAAAAATTAACGCCCCAGGCGATGGAGGACCGTCTTATCGAATTTGCATCGCAGGTGATTGATGTAGTTGAAGCATTGCCTCAAACTTCTGCCGGGAAGCATATTGGTGGTCAAATGCTGCGCTCGGGGACTTCACCTGCTTTAAATTATGGAGAAGCACAAGCTGCCGAATCGAGAAGTGACTTTATTCACAAAATGAAGATTTGCCTTAAAGAACTTAGAGAAACACTGGTTTGCCAAAAAATTATTGTAAAACGCAAGTGGTTTCCTGAAGGGAAGTTGGATTTCCTTTTAGCAGAGAATAATGAGCTTGTTGCTATCTTTATTGCAAGTACCAAAACTGCTGTAAGTAAGAAGTAGCATTTGCTGATCAACTGCAATATGTCCACATCACCAATCATCCCTGCCTTGCCGGCAGGCAGGAATCATGTAATCGTCAATCATCAATTCATAAAACCATGCCCAATCTCAGCGCCAATCTTGCAGGCATCAAATCGCCAAATCCATTCTGGCTGGCTTCTGCACCGCCGACCAATTCCGGCTATCAGATCATGAAAGCATTTGATGCAGGCTGGGGAGGCGCTGTGTGGAAAACACTCGGCGTTCCGGTCATCAATGTATCCAGCCGATATGGTTCGGTCAATTACCGGAATACCCGGATGATGGGGTTCAACAACATCGAACTCATCACGGATCGGCCTTTGTCGGACAACCTGCGCGAAATTGAAGAAGTAAAAAAATACTTTCCGCATCATGCGGTCATCGCTTCCCTCATGGTGGAGTCGAAAAAAGAATGGCAACAGATTGTAAAAGACGTAGAGAACGCTGGCGCCGACGGGATCGAGCTGAACTTCGGGTGCCCGCACGGCATGTGTGAACGCGGCATGGGATCGGCAGTAGGGCAGGAGCCTTCCATTTTGCAGATGATTACAGGCTGGGTAAAAGAAGTCGCCAAAATTCCGGTAATTGTCAAACTCACACCTAATATCACCGACATCACCGAACCTGCAGTGGCGGCTGCATTGGGGGGGGCTGACGCCATTTCGCTCATCAATACCATTCAAAGCCTGGTAGGGGTCGATTTGGACAATTTTGTGCCCTATCCCATCGTAGATGGCAAAAGCACCAATGGCGGTTACTGCGGTCCAGCTGTGAAGCCCATTGCCCTTAATATGGTTAAAAACTGCGCGCAGCACAGCGGGGTGAATATTCCCATTTCGGGAATTGGAGGCGTAGAAAACTGGCGCGATGCCGTGGAATATTTGTTGCTTGGCGCCAGCAATGTCCAGGTTTGTACCGCCGTCATGCACTACGGTTTTGGCATCATCCGCGAAATGACTTCCGGGCTGGAGACCTACATGCACGAAAAAGGATTTGAACGCCTCGATGACTTCATTGGCAAAGCATTGCCCAATGTCAAAAGCTGGGAGAACCTGAACCTGCACTACGAAGTGAAGGCTCATATTGATCCGGCCAGGTGCATTCAGTGTCAGCTGTGCTACACGGCCTGTGAAGATGGCGCCCACCAGGCCATTGGCTTGCCGCAGGAGGGCCGCATTCCTTATATCATTGAGGAAAATTGCGTTGGGTGCAACCTTTGTTCCCTCGTTTGCCCGGTAGAAAATTGCATTACCATGGTGCGGACAGACGATGGCCGGAAAAGTGAAAACTGGAAAGATTTTGTCGAAGCCGGAAAAGCGCCGGATGCATTTGAAGATCAACGCGCAGGAGGGCTGGGACATTGGGTGCCGGAGCCGGCCAGCGCATTGAACAGAAAAAAATAAAGGCAATTCTTATGGATAAATACCTGCAGGCTGCTGTTGAAGAAGCTCAAAAAGGACTGGAAGAAGGCGGCATTCCCATTGGCAGCGTTCTGGTTTACCGCGGCGATATCATTGGACGGGGGCACAATCGGCGGGTTCAAAATGGCAGCGCCATCCTGCATGGCGAAATGGACGCCCTTGAAAATGCAGGCAGACAAAGCGCTGATGTGTATCGGGAATGTACCATTTACACCACCTTGTCGCCCTGTTCCATGTGCTCGGGCGCTATCCTGTTGTACGGAATTCCCAAAGTGGTGATCGGCGAAAATCAAACTTTTATGGGAGAGGAAGCCCTATTGGCCTCGAGGGGGGTAGAAATCGAGGTGGCAAACGACCCGCAATGCATCGCCATGATGGAAGCTTTCATTCGAGATCGTCCGCAGTTGTGGAATGAAGATATTGGAGAAAGTTGATTTGAGGACTGACGTTTTGAACCACCTGCAAGTGAATATGCAAATGATGCAAGACAAGCGTGCGCTCCTGCTTTTTGTCCGAAATCCCGAAAAGGGTAAAGTCAAAACCCGTTTAGCGCAAGACCTCGGCGAGGATAAAGCACTGGAAATTTACCTGGAACTGCTGGAAATTACCCGCAAAGCGGCCATTGCCGCGCAGGCCGATCGGTTGTTGTTTTACACCAATTTTATTCCGAAAAACGATGCGTGGTCGGAAGACCTGTTTCAAAAAAGACTGCAGGCTGACGGCGACCTTGGCGCTCGTATGGAAGCCGCTTTCGAAGAGGCTCTGTATTCCAGGAATAAGGCAGTCATTATCGGCAGTGATTGCCCGGAACTGACTGCCGAAATCATCGAAGAGGCATTTGTCTTATTGGAAACCAACGACGCGGTGCTGGGCCCGGCAAACGATGGCGGTTATTATTTGCTGGGATTAAAAAAAGTCATTCCTGAAGTGTTCAGGGACATGATCTGGAGTACCGAATCGGTTTTGTCTGAAACGCTGGCGCGCCTCGATGCTGCCGGAAAAAATTATGCCCTGCTTCCTGAATTGTCGGATGTGGATCATGCTGTAGATTGGGAGCGGTATTTGATAAAGAAAGCTACGTATTACATTAATTAAATAGAATAATACTGGGTACTATTTTCTTTATATAGGAACTAACATATGAAAAAAATCTATACAGATCAACAATTAATGAATGCCATTGAAAGTGGAGCGCACCTTAGGGAAGAAGCTTTCTATTACATACTACATCATTCCGGCTGGAAGGAACAATGCCTGGCTTTCGTCATCCAGCATGGTGGCGATGAAGAAGAAGGAAAGGAAGTTTTTCAGGAAACGGCTGTATTGTTTGACAGGAACATTCGGTTGAAGCGTTTCGAAGGACGAAGCTCCCTCAATACTTACTTTTTCTCAATCGCAAAAAGGCGTTGGTGGAAAATGATCGAAGGTAGGAAAAAACATGAACCGTTCGATACCGAAAAACATAGCAATGAGACCGTTGAGAGTGGCGAGGATATGATGCTCAGCAAAGAAAAAAAGGAGTATTTTGAACAAATCATGGAACTTATCGGGGCGCGGTGTAAAGAGATTCTTCGCTTGCAGCAATTGGATTACAGCCTGGAAGAAATTGCCGCGCAGGTTCAACTCAGTAGTGCCGCTATGGCTAAAAAAGAAGCCTACAGATGCCGGTTAAAACTCCGCAATCTGGTGGAGGCAAACCCTTTTTTGAAATCAATTTTCAAATAAGCACTATGAATGTCAATGATGACTTAATTGATAAAATAGAAGATTACCTGCGCGGAAGGCTACACAAAAACGAAGCTGTTTTATTCGAACAGGAAATTGAAGCCAATGCCGAACTGAAAGAACTGGTTGGTATCCATAGGTTTGAAATTGAGGCCATAGAATATTTGGTTGAGAAGGATTTGCTGGACAAAATCCGGAAATGGGACACTGAACCCGTACAGGAAATGCCTGCTCCGAAAGGTATAAAATGGTTAAAATGGATTAACTGGAGCCTGTTTGTAATGTGTTTACTGGCAGGCATTTGGTATTTTGAGAATCGCTTAAAAACAGGCTCCGATGCAGAAAAGATACACGAATTTAAGGAGCCTTCTACCGACATAATTCCGGAAATTCCGGGTAACAAAGAAGAAACATCCGCTCCGGTAGCTACAGAGAAGTCGGATAAAAATACAGCACCCAACAAAGATACCAGGCCCTCGCCTCAAGCCAATGAATACCTCGCCCTGGCTGACGCATTTTACCAACAGCCTGAACACCTCGTTTCTAATTTGAAAAGCCCGGCTCTTGATGTGCCGTCTACCCGAATAAGCCGTGCAGCTCAAGCTTTCAAGGAGGGGCAGTTCAAAACGGTCATCGCCTTGTTGCGAAACCTGACTCCGGAAGATGAGCCACAGCAATACGAGATGGTCAGGGAATTGCTTGCACATGCTTATTTCAAGTCCGGAGAATACCCGGCTGCAGCCGCTGTTTTTAAATCCATTGCTGATGCCAAACTCATTGCCAACATGAATGATCGTGCAGAGTGGTACCTGGTATTGAGCTTGTTGCCCGATTACAAAAAAGAAAAAGACCAGGTAGATAACTGGCTACATAAAATGGTTGATCCCGCAATGGAACATGGTTATGCCGGGAGCGCACTGGAACTGCAGCAGCAACTTTCCAAAATGAACAACCATTAACGCAATGCGCTCATGTCGCCAATTGCAATAAAACCAGCCCAATAAAAAGGATGCGCCCCTGAATCATCTTTCCCCTTTCTCTTCTTTAAATAAGCTGATTTGGCTGCCCATAGGGCCAAATCCTTGCTGCTTCCAACCTTGAGCTGGCGGTAAAAAGCCACCATCAGTTCTCGCGTTTGGGCATCGTTTACTTTCCATAGCGTCGTAAGAATGCTTTCCGCACCCGCATAAGCAAAAGCTCTGGCAAGACTAATGATGCCTTCCCCACGGCGTAATTTTCCTGTGCCTGTTTCACAGGCAGACAAGGTGACGAGGTCCGCTTTCAAGGATAGGGTGTAAAGGTCTCGGGCATACAATTTGTCAATTAATCCTAAAGAATCGGGGAGACTGAAAGCAAGGTAGGCGTAGTCTCCCACACGTTCGTCGGCTTCCCCGTGGGTAGAAAGGTGAAGGATCCGGTAGTTGCCTGACAATTGTAAAAACTGCTTTAAAGAAGCTTCCTTTCCGAAGAGTGGTCGAGCCTGTCTGCTCCAGAGAGCACTGATGTCTGTGATTTCCTGACCGCTGTATTTAAGCGGAACCAGGTTATCGCGTTGTTCCGTAGGCAGAAGCGTTGAAATGTCTGGTGAATGGACTATTTTTTTGGGGTCATCAAAATAAAACGGCGCCATCGCCAACAGGTTTTCGGAGGCATTGGGCCGCAATGCATTTTGCTTCATTTCGCCCAGCAAGGTTGCGGAATAATTGTAACTGATTCGGTGATCTTTCAATAGGTATGGATAGCTGGCAAAGGTCCCGGTTCGACTTGGCGTATGGGTCAATAAAGCTTCAAAAGGGATATACCCCAGAATGCCATCCGGAATAATCATAAGGCGTTCCGTAAGGTTGAATCTCGCCTTGATAGGGGCGACTAATTTTTCGTATAAGCGAACGGCTGCCTGGGTATAATTGGTTGCAGCCACCTGTTCGCTGAGTTGATCTTCATCCGCTACGTGAAAGCCATAGATGCCATCGCGGGTCATTTCGCGGATCAAGGTATCTAAAGAAAAATCCCTGGGGATTTCGACGAGACCAAATTTATCTTTTTGTACTATAAAAACAAAAATGCTGCTGTCCCCAATTGTGTATTCGAGTAGGGTCTGATCGGACTCCAGCAATTTTTGCTGTACAGTTTGTACCGAGACGGTGGAGTGGTTGTATTTGGCCTCGAAGTATTTCGGAAAATCTGCCTCGAAATTCTTTTTTAGGTCTTCATAATCTTGTTGAAGGTACTCGAGTCTAAAAGAAGTTTCCAGCACAAGAGAATCGGTCTGGCTTAAACCTTTGCTGAGGTACTCCTGCCGCTGTTTATCCCAATGTGCAATTTCTACGCGCAACTTGTATTCTTTTTGTAATAATTCGTCCGGGATGCCGGCTATTTGCAGGGCTGTTGCTTCCTGCATGGCTTCATAAAGGAGAAAAGCTTTCGCGCGCTCGGAACAATGGAAAGCCTCTTCAAGGTATTCGGCACTGCCAGTAGCCTGGTGCAGTAAATAATTGACGTTAATGGCTCCACTGAGAATTTCGCCGGCTTGTGCGGAAAGTGTAGATTTTGATGCCGGACTCAGCCGTTGCAATTGGTAATCGATGGCAGCGATGGCCTGGACAAACCAGGAACGAGCCTTGTAGAGCTGACTGGTTTGTTTTTCTAAAGAATACCAAGTAAGATAGCAGTAACCTAAACGATTGAGGGAATAAAGCAGGTTTTTCAAATCGTTGACCTGATCCAAAGAAATGGAGTTACTATAATTAAAGGCTCTCAGCGATTCCATAAAAGCACTTTCTGCTTCCTGGAACCGGCCCATTCGGCAATAATTTTCACCCAAAGCAGAAAGTGAAATACCGCGTATTGGGTGGTTGCTATCCATGGTCATGGCAGCAATATCGAGGGCTTTAAGGTGTGCCTGGGTTGCTTTGTCCCGCTCATTTTGTCCCTGGTATGCATTTCCAAGGTTGTTGTATAAGGTAATGGTAGTCGGGTGAATCTCTCCGAAAGCCTGTTTTTGATTTTCCAAAGCGAGGTTATAGTATTCGATGGCCTGGTCGAATTGTTTTAGCCCGGTGTAAATGTAAGCGAGGTTGTTGTAGCCATTGATTTCGGTACTCCGTGCATTTGGTGAAGCTTCTTCTCTGATTTTTAATCCTTTTTTTATGTTTGCAATGGCAAGGTCGAATTCTGCCATGTTTGAATAGGCATTTCCTAGGTTGGCATAAGCCGTTGCAATATGAGGATGACCTGGAGGCAGGTTTTTTTGAAAATAGAACAGTGCCAGTTCAAAATATCTTAAGGCTTGGTTGTAGTCACCTGTTCCCGAATAATCAAGTCCCAGATTGTTGTAACAATTGGCAAGGTCAGGGTGCTCCTTTCCGAGATTTTTTATAGCGGCTTCAAGGACTTCTTTGTGAATGGCCACTGCGTTATGGAAATCGCCAATGTTTGAATACATCCCTCCCAGATTCCCCAGTGTCGTCATTGTTCTAAAAACACCAATGTTGCCCGCGGTATGTTTATAAATCTTAAGGGCTTGGTTGAAATAAGACAGGGCTTCCTCGTAATTGCCTTGAAACCTGTAAACTGAAGCGATGCCGTTGTAACAATCTGCTGTCGAAATTTCAGCATCTGGAAGTTTTAAACTGATTTCAAGCGATTTATGGAAGTAATAAAGCGACTTTTCAAAATTGCCGAGATTGATATAATTATTTCCTAAACCGATGTAGTAGTTACACTTTCTCAGGGTTTCATCACCATCCACACTCAAGGCACGCTCCAGATAAGTGTTGGCGCGCTCGTATGCTCCCAATTCGTATAAAACGGCCGCAATATTACCACAGGATGGGCCAAGGAAAGGCGCATTTTGACCAAAAATGGCAGTGCTTATGATTAGGTTTGAATCTAAAGCGACTAATGCATCGCTGAATTTTCTTTGGTGGAAATATATTTTTCCAAGTTGAGCCCAGGCACTTCCCGCGAGTAGGCTTTGATAGCCAGATACTTTATTTATTACATCTTTCGCATCACTAACCAGCTTAAGTGCTTCCTCGTACTTGCCTGCATTGATAAGTGTTTCTGATTGTAGTAACGCGTATCCTGCCTGCGTAACGCCTTGAGGGTTTTCTTTGTTCGGTTGTGCGCCAGCTATGGTAGGTTTTACAAAGAACAATAAGAGAAAGAGGAAATGCAGAATATCATGCGATTTCATGGGTGTTAAATTTTAGATAATTGTATTGGTTCTATTGGCTAATATACGCAACTTGAAAAAAAAACATGTTTTTTTTAAAATTAATGGGTACCACGAGAGTGTTTTAGGGAACCAAGTGCTGAAATCAATTAATATTTTTCATTCAAAAAAATCAACATCATGGAAAGCAATCAAAGAAAAACCATCTCTTTCGAGGTGCCAACGAAAGAAGAAATTATGGCTAAACGGCCACTCATACCGGCGTCCTTTGGAGTCGCCATTTTGATGTTTTTACTACCCTTTTGCGACATTCAGTGTACCAATGGTCAAAAAATTGCTTCGATGACTGGCTTGCAACTTGTAACAGGGAAAACCATGAATATGCAGGGAGGCCCTCAAAACAAGATCCCGGCCAATATTTGGGCCATTCTTGCTTTGGCAGCGGCAGTTGGCGGCCTCGGTGTTTACCTCAAAAAGCACCCGAAAGAAGCCTTAATTGGGACTGCTGGCGGCGCTATAGCCTTTGTATCCCTGATTATACTCAAACTTACTGCGGGAGCTAGTGCAGCCGACATAAAAGATGCACCGATCGAAGTTGATTTCAAATTCGCCTATTGGCTGGCCTTACTGGCCGTGGGGGTGGGAGGTGCTATTAGTTTCCTGCGGTTTCGAGCCGAACAAGACAAAACGCCTGAATTCGGGAACGAATCATTTGTTAATGAAGACGACACGATTCTTTAAGGTCTTTTGCCCGCGATCTGGTCCACTTTATTTTGGTTAGATCGCGGTTTCCTTTCTCACTTTATTCATCCTTACAATTCACGCTATATGAAAACGTATTTTTTTTCATTCTTTTTACTGATTGCTCTTTTTCTGGTAGATGCTTGCGGTAAACCGGCCAATACGCCGGAAGCCGTTCTGGAAGCATTTATGGAAGCCTTGCTTGAAAAAGATTTTGAAGAGGGCGCCAAGTATTGCGCACCACAATCAATGCAAATGTACCAAATGGCGGGCTCGATGCTTGCCCTATTGCCGGCTGGAGGTTCTGTTGATAACATCGTATGCACTACGAGTGAAGATGGAGAAACGGCAAACTGCAGCGCTATGGTTACAGATGGTTCAGGAAAAGAATCATCCAACGAGCGGATCCGTATGGTAAAGATAGACGGAGATTGGAAGGTAATTATGGATAAGTCTAAATAGAACGAACCATGATTGCCCAATTCATCATCTGGTTGTTACTCTTGCCGGGAATGAGCACCATACAGATACTCAGCAAGCCGTCTATTCCGCCTTTGATTGCAAAAAACAACCTGTATCAGGGGGCCAATATTCCTATAGAAGTTATCCCGTGTTTTAAAAACGGAGACCTCATTTTGCGGACAGGATACGGATTGATCAGCAATAGCATCATAACCGTGCTTAACGAACCCCGGGCCTTTTCTCATGTTGGTATTTTGGTTCTGGAAAATGGAAGCTGGCAGGTATTGCATACGCTATCTGGCAGTGTTTCTGAAAAGGATGGTATCAGGTCGGAGCCACTTGATGACTTTTTGGAGGAAAGTCGACCAAAAAACTTAATGGTTGTCAGGCTCAAAGGAGGCAATCCAGACACATTGATTTGTGAGGCAGAAATGTTCAGAGCGGCCGGCATTCCATTCGACCAACAATTTGATCTGTCAGATGGCAGTTCCTTTTACTGTGCAGAATTCGTACAAAACGCTATGGATCGCTCTGGCTATCCTGCTTGGCAAGTGTCAACTTTGCCAAATGGTAAAAACTACCTGGCATTTAGCCATCTGTATGACAAGCGTTACGCTGAAATCATTTATGATGCAGCAGACGATTGATTTCTTTCCATTCGTTCCCGCCGGGTATTCACTTATATCCGAAGCCCGGCGGTGAACTGTTTCTTTCATCTATAAAACAACTTCGAACATGAATGTCAAATTCATAAAGTTATTCGCATGCCTCTCAGGATGCCTGCTGGTATTTGGATGCGGGGGAATCAAGCAATTTTCAGAGACGAGCCCCTTTGCAGTGGAAATGGCCCGGGTACGCAGTTATTACCACGCAAAAAAAATTGAAAGCCGTCTGGAAAAAATGGAAATTCCTTCTTATATGGTGGTTTTGACCGATAAAATGGATCAGAGCAGCAAATGGTATGTCCTGCTCACCGGGGCTGAAAAAGATACGATTGAAGCTTCAAAGATTCTGGTTACCTTGGACATTCAGCACAAACTGAAAGGGTTGAAGGTATTGAACTACCATACTGTTCAGGCGTATTTGCTGCCTTTGGATCGCAAAAAAATTGAAGAAGTAGAAAACATTGAGGCTGTGAAACCCGATTTGCCGGAAAACATATACGAACTGGTTAATAAATTCCCAAAGAACGATCAGTTCAATGTAGAAAACATGGTGTTGCAAAACTTTGCAGAACCTGGCATGCCCCGACAATACCTTAATGCATTCAATCAGACTTCACTTGATTTGCCTCGAGGGATTTCAAAAGACATCATTGCCCAAAAAGCGATGGCATTTGCAGAAGTCATTTACAAGGATAACCTCTATGGTGACCGTGTAACCGTAGATGTAATGAAGCTCAAATCAAATCATGGTATAGATCGGCATCCTCGTGCACGCTTAACCCAGAATACACGGGGTACTGAAAATGCCGACGCCGATCACATCGCCTGGTATTTCAGTAGCCTCATTCTTAATACCGGTATCTACCTGACAGAAGTGTTTGAAAAAATAACGGTTAGTTCTTATACCATGCTTTATGGTTATAAAGTGGTGATACAGCCGAATCAGGGCGTCTTTCGCACGTATATGGTGTTGGTTGATATGGAAGGTGGGTTCGTCATATTTTCTCAATCAACTGATAAAAGCGAAGCAGAGATTCTGGCGTATTTAACTGAATTTGGAACCAGCAACGGGATGTTTGACTACAGCGAGTTTCACAATAACTTTTTTACCATACCGAGATGCCTAGAAGACGGAGATGTCTTTCTGGGGTACAGCTCACAGGTACTTGACAACAGCTATGCCATGTCTAAAGGTTATGCCGATTGGTCGAAGGCCATGGTTGGACATTCAGTATCTAATG
This sequence comes from uncultured Saprospiraceae bacterium, assembly GCA_937926205.1. Lineage (GTDB taxonomy): Bacteria > Bacteroidota > Bacteroidia > Chitinophagales > Saprospiraceae > JABWAJ01. The sequence goes on from CALEYL010000012.1 coordinate 11,031, forward strand.
CTAATTTTTACAACCGCAAGCTTAAAAAATTCTGGAGCTGTTCCACTTTCGATCTGATCACCTCCAATAAAAAAGATTATGTGTACAATGACATGTACAGGAAGCAAAACGCCCGGAATAAAATGCCGATTAAGGTGAATAACTGGGATGGGTACTTCGTCGAAGATTTTTTCAGCAATGAAGTTAATTTTCCCACTGCTGGGAGGTATGTAATCGCTGTGGGAGGTATTGGAATGGGTAAAGCAGCGTTATTGAAGCGGGCAGAAAAAGTGCAAACTGGTGACGATTCCGGCAATCCTTTTCCCTGCGGATCCCGACCCCCGGATACAGGACCAGATGATGGAGGAGGCGCTCCCGGACCTGATACCTTTCCTGTACCGCTACCGACGCCGACTGATCCTGTGATTGCTGGCGGATGCCAGGATGTTGGCGTCGTCAAGGTGTATCCATCATCGCATCCGGATTACCGCACATTTCAGTTGGAGGCAAAATTGATCAATATAGCAGCAACCCCCCGGATGACCATTGGAAAAATGTATCGCCAATTGTTGCAGGAAGTTGCTTTCGTAATGCCTTCGGACGATATTTCACCGGTAGTAGATTGCAAAAAAACGGACACCGAACTTCGGAATTATAAAGACAATCCGGTGTTGTTGAGACTAAACGATCAAGCTTATTCAGTAACCGGTTATTCCCTGCCCGGACATGCGCTGCATCCGTGTCGTTTTTCACGCACCCTAAAGGAAAAAGACGGGCAAATCATTATGGTAACTGAAGGAGAAACCCTGAGCAAACGCCCGACGGTCATTGAATGGCAAAATGCTTATTTTTGGGGGAAAGCAGATCGAAAACTGATTGCCTCAAATGCGCAATAACAAAAGCTGTGACTCATGCCTGCGGCAGGCATGAGTCACCCCAAACTTTGAATGACTCACAGTTTTTTTAATTTCGCTAAATTATTGCTGAATGTTTTCCAACGTGCGAACCACTTTTTGTCTTTATACAAAAGAGAAAGATGTCAACCAAAACGCCCAGGCTCGGATTGCAGACCGCCATTGGTGTCAGCTATTCCTAAATTGAGCTCATTTCTTCCTGTTTTATTACCAAATACCAACAAAGGCAGTGACTTTGTTGGTAATTAGCCTTCAACTTCAGTAATTTACGAGCGGTTTCGAACTTGCAGCGCGATGTAACAAAAAACTAAACGCCTATGCCTCGTACTGCTTTGTGTTTTTACATCTGCATCTTTGCATTGGGCTTCCCTGTTTGCCTTTCCGGGCAAAATGAATTTGCCCAATCGCTTATCGAGGCCTACGATAAGGCGCCGGGTTTTGACGTTAAAAAAGAAGCTTTCCGGAAATTAGAAAGGTATTACCGCTATTACAACATTGATTCTTCGCTCGTCTTCAGTGAAGATTTTAAAAATTATTGCCTTAAAAATCAGCCTGCTTATGTTCCTTTTGTTGACCTGGGAATTGGCGCCGCTTATACCCGAAAACTGGAATTAGAAAAAGCGAGCAGCATTTTAATCCCTGTCCTGGAAAAAGCGGAAAAGGAAGCCAACGATACCCTGCGAGCCAAAGCCCTCCTCAATCTGGCTAACCTGAATCGTGCTCAAAAGCGAAAGGAACTTGGCATTGAACGCGCGCTGGAAGCCATTCGCCTGCATGAAAAAATGGAATTGTGGCAGGATCTGGGCATTGATTACATCGCTATATCCGGATTGTATTCCGGCACGGATACATCTAAAGTTTATTTGCTTAAAGCGCTGGACATTGCCGAAGAACATGGTTTTCAGGATGTAAAAGGCGCTGCCCTCAACAACCTTGGTGTTGTATATCACATCGCAGGAAAATTAGACAGTGCAATATTATTATATAAGGCCTCTGCTGCTGTTGATAAAGTAGCAAACGACAACCAGTTTAACCTGTGTTTCACCACGCTGAACATTGGTCATGCTTACCGGTCCATTCAAAATTGGGACCAGGCAAAGCTGTGGTACGATGAAGCGAAGCCCATTTGCAAAGCTTGCGGAAATTTAGAAGGCGAAGCCAGTATTTATCTCGGTTTGACAGATTTGTACGAATCGCTCGGCGATTACAAGGCGGCGCTTGAAGCCCAGCGAATGCTGGATGAAACCGATAAAAAACTCAATCAGCAAAGCCTTAGCCGGGCTACGGAAGAGCTGGAAATCAAATACGAAACAGAAAAAAAGGAACGCCAGATCGCAGAGGCCAAACAGGTACAAAACTACCTCTTGTTCGGCTTTATTGGCCTTGTGCTGATCCTGCTCAGTTTGTTTCAATATTTGCGAAACAAACAAAGAATAAAGCAGAAAGAAGCGGAGTTAATGGCCCAGCTCAAAAATGCCGAAGCGGAAAAACTTCGGGAGATGGACGCCCTTAAGTCTACTTTTTTTGCCAACGTCAGTCACGAATTCCGCACCCCGCTTACGCTCATCATCAGCCCGGCAGAACAAATGATGACGGGGACTTTTAAAGGCGATTTTCAAAAATACTACCGCATCATCCACCGAAACGGCAAACGCCTGCTTGACCTCGTCAACCAGCTTATGGATTTGTCGAAACTTGAGAGCGGTAAGTTGAAATTACAGGCATCAGAAGGCGATCTGGGCAGGTTTGTGAGCGCCCTTGCAGGGGCTTTTGAAAGCCTCGCTATCAGGCAACAGGTTGCCCTTCAGATTATGGTGCCGGATGAGCCTCTCGTCTGTTATTTTGACCGGGATAAGGTTGAAAAGGTGGTGACCAACCTGCTTTCCAATGCCTTTAAATTTACCCAGGAAGGCGGGAAGGTGCTTGTGTCGGTGGAGGACCAAAGGTTGAAGCCTGCCTCCCGGCAAGGCAGGGCGGACGGAGAACAATTCGCCATCCTGAAAATAAGCGATACAGGTATCGGCATTCCCGCCGACCAGTTGCCCCACCTGTTCGAGCGTTTTACCAAAAGCGCTTTATCGGAACTTCAGGCCGGAAGCGGCATCGGACTGGCGCTGGTGAAAGAGTTGGCGGAATTGCATGGCGGTAGCATTGACGTGGAAAGCAAAGAAAGCGTCGGTACTACTTTTACGGTGAGACTGGCAGTGGATCGAACCTTCTTTAATAACGATGAAGTTGTCGCTTACAAGGAAGATGTTGTGGAAGCACGTGCTGTTTCACCAGATTCCGGCCGACCCACTGTCACGCTGCAACCCTCGGTTACGGAAGCGCTGGCTGTTTCAAATAAACCGGTACTGCTGATCGCTGAAGACAATGCCGATGTGCGCGCTTTCATCGTTGATACCCTGAGCGGGCAATACAAACTCATCGAAGCTGAAAACGGCAGAATTGCCCTGAACGCGGCGCTCGAAATGACGCCGGACCTCATCATCAGCGACATCATGATGCCGGAAATGGACGGGTTGGAGTTTTGTAAATTGGTGAAATCCAGTGAAAAAACCAGCCATATTCCTGTTGTTATGTTGACTGCCCTGGCTGAACTGGACGACAAACTGAAAGGACTTAAACAGGGAGCCGACGATTATCTGGCAAAACCTTTTGATGCGCGTGAATTACAGGTTCGGGTAACCAATCTGATTGAGCAGCGCAAAGCCCTTCAGGAGCATTACCGAAAATCGCTGACGACTTTTGCGCCTTCCGAAGTAAAAGCCGACAGCATGGATGCCGTTTTTCTCCAGAAAGTCAGAGCAGCGGTTGAAGCCAACCTCGATGATGAAACCTTCAGCGTGGTGGAACTGGGCAACCAAATCGGCATGAGCCGAAGCCAGTTGCATCGCAAACTGACGGCTCTGACCGGCTACTCGCCCAACGAGGTCATTCGCAACATGCGCCTGGAACGCGCCAAACAACTATTGGATCAAAAAGCCGGCACGGTTTCTGAAATCGCCTACCTGTGCGGGTTCAACTCGCCTGCCTATTTTACCAAGTGTTTTAAAGAATATTTCGGAACAACGCCGGGAGAAATTTGACGCTTGTTGCCTTGTTTGTGCTGAATGATGCTACAAATCCTGCATTTGCGACCATTTTTAAAGTCTGTGCGACCATTTTGATAGGCCTCGGAATGCTGATGCCCACACCTTTGCCCTGTGCTTCTCGTCGAGGCAATTCATCATTCAATCATCAAAATTCCTATCAAAATGGTAAAGAAAATTCTTCTCGGAACACTGGGCGGCGCCGTTGCCGGAAATGTCATTGCTATGGTCATTTATATGGGCTTTCTGGGCGGTATGGCAGAAAAATGGATGCAGGATAATGCCGCCTGTCTCAATGAAATGAGCCCTGTTTGGTGGATGGTAGCCGGCTTGGTACAGGCCTTGCTTTTTGCCCTTATTCTTGACAAATTTGGCGTCTCGACCTTCAAAGGCGGGCTATTTGCCGGCGCATGGCTCTCTTTTCTTCTGGCGCTGTTTATTGGCATCATGAATGCCTCTACTTACAAAGCGTATGGCTGGGATTGGCTGCCGCTGGATTTGATCGGGAATGTGATCTCGGGTGCTGTAGGTGGAGCGACTATCGGATGGATTTTTGGAAAAGTAAAATAGAAGACCATGAGCACGAATAACTTTCCGGAAATCGGCTGGATGAAAGAACGCTTTCAGGTACTTACGCTGAACAACGAAATATGCGAATTCGACTGGACCATCGAGCCGGGAGGGAGCGTTCCCGAGCACCTGCACAAAGAATCTGACGAAACCTTTAAAGTACTGGAAGGAACGCTTACGATCAGCATGGGAGGTAAAACAGTTGCTAAAAGAACTGGAGAAGAATGGACTATCCCCAAAATGACGCCCCATAGCGTCAGCAATAAATCAGACAGCACTGTTAAATGTCGTGTAACTTTTCAGCCGGTCGCAGATCAGGGGAAGTTTTTCCAGATATTGTTTTTCCTGCATGGGTTGAACCCGAAAGACAAAAGTGCTTTGTTTAAAGCCATGTATATTTCAGATCGTTTGAATTACCGGGAGTTTAGTACAGTACAGGGGGGCTTGAAAATCCTGATGAGGGGGATGATGGGTCTAATTCACTTTTTTACTTTTTTGACCGGATGGGATAAATTGGTCAAAAAGTATGTGCAGGCAGAGCTAAAACATTCCGTTGTCGAAGCCTGAGTCCGCTTGCAGAGGAGTGATGCGGGCCAGGGGCTATTCTGGCCTGCTCCCTTTTGCTAATATTCAGTTGTTCGATATTCAACAGAGATTCGAACAGCAGAACAGCAGAATATCGAATATTGAATGTCGAAGTGAAGCAGGACTGCTCCCTTCTGCGGTTCCTTGTTCGATGTTCAGTTGTTCGATATTCAACAGAGATTTGAACAGCAGAACAGCAGAATATCGAATATTGAATAACGAAGTGAAGCAGGGCTGCTCCCTTCTGCGGTTCCTTGTTCGATATTCTGCGGTTCGATATTTAACAGAGATTCGCAGGAATCATTTCTCTTTTTAGCAGGGCTTACACCAATTTTGCGCCAACCTTAATATCCTCTACAACCTCAGGATTCAGCAGTGTTGAGATGTCGCCGAGGTTAGAGGTATCGCCTTCCGCTATTTTTCGAAGGATGCGGCGCATGATTTTACCGGACCGGGTTTTAGGCAGCCCCGGAACAAACTGAATTTTGTCCGGCCGGGCGATGGGTCCGATTTCATCCGAAACAACATCCATGATTTCTCTGCGGAAATCCATTTCGTTTTCGACAGGTTCCATCGTAATCACGTAGGCATAAATGCCCTGTCCTTTTATGTCATGCGGGTATCCTACCACAGCAGATTCCACAACTGCCGGATGCTGGTTAATGGCATTTTCTACTTCAGCGGTACCGAGCCTGTGCCCGGAAACATTCATGACATCGTCTACCCGGCCTATGATGCGGTAATAGCCGTCGGCATCCCGTCGTGCGCCATCGCCCGTAAAGTATAAATCTTTAAAAGCGGAAAAATAGGTGGTCCGGCAACGTTCGTGGTCGCCGTATGTGGTGCGCAGGATGCCGGGCCAGGGAAACTTGATGCACAAAAGCCCTTCGACGTCATTGCCCTGTATTTCATTCCCGTTGGCGTCTACCAGACAGGGCTGAACGCCGGGCAGGGGTAAGGTTGCATAACAGGGTTTTGTAGGCGTGATGCCGGCAATCGGAGAAATCAGCATGCCTCCCGTTTCTGTTTGCCACCAGGTATCTACGATGGGTGCTTTGCCATGACCTATTTTTTCGTCGTACCAATGCCAGGCTTCTGCGTTGATCGGCTCTCCAACGCTGCCCAGCACTTTAATGGAAGAAAGGTCATGGCCCTGCAGGTACTCATCACCACTGGCCATCAGTGCCCGGATGGCCGTAGGTGCGGTATAAAAATGGGTCACTTTGTGCTTTTCGCAAACCTGCCAGAATCTGGATGGATCGGGGTAGGTGGGAATCCCTTCAAACATAATGCTCGTAGCGCCTGCCAGCAAGGGGCCATAAACGATATAAGAGTGCCCGGTAACCCAGCCGATGTCCGCTGTACACCAGAATATATCGCCTTTTTCGTATTGGAACACCGTTTCAAAAGTGTAACAGGTATACACCATGTAGCCACCGCAGGTATGCACGACGCCTTTGGGTTTTCCGGTTGAACCGGAGGTGTAAAGAATGAAAAGCAGGTCCTCTGCATCCATCTCCTCCGCTTCGCAGGTATCGGGCTGGTGATCTACTTCAAGGTGCCACCATTTGTCGCGGCCTTCCACCCAGTTGATGTCATTATAGGTGTTGTTATACACCAAAACGGTTTCCACGGTATCACAACCCAATGCCAGGGCGTCATCCACAATGTGTTTCACATCGATGTGCTTCGGGCCGCGGTCGTTGTAATCGGAGCAGATCACCATTTTGGCGCCGGCGTCTTTGATGCGGTCGGCTAAGGAATTCGCTGAAAATCCGGCAAAAACAACGGAATGTACTGCGCCAATGCGCGCACAGGCCAAAACGCCGATAGCCAGTTCAGGCACCATAGGCATGTAAAAGCAAATCCGGTCGCCTTTGCCAATGCCATTGGCGCGCAGTGCGTTTGCAGCCTGGCAAACAGCGGCATGAAGTTCCTTGTAGGTAAAAGTGCGTACTTCACCTTCAGGGTCATTGGGTTCAAAAATAAGGGCTGTCTGGTCGCCACGGGTTGCCAGATGCCGGTCCAGGCAATTTTCTGTAATGTTCATTTTGCCACCTGAAAACCATTTGATTTCCGGCGAACGAAAATTCCATTCCAATACTTTGTCCCAGGGCTTGCGCCAGGTAAAAGTCGAAGCCAGTTCGGCCCAAAATTCTTCCGGATCCTGAACGCTTTTTGCGTAAGCGGCCCGGTAATCCTCGATCGTTTTGATGCGCTGTGTCATGATGTTCGTTATTTTAAGGGTAGAGAGGGTAGAGAGTAGAAGGTAGAAGGTAGAGAGTAGAAGGAATGCCCTGAACCAGCAGCCTGCCTACTTTAACCTTTAACCTTTATCCTTTATCCTTTATCCTTTCCACTTTATAAAAAGCGCCGACCACTACTGATCATACTCCCCTTTAAAGGCATAATAGCCGAAAGTTAGCAAACTTCCAACAATGATTGGCGTCAGGATGAACAACATGATGATCCCAAACACCAGATCGGATGAATTGCCTGCAAGGCCATTGCTGAATTTCGGCAGACCAATGGAAGTAATGCTGAAGTATCCTGCAAAGGCGCCGAGAGCCATCCAAAGTACGCCTGCCATTCTTTTGAAAGTATTCATACGGTGATGGTATTTTAGTCGTGAATATGCTTGTTTTTTTCGTCAATATAAACCAATCCGATGATGAAACAAATCCCGGCAATGAGAATCGGATACCAGATTCCCTGGAGGAACCAGTCCGCATTTCCATTGGCTTTTGCTGTTGTGGCCAGGTACGTAGCTACTGCCGGCATTAACCCTCCGAATACGCCATTGCCGATGTGATAGGGCAGCGACATGGACGTGTATCGGATTTTTGTGGGAAACAGCTCCACCAGAAATGCGGCTATCGGGCCGTAGACCATCGTGACAAAAATAATCTGAATGAAAATGAGCAAAACCAGGGTCCAGAAGGCTGCGGCCGGCAGCAAGGTTGCTGCTTTGATTTTTTCCGGTGGGGGAGCCTGGTTTAGCATTGCAGGTTTCAGGGCTGTCCGGGTTTCTGTAAACGTGGCGCCGTCTGAAAACGTCTTGTGTGTCATGGTGGTAATCAGGCTGTCGGCAGGATTTTTTTCGTCCGCTTTCCGGGTTACCTCAACACTCGTTTTTCCTGCAATTTCCATTCGATGTTCCGGGCCGGCGATGTCGTACATGGTGTGATAAATGGGAAAATAGCTCAGAATGGCTACGAGCATTCCCGTCAGCATGACCGGTTTCCGGCCGATTTTATCTGAAAGCCAGCCAAAAATGACAAAAAACGGCGTGCCAAATACAAAAGCCCAGGTCATCATTTTTTCCACCTGAAGGGCATCAATACCACAATCGACTTTCAGAAAATTCATGGCATAATAGTGTCCGGTATACCAGATCACTCCCTGCCCCATGGTGGCGCCCAACAATGCGAGTAAGACGAATTTGAAGTTCAGCTTGTTTCCAAAACTCGCGGTCAACGGATTGCTCACGGTCTCTCCGGCAGCTTTCGCTTTGGCAAAAAGGGGCGACTCCTGCATGTTTCGCCGGATAATATAGGAAATGCCAACCATCACAATTGAAAGCCAGAAAGGAATCCGCCAGCCCCAGTCTGAAAAAACTTTTTCACCCATCATCGATTTGGTGACCATGATGACCAGCAGAGAAATAAACAAACCAAGGGTTGCTGTCGTCTGAATCCAGGAAGTCCAGTAGCCCCGTTCCCCTTTTGCAGCGTGCTCGGCGACATAAGTGGCCGCACCGCCATATTCCCCGCCAAGGGCAAGTCCCTGAAGCAATCGCAGAATCAGCACCAGAAAAGGCGCTAAAAAGCCAATACTTTCATAACCGGGAATACAGCCAATGAGGAACGTAGCTCCCCCCATGAGCAACAGGGTCATCATAAAGGTGTATTTCCTTCCGACAATATCGCCCAGCCGTCCAAAAAACAAAGCACCGAAAGGCCGTACCACAAATCCTGCCGCAAAAGTGGCGAGTGTGGAAAGAAAAGCCGCTGTAGGATTGTCCTGAGGGAAAAATTTGAGAGAAATAACGGGAGCGAGGCTTCCAAAAATATAAAAATCATACCACTCGATCATGGTGCCCACAGAGGAAGCCCCAATGACTTTTCGGATTGCCGCATTCGACTTGCCAAGCATGTTTAGTGATTTTAGGTGTCTTTATGGCAGAATCACTCCCGGTGTTGTTTCTTTTTGTAAAACAAGCTTTTACGAAGGATGAAACTTTTTTTGTATTTCAAATATAGACATATCCACCAGTTTGTCTGCCTAAAGCTGAAAAATGAAGGTTAAATAATGGGGATAATACCTGCAATTGTCTAGTTTTGAAGCAGGCTGGTAATGTATGGCGTAAGGCAGCTTATGGATGGAGCGCGTCAAACAGCATCCGGGTTGGCGCCGTATCGTAAATGATCTTCACGGAACGGATTTTACCCAGTTCGTCAAAAGCAAAAACATCCACACAATCAAACACGGTTTTTGCGCCATTGGCCATCGTCCAGGTGTATAGAAAATTCACGGCTGCAGTCCGGGACTCCTCGTTGGTGAAAACATCCAGCAGGCTGATCTCCGAAGTGGTGGTATCTGCCATCAATTTGGGGTAAAAAACACGCGCTTCCAATGCGCCGTACAAGGGAGAGTACACCATCGCCTCTTCTGAAAAAAGCGCCAGCAAAGCCTTGATGTCAGCCCTTTCCAGTCCGTCAAGATATTGTTTTATTAAGGTTTTCATTAAATTATGATTTTTTAAAAAAATGTGCCGAAAGGAGAAACAAATATTTATTATTCGAGTATAACGAAAGTGCTTGTTATCCGATCTCTTCAGGGGAGATCCCGGCGCTTATATCCAGCAACTTTCACAAATCAAATTGCCATGAAAAATTTTTTTATCGCAAAAATGGGCCTAACTTCGCCAGACCTGTATGAGATAGCGCCGCTTTTGGCGTGCTTGCAAACATACCAAAATTAAACACTCCCCACTGCTGTCCTGATTTATCCAATTTGCTGATGCAGTTGCATTCAGTTATGTATGGTATAGGTAGACTGGTCCACGTTCACAACAATAAAGTCCAATTGCATGAATAGTTTTGTCATCACCAATAAACAAAGTCGCTCTATGAGATTCAAACCATTACTTTCGCTCTGTTTGTTGCTTTTTGCATTGGCCCAGGGGGCAATGGCGCAGCAAACAGCCGAGTGTATCCAAAACGCCACCATTGCTACGGCGGGCGGCGCTACCAATTTATTTGTATGCCAGGGCGATGGCGAGCCCAACGTCATTCGCTTCAAAACCAAGATCATTCCTACCCCGGCGGCTTACATTGTAACCGATGCGGGCGGCAACATTTTGTACGTTTCTACCAATTCCACCATTAATTTTGAAAATCTTCCTTCGGGAACCCTGCACGTCTATGCCGTTTCTTACCTCGGCCAGTTGCTGGCAGCTCCCGGACTGAACATTTTTAATGATCCGCTGGGCTCGATTTGCTATGCCCTGACGACGAATTTTGTAACCATTAACAATGTGTCGCCAGATGGGGGCATGGTTGCAGCGGAAGGCGGAAGTACGAGTCTGATCGTTTGTACCAATGATGCTACGCCCGACCAGTTCAATTTTACGACTACCAGCACCAGTCCGCTGTACGCTTATCTGGTTACGGATGCAAACAACGTCATCCTCCAGGTTTCTACCTCCGGAAACGTTGATTTTTCCACTTTGCCCAATGGCATTTGCAGGGTCTGGGGTTTTGCATATGTAGGCAACATCACGGCAACGCCCGGACTCAACGCCGCCACAAGCACCCTGTCTACCGATTGCTTTGACCTTTCCTCCAACTTTGTAACGGTAGATAAGACAACGCCTGATGGCGGTACCGTAGCCCTCGACAACGGCAGCACAGACGTAACTTATTGCACCGGGGCGAGTGTTCCTGCATTAAACCTGGTGAACCAGTCTACTTCAGCTGCTCCTTATGCCTACTTGTTGACCGACGCAAACAACCTGCTTGTACAGGTACTTAGCGGCAATACAGTTGATTTTGACGCCCTGACGCCGGGTGTTTACCGCGTTTGGGGCGTATCTTATACCGGCGCATTTCTGATAAATGCCGGCGATGATGCGGCTTCAGCAGTGCTTACAGACGGTTGTTATGATTTGTCGGAAAACTTCATCAGCATTCTCAAGCGCAACCTCGATGGCGGAACTGTCAGCCTGTCAAACCTCGCAACAGCGACCTATACCTGCGACGGCGACGGTATTTCTGATGAGATTGCGATCATTACCACTGTTACCGATCCGGAAGAACAATATATTTTTGTCATCACCAATGAATTGAACAACATCGTCGGTACGACAACTGACGGGATCATTGATTTTGAAGGCACAGGGCCTGGCATCTGCCGCGTCTGGGGTCTGGCTTATTCCGGGAACCTGACGGTAACACCCGGCCAGAATGCGATGCAGGCGGATTTGTCGGACGAATGTTTTCAACTCTCTGCCAACTATGTTGAAGTAGAGAAAAAACAAACGTTTGGCGGCAGCGTGACGCTGCAAAATGGCGACGATGTCATAGAAGTCTGTGCCGGCGACGGCAATGCCGATGCCCTTACCTTTGTTACCGATGGTGGTGATGGCGAGCATTACAATTTCTTTGTGACGGATGCGAACAACATCATCCTTTCTATTTCAACAGATGGTGTCATCGATTTTGAAAACGAGGCCGGTGGTATTTACCGGGTTTGGGGCGCCGCTTATTCCGGCGACCTGAATGCCCAGGTAGGTGAAAACATCGAAAATGCCGTGATTTCTCTGGAATGTTATGAGTTGAGCGAAAACTTCGTAAAAGTTGACGTCACTTTTGTTGACGGCGGCTCGGTTTCCATTTTTGGCGGAGCGACCTCGACTTTTGTTTGCGCCAACGATAGTGAATCGGACATCCTCACCTTCGATTTTGTAACCGATGCCCTGAATGCAGACTATACCTTTATTGTTACGGATGAAAACAACAAAGCCCTCGTCGTGCTGGCGGGCAATGCCGTTGATTTCAACGTGGCTTCACCGGATCACATCTGCAGGGTTTACGGCATTTCTTTCACGGGCACGCTAACCATTGGGTTGGGCGACGACATTACTGCTTCGCAATTGTCAACCAGGTGCTTTGAATTGTCGGGCAACTTTGTGGAAATCAGAAAAGAAGAAACAAACGGCGGCACGGTTTCCGAAGCGGCAGGCCAGGATGCTTATTTTGTTTGCCCCGACGGACTTGCCAATGTGCTTTCCTTCTCCAATACCGGGGTAAGCACCGGCCAGTATACTTATGTGATTACGAATGAAATCAATACCATCGTGGCGGTAATGCCCGACGGCGATATTGATTTTGATGCTTTTGCAGAAGATACCTACCGCGTTTGGGGGCTGGCTTATACCGGCAACATTACGGCAGTTATCGGCGATAACGCTGCTGCTACGGCCTTAACCGATGAATGTTACAGCCTGAGCAATAATTACATCACGGTTACGGTAGGTACTCCCGATGGCGGCGACCTGAGTGCAGGCGGAGCGCTGGAAGTTTACAGCTGCCCGGGCGACAGCGAACCGGATGTGCTGAATTTTGACCATACCGGCACATCAGGCGTTGGCTATGCTTTGGCAATTACAGACGAAAACGATAAAGTAATTGCAGTTGCCATTGGCACCGAATTTGACTTTGGCGCCCTGACTGAAGGCATTTACCGCGTCTGGGGTATTTCTTATACCGGTTCGCTGACAGTTGTTGAAGGCGACGACCTCAACAGTGTGGATCTATCAAGCGAATGTTTTGACCTGAGCAATAACTTTGTGCTGGTTACCCACCAGTCTCCTGAAGGCGGCGCGGTCGCATTGGCCGGGGGCGCTACAACGGCTTATTTGTGTCCCGGCGGCGCTGGTTCCAGCCTGTTGTTTTTTGAACACAGCGGTTCAACCGGACCGGGCTTTACCTACATCATCACAGATGAAAACAACATCATTGTCGCCATTGTAGACGGCAATTCCATTAACCTGAACAATCTGCCGGAAGGCACTTACCGCGCCTGGGGCGTGGCTTATACAGGGAATCTGATCGCTGCAATTGGAAACGATGCAGCTGTTGATGCCTTGTCGAGCGGTTGCTACGCTTTGAGTGGTAACTTTGTCAGCATCGTCAACCAAATACCTGATGGCGGAACCATTGCCGGTCAGGGAGGCGTCTCCATATTTGATATTTGTACCGGCGACGGCGACCCTGATGTCATTGATTTTACCGTGACCGGAAATACGGCAGGCAGTTATGCCTATCTGATTACAGACGATAATGATTTCCTCGTCGGCGTCATCACAGAGAATAACTTTGACTTTGAAAATTCCAGCATCGACGGTACATTCAGGATTTATGGGGTTGCGTATACCGGTGATCTCGTTCTGATTCCGGGCGACCCGATTATGCTTGTTCCGGCTTCTAACGATTGCTACGACCTGACGGATAACTTCATTACAGTCAATACGACCATCGTGGATGGCAGCGTCCTTTTCTCCGACATTAACGGAACTGAAACCCTGTACATCTGCGCAGGTGACGGAGAAGCAGACGTCGTTTCTTTCTTCTCCGGAACCCTTGGCTCGGTGGCCGGTTACCGTTTCGTTATTACGAATGAGAACAACATCATTCTTGCGTACATGACTGGTAATCAGCAGAATTTTGAAGCTACGGCAGGGTTTGCCCGTTTGCGTGTCTGGGGGCTGGCATATACCGGAACGCTGAATTCGGCGCCTTTCGGGCTAAACATCACGACGGCTAACATGGCCAGCGGTTGCTTTGACCTTTCAGATAATTACATCGACATCATCAGGGATTTACCGGAGGGTGGCAGTGTTACCACCAGCTCGAAAACGGATATTCTTTTGTGTATCGGCGCTGTTAGTGGCGTGCGGCACTTTGAGACGACTTCAACCTCGAATTCGGCTTATGTTTATCTGGTAACCTCTGAAGACAATGTGATCATCCACATTGCCGATTCGGATGAGATTGATTTCAATATGTTTGATCCGGGTGTTTACCGGATCTGGGGACTTTCCTACACGGGGGTATTAACGGCGTTTGTGGGTCAGGAAATCACAGCTTCGGCTAACCTGGCAACCAGCTGCTTTGAGTTGTCCACCAACTTTGTTCGGATTGACAGAGCGCCTGCTGTTGACGGTGGCGAAGTTTCTGACTTCAGCGGCGAAACGCAGTTTTATTTCTGCCCGAATAACGACAACGGGGACCTTGTCATTTTACAAACGACCAGCCTGGATACGAATTACGTCTATGTGATTACCGATGGCAACGGCAATATCCTGATTCCTGAAATCATTGGGGAAGTGATTGACTTTGATCCTGCTGCTCCGGGTACTTACCGGGTTTATGGCATTTCTTACAATGGCGAACCGCTTTACGGATTCGGAACAAATGTGATCACGGATCCTTTGTCAGACAACTGCTACGTTACTTCTTCCAATTTCATCAGTATTGTCGTTACGGCGCCCATAGGCGGAACGGTGGCTACAACGGAAGGGGAGACGGAAGTCAGTGTCATCAACGGCGATGGCGAACCGGATGTCGTCGGCGTGCTCAGTACTGGCGCTTCTGCAACGCCTTTTACCTATCTGATTACGGATGAGAACAATGTAATTGTGGCAATTCCTGCCGGCAATTCTTTCGACTTCGAATCGCTGCCAACCGGCGTCTACCGCATTTGGGGGCTGGCTTATACAGGCACACTTCTGGCCGATATCGGCGATGACGCAGCACTCACCGAGCTTTCAGACGATTGCTTCGATCTGAGTGCCAACTTTGTTCAGGTTACCAGCGAACCATTGGGTACGCTTCGTCCAGAGGCGCTGTCTCCTGTTCAGCAAACTCCGGCTATTGTCAGCCTCAGGCTTTCGCCAAACCCGGCTCAAAGCCGATTGGTTGCCGATCTGAACCTGAGCGCCATCGAGCGCCCGACAACCGCGATCCGCGTTTTCAGCACAACCGGCCAAATGGTGCTCCAGATGAACGAGCCGGCTGTTGAAGGAGCCAATCGCTATGTTCTTGGCGTTAGCGACCTCGTGCCGGGCTTGTACCTGCTTCAGGTAAGCAACGGTAGTGCTGTTCAAACAGCTAAATTTGTGAAAGAGTAAAATTGTTAGTTTTCCATATTCATTTGCGCCCGGTTCCGAGTTTTTCGGGGTCGGGCGCTGTGTTTTTGGTTATCAATACATCGGCCTTCGGGACCTGGTAGGACTCGTTTCCCGCCTGCCTACCGGACAGGCAGGCAAAGGTCGCGGAGGGATCGCGGAGGCCGCAAAGGGGGGCTAAAAAAGATGCCTGATGTAATTCCCCTTCTTTCGCGGTCTTAGCGAATCCTTAGCGTACTCCGCGGGCCCCTTTAATAACAAAAGCTTGCAGTGTTCCCCTTCCTCCGCGGGCCCCTTCTCGTCACGGCCGCACCACCTTCCCCGTCCACATCTTCCCATCCGCAAAGCGGATTGCCAATACATAAGTACCGACAGGGTAGGGTGCCATTGAAAAAGTGATTTTATTCAGCGGGTCTTCCGGCGCGTGGAATTGGTGGAAAAGCAATTGTCCGTTCAGGTTGTAGAGTTGTACTGCCTGAAAAGAAGCGCTTTGTTCATCCGCTTCTATCGTCACCAAATCGGAAACAGGGTTTGGATAAATGCGGATTTGCTCGTGCCGGGAAACATCATAGGAAGCCGTTGGTTCCGCGAACAAATCCATGGCTTCTGCAAAACAGGGAATGGCGTGCGCCTCATCCAGAATACCATTGTTGAAAAAACCAAAAGCGTCGGCAGGGGAGATGGCATCCCAATAGAAATAGGAAAGCCCATTGCTGTTGATGGCATTCATCATTGCCTGTATCCAGTTGCAGCGGCTGTCGGCGTCGGCCTGGGTGGAGCAGCCAAATTCGCCCAGATTTACCGGCACTTCATAATGCTCGCCCCAGGCTTTGACTGCTGCAAAAAGCTGGTTGATGGCGGCAATTTCGCCTGTTTGCGGAAATGCCCTTTGCGGTAAATAAGGCGCTGAAGTCCAGCTCATGCCCTGGTGGGTGAAGTAGTATGGATCGTAACTGTGAAAAGTGTAAATGATGTCGGGGTCGGCAAAAGGCGTAAAAGCAATCAGGTTGGTCCCTGCATTCCAGCTGCTGGCTCCCACCAGCACCGAATGGGTTTGCGTTTCATGCATTCGGACCGTCGCCAGCAGGCTTTGCGCCACCGTACGCCAGTTGGCATTCGAAATTTCGTTGGTGGGTTCGTTGTAAATTTCAAACAAAAAGCGATCGGGGTCTAAATGGTCGTAGCGATCGGTCAATTGCGCCCAAACGGCATTTAGTCGCGGCAATTCGGCGGCGTAGTTGGCATTCGTCAGAGCCAGGCCGTGGTGGTTGTCGATGATCAGTGTAAAATCATAATCATTGGCCCAAACGATCATGCTGTCGACGAGTGCAAAAGCAGCGTGGTTGAAATTCAGCGCATAAGGCGCCGCCGTGCTACCCAGCCGCTCGAAAATAACGGGCAGGCGGAACGTCTGAAAGCCCGCGTTGCGCAAGGCCTGCACTTTGGCCCGTGTATAGCGGTTGACTTCAGGATAGGCATTGGGCAACAACCAGTAGGCTTCCAGCCAATTGGAGGTGTTGAGACCGCGGCCAAGGGCATTGGCTCGTGCCATCGTTGCCGCCGAAGTACCCGAAACGCCGACGGACACATTCACCAGTTCCAGCGCATCAATAAAAACAGTGCCGTTGCCCACGGCTGTATTTGAAGCAATGCTGAGGTCTATTTCCCGCACTGCTGATTGGCTCACCATCGAACCTGAAGTCAGCGAAAACAACGGTATGTCCACCACTGCATAGGCATTGTTGGCCGGGCCCACTTCCAGGGTATTGCTGAAATTGCTGCCGTCGCGAAGCGAGACCGTCAGACTTTGCGTTCCGGAAAGGCCCCTGTAGGCAATGCGCAAATGGCTGAAGCCCGAAAAGTTGCGCGCTGCCCCGGCGCCCCAGCTATCCATGTTCAGGCCCAAACCCGCCCAGGAGCCCGTAAACGCATAGTCGAAGCGGTAGTGCTGGTTTCCTTCATAGGGCGTTTGTCCACTGACTTCGACCAGCGTCGCCGTCCCGTCTGTGCCCGCTGCCGACCATACTCCGGTGATGAGGCTTTGGCCGTTTTTGTAAATGACAGGCTGGGCCTGGGCGAAAAGCGTCGTAAAAAGGAAAAGCAGGAGGGTAAGGTGTTTCATGATGCGCGGTGTTGATGAGGGGATAAAGATAGGGGATTGGGTTGGTGCAAAAGACAAAACATTCATAGCAGACACTCTTTTGTACAGTAAACAGCAAGGTTTTGTCTATTAAAGAACGTCCAAATTAGGCGGATGACGCGAGGTATGAAACATGAGTTTAATAAACGTATTAACTTTGTTATTATGTGGTTTGTAAAGTTTAACAACTTCTGTTATCTTGCGATATTAAATTATTTTATAGATGGTTACAAGGAAAAAGATGAAATGATAATGATGGCTCTTCTGTATCGTGGTTGACGGAAGCTGGAGTTTTGTGGTATGTCTGATATACTTAATTGATGGGAGACTCACGATAGAGGAAGTAATTGGTGTTAGAAAGGATATTTGCTGTTGTAGGAACACTCAAATTCCCAGCAACCAACAAATAAAAATGACACAAGAGGAAAAATTAAATCTAAGAAATCTGATTCGTCAGGGTGATGTACAATCTGCCTTGGAATTATTGCTTTCCATTAATATTAGTGAAAGCAGGAAAAAGGAAGCAATCGCAGTTTCTGCTAGATATTATAAACTAAAGCAACAAAATAGACAAGGTATCCTATCTTTTGAACAATACAATTTGACCGAAAACCAAATAACAGCCCATTTAATTGGTTTGATAAATCATTCCGACGATAAGCCCTTTCCCAAGGAAAAGTCCATTGATGCAAATAACCTGTTTAAGCCTTCTATATCTGGTGTGATTTACTACATGAATAGTGGCGGTAAGCCTGCTGACGGTGTAGAAGTTAGCGCCTTTGGTTGCGGCAGTGTCTATTCAAAAAATGGTACGTTTACACTTAACTGCTCTGGAAAGAAAGCAGGGCAAAAAGTAAAATTGATCGTTGGCAGCACAGACGGGCAGGGCAATAATATTGAAGTTGTCAACTCGCGACAGATGGAGTGGTTGCGCTTGTCTGACAATCCAAATGACGAACCCATTGAAATTATTGTGTGTTATGCGGGGCAACGGGACAAAGCGGCCTTGCGATTTTATGATATTTTGGTAGAGGCAAACACTAAAGATTATGAGACAAGGTTGGCTAGTATAGAAGATAAACTGGAACAAACAAACTTGGCAACACATGGGCAAATAGTACTCTTAGAACAAATATATGAACTCAAAAGGCAAAGAGAGGAAGTTTTGGAAAAGTTGGAGGAACAAGCACATTTCATAGCCAATATCAATCAGGACAAAGCATCTGATTTAGTCAAATCAGCAATCCAAAAGATAGAACAGCAGGAAGGAATCAATGCCGCTCTTACCATACTTAATGATGCTAAATTAGAAGAAGCTTATAAATTAGCATTGGAGAAAAAAGTTAAAGCAGAAGTAGAAATAAAACAGGTTGTCGAAGGATATGAATTGAAAATCAAACTTTTAGTCCCGTGGTTTAGATATAACGAAGCAACTCTTTGTTATGAACGCATTATCAATATCTTTGAAAATAATAATTTTGATAAAGAAGAACTGGCAACATTATACAATAAAACGGCTAGAGTTATTTATGATGATGGAAAGTATCAGAAAGCCCTGGAATATCATCAAAAGTCTATTGAAATTCGGGAAGAAATTTTGTACCCTAAGCATCCTGATTTGGCAACTTCGTATAATGATATCGCTTTAACCAATCGTGCTTTGGGAAAATACCAGAAAGCCTTGGAATATCATCAAAAGTCTATTGAAATTCGGGAAGAAATTTTAGACCCTAAGCATCCTGATTTGGCAACTTCGTATAATGATATTGCTTTAACCAATCGTGCTTTAGGAAAGTACCAGAAAGCCCTGGAATATCATCAAAAGTCTATTGAAATTCGGGAAGAAATTTTAGACCCTAAGCATCCTGATTTGGCAACTTCGTATAATGATATTGTTGGAACTTTCCAGGCCTTGGGGCAATACGAAAAAGCCTTGGAATATCAACGAAAAAGTATCGCCATTTTGGAAGAAACTTTAGACCCGGGGCATCCTGATTTGGCAACTTCATACAATAATATTGCCTCGACCTATCAAGGCTTAGGGGAGTTCGAAAAAGCTCTGGAATATTATCAAAAATCCATGAGCATTTTAGAAGAAACTTTAGACCCCAGACATCCTCATTTGGCGACTTTGTACAATAATATTTCTACGACCTATAATGCTTTAAGTGAGTACGAAAAAGCCCTGGAGTATCATCAAAAATCGATAAGTATCCAGGAAGAAATTTTAGACCCCGGGCATCCTGATTTGGCAAGTTCATTTGGGAATGCCGGCAATACCTATTATGCCTTGGGGCAATACGAAAAAGCTCTGGAATATTATCAAAAATCGATAAGTATCCGGGAAGAAATTTTAGACACTGCGCATCCCTATTTAGCGACATTATATGAGAATGCCGGCAACACCTATCATGCTTTGGGGCAATACGAAAAAGCTCTGGAATATTATCAAAAATCGATAAGTATCCGGGAAGAAATTTTAGACACTGCGCATCCCTATTTAGCGACATTATATGAGAATGCCGGCAACACCTATCATGCTTTGGGGCAATACGAAAAAGCTCTGGAATATTATCAAAAATCGATAAGTATCCGGGAAGAAATTTTAGACACTGCGCATCCCTATTTAGCGACATTATATGAGAATGCCGGCAACACCTATCATGCTTTGGGGCAATACGAAAAAGCTCTGGAATATTATCAAAAATCGATAAGTATCCGGGAAGAAATATTAGACCCCGGGCACCCTGATTTGGGAATTGGTTATTGGAATCTGGCAGTCACTTACCAAAGTATGAAACAATTTATAAAAGCCATTGAAATGCAGGACATATGCTTAAGAATACTTAAAATAGCCATGCCAGAAAACCATCCTTTTCAAAAAAATGCTCTTGATACATGGCTGGGAATATATTATGCGAAAGCCATCGATACTTTTGGCAAAAGAGAATATGCAGCCGCATTGCAGGATCTGGAAATTTTAACTAAACATATAGATAATGAAGAAGTTTGGGATTATACAGGCCAGTGTCACTCCTATCTCTTCAATTATTCCCAAGCCATTGAAGCCTATCAAAAAGCAGCAGGAATTTCACCGGAATTTAAAACCAGGCATTTTTTTAATAATATAGGAATAGCATATGCCAAAAACAAACAATTCGAAGAAGCTTACAACGCTTTCACCGAATACGAGAAATTGTATCCGAATGAAGGCAGACCTTTTCGTAACTGGGCTATGTACTACGCCCTGCAAGGAAATAAAGGGAAAGCCCTTCAAAATCTGAAAAAAGCCATAGAATTAGGTTATAAGGACTTAGAATGGTTCAAAACTGATGATAGTATGAATAATCTGCGAAATGAAAAGGCTTACATTAAGATTATTGATAAATTGGAAAACCGATACAAATAGAAAGTAATCGATAGGTACCCATTTAGCCATTGTGAAAATAGCTATCAAAAGTAATTTGTAATAGCCAAGATTTGATCTGACAGTCAAGGTTTAAAATTGCCGAGCTTGGCGCAGTGGGGGATTTTTAGTTGTAATAGCCGCAACTTGACCTGACAGTCAAGGTTTAATAATCAGATTGAGTTGTCAGATTTGTGTTGCCCTGAGCAGGCTATAAGTCAAGTTTGGCACTTTTGAAATACGCTCTATTAGCTCTTTGCTTTTTTGGGTAAAATTTCAGTCCGCCTGACGCAAAATCCGTGTTATTGTACGTATTTATTCTTTTTTCGTACCCAATATGTACAAAATTACGCCTGGTCCTGATTTTATTTTTCCAATCTCCCAGTTGTATTTATCAGTGTCGTTCAGTTTGCTTACAAGGTCGTTCATTTCTTTTACAGAATAGGTTCGAAAAGAGGAAACAACTCCGTCCCACAATACAACTAACGGAACAATAGGCATAATATAGGTAAAAATAATTCGTCCGAGTTTAAACGGTCTGATAAATGGCGTTACCAATAAAACGGTGATTGGTGCAAACAGCATCGCCAAAATACTTGGAACGCTTCTTTCCTGCGCTTCGAAAATAGCGATTGAACTGTTTGAATTGACAGCGTTTTGTAAAATTTGCATTGCGTCATCGGGTCTGAAATGATGCAACGATAAAAATTGAGTTCGCAGCCCGTTCAATTCGGTAGGAACGTTTCGGGCATCAACCGATTTTTCCACGTAATCAAAATTGTCAGCTTTTTCTTTTGTGAATTTAAAAGCGGAAATATTTGGATAGTAGTCGGTCAGCGTTACATTTAGGTTGGAAATGTCCTTTTTTAATTCTGAGTTAAGCCAAATAAGCGCACCGCCACCACCTGAACCAAGGTCGATTATTTGGTTCGTTCTGCTTTTTTCCAATCCTTTTTTAATAATCGGAATTATCGGCTTGTATAATTTTGTTTTGTTGGACAAGAACTGTAAGAAGTCCGTTACGTAGTTCCTTAAAAAACTTGGGAACCATTTCTGGTCTTCAAATTCAAATAGATGTATTCTGCCCATTTGTGTTCTCGTTTTTAATATGTGATATAACGGTTTCGGGCTTTGCGTTGGTGGGCTTTTGAAACCGTAAGTCTGCCAGCACCAATTTTATTAATTGTTCAAATGTTTCTATTCGCACTGCCCGCCCACTAACGCAAAACCCGTGTTATAGCCCCTTATAAGTACTTTAAAATTTAGATATTGCTTCCTCAAGTGTTTTGTCTTGACCATTTGCCATTTCTGAAGCTGTGTTTTTAAAATATTCATCAGGAGGTATTCCGGCACCTTCGTATGAAATTCCGTTTTGAAATACAGTCTTTTGTGTAACAATTGAATAGAACCATCCGTTGGCCAATTCCTTTGCAATTTTTGTTGCGATTGCTCCGTTTGTAGTGTCGCCTAAGTGAGTCACATTAGGTAGAGTCTTGAAAGCCATCACGGTTCTTTCTCCGGCACTGATGGTATAACGATCAGTTATGAGAACAATAGGTTTGTTAAAATACTCCCCAGATGGATTGATGCTCCAATCATACCAATCGGTGTAGTCATCAGGTCCTGTCCCATTTTTAGTCTTGGATCTGAACACTAGGCGTTCACGATCGGTAAATCTTCCAAATTCAGAAAAAGCATAAGTGAAATTACCTCCCTCGTTATGACGCAAATCCACAATCACACCATCGGCATTCGCAAAATAATCAAGGATTTCTTCTATTTCCAGCATGTTCTGTCCAATAGCGTCAATATGCAAATAGCCAACGTTCCCAATGAATCCATACGTGTTCAACCCGTAGCCGTTTTCCAGAAATTGGTTGTTCAAATAGGCGGACTTTATAAGATTTAAATCAAAAAGGTTATCGTCAATTTTTTGATCAATTATAATGTTGGAATAGTATACGTCTGCATTCGGTGTTGTAAGTGAGACGTGTCCGTCATTTAAAGTACGTAGTAAAGACTTGAAAACTACTAGTAATTCTTCTTCAGTTGTTGATGAATTGACCATCGGTCTGAATATCTGATATTGTGCATCCCAATCAACACCCCGTTCTTCGAAAGGAGCGTAGTCTGTTTTAAATGTAGTCCACAGGTCCTCAAACAGAGATTCGGGATTGTTTTTAGGCTCTGGTTCAAAAAAAACTTTCTCACAGCCGGTAAGAAAAAGAAATGTAAATACTAAAAATATAATTGAGTAATTTTTCATGATCTTAAAATTTTATTTTTCCTTCAAGAAAGAAAATATTTTCAAATTGAGTGAATTTAGTTGGTTGCTGGTTCAAATTCATGGAATAATAATAACATAAACCAACATCATACTTTTTATTTATGATATAACTATAATGAATATTTAAATCAACTCTTTGCGCGTTACCCCATGAACGAAGTTCTCCGGCTGCAATGCGATTGCCAAATTCTTTAATTCCCTTATGCGAATAAAATATATGATGGTAGGAATCATTTTCAGTAAGATATGGATTACGGTAAACGTAGGAAAATACTGGGATGGAAATACTAGATCGGAGATAGTGGTTGCTATTCAATTGGTAATGTATCAAACCCCACACGTCCATTCCGAATGAAATCATCATGGGTGATGGACCTGATTCACCGAAATAATAGTCAGAGGCGTAAATAAAATTTCTTGATTTACCACCTGCTGCAAAAGACCAGTTCTTTTTAATTATCCATTTTTTTCCTATAGAATAATCAATATCGATCATTTTGAAGCTATGTGGAATTGTACTTGATGTACCATTGTAGAATGATGTGAATTCATAAGATTCTGTAGGTTTCGGAGAATACAAGCTGAATTTTAAAGTTACCTGGTGATAAAGCTTTTTTGAACGTTCGTAGTTCAACCGGACATTAACGGGAGACCAGTCTTTATGAATAAAAGGTGAAACTGTCAAATCCTGTCGCATAATATTTCCAATTCCCCAGCTAAGTTGGATTGAATTGCGTGTTGAATCCTGCGCAATAGATTCAGCAACAGTTACCAATAAAAAAATGTAAATAATACTTCGTTTCATTTTTGCCTTATTTAATAATTAGCTATAACTCGTTTATAACCGCTACTACATAGCGCATAGCTATCCAATTTCAATGTGCTAACCGAATATTAAGAGCTTGTTCGGAAATCCATCAATCGGCTGCAATCGGCAAATTTTCTACTGCTCTGCGTTGGCTTTCTTCGTCGTAGCTGCCGGCTACGCCTGTGAAAGCCGCCTTGTTCAGCACAAAATTTGCTCGCTTTCGTACGATCATGAATTCCCGAACAAGCTCTAAGTAGCGGCTAGCTAACGACACAATAAAGATCATCTTTTTTCATAAAGAACCAAAAGGCGAGGCGATTTTTGAATGCAGTATAGAAGTGGCATAGCCATCCCTGTCTCGTCGGCCCGCCTACCGGTGGTCAGGCAGGCAGGCGAGAAATCTTTGTCATTCGTGTCATCCCTGGCGGCCGTCAGGGATGACACGAATGACTCGGAATACACGGACAAAAAACTATAGAATATGGTGTTTCAGACAGCAATCGGTTCAACTACCTGTGTCAACAATCTATGATTTTTATGCCAACCCAGCTTTTGTGCCTATCTTTCCTTCCTGAATGCCAATCAATAGGCACTACAAATGACTGAACCGGCGCGGTCAGCTGATGATGACCTGCAAACGACAGATGACTTTGTACCGTTCCAAATCATCATGCACAGAATGATTGACAAACAAGCAACCCATAAGATGACTCATCGGACTTCCCTCCTTGCTTTGCTGTTGCTGGTCTGCCATGGTCTGATGGCACAACAGCATGAACTTACCATTCTTTACACCAACGACCTCCATGCCCATTTCGACCCGCATACTGTGCGATGGGTGAGCGAAGACCGTAAGGTTGGGGGTTTTGCCAATGTCGCCACGCTGGTGAAAAAGGAAAAAAAGGCCAACCCCAACACGCTCTATTTCGACGCAGGGGATTATTTTACAGGGCCATATATCAGTTCACTGACCCAGGGCGAAGCGGTGATTGATGTGATGAACACGATGA
Source organism: uncultured Saprospiraceae bacterium (assembly GCA_937926205.1). Taxonomy (GTDB): domain Bacteria; phylum Bacteroidota; class Bacteroidia; order Chitinophagales; family Saprospiraceae; genus JABWAJ01. The sequence continues at coordinate 36,014 of CALEYL010000012.1, forward strand.
GCATTGATGCCGCCTGTATTGGCAACCACGAGTTTGACCATGGCTGGAAGAATGCCCTGGTGCAATTGAAAAAGGCGAAGTTCCCCATTCTGAACGGCAATATCTTTTTCAAAGATTCCGGCAAACCCTTTTGGGATAAGCCCTATTTGATCATTGAAAAAAACGGTGTCCGCATCGGCGTGATCGGCCTGCACGGAAGGTTTGCGTTTTATGATACCACCTCCGATGAGATGGTTCAGGGCATTGATACCCGTGATGAGGAGGTTTATCTGAAACAATACATCAGCGAGCTGGAAGGCAAGGCAGATCTCATCGTTTTGTTGATCCACGAAGGTATTCCCGGGAGGCAGTCCACCACGGGCAGCACCGATGTGGCCCGCAACCTGCAAAAAGACATTGACCTGGCCGCCAGGGTGAATGGCCTCGATATCATTGTAACGGGCCATGCCCACCAGGGCACGCCGGAGGCTTTGATTTCCAATGGCGTCCTCATTGTTTCCACCGATGCCTATACCATAGAGTTGGGAAAACTGACCATCACCTACGATAAGCAGTTGGACAAGATCACCAGCCATAAAAATGAACTGCAGTATGTGTTCGAAGACGAGATACCCGACCTCCCCCGCACACAGCGGCGTGTCAATAAATGGAAACGCCGCTTGTCAAAGATCACCGGGGAAAAACTGTGCAGCATTCCCGAGCCGCTCACGCGCTCTTATGGGGAGGAGTCGCTATTGGGAAACATGGTGGCCGATGCCATGCTGCAAAAATACCCCGATGCCGACCTTGTCGTGACCAACAGTGGCGGCCTGCGGCAGGATGTGGAGGCTGGTGATGTGACAGTGGGCGACCTGATCTCGGCTTTCCCATTCCCCAACACCATCGTCTGGCTGGAGATGAAAGGTAAAGACCTTCGCCAGCTTTTCGAGCATGGGGCTGGCTTGACAAATGGCATATTACAGGTTTCCAAAGGGGTAGAGATGCACTACGACGCTTCGCTACCCCCTGGCAGCCGCATGGTGAAATGCGTAATCAACGGTGATCCATTGGACGACAAAAAAACTTACCGGGTTTTGACCAGCAATTTTCTGGCTGACGGTGGCGATGGCTTTGTGTTTAGAAACGCCCTTTCCAGAAAGAACACGCAAATAGAAATGATTCAGGCGATGAGCGATTATATGAGATCGTTTGAAGTGTATTATCCAAAACTGGAGGGCAGGGTGGTCAAGGTGAATGAATGACTTTTGCAAGGGTTGAGGGGGTGTAATGCCTTTTCTGCCTGCCCGCGCCCAAGCTGAATCTTTAAAGACGGCAGCTTATTTTATGTAACGATGTTCAGAGCTTGTTCGGGAGTCCATCAATCGGCTGCAATCGGCAAATTTTCTACTGCACTGCGTTGGCTTTTTGACTACGTCGAATCTTCGATTTAGCTTCGCTGAACTTACGTTTCGCCGTAGCTGCCGGCTACGTCTGTGAAAGCCGCCTTGTTCAGCACAAAATTTGCTCGCTTTCGTACGATCATGAATTCCCGAACAAGCTCTCAGACATCCTTTTTTTCCGGATAAGCCCGGCTGCGGGCAAATTGCCGTTCATAAAAAACACGATTTAAGATGATTCCTCAGTACTATATACCATCAAAACTTCCCGGAATAGTCGATGTCATCCATGAACAAAAGTCCTTTGATTCCGGGAAATGGAAATTTTTACCGGACGGTAAGATCGAGCTCATGTTCCGCATAGGGAGTGGCTCCGGAATGCAAATAACGAATTCAAGAATTACGGATAAAAACGAAAGCCCGGGGGAAGGTTTCTGTTTTTTGGCTGGTTTTTGCACAAAACCTGTCCAGATATCATTCGAAAGGATGCATTTCATCAGCATTCAAATGACCCCTTTGGCGCTGAAATCTTTATTTGGAATTCCTGCTTACGAGCTGAGAGATTTTGCCATTGCCGGAGACCTTCTCGATCTGAATCTTAATGAAATTGAGGATAAGATCAACAAACTGCCTGATTTCATGAGCAGAGCGAAATGGCTGGAAGCTCATCTGGTTTCAAAAGTCAAAGAATCACCAGCCTTAAACGTAGCATTGGGCATTCTGAATCTTACCAAAAAGCTATCGCAGAATAATTTTACCTATCCTGTCAAAAAGGTAGACGCGTTTCTAGGTTATTCTAAAACACAAAGCAATCGGATCTTCAATGAATGGCTTGGTCTTTCGACGCTAAAATACCAGCGCATGATGCAGTTTACCCAATCCATCCACCACATTCATTCCTCTGAAGCATCAGAATCCCTCACCGACCTCGGTCTTCGACTTGGTTATTACGATCAGGCACATTTTATCCGGTCATTTAAGGAGTTTGCCGAAATAACCCCGGGGAAGTATAAGAAAATTATGACCCAAATCCCCGGGCAATTGATCCTGTGATGGAACGTTTGTACAATTTTTTAAAGCGCATGCGCCCTAATCTTGCTTTAAAATTTTGTGACTGCTAAACTTCCTCATCATGCAAAGGATTGATTCATTGATTACCCGGGTGAATATTTATGCCCATTTTATCGGCCCCGTTCTGTACTTGATTGCAATTGCCATGTACATAGCGGGAGTTGGACTGAATTCAGACGGATTTTCAAGTTATGTAGAAGGCGTATTTGGGGTGTACGCCATGATGTTTTTTGTTTTAATCCATTTGACCAGTGCAAAACTGATTGGGCAGGAAAGACCTAAATTCGGTATATTCTTATATTTATTTGGCCTCCTTGGAGCCTGCGGGGGCGTTTTTGCCACGGGCTACAGGGTGGTCATCGGTTCTTTGGATAAAAGCGGCATGCCTGCTGAAACCATGGCAAGGTATATGACGGAGCGGGAAACCCATTGGGAAATGTTGGTTATGGCGCCTGCCACCATTGCTGTTCCTCTGGTAACCATTTTGATAGGTGTCGGAGTTATGATGCTCAAATCACGCCCCGTAAAACGGTACGTCGGACCTGTACTTATCGTTGGCGGCATTGCTTTTTTAATCGCGCAGGGCACTGAGACTTATTGGGGGCTTCATTATTTTTATCCCATAGCCGGCTTGTGCTGGCTCATAGCTTATGGTTCGATGGGAAATTCCTATTTAAACAATTTAAAATCAAAAGAATAATGCGGTGGACATGTTGATTGGATATTTTGCGGAGGGGAATGAAGAGAAAAGTTGCTTGTCGATATGGGGGCAACAGATGGTTAAATTATAGTTTGCAAAGTTTAGGACTTCTATTATCTTGCAGGAGCAAATTGTACCTGCAATGACCACAATGAAAAGAGATGAAATGACAATGCCCCTGCTTTTTGGCGGTCGCCGGAAGCAGGGGCATTGCGGCTTCTGCATACAGGCACAATGCATCGTTCAATATCCCCGTGTTTACTTAAACTAAAAAATAAAAACCGCTAACATGAAAAATGGAAATTCGATTTCAATCCTGCCTCTTTTGTTGGTATTAGCTGTTGCTTGTCAGCCATCTTCAGACAATAAAGATCCCCAAAATGTAAAACCGATGTTTGACGAAGTGGCAGAAACAGCAGCCATTATGAACGTCATTGAGGGCGAAACCAAGTGCTTTTTTGATGGGAACTATGAATGCTGGGCAAAGTACTGGAGTCACCAAAACTACGCCATGCAAGCATGGAATAACAGCGACGGCTCAGCAGACGCAGCAGTTGGCTGGGAAAAAATTAATTCACAAGGCAAAAATTGGATTGAAACATACTATAAGAATGGAAAAAATATCATCCACCCAGTCGTGAAGAGAGAAAAGCCTTTAGTGAAGTTTTTTAATGAGAAAACGGCCTATTTGATTTGGAAACAATACAATGCTGATGCAGAAAAAACAACTTTCAGAACAAGCCAGGAAACAAGGATAATGGAAAAAGAAGAAGATGGATGGAAAATTGTAAATGTTTCCGCTTTTTGGGACACTGAAACAAAAATACCGTTTGACAGCCTTAAAATAAATTAAAAGATTCATCTAACACTGTCAGCGAAGAATCAAAAACCAAACCTTTGCTTCTGGATTTGGGAGGATCAGCAATCATTATAGCATGTACATGGGTTTTTAGAGGGATGGGCCTTGATGCCCATAACGGGGGACATTATGTCGCTACAGGAAGAAGGAGAGGCATAGGACAATTATTGGCAGATGCCGTTGAGGCCATTGGCCTGACCGGAGTTACCTTAATCGGGGTTTTGGGCTTAATTATCATGATTTACATTACTTATAAAAGGTATAATAACCCTGCACTAGAGGTTAAGTACAGTTAAGAGCTTGAAATGCAGCGGCGATAATTGGGCTTCCATTACCTAAAATAAAATTGGGATGAAACGAAAATGTATAAACCCGGATACTTTATTTGATTCAAGACAATATGGGTTTTCCCAGGTTGTTGTGGCGGATCCGGGGAAAATGGTCTTTATTTCAGGGCAGGTTGCATGGGATGAAAATTTAAATATTGTCGGTGAAAATGATCTTGCCAGGCAAACTGAAAAATCAATTGAAAACCTGAAAATTGCAGTGGAATCCGCAGGGGGTACTTTAGAAAATATTGTCATGCTAAGAATTTATAAGGTAAACTACCAAAGAGGCGACGGATCAGTCATCAGCCAGGTTTTAAGAGATAACTTTGGAACCCATAATCCGCCATCAAGTACCTGGATAGATGTAAAAGGATTGGCAAACGAAGCATTTATGATAGAAATAGAAGCACAGGCAATTATTTAGGATCTGATAAATAGAGTGGGCGCTGCGATCGAGCGATTTCGGCGCTAAGGGACTTCATCGCGGAGTGGTTAAGCGACGGAATTCGGTAAAAGAATATTCTCTTTAAAGATTAACGTACCCATAAATATTTTCCTAAAAATTCAAATGAACCCTATCTGGTGTTTGCTTCTTTCATTGGACCCGAGTATTTTGCGTCGCTAATTATTTGTAATCTAAGCCGGCATGAAAAAAATTCCTGTAAGGCAGCTCAATGTGTCTCAGAAGGAACACCCATCTTCGGAAGGTTTTAAAATCCGGAAAGTAGAAGACATTGCTTCGCTTGATGCAGAAAAAAAGATTGTCCAGCACTTGCACCGGCATGATTTCTTTTTCATTCTGGCATTAGAGGAGGGAAAGGGCTTGCACGAAATAGATTTTGTACCGTATACCGTTCTGGACCATTCCATTTTTCTAATGCGCCCCGGCCAGGCTCATAAACTTGATTTAGAAGTAGGATGTACCGGGTTTCTGTTGGAATTTGATCCCCAATTTTACCGCCCCGACAATAAACTTTCAAGCCAGCGATTACGAAGGGCAAGCAATAAAAAATACTGCAAATTAGAAATGGCCAGGTTCAACAGATTGCAGGCCCTGCTTGGCGCCATGTTTGAAGAATTTACCAATAAGGAAGAAGGTTACCTGGATGTTATCAAAGCAAGCCTGGATATTTTCTTTATTGAGTTTATCAGACAAAGCCCTAACCCGAAAGCAGCATCATCAACAACCACAAATCCTTATACACAGGAACGCTTTGAGGAGTTTCTGGAGTTGCTGGAAAAAAACATCGCCACACATAAACAGGTATCCCGTTACAGCAATCTGATGAACCTGTCGCCCTACCAGCTGAATGAAATCACCAAATCTTCCATTGCCAAAACGGCTTCTGAACTAATCAATGATCAAATACTTCTGGAGGCCAAAAGATACCTGCTGGCCACCTCCAATCAGGTAAAAGACATCGCCGATCACCTTGGATATGAAGACGTCTCCTATTTTATCCGTTTCTTTAAAAAGCATACCGGACATTCCCCGGAAGCATTCAGACTTCATTTCAAATAATGCGATGGTCGCCTAATTGGCTATCACCCTGATGACGACATTCCCTTTTTTTCTGAATGATTCTGAATAAGCATGCGCTTCCCGGATTTGTTCAAGCGTATAAGTCCTGTCTATTACGGAAATGAGTTTACCGGACTCGATGAGTTCTTTCAAAAACAACAAATCACCGGGCTTTGCTTTTGGGGAACCTGTTACCGATACGTATTTTCCTGCCGGAGTTAACAAATGGCGGCATTTGGATTTGGCGGTTTTGCCCACGGCATCGAAAATAACATCGAATCGTTGTGCTGTTTTTGTAAAATCAACTTTGGTATAATCGATAACTTCGTGAGCGCCAAGCTGCCTGACGAGGTCAAGGTTTGCGGTACTACATACCCCGGTAACCTCAGCCCCCAGTGCCTTTGCAATCTGAACGGCAAAAGTTCCTACACTGCCCGATGCACCGTACACCAGTACATGGTCTCCTTGTTTTATGCCGCTTTGTTTCAGGAACCGTAATGCCGTCAAGCCGCCAATAGGAACCGCAGCTGCTTCTTCAAAAGTCATATTCGAGGGCATTATGGCGATCAAATCATTTGCCGGGAGGCAGGTATATTCAGCATAAGCACCGAACCGGAGGCCGCATGAGGCAAAAACGGCATCACCCTTTTTAAAGGTGTCAACTTTTTTTCCAACTTCCTCAACCACCCCGGCCAGCTCAAAACCAAGAATTTTCACCCTTTTGGGTTTGAACAGTCCGTTAAAAAGCCTGGCAAGAAAAGGATCTGCTTTCCGCATGCGCCAATCTCCGGCTGTTACGGTAGTAGCGTGAATTTTTATCAGAACCTCCATGTCTTTGGGGCTGGGTTTGCTGATGTCTGTTAACTGCAGCACGTCAGGCGAACCATATTTTTCATAAATGACTGCTTTCATTGCGCAAAGTTTTTATCATTATTTTTTATTGATTTTACCTTTAGGAAGACGCCTCAAGACTGAAAATCGCTTGTAAGGCGGGATGGCCTGAAACCCCATACCACAAGGTAAATGCCCAGTGAAAACTCAAACAGGGCGACCATTACAGCAGCCAGCCCTGCCAGGGGGGAGTCCCGCGCTATCAGGCCGAACAATATAGCGGTGTAGCCCGCGACCAGAGGCAGTGCACCGATAATTCCAATCAGGGAGAGTGTACGGGGTACCAGACGTGATTGGTACAGCAGCAAACCCAGTAATACATCGTTCACAGCAGGCAGAAAACTTTGCCCCAGCAGAAAAATCCGGTCATAAAGGGCAAGAAGCGCATGACTTGCCATTAATCCGTCTGCTCCGACTCCCTGTCGCCGCAAAGTCACGACCGATAGCAGGAATGCCACACCAATGAAAATGGTGCCCGCTTCCAGCACCCTGGAAGCTACGAGACCCAATGCCAAAGTTTCGTTTTGCTTTCTGAGTAGTGGGTAGAGTACAACGGCAGTTCCAATACCAGACAGGGCTACGATAATTTCAAGAATGCCGCCAATGATGACACTTGTGTCGGGCCCGGTACCTGTGATGAAATTCGGTTCGCGTACCGAATGATAAAGCGCAAAGGTCGGAATCGAGATGAAAGTGAGCAGATAAAACACGCCTGCTGCCAGCGAGGTCGGCCGAAATGGACTCATTGGGGCTTGTTTGCTCGATACATCTGTGCCCGATAGGGCGCTACTGTTTGCATTCATTGTTTTATTTTTTAGTTCCCTGGCTACTTGTTTTGGTACAATACCCGGAAATTTGTTGAACCGCAATGTGTTAGAGCTTGCACTTAGCTTCTTCCAAAAGGATTGGTTTTCCAGAGCTTTGAAAAATAGACGCTGACCATCAGGGTCCGGTTGTGCATGTCATTTCCGTTGGCGATATTAGTCAGACCGTAAACATATCTGATGTCCAGTGCAATCCTTTTTTGATTTAAAGGAAACTCAAAGCCGCCACCCATTTGAATACCGGCATCCAGCCTTTTAAAACCTTCACTTGAATTTCCAAATGAGAGTTTCGTCGTCTGATCATTGGTTTTCCGGTTGCCGCTGAGCATATAGGCAATGGAAGGTCCTGCATTCATATAAAATCTGCCTGTATGAAAACGCGCCAGCAGTGGCAATTCCAATGCGTTAAAGCGGAAGTTTGATTCGCTGCCGGTTAAAGGATTATCGGCAGTCAAAGTACCTCCTTTTTTAATGTAATAAATCTCTGAAACAAGAGAAAAAGCGGGGGTAATACCAGCCTGAAAGGATGCGCCGGCCTGTATGCCTTTGGCAGATTTTTTATAATCAGCCATCGCGCTGTTTGATGCGCCGTAATTGATGCTGGTACTCACCCCGTTGACCATCAGGTCAAAATAGGTTTGTGTGGTTCTTTTAACATTTCTGGTTTTTGTTGTCTCCAATTCTGTGGACTGTCCAAATGCATTTGTAAACAGGAAAACCATGCCTATTACAAATATGGATTTCGATTTTTTCATTGTTCTTTTTTTTAAGTGTAAATGATCCACAAAACTACTGGCAGGATAAAGGCTGGTGATAGGACAATTGTGCAGTTGAATTGGATTTAATTTAAGTTTTATTTTAAAAGCTGGTATTTCAAATTAGTACTACATAACTAAAGATTTGTCCTATTCCCAAAAGGGGCACGGCCATTAATTTTGTTGCCGATTAAATAAATGTTTTACATTAAACAATTTAAATGAAAGCAAAAATGAAATTGATTGCCTCCCTGAAGGTCTGGGTGGTAATCTATCCGTCTATTACGCTGTTTTATCAGCTTTTTGGCCAGCAATTGTCTGCGCTGCCTTTGTATCAAAGAACTTTTTTATTAACCATAATCCTGGTTCCGTGGTTGGTGTTTATTGGCGTGCCGTTCGTTGACACGGTTCTTAAAAAGATTATGAATAAAGCCGGGAATACAGAACAATAAATATTTATGTATTCAGGGCTTATTTCCAGGCGTAAATTTATGATGTTGAGTGTGGAGGCGGCAGGGGCACTTTCTTTGCCGTCTCCCTTGAATAATTTAATGTTCAAACAGATGAAGAAAAACAAGCAATTTGATGTCATCATCGTGGGAGGCAGCTATGCCGGATTAGCAGCTGCCATGGCCTTAGGCAGGGCGCTGATGAATGTCTTGGTTGTTGATAGTGGTAAACCATGCAACCGGCAAACGCCTCATTCACACAACTTCCTTACAAACGATGGTAAAACGCCTGCGGAAATTGCTGAAACCGCCCGGGAGCAGGTGAGCAGGTATAAAACGATTGATTTTTTTAGAGGACTGGCCACTTCCGGGAAACAAACGGAGCTTGGTTTTGAGATACAAACAGCCAACGGAGACATTTTTGGGGCAAAGAAGGTCGTTTTTGCAACAGGCATTAAGGATCAGCTTCCGGCTATTGAGGGACTGTCCGAATGCTGGGGTGTTTCTGTTCTCCATTGCCCCTATTGTCATGGCTATGAAGTTCGAAATGAAAAAACCGGAATACTGGGAAATGGGGATTTGGCCTTTGACTTCACAAAGCTGATTTCTAACTGGACGAAAGATTTAACCATTTTTACCAATGGCGCTTCAACATTAACAGCCGGGCAACATGAAAAACTCCAGCAACGGCGCATAAAAATAGTCGAAAAAGAAATTGAAAGACTGGTGCATCACTATGGATACATTCAAAAAATTCATTTTAAAGACGGTACGAAGTCTTCTGTCAAAGTCCTTTATGCTCCAAGCCCTTTTGAGCAGCATTGCAAAATCCCCGAGTCAATGGGATGTGAACTTACCGAACAGGGATATTTGAAAACGGATGCCATGCAGGAAACTACTGTTAAAGGAGTTTATGCGATCGGCGACAATGCGGGTAAGATGCGTACAGTAGCCAATGCGGTTGCAATGGGTACAACGGCGGGCATGACGATTAGTAAGCAAATGATTTTAGAGGGGTTTTAGAGCTTGTTCGGTTTTCGAGGCAAATAAAAACTGAAATTATTTTCGTTGAACAGACCCCGCGCAATTTTTCAGGAACTGCAAATAAAAAAATGCGGTACATTTACTGCATGGCTGAAGTAGATGATCTACATCAAACCTGTACGGAGTCCGGCGCAGTTTTTATGGTAGTCTTGTAATTCGTAAAAATCTGTTAATCAATTCAATAAAAACCCAAACATGAAAAATCAAATTCTTCCCCTCGGAGAGGAAACGTTCAAAGTAATGGGATTTTCAGACGAACAAATCATATTCAGTAGCAAACGACACGACACTTTTGAAGCGCTGCTTGCCTCATCCCAAAAACCAGGTTTATTAGAAAGTTTAAAAACAATACCTGTTAACGCCATTCAGGAAATAAGCTACAATGAAAAAGACGGCAGCTTTACAATCAAATACAGCATCTACGGAAAAAATAAAAAAGACACGGTTGTATTAAGCGACAAGGGGTTGAGGGAATCCGTCGTTGCAGAAATTGCTACCTTCAGAAAATTAAATAAAGCCGTCAGCGAAGAATCAAAAACCCGGCCTCTAATTCTGAATTTATTAGGTGGAGCATTGATTATCGTCTTTACCATCGGTTTCAGGTGGATGGCGATCAATGCGCAACATGGCGAACATTATGTCGCAACCGGGAGAAAGAGGGGGATAGGCCAATTATTGGCAAATACGGTTGAGGCAATAGGCCCGACCTGGATTACCATCATCGGCGTTTTGGGCTTAGCGCTTATGGTTTATATTACTTACAAAAGGTATAACAACCCCGCATCGGAGATTAAATACAGTTAAGGCGCATACTATCTATATTCCGTGGATGCTGCAGGAACTCTTTATTGCCAAGGGCGCCAGGGCTTGGGACGCCTCGCTTTGCGGCCTTAGCGTATCCCTTGCGGCCTCTGCCTGCCTATCCGGTAGGCAGGCAGGAACCCATTATTCCCCACCAGGGGGCTAAGGTTTAGGACGTATTACTCCGAGGGCCTCATTACACAACTCCATGAGGCATTCCCGAAAAAATACGAAGAATTAGACAAAATCCCGGCGTTCGTTTCGATCAAAAAATAGCGTCCCGGCACTTAGAAGAAAATAATCAGGATTTAAAAAACGTTAGCCTCAAGTCTGTGATCCCGCTCCATGCTGCAGAGCATTCAAAATGAACATACTTTAAATTTAAAATCGTGATGCGAACAAATCCTTGTGTTTTTTGCCTTTTCATCGTTTTTTTCTGTTCCTCTAACATTGTATTTGCTCAAACGATCAACTTTGAAGCTACCTGGAAAGAGTTTCTTGAAAACAACAAAATTTCCAACATGAGCGAACTGGTCAGGCCTAATAAGGTGTATGACCCAGCGAATTACTCCAAGTATTTGTTGATGAACACCAACACCAGCTTTTGCCAAAGCGAGGTGGAGGATGCAGAAGACCTGATGGAAGAAATCCAGCAGATGGATCCTAACGTACACAAGGCGATTCCGGGTTTTTTAGCAAAAAAAGATGACCTGGAAAAGAAGATCAATGCCTATTACAGCATGGATGAGCTTTGGGAGCGCTTCCTGAAAACCAAGGAAGTCTCGCAGGACGAATTGGACGCCATCATTGCTGCTAAAACGAGTTGCGAAAAAACGACGCTGGCAAAGTATTCCTACATGTCGGCCTATACTCAGTTTTGCCGGGGAGATATTTCAAAATCAAAGGATATTTTTGAAAACCGCACCCTCAAATTAACCGAAAAAACAACCCTGCGCATAGATGATGTAAAAGGACTGGCAGATGAGGTGGCCAGAATGAAAACCCTGTATAAAAACATGTCGAAATTGGAAACTGCCTGGAAATCTTACGTAAAAACCGGTGTTTCTCAAGGCTTTGATATTGAATTACCCCTTTTCCGTTGCAACCCCAATCCAAATATGAAAGCATTGCTTTTGAAAGGAGCATTGGACCTCTGTAATGCTGCTCCGGACATGCTTGAAAAAATCGAGGAACTGGAAGCCGAAACAGGGGTCAAGCCCGACAGGGAAGTGAGTAAAAAAATCAAGGAATTGGAAGCGGCCGTTGAGCTGGGCGACGACAACCTCCTGGCTTTGAATAAAGCCTGGGATACCTTTATTACAACCAATGATGTGAAACGCATCGGTCAATATGGCTATAAATATTGCAATAAAGAAGCATTGATCCGGGCATACATCCTGGACGGGTTTTCCTATGTCTGCGACCTTGCGGAAGACAGACTCGAAAAAATTGACTCCATGCAGAGGAGGGAATTAACGCCACTGAACGAAATCACGATGTCCAAAATCAATGAGCTGTCGGCGTTAAACGAAGAGAACAAAGCCAATGGGGCGAAAATTGAAAAGTTGTGGAACAAGTTCGTTTCACAAGGCAATAAGCTGTCGCAAGATTACGAATCGGCAGAATCGTATTGTGACAACATCCACCAGGTTAAAGACTGGACCATGAAAGGGCTTTCGGCCAACTGTGAAACGGCGATTCAGTATCTGGAGCGAATTGAAGAATTTCAGCAAACTTTTGAATTCGACTTTACAAAAGACCTGAGGTGCCGGATCGAAGATTTGAAATTTAAAGTATGGGATTGCCGCTATCAGGCATTGCAAAAGCTTGCACGAATCGAAGCGACTGCCGAAATTTCTTATGAAGACAGGCTGAAAGAATTGGTAAAAGAATACGGAATTGGAGACCGCCCGGAAGCTTGTTCCTTGAACAAATGACCTTGATCGCGCATTCAAGAGCCTCCACAAAAAGAAAAATGGCTGGTTCTGACAACCATTTGCCCGCAATTACGCCCCTGTTCGTATATTAGCCTTCCAGATTCGAACAGGAAATTGCAACCCAAACTGCCGTCAGTTCGATTTTGAGCTGACGGCAGTTCTGCATTTAGCAGTCGGGGTGCTATTGTTTGTCAAACCAACTTTCCATGCGCAACAAGATCAACAGGCTCTTGCCCACAGGTATTATTTTCTTTTTCAGCATGCTTTCCGCTGCCTATAGCCAGTGCTCTTTTACCGAAGTTACGGTGGTTTCCAGCACCGTGGACTGGGGCAATGAAATGAGCTGGGAACTGCACAACAGCAGTGGCGTTCTTATTTCAAGCTGGCAGGGCGTTGGCAACAACCAAAGCTCGGAAATGCAACTCTGTTTGCCCGATGGTTGCTATACCCTGACGGCGCTCGACAGCTATGGCGATGGCTGGAATGGCGGCACTGTTGAGATGACCTGGAACGGTGGTTCACAAAGCTTCGGGCTTCCCAATGGCAGCATCCATTATTTCTATTTCGGGATCAACGCAGGCGACTGTGTGCCTCTGGTTCCGGGCTGTACCGATCCAACCGCCTTTAATTACAACATTGCGGCTACCGTAGACGATGGCTCCTGCCTCGGCCTCACAGACCTTGTTGCAATTCAGGTTTTTGACACGATTTACCATTCGGGGCCAAAAGACAACCGCATCAACTGGGTGATTCAAAATCGCAGTACCGGAAACCCAAACGGAGATTTTGCAGATGCCGCTGATTTGCGTAACGACCTGGAGCAGAGCCTTATCCCTGCTTTTACGCTGAACAATCCTGGTGCAAAGGTTCCTTATGCCCAATACAAGAACTTTTTCAACCTCTATGCCGCATGGTGGCCCGATGCTCCCGGAGACCACAGTTGGTGGAGCTTCAACATCATCCAGCAGATGCGCAACGAAATCTTTTTACCCTGGAGCAACGATGAAACGGGTTGGGTAACCTGGTTTTCCACGATCAAATATGGCGGCGGCGGCGGCGCCGGGCTAAATCGCGAAGCAAGGGTCGGCGACGGTAAAATGTACGGAACGGATTTCGAAACTTTGTTGCACGAATTCGGACATACCATGCCTGGTTTACTGGATGAGTATACCTCCAGTGGGGAGTGGTCGGGCAACAGGTGCTTTGAAACAGGCAATACAACGGGATTTACGACCAAAGAAGACATTCCCTGGCGGAAATGGATCGATGACGATACGCCTTTGCCGACGCCGTACAATGGCCAGTACGACGATGTCGTGGCCGCGTTTGAAGGCGGGCTTACCAATTATTTCGGATGCTACCGCCCTACGGCGAAAGGCTGCTACATGGGAGCAGGCGGTTTTGGCGAAGGTTATGGACAGGACCTTTGTGCTCCTTGTGTTCAGCGGACCATCTGTTTTTTGTATAAATATGTAAATGTGATTGAAAACCCGACCCCGGCAAATCCAAACCTTACAGTAAGCGGAGCAGAAACGATCACTTTTTCAGCTGATGTGATCGCGCCGATGCCAAATACTCAAAAATACGAGTGGTTTCTCAATGGTAAATTAATCGCAGAAAACACCACGTCGGTGTCGGTGACTTTCGGCGCCTGCGACAGCTATGAACTCAAATTTGCGGTTACAGACACCACAGATCTGGTGCGCTACGACGAAAAATTTGAGGAGACTTACCCCAAACCCTACCGGGAATTCGTGTGGACGATCGATCAGAGCGACATCAGCAGTTACGACCTTAACAGCAGCGTTGTCGTCACCAATGCCTCTTGCACGGGCGCGGATGACGGCGTGGTTGAATTGATGGCACAGGGCGGACAAGCGCCTTATGAATTATGGCTGGATGGCGTACAGGTGACGAATCCGGTTACTGATCTGGCAGCAGGCTTTTATGCTTTTACCCTTGTGGATGCCAATGGCTGCCCGGTAGAGAAGCTGGTGCAGCTTGAGCGGGATGCCCTGCTTGATCTTGAACTCTGCGCAAGCAAAAATGGCGACTGGGAAGTACTTGTCAACAGCGCCAATTACGAAGTGTCTGAACTGGATCTGCTGTGGTCGACCGGAGCAACTGGCCAGAGCTTTACCACAGCTTCTGATGGTAATTATGCCCTCACCGCCAGCATCAATGGCTGTTCCGTGGAGCGCGAATTCAGCCTGCTTTCGCCGTCTGCACCACTTTCTGTTTCAGATCGGTCCATTCCTTCTGAAATTGAAAAATCAACAGGCGCCATCTATGTATCCGCTACCGGCGGCAGCCCCGACTATACCATTCAATGGTTTGACCGGCTGGTTGCTGATCAGACAGACGATAACACAGATCATATTTCGGCCAGCGGTACGACCTGGGGGCACCTGCCTGAATTTGCTTTCGATGATCAGCTGAACACCAAATGGCTGCATGCCGTAAATGCCAATGCCTGGGTTGCCTACACGTTTCCACTGCCGACCACCCTTGCCTACTATGCCATTACTTCCGCCGATGATGTACCGGCGCGAGACCCCATGAACTGGGTACTGGAAGGCTCAAATGATGGCAACACCTGGGTTGCCCTGGATACGCGCATCAACGAGGATTTTCCAACCCGATTCCTGCGCAGGGCTTTTCCAATCAGCAATTCCGGCGCCTATACCCATTACCGGCTATACGTCAATGCGAGTGCCGGAGAGAATCAAATTCAATTGCAGGAACTGGAGTTCATGGGCGCCGATCCTGATGGCCCTTTCCTGCACAACAAGACATTTGACGGGCATTTCAGTCGAACAAAACTCGCCCCAGGGGAATACCGCTATGAAATCAGCGATGCGTCGGCCGCCTGTGCTGAAGGAACGGTCCGGATCGGAGTCTATGAAAAATTTACCGCGAGTGGATTAAAGGTGGTACCCGATGGCAACTGCGGGGTAAAGCTGGAAACGCCAAATCCGGCTTATGACTATCACTGGTTGTCGGATGAAACGGGAACGGAAATTTTAGGCTTCGGCACTTCCTTTGTTCCACCGTACGCCGGTAATTTCTACGTTGTAGCAGAAACGGCAGGAACCGGCCAATGGAGCAATAACCGCAAAGGATTTGCCGTCACGATGCCACAGATGCCGGTTATTGAAGACCTTGGAGGCGGATTGCTTGGTATTGTGGATCCGCAGCCGGAAATGGAATACCGATGGTATGCTGCCGACGCCTGCGGCAGCCCGCTGCATATTGGAAATACCTTTGCACCGGGCATGACAACGGCCGACTATTTTATTTCAGCCAAAAGCAGCATAGCATACCCGGATCCTATTGACCCGGCTACCATTCCCGGTCTTATGCTTCGCATGGATGCCGCCGACCTGAATGGAGATGGGCTTATTGACGATCCGGCCCCGGCGACCAGTTCGGTTCTCGACTGGTATTTCCCAACGGGCAACAGATGGGATCCCAATAACTGGTTTGCTTATCGTTCCAATTACCAAAACGGACTTGGCATTGCAGACTGGGCTACCTTGTGGTTGCAGCGCCTCCAAAATCCGCAAAGCAATTTTCAAACGGTGCTGATGGCGTATCAGGAAAATGCTTTGTCCTGGGATAAAACAGGGCCAATGGAAGCGCTTTCGGCAACCATGCCCCGGCATTCGGATGCCAGCCAGTTGTTTTCCAATGCGGCCCCCCCAGCTACCCTTGCAGGCGCGACCTACCTCAACGGCGTGGCAGTTGATCCCTTAAGCACGCCCAATCCGATGAATTTCTGTGTGCTGGGGTCCGCCTTCAGCAGTCCGTCTACCGCTAATATTTTATACACCGATGTGCATTGGGAAGGAAAAATAGGGGAAATGCTGTTCTTCGACCACGCCCTCACAGATGCTCAGATGATAGGCGTTTCTGAGTTTCTCCGGCAGAAATGGATCAGCACGGCCGACCTGGAAAGTCCGCGTAGTCTTTATCATTGGGTTGGGACGACGGCCGTGGAGGAAACGCCAACGGAAACGCCACAGGTTCGGGTTTACCCCAACCCTGCCAGCGATGGATTGTATGTTCAAACTAAAATCAGCACGCCCCTGCAGTTTCGCATCCTTGATGTTCAGGGCCGGCTCGTACAGGTTGTTAAACCGAGTGCACAGCAGCAGAAAATTGATGTTTCTGCACTGGTTCCGGGGTTCTACCTGTTGGAGTGTAGTACAGAAGATGGCTTTAGAGAGGTGTTGCGGTTTGGGAAGTTTTGATCCGCAGCTTGGTGTTTCGGTGCGCTGCACCCCGCTTTGCGGGACAGGCTCTAAATTTACCTTTCTGATTCACGATTAGAAATATTCGGGGTGCGTTGCACCTGCCCAGTTTAGAAGAATATAACTAAAACAGCAAGAGACATCCAAAATGCAGGATGTCTCTTGTTCTTACTTATCTAACACAAAATTGGAATCAAGCCAGATCGAAGCGATCCAGGTTCATCACTTTGTTCCAGGCTGCCACAAAATCTTTCAGGAACTTCTCCTGAGAATCGGCACATCCATAGACTTCAGCGATTGCGCGGAGCTCAGAGTTCGAACCGAAGATGAGGTCGGCACGCGTACCCGTCCACTTGAGTTTACCGCTTGTACGATCACGGCCTTCAAAGACATCCTGTGCATCGGAAGTCGCTTTCCAGGTCGTACCCAAATCGAGCAGGTTAACGAAGAAGTCATTGCTCAGCGTCTCCGGACGTTCGGTGAAAACCCCATGCCGGGACTGATCGAAATTTGTATTCAGCACACGCATGCCGCCAAGCAGCACCGTCATTTCCGGTGCGGTCAGTGTCAGCAATTGTGCCCGGTCAATCAGCAAGCGCTCTGCCGTTGTTTTGTGTGTAGGCTTAAAGTAGTTGCGGAAGCCGTCAGCTGCCGGCTCAAGCGCAGCGAATGATTCCACATCGGTTTGCGCTTGTGAAGCATCGGTGCGTCCCGGCGTGAAAGGTACGGTGATTTGATGGCCGGCATTTTTTGCAGCCTGCTCGATACCGGCACAACCAGCAAGAACGATCAGGTCAGCCAGGGAAACCATTTTTCCGCCAGCGTTGAAAGCACTTTGGATGCCTTCCAGCGTATCCAAAACCTTCGACAGTTGGGCCGGGTTATTGACTTCCCAGTATTTTTGCGGCGCCAACCGAATGCGCGCACCATTTGCACCACCGCGTTTATCCGAGCCACGGAAAGTTGATGCAGATGCCCATGCGGTAGAAACCAGTTGAGATACCGTGAGGCCTGAAGCAAGAATTTTGCTTTTCAGCACAGCGATGTCGTTATCATTAATGAGTGGATGCGTCGGTGCTGGAACCGGATCCTGCCAGATCAGTTCTTCCTTCGGAACTTCCGGGCCGAGGTAGCGCGCGATTGGCCCCATGTCGCGGTGTGTCAGTTTGAACCATGCCCGGGCGAAGGCATCTGCAAACGCATCCGGATTTTCGTGGAAGCGTTTAGAAATGGGCCCGTAGATTGGATCGAGGCGCAAGGCGAGGTCCGTTGTGAGCATGGTTGGCGCGTGGCGCAATGAAGGGTCGTGCGCATCCGGAACCGTACCGGCGCCGGCGCCGCCTTTGGGCTTCCACTGATGAGCGCCGGCCGGACTTTTGGTCAGCTCCCATTCGAAACCAAAGAGGTTGTCGAAAAAGTTGTTGCTCCATTTTGTGGGCGTGGTGGTCCAGGCGCCTTCGAGTCCGCTGGTAATGGTGTTGACGCCATTGCCGCTGCCGAAAGTATTTCTCCAGCCAAGGCTTTGTTCTTCAATGCCTGCTGCTGCAGGTTCCCGACCAACGTACTTGCCGGGATCAGCAGCGCCATGCGTTTTGCCGAAAGTGTGTCCGCCAGCAATGAGGGCAACAGTTTCCTCGTCGTTCATGGCCATGCGGCCGAATGTTTCGCGAATGTCGCGGGCTGCGGCAAGGGGATCCGGATTTCCGTTTGGTCCTTCCGGATTTACGTAAATCAGACCCATCTGAACAGCGCCAAGAGGATTTTCCAGTTCCCGGTCGCCGGTGTAGCGCTTGTCTCCCAGCCACTCGGTTTCAGAACCCCAGTAGATGTCTTCTTCTGGTTCCCATACATCCTCGCGACCGCCTGCAAAACCGAAAGTTTCGAAGCCCATCGACTCGAGGGCACAGTTGCCGGCGAGGATCATCAGGTCGGCCCACGAAATGCTCTTGCCGTACTTCTGTTTGATCGGCCAGAGCAACAAGCGTGCCTTGTCAAGGTTGGCGTTGTCGGGCCAGCTGTTGAGCGGCGCAAAACGCTGGGTACCGGAACCTGCGCCACCGCGGCCATCAGAGATGCGGTAAGTACCTGCGCTGTGCCAGGCCATCCGGATGAAAAACGGTCCATAATGACCGTAGTCAGCCGGCCACCAGTCCTGAGAGTTGGTCATCAGCTCAAAAATGTCTTTTTTTACGGCATCGAGGTCGAGGCTCTTGAATGCTTCAGCGTAGTTGAAATCTTCGCCCATTGGGTTGGACAGGGCAGAGTGCTGGCGAAGGATGCTCAAATTCAACTGGTTTGGCCACCAGTCACGGTTAGACGTGCCACCGCCGGCACTTTGTTTTAGCGCGCCACTCGTAAAAGGGCATTTGCTGGCTCCGTTTGTATGGTTTGCCGATGCGCTTGGATGTGTTTTATCTTCCATTGTTAACAGGTTTATTTTGCTTGATGCAAGCAAAATTACAACAATCTTTTCGATAGTTTTTATTTATAGTTTTTATGCATTCATAGAGTTTGTCTATGTTTAAAAAATCTCTTTTTGGGCGCTCAACTTAAGGAAACAGGATTCATTGAACAGAATAGAAGAGGCTTTTCTTCTCAAGCAGCATCGCCATCATTTGCACCCTGAATCCTGCCACTGGAAACTCAGTAGTTGCCAACTCGCCTGATGACAGCAGCTCAGCGCGACCATATCGGATTACCACCGGGCATCAGTTAAATAACAGCCATTAATCAGAGCTTTGCGTCAATACAAAATCAAATTCCACTGTTATTTCATCACCCACCTTTATGGTTCCAAGCAGCATGACGGGCGGCTCCATTTTATAGTCTGTCATTTTTAATTTGTGGGAAACGGACAACTGCAAATCGCCATTGGACAATTTCTTTCCCGTTGCTGAAAGGGAGACAGATTGGGTGTTTCCGGCCATGGTCAGCTTGCCGGGAGCTTCGATGCTTACGACATTCGAAGCATTTATTTTTACCGTGGCTTTGCTCAGCTTAAAAACGATATAAGGGTTCTTGTCAGCCTGGAACGTATCATAGGTTTTGTTGTCCATCCTTTTTCCTTCTTTGCTTTTGATGCTGGTCACCGGGATTTTTATCTCCACGTCTTTTACGGCAACAAGCGCATCGTCTTTTGTTTCAAAGGAGCCATTGCCTTCCACTTTGGTGATATTCGATTCCCAGGCATGCAGAGAAGAGGAACCTTTTATGACAGCTTTTGTCGATTTTAAGGAAAAGGCGACATGCTTCACTGTGGGGGATTTTGGAATAGATACGGGCGCAGGTTTGACCTTTGCTTCTGGTGTTGTGGCGCTCACAGGCGGGGGTACATCGGAGGTTTTCGTAGGAGGCAGGACAACTGATGGCGATTCTATTTCTGATTTTTGTTCTGAGACTTTAGGTTTCGATGTCACGGGCTTTGGCTTGGATGCCATTTTTTGGGACGGAGTGACTGCCGCTTTTGGATCCATATCTACTTCATTTAGCATCGGCATCGCTTCATCATGCATGACCATGTCCATACTGGGTGGTGCGGTGCTCGTATCGGCAATTTCCGTATTTTCTTCAGCAACAAGTGCTTGATCGCCAGCAGGGGAATGGCATTTTACCAATGAAACAGCTGAAAAGACCAATAAAACACCTGCTAAGAAATGGATGAAAGCATCTTTTTTCATGATGTTGTTCATTTTAAGATGACTGGTACACAGGCCAGGCATACTTTTAGTGCAAAGTTGAACTTGTTTCAAACAGCAGGCATTACACAATTAAGGAGTAAAGTTGCGGTATTCTCTTTTTTCACGTACTCCTATAGAAATAACTGTCATTCTGGATTAGTCCGTATGCAGAAAACCCTTTTGTTTCTCCTTCTTTGCCATTATCTTAAAAAAACCTACCTTCATTCCCCTAAATTCTAACGAAATGACCACATACTCTCCCGCTCGCGCGACTGCTCTGCGTCGCGTGTCTGCGATGGCTCTGCGTCGCGCGATATCACAGACGGCTCTGCCTCGCATTTTAGTCTTGCTGGTTTTTGCACTTTGGCTCATTGGGCAACCTGCTCAGGGGCTGGCTCAAACCGGCACTTTCGAAGACTCCGTCTTTATCAGCGCTCATTACACCAAAATTGAACGCATGATTCCCATGCGTGATGGCGTGAAACTCTTCACGGCCATTTATGCACCGAAAGACCAGTCGAAGCCCTATCCTTTTCTGCTGACCCGAACGCCTTATTCCTGTGCACCTTACGGCGAAGATCAGTACTCCGGGCGGCTGACGCAGTATATTCACCTGCTGCGCGAAGGTTACATCGTTGTCTATCAGGATGTTCGAGGGCGCTATATGAGCGAAGGCGACTTTGTGGACATCCGTCCGCACAACCCCAATAAGACGGGCAAAGCGACCGATGAAAGCAGCGATACGTACGATACCGTAGACTGGCTGCTGAAAAACGTGCCTAATAACAACGGGCGCGTCGGTATTTTCGGGATTTCTTATCCCGGGTTTTATTCTTCTGCATCCATCCCCGACGCCCATCCGGCTGTAAAAGCGGTGTCGCCGCAAGCGCCGGTAACGGATTGGTTCATTGGCGATGATTTTCATCACAATGGCGCTTTTTTTATCATGGACGCCTTCTCATTTTACTATTCATTCGGACAGCCACGGCCCAAACCCACTACGGAAAGCGGCCCGCGATTTGAGTTTCCAACCGAAGACAATTATAAATTCTATCTGGAAACCGGCGCTTTGAAAAATTTCACAAACAAGTACATGAAAGGGGTAGTTTTCTGGAACGACCTGATGTCGCATCCCAACCTTGACGCTTTCTGGAAAGCCCGAAACATCCGTGAGCATTTGAAAAACGTCAAACCGGCCATCCTGACCGTAGGCGGCCTTTTTGATGCCGAGGACTGTTTTGGCGCCTGGGCAACTTACAAAGCCATTGAAAAACAGAATCCTGGCGCCGACAACCGCATTGTAATGGGCCCGTGGGTTCATGGCGGCTGGTCCAGAGATTTGGGCAGACGCCTCGGGAATGTCGATTTCGGCAGCAGCGCTTCCGTCTACTATCGCCAGAACGTGGAATTGCCATTTTTTAATTACTACCTGAAAGACAAAGGAAAGGCCGACTTGCCGGAAGCCCTCGTTTTCGCCACCGGCGCCAACGAATGGAAGCGCTATGATGCCTGGCCGCCCAGCAATACTACTGCCCGCAACCTGTATTTTCAGGCCAATGGCAAATTGTCATTCGACCCGCCTACGGGCAAAGACAGCTACGACGAGTGTGTGAGCGATCCCGCACGACCCGTACCTTACACGGAAGATGTGCATCTTCGGCGCACCCGGGAATACATGGACGACGACCAGCGCTTTGCTTCCCGTCGCCCGGATGTGATGGTGTACCAAACCGATGTGTTGTCTGAAGACGTTTCCCTGACCGGCCCACTGAGTGCCGACCTGTTTGTAACGACTACCGGCACCGATGCCGACTACGTCGTGAAACTGATCGATGTATTCCCGGATGACGCTCCGGCCGATCCGGAATCTGCTGTGCCGATGTCAGGTTACCAGATGCTGGTGCGCGGCGAAATCATGCGCGGCCGTTTCCGCAACAGTTTCGAAAAGCCGGAAGCCATGAAGCCAGGCAAGGTAGAACGGGTGCCTTTCACTTTACCTGATGTATGCCATACCTTCAAAAAAGGCCACCGCATTATGGTGCAGGTGCAATATTCCTGGTTTCCACTGGTGGACCGCAACCCGCAGCAGTTTGTAGACATCTACAATTGCAGCGACAGCGATTTCATCAAAGCAACACAGCGCATTTACCACGATGCCGCCAGACCATCAAAAATTGGCGTGCTGGTGGCGAAGAATTGATTGCGTGGCAGATTTGGAGAAGGAGTGGGAAGCTATTGGGTTTTGACACGTCTTTGAGTTGGCAGTATTTCAGTTGGCAGTTTGCAGGATAGAGCTTGCTGCTGATGGGCAAGCTGTATAAGCAATTGACCGTTGGGAATAGATCAGTTGGCAGCATTTCAGTTGGTAGTTGGCAGTTGTGATCCTGCTCATGAATGGCTTTCGTACTTAGCTTTGCGGCCTTTGCGGGTCCTTCGCGACCTTTGCCTGCCTGTCCGGTAGGCAGGCGGGAAACCTTTTTCAGGTGGCAGTATTTCAGTTGGCAGGTGCAGTTTGCGATCAAAATCATGATTGCATATCATGGACAAAAGCACGGGCATAACTAACGGGTCTTTGTAATCAGAATATCAATCACTTGCACACTAAAGACGGACAACTGCCAACTCCATAACTGCCAACTCGACTTCATGATAGCAGTTCAGCACAACGCAGCCATCGGAAGTTAAAGATCAGGCACTAATTCGTAACTTGCGCGCTTTAAAAACAACAACAAAATGAAGCACCTAAAGTTACTTCCGTTTGCGTTTGGTCTGCTGATCTGCGCCTGTACGCCATCCGAAAAAAACAAGACTCCGCAAGCGCCGGCCGCTTCGGAAACGGCATCAGTTAAAGCCAAATTTCCGGTACATTGCTTCGAACAGCAGTTGCCAGACGGCTCGGTACTCAGTTTTCAGTACACCGAATACTACGAAGACATCGTTGGCATCCTGGATTATTCTTACACAGATAAAGACGGCGCTCACGGCACCTTTAAAGGCACAAAAGAGGGGAACATCATAACGGCAACCTGGTCTTATATGATTGAAGGCTCGAATCAGGTAGAAGAGGTCATGTTCAAAATCGAAGGCGACAAAGCCCTCAAAGCTTCCGGAGAGTTGGAAGAAGACGAAAATGGCAAATTGAAAATGAAAGATCCGGCTACCGCAACCTGGGAAGAAACTTTTACGAGTGTGGAATGTGACTGATGGTCTAATCAAAATGCAATTCAACCGTAGGATGAAAAACAGATGCTTGTTATGAAAAAAATATTTTGGGTGTCCATGATGGCCATATCAGTTGTGGCCTGTAAAGAAAAAATACCAAGCCTGACCACAGATTTTGAAAAATGCAGCACCAACTGCAACGAGGCAGCGACCCAGCTCAAAGACCTCTTTCAGCAGGATCCACGAAGGGTTCTCGGCGATTTCAAAGGCGATACGACTTTATTGCTCCGCTGGGTCAGAACGCTGGGTGAGGCCTATTTTCTGAGTAATGAAACGGAAGACACCGAAACGGTGAAAGAGCAGGTTAAGCAAAACATGATGCTGCTCAGTGCGCAACTGAAAAGTGATGGCAGCTTAAAAACGCTGGCTACGCTGCTCGAAAATGAATTGAGTTTTTTTGACATCATAGAAGGAGAAGATGGCGCTTCGGACGAATACGTGTCGCTCACCGGAACCTATGGATACGAATTACCCGGGAATGGCGGCAGCGGAGAATTAAAAGTCAGCATGATTGACGATAAGTCCATTCGCTTCAGTTTGAAGATTGTTCGACCCGGATCAGCCCGCAACCAGGGGATGATGGAAGGCATCGCCATGCTGGAAAAGCGGAATACAGCCAGTTTTAAAACAAACGAATACGGTGGCAATTGCGAACTCCACTTTGCATTTGACCCCGAGGGCGTAGAAATCAAAACCCTGTCCGGAGATGCGGCAACCTGTGGCTTCAACTATGGCATGAGCGCAGACAATGCTTATCAAATCAAGGACAAAGCCGATCCTTTTATGAGCAGGGCCGAAAATAAAATGGCAGAAAGCCTCATTGGCGCCTGGCAATCAACAGAAGATCCAAATTCAGAAATCAGCTTTGAGGATGGGATATTCACCAGCCTTTACGAAGGCAAAGTAGTGGAAAGATTCCCTTACCAGTTTTATGCCCACTGTCCGGAAATATGCGAACCAGTGGGCGATACGCCCAGTTTTTCTGTTTTTGGACAAGACCTGGTGTGTTATGCCATCGTGAGCGTTGGGGACAAAAATCTGGAAATCTCGATGATTGGCGGCAGGGGGAATACTTTGGCGTATGTAAGGAAATAGCGCCTTTCTGTCTGCTGTTTTGCTGTCCTTCATCGAAAGGGGTATGAATGGCAAGTTATATTTTCCCATTTTTGTGGCGATTTTCTAAAACATAAAAAAGAAGTACTATGAAGCTAAAAATGCTGATGCTGTGCGCACTTTTAACAGGCGCATGGTCGCTTCAGGCGCAAATGAATAAAATCCAGTTTGTGGAATACACCCTGGACAATGGCTTACGCGTCATTTTACACCAGGATAAAACGACGCCGATTGTAGGCGTTTCGGTGATGTACCACGTTGGTTCTAAAAATGAAAAACCCGACCGCACTGGTTTTGCTCACTTTTTTGAGCACCTGCTGTTTGAAGGCTCTGAAAACATCGGACGCGGGCAGTACAGTGAATACGTTCAGAACGCAGGCGGCACCCTCAATGCCAATACCAGCTGGGACCGCACCTATTATTATGAAGTATTGCCCTCCAACGAACTGGAACTGGGCCTCTGGCTCGAATCTGAGCGCATGCTGCACGCCAAAGTGGATCAGCAGGGCGTCGATACCCAGCGTGAAGTCGTGAAAGAAGAGCGCCGCGAGCGCATCGACAACCAGCCTTACGGCTCCATCGTAGAAAAAGTATTTGAAAAAGCTTACCAGAAACACCCTTACAAGTGGCCGATCATTGGTTACATGAAAGACCTGGAAGCAGCTTCCGAAGCCGATTACAAGCAGTTCTATGCTGATTTTTATGTGCCGAACAACGCTGTGCTTTCCATCGCAGGCGACATCGACATCGAAGCGGCAAAAAAACTGATTGAAAAGTATTTTGGCGGCATCCCGAAAAGCAAAAAACCGGTCTATCGCCCTGAAATTCAGGAGCCTATGTTGACGACTGAAATTCGCGACACGGTGCGCGACAACATCCAGTTGCCGGCAGTGGTGCATGCATACCGCATTCCCGCTCAGGGCACCAAAGACTATTATGCTGTGAGCATGCTGAGCACCCTGATGTCGCAGGGCCAAAGTTCACGCCTCTATCGTTCGCTGGTAGATGAGCAGCAAAAGGCGCTGTTTGTAGGCAACTTCCCGCTTTCGATGGAAGACCCCGGCCTTTCGATTGCTTTCGGCATCACCAACATGGGCGTTGATGTAAAAGATCTGGAAATGGCGATGGACGCAGAAATTGAACGCGTACAGAATGAATTGATCCCCGATGAGGAGTTTCAGAAACTGCGGAATCAGGTTGAAAACGATTTTGTTACCTCCAATTCAACAATGATCGGCATCGCAGAGAGTCTGGCAAATTACAAAGTTTACTATGGCGACGCCAACCTCATCAACACGGAAATTGATCGCTATATGGCCGTGACGAAAGAAGACATCCAGCGCGTGGCCAAGCAGTATTTCAATAAAAACAACCGGGTTTCGCTGTTTTACCTGCCGAAATCGCCCAAGCCATAAGGTACCGTGTTGGTTTATTAAACTTCCAAAGTTTGGTAAACCTTCATCAGCAACCGAATTTACTAAACCTCTAAAGTTTGGTAATTCTTTATAAGCAATCGGTTTATTAAACTTCCAAAGTTTGGTAAACCTTCAATACCAAAAAATATAATTAACATGAAGGTGAAAATCTTTTCAAAATATGCGTCGCTTGCCCTGCTTGTCTTGGGCATGACGCTGCAAGTTTCCGCTCAGAACAACGACTTTCGCAAAAAAGCCCCTGCTTCAGGGCCTGCGCCAAAGATCGAAATGGGCGCTTATACAGAGTTTGTAATGGATAACGGCCTGAAAGTGATTGTGGTGGAAAACCACAAATTGCCGAGGGTTTCTTTTCAGTTGTCCATCGATGTTCCGCCTTTTAAAGAAGGCGATATTGCAGGTGCAGCGGATCTCGCCGGTCAGTTGTTGAGCAAAGGGACCACAACCCGCACCAAAGCACAGATTGATGAGGCTGTCGATTTCATTGGCGCCAGCCTTAATACAAGTTCAGGCGGTATCTTTGGCGCTTCACTCACCAAGCACAAAGACAAACTGATCGCCATCATGGCCGATGTGTTGTTGAATCCGGCTTTTAACGAAGAAGAATTCAACAAATTGAAAACACAGACGCTGTCTGGCCTCGCGGCATCGAAGGATGATCCCTCAACCATCGCACAGAATGTGGCCCGGGTGCTGAACTACGGCAAAGAGCACCCTTACGGGGAAATCACGACAGAAGAAACGGTTGAAAAAATTACCCTGCAGAACTGCAAAGACTACTACAACAAGTACTACCGCCCCAACCTCGGCTACCTCGTTGTGGTGGGCGATATTTCAGTGGCCGATGCCAAAAAAATGGCACAGCAATATTTCGGCGCCTGGAAAAAACAAGATGCCATGACACCGCCGCTGCCCAAAGTGGAAGGCCCGGCAGCCAATCAGGTAAGCTTCGTTCATAAAACCGGAGCAGTGCAATCGCTGATCTATGTTACGTATCCGGTAGACCTCAAACAGGGCACTCCTGATGTCATCAAAGCACAGGTATTGAATACCATCCTGGGCAGTGGTTTCAGTGGTCGTTTGTTCAAAAACCTCCGCGAAAGCAAAGCTTATACATACGGCGCCTATTCAACCCTTCAGCAGGATCGCTATGTCGGCTTTTTCAATGCTGAGGCCAGCGTACGTAACGAAGTAACCGACAGTGCCGTGGTGCAGTTTATGTACGAACTGGAATTGCTGACCAAAGAGAAAGTGACCCAAAAAGAACTGGATCTTGCCAAAAACCAGATCGCCGGTTCTTTCTCCCGCTCTTTGGAAAATCCGCAAACGGTAGCCCGCTTTGCACTGAATACCTCTATGTATAAGTTGTCGAAAGACTACTACGCCACTTTCCTGGAGCGCCTGAAAGCCGTTACCGCAGATGACATTCTGGCTACAGCCAAAAAGTACATCAAACCGGCCAATGTCAACATCCTTGTGGTGGGAGATAAAGACGCAAGCGCTGCCAAACTGAAAGGTTTTTCAGCCAATGGCAAAGTAAACTTCTATGACATCTACGGCACTAAAATCAACATGGACGGCGCAGTTGTGCCCAGTGATTTGACAGCTGAAGCGGTTATTGACAGCTACCTCAAAGCCATCGGCGGAAAAGAGGTGTTGATGGGCGTAAAAGACATGTCCATGAGCATGACGACTTCTGCACAGGGCCAAACCATCGGTATGACCATTCAGCGTAAAGCGCCGAATAAAATGGCGATGTCCGTTGACATGAGCGGAATGGTGTTGAACCAGACGAAATTTGACGGCGAAAAAGGGGAAGTTATGGCAATGGGCCAGGCTCAACCGATGGACCAGGCTGGTCTGGATGAACTGAAAAACCAATCCATGATTTTTCCGGAACTGAACTATGCCAAAATGGGCGCCAAGCTGGAACTGAAAGGCGTGGAACCGATAGATGGCAAAGACGCTTATAAAATAGAAATTACAGCCGCTTCCGGCAAGAAGTCAACCGACTTTTTTGACAAAGCAACCGGCCTGAAAATCAGAAGCATCGAAGTTCAGGAAGGTCCGCAGGGCCCGGCTACTTCTACGAGTGACTACGAAGATTACCGCGATGTGAGCGGCGTCAAAATACCTTACCGCCTGAAAACGGTTGGATTGGCGCCTTTCCCGTTGGTTTTTGAAGTGAAGTCAGTGGAAATCAACAAAGGCATCGACGACAGCGTGTTTCAGGTGAAGTAAGCGGCTGAAATAGTTAGAGATACAGATATTGGAAAGGGCGTTGTTTTTCTTAAAATCAGCGCCCTTTCCCATTTTATAGATGTTCTATTCCATCAATACCACATCTCCCTTAAAAATCACCACCTCGCCGTCAATGTATTCCACTTCCGCGAAATAGACATAAACGCCACTATTCATTTGTTGATTCCTGAAGACGCCATTCCAACCGTGAGCGGGATCATTGGGCTGAAAATTATTGGCCTGGAAAATGCTTTCGCCCCAGCGCGTGAATATCAGGAAAGAGCGGATTTGCCGCACCTGCCGTCCACCGAAGATCATGAAGACATCGTTCAGTCCATCGCCATTAGGTGAAAACACGTTGGGAATGTAGATATCCGGATCACGGCGGACAAAAAGGAGCAAATCATCCCTTGCGGTACAGCCGTTGACGTCGGTAATGGTTACTGCGTATCCGGTGGTGTAAAAAGGCCTAACCGTTTGCTCCAGACACGTTGCACAGGTGAGTGTCAGAGTGTCGGGCAGCCAGCGAACGCTTTGTATCTGATCCTCAGGAATGTTGACCAGCGCCGTAAGGGTCGTGGACTCACCCAGCGTGAGGGTGTAAGGATTGTCGCCGGGCAGGTTGGCAACGAGCTGGACATCAAGAGTCGTTGCGGCGTCTATTTGCAAAGTCGTACTGCTTTGGCAACCCGTTGCATCCTGAACAACTAAGGTATAGGCGCCCGGATCCAGGGTGGAAAAAACAGATTGCCCGACAAAAGGAGCGCCGTTCAGTGAAAAGACATAAGGCTGCGCACCACCGGTTACAGAGTCTACAACGATAGCCCCAAAAGCACTCAGGCAGGTCACCGGCAGTGCCCGGGCATGCAATTCAACGATGTTGGTATTGTCTCGGATGAGGACCATATCTTCAGCACGGCAGCCCGTAACCGGATTGGATACGACGAGTGTAAAGTTACCGGCTTGCGACGTTGTGGTTAAAGCCTGGGTCGGTTGATCAACCACAGCGCCATTATTCGATTGCCATTGATAGATCAAACCGGGCGTAAGCGATGTAAGCGGACCTCCTAATGGCGCCGTTTCGGTGGAGCAGTCCAGGGATTGGTCTGCACCCGCATCCGCGACCGGCTTCGGGTGTATGATGACGCCAACCTCTGCAAAATCAGATGTACAGGGCGCGAGCGCCGTCAAAGTGTAACGGAAACGATAGGTTCCCGGCGCCTGGCCGACGATGTTGAAAGTGCCTGCTTGGGCATTAAAAGCAGCGCCGCTGGAATGCTGTGTGGAGACTTCCGTCCAAACGCCACCGGAGCCTTCTCCTTGTAACAAATCAGCGAGCGCAATCAATCCGGTTTGGCCGCTGCAGAACTCCGGAGCGGGTAAAGCAGTACCTGCCTCAACAGGAGTATTGACGACAACGTTCAGGGACTGAGGCAACGTAATGTCGCAAATGCTGAGCTGGGGATCGGTTGCTGCGGTCAGGCTGTAAGTACCAGTTGCTGCGGGCGTGAAACGAATCAGCGTATCGTTCAGTACCGGAATGGTAAAGGTATTGACGCCATTGCTGAACGTGAGTTGCCATGCATTTGCGCCATTGCCTGTCAGATTAATGGGAATGCTGATCTCATCACCGAGGCAAATGGGTGAAGTGGTGCTCCAGCTGATGCTTCGATCCGGACAAAGTGGCGTTGTGCAGGAACCGCTTACAGAAACAGGTCCGCAAATGGTACTTCCAAAAACGGTCAGGGTATAGTCGAGCGGCGTACCAGGTTGAAGGTTCAGAATGGCCACAGAGGTATCAGACAGGGCATTTCCACTAATGCCGGCGGGCAATTGGAGGTCGTAATTACCCGCGCCTGGTACGCTGGTCCACGAGACTGTCATGTTGTCGAAGTCAGGGGTACAGGACAGGGTAGGAGGGAGCAGCGGCTCATCTACCTCAACGTTCAGGCTAAACGTATCTGAAACGCAACCCGCATCTGAAATCCATAAACTGATGGCATACTGACCGGCATCTGTCCATCGAACGAGATGAGGCCCCGTGCCATTTCCAGGGATGGCTTGCCCGTTATCAAAATTCCAGTTAAACACCGCATTATTGGAGGCGCTTCCGCTAAAAACGACATTGTTTTGATCGCTGTTGCAAATCAGCGGATCAGCAGAAAAAGATGCCATTGGAACTGGCCGGAGATCCAGGTTGACACTAGCGGTATTTTCGCAAACCGACTCCGTGTATGTAGCAATGATGGTATTCGCCTGACCGACCATGCCGGCGCTTAAAGCAACCCGGGGGGTATTGGCATCGAAAATGCCCGGACCTGACCACTGCAACTGTCCCTGAGGATTACCGCCGGAGAATGTAAAGCCAAGATCCAGTGTGTCCGGCGTACCATTGAAACAGATCGGCAGAACCGGATCGATGGCGAGATTTACGACCGGACAGCTTTCCGTTTCGCAGGTTAGCTGCGCAGATACCGGCGGGCAAGGGCCACTGTCTGATAAAACGACTTCCAGCGTAATCGGATCACCCGGCTGTAAGTTTTGAATGACATAGCTGGTGTCCGTAAGCAGTGTTCCGGGTACGCCATCCAGCACGTTCACTTCAAAACTGGTCGCTCCGGGGTCTGCCTGCCAGCTGAAAGTGATTTCGGTGTAGGTTGCATCGCAGCTGATGACGGGCAACGTAAGCGGTGCGATCACATCAGTACTTTGCTCCAGCAAAGCAGAGGTGCAACCGCTGTCTTCGATTTGAAGACTGATGGTTTTCATCCCGGCATCCGGCCAGGAAACCTGATAGGGTCCACCTGCTGAACCGGTAGCCGTAGCGTTTGCATCAAAATTCCAAATAAATACAGCTTGCGTAGACGCTGTGCCTGTATACGTCACGGTGGTTTCCCCGTTTTCGCAAGGTGCTGCTCCAATCACAAAATCTGGCGTAGGCACCGGATTGACCTGTACGAGGATGGTGTCCGTATAAGAACAGGCGCCTTCCTGATACAGCACAACCACCGGTATGGTGCGCCCGGTCATCCCCGGATGCGTAACAAACAGGTTTTGCTGGCCGTTGATGATGCCTTCACCCGACCACGAGAAGGTTCCCGTACCACTGCCACCAACTACTGAAGCCTCAAGTTGAAGGGTGTCCGGTACGCCGGTAAAGCAGGTAAAAGCAGGAGAAGTCTGCAATTGAAGGTCGGCGCATGGCGCAGTGGAACAACTGTGTAATTGCACATTTCCAGGACAGGAATTGCTGCTGGTTGTGGTTAGCTGGATGATGATTTCCTGTTCAGGGGCAAGATTAATCATTCGATAGCTGGTATCAGAAGTAATCATGCCGATGGGGCCCTGAATCAGGTTGATGACGTAAGCCGCAGCGCCCGGTACGTCATTCCAGTAAAACTCTACGCTGTTTATCGTTGAAATGCATTGAATGTCAGGAATATCAACAGGAGGATCTACCTGTATCTGCTGAATGAAAGGCACCGATGTGCAGCCTTCATCTTCCACAACAAGTCGAACTACCTTTATGCCTGGCGTAGGCCAGCTTACTTCTAGGGGCCCACTCCCGCTCCCGCTGACCAGGCTTCCGCCATCGAGATTCCATAAAAAAGTTCCACCGGGGGGAGGGGTACCCGTATAGGTCAGCGTAGCGGTTTCATCCAGACAAATCACCGGATCAACGGTGAAAAATGAAGAAGGTCTGTGAATGACCCGTATGGTCGCTTCAGCACTGTAGAGACAGTTGCCTTCTGTATAGGTGTACGTAATGAGATTATCGCCTTCTAATGCCGAACCCGGGAAAAAAGTGCCTGTCAGGGTATCCAGAATTCCCGGCCCCTGCCAGTTGCCAATGCCATTCCCGGTACCGCCCGTAACCGTTGCGGTCAACTGAAGGATTCCTGTATTGGGAAGCAGGCAGATTGGCCCGGGTGTCACCAGCGAGATGTTCACATCGGGGCAGTCCTGAGCAATACAAATGCGTTGAGAAGAAGTGTCGGGGCAGGTGGTGGCGCTTAGCGCAGATAAGGCTATTTCTACTGCTGTTCCCGGAAGAAGGCCATCTACCAGAAAGCTGGTGTCAGAGGGCATGATTCCTGTTTCACCACTCAAAACATCAACGGTATAGGAGGCTACCTCAGGCAGAGGATTCCAATAAAATTCAACAGAGGATACGGTCGTCCGGCAAAATATTTCAGGTGGCGCCAACAGCGATTCAACCTCAATGGTTCTGAAAATGGTATCCGGCGGGCAAACGCCGTCTGTAACCACCAGTTGCACAGTCTTAATACCCGGCGTATTCCAGATGAGCCGATAAGGGCCACTTCCTGAACCTGAAACAACCGTGGCGCCATTAAAACTCCAGGTGAAGATGGCCGTATCTGAAGCCATTCCGGTAAAAATCGCAGTAGCGGTATCCATCACACAAATGATGGAATCCAGGTTCATGTCCAGTACAGCCGGGGCCTGTACCAGTATTTGGGTGGTATCGCTTCCCGAACAACCGTTTAGCGTATAGGTATAGCGGACAGTGTGCGTGCCGGGGCCAGCCAACGCAGGATCAAACATCCCGGTACCTGTGGCAGAGATCCCGGGGCCACTCCACACGCCGGTTCCTCCCGGCGCACTGACGCTTGCGGTAAGGGTTATGACTGATGCCATGCTGTCGAAACAGAGGGGCGCAACAGCCGCTACGGCTACATCCGGAGGTGTGCAGGATGTGCTTGTGCAGGAAACCGTACCGCTCCAGGCACTGGTACAGCCCCCTGACCCAACGGCCAGTACGTGAATGTTGACCGTTTCTCCAGGTGATAAATTGTTGACCGTAAAAGTATTGCCGGATAAAGTGCCACTCTGGCCGCTCAGCACCTCCACCTGATAGGAAGTGGCTCCCGAGACAGCAGGCCAGGAGAAAACAATCTGATTTTGGCTGATGGATTGACACACCGGCAGTGGAACGGCAGGGGTGAGTCCAACAACAATAGGTTGTGTCACCGTTGCGGTACAGGGAGCCGTTCCAGCGGTATAAGAGACGTTGTGGCTGCCGGCGCCAAGGGTTAAGGGGTTAAAAATCGTGGCTGTGGCGCCATTTATGGTCCATACGCCTCCAGGTTCAGCACCTGAATTCAGCAAGGTATTTAAGTTAAAAGCTGCACTGCCGGTACATAATCCTTGTGGCGGTGTCCAGTTTGCGTTAGGCAAAGGCAAAATCAGGATGCTGTGTGCAACCTGGTTAATGCAGGGAAGGGTTCCTACTGAATAAGTAATGTTGTGAAGCCCGGGGCCGAGTTGTGCGGGGTTCAGAAAAGTAGAAACAATGCCATTGATCCGCCAGGTTCCTCCGGTTTCTGCTCCCGGAGCTAAGAGTGTGTTGAGGTTAATGGGGAGCGTTGTCAGGCAGATGTTAAGCGGTGGATTCCAGTCTGCATTAGGGAAGGGCAGCACTGTGATAAAACCGGTTTGGGATTCAATGCAGGGGGCCTGGCCAACCGTATAACGGACCTGATGCACGCCGGGGCCTAATATTTGAGGGTCAAAAAAAACAGCCGGATTGCCGTTAACTGTCCACGTACCTCCGGGAGTAGCCCAGGAAGCCAGCAAGCTATTAAGGGCGAAAGGAGGAGAACCTTCGCACAGGTCAGTCGGAGGAAACCAGGTCGGATCTACATCTACCAGCGTAACTGTAACAAAATCAGTCGCTTCACAAAGTTCGGAGAAGAAGATGTCATCTATCGCGAAATCATTTCCACTCAACGCTGTATTCTGATTTACAATACAGATTTGTGCCACCCCGGTAGGGCCGGAATTCCAGATCTGAAAAAATTCAGTCCAGTTACAGGTTACCGGGGAAGCATTGAATGTTCCGCCAATGATCACGCCGTTTACTGAAAATTGCAGTTGAGCCGGAGAAGCAGCGACGACAGAAGCAATCCAGGCACTGAAGCCGTAATTGGTGTTTGGCGTAACGGTGACGTTTTGGCACCAGACATTCTGGTTGGCCACTCCTGCTCCGTTTACGACCATCATATTTCCTGTTCCCGGCGAATGGTCGTTGCAGTTGGCAAAATTGGTGTGGGTCAGGTTGGGATTGGTGGCAACGGCATACTGCCCTTCAAGGCTCAATAAGCCAAAAGCCCCACCCGTTCCCGGTATATAATCACTCGTGAAACCCGATGCTCCGGCGCTGAAATCGCCATTTACAATCAGGTTGTCCGTAGAAAGCGCACTGACCGTAACCTGGTACACTCCACTGCCGGTTGCTACAGCTGTTGTGTTGGCAGCGTTTGGATTTGCCACTCCGGCAGTCGGTGTCCATTGTATCAGTTGCGGTGTTCCGCCACTGATGTTGGCGTTCAGCGTAATGGTTTGTCCCGGATTGCAAATCGTAATGTTGCTCGGATTCGTCGTCACGGAAAGGTTACAGGCGAGGGGCTCCTGAGGAAATTCCGGTATGGAATTCCATCCAATAAGCCCGCATAACAACAGCTGGAGTAAGTTCATATCCTTTGTACAAATTGTAAGTATCCACGATAAGGGGGGAAGTCGTTGGACAAAATTAGTTTTTTTGTGGAGTACATCGATACGATTTTACAATGTATAGACATCATTCCATTAAAAACGACGGAAGTGTGACAACTGCAATTTGTTATTAGGGGGGTAAAAATAAACACCAGTTCCTGTAGTTTTCAGGCGCATGGATTGGTATTATCTGTTAAAAAGGACCTACTGCTTGCTATTTCGGGCTTTTGCCGTCATATCTGCCTGACCTACCAAAACAGAGCACTTACTTCTGGCATCTGACGGTGGGTGATGGGGGGCAGACGGAGAAGCTGAGTGTGTTGCGATAGGCGTATCTTGTGCCGAAGTAAGGGGGTCTCAAAAGGCAATAAGCAAAAGGCAAATGGGCGAATTTTATCCTGAAAAGCAGTTTTTTACCCGGAAATAGTCCATTATTTGGTCCAATGGTGCCATTTTGCCTTTTGCCTTTTTTGAGACAGGACCGCTGATGTGCTACCGCACCAAACTCACTTCTCCTTTTTCCTTAAGCACTTCGCCGTTCAGCAGTTCAAATTCTATGGAATAGACGTAGACTGCAGGCGTCATAACCTTTCCGCGCGCTTTTCCATCCCAGCCAAATTCCGGATCATTGGCCTCAAAGTTCTGTCTTTCAAACAGCATATTGCCCCAGCGATCCCAAACCCGGAAACTGCGGATGACGCTGATGTCTTCCCCTGCGTTGATGTAAAAACGATCGTTGTATCCGTCATCATTTGGAGAAAATGCGTTTGGAATATACAGGCGAAGGCGTCGCGACAGGGAAATAGTCAGCTGATCGGTAGCGGTACAGCCATTCAAATCCGTAACCAGCACCTGATAGGTCGTAGTCGTTAGTGGTGTAACAAAAGCCGAAGTACAATCTGTGCAACCCGGAATTGCCGGTGTCCAAAGAATAGAAGCGATTTGATCTGAAGGGATATTGACTAACGCCGTTAAGCGGATGCTGTCGCCGAGAACGAGGGTCTGTGCGGCAATCGGATCACCGGAATGACTGAGTTCTACCGTAATTTCCTGAGGCGCACTCAGCGTTTGTGACAGTGTGGTTTCGCAGCCATTGGCATCCTGAACGACAATCGTATAATCCCCGGAGGTAAGGTTGCTGAAAACCGGCTGGGTGTTCAGCCCGGCAGCATTGATTTGATACAGATAAGGCCCCTCGCCACCGCTCACATTCACGACTTCGATGGCGCCGCTCGTGGGTTGATTGCATGCCACTGGCGTTACATTCAGCTCGGCGCTGATTTGCGCAACTGTTGAAATTACCGTTACCTGGTCTGTTGCACTGCAACCGGTGGCCGGATTGGTGACGGTTAAGGTATAAGTGGCTGATTTTGTGACGACCGTTGTTGGGGTTGTTAAATTTAGGGGTACCCCACTGCCGTCTGACCAATTGTAGGTCATGCCCGGAGTGGTATTTGTGCCGCCAATGGTAACATCTATCACGGTACAATCCAATTCCTGATCGGCGCCGGCATCGGCTACGGGCACAGGGTTGATGATTACCGTTACCGTCGCTTCCACATCGGAGCAGGGCGCCGTCGCATCGATGAAATACCGGAAGGTATAAGACCCCGGGGCCTGGTTGGCGGTATTAAAAGAACCGGCTGCAGCATTGAAAGCGCCAGCAGATGAAGGAGTTGCAGAGGTTTCAGTCCAAACACCGCCCGGGTCTTCGCCCTGCAACAGATTGGCCAAAGTAACTGAAGCAGGCGTATTGCTGCAAAAAGACGGCGCAGGGAGCGCTTGTCCGGCAGTTCGCGCCGGTTGAATGGTCAGTGCCTGGATCTGATCTTTGGTACAATTGCCTAAAGTAACAGCATAACGGATACTGTGCCCTCCGGGGGCTAAAGCACTCGGATTTAGGGTCGTGGCAGGCATGCCGTCTATGGTCCAGACGCCGCCAGGCGTTGCCGTTGGGCTGAGCAGGCTGTTCAGGGGAATGGCAGCGGCATTGCTGCACAGTGCGCCCGGGGTGTTCCAGGTCGCATCGAGGTTGGCTACCGTGATGGTGACCTCGTCTGTTGTTTGACAAATCTGGCGGAAGCTGATGTCGTCTAAAGAAAAGTCGTTGCCGCTGGCGGTTGTATTGACATTGACAATGCAGATCGTTGCCGTTGTGGCGCTACCGGATGTCCACGTAGCGTTGAACTGCGTCCAGTTGCAGGTAGAAGACGATGCCTGGTAGACATTGCCGATTTGTTGCCCGTTGATCGAAAATCGCAGCCTTGCCGGGTTTTGGGAAACGGCGGAGCAGGCCCAGGCGCTGAACTGGTATTCCGTATTGGGTTGGATGGTAATGGTTTGACACCAGACGTTGTTCGACTGCCCCGAGCCGTTTACCGTCATCATATTGCCAGGAACGTCGCCGGTATGGTCTTCGCAATTGGCAAACTGGTTGTGAGCCTGGCTGGAGTTCGTAACGATGGCGTATTCGTTTTCGAGGATGCCGATACTGGCCCCGCTGTCGTAAGAATAGTCGGTGTCGAAATTGACATCGCCCTGATTGAAATTACCGTTCACCACCAGATTGGTAGGAGACAGGCTGCGCACCAGAATGCTATAGGTGGAAGTGGCGCTGACATTGGCGGTGGTGTTCAGCGCCGTTGGGTTAGACAATCCTGTTGATGGGGTCCATTGCGCACTGAGCATGGCGCCTCCGCTGATGGTAGCGGTTAATGTTGCGTTACCTGGCGCGCAAATGGTGGCGTCCGGGCCTGCATTTACCGTAACGGGGCAGTTTTGAGCCCCTGCAAACTGAAGGAAGAAGAAAAAACCGGCAGTTGCCAGCACCAAGGATAAGCCGTTTCTTTTTTTCATAGCAAAAAAGATTGAAGATTGAATGGGCATTTCTCTACCCGGCCGTCCCTGATTTGTTGTTTCGCAGCGCCTGGAATAACAGGAAGCGCCCGTTGACTCACCTGATACGACCGTGGAGGTGGCTTTGCTAAAATTCAAGCCCTGTATAGCGTATCAGTCAGCAAATCTAAATAAGATTTTTTACTCATCCTCATCAATTTCCATTTTTGCAGCCGCCAATTCGCTGTAAGCATGCCGATCTCCGGCTTTTTGAGCGACTTCCATGCCCGTTTTGTAGGTTGCGATGGCCAATTCCGGTTGTTTCAGGCGTTCGTAGAGTTTGCCCAGGTGGTAATAAACGCCCACATAATCGCGGTCTTTTTCTGTAATTTTGAGGTACCATGCAAGCGCGTCTTCCCACTGTTGCAGGGTTTCATACTCCTTTGCAATTCCAAAAGTAAGAAAAGGATCGCCGGGCGATTGAGCCAGGAAGGCTAAGAGCTGCTGCATGCGGTCGGTTGACATAGATTTCTGTTTAGGATGCAAAGGTGGTAAATCTTCCGTTATAAGGAGCACCATTCCCCTGTTCTGGTTCTAAGTGCTTTGTTTTTCTGCAAAAGAAGGAGGGATCAGTGCGTTTGCTTATTGATTTAGAAGGAGAACCTGAGTTGCAGAAAGGGAATGAACGAATGTTGATGATAAAGCTGTGTTACCTTGTGATCGCATCATTCACGTGAAGTGCATTGCGTGGCTTCATCGGTTTATCCAGCTCGAAAATCGCATTCGGTTGCAACCAATCATTGTTCCATTGAGAAGTCAATAACAGGGTTGTGCGTTGCTCCTTCTTTTCAAGTAAAAGTCGGGTGATGTTGACGCGAATGTTGTCGGGTAAATCAGTGAAGGGCTCGTCGATCAGAAGGACTGGTTTTTGAGTGAGAAAGGCCCGGGCGTATTGTAATAATTTTCGTTGACCCCCTGAAAGCCTGGCGCCAAGGTCTCCGATTTCATCATCGAGCGTCAGGCATAATGGATCAGGCATGCCGGTTTGCAGGGCATTCAGTATCCGCGCTGCTTCTTCGCGTTTATTCGTTTTCCTGCTATACGAAATGGCTTCGAAAACAGTCTTTCCGAGTAAATAAAATCCGTCTGAAACCGCTGAGATGTTGCGTCGCAGGGTTTTATAATCCACGGTTGATAAATCCTGGCCATCGATGAGCAACTGGCCGCTTTGAACCGGGTAAATACCCATAAGCAGTTTTATTAATGTCGTTTTTCCAAAACCAGATGGGGCTGTCAATACTGTTATCCGGCCTGGTTGTATGCTTAGATTCAATTCTTTGAAAAGAAGGTCCTTTTTTGAAAAACCAAAGCCGAGTTTTCGAAACTCAATTTTGCCTTTTTTAAACTTAAAAACCTGTCGGTTTTTCTCTTCCGCTTCGAGGTATAAAACTGCCAGTAACTTTTCGAATGAAAGACTGCCTGTTTTCCATACCGTGTTGACCCGAATGATTCGGCGCAGTACTGGCAGTATGGTGATGAACAATAGCACAAATGCAAGCATTGCGCCACTATCGAAGGCAACTCCGTTTTGATACTGCCTGTAAATTGCCCAAAGTGCTATTCCGAGTACTGCATAAATCAATCCGGGCCCCAGCGCATAGATCAGTCCGTAGACCTTTTGGTATTGCCTGCCTCGTTTGTATAGTTCGTTGGATTTTTTTTCAAATTTTTGAATTTCAGTTACCTCTTTATTGAAAGCTTTGATTGTCGATGACGTCATAAGACGGCTGTTAATGAACGAGAGCAGAAGCGAGCGGCTATTGCGTCGTTTCGACATTGTGGCGTAGAGTTTTTTATTCAAAAAATGCATGATGGTCAGGGTTAAGGCAACTCCTGCTGTCATGACCAGCATGATGACCAAATTGAGCCATAGGAGGAATCCAAAAGCGATCAATAGGAGTAAAAGATCAACCGCAAATTGCACCATGCCGGCCGTGAGGTATTTTTGCAGGCTCTGCATGTCGCCGGAATAGCGCAGTAAATATTTACCAATCCCTTTTTGGTCATATATGGCTGTATTGACACGCAATTGGTGTGCAAAGAGTTGTTCCCTGACTTGCTGTGAAAAACGCTCCCCTAACAGCCCGGTGGAATAGCGTTGCAAAAAGTGAAAGACGGTACGAAGGAATATCAGGGTAAAAAAGAAGGCTAAAAACGATGGTATATCAGCCCACCAGGATCCCGGCAACCACTCAAGATAATGGGCCCTGCGGGAGCCAACCCCGAAAAGCAGTTCGAAGTATTTACCCAGACTCACAGGGAGCAGTATGACGAAAAAATTGGCAAACAATCCGCACAACAAGGCCGTCAGAGACAAAGCCTTGTTGTGCAAGATAAAAGAAAGTAAAATCTGCCGCCTGGTAAGTATTTTCATTGCTGAAAATTTTGTGTGGGGAACTGGCGCTTTGCCTGAATTCATCGTTTTTATGCCTTACACTGCTGAAGCGACAGGCATGCGTTTATTCAGCACACTTTTGTGCAATTTTTTGAGGGTGTGGCCAGCGCTGATTTTCGTATTGGCAGCTGTATTCTTATTCAGAAGATCTACAATGGCAGCCGTGCCTATTTCGGAGATGTGCCGCACGGGTACATGGGTTCGGCGGCTGACTTCTTCGCGAAGGAGGGGGCTGATCGTGAACAACCCGCTCACTGCCATCGGCTCGATGCCACATTGCCTCAAAAGGGTGATGCCGTTGAGTGCGCTCAGGCTTTCAGGCGCTGAAAAAATGACATGACTGACGGTGTTCATAAAGGATTCATCGTGCAACAACATTTCTGTTTCGCGTTGGAAAATACCATCGGCAATTTCCACAACAACGTAATCGGGATTGACGGTTTTCGCCAAAGCCAGCAAACTCTCATACAAATTGAGCAACTCTTCAATATTACAAAGGTAAGTGGAAGGGAAGCCGAGCTTTGAAAAATCCGTAGAAAAATCGGCGCCACAATCCCGGGCAAAGTGAATGTCTTTGGTATAAACTGTACCGGTTAATTTGATGAAGGCTACTTTGTAACCAGCTGCCTTCAGGCCCCGGCACGTATAGGCAGCTGAGGTCGTTTTGCCGCTGTCCATACTGGCGCCGAGCGAAAGGATTATTTTGTAAGGACGGGGCGCTAAATGTTCAAAGGCCATTTCTTCTTTGCCAAAATATTTAGTATTAATAACCTGCCCCAGATCGTCCGTAGCATAACCTACGAGCCGGAGTGTGGTTGGGCCAATCGACTCAAATTTTTCGTGCATGGAGGCCAGAATACCAACGGCGCCCCCTTTGCCAAGGATATGGTACTGGTGCTGATAGGCTGCCGGCACGTAGCCTTCGAACTGTTCGGTAGCATAGCGATTTCCAAAGGCAGCCAGAATCAGGTCTCCGGGAAAAATATAGATGCTGTTGCCGTTAAGTCCCTGAATAGAATCATGTTTGCCGATTTCGAGGACTTTAAAAACAGCAAGGTCGCCTGCTTTTGGTTTGTGTGTCATGCGAATAGACCTGGAAATTCTGAACTTCTCAATGCCCTGGGCAATGATGGCCTTTTTTAATACCTTGGTTGTCATGTTAGTCAAGTTTAAATTGGTGTGTAAAAGATAACCCCAGCACGGAGTAATCATTGAAAGGATATTTAATTTTCGAACCGTTTTTACTTAGAATATTAAGGTCGCGGTTTTCTGTGAGGCTGGTGTTGAATTCCTTGTTCCAGGCGTAGTACAGCGAAATGCTCCATCTTTTTGCTGGCTTCAAAACAAGGCCCCCCGTAAGCCGGAACCGATGAAAATCATTGGGGGCATGGTGGGCAACTACCTCCCGATTGGCATCATAATAAGTAAGGGGGACGCCATCGTAATAATAATAGAGCTGGCCTTTTAGAAACGGCCTCCCATGCCATGGCAATACTTTGTTTTTAAGAGCATATGAGATGGTGTAAACGCCTCGGATGCGGTGTTTTTTCTGTTGTGGAAAATACCACTCTACTTCAAAGATGTTTTTGATGGGTACGCCAAAAATTCTGCGAAACTGAATACCCGTAGAAAGCTTGTGATACAGCTCAAACTGACTGCCACTGCGGAAGTGAAACTGTTCCACTCCGGCCAGCAGGTAAGTATTCTTATGCAGTTTATAGGTTCCACCTAAACTTAACTGCAAAAATTGGAGTTCATAAGGTTTCGTATTGGTGCAGTTCAACAGGCTGATGTCGAATGCCAGTTTTTTGCTCACGGATAGTTCTGCGCCAACGGAAAACCAGTTTTTAAAGCCAGACGGCAGGTCTTGTCCTTGTAGTTTAAGGACGGAAACCAAAACGATTGATGAGAAAAACATTCGCTTTTTCATACAAAAGGGTATTTATCTGCCATTGAAAATGAAGCGTTTTTGCTTTGAAGACGTATTGTCTTTGTCAAAGTTAGATGCGATGAGAAGGGAATAAAAATGATACCTGCTGAGTAGGCAACATTAGGCACTCAATGAGAAAATTCCGGGGCCAAAGGATTGCTGGAAAGGTGTGCGAAAGGGTGTGAATTTACTTCATATCTGGAAATCTCTCATAAGAACAGCCACTATCCGATCCTTTTGCCGGAGATGGTGCCGCAAATGCATTTCGGCAAACTGCAGCCATTCACCGGCGTTAAAGTACTTTAACCCAGGGTGTCGGGTTTTGCCTTTAAATGGACTGTGGGTAATCAATGTTTCAATTTGCCGGACTTCTTCTTTTAAATCCATTAAGGCTAGCTCGATTTGTTTCTTGCTCTCAGGGTTTGGTGTTAGCGCATTTGAAGGCGGGCCTTCTATGAGGATGTCCGGGAATGCGTTATTGTGGAACATTTCCCGTGCCTGAGGTAAAGCTTCTCCAAGGGCATTTTCATTGGAAGCCAAACAAATTTTTATTTGTTCAATAAAATAATGCGTACTTTCGATCAGGTGCATGTAAAGCTGTCCAAGAGACCAGCTATCAGGAGCAGGTTTGACACACAACTGTTCTAATTTGTAGGGCTCCAGTTCCTTGATCCAGGTATCGATGGTATGATTAAAGTCTTCAACTAACATGCATTAATTCATTAAATTTGTTCGCTGTTTTCCATGATTTCAGGAGGCCACCGGACCTAATGTTATCGCCTTGCGGGAATGAGGCAAAGCGAGGCGTGAGATTACTCAACTAAACGAATCTCCGCCTGCTGTGTTTCTAAGATAGAAGCCATTGATTGCAAATATATCCTGAAATTTTACCGTTGAAGCTCTTTGTCAAATACATGGTCTCTAACCGCTGCAAAATGGCAGTTAAGTCGGCGTTGAACGAACTCGGCCTGCATTTTATATTTGTAGACCTCGGCGAAGTGGAGATCAGGGAGGAGTTGACTGCCGAACAGCGCGGGCAGCTGAACAAGGAACTGCAAAAATCCGGGCTGGAATTGATGGACGACAAAAAAGCCATGTTAATTGAAAAAATAAAAGGCGTTGTTATTGACATGGTGCATTTTGCAGCGGAACGTCCCAAAACCAATTTTTCGGATTTTCTTAGTGAAAAACTTCATTACGATTATACTTATTTGGCCAACCTTTTTTCTGAAACAACTGGGGTCACCATTGAACACTACATCATCGCTCACAAAATTGAACGGGTTAAAGAATTGCTTTTATACGATGAGCTTAATCTTACCGAAATATCCTATAAGCTGAACTACAGCAGCGTCGCGCATTTATCCAACCAGTTTAAAAAAGTCACGGGCTTAACGCCTACTTTTTTCAAAAAGCTCAAGCATAAAAAAAGGAAACCCCTTGATAATGTCTGAATAATGTAATTCTTTTCAAAAGTTTTGTAACACACCTCGCTTTAAAGAGACCCACCTTTGCAATACTGTGAAAATTACTTCATAGTTGAAAATCTTTTGAAATGAAAAAACTTACAATGTATGCAATGGCGGCATTTTTATTGCTGTCAGTTGTTCCCCTTCAAGTGAGCGCTGTTACAGGCGTTGATCCAATTTCCACACCTGCAACGACACCTGCCGAATCCGCAAGAGCAGAGGTATTAACCGCCAGATTGAGCGAAATTAAAGAAATGGACCGTTCCAGTATGAACGCTTCAGAAAAGAAAGAAATGCGGAAAGAAGTACGCTCCATCAAAAAAGAACTCAGAGAACAAGCCAGCGGCGTTTACCTTTCTGTTGGCGCATTGCTCCTCGTAGTGTTGTTGTTGATTCTGTTGTTGTAAGAATAAGGACATCCCGAAGATTACCACAAACAAAACCGATTCACCATTTTAATTGAAGAAATCATGGGAAATATACTCTATTACATCGCCGTAATCTTAGTCATTGGATGGCTTATTGGGTTTGTTGGTTACAATGCTGGCGGCCTTATCCACACCCTGCTGGTTATTGCAATCATTGTTGTTATACTGAGGGTCATCCAGGGAAAAAGTCCGGTTTAACAATTTGGGTATGCTAATGGGTACTGCAGACAACCGAAAAATTAACTTGTAAAATCAAAAAAAAAATGCAAACCAAAACATTAGGTATTATCCTTATTGTCATTGGAGTCATTATGATTGCATACACCGGGTTTCATTTTGTCACTACTGAAAATGTAGTGGACATTGGCCCGATTGAAATTAATCAGGAAAAAAATCACTTTGTCCAATGGTCGCCTATTGCAGGCATAGTCCTCCTTATTGGAGGGATTTTTCTGATGATTCGCAAAAGTAGTGCTACTTAGATTAC
This sequence comes from uncultured Saprospiraceae bacterium, assembly GCA_937926205.1. Taxonomy (GTDB): domain Bacteria; phylum Bacteroidota; class Bacteroidia; order Chitinophagales; family Saprospiraceae; genus JABWAJ01. Next base: position 80,631 of record CALEYL010000012.1, read on the forward strand.
ATCCCATGATTAGTTGATTATACTATGCAAAGCCCGGGTCTATTTGACACGGGCTTTTTTATTTGGGTTATGGGATTTTAAAAAAAATGTATTAACTTTAAATTAATGTATTGATAATGTGTGAATTATATAAATTATTATAAAAATTATATAACATGTTCGGGTATTTAAAATTTGAAATTTGCAATAACAAATATTTTAAGAATTTATGTAAATAAAATAATATTCAGCATGAAACAAATTATACTAAATGCATGGGGCGTAATTATATTATTCTTAATACCCTATGCAAATTTTGGACAAGCACCCGACTTAGGGACAGCGTCGGGCTTTGCTGCATTTACGGCAGTTGGAGCTTTCAATAATCTTGGGACAAGCGTTGTAACGGGGGATATTGGCACAGATGCAGGAGCGTTTTCCGGATTTCCACCCGGAGTTGTTGTTGGTGGAATTCACATAGCAGATGCTTTGTCTGCACAAGCGGCTGTAGATGTGGATGTTGCATACAGCGCTTTGAGTAGTTTGACTTGTGGCCTTGTTCATGGCGTTACATTTGGTAATGGCGAAGTGCTTGGGCCCAATATTTACTGTGCCGGGGCTGCTTCTACATTAAATGGAAATTTAACCCTGGATGGCCTTGGTAATTCCGATGCTCTATTTGTTTTCCAGATAGATGGCGCTTTTGCGACAAGCGCATTTTCCAGCGTTACGCTGATTAATGGCGCTTCTTTATGCAATGTGTATTGGCAAATCAATGGGGAATTTAATTTAGGAGATTTTTCGACTTTCAGGGGAACTGTCCTTGTGAACGGCGCCATCAACTTGTTGGAAGGAGCCGATCTTATTGGAAGAATTCTTTCTCGTCAGGGAGCAATTTCACTATTCAATAATACCATTACCCTCGGATTGCCTGCGGTTGCAGCAGTCATCAGCGCAGACGGCCCAACCTCATTCTGCATTGGCGGGAGCGTGACGCTTTCCGGCAATGTTGACGGCATTTGGAGCACCGGAGAAATCACGCCATCCATAACTGTAAGCACCAGCGGCGATTATTTTGTAACGAACACAACGGTTTGCAGCACAGAAACCTCCAATCATATTATTGTTACGGTAAACCCATTACCCATATGCTTCATCACAGGCGATTTAACCATCTGTGAGGGAGAAACGACGGACCTCTGCGCCCCACCCGGCAATTCCTACTTGTGGAGCACAGGTGAAATGATGGAATGTATCACGGTGAGCGTTTCAGGACTGTATATGGTTACCATTATAGACTTGAATGGATGCACCAGCACCTGCAGCGCTACAGTTACCGTCAATCCACTGCCAGTTTGCAGTATTACCGGAAATTTATCGCTTTGCGATGCAGGGCAAACCACTGAGTTGTGCGCTCCCCTTGGATATACCTATTTGTGGAGCACCGGCGCTGTGACCGATTGTATTACTGTGACCGCAGGCGTGTATTCTGTGGTTATTACAGACGCGAACGGATGCAGCAGCACCTGCAGCGTGACCGTTACATTCAATCCACTGCCAGTTTGCACCATCACAGGCGATTTGTTACTCTGTGAAGGGGCGTCAACCGAACTTTGCGTGCCTCCCGGCGCCTCCGGTTATGTGTGGAGTACCGGCGCAACAACCAATTGTATTACCGTCAATTTACCGGGCGTATATTCTGTGATTATTACAGAAGCGAACGGATGCAGCAGCACCTGCAGCGTGACCGTTGTTGTCAACCCACTACCGGCCTGCACCATCACAGGCAATTTAACCATCTGTGAGGGAGAAACGACGGACCTTTGTGTAACTCCCGGACTTTCCAGCTATTTGTGGAACACCGGCGCAATGACCGATTGTATTACCGTCAGTGTACCGGGCGTGTATTCTGTAGTTATTACAGACTTGAATGGATGCACCAGCACCTGCAGCGCTACAGTTACCGTCAATCCACTGCCAGTTTGCAGTATTACCGGAAATTTATCGCTTTGCGATGCAGGGCAAACCACTGAGTTGTGCGCTCCCCTTGGATATACCTATTTGTGGAGCACCGGCGCTGTGACCGATTGTATTACTGTGACCGCAGGCGTGTATTCTGTGGTTATTACAGACGCGAACGGATGCAGCAGCACCTGCAGCGTGACCGTTACATTCAATCCACTGCCAGTTTGCACCATCACAGGCGATTTGTTACTCTGTGAAGGGGCGTCAACCGAACTTTGCGTGCCTCCCGGCGCCTCCGGTTATGTGTGGAGTACCGGCGCAACAACCAATTGTATTACCGTCAATTTACCGGGCGTATATTCTGTGATTATTACAGAAGCGAACGGATGCAGCAGCACCTGCAGCGTGACCGTTACATTCAATCCACTGCCAGACTGCTCTATCACAGGCGATTTGTTACTCTGTGAAGGAGCGTCAACCCAACTTTGTGTGCCGCCAGGCGCTACCTTTTATTCGTGGAGCACCGGCGCAATGACGAATTGTATTACCGTCAGTTTTCCGGGAACTTATTCTGTTGTCATAATGGAAGCGAACGGATGCAGCAGCACGTGCAGCGCGACCGTTGTCGCCAACGTGCCGCCGGTTTGTTTCATCACCGGCAATTTATTGCTTTGCGAGCCAGGGCAAACAACCGAGTTGTGCGCTCCCCCCGGATATGCCTATTTATGGAATACCGGCGCTGTAACCGAATGTATTACAGTGGCCGCCGCAGGTGTGTATTCTCTGACGATTACAGACGGGAACGGATGCAGCAGTGTCTGTAGCGTGACTGTACTTGTTGACAACACACCGCCCGCCATCACTTGTCCCGAAGATCTGACGATTAATTGTGAGCAGGTTACCTTACCCTTAAATACCGGTACGGCTACGGCAACCAGTAATTGCAACCTGCCACTGACAATTTCTTTCAGCGACCTCATTATGGCAGGAACCTGCCCGCAGGAGTACACGATAACGCGTACCTGGACCGCTTCGGATGCTGCCGGAAACAGCGTCAGCTGCATTCAGACCATCACGGTCGTTGACAACACACCACCTACAATTACCTGTCCTGAAGACCTCAGCATACAATGCGCCATTCAGGTACCGGCAGTTAATGTGGATTTTGTGTTTGCATCCGACAATTGTGGCAGCCTCGTCACCGTCATACATGTCGGCGATGTCATCACCAACCATACCTGTGAAAATAACTTTACCCTGACCAGGACTTACCGGGCCACGGACGAATGTGGCAACACGGCTACCTGCTCCCAGGTCATTACCGTGCTGGATGAAACGCCGCCGGTGATCACTTTCACAACGGACTTTTTGGCCGGCGACACTCTATCTGTTCAGTGTTTTGGTCAAAATCCTGGTTGGGACATGCCTACCTATGGTGAGGGCAGTGTTCAGGCAACGGACAATTGCACCGGGCCTGTATCGGTTGCCTTCCACCAGGTTTTACAGAACGAAGGCAATTGTGAAGAAGATGGGTTTATCAATTTATACCGCCTGACGTGGGTCGCTACTGACCTTTGTGGCAACAGCGACAGCGCAACCGCATATCTCGCTTTGGTGGACACCATCCCACCCGTAATTTATGGTGTGCCCCAGGATACCACTGTCAATTGTAGTGCAATTCCTGAAGCGCCCCCTGGCATCTACGCCACCGATGAATGCCTGTGCGCCTGTGTGGTGCTTGTAGAAGAAACGGCGCTGGCGCCGGGTTGCCCGTTTGGCCAGGTAATCGTGCGTTCGTGGCGCGCAACGGACCGCTGCGGGAATGTAACGATTGTGACGCAAAACATCACCCTTACAGATGATGAGGGCCCGGTAATTACGGGCGTTCCGGACACTGCGTGCATCAACGATCCGAACCTTTACGAAGTAGTCGCCACGGATCAGTGTGGTGGCTCCACAATTCTGGTTTTTCAGGACATTAACATCCCAAATCCTTGTGGCAGTGGCGTGGCCATCCGAAGAACTTACGAGGCTTACGACGCCTGTGGCAATGTAGCCAGAGATACCGCTATTCTGCTGTTGAATGACCAAAGTCAACTTAACCTGGTATTTCTGAATGCTGCGCTTGCAGCACTAGATTCAGGAGAGGTGCTGACGCTGGAATATGCACCTGCGCACACTAATGGGCATTACACAAGCTTTGGCGTCAACGATGTCTGGCTTGAAGATGCCTGCCTGTCGGGGGGCTTTGTAAGCTTTACCGAAAGGGTCCTTGAAACAGGTGATTGCACCGTTGATGGATTCATGGTATTGATAGAATTAAAATGGACGGCTACGGATGTCTGCGGAAATGCTACGGAGCTTGTAGTAAACGTCCAAATGATCGACGAAACCAGCCCTGTTTTTGTCAACTTCATTCCGGAAATGACCATCGGTTGTGATGAAGCACTACCAGAGATATTTTCAAGCGACAACAGTGATGGCGCCGTATTTATGACGATGAGGGATACGACGATTCGTGGAGATTGTCCTTTTGAATACGATTTAAACCGCGAGATCACCCTAAGAGATTCTTGCGGCAATTCAGCGACCAGACTACAAATCATCCATGTCAGGGATGACCGTGGACCGATCATTCAGGGCGTAAACGAAGAAGTTTGCGATGACCTTTCCATTCCGGTGGTCACGGCGTATGATGTTTGCGCGGAAACCTTTGTCGCCGTAACCATGGAAGCGGACACTTTGGATGTTCCCTGCAACGGGTTGTCCATCATAAGGACCTGGACTGCGGTTGGGATTTGTGGTCATGTGACCCAGATCCACCAAACGATAACCATGAATGACCATACACCACCGGAAATTATCATTCCGGCAGGCTCGGCCATCCTGCCTTTTTTAGACAATGACCATAATCTGATTCCATCTTCGCAATTCTATGTCATCGAAAATTTGAATAATCTGGATGATCAGAGTGTCATCGTCCTCGATGATTGCGACCAGGATATCATCCCCGTTTTGACCATAAAAATCACTTACCCGGAAGATTGCGAAACAGCCGGATATTCTGAACACAGAGTCTACATGTGGATGGCTACGGACGCTTGTGGCAATATGGGCTTTTTTACCTTCAGCGTAGACATCATGGATGACCTGCCACCCGGCTTTAGCGAAACGCCGGCAGATGTCACCATTATCTGCGCACCTTTGCCACCTGCCCCGGAAGTGCATGCCGTCGATCTGTCGCAACCAGCTGCGATGACCTATTCGGAAACGATTGTTCCGGGCGCAAGCCCTGGTGAATTTATCGTCACAAGAACCTGGATTGCAACGGATGCATGTGGTAATACATCAACTTATGTGCAGCACATTACCTGGATACCGGATACCATCCTCGAATGCGCAATCACCCTTCCTGAAAGTGTTGAATGCAACACCCACGGCGTCGTCATCTCCAGCGAAGTGACTGGCGGCCTCGACCCGATAACCTACGAATGGCAAATAGTGGGTGAAAAATGCTTCATCCAGAGTGGGCAGGGAACTTCGGAAATCATCATTTATGTAGGGTGGTCCACGGTGAAAATACTCCTCACGGTCACCGACGCTTATGGTTGTGCTTCGACGTGTATGATCCTGCTGCCTTGTGTTCCTTCAACGGGAGATCTCAGCGTTGATTTACCAGCTGCTGCAATTATTGAAATGGGTGATCCCCACACTGTGACTCCAACTTCAGAACCGGGAATCGCACATCGTATGAATGAAAACCTGCAGCAAGTAAAGCTTTGGCCAAATCCTGCCAGCGAAAGTGTGACCCTTAGTTTCCAATCAGCCATTGAAGAAGAGGTTGCGTTTAGCTTCATCAATACGTTGGGTCAGGTGGTGCTAAGCGATAAGATTAAGACACACAAAGGATTGAATACTTATAAAATCGATGCGACTCAGGCTTCCAATGGAACGCACCTGGTACAGCTGAAAACGGAAAGGGAAATCCATACGGAAGTCATTGTCATCATGCGAAATCCTTAAATGATGCCTTATAAACAGACAAACACTACTTTTTTAGTTTTCATACCCATAAGTTAACCTTGAAAAATTGAAAGACTGTTCTTTAACCCGCACAAAGCCCATTCCTTCATGGAATGGGTCTTTGTGCCTTTCTTCCAGCGGGTTTGTATTAAGGAATTCCCGAACAAGCTCTAAACCAAAAAAAAATCGAAATCATGAGCAACAAGTCAAGCACAATAGAAAAGTTGTACGATACTTATAGTTCTTTGCTCTATCACATTGCCTTACAAATTTCGCCAACCCCCAAAGAAGCGGAAGAAGTTTTAATTGGTACCTTTCAAAAGGCGTACAAAAACAAATTAACCGACACCCACCCCTCACTTTATGCAAAACTCATCAATCTCACCATTCAGACAGCACAGGAACAGTTGGGCAGCGAACAGGTAAAAAACAAGTTCAAACTTGGGCAATTTGAAAAAGCTCCGGTGGTACATAAATTACTGTTCGAACAAATGAGTTTGCAAAACTATTGCGAAGAATACAAGCTGACCCGCGACGAAGCAGCAAAAAAAATCCGGAAAGAAATTATTGATTTAAATACAAACCTCGATAAATAGGGTCTGGTTTTACTTGCCTGCCCTCCGGGAGCTATGTTTTATACACAAGTTTTTTTTGTCGTGAACCAGGGTACCGAACTCTTTATCTATTACCTACAATGTATATTCCATCCGCGCCTGTCATTCCCGCTACCGGCGAGCGTTGGCTGTGCATATCGCATTATTGGATGCCAGTCCCAGCAGGGTTGTCATTCCCGCAGGGCTATGGTTTACACACATCTTGGCAAC
>CALEYL010000013.1 GCA_937926205.1 uncultured Saprospiraceae bacterium
TGACGACCATGAAACGATCATGACGACCATGAAACGATCATGACGACCATGAAACGATCATGACGACCATGAAACAACCATGACGACCATGAAAACAACGCCATTATTGCTTGATCACCCGCACAACTGATTGCGCTCCATTCGCTTTTAGCCTCAGCATATACATACCCGAAGGAATGTCGTGGAGTGGCCAGCTTTTAGCAGATCGGCCCGAGCTTGCCTGCCAGCTTTCAGAAGTTACCACCCGGCCGGTCAAATCCAATAAATCAGCCATAACAGTGGCGCTTTCAGGTAATTCAAAGCCAATAGTCAGTTCCTGAGCAAATGGATTTGGCGCTACCTGCAAGGCAAGGTTTGGCTGAATGATTTCTCCGGCATCTGTCAGGTCGCGAAGGCCGTTGGCAAACCAGACACCCCATTTTGCGCCGCTAACATCTGAAATATGGATAGAAGCACTACCGGCTGGACTGATTTTGTTGGCAGCCAGTGGGATGATGGCGATCACGTCGTCATCATTTGTCGTGGTTGCATCAAAAATCAGCTGGTTATCATCAACAGAATAATTGGGATAACCCAGAATACTGTTTTGAAAAATATCGCTTACATCGCTGCTTTCATAGTTGACACCCAATACATAATTTTCACCAAGGAATTCGTCAATATAATCCAATGCAATGATACTCGGCGAGTTCTTAGAAAAGGTCGGATTACCCACACTGGTATTTTCCGGCAAACCTGCAAATAGTTTAGAAATAAAACCATCACCATAGGTATTGGCAGCGTTGTTCCAAACCCGAATGAAACCAATATCCCAATATTCAATGGCCTGGTTATTGGTATTGATTTCGTTGAGTGCATCGTACAGCACGTTTTCGCCTGAAAAATCCCATTCAAGGACATCTGAATAAACGACATCGCCTGTGTTGATTCCTTCCGCGTAAGTCGGATTGTACAATTCAAAAGTTTGATTTGAACCGTTTGTTAGATTATAGACATAAAGGCGGTTATCATAATCGTCTGTCAGTGCCGCCAGTCGATTGCCATCTTTTGAAATGGCTACATTGCGCCAGATAGGTTGTGCGCTCAGCGTCTGACTCTGGAAGGTGCCGAGGAGCCAATTGATGACGAGTGCCCGCAGGGTTTTGCTTTGTGTTACGTATACAATGATACTGCCGTCGTCCGTGATAGAAGGCTTGCTGAGCGGCGCAACCGTGGTTAACGGATCGGTATCTATAATACCGGCGGAAGTAGCCAAACTCAATTTTGATTGGTTCGTACTGGTGTAAAGAATGTATTCTTCGCCTGTATTTGGGTCGTATTCCTGTTCATAATTGCCACCCTGGCCGCTGCCAATACCGACTGAAGAAAACGCATTGGCTGCTGCCGTCACCTGAGCAGAGTTGGCGCCGTGTAAATCTGTTGCTGCCTGAATAACAGCAATCCTCAGGTCAATAAATTGTGAAGAGCGAGTCAGGTAATTGGACAAAGCCCGGTAATAGACCTGCTCAGCAACATTCTTGGTAACCTGATTGGCAAACAGGAAAAATGCTTTGTTGGTAATGCCACTGTTGATGTGCACGCCGTTGTTGTCAGCTGACCCTGTATATTTTTGAGAAACGTGATCTGGTTGCCAGCCCGGGTCATTGAGTGAATTACCACCGTTGTGCGGGTTCGATACATCGCGCAGGGCGCCGGTTGGAAATACCGACGGATTGACCACATCTTCGCCAAGTTTCCAGTCATCGCGGTCTATCATAACGCCAAATACATCGGCAAAAGATTCGTTGATGGCTCCGGATTCACCGTAGTATTCCAGGTTTGCCGTATTTTGAATCACCCCATGCGACATTTCATGACCACCTACATCAAGCGATTTGGCTAAAGGGGAAGAAAATGCCTGATCGCCATTGCCATAGAACATAGCAGCGCCATTCCAGAAAGCATTGCCCATGGATGCACCGTTACCTTCTACAACATTGATGAAGGAGACGATGTTGCCGCCCTGGCCATTAATGGAATTGCGGTTGAAGGTCGTTTTGAAATACTCGAATGCTTTGCCAGCATTGTAGTGTGCGGAGACAGCCGTCGGATTTGTCCAGGTATTGTTTGCCGAGGTGACGTGGGTAGCATTAAAATTATTGTTTTCCGGAGAGGTATTTCCGGCATTGACCGTCCAGATGGTTCCTACTGGGTCATTCGGAAAAACCGACTCTGCGGCATTGAACATGCTGCGTGAAGCATCAATGAGATAAAATATGCCGCCGGATTGATAAACGTTGATGGTGCGAACCACGCCGAACAAATCGTTTGCATTCGCGGTGCCCGGAGGCGGGGGTAAAGTCGCTTGTGTATTTACCTGCGCTTTTGAAGCATCGGTTTCCAACGCTTTATTGTGATTTGTCAGACATGCCTGGCCGTGCAACTGGCAAAGCTGGCTGAATTTGCGCAAAACTTCACCACTTTGAGCATCCACTATATAAGCCCAGCGGGCAACGAGGTTGGGCACGATTTCCATGGCCCATGCCAGGTGTGGGTTTTTCTCATCGTCGTACCAAATGACCAGTTCCGCATCTTTTGGCGCGCTGGTCCACTGCGCTTCTTCCGGACTTGGCGGTCGAATGGAAGTTACAAGCGCCACATCATCCCATGCTTTGCGGGAAGCGGCTTCTTGCTGAACAGCAGGTTGCAAATTGGCCAGCGTCGGATTTGTATACCAGCGCCCATTTAACAGGTAAGCGTGCTCGCCTTTAAAATGCAACAGAACTTCTGCACCATGGATTTTGATACCCTGATAAACTTGTTGTAAACGCACGTGGGTAAAACCGTCGCCTTCTTCCTGAGAGCCGATGATTTGAAATGATGTGACCGGGTCGGATGCCCCCAATATTTCCCTCAGGGCGCGCAAAGTGCCGAAACAGCGGTTTTCCAAAGCTGTTTTTCCCGGCAGTTGCACGGCTTCTTCGGGGAGTTTGCCCCGAACAGCAACGACGTTTCCTGAAACCGGATCGCGTTCAATTTCAATGTTTTTGTTTTTTAGTTGCAGCCTGGTTAGAGGAGGCAAGGGACGGGGCTGTTCAGCAGTCCTATCAAAAACCCTGCCCGCTGCGGCAGCTGGCCGCAGCAGGGGTTGAATGGGTAAAATATCTTCAGGCTGGTAATGGTGCGTTGCCTTGCGGGCTTTTTCCTGAACATCAGGTTTTATTTGCGCCACTATTGTTCCGGTTATTGCGAAAGAGAACAGCGTAATCAGAATAATTCTCATGGTGTGATTTTTAAGATTGCAAACAGGGATGAAAAAATTAATCTGTAAAAATACACACCCGACAATCAAAAGTGAAAGCCATACCCGAAAAAGACGGTTTGCATGCCAAAAAGACTCAGGCCTGCCAGCAACAAGCCAGCCAGAATGAAAAAGAAGGGGATATAAGCTGCAATCCTGACAAATCGGTTGCGCCACCCCAGGTGATGCATAATGGGTAACAAGGCAAAAGCAAAGCAAAGGCCCATAAAGGAAATTTGAAACATAAAAATGCAGACGGTTCCAAACAGCAGGGCAATAAATACCTCAAATGCCTGTACCGGCATGGAATCGGGGTGACTGCGCTGCACAAAACGTCTCCAACCTTCCCGCAGGGCATTTGTTTTTCCACTTTGCTCCTGAGTGCCAACAGCTTGCTGGGAGTTGTCACCCGTGACTAAAAAAACAGCCTTACCGGAAATAAAATAAGTAATGACACCAAGTGCAGAGAGTGGTCCGAGGGCAGCATAAAGTGCGGTGCTGTGGCTGATGAATTTGAAAAGTTTTAAAGGTTGCCGGGCCAGTCCGATGAGAAAACACAAAACAGGCGCAAAAAATGTCAGCAGGGTAATTGCGAAAAAATCTGCGCTGTAGATGTTGTCAAATCCATGCCCCAGCGAATAAACGGGCATTGCAAATTCTACGCCGCCGGTGACCCAGGTCAGGTCTTGTCTTTCTCCAAAAAACCAGGGCAGCATCAAATTGGCGTCTACCATAAAAAAGAAATAGAGAATGGTCAAAGGCAGGTTTAAAGTTGGGAACAGGATGTCTAATTTTTCAGCCCAGCTGATGTTTTTTGCCCGCAGCAACCAACCCATCTTTAGCTTTAGAAATTCGCAGGTACCACGCGTCCATTTCATGTGGCGAATGCGGAAAGCGCGAACCGTATCCGGGAAGTCTTCATAACAAATGACATCTTCGACAAAACGTCCGCGATACCCTTTTTCCCGGATGTGAATGGCATAGCCAAGGTCTTCGCTTACGATTTCAGGAAAACCGCCAATTTCTTCCCAGCATTTACGGCGCAGCAGAGCGCCATGGCCCAGAAACATAACAAAACCGAAATCATTACGAAGGGGCTGGTACCATTTCCAGTGCAGGTCGATGCCTACACCAAGGTCTTTAGCCAGGGCGCTTTCCGAGTTGGGGTTTGCCCGGTGATTGGCCTGCACAAAACCACATTGCGGGTCTGCTTCCATGACTGGCACCAGTTTGCTCAGAAAATTGGCAGGCAGGATTTCATCTGCATCTGCGATGGCGAAATAAGGCTCCTTTACATAGTTTTCAAGGCCGTAATTCATGTTTCCTGCTTTGAAAGCGCGGCGCTCCGGGCGGCGAATGACTTTGACGCGATTCCGGAAGCGATTGGCAAAGCGATCGACCCTTAACTGAAAATCAGGATTGCTGCTGTCGTCCAGGATGTAAACGGTGTAGTTGGGATAATCCTGACGCACACAGGACAACACACTTTCTTCCACAAAATCATTGCAGGTCGTATAGAGGATTGCGACGGGTGGCGCAGGCTTATTGTCGGGCAGCACGAGGTTTCCAATCCTTCCGCTACGCTTCTTTTTCAGGGCATATCCCCAGGCAAAAAGCACTATGGTGACGTTGTACAAGCCGTAAAGCCAGGCAAAATCAATGAAAAGAATAAAAAGCAACAGCGCAAGCCAGCTTCCCGTACTGTAGCTCATATCCAGCAAACTCCATAAGCGGGGCTGAAACCACAGGAGCGCCGCGCCCCACAGCCCAAAAACGCTAAGGTATAGCCAGGGCAAAGGTCTGGCTCGTTGTGGTGTAAGGGTTTCTATTCTTGAATGTACCGGCGCCATCGCCACTTTTGATAAAATGCCAGGTGTAGAGAGCAGTCTTGTGTTTTTAGTCTGTACCATTTCATGATCGGTTTATAGCCGCAACTGTGCGACCTTGTTAAGTTTTGGTATGGCTTCGCCTGGTGATTGCCGGACAATTTCCGGCGACCACATCACTGGCTGAACTCAGGCTTAGTTGTTGTTGAATGTCCGTCTTAACCGTCCGATGTCATCGAACTTATTGGACAAAATGTTACCGGCTTTGGCCAAAGCGGAGCCTTACGCCCAGCGCTGCTGTGTTCAACTGGTCGAAAAAGCCATCTTCGTAGCGGTATGAAAACATTAGCCAGATCGGTTTGCTGATGGGGGCGATCCCCACAAAATAGGCGCCTGTCATTTTTCGCAATGTTGCTTCATTTTCAATTTGAGCACTACCGGCCAGCACGCCAATATTGAGTTCGTAGCCCTGTCCCGGCATGATCTTGGTGTTTAAGGCAAATCGGTGATCAAATGAAAAAGCATTCAGGCGTGTGAAAAAGAAAGTAGGTTCGAGCGCCAGATAGCGTGCAACCGGAAAATGGCCGCCTGCCAGGATTACCCATTCCGTCTGGGTATTGTTGCCGAAGCCAGCCATAAGGCCCGCCTTTAGCTGAAAGCCATTCGCAATGGCATAAGTTTGTTCGCCACGTATGGTGTATTGTGAAGCCTGGGCTTTGCCAAATTCGCGAAGACCTGCTTCGATTGTCGTTCCGGTTTTTTCATTCCAGCTGTGAAAAGCGCCGATGTTGTATACATTCCCCCGCACATTCCGGCGTAGCAGGTCAAGGTTGTCTACAGACAGGGATTTGTCTAGTCTGGCATAAACGCTGTAATCGTGTCGGAGTTGCAATGCCAGTTGCAGCAACCTCAGACCGTCGGAGTCTGAAGTCGCCACCCTGGAATATCCGCCCCAAATGTCAGCTTCTGCAAAAACTGGTTCTGTGCGTAATGTAGTCAGTTCGCGTTTGGGAATCGGATTCTCAGGAGCCAGCCTTTTAGCCGCGCGGTAGGCCCGTGCAGCCCGGGCGTTTTCTCCTGTCATTTTGCAGGCCTGGGCCAATGTCAACTGATATTCTGCATTTTGAGGAAAACGGCGGGCAAGGTCGGCAAACTGCTGTGTTGCACGTTCGCCATTGCCTGACCACAAAGCGAGGTAAGCCAACCCTTTTTGGGCTTGCTCATCGCTTGCATCGGTTTTCAGGATGGCCTCAAACAATTCCCTCGCCCGTCCGTAATCACCCCGCCAGGCGTAAGCGTAGGCTAATCCCCGTTGCGCTTCAAGGTTTGATTGGCTTAATTCCAGCGATTTTTTGAATGCTTCAATGCTTTTCAGATGCTGCCCGCCCCAGGATTGGGCAACACCCAGTTCCCGCCAGATGTTAGCATCGTTCGGGTATTTTGCCAGCCAGTTTTCATAAACTTCAGCGGCTTTGTCAAAATTCTTTTGGGCTAAAAAAGGCTTTGCTGCCTCGATTGGATCCGTTTGTGCAGAAAGCGTGAAGCTAAACCCAAAATAAAAAACAGTAAGGTGGAATAGTTGTCTTGAAAATTTCAAAATATCCATGAGTTCCGGTTTTTGATTCTGGAAGCAAATCTATGGGAGCTGAAAGGCAGGAAGCGAATTATACTTACTGAGCAGGGAAATTTCGGAACTGAATGGGCGTGAGAACCTGATTATGGGCTTATACAGGCTTCGGACACCTCCGAGGTGTCCGAAGCCTGTATAGCCTCAAAGATTTCAGATTTATTTCCAATTTGAAATTATTCTCCTAACTTTCCTGCTCGGGGCAGTCGGAGTGCGCGTGTCTCAACAGACACGATACAAATATGCAAACAGGCAAAATTTAGCCCTCAAACATTATCTTCAACCTTTGCTTATGTACTGGCTTTTACTCCTTTTTCCGTTTGCAGCCATTTATGCAGGCATAAGCGCCTTATTCTATGTATTTCAGCATATCTTCTTTTTTCGCCCGGAGCGCCTGCCTACAGACTTTAAATACCAGTATTCTTTTGATTTTGAGGAAAAGACCTTCGAGATGGAGGACGGCGGGAGCATCAATGCCGTTTATTTTCGCGTGCCCAACAGCCGTGGCGTGATTTATTACTTAAAAGGCAATTCGCGCAGCATCAAGGGCTGGGCCAAATTTGCCCGCGACTTTATGAGCAACGGTTATGATTTTTTCATGATGGATTACCGGGGTTTTGGGAAAAGCCGCGGTAAGCGCAGTGAGCAAATTCTGTACAACGATGCCCAGGGTTTATACAAATGGCTTAAAAGTCAATATTCTGAAGATAAAATTGTGGTCTATGGCCGCTCTATGGGGTCGGGTATTGCCGCCCGCATTGCTTCCTGGAACCTGCCGAGAATGCTGATTTTGGATTCTCCGTATTACAGTTTTTACCACCAGATTAAGCGGTATGGTTTTTTCCTGCCGCTGCGATGGGTACTTCGCTATCAGATCCGCACCGACCAGTTTCTGAAAAAGATCGAAATTCCGGTTTACCTTCTCCATGGCAACCACGACCGCTTGATTCCCTACAAACACAGCCAGCAACTACAGCAGCTCAATCCGGAGCACATTCAATTGCTCACCATTGAGGGCGGCGGCCACAACAACCTGACTGATTTTGCGACCTATCATGAGTATTTGTACGATATCCTCAATGGTTTTTATGAAAAGCCTGCTCAATTGCAACGCCCATGATGACCAGAACTTTTGATATTCTCCGCTTTCAACTGAACCGGTTTCCAAACGAACGGGCTTTGGGCAGTCGTGGCGATGGGCATTGGCGGGTGTACAGCATTGCGGAATGCATCGCTGAAGTGGATCGCTACAGTTTGACCTTGTTGAATTTAGGCATAAAAGCCGGCGATAGGGTGGTCATGGTGCCGCACGCAGCCAGTGCGGAATGGCTTTTTTTTGATCTTGCAGTACAGCAAATCGGGGCTATATCTGTTCCTGTACACGATACCCTTGATGCAGCGCAATTGCACCACATTCTGCGGGAGACGGAAGCCTGGCTTTGCATTTTCGCCAACGCGGAACAAGGCGCCCATTTTTTGGGAGATGGATCCTTGTTTCCCAAATTGCGTTCCGTTTTCCTGCATGCCGAAACGACGGATCCGAATGGCTTAAACTGCCTGCTGGATCAGGGACCTCCTGAGGGTTCATACGACCTGAAAGCCCTGAGGGCGGCGGTCATTGAAGATGATTTATCGGCCATCATTTACACCTCAGGTACGACGGGTATCCCTAAAGGCGTCATGCTCAGTCACAAGAATATCGTCAGCAATCTTCGGGCGATTGTTCCTATTTTGCCGGTCTTTCCGGGCAAAGTCGGGCTAAGTTTTCTGCCATTCAGCCACGTACTGGAACGTATGGCCATTTATACATACATTGCTGCCGGCGCCAGTGTTTACCTGCCTGTTGATCGCGACTACATTAATGCCGCTTTTCGGGAGGTGCGGCCCCATTTGTTCACTGCAGTCCCGCGCATTTTAGAAAAAATGTACGATCTGGCTTTAGCAGAACGTGCCCGTCGGGGCTGGCTCGGGCGCAGGATCATGGATTGGGCTTTGGTGCTGGGGCGTCAATATACAGGGCGAACCGGGCCGAATTTATGGTACCACTTTCAACTGGAAGTAGCGCGCCTCCTGGTTTTTAAAGCCATGAAGCGCCGCTTGGGCGGTCGTGTGGAAGGCATACTCGTTGGTGCTGCCTGGCTCCGCCCAGAATTGGGGCGTTTGTTTGGCGCCATGGGCATTAAAGTGCGCGAAGGGTATGGCATGACGGAAACCTCCCCAGTGGTTGCCATGAATCAGTTTAAGCCCGGCCTTTTTTCTTTTGGCACGGTCGGACTGCCGGTGCCTGGTGTGGAAGTACGCATTGACCAGCCCGACGAAAACGGTGAAGGAGAAATTCTGGTGCGTGGGCCGAATGTTATGAAGGGTTATTACAAGCAGCCGGCAGCTACCAGTTCAGTGCTGGATGAAGAGGGGTGGCTTCGTACCGGAGATGTCGGAAAGTGGGTGAAAAAACGTTTTCTCCAGGTTACAGACCGGAAAAAGGACATTTTTAAAACTTCATCCGGAGAATACATCGCGCCTCAGGTGATGGAAAACCATTTCCGGGAGTCGCCCTTTATCGAACAACTCATGGTTATCGGGTTTCAGCGACCTTACCTTACCGCCATCATCAAACCTAATTTTGAACTGCTGGAGGCCTGGGCCAAAGACCAAAACATCCATTGGACCAGCGCACCTTATATGGTGCACAACATCAAAGTGCGCCAAAAAATGGAGGCTGAAATTCAGCGTCTGAATACAAGCCTGCCCAATTATCAAAACATTCGCGCTTTTCACCTAACCGATCAGGAGTGGACCGTGGATTCAGGATTGTTGACTTATACCATGAAGCCGGTGCGAACCCGCATTCTGGAGAAGTTTGGCAAAGAGATTGAATTGCTGTATAAAGCACCGGGTAAGCCCCTGCCCCCTAACCTCCGGGTAGAGGATGAGCAGGAAGAAGCATAAGAGCTGGCCTGGGAATTTCTCCATATGCACTAGATCACCAATCATCTATTTGATATGATACTAAGATTTGCTTTGTTTCTCCTCTTTTTTGCCTGCATTGGAATTCGCCTGGATGCCCAGAAAAAGAGTGACTGGATTCCACTTTTCAATGGAAAAAACCTTGAAGGCTGGCATCCCAAAATAACGGGTTATGTACTGGATGACAATTTTGGCAATACTTTTCGGGTGAAAAAAGGGCGCATGATGGTCTCATACGACCAATACAAAAGCTTTGAAAACCGCTTTGGGCATCTCTTTTATGAAAAGCCATTCAGTTATTACCGCGTGCGCATTGTCTACCGCTTTAAGGGCGAGCAGGTGCCCGGAGGCGAAGAATGGGCCTGGCGCAACAGCGGTGTGATGTTGCATTGCCAGTCGCCGCAAAGCATGGCCAAAGACCAGGATTTTCCCATCAGCCTGGAAGGACAGTTTTTGGGAGGACGCCAGGAGGGGGAACGTCCTACCGGAAATTTATGCACCCCCGGAACGCATGTGGAAATGGATGGTAAATTAATCACAGAGCATTGTCTCAGTACTTCAACGGTTACCTGTCCAGGCGACCAGTGGGTGACTTTTGAGGCGTTGGTTTTAGGCGATTCTCTGATCGAACATTATGTCAATGGCGATAAAGTGATGACCTACAGCCATCCTGTAATTGGGGGCGGCGTGGTAAATGGTTTTGACCCGGCGGCGAAAAAAGACGGTACGCCATTAACTGGTGGTTACATTTCCCTGCAAAGTGAAAGCCATCCCATTGAGTTTAAAAAGGTCATGTTACTGAACCTGGAAGGCTGCATGGACCCCAAAGCGAAAAATTATAAATCGTATTTTGTAAAACCCGACAACAGCCAGTGTCGTTATTAGCTTCGAAGCAATTGTTGATCTAAGATGTTAAAAGCGCTGCAGGAACGAATTATTTTTCAACCGACTCGATTGCCGGAGCAATATGTCTTTCGTTTTGATCAGTCATTTGACGAGTTTTTTTTAACGGATCTGGAGCTGGGGCTCAGCATCAATGCCCTGTTTTTTCCGGCAGAGTGGGGGAGTGGGCAGCACCTGATATTGTACTTTCACGGAAATGCAGACAATTTACAGCGCTGGGGCAAACTCGCAGCTGATTTTACCTGCCACGGCTTCGATTTTTTGGCCATCGATTATCCCGGTTACGGGAAAAGTCCGGGGCAGCCTTCTGAAGATGGGTGTTATCACAGCGCACAAATGGCTTATAACTGGGCATTGAAGCGGTATTCCGAAAAAAAAATTACCATCTACGGACGCTCTCTGGGAACGGCAATGGCTTCGTGGCTGGCTGCTCGTCGTCCGGCCCGCCAACTGATACTGGAGACCCCTTTTCCCAGCATGCCCCGACTGATTGCTCACAAAGTGCCCCGGTTTATGGCGGCAATGGAAACCCCTGTTCATTTTCCGGTAGCGCATTTTTTGAAAAAAGTATCCTACCCTAAATCTGTATTTCAGGGAACTCATGATTGGGTAGTGCCCTACAAAGCAGCGCTTGAATTAAAACCCCTGGTTGGAGAAGACCGCTTTTTCGTAATCGAAGGCGGGGGACATAAAAACCTCAATCAATTTGATTATTATCATGAAAAACTGGTAGAGGTTTTGGGAATATGACCGGATTATTGGTTGAATTTGTTAAATTCGTTGAATTGGTATATTCGTGAAATGATAACTATTCGGATGTTCAAACCTAACTGATTCGCCTACTTCAACCAATTTAACCAACTCAACTGACTTAACTGCATGCGCCTCCTTCAATTTTATCTTCCTTTTCTCATAAGATACCTGCGTTACTACTTTCTGGCGCAAACGAAGTACGACGTACATTCTCCTTTTGTGGCGGATTTCATTGCCCGTGTCTATGAGGATGACCGCTGGTATTATGCTTTTTCTACGACGGAGGTTTTGCGAAAAAAAATGCTTCAGGTAAAGACTGAACTCCGTGTAAAAGACCTCGGCGCCGGATCGGCTGTTTTTGAAAACGAAAGCCGCCGCTTATGCGATCTGGTACGCTACACCGCTATTTCCCCTTTGCAGGGACGGTTGTTGTTTCGTCTCGTAAATTGGCACAAACCTTCGACCCTGCTGGAATTGGGTACTTCTGTTGGAATATCCGCCATTTATCAGGCTTCTGCAGCACAAACTGCCCAAATGATCACAGTAGAAGGCGATGGCGCCCTGGCGCAACTCGCAAGACAAAACTTAAAACTTAGCGGGTTGGATCAGGTAGCCGTTGTGGAAGGGGCTTTTAAAAATGCCTTGCCGGAAGCTTTGAAACAACTTGCCAAACTAGATTTTGTGTACATTGACGGTGACCACCGTTCAGATCATACCCTGGCCTATTTTGAGCAATGCATGACTCATGTCCATGAAGATAGCCTGGTTGTTATCGGCGATATTCATTGGTCTTCAGACATGGAAACAGCCTGGAAGCAATTGTGCAGTGATTCCCGCGTGTCTCTTTCCATTGATTTATTCGACTTTGGATTGTTGTTTTTTCGATCGGAAAATAAAGAAAAACAGCATTTTACGCTCATTCAGGCAAAGCGGAAACCGTGGAGGATCGGGTTGTTTTAGGTAGTAGTTGGCAGTTTTACAGTTGGCAGTTTTAGGGTTGCTATTGATGGGCAGAGTTATATGAACAATCCCAAACTGCGTTTCAGACAACACTGCTCGACTTTAGAGTATTGCTCCAAAACGCTTACCAAACTTTTGGAAGTTTAGTAAGCGGCATCTGCCAATTGAAAATATTTCTCCCGATCCAGGTAAGCTGCTCCTGCCAACTGCCAACTAATGAAGTCCTGATTGTCAATTACTTATCTGTATGCCAATCAGCGGAATACTACCTCCTGCCAACTGCCAACTAAAGTCCTGCCAACTGATTTGCTGACTGTCAATTATTGATACATATGCCGATCAATAGCAAGCTCTATCCTGCCCACTGCCAACTAAAGTCCTGCCAACTGATTTATTCCTGACTGTTAATTATTGATACGTATGCCGGTCAACAGCAATCTCAAAACTGCCAACTGCCAACTAAAGTCCTGCCAACTGGACCTCCTACCTTCCCTCCAGTGTCTGTCTTTGAAAACCAATGTTTTTCTTGTTGAAAACAAAGCCGCTTTTATCGAGCTTAAAGCTTGAAACATCCTCGAGCGACAGCTCATCGAGGGGCACCAACGCCCGTTCCTCAGGGCCAAGGCTGGAAATGCGCAAATGGTGCTGTTTGATGGCTTCCTGAACAATGCTGCGAACCGTGCGGGCATTTCCAAAGTATTTATCGCGGTACTCATAGATGAATGCCAGGTATTTATTGAGGTGTTCGGCCGCTTCAGCGGTGATGGAGAGGTTTTCATCCTGCAGCATCAGCAGGGCAATTTGCTGTAAATCCTCCGGCATGTAGTCATCAAAGCGCAGAATCTTGTCAAAGCGGGAGCTCAACCCGGGATTGGCTTTGAGGAAGGTTTCCATGTTGTCCGGATAGCCCGCCACAAAGACAAAAAACCGACCCCGATGGTCTTCCATGCGTTTCAGGAGGGTTTGGATGGCTTCGTCGCCAAAATCACCATGAGCGCCGCCAACGTGGTTGGTCATGGAATAAGCCTCGTCGATAAAGAGCACGCCGCCCATGGATTCATCAATTTTCTCAGCTGTTTTGATGGCCGTCTGGCCCACAAAACCGGCTACCAGGCCTTGTCGGTCGGTTTCGACCATGTGGCCGCGTTCGAGGATGCCGAGGGCTTTGTAAATTTTGGTGAGAATGCGCGCCACTGTTGTCTTTCCGGTCCCCGGGTTGCCGATGAATACCGTGTGCAGGAAAAAGCTGTTGAGTACATCGCGACTGGTTTCCCGGTAGTAGCGTGCCAGGCGCACCATTTCGCTGATCTGCTCTTTGACTTTAGACATCCCGATGAGTTTGTTCAACTCATCAAGCGATTCCTGCAACAAAGCAAGGTCGATAGGAATGTGCGGCAAAGCGCGATCCGGCTTGAGCTCGATCTGGTCAACGTCTTCCCAAAGGACAAGCGAAAGTGCTTCGCGGTCTAGTGCCCTTGGGTTTTCCAGCGCCATAATGCGCAGGCCCAGATTGATTTTGGCTTTGTCGATGAGGTCGAAAACAAAGCGGGCGTTGCCAAAAGTACGGTCACGTTTCCGGTAAGACTCCACAATGATCTCATCAATGCGGGCTTTTGCTTCGGGAGTGAATTCCACGCCTTTTTCGCGGCAGGCAAAACTGGCAATTTCAGAAAGCTCCTGAGGCAGGTAGTCCTGAAATTCAAAATGCAGTTTGAACCGGGATTTCAGTCCCGGGTTTGAGTCCAGAAAATATTTCATTTCTTTGGGATACCCGGCGACTATAACCGCCAGGTCGCCCGGGCCATTGGACATTTCTTTGACCAGTATTTCGATCACTTCCCGTCCAAAATCTTTGGTATCGTCGTTGGAGCGGGCCAGGGCATAAGCTTCGTCAATGAACAACACGCCACCCCGGGATTTTTCGATGGCTTCTTTAACTTTGGGCGCTGTTTGGCCGATGTATTCTCCAACCAGATCGGTGCGATCCACTTCATGGACATGGCCTTTGGTAAGGAGGCCCATTTTTTTATAGAGCATGCCCATCATGCCGGCAACTGTTGTTTTTCCGGTGCCCGGGTTTCCGATAAAAACGGAATGGACATTGATTTCCGATTTTTCTTCGAAGCCTTTTTCTTTGCGCAATTGCAAAAACTGGATGTAACGGGCGTGGTTGCGCACCTGATTTTTAACGGCAGACAGCCCAATCAGCAAATCGAGGCGTTCTACGAGCTCATCGAAGCTTAAGTTATCGTCTTCACCAGCAGGAATAAGAGCCGGCGCATCCTGATAGGGGAGAATGGCGCCTGTAAACCCTTCTTCAAAGGCTTCTCCGACTTCAAAAGGCGCTACAGCCAACAAACGGTCCATGAAGACGATTTCGGCCGTATAGCGGTCTTTGCGCCAGGAACCCTTAATGTTAGAACCCCAGCCTGTTGTAAAAACAATGGTTTCGTCGTGTTTTTCAACTTTGTGCAGACGGACCACCTGTCCTTTTAACTCGCGGGCGTCATTGTAAAACTTGACAAATAGTTCGCATTGCCAGGATTTGTGAAAAAGCAGGTTTTTTAACGCAATTTCTACATAAATATAGCGGGTTTCTTCGCTGTTAAACTTGCGCATGTACAAGCGTTCCTCTTCCGGAACGTCGTCGTACGGGCCTTCATACAGTTTAATGGATTGGATGTCGAGATAAGGGTTTTCGCCAGGCAACAAGCTCTTGCCGCCGTCTTCTACGTAAAAGTATTTGGCACTTACTTTTTCGCCCTCAATCCAGGCTTCCCAATAATAAGCCCCTTTTTTCCAGAATGCGCCTTCCGCTTTGTTTCCCCAACCCTCTCTGATGTAGACAATGTTGTCGTATTTACTCACTTTGCGGCGAAGCGGCAGGGTACAAATTTCTTTCCGGCTTTTTTTAATCGTGTAACATTTGAGTTCGACCGTCACTTCCCAATCGTCTTCGTCGAAGAGCTTGTTGTAAAAAGAAAGCTCCGCGTAGATGTAGGTCACTTCATTACGGTCGAATACCTGGCGGTATTTTTTTCTGTTATCGGCCAGCCACTCTGTGGAGGCATAGACCTTCAGATCTCTGAATTTGAACTTGTTGTGATCTGGAACCAAATAGCTTTCCGCCATTTTAATGTCGTTTTTCTTTTTGGATCGGATAATTAGTGTTTGTCTTTATCGTCCAACTACAAGATTTACATGCCTCATCGAAACACTCTCCAAAATTATAAGAATTTTCGGCTAATGCAAACGAAGCAAGCGAGTAAGTAAGTAAATCTTCAAATCGCCAGATTTTCAAAACCTGTCCCGTCTGAGCGGGGTTTTCAAATCATCCAACCAAGCCCTTCCTGTTATAAAATCCTTGCGAAATTTTGCAGGGTCGGCAAGGTTGTCTAACTTCCCGCCCTTCAAACCAAGCCCTACCGAATGGCCCTGATTACTTTAGAAATACCAACGATTGTCCGCCACATACGTATAGACGGTGCTTCGCATTATTTGTTGCGTCCGCTTTTCGTTGCGTACCCGGTTGTGGTGTCTCCCCGCTATGAAGAGGCCGTCGCGCAGTTTCAGAAAGACGTTAAAAATGCTTTCAAAGGGTTTACGCTGACAGGAGGAACGTCACAACAGTTGCTTTGGTATCAGTTTTATCCCGAATTGACTTATCGGCATTATCAGTTTGACCTTAATCTTGGCGGGTATTTTTTGAAAGGCCTTTTTGGAGTCGCTGTTTTTCGTTTGCAAGGGCATACCTTTATCGTGCTGCCTTTTGTCGAGAATTTTATGTTCATGGCCAAACCGGATGAACACGGGGATGTGGATGTCGAAAATCAGGTGAAAGCAGCTTTGCGGGAAATTCTGCGCACCTTTCGGGCTCGCGATGACAAAGACTTTGAACCGGAACAATACCTGTCGGCAAAAAAAGAATTCATTACCGACATCCGGGTCGACGTTCACGTCAAACCCGGCCCTTTTCAGACGGAGGCAAACAACAGCTTTGCTTTTTTTCACAGAATGAACAACACCGCCGATTTTGAAGGCGACGTTGAGATCGAAAAAATTGGCGCCGACCTGAACAACCGCTATCCTGGAGAACTGGAGCGGGCTTTCTATCAGGAAGAACTGGTGGAAAACCTGCGCAAAATCATTTTTCAGGGCGATCAAACACCATTGGCCCTGATCGGCCCTGAAGGCGTCGGCAAACACGCCGTCATTCAGGAAACGGTGTGGCGCTATATGGACGAACGGCAAAACGAAAACGGGCAGCGCAATGAACGCATCTGGCACCTCGATCCGCTTCGGGTCATTTCGGGGATGAGTATCGTGGGCATGTGGGAAAAGCGCTTTGAAGCCATTCTCTCTTTTGTTCAAAAACCGGAAGAGCACGCACAACGGCCTGATAAAGTGCTGTTCGACAACTGCATTGCCTTGTTGCATATCGGCAAATCAGCTTCCGGCAGCCTGACCCTGAGTGATGTGTTGCGCAGTTATATGGAAAAACGGCAGTTGCAGGTCATTGTTTTGGCAACACCGGGGGAATGGCAAATTGTTCAGGAAAAAGACCGCCGGTTCAGTGATTTGTTTCAGGTGATTCGGATGAAAGAGCCGGGGGCGGATATGGCTGCAAAAATCATTCTGCAACAGCGGAAAAAACTGGAGCAGGACAATAATACGGTGATCAGCATACAGGCTATTGATCAGTTGTTGAATCTTCATCGCAATTATTTGAAAAACAAGCCATTGCCGGGCAGTGTGCTCAATTTAATGCGCCAGCTGGCCGTGAAATACCGAAACCGCCGGATTGATGCCGCTCAGGTTCGGGAAGAATTCCGGATTTTCAGCGGAATGGAAGAGCACATCTTCGATGCAACAAAAACCATCGATTCCGAAGAGATCAAAAATAACCTGGCTCTGGCTTTGGTGGGGCAACCTCAGGCAGTAGACGTGCTGATGGACGTTATCCAATTGATTAAAGCCCGGCTTGCTGACCGCAATAAACCCATTGCTTCTTTTTTGTTTACAGGCCCGACCGGCGTAGGAAAAACCCAGGCCGCCAAAGTGCTTTGCCAGTACCTCAGCGGCAGCGAAAACCGCCTGATGCGCCTCGACATGAACGAATACATCGACGCGGGCGCCGTCGGCAGGCTCATCGGCAATTATTACCAGCCGGAAGGGCACCTGACCGGGAAGGTGCGCTTCCAACCCTTTGGCGTTTTGTTGCTTGACGAAATCGAAAAAGCCAATCCGGCAGTTTTTGACCTTCTGTTGCAAGTGTTGGATGACGGCCGGCTTACAGACAGCCTAGGCAGAACAGTGGATTTTTCCAACACGATCATCATCATGACGTCCAATCTTGGCGCTTCGGATTTGATCGCACAACCGGGCTTTTTTGGAAGCAACCGCAACAGCCGGGCTATATTCCTTAAAGCGGTCGAAAATTTCTTCCGCCCGGAATTTGTCAACCGCATCGACCAGGTGGTTATTTTCAGCCCGCTTGAACTGGACCACATCCTAGAAATAGCCCGGCTCCAGATCAAAGAATTGCTCCAGCGCGATGGCTTTGTGCGCCGAACAACGATGCTCAGCGTGTCGAAAGAGGCCCTGGAATGGGTCGCGCAGCGCGGCTACGACGCGAGTATGGGCGGGCGGGCGCTAAAACGCCAGATCGAACGGGATTTAACGACGCTTTCCGCCGAGCAATTGGTTTCTACTTACAGTGACCAGCCGATTATCCTGAACATCAGCCTACACGATGGGCAGTTGAAGCCGGAAATTACGCCCCTGGATTTTGCGGAACCCTTAGAAGAAGCGTGGCTCCCGAAATTGCCGGAGCAGAAGCAGGTTCGCCGGTTCTACCAGCAACTCATCCACGAACTCGACCGGTTGAAGATGCGTGCTGACGCAAAAAACGACAATAAAAATGCGCTGATTGACCGGGAGGAAGGGCAGCGGCAGTGGCGCTATTATGAACTGGTTTCCAATATTCAGGAGAGTAAAGAAACCCTGCAACACGCCATGCTGCGCTCGGGGCAGGTTTCGTCTACGCACCTGCCAGGGATTCCTTTACGCCTGAAACACGGTTATCCCATATTGAAAAAAGACTGGTCGAGGGCAGCAAAAGAAAGCCTGCGCGACCGCCTGTTTCAGGAGGAGGCCCTGAAGGAAATCAACCAGGCTTACCTCTATGGCGTCCCGGAATTTGACAGCGAACAATCGGAACTCCTCAACCACTGCATCGACGTCATGTTGCTGAAGCTTTCCGTCATCGGATTTCAGGAAGACCGGCTGGATCAGGGATATTTGTACATAGAATCTTGTCTGGATGCCCAGGGAGAATCGGAAGTGCACTACCTGCTGGATGGTTATGAAGCCTTATTTTCCCTGCTTAACCTTTCGCATGAAACGGACCGGGAGGCGAAACGCATCCGCGTGGAAGGATTCGCCATCCAATGGCTGCTGGAAGGGGAGTCGGGCATTCATCTATTTTACCTGTCTCAGCAAAACCCTTTGCCGGTGCGGGTTTGGTTTGAAAAAGAAGGCCGCAAAATGCCACCCTCTTCGCGCATCCTGCGCATTTATCACGGCAGCAGCACGTTGACCGATTTGCGTACCAATTTCAGCAACGCCATCAACATCAGCGCTCAGGAATTGAAATTGTTGTTGTACGCAGGTTTGGATGAAGCGGTGAAAAGGCGGATTGCAGTTGTATAGAAGTTTGTGCCTTTTAGCAGGAAAAACGCGGTGGGAACTTCGAAGTAGTTGCCAAGCCTCGCTCCAGCGGATTGGAGTTTAAGTCCGGCAGCGCCAGTTGGGCAGACACTGCCGGAGTAAACTTATTCAGTTAATAAGAATTTTTCAACTGCGCTGTGGGAAAACCCCTTGCATCGCAATGCAAAAATTCACAGCAAGATAGGCTTGCCTGTTGTCATGCGCCTGGCCGCCTCCTGTATTGGAAATGGCCTGTGCCGACATATTCACTAAGGTATTGGCTGCCGGATTTGTTTTGTAAATATTGGCGCGGGCGCTCAGGGCGCCTCCCGGCGCAGATTGCAAACCACTGTCGTTCACCGCATTTACGGTGTGGGTATGCGAAGGAATCTGGCTGTTCGTCAGGGTAACGGTATCAACGCCGCCTTTTTCCCCGATACGCCTCTCTGTTAAACCATTGCCGCGGCCCCAAAACATGGGGGAGTTGCCCTGTAAGTTGGGTAAACCGAAGGTCGTTTTGCCATCGCCGCCATACAAGGTGCCAACCAAAGCAAACAAGGCAGTATTTTGTGGGATGGGAAGTAGTTGACCGTTGCAAAATGCCCAGCCCCTGGGAGCAAAGTTGAAGCCGAATATTCTGATTTCGGCTATGAAAGGATCTGACATATTCTTGGATTTTAGCTTCGTGACGGAAAAATACCAACCAGGGCGATGATAAAACTGATACACTGATAAGGCGCCATGTTGGGGTGCGGCTGCGCGCCACCGGTTGCCTGCATGGCTGCGGCATTAAGCGGCGAAAGCCCGACTGAAGTATCGCTCGAATACCCGTCTGCAGATGCATTTCTGGCTAAAACGGCGCCAGAAGGCATGGTAGCGCTTCCATTCGTGTCAGTGGCGGCAAAACCGTGGCTGTGTGCCGGCAGTTGACTGGTCGCCAGTGTAACGGTTTCTGATCCAAGGAGTTGCCCTATACTAAAGGTGCTGCCCAGATGCACCGGAATACGCCCTCTAAGGTCAGGTAAAGCAAAAGTTGTTATGCCGTCGCCGCCATAAGTGGTCCCGACAAGGGCAAATAAAGTGTCGTTTTCTGAAATAGCTAACAATTGTCCGGAGCAAAAGGCCCATCCTAAAGGCGCAAAATTACCTCCAAACATCCGTATTTCGCCAACATAAGGTTCTGACATAGTGGTGTGGTTTAGTTACGTGAAGGGAATAAGCCCTGGAGGGCAATGCAAAAATTCAGTACAGCCGAAGGTTGCACATTGTTGTGTGCCTGTCCTCCACCTGCATTGGATACGGTCGCGGCATTCATCATTGCGCCCGTGGAAACGGAATAGAATTCCGATGGAGCAGAGGTAGCAAAAACAGCATTTGCGGGGGCAATGGAATCCTGGACGGCACTGCTTCCCACAGCGGTGTGGTTGTGTGAAGGCATTTGGGATACCGCCAGGGTGACATTGTTTTGACCGCTACGCTGTCCGATTGTAATACCTGCTCCAAAATGAACAGGTGTACGATCGCGCATGTCGGGTAGTGCAAAAGTTGTTCTGCCGTCGCCGCCATAAATGGTGCCAAGCAAGGAAAAAAGTGCCTGGTTTTGGTTGATCGGCAGCAATTGCCCGTTGCACATCGCCCAACCTTTCGGTGCGAAATTGAAACTGAAAATTTTGATTTCAGCCAAAAATGGTTCAGCCATTAGCCTAGAGTTTAGTTGAAAAAATAGGTATGCAAGGTTTTGTATTTACCTTATTATCAGATCAGTGAGCGGGTATTAAAAAGAGTATTAATATGACAATGGTAGCTCAATAATTAAGCAAGAATTACAAATATATGGATTTTTATTAAAAAAAATAATTAATAATTACAAAAAAAACGAATTCCAATTTATTATTTTGAATGGATCTATTTTAGCAGAAAACAGTAATAAAAAACGCCAGTGACTAAGTAACAGTCACTGGCGAAATCTGGTATCTGCCGTTACCGAATACCCGTGCAGGGCAAAGGCAATTCCATATTTAATTACAAATCCTGAACGCTCCTGCCTATCCCCGTGGCGGATAAACGCCCTGAAGCGCAATGCAGAAGTTTAGCGTCAGTAAAGGTTGCAGGTTATTATGAGGTAAGTTGCCTCCTGTCATTCCAACCGCATTCGAGTTCATTTGTACAACGGGACTCGAACCGGGATTGGCTTTGTAAATATTGGCCCGGGCCGAAAGGGCGCCTCCCGGATTAGACTGCAGGCCGCTGTCATTCAGACCGTTCATGGTGTGTGAATGCATAGGTATTTCACTTTGAAGTAAAGTGACGGTATCTGAGCCGCCGGTTTCGCCAAGATCCCTCACGGATAGCCCCGGCCCTTGCCCCCAAAACATGGGTGCACGGTTTTGCATATTGGGTAAAGCAAAGGTGGATTGACCATTACCGCCGTAGGTAGTGCCCAACAAAGAAAACAAAGCCGTATTTTGAGATATTGGTAAAATTTGGCCATTACAAAATGCCCAGCCTTTGGGTGCAAAGTTGAAGCCAAATATTCTGATTTCTGCTACAAATGGATCAGCCATAGCAATTTAGGATTTAGGTGGGTGAAGGATAAATTCCGTAAAGCGAAATGATGAAAGTGACGCAGAGATACGGCCCCATATTGTCGTGGGGTTGGTTGCCGCCGGCTTGTCCAATGGCAGTAGGACTCAATGCAGACAGCCCTACGGAAGTATCGGTTGAATACGCGTCGGCGGAGGCGTTTCTCGCCAGGACAGCTCCGGCCGGGCTGGTAGCCCCTCCGTTGGCATCATTGGCTCCAAAAGTATGGGTATGAGCCGGCATTTGGGCCGTGGTGAGTGTTACATCCTCTGTACCCATTGTTTCTCCCAGCACGTATCCCGATCCAAAGTGAAGTGGGAGGCGGCCTCGCAGGTCAGGCAATGCAAAAGTTGATTGACCGTCTCCACCATAAGTGGTGCCGATCAGCGAGAATAAAGTATCATATTCTGATATGGGCAGGAGTTGCCCGGCGCAAAACATCCAGCCGTAAGGCGCAAAATTGCCGCCAAACATCCGAATTTCGCCTATATAAGGTTGTGCCATAGCAATAATAGGATTTAGTTTGGACTTGGGAATATTCCCTGCAGCGCAATGCTGAAATTAAGGACCAAAGAAGGCTGCATGTTGTTGTGAGCCTGATTTCCACCCGTCATGGACAAAACAGCGTTGTTCATAACCGTGCCCGGCGTGCCTGAATAAAATTCAGAAGGTGTCGTAGCGGCCAGCACGGTGCCGGCAGGAACCAGCGAATCCTGAGAGGCGCTGGTCGCGTTGGCAACATGCTGGTGAGCCGGCAGCTCTTGAATCGTCAGGGTAACAGTCGTTGAGCCCGTACGCTCGCCTAAAGTAAATTGGTTGCCAAAATGGAATGGCGCCCGTGTCTGAAGATTGGGTAAGGCAAAATTGGTTCGCCCGTCCCCTCCGTAAGTAGTACCGAGTAAGGCAAACAATGCCTGGTTCTGATTAATAGGCAACAATTGCCCGTTGCACAGTGCCCAGCCTTTCGGTGCGAAGCCGAAACTGAAAATCCGGACCTCCGCTAAAAATGGATCAGCCATAATGCATTCAGAGTTTAGGTGAAAAAATTGGATAAAAATTCTGATAAGTCAGTTCGTAACAGTAAACATCACCTGTAGCCACCGGCTACAGCGATTGCAGGTACAGTGAAGGATATTCAGCCGACCAGAGGGCATGAGTATCCTCATAAACGGCTGCTTTAACTTTTACAATTTTGTCTTTTCCCATACTGGCGGATACCGCTACTTCGCCCAGTTCGGTATGAAAACCGCCAAAGACCCGCTTTGCAATCCTGGGCGATGGTAGCAGGAGCTTCGCCAGTCGCCCCGGTCCATTTCCTGCTTGCAGCGCTTCTGCCGCTTTTACCAACGCCTCCAGCTGAAAACCGGAGAGAGAGGCGATCAGTTTCCATTTTTCCACCGAAACGTCTCTTCTGAAAATCACAGCAGAAACATCTAAAACCCCAAGTTCTTTATGGGTCAGTTGCAGGATGGAAATGGCGGTTTGATCTTTTTGGCACAAATAGAAGTCATTGCGGAGGGGGGTGTACCCGGTTTTTTTCCAGGGAATGATCGCTTTGGCAAACGCTTCATTCAAAAAGGAATCGCCTGTTCGCCAGTTTTGAGCACGGGCGCCAATGGCCTGTAAAAAAGCTTCCAGTGAGGCCGCAAACGGATTGCGGGAAAATCGGGGAAAATTACCGGGAAAAAAGCCAAAGCTAAGGGTACCCAGGGTGACATTGTAGAGAAATGTTCTCCTTTTCATCATGACAGTGTGTTGCAAGTTCAGCATGTCAAAGGAATCCGGAGGTTTGCACATATTACGACATGATCGGAATTAACGGGCAAAGCAGACACTCTGACATCAATAATAAAAGGGGTAGAATTGCAAGGGTACTCTGGTAGTAGCAGAACGATGGCAAATATAATAAATAATGTTCACAAATATTTATGATCAGCTTTCAAAAAGCTGTTTTAAATTTTCTTCAGTTCCCCGAAGTTTTTCTTTACAAAATGCGATCAACTCTGCGGCTCTGGCTGCCTTATCGGATAAATCGTCAACGGCTGTCGTTCCTTGTTGTAGTTGCTCCACAATGTCCTGCAATTCCTGAAAGGCAGCTTCGTAGGTCATGGTATTTCAGATTTATTACCAAATCAGGTAAATACGGCTTCGTAGCGCATGCCAGCCTCATCCGGGCCCAGGGGCACTAAAAACACAGGTAATTCGCCTTTTTCAGGATGTACGACTAAAAAAACGGCTTGTGGATAGTATTCATTCTTTTGAGCCGTTCTAAGCGTAAATGAAAATGGCTGCCTCGGCAAATCCATATGACTGTTGAGACGGTTAACTTCTGTCAGCTCTGCATCCATTGTAATTTCCGGGGTAAAACGAATTTGCAATGTCTGATTTAACAGCGGTTCAAAATCTTCAACGGTAAGTGTGAGCAAATCTGTCATAATAAAATAGGATATAGGTTGTGTAAATGATTCCCGTAAATTGAAATATGAAAACCGTTAACCAGCTTTCCACTCCATCAATAAATAAACGCCGTGTGTTTCTTTAATTACTTGAAATCCGAGGCGTTTGTAAAAATTCAAAGCCCGGTTGAATTTTTCAACGTGAATAGTAATGGATTTTCCTGCTTCCCGCGCTTCAGCCATTATTTTTTGCAGCAAATAGGCTCCGATGCCCTGGTTTTGAAATTCCGGTAAAAGGGCAATGTCAACGATGCGGATCGTGCCTTCAATAAGGTGGCGTTCCACGTAAAGTCGACCCGCGGGTTGCTCCCCGGCCAGAATAATTGAATATTCAGAATCGGGGTAAACCTCGAGATAATAATTGTGCTGGGCCTGAAACTGATGGGCGATAAAAGCTTGTTTTTGTCCATCGCTCCATTCCGGAACCTGTTTCAGTTCTTCAGTCCGGGTGCTGCCATAAATGACCATGAGTAGTGCGAGGTCATCCGGCGTAGTTGGGCGCAAGCTGATGTTTTTCAAAACAATCCAATTAAGTTCGAGGTGGATAAACGCCTTGCAATGCAATACAAAAATTTACCGTCAGATAAGGTTGCATGTTATTGTGCGGCTGGTCTCCTCCAGTTGGAGAAATGGCATTTAGTGACATATTTACCAGGGTGCTGGGAGCCGGATTTATTTTATACATGTTGGCCCGGGCCGGCAGCGCCCCTCCCGGACTGGACTGAAGACCACTGTCATTTAAGCCGTTTAAGGTGTGGGCATGCGCAGGTATTTCACTTTCCAGCAAAGAGACGGTTTCTGAACCACCTGTTTCACCGATGTCTCTTAGGCTTAACCCCGGACCTTGTCCATGGTGCATTGGTGAGTTGCCCTGCAAATTGGGTAAAGCAAAATTGGATAAGCCATTGCCACCGTATATAGTGCCCAGCAAGGAAAACAAAGCCGTGTTTTGAGAAAGCGGCAACAATTGCCCGTCGCAGAAAGCCCAGCCGCTTGGCGCGAAATTGAAAGGAAACATCCTGACTTCAGCTACAAATGGATCCATAATGGAAAAGGTTTATTTAGTTTGGCGAAGGGAAAATGCCAAAGAGTGAAATAATGAAACTGAGACACAGAAAAGGCGCCATATTACTGTGCGGTTGCGAACCGCCGGTCGGTGATACTGCTCCCGGATTGAGTGCCGACAGGCCGCCGGAAGTATCGTTCGAATACGCGTCTACGGCAGCATTTCGGGCCAGAACTGTACCGGAGGGACTGGTAGCGCCGCCGGAAGAATCATTGGCGGCAAAACTGTGCGTATGGTTCGGTATATGTGCCACTGTTAAGGTTACCTCTTCTGCACCTACGGTCTCGGCCAGAGTGAATCCATTACCCTGATGGATAGGGATACGCCCACGCAAATCGGGCAGTGCGAAAGTAGTTTGTCCGTCACCGCCATAAGTAGTGCCGATAAGGTTAAATAAGGTTTCATTTTCAGAAATGGGCAGGAGCTGTCCGTCGCAAAACATCCAGCCGGCAGGCGCAAAATTTCCTGCAAACATCCGAATTTCCCCTACATAAGGTTGTGCCATGGTTATGTGCTTGTTTAGTTTTGACTTGGGTATATCCCCTGAAGCGCAATGCAAAAGCTGAGTACCAATGAAGGTTGCATGTTGAGATGCGCCTGGTTGCCCCCTATATTAGAAAGGGTAACCGGATTCATCGATGCATTAACCGTTCCGGAATAGAACTCAGAAGGCGCCGTAAGTGCAAAATAATTATTGCCGGGCACAACCGTATCCTGAAGCGCACTGCTTGCCTTAACGATATGGGTATGTGTCGGCAACTCTGCAATGCTTATGGTATGGGCCTGCTCGCCGGCCCGTTCGCCAAGGGTATGGCCACTCCCCATGTGAATTGGGGTGCGACCACGAAAATCAGGCAAGGCAAAATTAACCCTTCCGTCGCCGCCATAAGTGGTACCCAATAGTGAAAACAGCCCCTGATTCTGGTTGATCGGCAGCAACTGACCATTGCACAGCGCCCAACCTTGCGGAGCATAAGTGAAACTGAAAATCCGGATTTCGGACAAAAATGGTTCTGCCATATTATTTTCAGTATTTTGTTATGAAGTTGAAAAATTCATTTCAAAAGAACCTTTTCACAGGAAAGTGGGGGTATATAGACCTGATGAAATCAGACTGCCTGCAGGGATCGTCCGACATTTTCTGAAGTCCAAACCGGATGACCGTTTTCAAAAACAGTCGCTCCTATTTGTAAGGTATTGTCATTCGATAAAGTCGCTTTTGTGGAAACTGCACCCAATTCCGTAACAAATTGTGCGGATGTATGCCTGGACTGTTGGAATACCGGGAGTAAAAGCCCCGCTAAGCGTTCAGGGGAGTTTTCGTGTTTCAGGGATACAGCGGCACTGACCAGTGCTTCCAGCTGAAAGCCGGAGAGCGAAGCTGCAAATTGCCAGGTTTTTGTTTCCGTATTTTTTTCAAAGACCAGTGCAGAAACATCCAGATCCCCAAGTTCCCTATGAGGCAAATGTAAGATGAAAATGGCCTTTTGGCCGTTTCGGCAAAGGAAAAATTTCCGAAAAAGCGGCTGGTAGCCCGTTTTTTTCCAGGCAACAGCTGCTGTATTACAAACCGTTTCCAGGTCTGGATCAATACTGAGCCAATGTTCTGCTTTTGCGCCGATCGACTTGAAAAAATCATCCAGGGAAATTCGGAGCGAACGGCTGCCGGAACCTGGCTGTAAACCTGAAATCCAGGAAAAGCCAAAGGCGCCAATGGATGCATTATAGAGAAATGATCTCCTTTTCATAAGGAACGTGTATGGTGCATTCAAAATCAAAAAAAAACTCAAAAAACGAGAATCGAAATGCAGCATTGAAAAGCGATTTGCAGCATTTCGAATTTTACAAATGGTACGGGATACGAAAACAGAAAAGAATATTTTTGGATGTGCAACTTATTCGTTTGATCAAAGGCAAATATAGAATTATTAATGATCAAATTTTTATCCCTCAATGAAAATAATTGTCACCATCTCCATAAAATTGTTGTGGATTTATTTTAATTTCGCCTCGAAGTTGTCGTTTGCAAATATTATCAGGACCCCTGCCTTAAATATGCACTTGATAATGCATGAAGCCTGAAGGCTTTCCTGCAACGAACAACAACTCCTGACTCAAATAAAACAACAGTTTCCGGCAATTTCCTACCCGCTTGCCGGCAGTACTGTGTTTTTATATCATTTTTTATTGCGTTCAAGACGTTTATTTTGTAAACCGTCTATTCCTAATTTCTCATGTTAACATTGTAATTACATGAAACTAATCTCTTACACCCTGATCAGTGCGCTATTGTCTTTCTGGTTTGGAAAACCCGCACAGGTTCCCGAAAAGACAAGTCTGGTAGATGATGTAGAAATTTGCGACGAACAGACGCCCTATTCCACGGAACGGGCGCTTGCTGCTTTGTCTGAATACCAGACTCAGATGGCTGCTTTGAAAAAATCGCCCTTGCCCATGCGAACCATGTCGCCTTCTATTACAGCTACCAAGACTTTTATGCTGGTAGGCATGGACAACGGACCTGCAGGGCCCAGCCCCGGCGATATGCTGGAATATACGGTTGTCATAACCAATGCCAATGGCGCAATGGATGCGACGGGTACCAAATTCACGGATACCGTTGACCCCAACACAACTTTAGTACCAGGATCTGTGAAATCTTCGGTCGTTGCCATCAATGACACTTACAGCACAGTGGGTAACGTTTCCATCTCCGTTCCTTCAGGTTCCGGTCTGACCGTGAATGATGTTAATCTGGACGGCGATGTATTAACGGTAACTGCGGTCAATACTGCGGGTACGCAAGGTAATGTCACCTTCAATGCCGATGGCAGTTTTACTTTTAATCCTGCGCCGGGTTTTGAAGGAATGACGACCTTTACATATACGGTCAGCGACGGGATGTTTACCAGTACGGGAACGGTCACGGTTACTGTGACAGGCATGATCTGGTTCATACAAACAGGCGCAACAGCGCCCGGAGACGGGCGATTGGGCTCTCCATTCAGCAGCATTGCCAATTTTAATTCGATTGCTGTGGATGATCCAAATGACAATATCTTTTTATACTCCGGGGCTTATTCCGGGAGCCTTACCTTGTTAAACGGACAAAACCTGATAGGTCAGGGTGCTGTGGGAACGCTTGCCAGCCTGGCAGCAGTAAGCTTCTCTGCTCATCCGCCTATTTCTCCTTTCGCTATTCCTTCGCTTGGAGGAAGCAATCCGACCATTGCCAATGCCGTAACGACGCTGACGACGGCGATGAACAATGATGTGCTCGGCGTTACCATCAACAACACCGGCGGTACGGCATTTACCGGCAATAACCTCGGTACCCTGAAAGTTCGGAATGTGATTCTGTCGAACAATGGGGGGATCGCCCTCAACCTGACCAATGGCGCTCTGGATGCCATTTTTCAGTCCATCTCTGCCACCAATGCGTCGCACGGGATACGCCTGCAAACAACTACCGGCTCCTTTGAGGTTACTGGGACGGGCACGACAGATGGTTCAGGCGGAACGATAAGTACCATTACTACCCGTGGCATCGAACTGATTACTGCCTCGAATATTACCCTTCGGAATATGACCCTGACCAATGCCAATACGGTTGACGCCGGGGGCGCTATGGTGTGTGATGAAGGTCAGAATACCTCCTGCAATGCGGCCATCTATCTGAGCGGAATAACGGGGACCAATCTCTTTAATAATGTGGACGTTACCACCACCCAGGAACAGGGTATCAATGGCAATAACGTCAGTAATCTCAGCCTGACCAATTGTACGGTAAGTGGTGCCGGCGCCGCAGCCAATATCAATGACATTGAAGAGAATGCACTCAAATTCATTGACCTGTTGGGTACCTGTAGTTTTACCGGGTGTACTTTTCAGAATTCATTCAGCCGGAATACGCACATTCGCAATACTACGGGATCCCTGAACTTAACAGTCAATAATTGCAGTTTCTCAAATACAGCTTATGATGTTACCCGTTTAGATTGCTTTGAGATGCGTACAACTGGTAGTTCCTCTGCAACGGTGAATCTCAGTAACTCTAACTTTGCAAGAGCAGGCTCAAAAGGAATCCAGGCTTTAGCGGAAGACAATTCTACCTTTGTACTTAATATAACCAACTGTAATGTCCAGCGCTTTGGCAACCCTATGGCGGGAATTGAAGTAGGGTCTAATGGCGCTACCGCCAGGATGGACTACAACATCAATAATAACCCTACTATTGAATCTTCGGGTGAGGTGGCCGTACTTGCTTCTACCTTCAATACTTCTATTCTGAACGGACGGGTAAACAATAATGCTTCCATTACACACACACCTAGCTCTGCTTCTGCATTTTCAAACATCAGAATGCTGCATGAAGGAAATAGTACAGCTAAGTTGGAAATTAAAAATAACCCTGCCGTTACCTCAACTAATCTGGACATTCCGGTTATCGCCCTTTCCCGCATTGGCTCTAGTGCCAGCGGTCGTCTGGATTTGACATTAGATGGGAATACGATTACGGATAATACTGCCGGGCTAGAAGGTATTGAGTTGAGAGTGGGGGTTTCGACATCGGGTTCTACCATCAATACGCTCTGCGGAAATGTAAGGGCGAACATGGTTACAGTCCCCTCGGGAAATCGTGCTTTTCGTGCCAGGATCGTTGAACCAAATAGTTTTATGAACCTGCATGGAACAGGCCCTGTTGGAGCAACATGGTGGACAGGGCTATCGAATTCCAATAGTGCCGGATCAACCATTATCAGTTCAGCAACAGCCCCGGCGGCAATTACTTTTGGAAATACTTGCGCTACCCCAACCCACGCTTTCGCACCCACCGAAGTAGAACTACTTGCTGCGCTTGCCGCAAATGAAACAGCACCGGTAGTTGAAGCTGCTCCGGAAACCATTGCAACGGAAGCGCCCGCCATCACCGACGAACCGGTGGTCGAAACGCCTTCCGCACTGACGATGTTCTCCGGTGAAACGGTGACTGTCGGGGGATCTGGTTTCCTGTTACCGGCCGGACAATCCATGACGATTGTTTTCCGGGTGACCATCAACGATCCTTTCCCTGTCGGCGTTTGCTCGGTAAGCAACCAGGGAACGGTTATGGGCAGCAACTTCTCCAATGTGCTGACAGATGATCCGGGCGTTGGGGGCGCCGCCAATCCTACGGTAACAACCGTTAATACGCCTCCGACCATTACGGCTTGTCAGAATAACATCAGCTCAGGTACCGATCCAAATCTTTGTACGGCAAACAAAAGCTTTTCCGTCACAGCGACCGGCTGCCCTGCGCCAACGATAACTTACAAGATTGGTGCGACGACCATTACTTCGCCTCACAATTTTCCCGTTGGCACCTCTACGGTGAATGTAACTGCTTCCAACGGGGTTATGCCTGATGCTACCTGCTCGTTTACTGTGACCGTGACGGATACGCAGGCGCCAGATATTACCTGCTTATCGGGCACCCAGATGCGCGGCACCAATCTCGGCAACTGTTCTTATACCGTTCAGGGCACAGAGTTTAATCCATCGGTGAATGAAAACTGCCCTGGTTTTACGCTAACCAATGACTTCAACAATAGCTCTTCATTGGCTGGCGCCGTCCTGCCGGTTGGAACGACACCGGTCATTTGGACCATTACAGACGGCGCCGGCGCTATGGACATGTGTACAGTGACCATCCAGGTGACAGATGACGATGCACCAAGCATTTCCTGCCCGCCTGCAGCGATGACACCTTGCAATATTGCTGATTTGCCTCCATATGCCAACTATTCCGAATTTACGATGGCAGGAGGTTCTGCTTCTGACAATTGCGGGATCAATACGGCCAGCTTTATGCTTCTGAGTCAAACGGGCGGCCCGGTCTTTACCCGTACTTACCAGATTGCCGATGTCAATGGCCTGACGAGTACCTGCACCCAAACCGTTACAGTGGACGACAATGATCCTCCGGTAATCACGCCGGGTACCATTGCGGCCTGTTATCCAACCGTAGCCGCTGCCGAAGCGGCAGCCATTGCGGCCACAACGGCTACAGACGGTTGTCCGGGCACCGTGACAAAAACAGCTTCTACAGAGGGTACCTGTTCGGCAGTCATCATCGTTACGGCTAAAGATGGCGCCAACAATATGGTTATGACAACCTACAATACCCGCATAGACAATACACCGCCAACGGTAACGACGGGAATGATTGCAGCTTGTTATCCGACGGTAGCTGCGGCAGAAGCGGCAGCATTGGCTGCAACGACGGCAACGGACAACTGCCCGGGCGCGCTGACGGAAACAGCGTCAACCGTAGGTACTTGTATGGCCGTCATCACCGTTATCACATCGGATGGTTGTGGCAACAGCACGCCTGTAACTTATAATACCAGCATCGACAACGCCAGCCCAACCGTCACAACCGGTACCATAGCGGCCTGTTATCCTACAGTAGCGGCGGCCGAAGCGGCGGCCATTGCTGCTACGACGGCCATGGACGATTGCCCGTCGACGATTGTAAAAACGGCATCAACTGAAGGCAGTTGCTCAGCTGTGGTCACTGTAACGGCTACGGACGCTTGTGGCAACAGCGCTTCAACGACCTACAATACGCGCATAGACAATACGATGCCAACAGCAGTACCGACATCAATAGCGGCTTGCTATCCAACGGTGGCAGCAGCAGAAGCAGCGGCGAAAGCGGCGACAACGTGGACGGACAACTGTTCTTCGGCAGCTTATCTGGAAAGCCAGGAGACGGCATCTACGGTGGGAACGTGCTCGGCGACGGTTACGGTGAGCACCATGGATGAATGCGGCAACCAGAAGTCAACGACTTACAGCACCCGCATAGACAATACGATGCCAACAGCAGTACCGACATCAATAGCGGCTTGCTATCCAACGGTGGCAGCAGCAGAAGCAGCGGCGAAAGCGGCGACAACGTGGACGGACAACTGTTCTTCGGCAGCTTATCTGGAAAGCCAGGAGACGGCATCTACGGTGGGAACGTGCTCGGCGACGGTTACGGTGAGCACCATGGATGAATGCGGCAACCAGAAGTCAACGACTTACAGCACCCGCATAGACAATACGATGCCAACAGCAGTACCGACATCAATAGCGGCTTGCTATCCAACGGTGGCAGCAGCAGAAGCAGCGGCGAAAGCGGCGACAACGTGGACGGACAACTGTTCTTCGGCAGCTTATCTGGAAAGCCAGGAGACGGCATCTACGGTGGGAACGTGCTCGGCGACGGTTACGGTGAGCACCATGGATGAATGCGGCAACCAGAAGTCAACGACTTACAGCACCCGCATAGACAATACGATGCCAACAGCAGTACCGACATCAATAGCGGCTTGCTATCCAACGGTGGCAGCAGCAGAAGCAGCGGCGAAAGCGGCGACAACGTGGACGGACAACTGTTCTTCGGCAGCTTATCTGGAAAGCCAGGAGACGGCATCTACGGTGGGAACGTGCTCGGCGACGGTTACGGTGAGCACCATGGATGAATGCGGCAACCAGAGGTCAACGACTTACAGCACCCGGATAGACAATGCCGGACCTACCGTTACGGCAGGAACAATAGCGGCCTGCTATCCAACGGTTGCAGCAGCCGAAGCAGCGGCTATTGCAGCTACCACTGCCAACGACGATTGCCCGTCTTCGGTGACGAAAACGGCATCAACGGTCGGTACTTGTTCTGCAGTCATCACCGTGACGGCCACGGATGGTTGCGGCAACAGTGCCATGACGACTTACAATACCCGAATTGACAATATGGCGCCCACCGTAACGGCGGGTACGATTGCAGCTTGCTATCAAACGGCTGCTGCTGCTGAAGCTGCGGC
This sequence comes from uncultured Saprospiraceae bacterium, assembly GCA_937926205.1. GTDB lineage: Bacteria > Bacteroidota > Bacteroidia > Chitinophagales > Saprospiraceae > JABWAJ01. Next base: position 32,980 of record CALEYL010000013.1, read on the forward strand.
GATAGCTGCCACGACAGCTACAGATAACTGCCCGGGCACGGTGACGAAAACGGCATCAACAGTAGGAACTTGTTCTGCTGTGGTGACCGTGACAGCCACTGACGGTTGCGGCAATAGTGCAACAACGACTTACAATACGCGTATTGACAATGTGCAGCCGACGCCAACGGCAGGTACGATTGCAGCCTGTTATCCAAACGTTGCAGCTGCCGAAGCGGCAGCATTAGCTGCTACTTCAGCAACTGACAACTGCCCGGGCCCTCTGACGGAAACGGCTGCTACTGTGGGTACCTGCTCGGCTGTCATCACAGTGACGACTACAGATGGCTGCGGCAACAGCGCTGTAACCACATATAATACGCGGATAGACAATACCAAGCCTGTTTTAACAAAGGGTACCATTGCGCCTTGCTACCTGACCGCAGCGGCGGCAGAAGCAGCAGCTATAGCAGCAACTACGGCTACAGACAACTGTCCGGGAACGGTGACCAAAACGGCTGTCACGGTAGGGTTGTGTTCTGCAACGATATTGGTTACTGCGACCGATTTCTGTGGTAACTTCGATACAACAAGCTACAAGACCAATATTGACAATACGCCGCCGATAGTCGTTTGCAAAAACTCAACGGTGTATGTAAATTCTCAGGGAGCTTATACCTTGTTGCCTTCGGATGTCTTCAATGCGACTGCTTCTTCAGATAACTGCCCTGGCGAATTACACGTGGTCAGCATCACTCCGGCATCAGTGACCTGCGCTCAGAAAGACCAAACCATTCCGGTAACGGTAGTGGTTGCGGATGCCTGTGGCAATCAGAGTACCTGTATTTCGATGATCACCGTTGACGAAGACAATGCACTGCCTCCGGGTTGGGACAACAGCGATGTAGGCATAGCCAATGGCAGCGCGATCTTTTCGCCTTGTACCGGTGAAAATGGTTCATTCGTGCTGACTTCGTTAGGTTTTGGCATGCCTAGCAGCGATAAGTTGCATATGGCTTACCAGGAAATTTGCGGCAATACGACTGTTACAGCCCGAGTGACAAACATCAGCGGCGCTGGCTGGGGTGGTGTTATGATCCGTGAAACGCTGATGCCGGGTGCAAAAAAACTGGCCATGAAAACGCAGTTGACCTCCAATATCCGTCGTGAAATCAGGGCAACCACAAATGGCACAACAACCTCCCTGAATTACATCCGCCCCGGCCATACGTGGCTTAGACTGGAGCGTTCAGGCAGTAATTTTGTAGGTTATTCTTCTACAAATGGCGTCAACTGGAACTTTGCCTTTGCCACGACTGTCAGTATGAACGGGTGCGTTTATGTTGGAATATTCTCTGAGAGCATCAACGGCACAACCGTCAATACCGCTACTTTTGACAATGTCACCGTTACGGGAACGCCGAATATGCTTGCCAACGGATCGAATGGCCACATTGATTCGGAAAACGGTGATCATGTTCAGATTTATCCCAACCCGACAACGGGCGAAGTGAATATCAATCTGGATGTCCATGCAGGGAAACCAGGCACTATCCAGGTCTTCAATACCCTTGGGGAACTGGTGAATCAGGAGCGCCTGATTCCGGGTAATCCGGAAACCCACAACATGCGGATTTCAGGCGCCGCGGGAGTCTATACGGTCGTCATCCAGTTGGATGATCGCAGGATTGTGCGCCGCGTGGTGGTGGATCCGAATGGTGGAAAATAGGCCATAGGGTTTATTGGCAAAAAAAAAAGCTGGTTCAGTGGTCGGACACTTTCAAAAGTGTCCGACCACTGAACCAGCTTTTTTTTTTGCCTGAGCGATGCGGAAGGGCGCTCTTGTTATACTCGCCCCAGTTCGTTTACACGATATTTCGCTTTTATTTTCAACTGATTTGATCGTTTGTTACATTACATCTGCTAACTTTGAATTAGGTTTAAGTTGTTCATTTTCTTTGCTTTTGAAACATTAAAAGTACACCTCCTGACCTTCTTTCCCCCTTCATACAACAACAACTTTTTCTAACCTTAAAATTTTAAAACATGTCAAAAATTTTACTAAAACTAAACCGACAGATGCAATGGGCTCTGATTCCTTTGCTTCTTCTGGGATTGACCCAGCAGGCCTGGGGGCAATGTAACAATGCCTCTCAATACCCCGCTACGTCTATTGATTTGTCGGGTACCAATTCTTCAGGCGTCTCTACAACCATTACAACCTGTAATTTCGGCGGCGAATATTCCGTACTTATCAATGCAGTGGCCGGTAATTCCTATCGGTTTACCAGTAACAATGCTACCGATTACTTTACGATTCGTTCCGGATCTCCGGGCGGTCCGGTTGTGGGTTCCGGTACCCAGCCGTTAACGGTCACTCCGGGGGTCAGCGGTAATCTATACGCGCACATCAACTCCAGTGCAGCTTGTGTTTCGGACGTCACCTGCCGCCAGACTGCGGTCCAATGTACCAGTTGTTCGGGTGGAGGCTGTATCAACAACAACGTTTACCCCGCGCTCAACATTAGCCTCAATCCGACCAATACTAGCGGCGCGGTTCAACAGATCACGGGTTGCCAATTTAATGGGGAATACTACAGCGTGATCAATGTGATCGCCGGCAAATCGTACACCTTCTCCAGTAATGCAGGAACGGACTGGATTACGGTGCGCGTGGGTACTTTCAATGGAACCATACTGGGCCAGGGCGCCGGTTCAGTGACGGTCACGCCTTCGACCACCAGTGCCTTGTTTATCCACAATAACAGCAATTCAAGTTGCGGCACCGGTACCGTATGCCGGGTTTCAAGTGTGCAGTGTACCAATTGTATTTGTCAGAATGGTACCCAGTTCCCGTCCACGGCGGTGAGCCTCAACCCGACGAATACCTCGGGCGCCGTACAGATCGTAACCTCCTGCAATTTTTCAACGGAATATTTTGTCCTGACAAATGTGCTGTCACCGAAAAACTACACGATCACCAGCAGCATTGGCACCGACTGGCTGACGGTAAGGATTGGTAGCCCGGGCGGCACTGTGCTGGCGCAGGGGCAGACTCCGCTGGCCATCTCCACGACGAGTACCTCCGATTTGTACGTGCACGTCAATACAAACTCAAGTTGCGGTACCAACTCGACCTGCCGTATCACGGCGGTGCAATGCACCAATTGCGCCGCGCCGCCGCCTTGCGTGACCAGTCCAACGAGCCCAACGAACGGTCAGACGAATATTTGCCCAACTGCGACACAGACCCTGAGCTGGCCGGCTTCGCCGGGCGCGACAAGTTATGATGTGTATTTCGGGACGACCAACCCGCCGCCCTTTGTTGGCAACACGTCGGTAACCAGCTATGTCGCAACAACACCGGCCGCCGGCGCCTACTTCTGGCAAATCCGCCCGGTCGGCCCCGGCGGTACGGCCTCGGGTTGTAACGTCTGGAGTTTCACCAAGCAAGATAACACGGCACCACTGATTGTTTGTAAAAACACAACGGTATTTATCGGAAATACAGGGACTTACACGCTCCAACCCGCCGATGTATTCAATGCAGCGGCTTCCTCCGACAACTGCTCCGGCGCGTTGACGGTGACGAATATTTCTCCGGCGATGGTGGGTTGCGCGCAACTCAACCAAACAATATCAGTCACGGTCACGGTGCAGGATGGCAACGGGAATCCGGCAACCTGCACGGCACAGGTTACGGTGCAGGAGGGTACTACGCTACCTGCTGGTTGGAGCAACGCCGATGTGGGCAACGCCAATGGCGGTGCCGGATACAAAGCCTGTTCATTTGATGGAATGTTTACTGTGTCAGCCAGTGGATTTTCTACTTCCTCTTCGGATGTATTGCATTTTGCCTCCAGGCAATTGTGTGGCAACGGCGAAATTGTTGCCCGCGTGACAAACGTTAGTGGCGGCGGCTGGGCAGGCATTGCGTTGCGGGAAAGTTTGGCGCCAGGCTCGAAAAAAGTGACTTTAAAAACGCAGTTAAACAATATTTTACGCCGCGAGATTCGTTCGACCACCAACGGCGCTGCCTCGATTCTCAATTTCAACCGCCCACAACATATATGGCTGCGCCTGGTACGCACTGGTAGTACTTTCGTCGGCTATACCTCAATAGACGGCACAAACTGGACTTTTGCTTTCTCTACGACCGTTAGTATGGCGGGCTGCATTTATGCCGGCATATTTGCGGAAAGCATCAACGTAGGGACAACAACAACAGCAAATTTCAGCAATGTGAGCATCATTGGCGCGCAAAACAACCTTGCCGTGAATCCTTCAGGCAGGGCAGGGGATTTGGATGGAATATTGCCCGCGATGGAAGTGAATGTATTCCCGAATCCGACGAGCGGAGAGGTAAATGTAAATTTTGCCAACGCGCCAACCGGATTAGTGAGCATACAGGTATTCAACACCTTAGGCGAAAGTATCTTGTTGAAAGAAACCGACATAGCGGGTTTGACAACCGAGCGTTTAGATTTGTCTGACCTGGCCGACGGGGTGTATTTCATCATGGTACAAGCTGCAGGATATGCGCCGTTGACGAAGCGTGTCATTTTGGCGAAATCCGGGTTATCAAAGGATTAACAGCTAAAAAATGTTTTCTCCCCAATAGGTAAACGACAGGAGCCATACTGAATGTTCTTTCAGTATGGCTATTGTTTTTTATACAGGCGCTACCACGAATGTGAATCCTCCTCGCTCCTTTTCTTCCTTCTGTACCGCTGGCTACTTCCGTAATAACTGCCAGCGCAATCCTTCCTCCACAGCCCCGGCAAAAACAAACCCGTTTTTCTGAAGCACTTTTTGGGAAGCAATATGCCCAACGGGCGTATCGGCAATCATTGCTGTTAGTTCATCGTTTAGAAAAGCCCAACCAGTTAATCCCTGAACCGCTTCCGTGGTTAGTCCCTGCCCCTCAAAATGCCGGTCGATGTAATAACCGAGCATAACTTCTCCGTCCGGATTGGGCAAACCACCCATGCCAATGCCGCCGATAATACGGTTTAGGTCGCTATGAATGATAATCCAATGGGTGAACCAGGGATAGTCGTTTGGATGCAAAGTGACCATAGGCAATACAAATTCGCTCATCGCACTTTCGTATTCGTCCCAGAAGCTGTCATCAGCGCTTAGTTCAATGACGGATGTATGAAGTCCAAGGTCACGCTCCAGTGCTACTCTATTTTCAACCAATAATTGTAACTGTTCGGGATTGAGTGGGAGTAACCTCAAACGGGAAGTGGTTATTTGTAACATGGTATAGAAGTTGTTCAAAGTGTAATAAAAAACAAGGTCGCTATGCAGCAACTATGCAAAAAAAGGAGACACTTTAAACGATGCCAGGCTGGCAAAAACAAATAATAATTAACAGAGGCATTGTATTTTGATCTTACAAACCTATGCAAAAACATCGTTTTTCACAAGATACCATCTAAATTTAGGCCGTGATATTGAGCATGGCACAGTTGCTGATGCATGCATAAATGAAAAAACAACTTCGATGCTGTTCAAACTCAGAGGAAAACTAGATCAAAAGTGGGACATTCTGCTTGGAGTGGCAGGCCTCGCATTGTTTATTCTGGGTTGGTGGCTGCTGGCTGAGGCTTTATCGGTTAAGCGACCGATAGTTCAGGGGTTTAACCCGATTCTGCCTTCTTCTATTGTGGATCAGGATTCCAGTGCGGCAAAAATCAACCTCGATTCCATTGCCAGAGCAGACTCTCTGCTTTTTGCCAATGCAAAGGAATTTGTGAAAGTATATCCGCTTTTACCGCCTCCGGATCGTGTGTTTAAGTCTTACTGGCCCTTGATCAAGGAGGATTCGCTGGCAAAAAACACCGGCCGCTCGATTTGGCTTAACCTGCAGGGTTATTTCTGGGCCCTGGCCATTGCCATACCCCTGGGATTCCTTATCGGGCTGTTACCTCTTTTCCGGGGTTTATTCAGCAAACAGGTTGATGCGATGCGTTATTTACCACTTACGGCACTAACTGGTTTGTTTATCATTTGGTTTGGCATTGAAGACCAGATGAAAATTGCTTTTCTTGCTTTTGGCATCATTGTCTACCTCTTACCGGTTGTGGTTCAACGCATCGATGAAGTCGATGATGTTTATCTTACAACGGTTTTTACGCTTGGCGCCACCAATTGGCAAACCATACGAACGGTTTATCTTCCTGCGGTCATGTCAAAACTAATGGATGACATTAGGGTGTTAACGGCCATTTCCTGGACCTATATCATCATTGCCGAATTGCTTAACCGACAAGGGGGGATTGGCTCGCTGATCTACATCAAAGCCCGTCAGGGACAAGTCGATCGGGTCTTTGCGGTACTATTGGTCATTATTTTAATTGGCTTTATCCAGGACCGGATTTTTGTGTATATGGACAGGCGCTTGTTTCCGCACAAATATTACAAAACAACCCTTCGCGGCGTGCTGCAGGTGAAGTATGCCATCGGCGCCATGATTTTATACCTGGCTATCTTGTTTTTACTGCCCGTATTTGGCGTAAACCTGTCCGGAATGGGGGTTACGCTGGTTTATGTCAGTGTGCTGGCCGGGGTCGCCGGCGTTGTGGTCATGCTGATGGGAGAACTCGAAATTTGGCAATCGCTGAAAAAAAGTCGCTGATTTTTATTGAGGACAAAAAACGAATTAAAACAGAATCAGAATGCCGGCATATAAGGATACGGATCTTCTCAACATCATAAACATGAAAGGCGTTAGCCAGAGTTACAATGGCGGCGCGTCTTATGTCATCAAAGATTTTGAACTTCTGATTGAAGATAAACCTGCTCAGGGGCAGTTTGTTGTCATTCTGGGAATGTCAGGATGCGGAAAATCCACAGTTTTGCGCTATATTGCAGGCTTGCAGGAACCAACGTCAGGACAAGTACTCATTCACGAGAAGCCCGTCTCCAATGAGAAGCGGGCCGGGATGGTGTTTCAGCAATATTCCTCACTGCCGTGGATGACCGTACTGGAAAATGTGGGTCTTGCTTTGCAATACAAAGGTGTTGAAAAAGCAGAACGCGATGCCAAAGCGCTGGAAATCATTAAAATGGTCGGCCTGGAAGGGCATGAATTAAAATACGCCGTGTACCCCACTTTATCGGGTGGGCAATTGCAGCGGGTAGCCATTGCGCGAAGCATTCTGGCGAATCCGGACATCCTGCTCATGGACGAACCATTTGGGGCTTTGGACATCAATACCCGCTTTCAGATGCAAATTTTGTTGGCGGAATTGTGGCTTAAGTTCCATCCGACCGTCATATTTATTACCCACGACATTTCGGAAGCGGTTTTTTTGGGGGATGATATTTACATCATGAAATCGCCGCCTTCAAAAATAGTGGAACACATTCATGTCGACTTACCTTTTCATCGAACCTATGAAACCAAGCGGGATCCCCGGTTTATTCAGCTGGTGCAGGAAGTGGAAGATCGCATGATGAAAGTATCGCAAATGGATAAGTGAGAATCGTCTTGAACCCACTTACGCCTTTTGTTGTTCTCATTCCAATTTTAGTCAATCTGGCCGCACATATTGCGCGGTTAAACATTAAGTACTAATATTGTCTTATTCTATCACAGGCGCAGAACAACTTCGCAGATGAACAATAGAAAGTTTTCACCAAAAGTTAAGCAAATCATTACCAAAAGCAGAGAGGAGGCTCGTCGGTTGGAGCACGACTTCATCGGAACTGAGCACCTGCTGCTGGGTATCGTGTCTGAAAAAGACAGCTTAGCCATGAAAGTGCTGGAATCTCTCGATGTAGACGCAGCCGAGCTGCAGCGTCTTTTGGAAGAGTCCATCCAGAAAAGCCCTGCCAGTACCTTTACCGGACTGAATATCGACGGCTTACCACTGAACAAACAGGCTGAAAAAGTCTTGAAAGTCACTTTTTTGGAGGCTAAAATGTTGAAAAACGAGGAAATTAACCCCGAACATTTGTTGCTGTCCATACTGAAGCATAAAGAAATGCCGGCTTCAAAGATCCTCCAGCAGTTTGATGTAGATTACGACATTTTTAAGGCTGAACTGGAGTACGTTCGGCAGGAACAGGACTTTACCGGCTATATTGAGCCTTATTCACAGGCGCCTTCCGAGCAGGATGATCCATACGACGAAGACGAAGGCCAATCCCGCTACCAGCAACAGCGTAAGGGCAACAATAAGTCGCGCACTCCGGTTCTTGACAACTTTGGACGCGACATCACCAAGCTCGCTGAAGAAGACAAACTTGATCCGATTATCGGAAGAGATACCGAAATCGAGCGCGTTTCTCAAATCCTCAGCCGTCGCAAAAAGAACAATCCAATTCTGATCGGCGAGCCGGGAGTTGGTAAAACGGCCATTGTAGAAGGTCTGGCTTTGCGCATTATTCAGAAAAAAGTTTCGCGTACGCTCTTCAACAAGCGTATTGTGATGCTTGACCTGGCTGCGCTGGTTGCCGGCACTAAATACAGGGGGCAGTTTGAAGAGCGCATGAAAGCGATCATGAATGAACTGGAAAAATCACGCGATGTGATCCTTTTCATTGATGAGATTCATACCATTGTTGGCGCTGGCGGCGCAACGGGTTCGCTTGATGCATCCAATATTTTCAAACCGGCGTTGGCGCGTGGCGAATTGCAGTGCATCGGCGCTTCTACGCTGGACGAATACCGTCAGTATATAGAAAAAGATGGCGCTCTGGATCGCCGCTTCCAGAAAGTGATGGTGGATCCGCCTTCGGTGGAAGATACCATTCACATCCTGACCAATATCCGGCCGCGTTATGAAGAATTCCACAACGTCACTTACTCTGACGATGCCATCAACGCCTGTGTGCGCCTGAGTGACCGCTATGTTACGGATCGTTTCCTGCCAGACAAAGCGATCGATGTACTGGATGAGGTTGGCGCCCGCGTTCACCTGAAAAACATCCATGTGCCGGAACATGTGGAAGAATTGGAAAAACGGATTGAAGAGTTGAAAGACTCTAAAAACCAGGCGGTAAAAGACCAGCAATACGAACGGGCTGCAGACTTGCGCGATAAAGAATCCAAGTTGGTTCGCCAGCTTGAATTTGCCAAGCAGCAATGGGAGGAAGAAGTGAAAGTGAAGCGCTATCCGGTTGACGAAGAAGATATCGCTGAGGTCGTTTCCATGATGACCGGCATACCCGTCAAGCGTGTCGCACAAAGCGAAGGCAAAAAACTGGTCAACATGGTAAATGACCTGAAACGGGTCATCATTGGCCAGGAGGAAGCCATTACCAAAGTGACGAAAGCCATCCAGCGCAACCGACTTGGGCTGAAATCGCCCACCAAGCCGATTGGTTCTTTCATTTTCCTGGGGCCAACGGGCGTTGGTAAAACAGAATTGGCCAAGGCTTTGGCGCGCTATATGTTCGACAGCGAAGATGCACTCATCCGCATTGATATGAGTGAATACATGGAGAAGTTTTCGGTGAGCAGGCTCATCGGTGCTCCTCCCGGCTATGTGGGTTATGAAGAAGGCGGTCAATTGACCGAAAAAGTCCGCCGCAAGCCATATTCCGTTGTTTTATTGGATGAAATTGAAAAAGCGCACCCGGATGTATTCAATATCCTGTTACAGGTTTTGGACGATGGCCAATTGACCGACAGCCTCGGGCGCAAAGTCGATTTCAAAAATGCCCTCATCATCATGACTTCCAATATTGGTGTACGCCAGTTGAAGGATTTTGGTCAGGGTGTGGGTTTTGCCACAAAAGCACGGCAGGACGCTTCTGAAGACCATTCCAAAACGATCATTCAGAATGCCCTGAAACGCACTTTTTCGCCGGAATTCCTGAATCGCGTTGACGATGTTGTTATTTTCAATGCACTGGGACAGGACGAAATCTTCAGCATCATAGACCTCGCATTGGCAGATTTGTACAATCGGTTGAACGGGCTGAATTTCAACCTGATCCTGACGGAAAGCGCGAAAAAGTTCGTGGCCGACAAAGGTTTCGATCCGCAGTTTGGCGCGCGACCTTTGCACCGGGCAATACAGAAATACATCGAAGATCCGCTGGCCGAATTCATTCTCAATGAAAATCCGCAGGAAGGCGCCCACCTGGAAGCTTCCCTGAAAGAAAACGGAGAAGACATCGAGATCAGACTCGCGCAGAGTCCGGTAATTTCGGATGTAGAAGAATAAACAATATTCTTTTTAATGAAAAGTACACCCGCGTAAAACGTGGGTGTACTTTTTTGCATATTTACATTATATTTGGCCTTGCTTTAGGGCACATGGTTTCACTAAAAAACAAACGATTGGCAAAGAGAGAATTCTCCAGACAAGACACCTTTAAACAGCCTGAGTTCAGGGTTAATGACCAAATTCGCATCCCGGAAGTCCGCTTAGTCGGCGACAGCCTGGAAGAATTGAGTACCATTGTAGGAAGCCCCATAGAGGCAGGTGTTTATCCTACCCGAAAAGTAAAAGAGTGGGCACAGCAGGCAGAGCTGGACCTTGTAGAAATTTCACCGAATGCTGTGCCGCCTGTAGTTCGCATCACGGACTACAACAAGTTCCTCTACGAGAAAAAGAAGAAAGAAAAAGAAATCAAGGCGAAAACGGCTAAAACAGTGATCAAAGAAATCCGGTTTGGACCGAATACCGATGACCACGATTTTGAATTCAAAGTTCGTCATGCCAAGACTTTTCTCGATGAAGGCGCAAAAGTAAAAGCTTACGTCAACTTCCGGGGGCGTACCATTGTCTTCAAAGACCGTGGAGAACTTTTATTGCTGCGCTTTTTAAAAGAGCTCGAAGAGGTTGGGCAGGCTGAAGCATTGCCGAAACTGGAAGGCCGACGCATGATCGTGATCGTCACACCGAAAAAAAAGAAGTAAAGATCTCTTTGCGGTTAGGAGGATTTGTCTATTTTTGCACCTCGTTTTAACAAAATTCATTGAAGAATGCCTAAGATGAAGACGCACTCTAGTGCGAAAAAGCGCTTCAAGATTACCGGCTCCGGCAAGGTAAAGCGCTTTCATGCCAATACATCGCACCGTTTGGGCAGCAAAAGCAGAAAGTCCAAGCTGCGTAACCGCGATGCAGGTTTAGTAAGCGATGCCGATGAGGCGCGCGTAAAGCGCATGTTGCTTGCTTAACTGAATGATGTTGAGAAACAGATTAGACTCACTTTTCAACGGAAAAGTCCCCGTCTTATATCTAAAATCTAACATCTAAAATCTCTTTTTTAACGAGAACACAGGCTAAAGTGTCCGAAAAGACTTCAGGCCCCTGTGTTGTACTAAAAAATGTATTATGCCACGTTCTGTAAATTCGGTTGCTTCCAAGCATCGCCGGAAAAAAATGTTCAAGGCTGCCAAAGGTTTCTTTGGACGCCGTAAAAACGTGCTTACGGTCGCTAAAAATGCGGTCGAAAAAGCAATGAGCTACGCTTTCGTAGGTCGCAAATTGAAAAAACGCGCTTACCGTCGCCTCTGGATCGCCAGGATCAATGCCGGTGCACGTGAATTGGGCACGACTTATTCCAGGCTGACTCACCTGTTGGCTCAAAATAAAGTCGAACTCAACAGAAAAGTGCTCGCAGACCTCGCGCTGAATCACCCGGAAGCTTTCAAAGCTCTGGTAGAGGGCCTGAAGAAGTAAGCCATCCATAACTGGGTTCTGTCATTGGCAGGGCTTGAAAAAGGGAGATGCATTGCGCATTTCCCTTTTTTGTTAAGTTTCGCTTTTCAACCCGGAAAGGGAACCAAAAAAGGAATGATGATACGCTGCTTTATACTTTTCTTTTGTTTTTTGACGCTTGCCGCAATGACATCCTGCGCTCCAGCTGCTAAAGAGGCCAACCCGGATAACGCTGATGCAGCCTCCGATTCTACGGCACTGGCGCCTTTCGATACCCTGGCAGCAAAAATAAAGGCACTGAATGCAGGGCCTGCTCCCTTTGATCCCGGCAATTATACCTTTAAAGGGGATGCGATAGCGCTGAGCTGGAAAATGCTGGCAAAGATTGACTTCGAAGAAATGTACAATGACTCCGCCGGAGTGTTTGTGCCGTATCCCATTTTTGATCCTTTGGTCAAAGCCCTCAATGGCAAAACAGTGCTCATTAAAGGCTACGTTATCCCGATGGAAGAAATCGGGGAAGCCGATATCCTTGTTTTGTCGGCAAATCCATTCAGTCAGTGCTTCTTTTGTGGCAATGCCGGCCCGGAATCGGTGATGGACATCAAATTGTCGGGAAAAGCCCCCCATTTCAAAACGGATCAGGTGACGGCATTCCGGGGAAAGCTACGCCTGAATGATTCGGATCTGTACTATTTGAATTACATTTTGGAAGAGGCGGAGGTGGTGGAGTAGGGGAGTTGGCAAATTCCGGGCTGCATTGGGGAAATAATTCCGGCGCTTTCTTATCTTGTCCACCCATCGTAAATCCTCTTCGTATGAAAAACCTCCTTCTGCTCCTCTTGGGGGCCTTCGCTGTGACGGCATCTGCCCAAATCCAATTGGTAGAACCCCGTTTCGCCTTCGATCCTGAATTGTCTTACGATCCCGCCATTCCGGCGCCGGAAGCTTTTTTAGGATACAAACTGGGAGAAGATAAAACACTGTATGCCAATACGGTCAGTTATTTCAAAGCATTGGATGCAGCTTCTGATAAAGTGACTTTGAATGAATATGGGAGAACCTACGAAGGCCGGCCTTTAATCAATGTGGTGATTACTTCGCCGGAAAACCACAAAAACATAGAAAGCATCCGCCAGACCCATTTGAAATTAACAGATCCTGCCGCAGTCAGCAAAGCGGAAGCCGACCAGTTGATTGCCACCCAGCCGGTATTCACGTCTATGACTTACAACATCCACGGCAACGAATCCTCTTCCACGGAAGCCGTCATGCAAGTGGCCTACCGCCTTGCAGCGGCTACTGACCCGCAAACCAAACTGGTACTCGATAGTTCGGTTGTTATTCTTTACATCTGCGTCAATCCGGATGGCCGCGACCGGTATATTTACTGGTATAAAAGTGTGGCTCGCAACCTGCCTGCTGCAGAGCCGGCCGATCTGGAACACTACGAGCCGTGGCCAAACGGGCGCACCAACCACTATTGGTTCGACCTGAATCGCGACTGGGTTTGGGGCGTTCACCCCGAAATGCGCGGCCTGACGGCTGAATACCAGAAATGGATGCCCCAGGTGCATGTAGATTACCATGAACAGGGGTACAACAGCAATTATTTCACCATGCCGGGCACCACCCCGCGAAACCTGTTGCTGCCCGATAGCTACGAAGCCTGGTCGGATACTTTTGGAATGGCCAATGCACGCGCCTTCGACCGCAACCGAATCAATTATTTTACCCGGGAAGCCTTTGATTTTTTCTATCCCGGTTATGGCTCCAGCTACCCCAGTGTACAGGGCGCCATTGGCATGCTCACCGAGCAAGGCGGTATTGGCGGCGGTCGCGCAGTGATGACGGACGAAGGGACCATCCAAACTTTTCGGCAGCGCATTTTTGACCATTACACCACTTCCATGGCTACGATTCTGAAGTCGGTTGAACGCCGTCGGGAATTGTTGCGCTACAGTTATGAAACCTGGAATCCGAACAACAGCAAATCAGCTGTCAAGGCTTATATTTTACCTGCGGAACAGGGTGGTTATCTGGAAGATGTTGTCGAAATCCTGTTGCGGCAGGGTATCCGGGTGGAAAAGACAACAGCCGCCTTCAATGCGGCCCAGGCGTTCGACTTCCGAACGGGAAAAGCAACGCAAAAAAAATTCGCCAAAGGCGCTTACTATATCTCTACAAACCAGCCGCGCTACCTTTTGTTGAACAGCATTATGGAACGCAGTCTGGCCATCGAAGACTCCGTGATGTACGACATCTCAACGTGGTCGGCCCCTCTGGCTTATAACCTGGATGCCTATTACCTCACCCAAAAAAGTACCGTTGCTACCGAAAAGGTGATGGCAGCGAATAAAGCTGCCGGACAATTAGACCGGCCGGCGAGGTATGCTTACGTCATCGACTGGAATCAGCGTCACGCGCCTAAAGCGTTGGCCATGCTTTGGCAAAAGGGATACAAAGTCAGGGCTGCGGAAAAGGCGTTTAGCGATGGGGGAATGACCTACTCACCGGGGTCCCTGATCGTGCTTTGCGGCGCTAATTTAGACCGGGCTTCCCGAATGGAACGCGACCTTCGCGAGGTAGCAAGCGCTAGTGGGGTGGTCGTTCACGCACACGATTCTGGCCGTATGTCTTCGGGTTATGATCTGGCTTCGTCCAGCAACCGTCCAGTGAAACAACCCCGTGTGGCTTTGCTGACCGATCCGCCTTTTGATGTGTTGTCCTGCGGTCAGATTTATTTTTTGTTCGATCAGGAAACGCAACTACCGGTGCAAAGGATCAGGAGTAGTGTGCTGAAACAAACCGCACTACCAAAATTCGGCCAGCGTTATGGCATGGTAGATCTGAAAGATTATGAGGTGCTGATATTGCCGGGTGGCGGGGATGGCCTCGATAAGGTTTTTGCTAAAGAACAGCTCGAACAACTGCGCGAGTGGATCAATTCCGGTGGCGTACTCATCGCCAGCGAAAGCGCTGCAGGCTATTTTACCGATCAGAAATCAAAGTTTACCAAAACCAAAATGCCGGAAATCAAGCGGGACAGCAGCAACGCCGCAATCTACCTGAGCTATGCCGACCGTGAAGATTTTATGGGCAAAAAAGCCATTCCGGGCGCTGCACTGCTTGGCCGTATCGATACGTCACACCCTTTGGCGTTCGGTGTTTCTCCGGATGTGTACATGTTGAAATCCGGTCTTCAATACCTCAAACCGGACCCGGATTTGCACACGGTAGGATCTTACTCAAAAAATGCGGATGAATTGCTGGTGGCGGGTTATGCGTCCAAAGACAACCTGAAACTCCTGGCCGGAAATACATTTGCAGGGGTTTTGCCCATGGGAAGGGGAAAGCTGGTTTATTTGGTAGACAATGTCCAGTTTCGGATGTTTTGGCGCGGACCTTCGCGGATGATGCAGAATGCGGTGATGTTGTTGCCGGGATTTTAAGAGCTTTTATACCTTCGGAAACAGCCCCGCCTCAATCAATTCACAGATGACATGCCCCAGCAGCATGTGGCATTCCTGAATACGGGGGGTATCAGATGAGGGCATGTTGAGCAGATAATCACAGTGCCCGCGCATGGCGCCGCCGCTTTCACCTGTCATGCCAACAACGATCATTCCGGCCGTTTTTGCAGCCGCTATGGCCTTAAGTATATTGGCAGAATTACCGGATGTAGACATGGCAAACAGCACATCGCCGGGGCGGCCGGCAGCGTGAACCATCCTGGCATATACTTCTTCGTAGTTATAGTCATTGGCCACTGCCGTTACAAAAGAAGTATTGACATGCAGAGCTTCCGCAAACAGGGGAGGGCGATCATAATAAAACCGTCCCGATAATTCTGCAGCCAGGTGTTGGGCGTCGGCAGCGCTGCCGCCATTGCCACAAAAAAGCAGTTTCCGATTATGGTGGTAAGCCCCTATGCAAACGTTGACCACCTGGTCAACCGTCTCCAGCAAACGGGAGTCATTCAACAGTTTTTCTTTCGTTTGAATGCTTTCGGCAATGGCCTGACGGATGCGGTTGTGCATGGTTTTAATGTACTTACTTCATCAACAAAAGGAACAACAAAGCAATCGAAATGATAAAAACGGCTTCAAAGATGATGACTTTTTTGCGGTTCTTTACCCGAAGGTTGATGAGCGCTACACCTGCAACTACCATTCCGACAGCCATATAAAACAAGACCGATTTGAACCCGGTGGCATTGGCGTCTTTCGCATGCCTGAAAGTAGATACCAGGTGGAAAACGAGCTGATACATAACAACGCCAACAAGGGGTACAATGAATCCAGCGGTGAGCAGCCGCCAGTGGGGGATCCCCTTTCGCATGCTGTTCATGGTTTTGATGGCGCTTAAGACCGAAACCCAGCACAACAAGAGGTTGATGCCGGTATGCACCTGGTCGCCAACAGAACCCTGCGCGACACCGATGTAGTTGCGAATGCTCCCAACAATGATCAGAATGATTCCAAAGACCACACCTGCCAGCACAGTCGCTTTGATCATGATGCTTTGATCAAGCATATCGGGATTTGCCTTGGTACGAGCCATTTTTGCCATTTATTAAAATTAAAGTTGACGATCATCAAGTTGACAGTGGGCAGGTTTTAGTTGGCAGTCACCGTTTACACCAGCATAAATAGGAGCACCCTAATTTATGTAAAATACGACGAATTATTTTATAATCGATGCCCCATTATCAAATTTTCAAATCCCCGAATTATCAAATTATCAAATCATTGATCTTCTTCACCATATGCTCCCAGCTATACTGTTTTTTTGCCTCTGCCACCCACGCAGTCATATCGGCCTGCCGGTTCCGGTCATAAAAATCAACGATGGCGTCTGCGATGGCAGTTTCATTGATTTCGACGATATAGCCGCTTTGGTTATGGGCAACGGTTTCCGGCAATCCGCCAACATTTGTTGCCAGCATGGGTTTTTCAAAATGATAAGCCAATTGGGAAATGCCGCTTTGCGTAGCGGAACGGTAAGGCTGGGCGACCAGATCCGCTGCGCTAAAATAGTACTTTACGTCGTCGTTCGGAATATAATCTGTTCGAAGGACAAGCAAATCGCGGATTCCGAGTTTATCAATCAAAGCATTGTATTCTGATTCATTGCCATAATATTCGCCGGCTACAATGAGCTGTATGTTTCGTTCTCTGATCCGGGGATCTGCCATTGCACCGAGCAGCAAATCGAGGCCTTTGTATTCCCGGATGAATCCAAAAAAAAGGAGGTAGCGGGGCGCTAAAGGCAGTCCTAGGTGCGTCAGGGCCGCTTCCCGCGATACCGGATCCCCGTAATTGTCGTAAACCGGGTGTGGCGCCAGGGCAACCGGTTTTCCGGGTGCTAACCTTAAAACATCCTCCTCTACGGATTTCGACATCACCAGAAAAGCATCGCTTGCATCCATAAAATAACGGGTAAAAATTCGATCCCCCAGGCGTTTCTCATGTGGAATGATGTTATCGGCAAGTGCCATCACCCGGGTATGGCCGTTTGACTTTGCCAGCCGCAAAATCGTGCCCAGAGAGGGGGCCATGAACGGAATCCAGAAGCGGGCGATGATCAGATCGGGGCGTAATCGGCGCAGGCGCAAACCTACTGCCATCCAGTTGAGCGGATTTATAGAATTGATTTCAGGACGAATATCCAGTCCTTCCGGCGCCTGATCATTGGTGTATTGCGATTTTCCCGGAAAAAATATACGGGGATACTGAAGGCTGAAAGATACGATAGTAACCTGATAGCCATGCTTTTGCAGTTCCTGTGCCAATCTTTCTGTAGAAGAGGCAATGCCCCCGCGCAAAGGATGCGCCGGAGATAATATGCAAATCACCTTCATGCGCTTTTTCCTTCGATGCGCTTCTCTATTAAATAGTCATTGCGCCCGGCTGCATTTCTTGTGACCAATTCAGCAAGAAATCCGGTTACAAATAACTGCGTGCCAATGATAAGTGTCAGAATACCAAAAAAGAACAATGGCCGGTCTGCAATACCATATTGATTATAAATCAGTTTGGCAATACTCAGATAGCAGAGAATGATGACGCCAATGATAAAAAACAAAACGCCGAGGGTACCAAAAAAGTGCATGGGTTTTTTTCCAAATTTTCCCACAAAGCTGATGGTGAGCAAGTCGAGAAACCCATTGATGAAACGTTCCAGGCCAAATTTGGTTACGCCGTATTTCCGGGCACGGTGTTCCACCACTTTTTCTCCGATATTTGAAAAGCCGGCCCATTTTGCCAGCATGGGAATATAACGGTGCATTTCGCCGTATACTTCTATGCTTTTTACCACATCACGGCGATAAGATTTTAGACCGCAATTGAAATCGTGCAGGTAAATACCGCTCATTTTTCGGGCGGCCCAATTGTATAGTTTGCTGGGAAGGTTTTTTGTCAATGCCGGATCGTAGCGCTTCTTTTTCCAACCCGACACGAGGTCAAATCCCTGGTCCCGGATCATGGTGTAAAGTTCCGGAATTTCATCGGGGCTGTCCTGAAGATCGGCATCCATGGTAATGACGACGTCGCCTTTTGCCGCTTCAAAAGCAACATTCAGCGCGCCGGATTTGCCATAATTACGCCGGAATTTGATTCCTGAAACACAGGGATTCTTCGCGGACAATTGCTCAATGATTTTCCAGGAGTTGTCTTTGCTGCCATCGTCCACAAAAATGATTTCGTAGCTAAAGTCATTGCTTTCCATGACTTTGCGAATCCATGCTTCCAGTTCTGGCAGAGATTCTTCTTCATTTAACAGCGGAACTACTATTGAAATATTCATGCTATTGATTAAAGTACATTTGTCGCCTTCTGTTGACAACCCAAACGACGATTACCGACAAAAGAAACCCGCCGATGAGGCTAAACGAATAATTAAAGAAAACGCTGTTTGCGGTGACAACGACATCTTCGGGTTTTATTTTTCCGTCTCCAAAATTGCTGTTGCGCAGCGCTTCATACTGCAAATCTACCAGCTTTGGATCGAAATATTTAAACAGATAATAGTAAAAAAGGGAATAGAGGGCGTTGGCAATGATGAAAACAGTGAATGCTTCCCGCAAGGAAAGGCGAAATTCCGTTTCCCCTGCCTTCCAGACAGCCAGATACATGGCGATCGAATAAAAGAGCAGAGAACCCAGGTTCAGCCAAAGTCCCCAGTTTATCATCAACTCAGGATTGACGGCATAAAATGCCACATAGAGGAGAATGGTGGCCACGCCTGCGTAAACACCAAAAAGGACAGATTTCATGGTTGTGAAATTTGAAAATCCGGCAATTTGAAAATTTGAGCATTCAGCAATTCGGTCAGGAATCATCAAATTTTCAAAACTTGTCCCGCCCAAGCGGGGTCACCAAATTATTTTAGATCATACTACTGGACATTTTTGCACGCTTAACGTTTACTAAACTTTCAAAGTTTAGTAAACGTAATCCCGCCTCACCCTGATCATTGAAAATGTCCAGTAGTATGATTTTAGATGCTTGCAGGGCGTTCTTTTTGCATAAATGCGGCAGATATGGCAGATACGATGGCGCCCAAAAAGGCTGAAAAACCAATGCCGATCAAAAGACGAACCATTGGCTTGGAACCCATTTCAGCGTATTTCATAAACTGATCAATTTGCTCCTCAGACATATTTGCTTTTTCATAAGCCATTCTGGTTTGCTCCAGTTCAAAAGCGCTCAGTGTAGGATCGATAAGCGTTCTGAGAAGAATGTCGAATACACCTGAGACCACGCTGGTTAAGAGAATAGCCAAAATACCGACCACAAAAGCCCTGCCAAATGTGATGTAGCCGCCAAGGTCTTCGTTTTTATGCTTCCTGATGGCAAAAACAACGATGCCTATGAAAATGGCAATTGGCAAAAGCATTTTGATCATAGTGCCCTGAGTAGGTTCCCGCATGAACATATTTGTCAATAAAGCAAATACGACAAAACAAGCGCCTCCAATCAGACCTATCCGGGTTATGGTTGGGTAAGGAGAAACAGATTTCTGGTCATACCCTTGTGGGTTGGTATCCATGATGTCCATAAATATGCGTTTATAGTTGGTTAAAGAATAGTTCTTTGTTGACGGTTGCCAATACACTTCCTTTGAAAGCTGCATTTGGGAAAGGCGTGTTTTTTGACTTTGATCGGTTGACAGCGTCCTCAAAAATCCAGGATTTTTCAGGATCAAAAACAGTGAGGTTGGCAACCGCGCCTTCTTTGATTTCGGGCTGCTCCAATCCTAAAATACGACGTGGATTGAGGGCAATTTTCTCTACCCACAAATTCGCGCTTATTTTATTCCCGAGGTAGGTATTTAGAGCAGCGTAGGCTGTTTGCAGACCAATGGCGCCGAATCCGGCATAGGGAAATTCAAGCTTTTTAGACTCTTCATCCAAAGGGACATGATTGGAACTGATGACATCAATGGTCCCGTCAAGTAATCCCTCCAGCAGGGCAAGCGTATCCTGCCGGCTGCGCAATGGCGGCATGACTTTAAAATTGGAATTGAAATCTTCCAGAGCGCTATCGTCAAAAATGAGGTTCAAAACGGCAACAGAAGCGCTGATTTTTAAACCCTGTTTTTTTGCCTGACGAACCATTTCTACTGAACGGGCTGTCGTCAGATTGCTTACGTGAAGCCGGGAATCCGTATATTCCAATAAAAAAATATCACGCTGCAGCATCAGTTCTTCGGCTGTTGAAGGTATTCCCTTCAGTCCCAGTGTGGTGCTGATGATGCCTTCGTGCATTTGACCGCTACCCGACAGGGTTTGGTCCATAGGCTGGTTCATGACAACGCCGTCAAATGCTTTTACGTATTGCAAAGCACGCAACATCAAGCCATTGTGCTGTACCGGCTTTTTGCCATCCGAAAAAGCAACAGCCCCTGCTGCCTGCATGTCGTGCATTTCGGTGATGTCTTTCCCTTCACAATCCTGTGATATCGCGCCTATTGCATAACAGTCTACCCGGTTATTTTTGGGCGCTTCTCGAAGGTAGTGAACCTGAGATTTGGAATGCATCGCGGGGTTGGTATTGGGATAACAGGCAATGGCCGTAAATCCCCCTGCAGCTGCTGCATTGGTTGCTGACCGTAAATCTTCGCGATGTTCGAAGCCGGGGTCACCCGTTTGAACGCCAATATCCATCCATCCCGGAGATACCAGAGCGTGATTGGCTTCGATGACCTGAATGTTGGCTTCAGAAACAGGTCCGAGATCAGGCGCCATGCTTGCAATAAAACCTCCCCGGATCAGCATGTCGAAAGTTTTGCCCGTGTCGGGGTGGCGGGGGTCTGTCAGAACTGCTTTGCGTATGAGCAGCGGATTCATAAATTGTCCAGATGTTGTTTACGCAAAGATAGCAGATTATTGATCCGTGAACGGAATTGAGCATTTTTTCAAATACTCAATTCCATTCACGGACTCGCAATTGCTTATCGCATCAGGGTTACGTCTCCTTTGTAGAGTATTACTTCGCCGTCGTTGAACTCAATTTCTGCAAAGTAGGTAAACACGGCAGAATTAGCAGCCTGGTTCCGGAATGTACCATCCCATCCGTAAGCAGGGTCGTTCGGCTGGAAGTTTTCAAGCGAGATGATGGATTCGCCCCAGCGGTTGAAAATCTGGAAGGTTTTGACGCTTCTCACCTGACTGCCTGCCTGAATGTAGAAAACATCGTTAAAGCCGTCATCGTTTGGAGAAAAAACGTTCGGGATAAACACCGGCCTGATTTTCCGTACGACCAGGGTCACATCGTCGCTCGCATTACAGCCATTTTCATCTATGATGGTCACTGTATAGCGCGTCATTTCCGACGGACTCACCCAAATGGTCGTGGAATTGCCCATCGAAATAGAATCCGGCTTCCAAATGATCGTATCCAATTGTATGGCCGGATCGAACTGTGCTTCCAAACGTACGCTGTCCCCTTCAATAATCTGAGTGTCTCCGTTTTGAAGGTTGGTGACGAGGCTGACCGAAATTTGAGTCGGTTGCGTGATGTCGAGCATGAGTTCAGAAAAACAGCCATTCTGATCGCGTACGACGATGGTATAATTATCTGGCGACAGCCCGGCAAAGAAATTCTGTGCCGTAAACGGTCCGTCGTTAAACGAATAGACATAAGGTGCGGTACCCCCGGTTACATTGCTGATCTGAATGGTACCGTCATTAGAGCCAAAACAGCTGATCTGACTGATGTTGGCTGTGGCAGTGGGCACTTCGAGATTGGCGGCAACGTCTACCTGATCGGTGCTGGAGCAACCCAAACCATTGCTTACTGTAAGGGTATAGCTTCCGGGTTGGCTGGCTTCGATCAGGCGGGCTGTCGGATCGGAAATGATCACGCCCGGTGTAGCAGAGGTCCAGCTGTATGTAATGTCCTGTCCACTGCTGGTATTGGCGCCACCTAATGGCACCATACCCATATTGCAGGTAAGGGTTTGATCCTGTCCGGCATCCGCTACAGGCGCAGGTTCTACAACAACACTGACCGTTGTTTCCTGATCGGGGCAGGGATCGGCCGCATTCAGGCGGTATGCAAAAGTATAAGTTCCGGGCAATTGCAGCGTTGGGTTGAAACTGCCTGCTGCGGCATTAAAGGCGCCATTGCCGGAAGGTGTTGATGAAGTTTCGACCCACTGACCACCTGCATCTTCGCCGTTGATGAGCGAAGAAAGGGTAATCACTGTTGGAGACCCTGCGCAAACCCTGGCCGGAGCAGCTGCTGTGCCGGCATTAACGGTCGGGTTGACTGTTATGGTGCGGCTCACGTTACCCGGATAGATGCAGTCTGTCAGGTTGGCGGGGGTTACTGAAATGACGTTCAGCGTCGTCGTAGCGGTAAGCCCCGGCAATGAAATGATGCCGCCGTTATTCAGCGACATGGTTTGAGTGGTGCCGCCACCAATGTTGTAGCTGACAACATATGGCCCGGGTATGGTCGTGTTGAAATTGAAGACAACATCGGCATTCGAACCGGCACAAATGGTATTTACACCACTGAGGGTAACGTTGAGCGGCGCACAATTTTGGGCGATACAGGTACCGTTGGCACTGACATTTCCGCAAGGTCCGCTATTGACGGCAATGACCTGGATTTCGACAGATTGTCCCGGAGTCAGACCACTGACCGTATAGGTTGTTCCGGAAAGCGTTCCTGCCGGTCCTGTAACGTCAACTATCTGGTAACTTTCCGCACCTGCGACTGCAGCCCAGGAGAATGTAATGCTGTTGGTCGTTGTTGCTGAACAAACAACCTGTGGTGGCGTAAGTGGCGTTTCGACCTCAACCGTAGCAGTCTGTGGTGCAGCGCTGCAACCATTTTCCTGAACGCTTAAAGAAATCGTTTTTGTACCGCCTGTTGCCCATGAAACCGTATGGGGTCCTGCACCGGTACCTGGCGTTGCAATGCCGCCGGCAAAGTTCCATATGAAGGTGACTCCAGGTGAAGCCGAGCCGGTGAATGTTACCGTGGTTGGACTATCGGTGCAAACCGAAGTTGTACTGACATTGAAATCTGAAGTAGGAACCGAATTGACAACGATATCAACAGCAGCATTGTAGCTACAAACTCCTTCTGTATAGACGACATCAACCGTTGTTGTTCCGGTTGGTACGATAGCAGGGTCAAAGGTGTTTCCGGAGACACCATTGCCGGACCAGGCAAAAGTACCGCCTCCCGGGCCTCCTGATGCGCTTGCGTTGAGTGTTTGTATGCCGGCATCTGCACAAAGTGGTCCAATCGGTGTAATGTTTACAACTACTGCCGGACAAAGCGCTGCCGAGCACATGGCATCAGCTGAGCTGTTCCCGCAGACCGTTGTTCCAATAGCTGTAACCGTAATGTTTGTCACATCTCCGGGCATCAGGCCATTTATCGTATAAGTTGTTCCGTTAAGCGTGCCTGGCGTACCCGTAACCTGATAACTGGTCGCCCCGGTAACTGCAGGCCATGAAAACGTAACTGATGTTGTTGTCGAACTGCAGGTGATTACCGGTGCAAGCAATACCGGATCAACCTGTACAGTATGTGAAACAGGTGCAGAGACGCATCCATTTTCCGTTACCGTAAGCGATACGGTTTGTTGGCCAGCGCCTGACCACGTAATGTCGTGTGGTCCCTGACCCATACCGGGAGTAGCGGCGCCACCGCCAAAATTCCAGGCATATGTTGCTCCGGCGCCTGCCGTTCCTGTATAGGTTGCCGTTGCCGCATCTGTGATGCAAATGACCTGATCGAGTGTAAAATCGGCTGTGGGTACCGGATTTACCACAAGATCAAGCGTGTCTGAATAGTCGCAGACGTCTTCACTGTAAGCAACCGTTATGGTCGTTGTGCCTGTGGCCACTGCAGCCGGATCGAAACTGGTACCACTTACGCCATTACCTGACCAGCTGAAGATTCCGCCGCCTGCGCCGCCCGTTGCTGTTGCAGTAAGCGTTTGAACAGGACTGTCGCTGCAAAGCGGGGCAATTGGAGTAATGTTTAGAACGACCGGAGGACAAGCATTGGCGATGCAGGTTTGATCGGCCGTGATTGGGCCGCAGGAGTTGGCGGTTTGCGCAGTAACCTGTATGCTAACCTCGTCATCCGGATTCAAACCGGTAACGGAATAGCTGGTGCCGTTTAAAGTTCCGGTCGTTCCGGCCGGGGCAGCTGTAATAGCGACCTGATAGCCCGTTGCTCCGGCGACCGGCGCCCAGTTAAATGTAATGGAAGTATTTGTTGCGTCGCAGGTAATGGTAAACGGAGCCAGGGGCGCCTCCACTAAAACCGATTGGGTAACAGGTTCAGAAGCGCAGTTATTCTCCGTTACCGTGAGGGTAACATCTTGAGAACCTGCAGTACTCCAGCTTACCTGTTGCGGACCTTGTCCGGTACCCGGATTCGCCGTTCCACTGCCAAAATTCCAGTCGTAAACTGCGCCTGCCGCGGCACCGCCTGTGTAGGTAAGGGTGCTGTTGGCGTCGACACAGACTGGCGTACTTGCCGTAAAGGCTGCCGAAGGTTGCGGATTCACAACAATATCAATGGATTCATCATAATTACAATTGCCTTCCTGATAATTCAGGTTGATGGTGTGGGTACCGGGGCCAGATACCGTCGGATCAAATACGCCTGTAGCTGCATCGGTAATACCAGGGCCGCTCCAGGTGCGGGTGCCACCGCCAACACCGCCGTTGATTTGGACATTCAGGGTGATGGGAGCTGCTGAAGCATCCAGACAAATATCCGAAACCGGTGCGATGTCTAAAGTGACAACCGGGCAATCCAGGGCAAAGCAACTCAATTCTGCACTGCTGTTGGGGCATGGGCCATTACTGACGGCCTCCACTCTGATGCGAACTTCGTCATTGGGGGTTAGCCCTGTGAAGGAAATAGAGTTGCCGCTGGTGGTACCGGTTTGTCCGGTTAAAACGGTAACGTTGTAGCTGGCTGCTCCGGGAACGTTGGCCCAACTGAAGCTGATGGTAGAAACTGTCGTATTGCAGTTGATGATCGGCGCTACCAGTGGCGCGGCTACCTGAACATTGCGGGTGAATGCTGCGGAAGTACATCCGTTTTCAGCAACGGTCAGTGAAATTGTCTTTTGCCCGGAGTTGGGCCAGCTCACGGTATGTGGTCCTGCGCCAGTTCCGGGATTGGCCGTTCCGCCGCCGAAATTCCAGGTATAAGTTGCTGCAGGACTACCCGTTCCTGTGTATGTAATGGTTGTCGGATCATTCGTACAAACGGTATCCGGTGCAGCAGTGAAGTTGGCCGTTGGTGTGTTGAACACCATGATGGTCGTCGTCTGAGTGCCACTGCAGGGGCCTTCTGTATACGTTAGTGTAATCGTGTGCGTTCCGGCTCCGGCCATCGCAGGATCAAAAGTCCCATTACCGGCATCCGTGATGCCCGGGCCCGACCATTGGCGAACACCGCCACCAGCACCGCCACTTACCGTCGCATTGAGGTTGAAAGGCGTGTTGGCGCCGTTCAAACAAATATTGGCTACCGGCGTAATGCTGATGTTGAATGTCGGGCAGGCTGCGGCATTGCAGGTAAATTGAGCGCTGCTGTTGCCACAAGGACCATTGTTCAGGGCGATGACTTCGATTGTTACCGCTTCGCCCGGTAAAATGCCATTTACCGTATAGCTGGTACCGCTTAAAGTGCCGGATTGCCCTGTGATGACATTGACGTCGTAGCCACTTGCTCCGGTAACTGCTCCCCAGTTAAAGACGACTGATGTTGTAGTAGCTGTTCCGCAGGTAATCATCGGCGCTGCCAGAGGTGCAGAGACCACAACAGTTCGGGTAAATACCGCAGACGGACATCCGTTTTCGGAAACGGTCAGCGTAATGGTTTTGGTTCCTGCACTGGACCAACTCACCATTTGCGGGCCCTGGCCTGTACCCGGGTTTGCGGTTCCACCACCGAAGTTCCAGGTATAGGTGGCGCCTGCACCGGCTGTTCCTGTATAAGTTAAGGTGCTTGGGTCACCGATGCAAACCGTAGTGTCGCTGACACTGAAATTGGCTGTTGGTACTACAAAAACATTGATGTCTAAAGTGTCCCGATAAGTGCATATGCCTTCTGTAAAAGCATAGACCACAGGGTGTGTTCCGGCGCCGGCTGCGGCAGGATCAAATATTCCTGTCGTGGTATTGGTGATGCCTGTACCACTCCATACCCCTGTGCCGGTACCCGCGCCGCCTGTTACCGCAACCGTAAGGGTTACGGGCATAACAGCAGGCGTAAGGCAGAAATCGGCCACGGGTGCAATAGCGACGTTTACCGGAGGACAAGATTGTGTACTGCAGGTAAAAGTGGCTGTACTCGGGCCGCAAACCCCGGCATTCTGTGCCGTAACGGTTATGGTTACCGGGGTGCCGGGATTCAATCCAGTGACCGTATAAGTGGTGCCACTGAGGGTACCCGTAGCGCCGCTTACCTGATAACCCGTCGCACCCGGAACCGGCGACCATGTAAATTCTACTGAATTGGGCGTGATCGTACCGCAGGAAATTACCGGCGGCGGTAAGGGTTGTTCCACCGTGACCGTAACAGTCTCCGTATCCGTACAACCTTCAAAATCAGTTACGGTTACCGTGTAAGTTGTCGTGGCATTTGGAGTGACCACCTTGACCGCATTATTCGGTCCGCCTGCCCAGGCATAACTGTTGCCACCGCTTGCAGTGAGCGTCACAGACTGACCTGCACAAATAACAGGCGCCGAAGGTGTAATGCTTGCAGTAGGAAGGGGGGAAATGATCACTTGCAATTGTGCTGTACCCATACACCCTGTTGCGGTTACTCTACCGGTAACAGAAAAGGTGTATACACCCGGAGGACGCATGATGATACGCGGATTGGTTGTTGAACCGTCTTCCCAGGTATAGGTATTGGCGCCTGTTGCTGACAGCACGATTGAGCTATTGGCACATAAAGAGCCGGTCGTGTTAATTTCAACGATAGGTAATGGGTTGACGTTTACGAAAACTTCATCAGTATCTGAACAACCGTTTGCAGAGGTACCGGTAACCTGGAAAGTGCTGGGTTCTGTTACCATTACAGTTAATGGCGATCCATTTCCAACCGGTTGTCCTGTTGTAACGTTAATCCACGAATACGTTGCTGCTCCAGTAGCAGTCAGCGTGACGTTTTGCCCTGCGCAAACGGATGCGGGGTTAGCACTCGCGGTGACCGTAACATTCTGAAACTGAACATTGACGGTTGCCGGAGGTGAGGGACATCCGTCAACGGTAACAATTAATGTATATGTTCCGGCGAGTGTTGCGTTCGTCGGATTTTGCTGAGATGAAGTAAAGCCGCCCGGACCAGTCCAGGAATAAGATATTACACTTCCTGATGCAGTTGTAGAACCAAGTAGTGAAATGGATCCGCCAGGGCAGGGTTGTCCTTGCAGTGAAGCTATTGCTGTCGGAGGCGTTCCGGGCAGAATGGTTCGGGTGACGGAACGGTTGCATCCGGTTACAACATTCGTTGCTAAAATAGTATAAGTACCTGCACACAATCCTGTTATGGTTACGGATCCAGGATTGGAAAAGGATTGGTGAACAATGACGTTCATGCTGTTGAATACGGTATAATTCCAGGATCCTATGCCAGTAGGTGAAAATCCGGTGAATGTCATTTCCCCGTCACACACGCCGGGACAAGATGTTGGAACCGGAATAGCAATGGGATTCAGGTCATCGCAACAAATGGCTGTCGCGAGAAATGGGTATTCGCTTCCCGAGTTGCAACCCGTTTGTGTCCACGATCCGGAGTCTCCATCCGACCAAACATTAATGGTCACGCCAAGGTCATCACCCGTTATTGCAGGAGGGCAATTGTTAACGGTAACCGTTACGCAGAAAACAAAAGGGTTGGCGGGTGTGATATTAGCGCAGCCGGAAGTACCGTCCCCCCAGTTGTTACCGGGATTGCCATCATTGGGCGACCCTCCGCACCCCAGGCCAGAACTGGAATCGTAGGCAAATCCCGGGCCAAAAGATTGTCCGGTATTACACCCTGTCCAGGAGTCAAACCAACCCCAGGCGCCATCTCCTCCGCAAGAGGGGGGAGGTGAAGGGACCAGGTTGCTGACATCCCAGCCCGGGCCGAATTCAAACTCGACAGCATGTAGCCATTCAACTGTTCCGGTAACGTTCCACTGATTGATGCTGAAACAAAAGGTGACTGTTTGGCCGGAGTTATAGGTTCCGTTTACCGGAGGAGGCGAAGCAACAAGAGATACCGCCTGTAAGCAAGGTGCACAATCCCTGAAACTGGTCATGGAAATGGTGAAATTGCCCTGATCCTGCACATCTCCACCGGATATCAGCATATAATATACCTGATTGGGCGTAACGTTGGTAGTGAAGCTAAGCATACCTGACCCCGCAGGTGCTGCTGCACATTCCACTGCATTGAGGAAGGTACAGTTGTCCCCAGTGAACAAAACGAGGTTGGGCGTACTTAATGCGCCGGTAATATTAATGGTCAACATGTTGGAATTAGGCGTAAACGTGTACCAAACTTCCGCTGCCGGACTGGCTGTACTGCCGCCGATATCACAACCGGTAAAAGCCGGATAAGGAGTAGCAGGAGTAGCGCCATTATTAGTACTGGAAAAAGTATTGGTAACACTTCCGCCGCCCGGACAAGCAGGTGGCGTACCCAACGTAAGGGTTTGTGCGCCACTGCAATCGTCATTGGCAGGCTGTGCCCAAAGAGAGTAAGTAAAACCAACAGAAATCAGAAGAAGCGTGGTAAAAAAAGCCTTCATAGTAAACGTTTTTATGATCCTGCTTTTTCGCGCAATTGGCAAACAGGTTAGACTAATGTACAATCAATATTGGAAAATCACCTTTCGAGTAATGTAAAAATCTTTTGTTTTGACCGATAGCCAGAAAACACCTGCACTCAAACGGTCCAGATCAAATGACTTCTGAATCTGTCCACTTTGAAAGCTAATTGATTCACGATGAACCAGTTGGCCGAGCGCATCAAATAAGGTTAGTTCGGCTACAGGCGCCGGAAACGCTTTCAATTCTATAAAAAAGTTACCATCATTTGGGTTGGGAAAAAGTTTGAACTCAAGTTCCGGTGTTGTTTCGGTAGAGCCAACGATAAGAATCTGAATTTCTTTTGAAATGGTGTCAGATCCACATGCGTTTTTAGCAATCAAAAACACAAGATAATCGCCACTTTCTGAATAAGTATGCGATGGATTCGCTTCCGTGCTTATTGTGCCATCTCCAAAATGCCATTCAAAAGCGCTTGCATTTTGAGCATTATTGATAAAATTGACGCTGGCCTGGTCTTGCTCTATATCGAATAGCGCTACCGGAGCTGCAGGAACACTGATGATGTTCATTTGCGTCATGGCTGCACTCCCGGCTGTATTGTAAGCGACTATAGTAGCATTGTAAGTGCCGGGGTTTTCATAGGTCACCACTGGATTTATTTCCGCTGATTCTGAAGGTGTTCCGCCGGGAAAAGACCAGTGAATGCTGTCTGCGTTGACAGATTCATTGAAAAAATAAACGGTCAAAGGGGCACAGCCTTCTCCGGTTTCCAGATCAAAAGCCGCTACCGGGAGCGCGCTGTCAATGGTAATTGTGATAGATGAAGTATCGCTACCACAAGAATTGGTCGTAATTAAAACCACGGTATAGACCCCATCTTCGTTGTAAACGTGGCCTGGAGCAAACAAATCACTGATGTTTAAATCCCCAAAGTCCCAGAAATACGTGCTTGCGCCTTCGGAGTTGTTTTCAAAAGTTGCCTCAAAACCATTGATCGATGCAGTGAATGCTGAAGTCGGACCTGCTGAAACAACAACTGCGCCATTTTGAGCGATGGTATCAGCTCCGGCTGCATTGGTGACAATAAGCTGAACGGCATAGTTTCCGGCAGCAGCATAAGTGACGGTTGGATCGGGCAGGTCGGAACTTGCCGGCGAACCGCCTTCAAAAGTCCAGGCGTATGTCAGTCCGGAGCCTTGCGGCGCAGCGTTGAATTGCACGCTTAGTCCTTCGCAACCTTCGATTGAGTTTTGTTCCCAACTGGCGACTGGCGGCAAGAGAATATTGACTTCGCTGCTGGTAGTGTCGTTGCCGCAGGCATTGGCTGCGATGAGGGTGACGGTGTAGGTTCCATCAGCCTCATAAGTATGGGAAGGGGCA
>CALEYL010000014.1 GCA_937926205.1 uncultured Saprospiraceae bacterium
TAACAGCCGGTTTCCAGTTTTTTAGTTGGCAGTTTTTCAGTTTGCAGTTGGCAGTCGCAGTTGAGGTTTAATAAGCTGATTGTTAAATAATTAACAGCCGGTTTCCAGTTTTTTAGTTGGCAGTTTTTCAGTTTGCAGTTGGCAGTTTCGAGTGTGCTTCTAATGGCAATCGATTAATAATCAGCATATTGAATCTGTAAACTCCTACCCACGGCCCCATTAGTATCATTCTGTCTCACTGATCGCTCGGGATTTTGATAGCAGTCTGCCCCTGCCAACTGCCAACTAAAACCCTGCGAACTGCCAACTTCTCCTTTTCTATCAGAATGTTATTTCTGATCACGCCCGATTGCAACAGCAGCCCGGTCCTGCCAACTGAAAAACTGCCCACTGCCAACTAATTCCCTTCCTACATCTTTGTCTTCTTCCCCCAGCTTTCCAGCTCCCCTTCTTTCCAGAGTTCCGGAAAATAAACGATGCGCTGTTCTTTTGGAGGCAGGTATTGTTGCCAGTTGGTGCCCCCGGTTGCGGCAATCACTTTAGGCTTATTGTCCAGATAACGCACGGCTGAACGCAGGTGCATCAGTGGCCAGCGGACGTTCGCATTAAAATCATAAGCACGCATCAGGTTTTTGATTTCCTCATCTTCGCGGCTTTTCGCGTCTAATTTGAGGTAGGTTTGCCAGATGTTGCAGGATTTGACCTTGTGGGCCAATTCCATGAATTCTGCGGCGTATTTTCCTTCAAATTGCTTTAGCGTCAGGGTTTTTTGCCCTGTAGCCAGTTCTGTAGCGCCCCATTTCCAATATAACCTGGCGTAAAGGTCTTCGAGGGTAGAATTGGCAGTCAGCTCTTTTCGTCTGGTATAATGGACAAGGTTCTGAAGGTCAGCGCTCAGGATTTCGATTTTACGGTATTGCCCCGACTGAAACCCGCTGGCGGGCAACAGGCTCATCCTGAAATTTAAAAACTCCTCTTTGTCCATCCCCTCTACCATAACATCGAAAGAATCAATAAGATGTTCAAAATAGCGGGAGGTGCGCAACAACTGGCGTTTAAAAAAATCCGGGTCTACTTGTTCCTGAAAAATCAACTGCTCGATGGCCTGAATGCTGAGCTTGAAATACAACTCTGTTATTTGGTGGTAAATGATGAAAATGCGCTCATCAGGCAGCGGAGTCCGTGGATTCTGCAAACTGAGCAGGGTGTCTAAGTGGATGTAATCCCAGTAAGTCAGATAATCGGCATGTAGCAGCCCGTCCAGATAGGAAAGCATGTCCTGTCCCATGGCGGTATATTTGGCTTCCAGCATGTCGAGCCGATCCAGAATTTCGTGTGTAAATTTCATACAATCAAATTGTTAGGGCAAATATCAAGTCAAAACATTTGTGTTTGAATGATGCATTTTGGGGTCGCATTTTCAGGAAAGCCGCGTTGCCAGTTTCATACCCAAAATTAGACAAAACATACAAAAAGCCAAGCTCAGCACAACATAGCCCATCGCAGCGAAGAGACTCCTGTGGTGTAGAAAAAACGTTTCGCCGGTGAAGGTAGAAAAAGTACTGAAACCACCGCAAAATCCGGTCATCAGCAGCATACGCTGGTCGTTTGACAGCAGGCCTTTGGCACTCCATTCCAATAAAAAACCCAGCATCATACAACTCACTGCATTGGCCGCCAGGGTAGCCCAGGGAAATACGGGAGGCACTGTGACGAACATCCGGCTGATGCCATAGCGGCTGATGCTTCCCAGTCCGCCGCCCATAAAAACGAGTAGGAGTGTTTTCATATCGTTTCCAATCCCTTTTTTAGCAATACACTTCGATGCAGCCAAAAGGTTGCCAGCGTCGCAGCACTCAGCATGATCAGCAGCAGGGTGTGCATGCCCATACGGTTGTGCATGATGAAGACAAAACTGATAAACAAGGCATTTGCGCCGGTCAGAACAGCAGTTGCACGCATGTGGCTCATGCCGTAGTCGATGAGCAGGTGATGGATATGCCTGCGGTCAGGACGAAACGGGGATACGCCCCGCATCAACCGGGTAAAAAAAACGCGCAGGGTATCGTAGATCGGCAGGATGATGATGCCGACGATGACGGCCGGCGCTGCCTGAAATTTGTAAAGGCTCGAATTGTCCAGCTTGTGGTTGATTTCCAGAAACCGGACAACCAGGATGGCGCATACCAGACCAATGAGCAGCGAACCGGTATCCCCCATAAAAATCTGGGCCGGTGAAAAGTTATACCTCAGAAATGCAATAA
The DNA here is from genome assembly GCA_937926205.1 of uncultured Saprospiraceae bacterium. Lineage (GTDB taxonomy): Bacteria > Bacteroidota > Bacteroidia > Chitinophagales > Saprospiraceae > JABWAJ01. Next base: position 2,265 of record CALEYL010000014.1, read on the forward strand.
CAGCGCCCGCTGTCGCAAAAGCGACGATGGACAATTCAATGGCATTGGTCATGTAAAACCAGCAACCCAATGTCGTCATGATGAGGGTGCCGATGCTTCCGGCAAGCCCGTTGATGCCGTCAATAAGGTTGAAAGCATTCGTAATGAGCAGAATAGCCAGCGATGTAATGATGGCGCCGAGCCACAAGGGTATGGGGGTATAAAAACCGGCTATGCCGTATAAGCTGCTGATGGAAATGCCCGATTTGAACACCAGAATAAAAGCTGCCAGTAACTGGCCCGCTAATTTTTTGGAGGGCGACATGGGGTCAATGTCATCTTTAGCGCCGATCAGAAAAATGATGATGAAGGCGCACAGGATGTATTGGAGGTCGCCAAAATCGCCAAACGGCGTCCACAGTACAATCGAGAAAATAGCACCGGCAAAAATGCCAATTCCACCCAGCGAAGGCGTGCGCTCGGTATGCGAACTGCGCTCCGTAGGCTCGTCAAAAAGATGCTTGGTCCGTGCAATTTTGATAATTGAGGGTATGGCAAAGTAAGTCAGGGCAAAGGCAGTAAGGAAACTTAGGACGAGAATGTACATGCTGGTGTACTTTTTTACCGAAACACGGTTCGTTTGAAAACGTACGTCCGGATCAAGGAGCCGGAATACGCTGCCATCTGCGGATCGTTTTAATGAAGGAGCCGCAAGTGGCAGCCTATTGAGCACAAAATTAACACATACGCGCAGAGTTGTTGCCATTCGCAAATTTTATGTGTAAGTTGGCAGGCTATTTTATGACAGAAACTGCCGTAGAGATTTGAAAACCTATCGCAGCCTGATCTAAAAACCAACCATCTACGAATTATGTGGAGTGCCCTAAGTGCTTTTATCCTGAGAATAATTGGATGGCGAACGGAAGCCGCAAGCTGGCCTTTGCCTCCGAGTTATGTGCTCATCGTTATTCCCCATACCTCAAACTGGGATTTCCCACTGGGTTTGCTGGTGCGCAGCGCCATGAAGCTGGATGTGAAATACGCCGGCAAAGAATCGCTTTTCCGTCCGCCTTTTGGCGCACTCTTTCGTTGGCTGGGCGGCTATCCGGTTGACCGCAGCAAGCGCAGCAATTTTGTCGACGCAGTCGTTGATGTTTTTCACGAAGACAAAAATTTTTCGCTTTGCATCGCGCCGGAAGGCACGCGCCGCAAGGTGGATAAATTAAAAACAGGGTTCTACTACATCGCCAAAGGCGCAGGGGTTCCGATTATGCTCTGCAAATTCGACTACGCTGCGAAGGTCGTCAGCCTGAGTGCGCCATTTTATCCCACGGAAGACGCTGCCGCAGACTTTGCCTTTATTGACACCTATTTTCGGGGCGTAAAAGGGAAAAACCCGGAAAGTGGTTATTTGTATGGAACACAATAACTCATGCCTGTGGCTGTTCAACTTCCGGTTTTTCAAAATCTACTTCCCCTTCCCATTTTCCAATGACCGCGGTGGCCAGGCAATTGCCGATAACATTGACCGAAGTACGGGCCATGTCCATTAATTCGTCTATGCCGAGAATTAGAAAAATAGGCCACGTCGGCAGGTTGAATGAAACAACCGTACCCAATAGAATTACCAACGAAGCTCTTGGAACACCGGCAACTCCCTTACTCGTGAGCATCAAAGTGATCATCATCATAATTTGTTGGCCAATACTCAACTCAATACCCGCCGCCTGTGCAACAAAAACAGATGCAAGCGCCAGATAAAGGGTGGTACCGTCGAGGTTAAAGCTGTATCCGGTAGGGATAACGAAGGCGACTATTTTTCGGGGTACCCCCAAGCGCTCCATCGCTTCCATCGCTTTTGGCAATGCGGATTCAGAACTGGTGGTCGCAAATGCAATAGAAACCGGTTCTGAAATTTCCCGGATAAACCGGCGCAGCGGCAGCTTAATGATTAAAGCAACGGGCAACAGGACAACCAACAGGAAAACAATGAGCGAAATGTACAGGGTGATGAGCAGATGTATCAAATTGCCGAGCACGGCAAGGCCGCCGTGTCCTACAGTATATGCAATGGCCGCTCCTACGCCAATAGGGGCAAAATACATGATGATGTTGGTAAACTTAAACATCGTTTCAGCAAGGCTCTCACAAAAATTCAGCATGGTTGCTTTTTGCGGCGCTTTAATCATACTCAGCGCAATGCCAAAAAGGACACTAAAAACAACAATTGGCAGTACTTCGCCGTGATAAATAGATTTGGCAATATTTTCGGGAAATATGTGCAGGATGATGTCCTGCCAGGTTTGCGGTTCGGTTTGAGGCAGGGCTTCATTTGAATCAGCCGGAACCTCCATGCCGACTCCTGCACGGGAAATATTGATGGCTATCAGTCCAATGAAAAGGGCTGCCGTGGTAACGACTTCAAAGTATAGAAGTGATTTCCAACCCATCCGGCCAACTTGCCTCATGTCAGAATGCCCGGCAATACCTACGACCAGCGTTGCAAAAAGCAAAGGCCCGATGATCGTTTTTATCATTTTCAGGAAGACTTTACTAAGAACCTGTAAAGCGATACCTGTCTGAGGATAATCATAGCCGATTTCCGCACCAATAACCATAGCCACCAGGATCCAGGTGGTCAGGGATTTTCGGGTGTAGGCGAACAAGCTTAAGCTGGCTACAGCAATCCACCTTGCAGTGAACAGAAGCTCACCGGGTAAGTGGCTGATTTTTAAATCAATAAAAATTAAAAAACTGACAAGAGTACAGATTGCGAGTGCAATCAGGCCTGTTTTTTTTTGACTCATTTTGTGCTCCAGATAAGGTGTGTTGAAAACGCAGACAAAATAATCCTATGCGCGAAATTATTATTAAAAGAATGCAATTTATAAGAGAGGCGGTCATGCCAATTACGGCTTACAGAATAAACCCAATTAAATAGCAATTCGGGTTTTGGTATAAGGTTTTGATTTTTTTGTCGGTATTAATGAGTGAATCTAGGCGGATTCCCACAAATTGAACGGGTATTCTAATATCAGTTCATTCATCAAAACCCAAGCCATGAACGCTGCAAAAGCAAGAATTCGCGAAATTGAAGAACGCGGTTACAACTTTACTCTCGGAACATACCTCGAAAGAGGCCTAAATATTTTTGGCAGGCAACCCGGCCTCTTTATTGCATTTACCCTAGTCTATATGGTCATCATGGGATTTTCCAATATCATCCCCATTGTAGGCCCTTTGGTTGCCAATCTCATACTTTCCCCCTGTCTTATGGCGGGATTCTACCTTGTTGCACGCAAAATCGATTCCGGAGAAAAGTACATCGAATTTGGCGACTTTTTCAAAGGCTTTGACTACTTAGGTAAATTAGCGGCAGTAGCTATTCTTACATCGCTGATACTCGCCGCTTCGGCTATTCCGCTGGCCTTTTTTGGGGCTACAATAGCCTACTCTTTCTCCTTTGCTGTTTCTTACGGCGATTTTTCAGCTTTCCCGTTCTGGATTTTCCTGTTTCTGATCCCTACCATCTACCTCGCCATCAGTTACGCTGCGGCGCCATTTTTTGTCGTGTTTTATAATATGGAGGGATGGGAAGCAATGAAAGCCAGCCGCAAGGTCATTTCCCAAAAATGGTTCACCATATTTGGATTTTCAATCGTATTGAGCCTCATCGCTGCATTGGGTTTTGTTGCCCTCTTTGTAGGAATTCTGGCAGCCGTCCCAATCATTTTATGTGCGGAATACGCTGCTTTCGCCGACATCATGAAGCTCGACCGCTTAGAAAGCGATGATGACGACGATGATGAGATTTTGAGACACCTTGTTTAAAATAACAAGTTGGTAAAATAACAAAAATGCAAATTGGCAAGGCAGTTATTGCTCCTTGCCAATTTGCATTTTGCCCTCCCGCTGAGCGGGACAAGTTTTGCCCCTTGCAAACTAGCCCCTTATCAATGCGCTTCCCGCCAGTTTTCGCCAACCCCCATTTCCACGAGAATGGGTACCCGAAGGTTCGGCATGGCTTTACTCATACGGGTTTCAATGATGGGCTTGATGGCTTCCAGTTCCGGTTTATACACATCGAAAACCAATTCGTCATGCACCTGTAATACCAGACGCGAACGGAAACTGCCCGCTTTCAGGTCGTCATGGATGCCGATCATGGCGATTTTGATCATATCGGCAGCAGAACCCTGGATGGGCGTGTTGATGGCGATGCGCTCGGCCAGACTGCGGTCCAGGTTGTTGTGTGAATTGATGTCGCGCAGGTGGCGGCGACGCCCCATCAGGGTCATCACATAGCCTTTGGAGCGCGCTTCTTCCACTACTTGTTCCATATACGTTTTGAGCCCTTTGTACTGGCTGAAGTACTGCTCGATCAGTTCAGTCGCTTCTGTGCGTTTAATGCCCAGCTGGCGTGAAAGGTTGGTGGCTCCCGCTCCGTATATGATGCTGAAATTCACCGTTTTTGCACGATAGCGCTGCTCGCGGGTTACTTCTTCAAACGGTACGCCGAATACCCGTGCTGCCGTTGCGCTGTGGATGTCCTGATTGGCCTGAAAGGCTTCGAGCATGGCTTCATCCCCGCTGAGTTCGGCAATCAGGCGCAGCTCAATTTGAGAATAGTCAGCAGAAAGCAACACATGGTCGGCGTCACGCGGCACAAAAGCCTCGCGTACTTTAGCGCCTTCCGGAGTACGCACCGGTATGTTTTGCAGATTGGGGTTGTTGGAACTCAAACGCCCCGTGGCTGCCAATGCCTGATTGAAAGAGCTGTGCACCCTTCCGGTACGGGGATTGACCAGGCGAGGGAGGGCATCCACATAGGTGGATTTTAATTTCGACAGTCCGCGGTAGTGCAGGATCGTTTCGATGATGGGATGGGCTGTGGAAAGTTCCGACAACTTGTCTTCATCGGTGGAATACTGCCCGGTTTGCGTCTTTTTCCAGCGGTAAGGGATTTTCAACCGGTCAAAAAGGACCTCGCCTACCTGTTTTGGCGAACTGATGTTAAAATGCACGCCAGCCTGCTCGTAAATCTCTTTTTCTACCTTTAGGATATCGGTATTCAATTCCTCGGAGTATTTGTCGAGAAAAGCGCTGTTGACATTAATGCCTTCGTATTCGAGGTCTACCAAAACCCGGATCAGGGGCCTTTCGATGGTCTCGTAAAGGTTTTCCAGGCTTTCTTCTTTCAGGCGGGGCTCCAGAATTTCGCGCAACTGCCAGGTAACGTCTGCATCTTCGGCGGCATATTCTTTAACTTTTTCCAGGGGCGCGTCGCGCATGGTGAGCTGTCCTTTCCCTTTTTTGCCAATCAGCGTATCAATGGAAACGGGTTTGTATTTCAGGAAGGTTTCCGACAGGTAATCCATGTTGTGGCGCTGTTCGGGTTCCAGCAGGTAATGCGCCACCATCGTATCGAAATAATGACCAGCCACTTCTATGCCGTAGCACTTCAGGACAATGGCGTCGTATTTGATGTTTTGCCCGGTTTTCCCAATCGTTTCTGATTCAAACAGCGCTTTGAACTCCATGGCTAAAGCAGTCGCTGCTCCACGCTCAGCGGGTACCGGTACGTAATAAGCTTCGCCCGCCTTTACAGCAAAAGACATGCCGACCAATTCTGCCAGGTTCGGGTCTATATTGGTTGTTTCCGTATCAAAACAAAAGTGTTTTTGTTTTCCCAGCAAGGTAATGAGGGCCGCCCGTTGTTCTGGGGTTTCTACCAAATGGTATTCGTGGGGGGTGTTGTAAATGTCGCGTTCCGCTATCGAATGTGCGGAAAGGCTGGTTTTGACAACAGCCGGCGCTTTACTTGCCGCCGCAGGCTGGTCGTCGAAAAGGTTGCCCTGGCGGGAAACAGGGGCCGGAGCAGGGGCCTCTTCCTCGTCTTCTCCAAGAATTTGTTTTGCCAGACTCCGGAATTCCAGCTCCTTGAATACAGCTGAAAGAATATCGCGGTCGAGTGGATCCAGGTTGAAGCTTTCTGCATCGAATTTTATCGGAACCTGGGTGTCAATGATGGCTAATTTTTTGGACAACAGGCCCTGCTCGGCATATTGCTCCACAATTTCTTTCTGCTTGCCTTTCAGTTGATCCGCATTGGCAATCAAGTTTTCTACGGTATCGAACTGGTCCAGCAACTTGGCTGCTGTTTTTTCGCCAATTCCGGGCAGGCCGGGAATGTTGTCTACGCTGTCTCCCATAAGCCCGAGCAGATCGGCCACCTGATCTACCCGCTTGATCTGCCAGTTTTCCGTCACCTCTTTTTCACCCCAGATGTCGATGCCATTGCCCTGACGCGAAGGTTTGTAAAGGAAAATATTCGGAGAAACCAGTTGCCCGAAATCTTTATCAGGCGTCACCATGTAAACGGTATACCCTTCCTGCTCGGCCTGCTTCGCCAGGGTGCCGATGACGTCGTCCGCCTCGTAACCATCAGCGGTCACAATGGGGATCTTGAACCCGCGCACAATTTGCATGATGTACGGAAACGCCACGGTAATGTCTGCGGGCTGTGACTCGCGGTTGGCTTTGTATGGCTCGTACATTTTGTGCCGGAAAGTAGGCGTGGGCAAGTCGAATGCAACCGCAATGTGCGTTGGTTTCTGCGACTGCATCAAATCCCACAGTGCGCGCGTAAACCCCGTCACTGCCGAAGTATTGATGCCTTTGGAATTGATGAGCGGCCGGGCGATGAATGCATAATGAGCGCGGTAAACCAAAGCGTGCCCATCGAGCAGAAAAAGACGTTTGTCAGTCATGGTGGTTGTATAGAGATGTTAGATGTTAGACTTTAGGTGTTAGACTGTCCCGAAGAGCAGTTGAGACAGGCTATCAAGTTGCTAAGGTAGTAAAAAAGTGCTATTCAAAAGAGGGTGGATGTGAAGTGTGATGAACCCGCAGGATGTCTATTTGGGTATCGGATACAATGTAGTAGGCTATCCGATATTTACCTATATAGAATTCACGGAGACGTTCATTATTTAGAGTGCCAATTGCTTTACCTAATCTTGGAAATTGCTTTAGCAACTCAAATTTTTCCAGTAAAACATCAATTTGACCTAGTGCAGCATTCAGGGAATAGGCTGAAAGATAATCATAGATTTCCCGAATATCATCATCTACATCTGGAGTGATGATTATTCGGACGCTGGCCATGACTTTACTTTTTCACGAAATGTCTCCAATGATATACCTTCTCCCTGTTTTGATTTTTGGAGAGCAATTTCCACTTTGTACAAATAGATGATTTCATCAAGCAATGCATCAATCGGGATGCGATCAGGCATTTGATTGATGGCATTCAAAACCGCTTCTCTTGAAATATAATCTGTGGCGTTCGGCATAATCAGATTTTCAACAAAAATACAACTTTTATTGATCTAAAACATCAGGCAAGTCTTCCACCTCAGCCTCTTTGCCCCCAAAAGGGATAGAAGTACTGACTTTATTCAAATACAAAATTCCCGCAGCCAAAGCGGCATAAACCAGAGCAGCAATGACAATCAGGTTGGCTATACTTCTGCCGGGCGTGGAAGCATCTATTCCTCTGAAAATCAGAAAAAGCAGGGTCGTCCAGACGATGCCGATAACCCAGAAGAGGACCATGAAGGCATTGACAGACCATTTTTGACGAGCTAACAGCCCCAGTGATGGCGCCAGGAGCAGTAAGCCAAATAAGATGAACCCATTGCTAAACCAAATGGCTTCCCGGGAAAGGGCTTGAGAACCCGGAACGATACTCCGGGGAATCTCCATGTGCGCCAACCAGGCCAAAACGAAACAGCATAAGGCAATTCCCAGCATCAACGCAGCAAAAGCAGGCGTGGGGAGCAGGCGATTCGGATGCATAAAGGGTTATCTTGTTTTTGTGAACCTTAAAATATTAAAAACTACTTATTGCCTTTTTAGCCCGGCTACAAAAAGGTTGAAGGCAGTGTCTACATCTATTGAATTTGCCGAGGGGCCTGTTTTTTCGGGAAAGGAGAAGGATGCTTCCGTTTTTCCGGTTTGGGTGTTGACCACATTGATGTTCAGATATCTAATCCGGTTACCCCAAAAGCCTTTGTACTGGTACTTAATGACGTAATCAGCCGGTTTATCATCTGTAAATCGAACAGCCATAATCTCTTGATTGGGCACGCGGTAGGTGGTGTCGCGGGTACTAACGGTGGTGCTGCCTGCCGGAATAGCACCTCGAATATAGTTGTCAGAAATGAGGTTGAAGCCTTGTCTCAACAGATGGTTTTCCAGGCGACCCAGTAAAATATCGTCCGTATTCACCGCAATAATTTTGAAAGAGGCATCGGGTTTGAAGCCAGACGTTTTGTAAAAAGAATGAGCCGTAGTAGGCACATAGCAGCCGCTGTTGCAGAATAAGGCAACTGAAATCAGGAAAGGATAGAGAATTGTTTTCATAATTATTAATTTTTCATCCAAGTTCGGAGGGTTTACCATTTAAGTCTGGAGATAAAAAGATCGAAAGCGTTGTCCACGTTGATCACTTGTGGGACATCGCCTGCTTTTTCGGGAAAGGAGAAGGAAACTTCCGTTCTTCCGTTTTTTGTATTGACTACATTGATGTTCAGAAAGGTAATCCGGTTATCCATCAAGCCGCTATACTGGCACTTGATGACGTAATCTACAGGTTTGTCATCTGCGAACCGCACGGCCATCATTTCGTTGTTGGGTACGAGATAGGTGGTGTCGCGGGTACTGACGGTGGTGCTGCCTGCCGGAACAGCGCCCCGGATGTAGTTGTCGGAAATGAGGTTGAACCCTTGTTTCAACATTTGGTTTTCTAAGCGGCCCAGTAAAACGTCATCCGTGTTCACGGAAATAATTTTAAACGAACCATCGGCGTTGAAACCGGGCGCTTTGTAAAAGGAATGGGCCGTAGAAGTTACAAAGCAACCGCTGCTGCTGAATAGTGTAATAACAATCAGGAAAGGGTAGAGAACTGTTTTCATAGTTATTTAATTTTTCATACAATGTAGGCAGGTTTGTCTCATGATTACCATTAACAAAGCGTTAAACCGACATTTTGCGTTGTTAATGTTTTTATGGAGCTTTAAATAACTATGTTAAATTTTTAATATGAAATTTCAATTCCGGTTAATGTGCCAGATACATTACCCTTGATAAAAACCTTGCGCCCAACCACTCATCGCCCCAACCACCTCAATATCCTTGAGTTCGTTTTCCAAACCCTGAAATAGGGTTGCTGCACCGCCCCGAATTGGCGGCGGATGGCTTCCACATTTTGCATCATGCTGCCTTCGAAATCAAAGTGGTTCAGGCCAAGCACTTCTTTGGTATAACGGATGGCCTCCCAGGTCAGCAGGATACCGGCGCCGCTGTTTCTGGCTTCCGGATCGTCGCCCGCAATGTGGTAGTAAGCGGTTTGTGCGTCAAAAATGAGGCTGGACGCAGAGTGCATGCGCCCGGAATCGTCAACGGCGAAAAAAAGCTGACGCGCCTGGTGGAGAGCCAGAGCCTCATCGTGTTTTTTCAATAAATCAAAATGGTACGGCAGCTTTAAGGCCTGCCGGTCAAAACTCATGCGGTTGATGCGGTACAGGTCTTCGATGTTGCCGCCCTGCAAGACAGAGACCGTGGCCTGCGCTTTGCGGATGTTCCGCTGCATGTTGCGGTTGATGCCGTCGTAAATCCGGTCGAGGTCGTCGAGGACCAGTCGGTAGGTATAGCGGGTGCTTTGCTGGTAACCTTTCCAGTAAAAAGGCAGCCAGTTGCTGACTATTGGGGAAAAATCCTGCTCAAAAGCGTCAACTTCCGGCAATTGATCGATCAATGCCCCATACAGGCGGTGGGTTTCCGTGAGGCTGTACGGGGCGCCTGCCTGTCTCAAATACGGCCCGAGGTGTTTCGTAAAAAGCGGCATGGCTATGTAGCGGAACGGCCCTTTCTTTTTCAGAAAATAGGGCATGGCCGCTACCACTTGCTCCCCTTCCTCTACAATGGCCGCGTTCCATTCCCCACTTTCACAAACGGCATCCAGGTACCAGTCCTGTGCAAAGACGGGCACATGTGGGTTGGCTTTGCAGAATTGGCGGTAGGCATTCGTCATGGACAAATTTAAAAGCGCAGATCCAGTTCAATCTGTGTGATAAAAGCCTTACGAAGGTACAGTTTCTCACACAAACACCTTCCACAAAATCCGCAAACTCCAGAAAATGACCATGGCCCCAACTCCGATGAAAAGGTAACGCACCGGCAATTTTCCGGCCAGCTTTGCCGCAAAAGGCGCAGCAATGACGCCGCCCAGGATTAGGCCGGCAATAATTTTCCAGTGCTCTATGCCGATGAGTGAAAAGAAAGTGAGCGCGCTGGCAAAAGTGATAAAAAACTCCACAAGACTCACGGTACCAATGACATATTGCGGCGTTTTTCCTTTGGCAATCAGGGTACTGGTCACCAAAGGCCCCCAACCACCACCCCCGAAAGCGTCTAAAAATCCACCGGCGCCGGCCAGCCAACCCATGTTTCTGGCTTTCCGTTTTTTCTGATTTTGGACAAAAGCCCGGCTTAAAATGCGCAGTCCCAACAACATAGCATAAGCTGCGAGCAAAGGGCGGATATAACCAGCGTGCTGACTGCCAAGCCACGACAACAACGCGGCGCCGGAAACAGCCCCCAGAATGCCCGGAACCAACAGGGTTCTGAATAACTTGCGGTTGATGTTTCCAAAACGGTAGTGCGAATACCCCGACGCGCCGGATGCAAACATTTCGGCGGTATGAATGCTGGAACTGATGGCCGGGAGCGGTGTGCCGGTTCCGATCAGGACAATCTGCGTGACTACCCCATAGCCCATGCCCAGCAAACCATCTACAAATTGTGCCCCAAATCCGGTGGCGACAAACAGCCAAAAGGAAGCATCCAGGTAAGTCGACAGGGCTGCCCAGGAATCGCGGGGAACGTAAAAAGCCAGCACATTGCCGATCAGCAACAACCCAAATGCAGTCAGTGCCCCGGTGGCAATACGGCGCCACTTGTTGCCGTCTATTCCGTTGATGCTTTTGGGCGCAGGGGGTGTTGGCGCGGTTGCAAGCGACGCCGTTATTTCATTCAACATGCGTACTTTTTCCGAAAAATCACCTTTTAACCGGCGGCGGATGGCAGGCATGTTTTGCAGCACCTGATCCAGCTCTTCCGGCAGGGCTTCCCGGAAAGTTTCCTTGAGGCGCTTCGCAATGGTCGGAGATTTGCCATTGGTGGAAATGGCAATTTTCAGATCGCCTTTTTGTACAATGGAAGACAGGTAAAAATCGCACAAATCTGGCGTGTCGGCAACATTGCACAGGATGCCGCGTTCGGTTGCCAAATTGCGGATCGTTTCGTTTAATGCAGGATCATCGGTTGCGGCGATTACAAATTGTTGCTGATCAAGGTCGGCCGGCTCAAATCTTTTTTCAACCAAAACGACCTGTGGAAAATCCCGGACATAGTCCCATATTTCTGTTGAAATGCTTGCACCTACCAGCGTTACCCGGGTAGCAGGACTGTTCGTTAAAACAGCGCTTATCTTTTCCAAACCAACATACCCGCCGCCAACGATGAGTACCCGGAATTTTTCCAGTTTCAAAAAAACCGGAAATAAAGTGTTTTTAGATGCCGCCCTGAGGGGCTGTGTGTCGGATTCAACCCTTATGGATTCCATGCCGGATTCAGTTGTGGAAATTTGTACCATGCGTTGTTGCCTTGACATAACCTGCCCGAATGGCAAAATCGCCAAAATGTTCGCCAGAGTTTCTGCTGCGGGCATAGTGAACAAGCAAAGGCTCCAGCTCCCGCAAAATGGCCGTTTCATCCAGCATTTCGCGATAAAGTTTGTTGAGGCGGCTACCGTCGTGTGCGGCTCCCAGATACAGGTTGTAATACCCCGGCGATTTCCCGACAAAAGCAATTTCCCCCAGATAAGGGCGCCCGCAACCATTGGGGCAACCCGTCATGCGGATGTTGATGGCCTCTTTTTCGAGGTTGTTAGCGCGCAGGAGGACCTCTATTTTATCCATGAGCTGGGGCAGGTAGCGCTCGGCTTCCGCAAAAGCGAGGGTACAGGTAGGCAAGGCAACACAGGCGATGGAGTTCAAACGCAGGGCCGTTTGCCGTAAAGTGGGTTCCAGCACGCCATAGCGTTCAAGGACAGCTTCTACTGCCGTGCGTTGTTCGGGTAAAATATTGCCAAGCAACAGGTTTTGATTGCCGGTAAGGCGAAACTCTCCTTCGTGCAGCAACCCGGCAACTTCCCGGAGCGCTGTTTTTAGCAAATAGGGCGATTTATCGATCACCCGCCCGCCTTCTACAAACAAAGTAAGGTGAAAACGACCGCTGTGACCCTGTGTCCAGCCAAAGCGGTCGCCCGAATGGCGAAACTGAAACGGCTTTTGCGCCTGAAATTCAATATCGGCCCGTTTTTCCACTTCTTTTTTGAACGCATCCAGCCCCATGCCTTCAATGGTGTATTTCAGACGGCTAAGTTTGCGGTTTTCCCGGTTTCCGTAATCCCGCTGAAGGGTGATGACGGCTTCACAAACTTTAACCACGTCTTTTGTCTCCACAAAACCCAATATATCAGCCAGTCGCGGAAAAGTCTCCGGCATGCCGAAAGTCATGCCCAGACCACCGCCCGCTGCAAAATTAAAGCCGCTCAGTTCCCCGTTTTTTTCAATGGCGATCAGGCCGATGTCGTTGGCAAAAACATCGGTATCGTTGTCGGGCGGGGCGGCCATGGCAATTTTGAATTTTCGGGGCAGGTAGGTTTTGCCGTATAAGGGTTCTACATCGTCCTGATCGTTTTGCGCAAGCTCAATTTTACGCCAATTGCCTTCAGGCTGTTTGCTCCCGGACGTTTCTACTTCCTCCGTCTGCGAAAGTCCCCAGATTTCCGTGTAGGCCTGTGTTTTGGGCGTAAATGCGGTACTGATTGCTTTTGCCACTTCGTACATCGCGGCATGCAGCCTGCTTTCATCGGGATTTACGCTACACATGACATTTCTGTTCACGTCGCCGCAACCGGCAATGCTGTCCAAAAGCACTTCATTAAAGCCTTGAATGGCTGCTTTCAAATTGCGTTTATCAACGCCGTGGAGTTGAAAGGCCTGCCGCGTGGTCAATTTCAGGGTGCTGTTTCCATACTGGTCCGCCAATTTATCCATGCGAAGCCATTGCTCCGGCGTTGCGACCCCACCCGGCGCACGAACCCGGATCATAAATGAATAGAGGGGTTCTAATTTTTGCCGCGCACGCTCACTGTCAAGGTCTCTGTCGGTTTGTTGATAGGAACCGTGGAATTTTATGAGGTGCGTATCATCTGGGAACAAGGCGCCAGTGATGCCATTTTCGAGACTTTGCACCAAAGTGCCGCGGAGGTAATCGCTTTTCGCTTTAGCGTGTTCCACTTCCGTGTGCGAAGGTTTTGTTTCAACTTGCATTGCTATTCAATAAGTAGCCAAAAAATCAATACACATCTTCAAGATACCGCCGTTGCTTTTTCAGATTGCTCAGGTATGCGGCTGCCTCATCCGCTCCTTTACCACTCTCCCGCGAGATGATTTGAAGAAACGCCTGCTGTACATCTGCAGCCATTCTGTTCTTATCGCCGCAGACATAACAATAGGCGCCGTTTTCAATGCGTTCGAATAACTGGCGGCCTTTTTCGAGCAAGCGGTGCTGAACATATATTTTTTCAGCCTGATCACGGGAAAATGCCACATCCAGGCGATCGAGTGCGCCGGTTTTCAGGTATTGCAGCCATTCCCGCTGATAAAGAAAATCGGTATTGAAGTTCGGATTGCCGAAGAACAACCAGTTCCGCCCGGGTTTGGACGATCCTGCTTCCCTGCCTTCATTCCTTTCCTCCACAAAAGCCCGAAAAGGTGCTACACCCGTTCCGGGGCCGATCATGATGATGTCGGCGCTGTTATCGGCAGGAAGTTTAAAATATTCATTTCGTTCAATAAAAACCTCCACTGTGTCCCCAACATCAAGGCGGTCGGCCAGAAATACGGAGGCCAGGCCTTCCCGTTGCGTACCCTTGAATTCATAGCGCAAGGCAGCAACAGTGAGGTGCGCTTCTTCGGGATGGGCAGCCAGGCTGGAGGCAATGGAATACAAGCGGGGAGCTGTGTTGCGCAGGATGTCTGTCAATTGCTGCGGACTGAGCCCGCCGGGAAATTCCTGCAACAGATCTGCAGCATTACGCCCCCATAAGTAGTTTTTCAGTCTGCCCTGATCGTTGATAATCGCCTTAAGATCAGTATGATCTGTTTGCTCGGCATATTGTACCAGTACCATTCGGTTCAAAACGGTTAGCTCTTTGTGCGCGCTGAGTACCTGGGCCAGGCTGGTCTGTTTTCCATCAAATTCAACCGACTCCGTACCAGAATATTTGGCGGCAGCCAGCACCTGTTCTACCAGATGATCCGAATTCCGCGCAAGAATACCGAGTGAATCTCCCGGTTCGTAAACCAGTCCGGAACCTTCCAAATTAAGTTCCAAATGGTAGGTTTCTTTTGCAGAACCCCGGCCATTGAGCTGTATTTTCTCCAGAACCGTTGCCGGGTAGGGGTTTTTTCGATTGAAACCGGCAGCATAAGCCGGCGTTGCAGGCAGTTTTTCCTTAAGCTGTACGGCAGGTTGGGCGCCAACAACCGACCTCAGGCGATGAATGACCGCCTGCGCCCATTTTTCTGCTGCTTCCTCATACTCCACATCGCAATCAGCACGCTCCGTCAACCTCCTGGCCCCCAGTGCTTCGAGGCGGGCATCAAAATCTTTTCCGGTCTGGCAAAACTTCAGGTAAGCACTGTCGCCGAGGCCGCACACAGCAAATTGCAGGGCTGGCAACTTTGGCGCCCGGATGCTGTGCAGCCATTCATAAAAAGATTCTGCCGAAGTGGGTGGCGTGCCCTCTCCCTGGGTACTGACCACAAAAAGTACAATTTGGGCCACTTTCAGGTTTTTTACCGCATATTCGGCAAGATCTGTTACAGTGGCCTCCCAGCCTTGTTCCCGGATCAGTGCAGCGGTTTGCTGGGCGACTTTTTTGCTGTTGCCGGTTTGAGAGCCATACAAAACCTGCACTTTCAGGATGTTTGACAGGGTCGATACCGGGGTCTCTGTTTCGGCTTGCCGGGCAGTAGCCAAACCGTAAAGGAAGCCGCTGAGCCACAGTTGTTGCTCTGCAGAGTGCTCTATGCTTAGTTTTTTCAACAAAGCTTCATCGAACCGGCCAATGGGTGCTGTTGCGATCTTGGTCATCGTGTGCTACTTTTTTGGATCAATAAGCAAGTTCATTCACCAATCTTGTTGCTTCGTCCAGTTTGTGCCGGACCACTTCGCCCACCACAATTACTGCGGGGCTGCCAACGCCTGAAAGGGCTGCCTTTTCAGCAATGTCTGAAATCTTTCCAAACACGGTTTGTTGTTGCGGCAGTGAAGCATTTTGAATAATGGCCACGGGCAATTCCTGCTTGCCTGCGAGGGTATAGGTCGCTGCAATTTCAGGTAGTTTTGCAAGCCCCATCAGAATGACGGCCGTTGCGGCTGTCCGGGAAACTTCATACAGCTCAGGGTTTAAATCTCCGGAGTCAGTTGTTGCCGTCAGGACCCAAAAACTTCGGCTGGCGCCACGCATCGTAACGGGAATTCCGGCCAATCCGGGCCCGGCAATGGCACTCGAAACCCCGGGGATGTAAGTTGCTTTCAGACCATGTTCCCGGGCGTACTGCATTTCTTCCATGCCCCTTCCAAAAACAAATGGATCCCCTCCTTTGAGGCGTACAACCCTGCCGAATGCCAGCGCACAATCCAGGATCAGCGTGTTGATTTCCTCCTGCGTATGGGATTTTTTGCCCCGTCGTTTTCCAACAAATATTCGGATGGCGTCAGCCGGCGCATATTGTAACAATGCCTCATTTACCAAAGCATCGTACAAAACGACATCGGCCTGCCTTAAAGCTTTCAACCCTTTGATGGTCAATAAGTCAGGATCTCCGATACCAGCACCTACGACAATCAGCTCGGGGCGCCTTTGGGAAGGATTGGAAGGAAAAAATGCCTGATGATTCATGATTTAACTCGATTTGGAACCGCCGATACAATCAGCGAAATATTTTATATTGAATGCTATTTAATCATGCTGGTCGAGCAGCGTTGGGCCGGACAGGGCCGTACTTCATCCAACCTGAAGCTCAGTAGCACATTCCAGCAGCCCTGCAGCGACGGTGTCGTGGGTATGTTCATTTACCAGAATGAAGCCTCCGCTGTGCCTGTTTTGGCGATATGCATCAAAAACCAGTGGGCGCGCGGTTCTGAGGTGCACGAAACCGATGTCGTTGAGCTGAAGTTTATCATCGGGAAGGCGGTCGAAAGTGTGTACATCAACCCGGTATTCAATGGATTTGACGATGGCCTTAACCGTAGCTGAATTGTGTTGAAGCAACAATTTATCTCCTGGCTGCAAGGGCTTTTCACTCATCCAGCACAAAGTTGCTTCCAGATCCTGTGTAACTGCAGGTTGGGCATCTAAGCGCGCTATGGTATCTCCGCGTGAAACATCGATGTCATGGGCGAGATGCAACACCAGGGGCTGAGGGGCAAATGCTGTTTCTACCTGCTGCTGGTTGACTTCAATGGCGACGATTTCCGATTCGATGCCGGCCGGCAAAACCACCACCCTGTCGCCACGACGGAAAACGCCACTGCGCAAACTCCCCGCATAGCCCCGGTAGTCGTGCCATTCGTTCGATTTTGGGCGAATGACATACTGTACCTGAAAACGTGGCGCCTGATTTTCAGCAACTGCTTCTGTCTCTACAGTTTCGAGGTGTTGAAGCAGCGTGGGGCCCTGATACCAGGGCATATTGGCCGATGGTTCAACGACATTGTCACCTGCCAGCGCACTGATGGGAATGAAGGTGATGTGTTCCAGATTCAGTTTCTCAGCCAGCTCCTGATAGGAAGCAGCAATTTTATAGAAGCGTTCTTCACTGTAACCTACAAGGTCTAATTTGTTGACCGCAACGACAATTTGAGGAATGCCCATCAATGAGGCAACCAAACTGTGGCGGTGGGTTTGTTCTACCACCCCCTGGCGGGCATCAATCAGGATAATGGCCAGATCGGCATTGGAGGCGCCTGTGATCATGTTGCGGGTGTATTGCACGTGACCGGGCGCATCGGCAATGATAAATTTTCGGCGGGGCGTACTGAAGTATTTATACGCCACATCAATGGTAATGCCTTGTTCCCGTTCCGCCCGAAGGCCGTCGGTCAGCAGCGACAGGTCCAGTTCGCCATCCGCTTTGTTGCGGCTTTGGCGTTCGAGTGTTTGTAAAATGTCGTGTGAAACCGCTTTGGAATCGTAAAGCAGACGGCCAATAAGCGTACTCTTTCCATCATCGACACTTCCGGCGGTAATAAATTTTAAAATATTCATGGTCAATTGTTTGCAAAGTCCGTAGATATTGAGTTTTTCATTTTCAGGACGGTGTATGCACCGAAAGGCTCAGAAATAGCCGTTTTTTTTCCGATCTTCCATCGCCGCTTCAGACAGGCGGTCGTCAAGACGGGTAGCGCCCCGCTCGGATATTTTTGCCAGCAAAATTTCCTGAATGATGTCGTCAATGGTCGTTGCCGGACTCTCCACAGCAGCGGTACAGGTCGCATCGCCAACCGTGCGGAACCGGACCTCACGAACGGCAATTTCATCATCATGATCCAGGTTGATGTGTTCTGTAATGGCGAGCAATTGTCCGGCCGGAGTGACAATACAGTTGCGGCTGTGGGAGAAATAGATTGCAGGAAGGGCAATGTTTTCCTGTTGGATATAACTCCATACATCGAGTTCCGTCCAGTTGGAAATGGGAAAAACCCGAACATTATCCCCTTTGCGGATGCTGCCGTTGTAGATGTCCCAAAGTTCAGGGCGCTGGCGTTTGGGGTCCCATTGCCCAAATTCATCCCGAACACTAAAAATGCGCTCTTTGGCACGGGCTTTTTCTTCATCCCGCCTTGCCCCGCCAATACAGGCATCAAATTCAAACTCCTCAATAACCTCTAACAAAGTATAGGTTTGCAGCGCATTCCGGCTTGGAAATTTTCCCACAGCATCTTTCAGGCCCTGACGACGGATGGTATCTTCTACCTTGCGCACAATGAGTTGTTCGCCCAGACTGGCGGCCAGTTTATCCCTGAAATGAATGACTTCGGGAAAATTGTGCCCGGTATCGATGTGCACCAAAGGGAAAGGCAGTTTTCCCGGCCGGAAAGCTTTAAGCGCCAGATGGACCAAAGTGATCGAATCTTTTCCGCCTGAGAACAAAAGTGCCGGACGTTCAAACTGTCCGGCCACTTCCCGAAGGATGTGGATGGCCTGAGCTTCTAAGTGATCGAGATAATCAAAGTGCGTTGACATATCGTATACTGTTTTTTATTTGAAAACCAATGGATTAGTATTGAATTGCAGGGGCGTGTAAACCGCATTCTTTTTTGGAGGCATCTTCCCACCACCAACGGCCGGCCCGAAAATCTTCGCCTTCGCGGATGGCGCGGGTGCAGGGTGCACAGCCAATGCTGACAAAACCTTTGTCGTGCAAAGGATTGTAAGGAACATTGTGCTCGCGTATGTATGCACGAACTTCCTCAAAGCTCCAATGAAAAAGCGGATGAAATTTGATGAGCTGGTGGGCGTCGTCCCATTCCAGATTGGTCATGTCCTGACGATTGGCAGATTGTTCAGCGCGAATACCGGTTACCCAGAGGCTTTGTCCTGCCAATGCACGGCGCAGGGGCTCTACTTTCCGGATAAAGCAGCATTCTTTGCGGTTTTCCACGGATTGATAAAAACTGTTGGGGCCTTTGACGGCGAGGAGGTTTTGAACAGCGTCAGATTGAGGGAAATAAGTTTCTATGGGTTTTCCGTAGTGCTCCAGCGTACGCGACCAGGTGGCGTAGGTCTCCTGAAAATTTCGCCCGGTGTCCAGCGTGAAAACACGGATGGGCAGGTTGTTTTCAAAAATCAGGTCGGTAATAACCTGGTCTTCAAGACCAAAACTGGTTGAAAACACAACCCCGCCTGGGAATTGTTCTGCCAGCAGCCGCAGGTTTTCCAGTGGGTCCTGCGCCTGTCGGGGCAAAAGCTGTTCCAAATCCGGGCGTGTTTCTGTTGATGTTTGCATAAGCACTGTTGATGTTGACGGGATAAAAAACAAAAAGCCCTTCGGTGCATTACCGAAGGGCTTTTTGAGCTGAAAAGCAACTAATTGGATGAAATCTTATGACCAATATTCATACAAAATTGCATTGCAGCCGCTTCGGTAGAGCCGGGCGGTACAACAGCAACAACAACAAGCCATGAATGAAATATTGGTCGAATTCATGGCGCAAACTTAGGTGATCCTAATACACCATGCAATAGGCAAGGCCATTTGTTGTAAAAATTTAACATTGTGGTAATAAATATTCATATGTTTTGCAACAAAATTTAGACGGCCGCGTATATACATACTGTTCATAGTTTTTAGTTCATAGTGATCAAACAAGAGAGCCTTTCGCACTTCTTATCATTGCTCTCAAAATTCAATAAAAGCTACGATGGTTACTTAACTTGCCATTGTAATTTGAGTATAGCAAGGCATACTTTCGGATTGGAAATGTGCAAATTCCTCAGCTTATTTCATTGGATAAAGCCTATATTTGTCCAATAATTAAGCTGCCAGGATATTTTTCGAATAATTTGGGTTTATATTCTTGATTTGAAATCAAAATATGTGACTCGTCTATAGTAGTTATGTCTAAAAAATTTTCTCACATATAAATCCTGTTGAAAGGTGTAGATTGTTTTTTTTAGTCTTTTTCCCCCTTCTGATAATTCACGCTGTTTAACATCAATTTGATCGAACTGACTGTTTGGTTAATGTATTAATGAATCGGGCCTTTGCCATTGGCCTGTATTTCTGTAAATCTTTACTCCTCACAGTCGCGAATGAATGTACTA
The DNA here is from genome assembly GCA_937926205.1 of uncultured Saprospiraceae bacterium. Classification (GTDB taxonomy): domain Bacteria; phylum Bacteroidota; class Bacteroidia; order Chitinophagales; family Saprospiraceae; genus JABWAJ01. The sequence continues at coordinate 22,273 of CALEYL010000014.1, forward strand.
TGCTGAAGTTGGGTTCCCTTCACCTCAACAGGAAAGCTTAAAACATTTAACTACAAGAATCATACAAACATCATTTGAAAACATTTTGTCCACAATTATTTTAACAAAACTATGAAACAAAGTACTACGACACGAGCAACCAGCGGTTGCTTTTTCCGGGCTATTTGTACCCGGATATCACCAGTTCTCTCTCTTACTAAAAGGGTCTTAACCCTGACAGGAATGCTGCTTTTTGCGTCAGTACTGTCTGCACAATCCATTACACTAAGTTCACAGGAAACGATGTGGATAGATGCCAACAAGTGTAATGATCAGGGTCCTCGTGGCGCGTGGTTGTCCTTTAAGATAACCAACAATACCGCATCAACGTTGAACAATGTTGTTGTAACATTTGCCGGTTTCACAGGAGCAAACCCGACATACTTTGAGGTGCCAAGCGACCTGACCCGGACATTTACAACTTTAGCTCCTGCAGAAGTCGTACCCGTTTATTACTACATAGATTATTCTGAACTATGTAATCACCCAAATGGAGGAGGCTGTGATTTTGATGGATATACAGCCGATTATACGATCACGGTTAGCTCAACGGGTAACCCTAGTGTGGTGCGCAACGGTACCATTTCTACCGATTGCCTCCTTACTGCCGCTGCGGCTGGTATTGCACAGTCTTCTGTACTTGGCCCAGGCATCTCCGTTGGCCAGGTGTTCACACAAACAGTTGTGTATTCTTTTGGCAACAACACTGATTTATTTATTCAACCGGCCGGGGAAGCTGACTTCCAGGATGAATGCCTGCGTCTCATAGGGTCTGAAATTACTGCCGTTTCCGCCGGTGTCAGCCCGACACTTATTGGGCAAAAAGATCAACTCCATTTCCCAACAGCTTCAATCCCCGGAGGCGGTGGTACGATAACGGTTGTATATAAGTGGGTTGCTTTATGTACAAACATTTCCCAAATCGCCAATCCATGGGCCGCAGCAAAAAGTGGTACCAAATATAAATACCAGGGATTTGGAAGCTCTACGACTGTTCCTCCCGCTGTTCAGGCCATCAGCATTTCCAAATCCGTTAATCCGTCTTTTTTGCCTACAGCAACATCAGATGGCGGCTTTGGTAATGGAATTGCTGAATGGACCGTAACTTTGACAAATAGTAGTTCCGTTGTTGTCGTCGTTGACAAGATAAATGACGTCATCCCAGCATGTATGACATTGTCAACCCCTCTAGCCCCATCCAGTGGTGTAACGGCTGGCAATTCTGCCAGTTCTCCTGCTGTTGGATCCACAGGTTTGGTATCGTGGGTAGGGAAAAAACCCGGTAATAGCGCAAATCACGAATACAAAGTGCCAGCCAATGGTACGCTTACATTGGTTTATCGCACCAATGTAAGTGCTTGTGCATCCCCAAGGAGTTATACAAACTCAGCTACTGCTAGTATCGGATCTACGACAGTTGGGCCCGCAACAGCAACCATAAGTATTGGGATTCTACAGGCTGACCTGGCAATTACCAAAACCGACGGCAGTGCTACTTACACGCCGGGTGTTGGCGTCACGTATACTGTAGTGGTCACCAATAACGGGCCAAGCAACGCTGCTGGCGCTACGGTCACAGACAATGCGCCCGCAGGCACTTCCATCACCTCATGGACTGCTACTTTTGCCGGAGGCGCTACCGGTGGCGCTGCAGGCATCGGGAACATTAACGAAACCGTTGATGTACCTGTAGGTGGAACCATCACTTACACCATCAATGTTGCGGTGCCGGCAGGTCTGACAGGTAACCTCGTCAACACAGCAACCATCGCTGCGCCGACCGGAACGATCGATCCGACTCCGGGTAACAACTCGGCAACGGATATCGATACGCCGAATCCGGCGGCTGACCTCAGCATCACCAAAACAGATGGTATCGGAACTTATACGGCCGGTACAACGACCACTTATACCATTGTCGTCACCAATGGCGGGCCGAGCAATGTCACTGGCGCTACGGTTACCGACAACATTCCGGCGGGGACTTCCTGGACCTACACCGCTACCGGTACTCCGGGAACCAGCGGCTTTGCTGCCAGCGGTAATACCAGCATCAACCACGTCGTTAACATTCCTGCCGGGGGAAGCATCACATACACGGTGATCCTTTCCATTCCTGCCGGATTCACCGGGAACCTTGTTAATACGGCAATGGTAACCCTGCCAGCAGGAACTACTGATGCAACACCTGGCAATAACTCGGCAACGGATATCGATACGCCGAATCCGGCGGCTGACCTCAGCATCACCAAAACAGATGGTATCGGAACTTATACGGCCGGTACAACGACCACTTATACCATTGTCGTCACCAATGGCGGGCCGAGCAATGTCACTGGCGCTACGGTTACCGACAACATTCCGGCGGGGACTTCCTGGACCTACACCGCTACCGGTACTCCGGGAACCAGCGGCTTTGCTGCCAGCGGTAATACCAGCATCAACCACGTCGTTAACATTCCTGCCGGGGGAAGCATCACATACACGGTGATCCTTTCCATTCCTGCCGGATTCACCGGGAACCTCGTTAATACAGCAACCGTAACCCTGCCAGCAGGAACTACTGATGCTACACCGGGCAATAACACGGCAACGGATATCGATACGCCGAATCCGGCGGCTGACCTCAGCATCACCAAAACAGATGGTATCGGAACTTATACGGCCGGTACAACGACCACTTATACCATTGTCGTCACCAATGGCGGGCCGAGCAATGTCACTGGCGCTACGGTTACCGACAACATTCCGGCGGGGACTTCCTGGACCTACACCGCTACCGGTACTCCGGGAACCAGCGGCTTTGCTGCCAGCGGTAATACCAGCATCAACCACGTCGTTAACATTCCTGCCGGGGGAAGCATCACATACACGGTGATCCTTTCCATTCCTGCCGGATTCACCGGGAACCTCGTTAATACGGCAACCGTAACCCTGCCGGCAGGAACTACTGATGCAACTCCCGGCAATAATACGGCAACCGATATCGATACCCCAAGTCCAGTCGCAGATCTGGTCATCACTAAAACGGATGGCAGCGCCACTTACACGCCGGGTATAGGCGTTACGTATACTGTGGTGGTATCCAATGCCGGGCCAAGCAATGCTGTTGGCGCTACGGTTACTGACAATGCTCCCGCAGGCACTTCCATCACCTCATGGACTGCTGTTTTTGCCGGAGGCGCTACCGGTAACGCTTCAGGTTTCGGGAACATTAGCCAAACTGTCAATGTACCCGCAGGTGGATCCATCACTTACACCATCAATCTTGCTGTACCGGCTGGACTGACGGGTAACCTGGTCAACATCGCTAACGTCGCCCCTCCGAACGGAACGACCGATCCGACTCCGGGTAACAACTCGGCCATGGACGCTGATACGCCGAATCCGATTGCTGACCTGACAATTACCAAAACAGATGGTAGCGCTACATACACGCCGGGTGTTGGCGTTACGTATACTGTAGTGGTCACCAATACCGGACCAAGCGATGCTTTTGGCGCTACGGTCACAGACAATGCGCCCGCAGGCACTTCCATCACCTCATGGACTGCTGTTTTTGCCGGAGGCGCTACCGGTAACGCTTCAGGTTTCGGGAACGTTAGCCAAACCGTCAATGTACCAGTTGGTGGAACCATCACTTACACCATCATTGTTGCGGTGCCGGCAGGTCTGACAGGTAACCTCGTCAACACCGCAACGGTAGCGGTGCCGGCCGGAACGATCGATCCGACTCCGGGTAACAACACGGCAACAGATTCTGATACGCCGAATCCGGCGGCTGACCTCAGCATCACCAAAACAGATGGTATCGGAACTTATACGGCCGGTACAACGACCACTTATACCATTGTCGTCACCAATGGCGGGCCGAGCAATGTCACTGGCGCTACGGTTACCGACAACATTCCGGCGGGGACTTCCTGGACCTACACCGCTACCGGTACTCCGGGAACCAGCGGCTTTGCTGCCAGCGGTAATACCAGCATCAACCACGTCGTTAACATTCCTGCCGGGGGAAGCATCACATACACGGTGATCCTTTCCATTCCTGCCGGATTCACCGGGAACCTCGTTAATACAGCAACCGTAACCCTGCCAGCAGGAACTACTGATGCTACACCGGGCAATAACACGGCAACGGATATCGATACGCCGAATCCGGCGGCTGACCTCAGCATCACCAAAACAGATGGTATCGGAACTTATACGGCCGGTACAACGACCACTTATACCATTGTCGTCACCAATGGCGGGCCGAGCAATGTCACTGGCGCTACGGTTACCGACAACATTCCGGCGGGGACTTCCTGGACCTACACCGCTACCGGTACTCCGGGAACCAGCGGCTTTGCTGCCAGCGGTAATACCAGCATCAACCACGTCGTTAACATTCCTGCCGGGGGAAGCATCACATACACGGTGATCCTTTCCATTCCTGCCGGATTCACCGGGAACCTCGTTAATACGGCAACCGTAACCCTGCCGGCAGGAACTACTGATGCAACGCCGGGCAATAACACGGCAACGGACATCGATACGCCTAATCCGGTCGCAGATCTGGTCATCACTAAAACAGATGGCAGCGCCACTTACACGCCGGGTATAGGCGTTACGTATACTGTTGTGGTATCCAATGCCGGGCCAAGCAATGCTTTTGGGGCAACGGTCACAGACAATGCTCCTGCAGGCACTTCCATCACCTCATGGACTGCTGTTTTTGCCGGGGGCGCTACCGGTAACGCTGCAGGCATCGGGAACATTAGCCAAACTGTCAATGTACCCGTTGGTGGAACCATCACTTACACCATCAATCTTGCCGTTCCGGCCGGACTGACAGGTAACCTGGTCAACACAGCTACTGTCGCTGCGCCCAATGGAACGACCGATCCGACTCCGGGCAACAATTCAGCAACGGACACTGATACGCCGAATCCGATTGCTGACCTGGCCATCACCAAAACAGACGGCAGCTTTACCTACACGCCGGGTGTCGGCGTTACGTATACTGTAGTGGTCACCAATACCGGACCAAGCGATGCTTTTGGCGCAACGGTCACAGACAATGCTCCTGCAGGCACTTCCATCACCTCATGGACTGCTGTTTTTGCCGGAGGCGCTACTGGTAACGCTGCAGGCATCGGGAACATTAGCCAAACTGTCAATGTACCCGTAGGTGGAACCATCACTTACACCGTCAATGTTGCGGTGCCGGCAAATCAGACGGGTAACCTGGTCAATACAGCTACAATTGCTATTACAACGCCCGGCGGAACCATAGATCCAAATGCTGGCAACAACTCGGCAACAGATACCGATACACCGAATCCAATTGCTGATCTCAGCATCACCAAAACGGATGGCAGTGCAACCTACACGCCGGGTGTTGGCGTTACTTATACTGTAATGGTCACCAATACCGGACCAAGCGATGCTTTTGGCGCAACGGTCACAGACAATGCTCCTGCAGGCACTTCCATCACCTCATGGACTGCTGTTTTTGCCGGGGGCGCTACCGGTAACGCTGCAGGCATCGGGAACATTAGCCAAACCGTCAACGTACCCGCCGGTGGAACCATCACGTACACCATCAATCTTGCCGTTCCGGCCGGACTGACAGGTAACCTGGTCAACACCGCTACTGTCGCTGCGCCCAATGGAACGACCGATCCGACACCGGGCAACAATTCAGCAACGGACACTGATACGGCATTTCCGCAGGCCAACCTTTCACTGGTAAAAACGGTAAATAACGCTTCCCCTGTTGTGGGTACCAATGTGGTTTTCACCCTAACAGTAACTAACGCTGGTCCGAGTGTGGCCACTGGCGTAACCGTTAAAGATCTGTTGCCTGCAGGCCTGGTCTATGTATCGGATAATAGCGCCAACGAGTACAACAGCGTCACAGGAATCTGGACGGTTGGTTCACTCGCCAACGGGGCTTCCAGAAGCATACAGATAACGGTGACAGTCACAACAGCTGGCAACAAGACAAATTACGCTCAGGTTAATACCAGTAATGCATTTGATCCGAATTCAACGCCAGGTGATAATTCAACCAATCAAGACGACGACGATCAGGTTGTTTTGATGCCAATCTGCGTGACACCAAGTTTTACAGTTTGCCCGGGGCCCCAAACAATTTATAGTTGTGGCGCTACGGCTGTAAACTATGCCGTTACAGCCTATGGGGTACCTACTCCGGGGCTCACCTACGTTTTCACCGGCGCAACAATGGGCAATGGAAACGGTACGGGAAGCGGCTCAATCTTTAACATCGGTACGACAAATGTTGTCATAACAGCGGCTAACGTTTGTGGATCGGCTACCTGTTCTTTTACCATTACAGTAAGTCAACCTCCGCTGGCCAGCTTTATCAATGCACCAGGTAATATTAACGTAGCTTGCGGTACCTCCGTACAGCCTTCTATGCTGAGTTTTTCAAACGGACTTACAGGGCCCGGACAAATTTCAGGCAATGTAACTTCGATCATTACCGGAGGCAGCAATGGCTGTGGAGGCACCTACACAGAGACCTGGACTTACACGGATTTGTGCATGCGCACGATCAGCTATTCCCGTACAATCACGGCAAATCCGTCTGCTGCCCCTGTATTTGCTTCACTTCCGGGCAACATTACCATTTCCTGTGCGACGGGCACACCTGCATCAACCCCGCTGAATTTCAGCAATGGCCAAACTGGTCCTTGTGAAATCAGTGGAATGTCTAACTCCACGTTTACGCTGCTGAACGATGCCTGCCCGCGCAGATACACCGAAACCTGGACCTTTACCGATCCCTGCAACCGCACCATCAGCCACAGCAGGATCGTTACGGTAAATGTGTTATGGCAAAATGCTAACATTGGCGCCGCGAACGGCAATGCGACTTATGCTTGCAGCCAGACAGTTCCGGGTGACTTTGGTCCTTTCCAGGTAACATCGGCAGGTTATGGTACCTCAACTTCTGATATCGCGCATTTTATTTATGCGCAGTTGTCAGGCGACGGCACCATTATAGCCAAGTTCAACAATGCCACGAATCAGGGATTTGGTGGAATTATGTTCCGCGAAAGCCTTGCACCAGGCGCTAAAAAGGCAAGCCTGCGTACGCAGAATAGTCTGAACAATGTTCAAAGGGAAGTGCGCCAAACTACAAATGGTTATGAAATAACCCAACAATGGCAACGCCTGCACAAATGGCTAAGGCTGGATAAAATCGGCAATATTATTGCAGCCTACACTTCACCGGATGGCATCAATTGGTGGTCATGTCCATCCTGGACAACCGTTGTTCTGGGTGATTGCTTCTACGTCGGCGTTTTCGCAGAAGGTGTTAATGTAAATTCACCAAGTACTGCTACGTTTGATGTCGTAAGGATTACCGGATTCAATCAATTACCTGTTCCATTAGCAACGAACAATGATCCTTCCGATTTGGTACAAGATCAAAACGTTGAACAAGAACTGGTAGAGATAAAGATACCAACAGATGGTCAAACCAGGGACAACACGATAGATCTTTCGGATTTGGAAGTGCAAAGCTCCCGGGAAGAACTTGATATGTTCGTCTTCCCTAATCCAGCGAGTACCGGCGATGACCTGAACCTGGAATTGAGCGGTGTTACAGAAGGGAGAATCAGGATAACTGTTTATTCGATGCAAGGAACTTTGGTTAAGGAACTTTGGATGGATGCGGCAGAGGATACGCGTATGACCTTTAGGCTTCCGGGGGTTATACCAGGTTTTTATCTGATTAAAGCCGAAACGGCAAACCGCCACTTTGTAACCAGAAGAGTAAGCATCATCAGGAGGTAACGAACTTCTGATTGATCGCTTGAATAGACAGGAGTCACTCCGGATTTGGGGTGACTCCTTTTTTATGCCCTGAAAGTCCGATTACACCTGATTTGCCCGGGTTTTCGAAACAAAGCTGCAAGGCTAAAGGCTGGCAATAAACGCAAACACCGAGGTGCAGCTAATCATTTTCAAACCCGTTGAACGGCCAGGATAAATCATCCCCAGTTTTCATACCCGGGTACAACTCATGTAAATATCGTTAGCTGTAAGATAATCCATGAATTGTGAAGCATGACCTAAACAGCGGGGTACAGGCAACGGCAACACATTCAGGTATCTGTTGTATTGATGCACTGCGTAGGCAAGATTTCCAAGTGCCGATAAAATGACAAGAGCCATCCGGAAATTCCGGATGGCTCTTGTATTATTAAAGCTCACCTCTCACGGCGACAATTTATCTGCCGCTTAATTCAGAAATCTATCGTTTGCTCAAACGCTGTGTGGCAATGATTTTCTCATCTTTTCCACGCATCTGGATCAGGTAGATGCCTTTAGGCAAATCTTCTACTGAGTATTTTTGATTCTTCTCGTAGGTAAAGTGTTTCATTTCCCTGCCCACAAGGTTGTATACCTGAATGGAATGAACGGATTCATTATCGTTTAGGCTAAAGTAAACAGTCGCTGGGTTGGGGAAAACGCGCAGTTCCACAGATTCTGTGCCCCCTGTGCGCTTAATGCTCAAACGGTCGCTGAAGCTACTCTGCGAAAAGCCGATTTGGACAAGAAACAGGAACAAAAAAGAGAGTAAGGCGTGCTTCATACAACTGTGAGTTTATTAAACTTTTTTGTAATAGTTTTTGGTATTGGCGCAAATTAAGGGCTATTCACCGTAAATGCAAATCCACTACACCTTATTTAAACAAAAATTAACAAATATGTTGCAATAAATCTGAAAGAAATGGAAAATAGCAAAAGGAAAATTGGCAAAACAGAAAAACTGCCTTGCCAATTCGCCATTTTGCCATTTACCGGTTTATTCCTAAAGCAAGCCTTTAAAGTACGTTTTAAAGTCTTCCATATTCATGGCGCCCTGGTCCCCTTCTCCCTGTTTGCGAACGGCCACGGTACCCGTTTCGGCCTCTTTTTCGCCAACGATGAGCATGAGCGGAACCCGTTTCAACTCAGTATCCCTGATTTTTTTACCGATGGTTTCACTCCGATCATCCACATATCCGCGAATGTCAGAAAGCGCCAGTTCTGCCTGAATCTCTTCACAGTACGCAATGAACCGGTCGCTGATTGGCAGCAGGGCATATTGATCCGGAGCAAGCCAAAGCGGGAATTTACCTGCCGTGTGCTCAATGAGTATGCTGATGAAGCGCTCCAGCGACCCAAAAGGAGCGCGGTGGATCATAACCGGTTGGTGTGCCTGGTTGTCTGAGCCGATGTACTCCAGTTTGAAACGTTCGGGCAGGTTGTAGTCTACCTGAATGGTGCCCAATTGCCAGGAGCGGCCCAAAGCGTCTTTCACCATAAAATCGAGTTTGGGACCATAAAAAGCTGCTTCTCCCAAAACGGTAACGGTAGGAAGGCCAACTTCCTGAGTCGCTTCGATGATTGCACTTTCTGCAGCAACCCAGTTTTCATCTGAGCCGATGTACTTGGCCGGATTTTCCGGATCGCGAAGTGAAATCTGGGCAGTAAAGTTTTCAAAGCCCATTTTCGCAAATACCAGGGTTGTGAGGTCGAGTACATTGAGAAACTCTTCCTTAATCTGTTCCGGTGCACAGAAAATATGCGCATCATCCTGCGTAAACCCACGTACTCTGGAAAGGCCATGTAATTCGCCGCTTTGCTCATAGCGATAAACCGTTCCAAACTCGGCAATCCGCAAAGGCAGTTCCTTGTAGGAGCGCGGTCGGTGGCCAAAAATTTCGCAATGGTGCGGGCAATTCATTGGCTTAAGTAAAAACTCTTCGCCTTCGCGGGGTGTATGGATGGGTTGAAAGCTGTCTTTGCCGTATTTTTCGTAGTGTCCGGAGGTTACATAGAGTTCCTTGCGGCCAATATGCGGGGTAGTAACCAGTTTATATCCACGTTTTTCCTGTTCGACCCGAAGAAAATTCATCAGCCGTTCGCGCAGGGCTGTTCCTTTGGGTAACCAGATGGGCAAACCGGCGCCCACCTTTTCAGAGAACATGAACAATTCCAGTTCAGCTCCGAGTTTGCGGTGGTCGCGGCGTTTTGCTTCTTCCAGTAGTTCGAGGTACTCAGTAAGTTCCTTCTGTTTTGGAAAAGTGACGCCATAAATGCGGGTCATCTGATCGCGTGTCTCATCGCCGCGCCAGTATGCACCGGCCAGACTGAGAAGTTTTACCGCCTTGATTTTTTCTGTATTGGGCAGGTGCGGTCCGCGACAGAGGTCTACAAAATTGCCTTGCTGGTAGAAAGTGATTTTGCCATCTTCGAGACCATCAATCAACTCAAGTTTATAGGGATCGTTCTTTTCCTGAAAGTAGGCAATCGCATCTGCTTTGCTGACTTCTTTACGGATGTACTCACTTTTTTTCTGGGCCAGTTCAATCATTTTGGCCTCTATGGCAGCCAGATCGGCGGCCCCTAACTGGCGATCACCAGTATCCACATCGTAATAAAATCCATTTTCTATGGGCGGGCCAATACCAAATTTTGTGCCCGGAATCAAAGCTTCCAGCGCTTCAGCCATCAGGTGTGCCGAAGAGTGCCAGAAGGTAGATTTACCGTCTTTATCATCCCAGGTCAGCAATTGCAAAGTAGCATCAGACTGAATAGCGCGGGTTGCATCCCAAACTTCACCATTCACTTTGGCAGAAAGTACATTGCGGGCCAATCCGCTGCTGATGGACTCAGCAATTTGCATCGCCGTAACGCCTTTTTCATATTGACGCACGTTGCCATCGGGAAATGTAATATTGATCATATATTTTCTGTTGTAGCACTGAACATGAGCGTGAACAATACTCTGTTTACGCAAGGTTTTCAAAAAGGCTGCTAAATTAGGTCATTTTAAAGACATTGCCCACTGCGCCTGAAAAATTATGAGCTAAAGCTTGTAATAATATTTTATATTTGTTTGCCTTCTTCTGGAAGCTCCCCATTAAGGAGGTGCTGTTGATGCTAATATAGTAACTACAAGGCCTTGGTATTCATTCGCTCCTACTCCCCGTTCCAAGGTGAAATCACAATACCAAACACTGTTTTTACAATGGAATCCAAGCTCAAAAGCATTATCTTGGTTGAGGATAATCTTGCCGACGTCAAGCTTACCGAATACGCACTCAAGAGTCTGGCAGAAAGACCACAACTCATTCACTTCTTTGAAGGTCCGGAAATGTTGCAATACCTATCCGAAGCAAACCTTGAAGAAATTGCCATCGTCATCATTGATCTCAATATGCCCAAAATGAGTGGCATTGAGTTGCTGAAAATCTTTCAGGCCGATCCGAAACTGAGCAACATGCCGGTGCTGGTTTTCAGCAGTTCTGACGATCCTTCAGACTTGCAAAACTGCTACGACCACGGCGCCAGTGCTTATGTCGTAAAGCCTTTAGGGTTGGAGGAATTAGAAAAAACCATGCGCTACATTGTGGATTTCTGGTGTCAGACCAATGCGCTTCCACATTCATTCCGGGACCGGCCCTTCAACATCAAGGAAGCGAATATTCCTTGTTAAACCTGCAAAACCGGTTCTTTTGACGGGGGATCGTTTAAATAGGGTATGGAAGATCTCTTCCGTGATCTCTTCCCATTCCTGCTTTCGCATCGTCAACAACTCAGGTTGTGGTTCAAAAGCGGGTTCTTCATGTGGCGTAGAAAAGCGATTCCAGGGGCAGACTTCCTGGCAAATGTCGCAACCAAACATCCAATGTTCAAATTTGCCTTTAAATTCAGCCGGCAACACTTCGTCGCGCAATTCTATCGTGAAATAGGAAATACATTTGCTGCCATCCACCACAAAACCCTCCCGGGAAATAGCGTCAGTCGGGCAAGCCTCAATACACCGGGTGCAGGTGCCACAATAATCCTTTATCGGCGCATCGTAGACCAGGTCGAGATCAAGAATCAGCTCTGCCAGAAAAAAATAAGAGCCTGCTTTTGGGTGGATCAGGAGGGTATTTTTGCCAATCCATCCAACGCCGCTTCTCCTTGCCCAGTCGCGCTCCAACACCGGCGCTGAATCGACAAAACACCGGCCGTGCACTTCACCAATTTGCTCCTCAATAAAATGCAACAGCGCTTTCAGTTTCCTTTTTACAACAAAGTGATAGTCTTCCCCGTATGCGTATTTTGAAATTTTGGGAGCAAGTGGGTCTTCCTGATATTGGTCTGTATGGTAATTGTACATCAAAGTGACCACCGAGCGGGCTCCTTCCACCAATTTTCGCGGGTCTATGCGTTTGTCAAAATGGTTGGCCATGTAATCCATTTTGCCGTGTTTACCCTGATTCAGCCAGGCTTCCAGGCGGCGGGCCTCTTCGTCCATTTGTTCCGCACGTGCCATTCCCACAAAGGAAAAGCCGAGCCGGAGGGCTTCTTCCCTGATAAGACGGGTATGTAAGGTTTTGGACGACATCGTCTGCTTGTATTTAGGTATCGTGCTTAAAACAACTGACGCAATTTGAAAATCTTTATAGGGTAAACCATGTATCTAATGGACAAAAAACCTGATGATTAAGCCCAAAAAGACGCAAGCGACAATGATTCTGAGCATGTCCCATTTTAAAATAAAATTAAGAACAAGCGCCACAATTGTAATAAAAAGGGCGCCATAATCTACGATTTCCAAAGCGGGAAAAGGAAGGTGCAGTGCATCAACAATCCTGACTTCATTAACCGTATGAAATAAAGTATGCAAACTGAGCCAAACCCCAAGATTAAGAATCACCCCGACGACTGCCGCTGTGATTCCCGACAGCGCGGTCGTCAGGCTTTTGTTGCCCCGCAAATATTCAATGTAAGGCGCACCGGTGAAGATAAAAAGAAAAGAAGGTAGAAACGTGACCCAGGTTATCAGCACAGAAGCCAAAACCCCGGCTAACAAGGGATCGAGTGTACCCGCGTTGCGAAATGCCCCCATAAAAGCGACAAACTGCACCACCTGAATCAGCGGCCCCGGTGTTGTTTCTGCCATGCCCAACCCATCAAGCATTTCACCCGCCTGTAACCAACCATATGCCTCAACTGCTTTTTGGGATATGTAGGCCAATACAGCGTATGCGCCCCCAAACGTAAACACAGCTGCTTTGCTAAAAAAGATGCTTTCTTTACTGAAAATATGATCCGCGCCGAGAAAAGCAACCAAGAGTCCTACCGGCACAAGCCACAATGTCAACCAGAGCAAAGCAGTGCCCAATGTCTTTGAAATAGAGGGTTTTTCAGCCATGACAAACTGATCTGTCAGGCCAGCCTCACTGCTTTTTTTATCTGCCGGCCCTTCAATGACCAGAAATTTTTTTTCCCGAATGGTGCCGCCAATATAGCCCGTCAGCCCGGCTGCCAAAATAATGACGGGAAAATCAATCTTAAAAAAGAAAATGGCGATGAAGGCAAGTACGGCGATCCCCACCATAATTTCGTTTTTCAAAGCCCGTTTGCCAATTTTAAGGACAGCGCCGGCTACAATGGCAAGTACGGCCGGTTTGATGCCATAAAAAATCCCCTGCACAAAGGTTAAGTCTTTCCAAAGGGCATAAATAATGCTTAGGATCAGGATAGAAAGGAAGCCCGGCAATACAAACAATGCACCGGCAATGACGCCGCCCCGGGTTTTGTGCAACAACCAACCGATGTAAGTAGCCAGTTGTTGCGCCTCAGGCCCCGGTAACAACATGCAATAGTTGAGGGCGTGCAGGAAACGATTTTCGCTAATCCATCTTTTATCTTCTACAAGGTATTTGTGCATGACCGCTATCTGCCCTGCGGGTCCGCCGAAACTGTAAAGCGCAACTTTAATCCAGACCTGAAAAGCTTCGTAAAAAGTTGGATACTGTCTGTTTTCCTGATTGCCCATTGGATAAAAATGGTTTTGCTTTGCTGACGCACACCGGTTGCCAAGCAATAAAGTTAACCTTTTACAGACAGCCTATTCCTTAAAAACAAAAAAGCCGTACCTCCCGAAATCGGGATGTACGGCCTACACAACTTATTTGCCTAATGATTACTACCGTGGATTAGCGCAGGGCTACAGCTTTGTAGAAATCGCCATTACCGGCAATTACTTTGACGCTGTAGTCACCTTTCGGCAACTGCGACAGGTTGTAGCGCTTCTCTACTTTCAGAGCGTTGCTGATGTTTTCCTGATAAACGACTTCTTCATTTGAATTCAGAAAAACCACATACACATTGCCCATGCGCTTGTTCAGAAAAGACAGATCAACGTAGTCGTCGCCAACATTGATGACCGGTGCGTAAACTTCCTGACGCTTCGTTTCATCGAGCACCAGAACAGCATCCGTCAGTGTCAGTGGCTGGATGGTTTCGATCAGACCAGCATTGACAACGAGACGGTATTCTCCTTCTTCCAGTTTGTTCAGATTAAAGGTTTTGGCAAAAGATTTGCCGCTTGCCTTTTCTTCGATCAGTACATTGCCATCAGCATCTTCCAGTGTGATGGTAGCAGTAGTGCTCAGTTTTTCAAGCTCAACGCTGACTTTTTTAGCGTTGGCAGATTCCCGGATTTGAATACGCGGTACTCCACCGGCGAAGGCAAAGCTTGCGGAAACAAGCAGGAACAGAACATTGAGCGCGAATTTTTGAAAAGCCTTCATAATAACTTTGTTTTTAATTGAGTGAATTGTGTCGGAATACATTCTTGTGATTACGAAGGCAAAGGTAGGGGCATGGGCATGGCGTAAGCTACCATTGGTTTAGCCTATTGTGATGCTATTTTATCCTTAGAACCAATTAATCACCTGTTTGTAGGGTGTTTTGAAACCTGTTTTCAAAACAATTGAGATCAATAATCTTATTACACAGCATTTTGTATCAAAATAATCATTCAAAAGCGTATTTCAGGCTGGTAATGAGATGCGATGTGCTGTAAAAAAGCCTGAAATGCGATTTGAGCAGAAAAAAAACCGATATCAGGTGAATTTCAGGGTATTTTATGCAGTAAATCCCCTGCCTGCCCGGGAGCTACCCCTCCTAATTTCCCAAAACAATCCCTATTATTGCTCCCGGGATAGAGGGCCAGAGGTCCTTTGTTTAATAATCCGAATTCAAAAAATATGCACATGCTGAAAAAAAACCTGCTTTTTATCCTGCTGATCGCCTGCTGGACCACAACGGCTTTTGCCCAACTAAAATCCCCGGATGAATTTCTACCGCATCATTTGGGTGAAAATTTTACGCCGCATCACCTTCTGGCAGACTACGTAGAACATGCGGCAAACAACAGCAACTATGTAAAACTCATTCCCTATGGCAGCACCAATGAAGCGCGGCCGTTGATGATTGCAGTCGTTTCCACGCCGGAAAACCTCGCCCGCCTGGAAGATATTCGCAACAACAACCTTCGCCGGGCCGGCACCCTTGCCGGCACCCCAGATCCGGAGCTTGATCGCGCGATCGTCTGGCTCAGCTTTAGTGTACATGGCAACGAAGCCTCCGGATCTGAAGCTTCAATGGGCGTGCTGTATGATTTGATCAATCCGGCCAACCCTTTGACAAAGTCCTGGCTGAAAAACACCATTGTCATCCTCGACCCCGCGCTGAATCCTGACGGCTACTCGCGCTATACGCATTGGTTCCGGGGAGTTGCCAACCGTTTACCCGACCCTAATCCGGCTGTGCGTGAACACCGCGAACCCTGGCCCGGTGGTCGCGTTAACCATTACTACTTTGATCTCAACCGCGACTGGGCCTGGCAAACACAGGTAGAATCGCAACAACGCGCCAAAGTGTACCACCAGTGGCTGCCCCATATCCATGCCGACCTCCACGAGCAGTACTATGATGCGCCTTACTACTTTGCGCCGGCTGCTCCCCCTTATCATGAGTACATCACAAAATGGCAATCGGACTTTCAGGTGGAAATTGGGAAAAACCACGCCAAATATTTTGACGCCAACGGCTGGCTTTATTTCACCAAAGAAATTTTTGATTTGCTTTACCCAAGCTATGGTGACACTTATCCTACTTATTTGGGTTCTGTTGGCATGACTTATGAGCAAGGCGGGCACAGCCGGGGTGGTCGGGCAATCACCATGCCCAATACTGATACGCTGACCCTCTATGACCGCGTGATGCACCACAAGACGACCGCGCTTTCTACGGTTGAAGTGGCTTCAAAAAATGCACAGCGGCTTATAGACAATTTCAAAAGCTTTTATGAAAAAAGCAGCACCAATCCACCCGGCCCATTCAAAACCTATATTATTAAAGGTACAAACAGCAAAGGCAAACTCAAGGCACTTTGCGCCCTGCTCGACAAAAATGGCATCCGATATGGAAAAGCAGCTGCCGTTGCCAGCCTGAAAGCATACGACTATCAAACTGGTAAAGAAACAAGTGCCCGCATTGAGAGCAATGATTTGGTCGTGAGTGCTTATCAGCCTCTCGCGGTTATGACCCAGGTGCTGCTTGACCCGCAAACGAAGGTAGCTGATTCACTGACTTATGACATTACAGCCTGGTCTTTGCCATACGCTTATGGACTTGAAGCTTACTCCAGTACACAACGCGTGGAAGTAAAACCCGGTTATACGTTTGGGGCTTATGCGAATACTTTAGCAAACGCAGGGGCGCCGTATGCTTACCTTGCCCGTTGGGAAAGCGTTCAGAACGCCCGTTTTCTTGGGCAGTTGCTCCAAAAAGGCCTGATCGTTCGCTATGCAACTTCTCCGTTCAAGCTGGCTGGCACAGACTACGCAGCCGGTACCCTGCTCATTACGCGCAGCGACAATCGGAAAAATCCGGAATTTGACGCCATCGTTAAAACAGCGGCCCTGCAAAACCAGCAGGAGATCTATCCGGCAAGCAGTGGATTTGTGGAATCAGGCCGTGATTTTGGGTCGGAAGGATACCGGATTGTGGAAGCGCCCCGGGTAGCGGTGCTTGGTGGAGATGATGTTTCAGAAAACGAAATGGGCCAGGTTTGGCATTATTTTGAAGAAGACCTGCATTATCCGCTGAGCATTTTTATGGCATCGGAATTGTCGCGGCTGAACCTGGATGACTACAACCTGC
This sequence comes from uncultured Saprospiraceae bacterium, assembly GCA_937926205.1. Classification (GTDB taxonomy): domain Bacteria; phylum Bacteroidota; class Bacteroidia; order Chitinophagales; family Saprospiraceae; genus JABWAJ01. The sequence goes on from CALEYL010000014.1 coordinate 39,337, forward strand.
TCATCATGCCGGAAGGCAGCTATAATATTGATGACGCCGCAGCCGAAAAGCTCAGCCGGTGGATGTCGGGCGGCGGCAGGCTGATCGCGATCAGCTATGCCATAGCTTCCCTTGAAGATAAAAAAGGCTTTTCCCTGACAAAATATGCCACTCCTGAAGACAAGTCGCAGGCCGAAAAAGCCCGTGAAGCGGCCGTTCTCGACAGCCGACTGCACGCATACGAAGGGCAGGCGCGCCGTTGGGCAGCGTTTTCTCTGCCCGGCGCCATTTTTAAAGTAAAAATGGACACTTCACACCCGCTTGCTTTTGGGTTGTCGGAATACTATTTTTCTTTAAAAACCAACAATTTAGCCTATCCTTTCCTTAAGAATACCTGGAATGTCGGCACCCTGGGCAAAGATTTTATGTCTGTCGGTTTTGTCGGTTCCCAGGCAAAGGAAAGTCTCAAAAACACAGCCGTATTTGCCGTTCAGGACAAAGGCGAGGGCGGCGTCATCTACCTTGTGGATAACCCCTTGTTCCGGGGCTTCTGGGAAAACGGGAAGTTTTTATTCAGCAATGCCGTGTTTTTTGCGGCGCAGTGACCCAGGCGCAAAGACATGAGTCATCCCGAATTTTTAGCGAAAACAGGCGAAAAACAGGATGTTTTCGCGATCATTCAGCCGTGTTAGTGGGCAGTTGGCAGTTTGCAGTTTGCAGTAAACCCGACTGAAAACTGCCAACTGACAAACTGCCAACTTTTAATTGACGAATTGATTGCTTATTACACCAACACTGTTTTGAAAATTCGGGATGATACATGTCTTTGCCTCTTCCTGCCTCAGAAATCAAACCCATTTCCAACACGCTCATTTTCAATAATTTATTTTAAAAAAACACCTGTGAAAAAATTTTTTTTGAAAATAATCTGCTTCAACACTTGACTTTACTAAACAGTGTTCAGTATATTTGCATCGTTAATCAAATAAACATTATTCAACCTTTATGGGCGTTGCGGAAAGAAAATTAAGGGCGAAAGAGGAAATGCGGCACCTCATACTGGAAACGGCAAGGAAACTGTTTCTGGAAAAAGGTTTTGAGCATACCAGTCTGCGCAACATTGCGGAAGCCATCGAATACAGTCCGGCTACCATTTACCTGTACTTCAAAGACAAAAACGAGTTGTTTCATGCGCTGCACATTGAGGGTTTCCAGATGATGCTCGAATACATGCAGCCACTTGTTGCCATACCCGACCCGTTTGAGCGTCTGATTGAATTATCTCATACCTATATCCGTTTTGCGCGGGAGAATCCTGAGTTTTATGACCTGATGTTCATCATGACTGCGCCTATGGATGCTTTGGACACTGAAGAGAAATGGGCGATGGGCGATCAGACTTTTGGATTTGTGGTGAACCTGATCGAAGAATGCCAAAAAACCGGGCGGTTTCAGGGTAAAGATGCGTATCAAATGGCTTTCTACTGCTGGTCAAGCGTGCATGGTCTGGTTTCTTTGGAAATACGCCAACGCACCCGCGTTTGCCATGATGAAAAAATGAGGGCGTGCCTCGTAGAAGACAGCCTGGCTTACTTTATTGAGGCCATGTCAAAGTTATAGGCTGCTTGAGGGGTAACACTTTTAAAAAGTGTTACCCCTCAAGCAGCATTTTTTTTGCCTTGTAACTGAACACTGTTCATAAAATATACAACAACAATAATATTTCTTATGATCACCTTACCGAAATTCAAACCCGTACTGCTGTTGTTCCTGCTTCCCGGAATACCCCTGCTTGCGCAGCACCCTGTATTGGAGCGCTATGTACAGGAAGGATTGAACAACAACCTGTCGCTGAAGCAGGAGCAGGTCGCTTTGGAAAAGAACAAAGCATCTGTTGAAGCCGCAAAACGCCTCTATTATCCGACCATTGCCCTGCAGGGCAGTTATTCGCTTGCCACAGGGGGGCGCACCATCGACTTTCCGGTTGGTGACCTGCTCAATCCGGTTTATGCGACCCTCAACGAAATGACGCAGAGCAGTCAGTTTCCGATGCTTGAGAATGTAAAAGAGCAACTCTCTCCCAATAATTTTGCAGATATCAAGGTGCGCACCACCATGCCGCTCATCAACCCGGATATCCGCATAAACAAAAAAGCCGAACAGGAAAAAACAGCCATACAGGAACTGCAAATCCGACGCACAGAACGCGATCTGACTTACCAGATCAAATCCGCGTACTTCAATTACCTCCAGGCAGGTGAAGCCGTTAAAATTTATGAAAGCGCGCTGGATTTGTTGAAAGAAAACCTTCGGGTGAATCAATCCCTGCTGAAAAACGACAAAATCAACAAAGCGCCGGTGTTGCGTATAGAAGCCGAAATCAGCAAAGTAAATGCCGAGCTGGTACAGGCGCGTACGAAACGACACAATGCTGCAGCTTATTTCAATACACTGCTGCACCGCCCTTTGGATGCAGCAATAGAATTTGCAAACCTGCCTTCACCTGACTCCCTCGTACAGACAGGCGCCATTCTGCAACCAACCGGTGTACAAGGCCGCGAAGAGATTCAACAACTCGACAAAGCCCTCTATCTGAACCAATTGGCTATGGATGCAGCGCACAACTATAACAAACCGCGCCTGAATGCTTTTGTAGACCTCGGAGGTCAGGGCTTTCTTTCCGACATCAATAAAAATGTTCCTTATGCACTCGGCGGCTTGCAGTTGGAGTGGAACCTCTGGAACGGCAATCGCAACCGCTGGCAGGAACGCCAGGTAGCATTCGAAGCCACACAATTAAACCTGCAACGCCAGGATGTGGTCAGCCAGTTTCAGCTTCGTCAGAACATTGCCGTTGAAGAAGTGCGCGCTGCCTACGAAAGCCTGAATGCAGGCAAACAAGAGTTGGCGGCGGCAAGTGAGTATTTCCGGGTCGTGGAACGCAGTTATCGGGAAGACATGGCTTCTTACATCGAATACCTGGATGCCCGCACCCAATTGACCAATGCCCGCCTTCAGATAAGCCTGAAAGCCTACCAGCTTTGGGGACAGATAGCAGCATTGGAACGCGAAACGATTGATTAACCACAAAATAATAATTGGCAGTATTAGCTTTGGATGCCGCTGTAAGACCAGGGTCGAAGCGCTGTCGTAAAATCACCTACCATCATGAAAAAGATATTTTTCCTGCTCCCAATGATCGCGCTTCTGGCAATTTCCTGCCAAAGCGACAAAAAAAGCGAATCCACAGAAAGCGCAGAGGAACGCATTCCTGTAGAAATACGCCAGGTACAAACCCAGACCGTAGCAGATCCGGTTTATTTATCCGGCCTGGTCTCCAATGAAAAAGAAGCCCGCCTGTCCTTCAAAACCGGCGGCATCATTCAGCGGATTTTTGTTGACGAAGGCGACCGCGTCGCAGCGGGCCAGCTATTGGCAACATTAGATATGACAGAAATCGGCGCGCAGGTCAGCCAATCGCGACAGGGGGTGGAAAAAGCCCGTCGTGACCTGGATCGGGCAAAAAACCTGTATGCCGACAGCGTTGCCACAAAAGAACAGTTGCAGAATGCAACGACAGCCTATGAAGTCGCGCGGGAAAGTCAGCGCATCGCTGATTTCAATCAGAAGTTTTCAGAGATCCGCGCGCCACATGCCGGCCGCATCGTCCGCAAGCTCATGAATGAAGGCGAACTTGCAGGTCCCGGCACGCCAGTCTTTTTCATGGATGGACAAGGCGAATCGGCGTGGGTATTGCGCGCAGGCGTACCGGATCGCGATTGGGCGCGCATTGTGGAAGGGGACAAGGCAGAAGTGGTTTTCGACGCCTGGCCCGAAGAAGTATTCACTGGTGTTGTTAGCAACAAAGCCATTGCGGCAGACCCTAAAAGCGGCTCTTTCGAAATTGAAATAAAAGTAAACCCCAAAGGGAAAGCCCTGGCCACCGGATTGTTTGCAAAAGCCAAACTTACCCCGCATGCGCTTGGGCAGGTAAAATGCGTGCCCATCGAAGCACTGCTGGAAGGCAATGGAAAAGAAGCTTTCGTCTTCATAACAAAAGACAATCAAACCGTTGAAAAAAGGGCCGTTCGGATTGCTTTCATCAACAAGGATTGTGTTGCCGTTTCTCAGGGACTTGAAAACGTGGAAGAGGTCATCACTTCGGGGTCACCTTTCCTGACCGAACGCTCATTGATCAAAGTCATTCCCTTACATACAGAAGCTGATTAAACTCCCTGATTAACAGGTAATTGAAATAACCGTTTCAGCAATCCGGCTTACATATCCGCCTTCGTTTGTCAGAAGGCCTGGCAGCCGTTTATAAAAATACAACCATGAAAATTTCAGAATTTTCAGTTAAAAACTTCCAGTTCACGCTTGTACTTTTTGTCATGGCCATGCTGGTAGGCATTACGTCGCTGCTCAACATGCCACGCAGTGAAGACCCCAATATTGAGTCGCCGTTTTTTGCAGTTGTGGCCGTCTATCCCGGCGCCGGACCTCAGGACATGGAAGAACTTGTCGTAGATCCTTTGGAAAGCGCTTTGTCGGAACTGGAGGATGTCAAAAAAATCATTGCAGATATTGGCGATGGTCTGGTTTCCATAAGGGTAGATTTCAAATACAGCGTCGATGTCAATGAAAAATACCAGGAAGTCGTTCGCACGGTAAATGCCATGCGCGGTAAATTGCCACAAGAGTTATACGCCCTCGAAACGCGCCGGTTCCGGCCCTCTGATGTGAATATTCTTCAGGTTGCTTTGGTTTCTGAAACAGCTCCGTACAAACAAATGGAAATACAATCAGAGCGCCTGAAAGAAGATCTTGAAAAAGTCAGGAACCTGAAAAACGTCAAAAGCTGGGGATATCCGGAGCAACAGGTTCAGGTATCTTTGCGCCTGGAGCAAATTGCCCAGCAGGGCATTCCGATCAACAATGTTCTGGGCGCCATACAAAGTGAAAACGTCAACATTCCGGGAGGAAACATCTGGCTGAACAGCCGAAAATTCAATGTCAAAACCAGCGGAAGCTATGAAGACGTGGAGGAAATCCGCAACACCATCGTTTATTCCTCGGGGAGCAAAGTCGTTTACCTGCGCGATGTCGCCGACGTAGCTTTTGGCTATGCCGAAGAAAACCACCTCGTACGCCTGGATGGGAAACGCGCGGTATTTGTCACCGCAGCTTTGAAAGAAGGTGAAAACATCTCAGCCATCAAGGAGAAGTACCAGCCCATCCTCGATGATTTTTCGAAGCGTCTCCCGGAATCGATAGAACTGGTCAAAAACTTTGATCAGACAGAAAGCGTAGACCGGCGTCTGAAAGGCCTTGGGCGCGATTTCATTATTGCTATTTTGCTGGTTTCCATCACCTTACTCCCCTTGGGTATCCGGGCTGCTTCGGTGGTAATGGTCTCCATTCCGCTCTCTTTATTTATGGGCCTGACTTTCCTCGACCTGTTGGGCTACAACATCAATCAACTGAGTATTGTGGGCCTGGTTGTGGCGCTCGGGATTCTGGTTGACGACAGTATTGTGGTGGTAGAGAACATCGAGCGCTGGATGCGGGAGGGACTGACCAAACGCCAGGCAGCTATTGAAGGTACGAAGCAAATCGGGTTGGCGGTGATAGGTTGTACCACAACGCTTATCCTCGCTTTTGTCCCGCTGGTTTTCCTGCCGGAAGCTTCGGGCGAGTTCATACGCAGTTTGCCGATGGCTGTAATTACGACCGTTTTAGCGTCGCTGCTGGTATCACTTACCATCGTTCCCTTTTTGGCAAGCCGTGTTCTGGCAGCGCACCACAACCCGGAAGGCAACCTGTTTCTGCGCTTGCTGAAGCGTGCGATCAGTGGCTCCTACAGCAAGTTACTGGCTTTGGCCCTGCGCTGGCCCAAAATGTCGATGCTCTTTGCAGGCGCGATCTTTGCAGGTGTTTTATCTCTGGCGCCGATGGTAGGTTTTAGCCTGTTTCCGCGCTCTGAAAAACCTCAGTTTCTGGTCAACATTACGGCAGCGCCGGGCAGTAACCTGTATGAAACAGATCGCATCACCCGCGATGTGGAAGCCAAATTAAAAGACTACCCCGAAATTAAGCACCAGTCTGTAAACGTGGGGCACGGCAACCCCCGAATCTACTACAATGTCATCCCTGAAGACGACAATTCTGAATTTGCGCAGTTGTTCGTTCAACTTCAGGAAGATACGGAAACCGAAGAAAAAGTGGCCCTCATTGACCATTTGCGAAAGGAATTCAGCGATTATCCGAATGCCAAAATCGAAGTAAAAGATTTTGAACAGGGGCCGCCGGTGGAAGCGCCTGTTGCCATCCGCATCTTCGGAGAGAACATGGACACCCTGCGCAAACTCTCTTTTCAGGTTGAAGACATGATCCGCGCTACAGAAGGCTCCATCTATGTAAACAACCCGCTTCAGGGCCTGAAAACGAACCTGCGCGTACAGGTCAACAAAGACAAAAGCAGCTTGCTGGGCGTACCGACAAGTGAAATTGACCGCACCGTACGCCTGGCCATCGCCGGGCTTCAGCTGGGTAGTTTCAACGACGAAGGAGGCGAAGACTATGTCATCAACGTGAGCATTCCGAAAGGTAGTCACAGTGAGCTGTCGGTATTTGACAACCTCTACGTCAACAATGTGCAGGGGCAGGCCATTCCGCTGAAACAATTGGCCGACATCTCCTTTGAAACGTCGCCGCCCATCATCCGCCATTACGACAAGCAGCGGTTTGTGACCATCACTTCTTTTGTAAAAACCGGGCATCTGGCTCAAACGCTCAATAACTCCCTGATTGCGGAACTGGATCGTTTCCCTTTCCCGGAAGGCTATCGCTATGTGGCAGCAGGCGAAATTGAAGCGCAGGAAGAATCTTTTGGCGGCATGGGGAGCATCATCATTGTTACGGTGTTTGCATTCATCGCTGTGCTGGTTCTGGAGTTCCGAACATTCAAAAGCACCCTGATCGTCTTATCGGTGATTCCGTTGGGCATCATCGGAGCAATCCTTGCACTGCTGTTGACGGGAAATACCTTCTCTTTCGTTGCGGTGGTTGGTTTGATTGCCCTGGTGGGCATAGAAGTTAAAAACTCCATCCTGCTGGTTGATTTCACAAACCAGTTGCGCGAGCGGGGTTACAAACTCGACGACGCCATACGCGAAGCGGGAGAAATCCGGTTTGTCCCGATCGTCCTGACATCACTGACGGCTATTGGAGGCTTGTTGCCCATCGCACTGGAGAACAACCCGCTTTACACCCCGCTGGCCTGGGTAATTATCGGAGGCCTGATCAGCTCTACCCTGCTGTCGCGTATTGTTACGCCGGTGGTGTACAAGCTGATTCCGCCGAGTGTGGAGGTTGGTGAGGTGATTGCAACTGCGCACGCCTAAACGGGTAATCCATAGACCACTGCTTCAGGAGGAAGCATCTATGGCTGTAAGTTCATAAATTTCAGCTTTGGTACGCTCCAAGCTGTGAGAAAACATCAAAAAACATGAGTCATACGAATCAGGAGCTATTTGAAGTACATGTATGTTCTGTACGACGCTTACGCGTCTGAGAACAGGCTCCGCGTAGTCCTTTATGTCGCGGAGTCCCGCGGAGTAAAGGAGTCTCGCGGAGTAAACACACTGGTTCTCGGATAATGTCATAAAACTCCGTGAAACCCCGCGTTACTCCGCGAAACTCCGCGTTATTTTTAAACGGCAGATCAATTCGTGGCGCATGCCAACGGGTTTTGCCCCCTGATTCGCCTGCCTGCGGCAGGCAGGCATAACTCACATCATTTTTACTGCTTTTGTACCCTCGTTGGTACAGCGCACCAAAACACCAATCAAAGGTCGTTCGGGTTCGATTTCCTAAAAAACCAGTGCATATTTCAACAACAACTGCTGCGTAATGCTCACGCGTTTACCCAGGCCATTCACACCATTGGGCGCGTCATTATCCGTAATTTGAACCATCACATCATCGTCATAGAAAACATTGACGGTAAGCGCAGCCTGAAAACCTTTGAAAATGGTGAAAGCGAATTCATTCGTCAAATCCAGGTCCACATTTTGCGGATTCAGGAGGTAATTGGAGAATAAAGTCAAGGCAGAAGTAAAAGCAAGGCGATCCTCCACAAATTTACTCGTATAGTTCATTCTGAGTAGCGAACCCAATTGTGCGGATGTGTTCTCGAAGTCAATGATGTTGCCGCCAGCATCCCTGGTAACCGGGTTGCCATGAATCCCCCGGGCGGCAATGATATCGTCGCTGACGATGATGAATTTACCACCCAGCGGTGAGTAGTAAAACGACAGTTTATCCGTCGGCTTAAAATCTATCCCCACCGAAATGGTAATCGTGGCCGGTGAAAAAAGCTTTGACAGCGGCGTTGCGTTGGTGCCGGAAATATCGGAAAGGAAATTGCCCGGAAAGGCGTCTGTACCAATATAGGTTGGCGTCAGCTGGCTTAAAAGGGAAAAGTCAGCCGCATAGAATAGTTTGGATTTCTCCGCAATTTTATAACCAACTTTTGAATTGAGTCTCAATTCGTCAATCGCTTTCTGAAAAGGAATTTTTGTATCCGATCCCTGCGCTATAATGCCCGAACCGATGCGCTGTACGCCAAACTGCCAGGAACCCAGGTTGTCCCAGGCCACACGCCCTTTGCGGTAATTGCCAAAAATATTGATGGCGCCCCCCAAACCAATGCGGTTTTGGCCGGCTCCCTGGCGTGGGTTGATTTGCAGCAATTGAGCAAAATCCAGACCAATGCCGGCGCCTTTCGTCCATACAGGGGGCTCTTCCGCCGGAGCTGGCGCTGCAGCTGGCGTGTCCTGAGCCTTTAGCGACAAAGCCATTGTCAACAAAATGAAGGACAAAAGAGGGGGGAGAAATAAGTTTTTCATATCCGTTTAGTTGAAATTAAATAAGCGAATTATGATTCGAAAATCTCAAAAGTTTCGGAGTCTAATTTACTCAGGGGCACGACAACTTTGCGGCCTTCTGACTGCAAAACCAGGGAGGTATTGTCCATTTCCACCACTTTTCCTTTGATGCCCGCAATCTGGATGACGTCTCCTGGTTTTACTTTTTCTTTGTTGTAAAAAGAAGACAAAAAACTGGCAACAATATTGCGGGAAGCAAAGCCATAGCCAATGGCAAAAGCCAATACAACCCCGGCGAGAATAATAGAGAGGTTGTCCTGAATGAAATCTGTATTGATCTTTGCCTGCGTCAGGGCGATCATCGTCACATTCAAAAACATGAAATAAAAGACGACATTTGAAATGAGCCCGGCAGCAGGGATGGCTAAAGAATTGCAGGCTGTGAATACGAGATTTTTGATAAAATCGGCAATAAGAACCCCCACCATAAAAACCAAAAATGCAGAAATAAGGTGCGGCATGTAATTGAGCAAACTGGTCATCAGGTCTGAAATCGCCTGCATACCCAGCACATCGGTTGCCACGATTGTCACGATGAACATGATGATATAGTACAGCAATTTGGAGAGCAGTACACTGGGGACGATTTTAACATTGGCTTTGGAAAACAAGTCGATGTCGTTCAGTTTGTCGGCCAGCTTGTCTACATTGCTTTTTTGCAAAATCTTCTTAATGCCTTTCGCAACTAATTTGGCAATCAGCCAGCCCGCAATAAAAAGGGCCAGCGCACTTGCGAGGTTGGGTATAATAGCAGCTAATTTATAGAATTGCTCTTTGATAATTTCCCACAAGGACTGGGTTTGGTCGATGTTATCTTGGAATAATAAAATCATGTCTATCGCGGTTTTAGATGTTTTGTAATTTTAATCCCTTACTCGACGGGGCCATCTTCTGTATCCGGTCCGGGAGCAAAGGCACGTCGGTCTCCGTCCGGGCCGCTTGAAGCCGGATCGGGGTGGTGGTGATGCTTATGCGGGTTGGTCCCTACATTGCCGCCGCTGCTTGCGATGAACAAATCCACCACCCTTGGAACATAAATATCCACCAACTGGCCTACAAAGCGCAGAAAGCTCAACGTGCCCATCACGCCCGATTTCACTCTTCGCTCCTGAGACTCATCGTAACGAGCCTCATCCTCTTCCTGCAACCTTTTAAAATTGTTCATACCATTTCTTTAAACTGTTCACGTTTAATGCGATGCGCCTTTTCTTTGGCCCTCATAATTTTCATTTTGATGGCACTCTCCGAATTATTCAACACTTCGGCAATGTCGCGGATGGAAAGATCATCCTGATATTTCATCAACAACACAGCCCGATCACCGGCTGGTAGTTGGTCCAACACCGAACGCAACTGTCTGACCTCCATTTCTAGCAAAGCTTCGTCAGGCACTTCGTCTGCCAGGTCAGGCGCTCTTTCTATGTCAGCCGTAAACAAATCAACCTGCTTTTTTTTACGGCGGATAAAGTCAATACAGTAGTTGTAGGTGATGGAGTAAATCCAGGTAGAAAATTTTGCTTTCTCTCCGAAAGACGAGAGGTTGAGAAAAATTTTCGTAAAAATTTCCTGAGTCGCATCCTGTGCAAGCGCTTCATCGCGAAGCATTGAAATACACTTGCTGAATATTTTAGAGGCGTACCGGCTGTACAGGAGGCTAAAGCACATAGAGGCCTGCGTTTCGAGGTAACTATGGATGACCTCGGAATCTTTCATCTGTTTGTTGCAATGTTGTTTCAACGCGCGTGGGTAGTTGGTGAATCTTATACTTGGCAAAAACAAAACGGCATTCCAATAAATGCTTTTGTTTTCGAAGCCAAAGATAAAATTATATGTTCAAAATCACGGAAACAAGCTTGCCGCTAAAAGCCAATACTGTTCTAAACCCCATAGGCACTTGCGACGCAGGAATGCTCCATTCGCCACATCATTTTTAACATTTTTTTTAGGAATGGCTTTTTAATGGCTATACGCAACCGGCAGACGATTAAACCACCGGCATTTGCTGCCAAAAGTGCAAACCATTGGCAATATTTTATCTTTGCAGCGTCAGCAATTCGAGTCTGGCTTGTTTGTATGGGTATTGAAAAAAAACGCACCTATTTCGCATCGGATTTTCACCTTGGCATCGACGCACGCCTCAGTAGTGCGGAGCGGGAAAGGCAGCTTGTGCGCTGGCTCGATCAAATTTCAAAAGATGCAGAAGCCCTCTACCTTGTGGGCGATGTTTTTGATTTTTGGTTTGAATACCGCACGGTAGTTCCTAAAGGTTATACGCGCCTGCTGGGCAAATTGGCGGCGTTGCGCGACGGCGGATTGCCCATCTATTTTTTTACAGGCAACCACGACATGTGGATTTTTCGATATTTTGAGGAAGAACTGGGGATACCAACTTACCGCAAACCGATTGTGAGAGAATTGCACGGAAAAACCTTTTTTATCGGACATGGGGACGGTTTAGGGCCGGGTGACCACGGCTACAAATTCATCAAAAAAGTCTTCGCTAATAAAGTTTGTCAATGGCTTTTTTCGCGTCTTCACCCTAATTTCGCCATCGGCATGGCCAATTTCTGGTCGGGCCGCAGCCGGGCCGCCAACCCCGAAGCGCAACATTTTCTGGGGGAAGATAAGGAATGGCTCCTGCTCTACGCCAACCGCAAACTTGAAACGGTTGAAGCTGATTTTTTTATTTTTGGTCATCGCCATTTGCCCATAGACTGTGTCCTGAAAAATCAAAAGAGCCGCTACATCAACCTCGGCGAGTGGATGCATTACAATTCCTATGCTGTATTTGACGGTGAAACCCTCCGTCTCGAGTTTTTTGAAAATGAAAACGGGCAGGTATTTGGAAAGTAGCACCGTTCTACAAATCTTGTCGGATCAAATCAAAGTCGAAACTATTTCCGGATAAAAAACAAAACCACATGCAACGCTCTACTGCCATTGTGCTGACCCATGGCATGCTCGATGGACTAAACGCCAAAACTTGCCATGGCCTGCTGCGCGGCACCGAACGCTTCGACATTCGCGCGGTCATCGATTACCGCTTTGCCGGACAAGATGCCGGTGTCATTCTGGATGGCCAGCCCCGAAACATTCCCATTCATGCTTCGGTAGCGGGGTATCTGGCAAGTGTCACAGAGCGCCCCCAGTGGTGTATTGTAGGCGTGGCCCTTCACGGCGGCATCCTGCCCGACGACTTCAGAGGGGAGCTGCGCCACGCTGTTGAAAATGGCATTTCCATTGTGTGCGGTTTACATACTTTTCTGAGCGAAGACGCTGAATTCAGCGCGCTGGCAGCAAAATACGGCGTAGAGCTGATCGACGTTCGCAAACCCCGGCCCCGCAGCGAACTCAAATTCTGGTCCGGCGAAATCTACCAGGTCAAAGCCCCGCGCATTGCCGTACTGGGGACCGACTGCGCCATTGGCAAGCGTACGACCTGCCGCATGCTGATGAAAATGTGCCGGGCCAACAACATCCTTGCAGAAATGATTTATACGGGCCAAACCGGCTGGATGCAGGGTTCCCGCTACGGCTTCGTATTTGATACCACCGTCAATGATTTCATCAGTGGCGAAATCGAGCGCGCCATCGTAGATTGCGATCGCGAAGTGCAACCCGACTTAATCCTCGTTGAGGGGCAATCGTCTCTGCGCAATCCCACCGGCCCTTGCGGCAGTGAATTTCTGATGTCCGGAAACATAAAGGGGGTTGTGTTGCAGCATGCCCCGGCCCGGGTTTGCTACGACGATACCGACATTCCCATTCCTTCCTTAGCCAGTGAGATTGACCTCATTGCGCTCTACGGCGCCAAAGTGCTGGCCATCACCGTCAACGAAGAAAATCTGAGCGACGAAGCGGCAGACGCTTATTGCCATCGGATGCAACAGGAACTTGGCATTCCGGTAGTCAGGCCATTGAAGGGAGGGGTTGAGGCATTGCTGCCGGTGTTGAGGGCGTATTTGTAAAGTTTGCTTCCTCCGAAATTTTACGACATTCATCCCTCGAAATTGATCATTTGGTCAATTTCAATTTGTATTGCTCCTGCCTTTGCCGATAATTTTGGGCGTCTTTTTTAACAATAAAATCACCCGAAATTAATGAGAAGGAATGCAATTATTTTGTTGCTGGCCCTGATGGCCGGCATATTGCCCGTTTTTACCCATGCGCAAAGGGTTCTTGCCCCAAGTATACAACAGCAAGGAATTGCCCTGCCCGAAAAAACAGCACAACTATTCAACAAAGCTGGCTTCGATTTACAGAATCATCCAAAGAACCAGCTTGAGCAACCCCGATTCAACGAACTGCAACTGGATTCGACCAAAACTTTTGTTGGATACGACTGGAGCCAGCCTGGCGACAGCACCCCATTTTCCCGAACGGTTTATCAGTATCCATCTTCCAATGAAGAAATTCAAATTGTTTATCAATGGGAAAATGAAGTATGGCTGCCGCTCAATCGATCCACTATTGTTCGGGATGCGCAACAACGCATTACCCTGGTTTCGTCGGAAGCTTATGCCCCAGACACCCACAGCTATGTCCCTGATTCGCGAATCGAAAGTTTTCCACATGGCGCCTCTATGGTGTTGCTGGATTCATTTGCGGTATACCAATGGAATCCGGATGTGATGGATTGGGTCGTACAAATTGCTACAATAAACAGCTTCAATGAAGAAAACAAGCTTCTGGAAAGCTATTCTGTCCTGAATTTTCTGGGCGAGCCTGTCATATTCGTCGATACTTTCTTATACGACGCAAATGGCGACAATTACCTGATTGAAAGTTCAGGCATCTTTGAGGGTTTCGAAGTTGCCACAGGCAAAACTGAAAATACTTTCCTGAACCATTTGCTCATCGCTGAAATAGATTACATTTCTGATGGCGTTAATTTCTTTCCCCAAACCCGAACGACCTTTTTGTATGCCCCTTTTGGCCAATTAGCACGTCACAGCAGCTTTGATTGGGATGTTGCCATTGAAAACTGGGTATTGGATGAAACAATTGACTACAACTATGATGATGCCCAGCGCCTCTCGGAAGAATTCAAAACCTTTTACGAAGCAGGAACACCAGGTAATGCGGAACGGATTTCTTATGAATATGCAGAAGGATCAAATCTGGCATTGGAAACAATCCTTTTATTTGATCCGCTCAGTGAAACCTGGTCGCTGGATCGCAAAACGCATTACTACTATAACTTACCCACTTCCATTCCAAATGAGCCACAACTGTCCCTGCCCCTGCCATTGGCGCCTAACCCAACTTCAGGGCTGGTCCGCATCGGCCTTGATGAAGTGGTCGGCATTCAACTATTCGATCAGGTAGGGAAACTGGTGACTACTCAAACCATACAGCCCGGCCAAATGCTGGATATCAGTATGTTGCCTGCCGGAATTTATATGATAACCGCCCGGAGTGAACACGATTTTTTCAACGGCAGAATTGTAAAACAGTAATCGCATAAAATATGGGACATCCGGAGCAGTACTATGAATTGCTCCGGATGTTTTTTTTTGAGATAACATCCAGGCGTTTATGGCAATCCCATAAAACAGGGAATTGACATTCCGATGCCCAGCCCGGAACTATGCCCTGCAGTGTGCTGTTTCCTGAATACTGCCTCACAATAATTGCAAAAGCGTCTATATTCAAGAATTGCTTTTAGCCTATCTTTGGGGGGCTGGTTTCTTTTTTGGCTTTATCATCATTTCCCGCGTAACATGAAAATTTTCAATTCTTTAAGCAGAACAAAAGAAGATTTTGAACCCCTAAATCCTCCCCGGGTAACCATGTATTCTTGTGGCATCACTCCCCAGAACCATCCTCATTTGGGGCATGCAGTTGCGGCCATTCGGTTTTCGATGATCAGAAGGTATCTGACCTATTTGGGGTATGAGGTCTGCTTTGTGGAGAATGTGACAGATGTGGATGATAAAATCATAAACAGGGCCGCGGAATTGCATTTAAAGCCGCACGAAGTGGCCGATAAATATTTGAAAGAATACAAAACGGCCCTTTCTGATCTGGGCCTGCCCATCCCCAACCACTCCCCAAGGGTTACAGAGTACATTGACGAGATCATTAGGTACATCGAAGCGTTGATAAAAAAAGACTTCGCTTACGCCACACCTGACGGGGATGTTTATTTTGATTTGGAAAAAAAGGAGGATTACGGCAAACTGTCGAGGCGTAAAACGGACGAATTACTTTCAGGCACCCGCATCACAACAGAAGGAAATAAGAGAAACGCACTCGATTTTGCACTTTGGAAACAGGATGACACACCGGGTGCTTCGTGGGATTCTCCCTGGGGTAAAGGACGGCCCGGATGGCATATTGAATGCTCGGCGATGAGCAACTCGCTACTTGGAGCGACCATTGATATTCATTGCGGTGGATTAGACCTGATTTTTCCCCACCACGAAAATGAAATTGCCCAGTGCGAAGCACACAACGGCGTGGAATTTACCAAATATTGGGTACACTGTGGCTTGCTTGAAGTCAATGGCAGTAAAATGTCCAAGTCGTCCGGAAATTTTTTCACGATTAATGATGCACTTGAAAGATATGGCAAAGAACTGATCACTTTTGTGATCCACCGGCACCATTACCGTTCTCCTATTGATTTTAATGACAAGCTGTTTAAAGACAACATCAATTCATTGTGCGAATTTTATTGGAGTTTTGATGAAGCCCTTCTGTTGCAGGAAAACATTGAGGTTAATCTGGAAAACAAGTTGGTTCAGACAATGAGCCAGGAGTTTGAAGCGGCCATGGAAGATGATTTTAACACCCCCGTCGCTTTGGTTGTCCTGTCCAAATACCTTAAAGAGGCAGAAAAGAAAGGGAAAGAAGGCGATCAGGAAACAAAGTTGGCCATTCACAAAAATATTATCCGATACGGGAGAGTTTTAGGGCTGTTTTCTACAGCTTATAATTTGAGGAAAATCTTAGAAGAACTGCTGAAGTTTCAGCAATTCAGCCTTGGTGTAAAAGAAATGCTAACTGTTACTGCCGTTGAAAATATTTTGGGCGAAAGAGAAAAAGCAAGAGCGGAAAAAATGTATCAAAAATCTGACGAATTAAGAGACTTGTTGAGCGCCCACGGCATCAAAGTAATGGATGCTGCTCAGGAGAGCAACAAGTGGCAGTTTTTGATCGTCAATGCCTGATAGCTTT
Source organism: uncultured Saprospiraceae bacterium (assembly GCA_937926205.1). Lineage (GTDB taxonomy): Bacteria > Bacteroidota > Bacteroidia > Chitinophagales > Saprospiraceae > JABWAJ01. The sequence continues at coordinate 55,446 of CALEYL010000014.1, forward strand.
GATGCTGAAATTTTATAGAAAAATAAAGCCTTAAGGGCATTCCTTTCCAAAGTAGCGGGCTAAGATATGCCAACAACGTACGTAGAAAACCTGTTATGCGTGCGCCAACAAGGCTGGTCAGGCCAACCAATTCCTGGTTCTCAAAATTCAGGTTTTCATTTTTGAACTTTTTTATTTTAAAGAAATAATTTGCCGCCCTTTCATCAAAAATCCATCCTCAATCTTAAATTTAATCTTCTGGAGGTCAGATAATTAGGGATAGCATACTGCTGATTAAACACCGTTTTGATCCACGTATTGCCTGCCTGGTTTTGCACCTGCATGAGGTTGAAAACTTCGAGGCTCAGCCAGGCATTCCGGGTAAATCGCAGCGGGTGGTGGGGCTTGACGCCGCGGCGCGATTCGTCCCAAAGGGCTAAGGAAAAACCAATGTCTACACGGTGATAAGGTGAAAAGCGATAGGTATTGCGGTAAATGCGGTTGCCGCCCTGCAAGCCGAAAGGCAGGCCTGACCCCACCGTGAAATTGAGGTGCATTTTGAAGTTTTTGTTTTTGCGCAGGTAGTCCTGGAAAAACATGGATAAAGTCATCGTTTGGTCAGTGGGCCGGGGAACGTCCTTCACAGGGGTGGCTTCCGTTTGGCCTATTTCGCGGCGCAGGTGCTGGATGCCGTCTATTTTTTCGCGTGCCCGCAAAAATGAAAGGTTAATCCAGGATTCGGCATCGGGTACAAATTCGCCATTGAGGCGGATGTCGAGGCCCGTCACATAGCCCGTTGCATCGTTCTGTCCGGAGTAGCGGATGCGCACATTTTCGATGTCGTATGATACCAGATCCCAAAGTTGTTTGTAATAAGCCTCGGTAATGAGGCGGAACTTCTTGGGGTTTTGCTTCCCAATGTAAAAGTCGTATGTGAGTCCGCCGACGACATGCGCCGACTTCTGAGACAACAAATCAGTGTTTACATGGCCGTCGGGACCCCGCATTTCGCGATAGAAGGGTGTTTGATAGTATAAACCTGCTGCCAGACGGTAAGAAATGTCTTTTTCGGTTTTCAAAGGTTTGTAGAGCAACTGCACGCGCGGGGAGAAGATGAACTCTTTGTTCAGGTCCCAATAAGCTGCACGGATGCCGGCAGAGAGGCGCCATTCCGCCACGTCGTCTTTCCGCCAGGTGTAGGTATCCTGAACATAGCTCGTCAGACGGTTGGATGACAGGGTATTGCGCGTTTTCAGGACATTGTAAAGCTGTACCGAATTGGTATCGTAAGGCAGGGAGTAGCCGGCTGAATCAAGGCGTTCCCATTCGTTGATCTGGTCGTTGATGTTTTCGGATTGAAATTTGGCGCTCCATTGCAGGAAATGGCTGCTGGTGACAGACACGTCGTCGTGGTATTGCTGCAATTCGAGGCCACCTTTGTGCTCAAAGTTGACAATGTTGATGTCTAAGGCATTACGTACGTATTGATGCTGGGTGCCGGTGCCCAATTCGGCCAGTACTTCTCCAAAATTGTCGCTGCCGATGTTCGATTCGATTTGGCGAAGGCTGTAGCGCCCGATGATGTCGATCCGTTCGTTTTCATCGCTGCGGAAAGCGGAGGCTAAAAATTTGAGGAAAAACGGATTGTGGTTGCGATCCGGCAGGTACGTCAGCGACAACCCGCCCATGCTGGTCGTGAAATCGTCTACTTCCTGGCCTTCAAAAACGCTGAACAGTTGCAGCGCAAAGTTGATCAGACCGAGAGCAGTATTGCGTTCAACAGGGGAGAAGCGGTAAACGCTGCTGTTGTAATTGCCCATCAGGCCCACCTGCCAGTTGCGGCTCAGGTCATAGGTGACATAAGCCTGAATGTCTGAAAAATTGGGAATGTATTCGCCGGAAACGTCGAGGGTTCCGAGCAGATAGCGCGTGGTTTTGTAGCGCGCACCAACAAGGTAGCGCAGGCGTTTGTAACTGTCTTTTCCGGTTTTAAAGCTCCCTTCGAGGTGGGCAGAACCGCCCAGAAAGCTCCCCGAAACCGAAGCCCGCAGGCTGTCGGGGCGTTTGTATTTGATGTCGAGTACGGAAGAGAGTTTGTCTCCGTAGCGCGCTTCAAAGCCGCCCGAAGAAAATGAGAGGTCGCGGATGAGGTCAACATTCGCGAAGGTGAGGCCTTCCTGCTGTCCGGCGCGGATCAACTGGGGGCGGTAGATTTCAAAGTCGTTGACATAGACCAGGTTTTCATCATAGTTGCCACCGCGTACATTGTATTGTGAGCTCAATTCCCCACCCGAGCCGCTGCTGGTTCCGAGTGCGAGATGGGGCAGCATACTTTCTAAATTGCCAGTAGTGGTGGGCAGCAGCCTGAGTTGGCTCACATCTTCCCTGACCATCCCGCCTTCTTCGATTTTGCTCCCGCGCACCTCAACTTCGATGTCGGAATCGGAGGGCGCCAGGGGTACGTCAATCTGGCGCGAACTGCGCACAGGCATGGCCGACAGCGTCGTGCTGATTTCTTTGTAACCAATACGCGAAAACACCAGTTCAATCTCCTGATTTGCAGGTACTTCGATTCGATAGCGTCCGTTCGCTGCCGTTTCCGTGACGGTATTGGTGCCTTTGATGTAGACGGTGACCAATTCCACGGGGGCATCAGTAACGGCGTCTTTGACGATGCCTGAAATGACGGCTTTTTCGTTTTGTCCGAATGTCGGCACGGCAAAAAACAGGCTGGCCAGGACGATGACCAAAGAAAAATTGAGCCACACGAGGCGGAGCCTCGCGCGAGCAGCGCGAGCGGCAACGAAGTTAGAAATCATGTTCATGAACGTTCAGTGTTTCAAAACTTCCCGAAGGTAGCGGGTTTTGCAGGTTTGCCCAACTTTGTGGTGGAGAATTGAAAAAAATGGATGGAGGGCGACAGGCCAATGAGATTAAAGGAGGTACCGTTGGTGGGTATTTCCTTGTTTGCGAACCCTTTTTGAGTTTGCAAACTGGATCTCCAGGTCGGCGGACGGCGTTGAGCAAAACGGACAAGGTCGGGCAAAAAAAAAGCCCCACCTGTGAGGGTGAGGCTATTGAACTATGATTTTCTTT
>CALEYL010000015.1 GCA_937926205.1 uncultured Saprospiraceae bacterium
ACAACGCGGCCGTTCACACGGAGCAGCTCTACTATGTCGATGCAGATTTGGATGGTTATGGTTCTACGACTACGGCCATGTTGTGCAGCGCCACGGCGCCCACTGGATATTCCACCAACAATACCGACTGCAACGATAACAACGCGGCCGTTCACACGGAGCAGCTCTACTATGTCGATGCAGATTTGGATGGCTATGGTTCTACGACTACGGCCATGTTGTGCAGGACCACTGCGCCCATAGGATACTCCGTCAACAATACAGACTGTAACGACAACGACAATACCATTTATCCCGGTGCGCCCGAAATTTGTGACAACAAAGACAATGACTGCAACAATGAGATAGACGAACCCAAACCGGTGCCTGCTCCATGGGCAACCACCGGTATTGGTGAATCGGGCAGCAGTGTATTGGACCCCTGCCCTGCTGGCGCCCCGCAATTTGTAGTCAATGCTACCGGTTTCTCGCCCAATGTCAATAACGATGCTGTTCAGGTAACGTATCAGACTTTGTGCGGCAATTCCTCCATCACCGTTCATATTGCTGGTGTAAGCGGCGGCGGTTGGGCAGGCATCACCATGCGCGAGAGCACAGCTACAGGCTCTAAAATGGTCGCACTGAAAACGCAACTGACCAACTTTGTAAGGCGTGAAGCACGCAGCATTACCAATGGTCCAAAGTCTACCCAACAGATTCCAGGCCTGCCGCCCCCGTCATGGTTGCGCATCCAGCGTTCGGGCAATATCTTCAGCTTCTACACCTCGACCAATGGTACAACGTGGAGTCTGGTAGGTACCCAAACAATTGCGATGAGCAATTGCCTGTTGGTGGGCATGTTTGCCGAAAGTATCAATGTGAACACCACCACTACTGCTACATTTGACAACGTTTCTGTCAGTGGAGCAGCGCCGGTAATAACGCTTGCAGGAGTAGACAATTCCGGTCTCGAATTACAAGCTGAACTTGATTTTACACTGTATCCTAACCCGACCAATGGTCAGCTGATGATTGGCTTCGAAAATGCGCCGACCAGGCTTGAAACAGTAGCCTGTACAGTGTACAATACGCAAGGTCAGGAGGTTCTGGAACGGAATATTGCCGTGCACGGCCAGGCAGAGACCATCGATCTGTCATCGCTTGCCAACGGCGTGTATTGGTTGCGGATTCAGGGGGATAATATGACGCCCGGCATTCGTAAAGTGATCAAGGTTGATGAAATCAGGCCTTAACCCGGTCTGACCATACCTAAATAAAGGATGGGAGGTGTAAAGCGTCAAATTGTTGAAATAAACCAATTCAACTCGCTTTACACCTCCCACTTTACTTTATGAAAGACCCACTGATCCCCCATGGGTAAGATAATGCCCGGGAGAGGGGTCAAATACTTTTCAACACTTCCAGCAAAAAGCCCCAGAATTTCTGATAAGAGGAGATACTTGCGCATTCATCCGGCGAGTGGGCGTTGCGAATTTCAGGGCCAAATGAAATCATATCCAAACCAGGATAGGCCTGGCCGATGATGCCGCATTCCAAACCGGCATGGCAAGCTTCCACCACCACTTTATGGCCGAACATCCGCTCGTAAATGCCTTCCATTTTTTTCAAAACAGCCGATTTTGGATTCGGCTTCCAACCCGGATAAATGTTGTCGTTTTCGATTTTTGCACCGATCAGATCGAATGGCGCACGGAAAGTTGCGGCAACATCGGCTTTCCCCGACTCTACCGAACTGCGTTGGAGGGTACCGCTGAAAAAGCGTCCATCCTGCAATTCCACCCGTGCCAGGTTTGAAGAAGTTTCCACCAAACCGGGTACATCGGGGCTCATACGAAATACCCCGTTGAAGGCTGCGCGGATGGCTGAAAGCAGTTTTGTCTGGTCGCTGCGGCGCATGACTTTTGCCGGAGCAGGGATTTCTGAAGCTGTTATTTTCAGGCCCGGTTCTATGCCGCCGTATTCGTCCATGATCTCTTTCACCACTGCTTTGAAATTGCGCTCAAATGTTTTTGGCGATTTCACAGCCAGTGTTGCCATGCTCTCGCGGGGTATGGCGTTGCGGACGCTTCCGCCTTCCAGCGTGCTGACAAGCACTCCTTTGCAGGCCATCAATACCCGGTTCAGCAGCTTGTTGGCGTTGCCCCGGCCCAGGTGGATGTCTACCCCGGAGTGACCGCCTTTAAGGCCGTTGACGACAATTTTTCGCCCTTCAGCGCCCGCAGGCGTGTCGGTTTCGCGGTAATTCCATTCCACCAACGTATCAATACCGCCTGCACAACCAATGGTGAAGACGTGGTCTTCTTCCGTATCGAGGTTGAGCAATATTTTTCCTTTCAGCAACTTCCTGCCCAGCGCTTTTGCGCCGCTCATGCCCGTCTCTTCATCGAGGGTAAACAGCGCTTCAATGGCTGGGTGCGAAATGTCTTTCGAAGCGAGAACCGCCATGATGCTGGCAACGCCAAGGCCGTTGTCGGCGCCCAGGGTTGTGCCCCGTGCCCGCACCCAGTCTCCGTCCACATACATATCTATCCCTCGCTTATCAAAGTCGAAAGCGGTGTCCTTGTTTTTCTGGTGCACCATGTCGAGGTGCGCCTGCAGGATGACCGTTGGACTTTTTTCCCGCCCTTTCGATGCCGGTTTTTTAATGATTACGTTGCCGATTTCATCGGTTACCACTTCGAGCCCAAGTCCCTTGCCAAAATTGACCATAAACTTTGCAACCCGCTCTTCGTGTTTGGAAGGGCGTGGCACGGCATTCAGGTCAGCAAAAAAATTCCAGGGAGCAGATGGTTCGAGTTGGCGGATTTGGTCAGACATGGTATGGGAAAGTTTGAATGGTTGATCAATTTCCCACAAAGTAAGGAAAACGCGCAGAGGTTTTATTCAGACGCCAGGATTTTTTTGGAGAAGGTCATTATAGTTGTCTTTCCAGTTGCACCTTCCATTATTACAATTTTTTATCCCACCCTTTCCATTTAAGGTACTGCTCAAAGCTGAGGGTTTCAGGAAGTAAATCTCTGGTTTGTTTTACTGCGTTCAGCATTTCTTTGGGATAAGGCGCCTGACCCCATTTTTCAAAATGCTGACGCAGGGGAACCCAAACTCTTGCAAACAGATACATGATGATGAGGGGGATGGGTTTGTGTTTATAGGTCTTGTCTTTAGATAGCCTGGTGGCTATTGCAGCGAGTTCGTTTCCGGAAATAAAATCTCCGATCAGGTTCAGTTTTTTTCCAATGAACTTGTCTGGTTTTTCAAAGGCCAAAGCGGCAAATTTCCCAATGTCAACGCTGGCAATATGCGGTATTTTTGCATCATTAGCCGTCATTCCGGTAATGACATTATTCTTAACAGGCATGTATTCACCTCCAAAGTCATCCATAAACGAACCGGGACACAGGAATGTATAAGGTATATTTTTGTCCTTAACCAAATTCTCAATATCTATTTTCCGCTTGATGTAAGTCAGCGTGTTTTCCTGCCCTTCTTCTACATACAGTACGGTACTCAAAACAAGATGTTGCACCTGGTTTATCCGACAGGCTTCTACTATGTTTTTACCCTGCTCCCATTCAAATTCCGTATCTATTTTACCCTTTGGCGTGAGGGGCATGGTAACACCATAAACGCCGTATGCGCCTTTGAATACCTCGATCAGCGATTGTTTGTCTGCAAAATCAGCCTGAAGGACCTTAACCCCTTTCTTTCTTAATGCTTCAGACTTTTGCCCGTTGATGTCCCGCGAAAATGCAACCAAATTCCATTTGCCGGTTTTAAGAAGCGCATCAAGTACGGCGCCGCCTTGTTTACCGGTAGCGCCACATACAACGATTGTTTTAATTCCATCCATAATCAGTTAATTTTAGGACAAAATTAGACAGTCGTATTTTTTAAAAATTGTAAGAATGTAACATTGATCTCAAGGAGAAAACTGCCCCACCATTTCGCTTTTTTGCTTTGCGTATGCTTTCGGAGTCATTTGTGCAAACTGCCTGAATCCATGGATAAAATGGGCTTGATCATAATAACCGCAATTCAACCCGATTTGAGTAAGGTTGTCTGAAGAATGATGAATTTGATGCAGCGCAGCTTCAAAACGCCTGAATGCAAGCGCTTCAGAAGGGGAAATTCCAAGCCATTTTTGAAAAATTCGCAAGGTGTGCATTCTTGAGTAACCGGTAAAATCTTCAATTTTACGGAACTTACCCTGTAGCTTTTTAAGAGAAATTTCATCCAGTAAAGTCGTAATTTTCATGGCTAAACTCAAGTCTGGTGCATAGGAGATGGAGGAAAGAATAAATTCTTCCAGCCAAACAGCCCTTTCGCGAAAATCGGAAATGCCACTAACAGCATCCTGTATAAAATGATATTTGTCCTGAAAGATGATATTGCCTTCAACCGACCAGTTTTTCAAATCCTTACAATGAATTCCGAACAATAAATTAGCGGCAATGGTATTCAGGCGAATGCCAAACAAATGGCAATTCGTAAATTCAACGGATAAGGGTTTCGTATGTAATCCGGCTAAAAAACAAAAGTTATTTGTTGGATTAAAAGACCGGTTTTTGTAATAATCGCTTTGAATAACCCAGGGTTCATTAAGATTAAATGCCAAATCAATATTAAACTCAGGAAGGAATATCCATTTTTTTGGGGAATCTGTTTTCAACTCCCAAATTAAAGGGGATATTCCTTTGAGTTTTTTTGGTATGTAAAAATTGAATTCCATAATTTTTATGGCAAATATTTTTTAGAGCCTGTGGATGGGAAGCTCTGCAAAATACTCAAGCCGTATGATAAAAGCAAACTCTGAGCCACATTTGCGTGAATCCTCTGTGCGTAATCAACTCATATTTAAGGCATTAAAACGTCTTCTTTATTATTGAAAAACAAGGGTATTGTAGTCGGTTGCAACTACGCTTCAGCAACCTAGTAGCTGGTTTAGGGAGCGCCATTTCATAAAATACACCCCCATTAACTTCCTTTTTTACACAGAAAAAACGTCATTGCTATTGGAAAATGCCTTAAACTCGATCGGATTTCTGCTAAAATCAAATGCGAACATCGTTAATTGCTCTCCGGTTTTTCCTTCATACCTTATCTGCGGCTTAACGACAAATTCAATTTTTTCCGATTCCAGCTTTGCTTGCACCTTTTTAAATTCATCAATTTCCAATAAACACCCAAAATGAGGTATTGGGACACTAATTCCGTCCACTTTTCCACAATAATCCAATTCCGGAAAATCATCGCTAATATGTGCGGAAAGTTGATTCCCAAAAAAATTGAAATCAATCCAGGTCTCTGTTGACCTGCCTTCTTCGCAGCCCAATATGTCGATGTAGAACCTGCGGGTACTCTCTATGTCTTTTACCTTAAAGGCGTAGTGAAAGGCACTCATTTCTTTTAATAGTTAAAATTGTTTTCTGAATATCAGCCCTAAAGGTAATTTTTAATCACACATCTGTCAGTACCGCAAACAGCCTGTTTTATCGCTCCGCTTGCGGCTCAACAAAATACATCCCGACATCCCCTTTTCCTTTTGTACTGATCATTCCCCGGTAAATACATTTAAATTTATCTTTAAGCAATTCGTAGGTACTTGCCGAAATGTTCACCTTGCCGGCTTCTCCGCTGCTTTCCATGCGTTGAGCCGTATTAACGGTATCGCCCCAGATGTCGTAGGCGAATTTTTTTATGCCGACTATGCCGGCTACTACGGATCCGGTATGCATGCCGATTCGCGCTTCAAAGAAAAATTTGCCTGCCGATTCCCGGATTTGCCTGCGTTCCCGCATGAATGCCTGCATTTCCAGCGCTGCGTTCATCACATCCACGGCATGTCTGCTGTTTGGAGCAGGGAGTCCGCCGGCAGCCAGATAGGCATCGCCCACTGTTTTGATTTTTTCCACGCCGTGTTTTTGCATGATCATATCGAAAGCGGAAAAGCATTCGTTAATTTCGGCAACCAACTCGCCCGGTGTAAGGGTTTCTGATAATTGAGTAAAATCTTTGAAATCAGAAAACAGCACTGTTACCTCGTCAATCAGTTTGGCATCGGCTGAGCCTTTTGCTTTTAATTCCTCCGCAACTTCAGCGGGCAGGATATTGAGCAGCAACTCATCGCTCAGTTCTTTGCCCTTTTTGATTTTATTTCGCTGATAAAAGAAGATGCCTGCAAACATCATGACGACGCCAAATCCGCCCATAAAACCGTTGCGGATCAGCTTTTGCTTTTGCAACTCCTGTTTTACCGCCGCGTCCTTCCTTTCCTGCTCGGCCTTTTCATCTGCCGCTTTTTTATCAAATTCATACTGCATTTGGGTTTGCACCATTTTTCTGGTGTTTTCCTCATTGTAAATGCTGTCTCTTGTGGCAGTATACAGTTTTAAATGTTCAAATGCTTGTTGCCAGTTACCGGTAGCGCTGTCCAACCGTACGATACCGCCGTAGTAATCGTTCATGTCACGGGTGCTTTCCATTTTTTGAATCAGAGAATATGCCCGGTCAAAATACTGCCTCGCTGCGCTTAAATTTCCGGTTTTGACGTAACAATCCCCTGTTTTCGAATAGAGACCCGCCAGCGAAGGTGCATTCGAAACAGCGCGGAAAGATTCCCCCGCCAGCAGGTAGTTTTTTATCGCCGCTTCATAATTTTTCTGTGCAGCGTAAACGTCGCCCATCCCCGAATATGCGGTGGCCATGGCGGTGTGGTTTTTAATTTTCCGGGCTTTTTCAAAACCAATCTGATGTTTTTTTAATGCCTCCGAATAATTCCCCATTTTGCGATAACAGCGCCCCAGGTTATTGTACATAAGGGATTCGTTGATGAAATCATTTACCTCCTGCATGTATTGAATGCATTGCGTATAAACCTTTATGGCTTCTGCATAGTTGCCCTGGTTTTCGAGCCCTTCAGCCAAATTGCCGGTTTGGATGGCCAAACCATGTTTATCCCCAAGGGCCTCGAAAAGTTTTAAAGTGGCATAGCCATGTTTTAAGGCTTCGGGATACATACCCAGTCGTTGATACACCCAACCAAAAATATTATGCACCACCCCTTGATTGCCCAGGTTCCCTGTTTTTTCAAAAGCCTTCAAAGCAACAGGCAGGTATTTTAGCGCCTCGAAATAATTGCCGTCATCGGCGTAATCCTGTGCAATGAATAAATTGACAATTCCAATTTTTTCCTGAATGCCCAGTTTTTGCCAGATTTCAAGCGCTTCAAAATGGTATTTCAGCGCTTCGGCAAAGTTCCCGTTCTGCCAGTAATTGCGCCCGATCACTTCTTTGGCATACCCAATTCCTTTTTCCCAGTTTATTTTGTTTGCCAAAGCCAAAGACTTGTCTGCGTACTGCTGGCTTTCCGCCATATTGATCTGGCTATAGCGATATGCCAGATTGGCCATCAACTTGACTTTCGTGGTGTCATGCGATGCTTTTGACAGTTCCGTCTTCAGGGAATCAATGCGTTCTAAACCTTGCTTTTGTGCATTCGAAACGGCGACGCAGGTCAACAGCAGCAGGATGGAAAGGAAGTTTTTCATAGTGTGGTTCGGTTGATTTGTAATACGACAAAGTTGCCCCCAACCTCCTTTCGGGGCTTGCCATTTCTGAACCAATACCTGCCATTTTTGAACCTGGACAGGCATTCAAGCCTTTCGCATCTTGTTTTTTACCCATTCAGACGGCGAGCTTCCAAACTGCTGCTTGAAGCTTCTCGTAAAATGTGCGGCCTCCGAAAACCCAACCTGCCAGGCGATTTCGGTGATGCTTGCAGCCTGCCGTTCCAGCAGATCTGCCGCCCGTTGCAGGCGCATGGAGCGGATAAGGTTACCGGCAGATTGATCGATCAGGGCGTTCAGTTTGCGGTTGAGGTGGGTAACGCTCATGTTAACCGCCTCGCTCAAAGGCTCCACCCCGAAATGCTCATCACTCATGTGCGCTTCAATGGTTTCGATGACTTTCTGCAAAAAAACCTGATCCATAGGTGCCGCGCTGACTTCTGCAGGACGGATGGCCGTAGCCGTGCTGAATCGCCGGCGCATCTGCCGGCGCAGTTGAATGAGGTTATTCACCCGGGCGAGCAATTCCCGTTCGCTGAACGGTTTGGTCAGGTAGTCGTCAGCGCCGGTTTCCAGACCTTCTATTTTGGCCTCCTCTCCCGCCTTAGCCGTCAACAGGATGATGGGAATGTGGCTGGTGCGTTCGTCGGCGCGAAGATTGCGGCTGAGATCGTAGCCGTTCATGCGGGACATCATGATGTCGCTGATAACAAGATCGGGCTGTTGCTCCAGTGCAGCAGCGAGGCCTTCCTCCCCGTTGGCAGTGGCGGTGACGAGGTAGCCGGCTTCAGAAAGTTGCCCGCAAAGGTAGGTTTGCATGTCCGGGTTGTCTTCAACGACAAGCAGGCGTGGGGCATCCTCCGACAGGCCGTAGCCCAGACCCGGGAGCAGATTCGCAGAGGCCGCTGCCGGGTTTTCATCATGGATAAAAGCCGTAGTAGCAACATCTTCCGCCGCCTCGCCGATTTCCGACGGGCGAAAAGCCTTTTTCCCCAATGGCAACCGCACCGTAAACTTCGTGCCGACCCCTTGCGTACTCTCCACAAGGATTGATCCATGGTGTAATTTTACCATTTCTTTTACCAGCGCCAACCCGATTCCGGTGCCTTCCCAGGCCCGGGTATTTGAATCATCAACCTGATAAAAGCGATCAAAGATGAAAGGCAGCCGGTCTTCGGGAATACCGATACCGGTATCGCTGATGCTGACCTCCGCAGCGCCTTCCGAAAATGCCCCATCCGGCTCTCGTTTTGAAATTCGCATCGTAATGGAACCACCACTGTCCGGTGGGGTGAATTTAAGGGCATTGGAAAGCAGGTTGAAAAAAACCTTGCCCATTTTTTCTTTTTCAAAATACAGCTCCAGCGATTCCGCCTCACTTTGAAAATCCATACGGATCTGTTGTTTCTCAGCCATGGGTTCAAAGGCATCAAAAGTGTAGCGCAGAAATGAAACGAGGTCAGCAGGCGCTACCTGCAGCTGCATTTTTCCAGACTCCAGTTTCGACAGATCGAGCAATTGGTTGATGAGTTGCAACAGTCGTTGGCCGTTTGCAGAAGCCATTGACAGTTTTTCCTGCAGGCGTTCGTCCTCAATCCGGGATCGCACGCTGTCCACCTGCCCCATAATCAGGGTCAGCGGGGTGCGGAATTCATGCGAAATATTGGCAAAAAACCGGGTTTTCATTTCATCCAGGCGCCGGAGTTCCTGCGCTTGTTTCCGAATGGTTTTACTGACGGCTTCAATTTGTGCATTCCGCTCTTCCACCTCCGATTTTTGGGCCTCGATGATGCGGCGCTGCTGCTCCTTGGTTTGCAGGTTTCGCCAGATAAACGCAGCCAGAGCCAGGGCCAGCAAGAGGCAGATCGCAATGGCGATGAGTATCGTTCGCTGCACCCGCTTTTCCCGGGAGGCAATCGCTTCTTTTTTGTCGTATTCAAACTGGATTTGCTGCCGGATCATCTCCTGCCGGATGCCGGCGTTAAAAATGCTGTCTTTCATGACTTCGCTCAGCTGATACAATTCCAGGGCCTTTTCCGGGTTGCCGATTTCGGCGTACAATTGGCTCAGCCAGGCCGCAGATTCTTTGATGTTTAGCGGGATGCCCGCTTGTTGGGACAGAGAAAAACTTTCCTGAGCATGCTCCAGCGCGGCTTGTTTTTCCTGTCGTTCGTACAGCAATTTGCTGATGTAAAAATGCGACAGGGCGGCTCCTTTGATGTAATTCATGGCCACCGCGTATTCCAGTCCTTTTTGGTGAAACGCCAGCGCCTTTTGCTTATCGCCCTGCTTGTCGAGGCAAACGCCCCAATAGCGGTAAGCCAGTGTCAGCAGCAACAAATTGCTGTCTTTTTGAGCAATGGAAAGGGCCTTTTCGAAATACGCCTGAGCCCCGCTAAAGTCTTTTTTTTCGGTAAAAATGCCGCCGAGGTGGATGTTGGCCATACACACCTGTTCTTTGGCGCCTAATTTTTCCGCAACGACCAGCGAGCGCCGGCAGAACTCCTCCGCTTTCCCCAGTTCACCCAGCGAGAGGTTTAGTTTTCCAATGTCGTCGAGGCAAATGGCTAAAGCGTCGCCGCCGGTTTTTTCCAGCACACTGAGTGCCTTTTGGTAATAATCGAGGGCCGTCTTCAGGTCGCCCTGGTTTTCATAGGCGTTGGCAATGTTATTATAAGTAAGCGCGAGGCTGCGCTCGTTGCCGGAGCGTTCTGCCCAGATCAGGGCTTCCTCATAGGTAGCCAGCGCCGCGTTGACATCCCAGCGTTTTCGTTGCTGGTAGTAGCCTTTTTCGCGCAGGCTGATACTGAGGGCGCTTTGATAAAAGCGTCGGCGGGACGCATCAAGTAATTCAGGTGTTTGAAGTTTTTGCCGGGAAAAACGCTCTGCCCAGCCATTGTAAAACAAAAAGGAGTCGCTGGAAGTGGTGAAGTAATGTTCTCCCAATTTCAGGGCAGCACTAACCGCATCCGTATCTTGCGGGCTTTCTTTAAATCGTTTTATCAGCGCCTCAGTGTCGTCAGTTTGAGCAGACAGGCGACAACAAAAGAAAAGCAGACAGACCGGGCCAATAAAGGCCGTGCTCCTGAACAGCGTTCCAAGCCGGGTTCTTGTAGCTTTGATTTGCGCCATAGCGGGCATCCATTTGCGGCATGAAGGAATTGAGCCTGTGGGAAATTCAAAGATAGGAAAAAGTCCCTGCTACGCATGCCGGTCTATGTTGCTGATCTATAGTTGCTCCTGTAACCCATCAAAAAACTGATCGGCGCCAATAACCAGTACGTCAAGATTTGCACGACCCAGGGCGGACTTAATACCCGAATATCGTTTTTATGCTTCAATCCCATCAGTGGCAACTGTAAAAAAGGAGGCATTCCTTTATCATCCAGTTTGCCATCTGATGCCAGTGCAAAAAATGTTTCGAAAAATTCATCAATGGTAAGTGCCGGTGAAAATCGCTGAATGCTATGGGCCTCTTCATCGTCTTCATTCCAAAAACAATGCGGCGCGCCAGCAGGAATTGTAATTTTTTCACCCGGACCCACAATTTGCTCTTTCCCATTCACTAAAAAATGGAGTTTTCCCGAAATAACTTCTGCCGAACTTTCTTGCCTGGGATGAATGTGAACAGGCTCTCTCATATCCGTTTTCGGGTTGAAAGAGTCTATCTCCAGCAAATTGCCATTCGTTTCCTTACCCGTTTTAAGGAAAACCATCCGCTGCCCGGTCCGGGCATTTGTTATACGATCACCTTGTTTTGCCATCGCAATTGTTAGTTATCAGGTTTTGGAATAACAAAGTTTCTGGTTCAGAATAGACCGCTCTGTCAGTTGTTGATATGAGCTTGTGGGCATAACATACGCCCTTATTTTTCAGACAGTTGTTATCAGATCGCAAAATACTCGAGCCTTGCGATAAAAGCAAGCCCAGCGAATAAAATTGTTCGATTGTTTATGGATAATTTACTGAAAGTGTAACTGTTAAAGGATCGGAGTCATGCATGATCCGGCCAGGGCGTGCGCTTCAGCCAAAAATCTCTTTAAGCCGGGTTGAAAATAATTCATTGCCTGGAGCAGAAGGAGCCCGCTGCGGTAGTAGCCCGCATCCTGCTGCCTGCTCATTAACCGGCTTCCTGCCTTCGGCAGCTACGGTTTATACACATCGTAGAGCCTCCAGCCTTCATAGAGGTTCTCA
>CALEYL010000016.1 GCA_937926205.1 uncultured Saprospiraceae bacterium
CGCTGGTACCTCAGGACAAACATACGAGTTTGCGCAGGCTAGCGTTTTTGGTTACCTGCCTGCCGGTAGGCATGGCTTTTTGGGCAATGCAAAAAGTAACAAACTTTAATTTGAGTATTGAACTGTCTTTTGAAGAGCAAACTCATATTGAGTATCATAATTACTCTATTTTTGAAGTAAGGTCAAAAGAAATCAATCTCGTTTATGCCCAGATTCGCATGACCCATGTTTTTTATACCTTTGAATACAGAAAACAGAAATTCTTCCACCATGCTTATTGTACAGGAGACTTTAGTTAGCGACGACGTTATTTCAGAGCAATTCGTCTGTAACCTCAATGCCTGTAAAGGCGCCTGCTGCTGGGAAGGCGACCTTGGCGCTCCGCTGGAAGCTGGCGAACTGGAAACGCTGAAACGTATTTACGAAGACATCAAACCTTTCCTCAGCCCGGAAGGCATTGCGGTCATTGAACGGGAAGGACTTTATACCTGGTACGAGCTGGCCGAAGATTACGGAACGCCGCTCATCGACGGGGCAGCCTGTGTCTATCTGACTTACAACGAATTGGGGGTTGCGCAATGTGGCATCGAAAAGGCCTTTCTGGCCGGCGCAACCGATTTCCGGAAACCGATTTCCTGCCACCTCTACCCCATTCGCATCAAACGCAACGCAGAACAAGGCTTCGAAGCCCTCAATTACGACCGCTGGGACATCTGTTCTGCCGCCTGCACTTTGGGCAAAAGCCTGAAAATGCCCGTTTACCGTTTCCTGAAAGATGCCCTTATCCGCAAATACGGCGAAGATTTTTATGAGGAGCTGGAAGCCGGGGCGGAGTGGATGAAGAATAGGTAATGTCTGTTTTTACCTGGCCTTCCGTCAGTTACGATTTATACACACGACGGTACGACCTCGCCGAGGTCGGTTGGTGCTTAATATTCACGAGTGCTACAAACGGGTGACCTCGCCGAGGTCGGAGTCACCTTTCTCAGAAGTAGTATTCATGTGTAAAAAGCCAATGCGCGATGGCTAACAACGATGAGTGAAGAAAGAAGGAATCAGGGGCGTATAATACCATGAAAAGGTGTGTATAAACTGTAGCTCCCGGAGGGCAGGCAGGGGGGTGATAACTGTTTGTTTTTTTAAGATTTTAAAAGCTGTCGTATGAAAAAATGCTTTTTACTATTGGGATTCCTGCTGCCATTTTCGGCCATTATTGGTCAGGTGCAGCACCATTCGCTGGAGGCGCTGAAAAAGCAAATCGAAGCGCGGTTGAGTTTGGTCGAAGGGGAGTTTGCGGTCGCGTTTATTGATTTAAAAACCCGCGAAAGCCTGTATATCAATGAAAAAACCAGTTTTCACGCGGCAAGTACGATGAAAACACCGGTGATGATCGAAGTTTTCCGGCAGGCAAAATCGGGAAAATTCAAGCTCACAGACTCGATTCTTGTCAAAAATGAGTTCAAAAGCATCGTCGACGGCAGCCTTTACAAAATGGACATTGCCGACGACAGCGCCGATGGCCTTTACAGCATGATCGGTAAAAAAATGACCATTTATGACCTGACCTACCTGATGATTACGGTGAGCAGCAACCTCGCCACCAATATTCTGATTGACCTGGTTGATGCCAAAAAGGCCACCGCCACCATGAGGCGTCTGGGCGCCAACGACATCCAGGTGCTTCGCGGAGTGGAAGACAACAAGGCTTACGATCTGGGCTTAAACAATACGACAACGGCTTTTGACCTCGCCCTGATTTTTGAAAAAATAGCCCGCGGAAAGCCCCTGGGGAAAAAGGCTTCCAAAGAAATGCTCAACATTCTTTTCGATCAGAAATTCAATGAAATCATTCCGGCTAAACTACCGGCAGACGCAAAAGTGGCCCATAAAACGGGCTCCATTACCGGGGTTCAACACGATTCAGGCATCGTTTTTTTGGCCGATGGCAACAAATACGTCCTGGTGTTGTTGTCCAGAAAACTGAAAGATCCGGCGGCCGGCGTAGTAGCTTTGTCAGAGGTTTCAGAGATGGTATATGATTTCTTTAGGGTTCGATAGCGGCGTTATGCTCGGCCCCAAAATCGGTCATTTATACAAATAAACTTCCGTTTTTGGGGCCTTAACAAGCCTTGCTCTCGAACCCTAAAGATCAGACACATCCTAAATCGACAGACACTTATTTCGTTTTACAATAGGCTATTAATTCCCTTGCAACGCATTCATTTCTAGAAAACAAAGACATTAATAAGCTACAGCAAGATGAGATCAAAACAGTTTGGCGGAAAGCTTAGCAAAGCGTTAATCCTTGAATACAGTCTATCCCCAAATTGGCGCGACGGCAGTTTTCAAAATTTAGAAACGACTGATGCCGTACCCGGCTTTCTCAAAATACCCCAGATCATTTATAAACAACTGACAAACAGCAAAAAGAAGGAACCCGAAGCCCCGCTGCCGGTCATACCGTTTTCTGCAGATGCGTTTTTAGCAGCGGATGGCAAGACAAAATTCATCTGGTACGGCCATTCCGTTGTCCTCCTGCGCATGAACGGGCAAACGCTGCTGATTGACCCCATGCTCGGGCCGGATTGCACCCCCATTGCGCCATTCCCGACCAAAAGATTCTCCGAAAATACCCTGCAAATCATCGATGATTTACCCGAAATAGACCTCCTGCTTTTGACGCATGACCATTATGACCATTTGGATCATGCCAGCATTCAAAAACTCAGGGCAAAAACCAAAAAGTATTTCGTGGCGATGGGCGTCAAAAGGCACTTGCTGAGCTGGGGCGTTGAGGAGGAAAAGATTACGGAATTTGACTGGTGGGATAAGCGAAATTTCGAAGGCATTCAGATCACCTTCACGCCGACCCGGCATTTTTCAGGTCGCGGATTAAGCGACCGCTTAAAGTCACTTTGGGGAGGTTGGGCTTTCCGGACACAGGAAGAAAACATCTGGTTTAGCGGCGACGGCGGCTATGGCCAACACTTCAAAGAAATAGGAGCAAAACTCGGCCCTTTCGATTTTGCTTTTATGGAATGCGGCCAATATTGCGAAGATTGGGTATTGCTGCACCTCTTTCCCGATGAAAGCGTCACCGCCGCCATCGATGCCGGGGTAAAAAAAGCCATGCCTGTGCATTGGGCCGGATTTTCCTTATCCTATCAACACGACTGGTTTGAACCGGCAGAGGCGTTTGTGCAAGCCGCCCGGGATCAATCAATGGCTTATGTGCTGCCGGAATTGGGCAAAGTGATGGATCTTTCGGGTGCGGATACAGCGCATTGGTGGAAGGCGTATATGTAGATTGTTAGCCTTCCGGAAAAGGTACCCCGGTAACCAGTTCGCACAGTTCAAGCAATTTTTCCTGCAAGGCAATATCCTTACCCACCGGAAAATAGCGCGCTTCCTTTTTATGGAATAGATAGCGTCCGCTTACCCGAGCCTCGTCTTCATCACTCACAGCCAGCCAGACCTGGGTCTGGAAACCTTTCTGCAAGTCGTCAGGCGCACCGGCGCCACCCATTTTTGTCGGTACCCAACCCGGATCGACGACATTGGTACAGACATCCGGCCATTTGCGGGCAACGGCCATCCCAAACAGCAACATATGCAGCTTGGAATCGGAATAAGTAACACTGCCTTTCTCAAAAACCGATCGCTTTAGGTCGGGATCACCTGAGAAATGCATATCCGAGCCGAGGTATACCAATCGCCTGGGTTTATGCATGAGGCAAGTCAGCAGATAAGGCGCCAGGGTATTCACTGCAAAAATTGCGCTGCCCGGCGCCCGATAGACTCCGGCATTGTGGATCACGGCATCAAACGTGCCCAGGGCGTTGGCCTCAGCAGCCAGCTTTTTGGTCGCTTCCACATCTGACAAGTCGGCAATGAGTACCTCCGCAGCGCCGGGGACGCTGTTCAGGGTATCCTTAGCCCGATCTTTATTGCGGGCATGAAGCACTACGCGATGCCCTTGTTTGACCAATTCTTTTGCGGCCAGTTTCCCAAGCCCGTCGGCGGAGCCGGTGATGAAGATGGTTGCCATGTGTGGGTTGATTGAATACGCTCGCTTTTTTGAGTTGTTGTGGTGTGATAGGACTTTTTGACCAAACTCCTATCCTTTTAATCTTTGAAATCGTTCATCGATCATCCTTTGATAGCTTTGTTTGAATGCATTATCCAGAAAACTCACCTCAATGAGTTTCGCCCATTTTGATCTTGCTTTTTCCATTTTTAAAAAGATATTGTCCTGCTGCTTCTCTGCTATTTTAAGGGTTCGAAAAGCAGCTTCGAAATCTGATTTTCTAATCTTTTTCTTTTTCCCGTTGAGGGTAAGCGCCAGGTCTTCATCATCGGCTGGGTTTACCAATGCCGTTGAGATCAAATCGTAGGCTGGCGACAATACCATGCCGAGGCCCGGTTGCTCCAAAAGAGAGAAATTCTTTAAATGCATATCAGCATTGCCGGTTAAAAAAGAGAAAAGCACCAACTCAAAAAAATTGACAAGATCCAATCCCGGTGTGGCAGCGTATTTTTGAATGGTTTTGGCAATTTGCTCGTAGCTGCCGTAGTATTTATCTTCCGTAAGCCTTTCAGTGAGTTGACACATATCTTCCATGGCCAACTTCTCTTTTTTCGAACGATCAACCCTTTTTGTAATATAGGCCAGATTGCCTGAGGCCAACCTTATCAGGCTATGGGGCACCGTTTTTATTTTGGCTAATGCTGCCAGGTGCATGGTTAGGTCTTCCACCTCAGGTAATTGTGAATAGTGAGGGCTTGGAGGTTTTAGAATATAAGTGCCCCAAAGCCCCACGATAGTAAATCTTTTTTTTTCGCCTGCCCGATCCGGGACTGAGATATGGAGCGATAATTTAGGCTGTACTCCGGTAACAGCTGTTTGGCTTCGAATCACTTCCAGCGCTAAAGACTCCAAATCGTTTTCCGTATAAGGCAGCACCGGGGGTATGGCTTGCCCAAATATTTTTTTGGAACAAGCCGGATGAAAATCTTCAATGTTATCATCCAGGATTTGATAACAGAATAAGCATCGTTTCATACTTCCGCTTGTTTTACAGCATGCACGCTCACTGCTCCGATACAATCTTTGCAGCAAGCCAGTAACAGCCCCATCCTGTCGCGTGGATCCAGCTTCCAGTTTCTTTCAGCAATATCCAGTAGCCAGCCCTCCGGAATAAGCCCATCGAAAAAAGGAAACAGGACTTTGCTCGCAAAAGGGGGTTTCTGCAAGGGTAAGGTCAGACTGACCGCTTGGGCATCCGGTAAGATCAGGTAGGCCGTTTCGTACACAAAATGATAACCTTCTTCATCCTGAGTCAGCCAGCCGGCTGTGTAATGCCTGACTTTTATTTCTGCTTTTCGCATATATTTAATCTGAAATGTGATCGCGTTTTTGTTGAACTGGTCCAACTTCATAGCCAAACAAAGCCAATACCTGATTTACCTTGTCCAGGCGCAAAGTTTGCTTTCCTTGTTCAAGTTCCCGGACAAAGCGCAATCCTACACCAGCTTTTTCAGCCAACTCGGGCTGTGTAAGTTTTACCGCACTCCGCTTCTCTTTTACAAATGTTGCTAAATTCATTTTATACCCTTTAGGGTACAAATATTATAAATAATATTTAAAATATACCCTATCAGGTACTATTTTATCGCATTCAATTCATTTTTATACCCTATCGGGTACTTTTTATTCATATTTTGTCGTATTTATACCCGAAATGGTACAAATCCAGGTTTAAATAGGTGAAACAGCAGGTTCGTTTTGACGAATTTCGTCTATTCCCTCCCCGCTCACGCGACGGCTCTGCCTCGCGTGTCATCACTTTCCAATACAAAACCTCGAAAAAATACTATCCAGCAAATCCTCCGTCCCGATCTCGCCGGTAATTTCACCGAGATAGCTGAGGGCCCGGCGGATGTCCATGGCGACAAAGTCGCCGGTGACGTTGGTGTCGAGGCTGTGCAGGGCGGCGCGCAGGCTTTCGGAAGCTTTCAGCAGGGCTTCGTAGTGGCGGGCATTGGCCACGATGGTGCTTTCTGCGTTGAGGTTGCCTTCCAGTACGGCGTTCAGGAGCTTCTCTTTCAGGTATTCGATGTTCATGCCATTGATGGCAGACACCGGCACCCAGGCATCAGCGGGCAGCCATTCGTTGGCGTATTGCTCGTGGTTGGTATAGGGGTTGAGGTCCATTTTGTTGGCGATGACGAGGAGTTTCGTGTCGGGGTGTACGAGTTGCGACAGATCCTGGCGCAGATCTTCCGGCGAGGTGCGGATGACGTCGAAAACATAGACCAGCAGCGCCGATTGCCGTACTTTTTCAAGGGTTTTGGCCACACCAAGGGCTTCGATGGTGTCGTGGGCTTCGCGGATGCCGGCGGTGTCTATGATGCGGAAGGGTATGCCGCCGATGTTGAGTACTTCTTCGATGGTATCGCGGGTCGTGCCGGCGATGTCGCTGACGATGGCGCGTTCTTCGTTGAGCAGGGCGTTGAGCAGGGTACTTTTGCCGGCATTGGGCCGGCCTGCGATGACGGTGCTGACCCCGTTTTTAATGGCGTTGCCGAGTTGAAAAGACTGCAACAGGGCGTCCATCAAGGTCAGAATCCGGCGGATCAGGGCTTTGAGGTCTTCGCGGTTGGCAAATTCCACGTCTTCTTCGCCAAAATCCAGTTCCAGTTCGATCAGGCTGGCAAATTCGATCAATTCAGTGCGCAGGCGTTTGATTTCGTTGCTGAAACCGCCGCGCATTTGCTGCAGCGCGATGTTGTGGGCGGCTTCAGAAGAAGAAGCAATCAGGTCGGCTACTGCTTCAGCCTGGCTGAGATCCATTCGGCCGTGCAAAAAGGCGCGGAGGGTGAATTCGCCGGGTTGGGCCAAACGCGCGCCCTGCCGCACAAACAACTGAATAAGCTGCTGGATGATGTAGGGCGAGCCGTGACAGGAAACTTCCACGACGTTTTCGCCGGTGTACGAGCGCGGGCCAACAAAAAGCGACACGACAACCTCGTCCAGCAGGCGATCCTGCTCGTCGCGGATGGCGCCAAAATGCAGGGTATGCGATGCCTGGGCACTCAGATTTTTGCTGCTGAACACTTTATCAACAATGCCGATGGCCTCCGGTCCTGACAGGCGGATGACCGCTATGGCGCCTACCCCCGGCGCAGTAGCAAGGGCAACAATGGTATCTCCGAGGTGGGTGGCCGTGTAATGCATGGTGATGATTGTAAACTAATAAACGAAGGTTAAAGTAAAACCAGGGTTAAAGTAAAAAGGTTAAAGTAGAAAGGTTAAAGGTTAAAGGTTAAAGGTTAAAGGGGGTATAGTGCTTTCTTTGAGCAGGATACTCCGTCCACCGTCCACCGTCTACCGTCTACCATTTCTAAGGTTAAAGGGGGCACTTTGCTCGTTTGAGCTGTATTCCCTCATCTAAAGTCTGAAATCTAACATCTGGTTTCTAAAGGGCATAGTGCTTTCTTTGAGCAGAATACTCCGTCAACCCTGCCTTGCCGGCAGGCAGGCGTCTACCGTCTACCGTCTACCGTCTACCGTCTACCCTGCCTTGCCGGCCCGCCTACCGGAGGTCAGGCAGGCAGGCGTCTACCGATGCCTCTCTTTCAACACCCCGATCACGTCATCCAGTTCAAAGCCTTTTGCGCTAAGCAGGACTAAGTAGTGAAACATCAGGTCGGCCGCTTCGCCGAGGAAGAGATCCGCGTTGTCGTCTTTGGCTTCGATGACCAGTTCCACGGCTTCTTCGCCTACTTTTTGCGCAATTTTATTGATGCCTTTCCGGAAGAGAGAGGCTGTATAAGAGCTTTCGGAAGCCTCGTCGCGGCGGTTTTGGATGACGGCTTCCAGTTTGTGTAAAAAATCCTTTTCAGCCTGATTGTTTTCGCCAAAACAAGTGTCCTGACCGGTATGGCAAACGGGGCCTGTCGGGTCAACCTTCAGGAGCAGGGTATCCTGGTCACAATCGAGCGCCACGTCTTTTACATGAAGAAAATTTCCGCTGGTTTCGCCTTTGGTCCAGAGTCGGTTTTTGCTGCGGCTGAAAAAGGTAACGACTTTTTCCCGAAGCGTTTTTTCATAGGCAGCTTCATCCATGTAGCCCAGCATGAGTACGACGCCTGTTTTGGCGTCCTGAATGATGGCTGGCAGCAGGCCCTGGCCTTTCCCGAAGTCGGGCCGGGCTGGAGGTATCGTCATATTTTCTCGGATTTGAATCAAAAAGAAGCACAAAGGTAGAACCCGATACCGGATAAGTCGTTGCAGTAGAGGTGTTAAATTTTGTTTTTCGCGATCAATCCGGACACTTTGTATGGTTTTTTCAGCAATGGATTTTATCTTTGCATTTCGTTTGTAAAATTCATTTTACAACTCGCTGATTTTTAGTAACTTGGATATCGGCGATCTGCTTAAGCAACACAGATCGGCCGGAAAACAAAATAACAGTTTATAGGATGGCTCTGATTAGTGAAATTCGGAAAAGGTCATGGATCGTACTGGTTACGGTCGCGCTGGGTGTTGGCGGTTTCGTCATCATGGACATGGTTAACTCCCAAGGCCCCGGGGGCTCTGGCAGCTTGACGCGCACGCTTGGTAAGGTAAATGGAGAAAAAATTGATGTTCTCAATTTTGACAATACCTTCAACATGCTCTATGGCAATTCGGGCAATGCTTCTCTGGCAGCCCGTACAGCGTTGTGGGAGTATACTGTAGAAGAAATTCTCGTTAAGGAAGAGGCAAAAACCCTCGGACTTGGCGTCAGCGAACCAGAAATGGAAGATTTGCAGTTTGGCCCAAGACCAAGCAGAATCATCCAACAGCGTTTCCCGGATCCAAACAATCCAAACGCGCTGAACCGCGAACAGCTCAACCAAATCAAGCAAATCATTGAAGAAAACCGCGTTGACGAAGCCATTGCACAAGGCCAGCTGGCTCCTAACTTCACGCAATTTTGGGAATACCAGAAAAAGGAAATTACCAAAGACCGTCTTCAGTCGAAAATGGGCGCTTTGGTTGCAAAGGCTATGTATACGCCAACCTGGATGGCTGAAATGCTCTATACCGAGCAAAACCAGATGGCTGAAATCGCTTTTGTAAAGGTTCCTTTTGATAAAATTGAAAACACGGAAGTTTCTCTGGAAGACGCAGATTTTGAGGCTTATATCAAAGAAAATGCCGGCCGCCTGAAGCGCGATCAGGAAACGCGCAAATTGCAAATGGCTGTTTTTGAGGTTGCTGCGACGAAAGAAGATTCAGCTGCTTTGGAAAAGCGCATTGCCGATCTCATTCCTCAATTTCAGGTGGCAGAAAACGACTCTCAGTTTGTATTCCGCAACGAGGGCCGTATCGATGAAGCTTATTTCAAAAAAGCAGACCTGCCCGCAGCCATTGCAGATACGGTCTTCAAACTTCCGGTAGGCACCGTTTACGGACCTTATATTGACGCTGACAGCTACAATGCGATCAAAATCATTGACCGCAAAATCATTCCCGATTCGGTTCAGTCGCGGCACATCCTTCGCCAGGCTACTAACCCCATCGAGCTGGCACAGGCGCGCAAAACCATTGACAGCTTAAAGACGCTGATTGAAACCGGTGTAAGCCGTTTCGATACGCTGGCCGCTAAA
Organism: uncultured Saprospiraceae bacterium; assembly: GCA_937926205.1. Taxonomy (GTDB): domain Bacteria; phylum Bacteroidota; class Bacteroidia; order Chitinophagales; family Saprospiraceae; genus JABWAJ01. The sequence continues at coordinate 9,658 of CALEYL010000016.1, forward strand.
TTTGGTACGGATGGAACGAGTACCAAGGGTGGTGATTTGGGATACTACGGCATGAACGGTTTGGTTAAACCTTTCAACGACCTGATCTTCTTCAAAGCTATCCCGGGCCAACTCTACGTTTGCGAAACGCAATTCGGCGTCCACCTTGTAGAAGTGACCAACAAAAAATTCACCACTAACGAACAGGGCGTACAAGTTGCGTTCCTGTCTGAACCGATCATTCCAAGCCAGGAAACACAATCCGGAATTCGCGAAAAAGCGGATGAGATGATGCGTTCTAACCGAACTTTGGATGCTTTGGTGAAAGCAGCTGGTAATGAGCCTTCTGCCAAACTGAGTTATTCGCCTTTGCTCGAAATCAATGATTTCGAGATTGAAGGGCTGACAGCAGGCAGTGAAACCCGCGACCTGGTCAGATGGGCCTTCAATTCTGATAAGGGCGATGTGACGCCGACGGTTTATACATTCAGAGACGAAACGGGTTATTATGACAAGCAATTTGTCATTGCTGGCCTGAAGAGCATACAGGCTGCAGGGCTCCCGACAGTGGATAACATTCGCGAGCAGGTAGAACAGGAAGTCATCAACCGCAAAAAAGGAGAACTCATCAAGCAACGCCTGAGTGGCAAAGACCTTGCCGCCGCTGCTGCTGAGTTCCAGGTTGTGCAGGATACTGCCCGTAGCATGAACTTCATGCAGAGCTTCATTCCGAATGTCGGCAATGAACCTGCTGTCGTAGGGCATACTTTCAAGCTCAATCCGGGACAAACCTCTAAACCGATTGTAGGGCAAACCGGCGTTTTCCTCATTCAGCTCATTTCCAAAGGGGAAGCGACACCGGCTCCGGCTGACCAGATTGCTTCGATTCGCACCCGGACTACTACCTCGGCGGGCATGACAGCACAAAACAGCCTGATGACGTCTATCAAAAAGCTGGCTTCTATTAAAGATAAGCGGGCGAAGTTTTTCTAGGTTTTAACCTGAAAATGACCCAATACTAAAAAAGGCCGGTTGCATAGAGCAGCCGGCCTTTTTTAGTATTGATCTAAGTTAGTTCAAAAAAAACCTTCCCTCATTGGTGCATCAGTTTTTTTCTACATCTTTGCTGTCAGAAAAAAATGGTTTCACACTCGCTTTAAAACGACAGTCATGTCAGATATTCAAAATGCAGGGAGGAAAGGATATTGCATGTTGTATTTCTTCCTCTTCTTATTGTTGTTTGTCATTTTGGTAATTGCCATTTACAGATACAATGGCATGTTCCTCGGAAATTGATAAGGTTCAATAGGACAAACGCTTATAAAATTCAAGCTTAGGGTTTCAAAACCTGTCGGGTTCGGCTTCCTGCATCATCCGAAAGGCAGCTTCGTATACATCTTCCACATTGGGCTTGGAAAAGTAATCGCCATCTGTCCCATAGGCGGGGCGATGTTCCTGTGCACTGATGGCAATGGGTGCTGCATCAAGGTGGTAGTACCCGCCTTGTTTATCCAGCACTTCACGCATCATATAGGCACTTCCGCCCCCGGGAACGTCTTCGTCTAAAAAGATAATGCGGTTGGTTTTGGCCAGGGACTGTCCGATCCTGCCCTCAATGTCGAAAGGCAGGAGCGTTTGCACATCAATCAATTCTGCTGAAATGCCATCTTCTGCCAGTCTTTCGCAGGCCATTTGGGCAATGCGGACACAAGCGCCGTAGGTGACGATGCTCAGGTCTTCGCCTTCGCGCAGGACTTCAGGCATACCCAGTGGCACCGTATACTCCCCCATATTGTCGGGCAGCCGCTCTTTTTGCCGGAAAGCATTCAGGCATTCTATCATAATGGCCGGATCATCTGATTGCAACATGGTATTGTACATTCCGGCAGCCTGCACAAAATTGCGGGGGGTAAGGAGGTAAATGCCCCGGAGGCCGCCCAGCAAAACGCCCATTGGAGAACCGGAATGCCAAATGCCTTCAAGCCGGTGCCCGCGGGTACGGATGATGGCCGGCGCTGCCTGGATGCTGTTGCTGCGGTAACGCAGGGTTGCCAGATCGTCGGACAATGGCGAAAAAGCATAAATGAGGTAATCTAAATATTGGATTTCAGCGATGGGACGCAATCCGCGCATGGCCATTCCGATGGCTTGTCCGATGATGGTCCACTCCCTGATGCCGGTGTCGAAAACCCGGGCTTCGCCATATTTGGCCTGTAAACCGGCAAAGCCCTGGTTCACGCCGCCGATTTTGCCCACATCTTCTCCAAAAGCATACAAATTATCATATTTAGCCAGTGCCCTGTCAAAAAAAGTATTGACGATTTCAAAACCATTTCTGAGGGGCGAATTGTCGGAATAAACCGGCTCAATCACAGGCACGCGCAGGGCAGAATAAGGACTTTCGCTGTACAGGTGCTTCCCGTAACGTTGCTTTCCAGCATCAATGCGCTGCGCCACAAAAGCCTGCAAAGCGGCGGCTGCTTCATTTTTCAGGCCCCTGGCGGCATGACTCATCCGCCGGGCATTTCTCAAAATCTCGGAATATACCGGGTTGCGTTCTGCCAGCAATTCTTTATGGATGTTTTGCAGGCGTACATCGGCTGCAATGTCGTCGCCAAGGCGGGCATAAATGTCATCCAATGCTTTGCGCTCTTCTTTCAGGGGAGCTTCGAAAGCACTCCAGGCCCGTTTTCTCGCAGCGCTGACTTCTGTTGCCGCTTCTGCTTCGAGCTGGCTGAGCGTTTCTTCATTGGCGATTTTTTTCGCCAGAATCCAGTTTCTAAACTGCCGGTTACAATCGTATTCGGCCTCCCATTGGAGTCGCTCAGGCGATTTGTAGCGCTCGTGAGAACCGGATGTGGAATGCCCCTGTGGTTGCGTGAGTTCTTCTACGTGGAAAACTGCCGGAATATGTGTTTTGCGCATCTTTTCGATGCCCTTCCGGTAGGTTTCGCAGAGCGCGGGATAATCCCAACCCGGAATGCAGTAAATGTCCATGCCTTCCCCTTTTTCATTCAGGCGAAAGCCCTCCAGCGCCTTGGAAATGCTTTCTTTGGTGGTTTGATAGGAAATGGGGACAGAGATGCCGTAGCCATCATCCTGTACGGTAACGGCAAGAGGAACCTGCAGGACGCACATGGCATTAACGGTTTCCCAAAATGCGCCTTCTGAAGTACTGGCATCACCGATATTACAAAAACAGACCTCGTTGCCCTGGTTTGAAAAAGTAGTCTCACCGAGTTGGGCGTCTTCGCGGTAACGTTTTGAAGCGTAAGCCAGTCCAAGACCCCGGGCCATTTGCCCGCCTGTTGTAGAAATATCGGAAGAGAGGTTGTACATTTCTTTTTGCGGCAGCCATTCGCCGTCAGGGGTCAACATCGGGGTTGCGTGGTGGTTGTTCATTTGGCGGCCGCCGGAAAACGGGTCGTTTTCGCAATCGGCGTAAAGTTGTGCGAACAAGCTTTCGATCGAGGCAAGTCCCAATGCCAGCAGGAGCGTATGCCCCCGGTAGTAGTCGGCACGGAAATCACCGGGGTTAAAAGCTTTGGCCATGGCAATCTGGAAAAGCTCTTTACCGTCATCGGAAACACCGAATTTGGCCCGTCCGTTGAGCACTTCTTTTCTGATGCTCAGGCTTATTTCACGGCTGACACAGCAAATGAAATAATCGTGCAGCACTTCTTTTTTGTCAAGGGGCAAACCCATATTGGCAAGAGATTGTGTGGATAGTTGTCCCCAAAATAGGAAATTACCGCAAGATTAGGGCTTTTTATATAAAAAAAGGCCAAAAGGAAGCGGAAGGAATATCGTATGGGATTCCAAATTTTTTTGAAATTACGATGGGAAAGCCAAGAGAATCGCCTGTTCTTTGCAATTTATTTGAGAATTATTCTGCCAATTCCAGCCACCTCATCTCTTTTTCTTCCAGTGTTTCCGTTAAGGTCGCCAATTCTTTCGACAACTTTTCTATGTCGCTGAGGGCGATATCACTTTGGTTAAACAAGTCCATAATCTCTGCTTTCCGGGCTTCGAGTTTGGCGATCTCTTTTTCCAGCCGATTCATTTCTTTGCGCTCTTCCTGACTGCGCTGACGCTCTATTTGCTTTGGCTGATCCGCAGCAACTTGTTTTTGCTGTTCGGCGCGTTCGATTTTGCGTTGTTCGCGTTCGCGTTCTTTCAGCTCCCTGCGGTAATCGGAATAATCGCCGTTGAAATCGCGGATATGCCCATTGCCTTCAAAAACAAACATGTGGTCTACAAGCTTGTCCATAAAGTAGCGGTCGTGCGAAACAATGAGCACGCAACCCGGAAATTCGAGTAAAAAGTCTTCGAGTATGTTGAGTGTGAGAATGTCGAGGTCGTTCGTCGGTTCGTCCAGAATGAGGAAATTGGGGTTTTTCATCAGCAGGGTGAGCAGGTAAAGGCGGCGGCGCTCTCCGCCGCTGAGCTGGGAAACGTAGACCTGCTGCTGTTTGCGGCTGAAGAGAAAGCGCTCCAGCATTTGTGGCGCTGTGATTTTCTGCCCTTTCTCCATCGGGATGTACTCGGCGATGTCCTGTATGACTTCGATGACGCGCTTGTCCTCTTTGAGTTGGATGCCATCCTGAGAATAGTAACCAAAGACCGTATTGCCGCCCACGACTACTTTACCGCTGTCGGGGCGCATTTCTTCGGTGATGAGTTTCAGAAAGGTGGATTTGCCCACACCGTTTGGGCCAAGTATGCCCACGCGTTCTTCTTTTTTAAATTTGTAGGAAAAGGCTTCCACAATAGGCAGGTCGCCGAAGCGTTTGCCCACGTTGTGCAATTCCAGGATTTTTTTTCCGAGTCTTTGCCCTTTGATGTCTATCTGGATGTCTTTCTCTACCTGCTTGCCCGACAGTTTTTCGTCCAGATTGTAATAGGCGTCCACCCGGGATTTGGCCTTTGTGGTGCGGGCTGAGGGAGAACGGTTGACCCAATCGAGCTCTTTTTTCAGCAGCTTGCGGGCTTTATCCAATTCTACGGTCTGATTTTCCTGGCGGAGGGCTTTTTTCTCTAAAAAATCCTTGTAATTGCCGCTGTATTTGATGAGTTCGCCCTGTTCCAGTTCTACGATGTGGTTGCAAATGCGCTCCAGCAGATAGCGGTCGTGCGTCACCATCAGAAGCGTGAGACTTGGCTGTTTGAGGTATTCTTCCAGCCATTCGATCATGTCAATGTCTAAGTGGTTGGTAGGCTCGTCGAGAATGATGAACTCCGGATCGTCGATGATCAGTTTGGCCAAAGCCAGTCTTTTGCGCTGGCCGCCGCTGAGGTTGCGCACAGGTTGCGTAAGGTTGGTGATGCCAAACTTAGAGAGCACTTCTTTGATTTTGGCTTCCATATCCCAGGCTTTGAGATCGTCCATGCGCGAAAGTGCCGCCTGCATTTCTTCCTGATTTGCAGAAAACAACAGTGCTTCTTCGTATTGTTTAATGGCCAGAATAAGCGGATTTTCTGAGTCCAGCACGGCTTCCAGAACGGTATGGGATTCGAAGAAAAAGGGATCCTGTTCCAAAAAACCAATTTTGGCATCGCGGCGCAGCAAAATTTTGCTGGCTTCTCCTTCGGGCGCTTCCTGACCGGCAATTACGCGCAGGAGCGTTGATTTTCCGGTGCCGTTTTTAGCCACCAGCGCTATCTTCTGGCCCTTGCTGATTTGAAGAGAAATGCGATCAAACAGCACTTTCTCTCCATACATCTTACTCACATTTTCAAGCGTCAGGTAGTTCATGTATTATTTTTTGTATTAAACATTGGGGCAGTTTTTTAGTTGGCAGTTTTTCAGTTTGCAGTTGGCAGTCGCAGTTGAGGTTT
>CALEYL010000017.1 GCA_937926205.1 uncultured Saprospiraceae bacterium
AAAATCATTAAGTTTCCGAACCGTTTAGCCCCTGATTCGTCTGTCTCATGTTAAGTTTATCCACTTTTATTATCTTCCACTCAAAACCACCCGCTTCGTCACATCAGGTTGCCCTTCCGCTTTCAGCTTCACCAGGTACATCAGGCAGCCGTCAGGGTGCCGTGCTGCCCGTGTAGCTGACGTTTGCAAAGGTAGCTGTCAGGGTGCCGGTGGTGGCAGCATTGGTGGCAACCAATCCCATCTGAATGCAGTTACTCATCGCGATGGTCTGGATACCCGCCAATGACCAGGCCACGCCATTGGGCGATGTATACAGGCTGAACTGGTTACCGGAACGCTCGATGCGCAACCAGTAACGATTCTGGCTCGGAAACTGCTGTGGAAAGGCCTGCCCATTGGCGGTCGTTCGGAATTCGCGTCGGCTAAGGCTGCTCAGGTTGGTCATCAACTGGGCTTTTTTAGCGCCGGCTGTGTTGCTTTCGCGCATCACCACACCAGCCAATCCTGATCCTTCCACACCCGTTACCTGGACCGTAATGCTACCGTTGCCGCACAAGCTGCGAGAAGCAAATGCCATCGCATCAGCCGTATAGGGTGATTCATAATTAGCGCCGGAAGCGCTACCAGTCCAAATCCCTGTTCCAGGAGAGTAGTCGAAATCAATGGTGCAGTCCGCGCAACCGATACCAGCAGGCGGCTCGTTCCAGCCAGCGGGCAGATCCGATATCGTAATTTGGGAAATACAAGTGGAAGAATTGCCCGCGACATCCATAACCTTGGCTGTCACAGGTATCGTTTGTCCAATTTGTGAGGCAAGAATGCTGGCAGGAGAAAGCACAACACTCTGTACCCCGCAGTTGTCGGTAGCAACTACAAGTTCATTTGCGTTGAGTGCTATGCTTTGCTGACCGTTGAGGGGCAGCGTTGCATTAACGCACGTAGCTGTCGGCCGGACTGCATCCACACCGGCAGCAACAGTCGCCATTGCAGATACCGGGCAGGGGCTGCTGCTGCTTGTGACCGAGACGGTGTAACTGCCATCGGGCAGGCCATTAAATACCCCTGTGTTGTTGGTCTGAGTAACAGGGCCGGAGATCGAATAAGTCAATGTTCCCGCACCTCCTGTTGCTGTTATTGTAATGCGTCCATTGTTGGCATTTGGGCAACTTTCCGGCGTGGCAGCAACATTGCTGATCGCTAATTGGCCGCCACTCAATGTTTTAAATTGGGCTTTTACAACAGCCGATTGTGTTCTATTGAGCGTTAGAATAGCGATTTCCTGCCTGTCGGTATTAGTTAAAAAATGAAATTCTACAATCGTATCAACCCCAAGCGTAGTGAACCCGGCATTCTGTATCATTTGGTCGGTAACGTCCAACCAGCCCAGAGGCGCTACCTTGGCATCAACTCTTTTTTCAACATAAATCGTGCGCTTCTCACGCAACACTTCAAAGCATCCTCCGGGAATGGATAAGGTTCCCCAGCCATCTACGGCGCCCAGCTGATTGTGGGAAGTACGGATGCGAAGTGAATCCGTCGCGGCAATAAATGGCAATTGCCAAATACTGGAGTTCGGTGGAAGGTCAATTTTACGAAAACCTGTTAAACTGCCACTCGACGACATGTAAGTACCAAACATCTCCACAGGTGAAACCCTCTCTGCAATCGGCGGCAGCTGTTTTATCGGCAAGTTTATCCCAATATTGATCGGATCGCTGCCGAAATATCCCAAAAATTCTACAAGATTACTGGTTACATTGTAATACATTTCTCTCCCTGCTTCAACGACCAGCAAATCTGCGCCCGGGAAGATGGCGGTATGCGCCCCGGTACTGGGCGACATAAAGCTCCTTGTATAGGTTTGATCGGTTTGCAAGCCGCTGAAATTCCAGCTTTGATTAAAACCGGGTGGGGTGATCAACTCATTGACTGTAGGGTTGATGTCAATGGAATAATTAAAGAGATTACCTACTACAGGGAAAGTCGTATTGGTAATGGTAATCTGTGCCTGAATGTCCAGCCTGAAACAAAGGCAAACAAGCATCATCAGCAGGTAAATTTTCCGCATAATCTGTTGATATAGTGTTTGAATGAAAGTGCATCGCCTACTTTTGGCAAAAGCCGAAACAATAAAGAAAACAGTCGTTAAAACGGTTACAAACAAATAACCTGAACTGGAAAGGGGGGAAATAGAACTGGGCATAGGCATGCAAACATAAACATTATCAAGCGGGTGTCTCCCTGAAATTGGATATTTTTTTTTCAATACAACGCGTTGATAAAGGAAGCATCCTTTTTTTGCAAAAGTTGATTCAAGTCACCATCAGCCTATTGGTAACTTTACCTTAAATTTATGCTGGGAATGTCCCATAGAAAACCGAATATTCCCAAAAATCAGTTTATGGTTTTTTAAAACAGTACGCACAAAAAGAATACGAACGCCGCCCAGCCAATATTGACGTAAACCGGGTGTTGGCCTCTATTTATTACAAGAAAAACGACACGGCAAAAGCCATGGAACACTATACCAAAGCGGCACGGACCAATGGCGTACAGCCCGAGTTGCTGGAACTGAAAAAAGAATTGGCCATGCGCTAGTTTGGAGAGAGCGTTGTTTAAGTATGAGTCAGGCGAATCAGGAGCTATTTTGAGTACAGGTATGTTCTATAAGACGCTTACGCGTCTGAGAACAGGCTCCGCATACTACTTTATGTCGCGGAGTCTCGCGGAGTAAAGGAGTCTCGCGGAGTAAAGTCCACTGTTTTCACGACTTACGTCATAAAACTCAGTGAAACTCTGCGTATACTCCGCGAAACTCCGCGTTATTTTTCATGGGGGCGGATAAAATCATTAAGTTTCCGAACCGTTTAGCCCCTGATTCGTCTGTCTCATGTTAAGATTATCCACTTTTATTATCTTCCACTCAAAACCACCCGCTTCGTCACATCAGGCTGCCCTTCCGCTTTCAGCTTCACCAGGTACATCCCGTTCTGGTAAGCCGATAAATCAAGGCGCTCAGTGCTTTGCGCTTCTTCTATTTTTGTGGTTTGCAACAGCTGCCCTTGCAGGTTATATACTTCCAGTCGCAAGGTTTTGCCGGTATACGATGCCAGATTCAGCGTCAGTTCACCGCTTGTCGGGTTGGGAAACAGACTAAAATCCAACCCCTCTGCCAAAATCAGGTCTGAATTGAACCTTGCCAAAACCGGATTGCCACCAATGACGGCTACATCTCCGAAGCTTGCCGTAGTGGTGGTGTTGACATTGACGCTTTCGGCAAACAGGCCGGCATAAATGCAGCCAGTCATGGGCACTGTGGCTGTAAAAGCAAAAGTCCATGCCGTTCCATTGTTCGAAGTATAGCCTGAAAAAATACTGCCATTGCGCACCAATCGCAACCAGGTATGCGCCGGACGGGTAAAATTCAAAAGGCTGTTTGGACCGTTGGTGTTCGCCCGGATTTCGCGGCGAATTGTAGGCGTTAGCTGTGTTTTTAAGCCTACTTTTTTAGAACCCGGCACCAATGTTTCGCGCAGGGTGATGCCCGCCCAGCCACCGCCGCTCACGTTGTCAACCCGGGCAATGATTTCGCCATCGCCGCAAAGCGTTTTGTAAACCAGGTTGAGTTGATCGGCAACAGGCGAAGAATAACCATTAGCGGAAACATTAAAAATCTCTTTATTGTCAACACTACAGACCAAGCCGGCGCTGCCGTTAACGCCGCTGCCTACAGTGCCGCTGCTCCAGCCGTTTGCCAGCCCATGCGCTTCATCTACCTGAGTATCGCAGTCGTTATCCTTGTCATCGCAAAGCTCAAACGCCCCTGGATAAATGGTATTGTCGTTGTCGTTGCAATCGCCGGTAGTGCTGGTCAATTCCGAAGCTACTTTGTAACCGGTGGGTCGCAAACACTGGTTGATGGTAGCAGCAGCGGTTTCGGCGTAGCCATCACCATCGATATCTTTGTACCAAATTTGTCCCGGTTTTTCGAGGGCGTTGTTGTCGTTGCAATCGGTGTTGTTGGCCACATAGCCAGTTGGCTGGCTGCAGGCCATTTGGGTGACAGATGGATTGCCAAAGCCGTCCATATCCATATCGCGATAGTAGGTCGTTTGCACGCCTTCATCGGTCATGCCGTTGCAGTTATTGTCAACGCCGTCGCAGACTTCAGTGGCGCCGGGCTTGATGGCTGCGTTATTGTCGTTGCAATCGCCGGTAGTCGAGATGAGTTCGGCCGCTGCAATGTAACCCACAGGGCGCAGACACTGCGTAATCGTGGCAGTGCCCGTTTCGGCGTAGCCGTCATTGTCAACGTCCTTATACCACACCTGGCCCGGTTGTTCCAGCAAATTGTTGTCGTTGCAATCCGTATTATCAGCTACATAGACCCCGGGTGCGCTACAAGCTTGCTGAGTTACGGATGGATTACCAAAGCCGTCGCCGTCAAAGTCGTGATAGAAAGTGGTCAGCACGCCTTCATCGGTCATGCCGTTGCAGTTATTGTCAATGCCGTCGCAGACTTCGGCTACGCCCGGTTTAATGGCAGCGTTGTTGTCGTTGCAATCGGTATTGTCGGTCACATAGCCGGCAGGCGGGGTGTCCGGGCAAGCCATTATAGTGATGGCCGGATTGCCATAACCGTCGTTGTCCATATCGCGAAAGAAGGCCACTTCCATGCATGAGGTTCCTGTACTAATACCAAGAGCAGGAATGTAAAAGTCTCCACCAGTAGGTAGTGCAGTTGCACCACAAAGAGAAGCAGCGTCACTGTATTGCCGGATGTAGTTTGGGTAAGCGCCCAATCCACTTTGGTATATAGAAAAGCTAGTTCCTGTCCAGCCACACTGAGACACCTCAATAATCAGGCTCATTGATGGATCGTAGGCAAAAGTTGTTGTCAGGGGAATTTCGACATAAGTGCCTCCCGGCGAGGTAATGGTTGTATTTTCTGACCTGACCGTTGTCATGGGGCCTGTGTAAAAAGCGCCTAAAGAAAAAAAAGTGGAAACAGGAACAGTAGCCATCCGGACGGTAAGGTTGTTGTATGTCGCATCACAAGGAGTAGCCGGCCAAAACCAAATGCTGGATATTTCGTTTCCTGGCCCGATGGGGCTTGGCTGGCTAAAATGACCTGGCGCGAGAATCCATTGTACTTTTTTTCCCGTAGAAGGATTGGTTCTGAAGGGAAAGAGATTTATAACTCCGGATACTCCGGAAACACCATTCGTGTATTGAGGCTGCGCCCCAACGCTTAGTCCTATGCAAAAAAGAAATAGGAGTAAAAAAGACTTTTTCATAAAGGCTTAGTTATTAATTTTTTACAAAAAATAAATAGCAAACCCAGACCTGAAGTAAAAACTCAGGAACAGGAGATACCTGATCTGCAAGCAGACCTAAAAAATCGGGATAGGGAAAAGTGGAAATGAACCGGGCAACTTAACTCAAGGAGAGGTAATGTATCTAAAATGTCGCCACAAACCCATTACATATCAATTGTTTTAATAAGTGCAATTGCAAGATAGGGTAAAAAATTAACCCCACAAACTCTTTTTTGATTTTTTCTCTTCCGGGTCTGCCTCGTGTATGGGAAACCGGGGCGTTGCCGTCACAAAGATCAACCATACTGCCAGGGACGGGCGCAAATTTTATGGGCAAGACGTCCGGGGATTACAGCACTCAAGTCGCTTATATCTATTAAAAACAATGTATTTACACAAAGAAGCTCTTTTTTGCAAAAGTTGATTCAAGTCACCATCAGCCTATTGGTAACTTTGCCTTAAATTTATGCTGGGAATGGCCCATAGAAAACCGAATATTCCCAAAAATCAGTTTATGGTTTTTTAAAACAGCTTACTACCTTTCATCAAAATCATACGGCTATGAAAAAATGGATCTATTTACTATTGACTTGTTGCTACATACAGGCTGCTTCGGCCCTGGACGTAAGCATATCCTACGCCACTTTCAAAGGAATTGACAAACCCTACATCGAGGTGTACATGCATGTAGCCGGAAAAACGGCCACTTATTTACCACTCAGCGATTCTACGGCTCAGGCCGCATTGGAGGTTCTTATTCTGTTCAAACACGGAGAAGAGATCATAAAATTTGACAAATACGTGCTCAACAGCCCGGTACATAGGGAAGCGCTCGATTTTGTAGACATGAAGCGCTATGCAATAGGCAATGGCGAATACGAGCTGACAATCAACGTTCAGGATATACACAAACCGGAAAACATCAAGTCGTACCAGGCTTTGGTCGCGATTCAATACAGCAACGAAGGCTTGCAACAATCCGATCTGCAATTGCTGGCTTCTTACCACAAAGACGAAAGCGGCGCCAGCCCTTTTGCAAAAAGCGGCATTCACATGGAGCCCTTGCCCTATCATTTTTACGGCAAAAACGCTTCTTTGTTGTTGTTTTACAACGAATTGTACAATTCCGAAACTGCCATCGGCGAAGATTTTCAGGTAAGTTATTCCATCGAAAAAACGGTAGATGGCCAGATCAAAACCGTATTGATCGGCCACAAACGCATGAAAGCAGCGCCGGTTGTTCCCTTACTGATCCAAATGGACATCAGTACGCTGGAATCCGGCAATTATACCCTGGTGGTAGAAGCCCGAGATCGCCTGAAGGCCTTATTGAGCCGCAAATCACTCTTCTTTCAACGCAGCAACCCCTACCTGAATCCAACCGAGGAGGACCTGAACCAGCAAGCACTGGCCGATGAATTTGTGAGCAGGCTGAGCAAAGAAGACCTCAATTACAGCCTGAGGGCCATCATCCCAAAAATTCCGCAACAGGACATCGAAACGGTGGGACTGATGCTGAAAGAGGACAGCCTCAATGCGCAACGCATGTACCTGTTTAGTTACTGGATCAAAAAAAGTGCTACCAACCCGGAGGGTGCTTACCTCAAATACATGGCGGTTGCCCGCGCCGTCGACCTCCAGTTCAGATCGGGCTTCCGCCACGGCATTGAAACAGACCGGGGGTTCACCTATCTGAAATACGGCCAGCCCGACGACATCGAAGGGCGTGAAGACGAGCCTTCTGCGCCGCCTTATGAAATCTGGATCTACTACGATTTTCCGTTTACCAAGCAAAAAAACGTCAAGTTCCTGTTCTACAACCCCACTTTAGCGCCGGGAGAATTCCGCTTGCTGCATTCCACGGCCCTTGGGGAACTGAACAATCCGCAATGGGAACTGGAACTCTACCGCGATGCGCCCGATCAGGTGGACGGCGACGCCTTCGACTCCATCAACATGAAAGACAACTTTCACCGAAGTGCGAAAAGGATTATGAACGATTATTGACCTGACATGAGACATCCCGAATTTTTGGATGCCTCATGTTTTCCAAAAAGAAAGGGCCTGCATCATTGGTGCAGGCCCTTTGCCAAAGGTTTTTTGGAGTCATATTGTATGAAGACATGAAATAAATCAACGGAGAAGCACCTTTTCAGGCTGGCCGAACTCCGGTATATTCTTGCAAGAAAACCTTGCCGGATTTTCAATATCTAAGTAGTTTCTGCCCATCGTTTGTCTTCGGACAAACCCGGCAATACGAAGGGTGTTGCGTACAAACGCCTTTCCTACAGGAAGCGCCTTCCGAACGAAATGGAGATGTTTATAGTTGCTGAATACAAATATAGGTGCAGACACAAGGAAAAAAAAGGCCAATCTACTGGAACGTAGGTTGGGGGCATTGAAGCGTAAATATGGCAGCCTGAAACGTCCGGCTGTTTATTTACCAAGCCAGTCTTTAAACTCCTGCGCCTTCTCCCGGCTGACCAATACCTCTATGTCTGAAGCGGGATTCAACGCTGCTTTCAGACGACCATTGAGGTGCGGGTAAACCGCTTCAACAGATTTGACATGAATGATGAAGCTGCGATTGGCCCGAAAAAACGTTTTTGGATCGAGCATTTCTTCCAGTTGATCGAGGGTGTATTCCAGACTGAACCGAACACTCCCCTTTGTTTTCAGGAAAGAAATGCTGCTTTCTGAGTAAAAATAGGCCACATCAGCAATGTCAATAGGCAGCATGCGATGTCCGTGTTTGACCAAAAACCGATCGCGGTACTCCGGAGTGATTTGCTGACGAATATCCCTTAGCAATTGCTGGATATCGGGTGCTGCAGGATGCCCGAACTTCTGTTTCATCAGCGCGTACTTCTCCAGACTTTGCCTCAGGTCGTCTTTTTTGATGGGCTTCAGCAGGTAGTCGATGCTGTTGACTTTAAAGGCCTGAATGGCGTATTCATCGTATGAGGTGGTAAAAATGACGGCGCTGTTGACCACCGTCTGGTTGAAAATTTCAAAACTCTGCCCGTCGCTCAGTTCGATGTCGAGGAAAATCAGATCGGGCTCGACATTGGACTGCAACCACTGGACGGTGGTACCGATGCCGTCGGTTTGCCCGACAATTTGAATCGATTTGTCTACTTCGTAGATGGTCCGACTAAGTTTTTCTACGGCTAGTTGCTCATCTTCAACAATTAATACTCTCATTTATGGTCGCTCATTTTGTTTGCAATCCAATCATTTGGTCAGTTATTCCGGCATCGGGGTCTTCGATTAATTTCAAAATTACATTAAAAGCCTCCTCTGTTTTTTCAATCACAATATCTGGTTGGTTCATTAGTTTGTAATTGGCACTGATGTTACTCAGCCCAACTTTTGTACTTTCTACATTGATTTTCTTTATCTGGAGGTTGTTTGAGACGGTCAGGCATCCCTCGTCATTGGTAAAGATGCGAATGTACAGGGGCGTCGAACGCGAGACAATGTTGTGCTTCACCGCATTTTCGATCAGCAACTGCAGGGTCAGAGGGGGCAGCAAGTGCTGATGGTAACATTCACTGATGTTGAGTTCGCAATTCAAACCCAGGCCGTAGCGCTTTTTGAGCAATTGCAGGTAGCTTTGGGCAAACTCCAATTCTTCCTGCAGCGAAATCAGGCGGCGGCTGTTTTTGCGCAGCAGGTAGCGGTAGATGTCCGACATCTCATCGAGAAACACTTCCGCTTCATCCGGATCGGAGCGGATCAGCGCAGACAAAGAATTGAGGTTGTTGAATAGAAAGTGCGGGCTGATTTGGTTCTTCAAGGCTTCGATCTGGCTATTCATTACCCTGAATTCCAATTGCTTGGTGTTTCGCTCGTTGTCGGTCCATTGTTCAAAGAAATACTGCGCTTCGTAGATGCCTGCCAGAAACACCACACAGACAATGGCCAGAAAAAATTCTTTGATCCAGTAGACAAAATCAACCTGCGCGCCATCCGGCAACAATACCGCATTCAACAGACCTACGTGCCAAAGCACAAAAAGGGCCGTGATGACAACATAGCTGGATACAGACCACGCGATCCGCCTTTTGGTTTCACCTATACTGGGATACTTCATCCTGAAAAAAATCAGGGTAGAACGGCAAGCAAACCAGCCCAGAGCATCATCAATGAGCACAACTAGAAAATGGAGCCAAAACGACATAACACTGATCTCCGGCTCCCAATACCACATCGTCCCCGCGAGGATGATGCTCAGGATTGGAATTCCATACAACCGTATTTTTCTGTCGTTCAGCTTTTGCACAGGCTATATGCTTGGTATATTGAATGCTTGCCCCCGGATTTGTATGTTCAAAAAACGGGAAAACCGGACCACAAGTTACTCATTTTGAGTTTCCAACCATTCCGAAATATCTTCGATGAATGCCTCTACGTAGTCCACAATCATATAATGCGGCAGACCGGAATACACCACCATTTTTTTCGGGGCCTTTAAGCGCTCGAAAAGCCACTTGCTGTAGGTTGTTTTGAAGATGGTATCCTTTTCCGCCTGGATCAGAAAAACGGGGGTTTGCATGGCTTCTACCGGCAAATCCAGGGGAGTGTTGCACAGCGAAGCGAGGGTCTTCAGGCGAACCATATCCACCAAAAGCGGGTCTTGCTGTATCACCTCCCAGGCATTCCCCATATTCCGCACCGGTTCGATTTTCAGATTGAGGTATACCGACATGGAAACCGGAAATTCCGGAAACAAGCGAGCGCAGGCAATTACCGCAGGTTTGATGGTGCGAAATAGCCCTGGATAGCGGGTCAATTCCACTGCATTGTCGGCGTATAAATCGGCAATATTGTGGCAGATTATCCCTTTTACGACCGGGGCGGTATGGGCCTCCTTTGCCAATTTTTCTGCTTTCGCTGCCGCGTAAAAACTGACAATTCCTCCCTGGCTGGAACCGGATAAAAACACCGGTAAATTTTCCTGCTGATGAAAATGACAGGCAAGCGCAAGCAGGTCGTCGACCATTTCGGGTATGGTATAAGAACCGTTTTTTCCCGTGCTTTGTCCATGACAGCGGGGGTCATAGCCCACGACTTTATATCCCAGATCAGCGAGGGCCAAAAGGTATTCGCCGTACAAAAGGGCATAGGCATTTGTACCGGGTGTAAACAGGATCAAACCTTTCGGATGGGGCGTTTCAAGGATGGAAAGCTGAATTTCCTGACCGTTTACCGGAATCCGCGCAAAGGAAAATCGAGGGTAAAAATTGGCGACACCCCGACGCGTGCAAACCATTTCGATGGTGCGCTCCAGATGGCTTGCGTTTCTGGTATACTTCATAGAAATGGGTTGAATTAACGCCTTGCCTTTTTCGACAGCTTCACCTGACGAAAATAGTGTAAAAATCCCAGACGCAGTAACGAAGAGAAGAATCGTTTCGCGAAATAAACCACTTTCGCAAATGCCGTAATGACGATCATCCTTTTCTCTTTGGCAACCCCTTCCAGAATGATCTCGGCACAAGCTTTTGCGGTGATGCCTTTTGGCCACAGCCGGAGTACCTTCTTTTTGTTGAACCCAATGATCTGCCCCGTTTTGTAGATGGGCGTGCGCACGACCCCCGGGCAAACTGCCGTCACTTTTACATCGTAAAATGAAGCCTCTACTTCCAGTGCTTCCGTTAATCCCTGAATGGCATATTTACTGGCCACATAAGGCGCTTCGCCAGGCAACGCCGCCAGGCCTGCCAGGCTGGAGATGTTCACAATATGCCCTTTCCTGTTTTCTACCATCAGCGGATAAAACAGTTGAATGCCATTGATCGTCCCGTACAGGTTGGCGTCAATGATTTTCTTCCAGGACTCTATGCTGAAGTCCTTGACCTCTCCGCCAATACCGACGCCTGCATTGTTGAACAAATAATCAGGGCAGGTTTCTGTTTTCAGGAATTCCTGTTGAAAATTTACAAAAGACGGGTAGTCTGAAACATCAAAACTGTAAGTGAATACATTCGGATTGATTCTTTTGAGAGAAGTCGCCAATTGCTGCAACCCTTCTTCATTCAGATCCAGCAAATAAAGCCTTGCCCGCTTGGTGTTCAACAGCCTTGCCAATGCTTTTCCAATGCCCGAAGCGGCGCCGGTGATGATGACGTTTTTATGATAAAAAATGGAGTGCTGGCGCATTTGCAGGGTTTAGTCGTCTATGCTGTTACTCAGGTTTCAGCAATTAATTTAACTCTAAAAGCTATATTTTTATTGGGTTTCAAACACTTAATACTTGTCGACCTTATACCTATCTTCTCTCAAATTTACAAGGTCAGCCAATAATTCAATTTAAGGGTCAGCGTTCGGTTTTTCGGCCCAAAAATGCCTTCCACCCGATAATTATCGGTATAAACCAGAAACAAGTCGGACATGGGGGCGAAACGCCATTGCAGACGGCTGTTGACGTTGAAATTATCCGCCTGGGTATTGTACTGCAAAAAAGTCGTCCAGAACAATCGGGTGGAAAAATTGATCTCAGCCCGGGCGGAGGCAAGCGTCAGGTGCAACCTCCCGTAAGGTTCCGGCAGCCAGATGTCATTTTGCTCGACGCCTACAGAAAAATTACCCCAGGGCTGCACCCGTAGCTTTACACTGCCTTCATAGGTCAGCTTGGTCCCGTTGTAAAATTCGCCATACACCACAAACCATTCTGTGCTCAGGTTGCGGCGGGTATCGGTATTGAACTGCACATTGAACTCCGTCATGTTGTAGGCGGTTGCTGGCAGGGGGGTGCTGGTCAGCGCGAATGGGAACAGCAGGTCAACATAGTTGTTGTTAAGCCGGAAGCGCAACTGGCTGGTGTTTTTGAAAAAAATGAAATACCGAAGCCGGGTGTACCACTCGTTGAGCGTGCCATCGGGATTGATCCAGGCAAAGTTTTCCAATCCGGCCCAGTAATAATTCACACGCCCTTTATTCGGGTAGGTGTAATAATCCACCATGTTGCTGAATTGCGTAAAGCCAACGCGTACCACTTCGTCCGTTTCCGGGTTGTAATTTTCGATTCTTGGGTTGAAACCCATGTCGGCAAAGTAATTTTCACCCATGTGCTGCATTTCCAGAAAAGTGCGGAAGCGTGTGCCGGAGTAGGCGAGACGACCGTAAATTTGGCTATTCCGATCAGAAAACCCCTTCTTCAGCGAGTGCATGTATCCCGCAACAGCCTGCCATTTCCCGTCGGGTGTATTGAGGCTGAAATCTCCGCCTACATTGCGCCCATAATCATCGCGCACCGCTTCAGAGCCTTCAAAAGACTGCCGGTTCAGGAAAATGCCTTTTACAGAAGACCGCGCCCACAATCGCTGCTGGAAAGTCAGCGCGCTGTAATTCTGCCCGAGGCGAACGTCGTTGCCTCTTGCGTGCATGTTGAAAGCACCCATACGCAATTTGTCCGTCAGGTTACCAGTCAATCGGGCGCCGTAAAGAATGGGTACCGTTTGCCCGTTTTCGTCCAGACCAATGCGGCGGGAGAAAAACGGCTGGTCGTTGAATTCGCCGGAGTTGATAAAGACATCGGCGTTTTCAATAAAAAACTGGCGCCGCTCCGGGAAAAAGATATCAAAACGGCTCAGGTTGGTGACCTGCTCATCGACATCTACCTGCGAAAAATCCGGGTTGAGCGTGAGGTCGAGATTAAGGGTTGGTGTAATGGCAATTTTGGCATCGCCTCCAATATTCCAATCGCCTGTTGTTGGCTTATCGCTGCTAAAATCCTGATGCACACTGGAAGTTACGTAAGGAATGAACGAGATATTGCTGCCTGTTTTAGGTGGCGCTTTGTCCCAGACCAAAGTACCGAAATAGCCTAAATCACCAATTTCAAACTGCCTGGGTACTGCCGCCCAGCAATGCATTTCATTGGCGCCGGGTTCTGTACGAATAAAATTGACCCGCCATTCGGACAAATCCTCCTTATAGCGCAAGGTTTTGAATGGAATGGCCATCTCCAGGGTCCAGCGGTCTTCCATTCGGCGAACTTCTACAAACCAGCGATTGTCCCAGCTTTCATCTGCATCGTCTCCATCATCTCCACCCAGTAACACTTCGCTTTGGGCTCCCATCGCATTGACCCCAAAACCATAGCCATTGGCACGCTGGCAAACAGGGTCGAGCAGGATGGCAAATTCATCGCTTTCCCCGTAACTATCTCGTTTAAGGGTTTCAATAAAGAGTTTGGGATCGTCAAAACAGGTCGCTGCCACGTAAATATAGTGTTCATTGTAAGCCATCCGGACTTCGGTGCGTTTGGAGGCGGGCTGTTCGTCAACGGGTGCATTGAGTTGAAAATCGGCAGCAACTTCAGCCTGCTGCCAAACCAATTCTGACAACTCGCCGTCAACGGTAATGGATTCACTGGTAGCGCCGATGTGCAGCCGGTAAATCTCAGCGTTGTTCACCGTATTTTGCGCCAATAGCGCCGTCGGCAATAGCAGGAAAAAGAGACATTTTTTCATACCGTAATTGTCGTAATCAGTTGACAGAATATATGGCGAAGTTCCGGATATTTCACGAAGTACCCAAATTCACCCGGAAAGTAGCTAAAAAGACACTGCCCGGAGTCGTTTTTGCTAATTTTGCATGTATCAGAAATTGCATCCCCCATCCTGATAACAAAAACAAGCATGATTGTAATTGGTAATATTTTTCTTGTCCTGGCAACTTTAATTTACGTGATCTTCCTCGCTGAAGTTTACGACGACAAGACAGATCAATCGCGCGCCACAGCCATTGGCAGCCAAAAACGCATTGTCCTGCTGATGCGCTCTTTTCTGGCTTTTGTGGGAATTGCAGCGCTTTCAGCAGGCATGAACGGCGGATTCGAATGGATTTCAGATGACACCCGGATCATGTGGACGCTTGCAGGTCTGGGCATATTGTGCCTCGTTTTTGTGACCGCACAAAGTGCGCGGTTTCGCTTTGAATCCGGTGCGCCATGGGGCATGCACTTACTGACCGGTGTGGCGCCATTCGTTTTTCCGGCAACATTGCTGCTCGCGATGGCAGTTCTGCTGAATGCCCCGGTGCGGGCACTCATCCAGGTTCAGGCGTACAAAATGCCGCTGCTGTTAGTCGTTGGCGTGAGCTTATTGGCTGTCGTAGAATGGGTAATTTCGGCGCTGCGGGCCTCAAAGCACGGAAATCCGGAATTTTCAGAAAAGAATCCGGCCCTCAAAAAACACCTTGCGGAAGTCGCCGCAGCAAATCCCATGAAACCGGACAGCCTGATTCGTTTGCTGACTTTTACAGACAGCCATCACCCGGAGGCATTAAGGGCAAAAGCACTCCAAAAAATGAAATCCAACCCCAATTGGACGAAAATGCTGGTAGAAGCGCTCAAAGGAGAAGCAGCGCCTGCGGTTTTTACGTTTCTCGCTTCCAATACGTTGGAGGACAGGACTTTGTTTGCCGATCCGGTCCGGGAAGGCATTCTGCAACTTGCTGCCGGCATCCGGAAGACCATTCGTCAGGCTACCGACCTTCGGGCAGATCAGTTTTCCTGGGACATAGACCGCATGCTGGCTACCGTTGAAAATTTTAAGGATATGGAGGTGGACTACCTGCCTGCCATGCGCGAAGTACGCGCTGCGCTCGACGAACCCTGTGATCCGCCAGGGTTTAAACAGGTGGCGTTTAAAGCAGCGGATACACTGGACTGGTGGATCAGGCAATATGCAAAAACACGGTAAGCTCTTCGCGGCCAACCACCAGGTATATTATAGCACATATTCATGCGTTTTTTAGGGCTGAAATATAGTTAGAATCGAATTTTGGGTCCAAAGCCATTGATATGTATGTTTTGATGGTCAAGCCTGAATTTGTTGCCGTGCAAATCCATGTACTTTAAATTCTTTAAGCCTTGTACCTCAATTGGTAATTTTTTGAACCTGTTATTATTCAAATACAGTTGTTCCAGGTTATTAAAGTACAACAGGCTTTTAGGAATGGTTTTTAAATTGTCTTTTTCAAGGTGTAATATTTTGAGACCAGGTAAATCTTTGAGTACGAGCAGACTCTTTTCAAGCTCAATATTCTTTTCATCATTGAGATAAATTTCTTCTATATTTTCCAATTTTGAGAGTGATTGTGGTAAAAGCTTAAAATCGTTGCTGCTCAAATCAAGCACTTTTAGTTTATTTAAATAACTAAGTCCGATTGGTATATTTTTCAAATGGTTGTTTCTTAAATTTAAGTACTCCAGGTTTTTAAACTTGGCCCAGACACTATCAGGAGGCAGTTTTAAATCTTGATTACTTAGGTTTAATCTGTAAACTTTTTCTGGTTCTTTCAGTGCTTCTTCTAAACTTATATACTCTTTTTTGATCATAGAAGAATCTGAGAAAACCTGGGCATTTACTTTGAATGTAGATAAAAGAATAAATACGGAAATTACTGCACTTATTCTATATGAATTTTTCATGCGTTTGCAATTTTAAGAAAGCTTGAATTAGATACATGTATCATCCCGAATTTTCAAAACAGTGTTGGTGTAATAAGCAATCAATTCGTCAATTAAAAGTTGGCAGTTTGTCAGTTGGCAGTTTTCAGTCGGGTTTACTGCAAACTGAAAACTGCCAACTGCCCACTAACACGGCTGAATGATCGCGAAAACATCCTGTTTTTCGCCTGTTTTCGCTAAAAATTCGGGATGACTTATGGAATTTTTGAGAAAATTATCCAGCTGTTGGTGTAAATGGAAGTGCTGATTTGTGGACAATAATTCTTAGTTTACCGTCCTTTCCTTTTTTAAAGACCCAGGTTTTATCTACCATTACTTCTTTGCCGTCTTTGTCAGTCACCCAAACATTTCCCATCGTAATGGCAACCGAACCATATATTTGGATGCCTTCGTTTTTATTGCCTGCATTGTCATAACGAGCCTTTACCCACGGTTTGAGCGCAAACCCTTTGTCATTAGGATAGTCAGGGTCACCTCCGACAAAGTATGCCAATGCCCCCTTTTTGTCGTTTCTAAATGTTTGTTCACCAAAGGCCAGTGTTGGTTTGAAAAAGACTTTTCCATAGTCGTAATTGTAGGCATCGGACAGGACTTGCGTTGCAAATGCTCTGTAATCGCCGCCCTCTTCTTTTAGCTTTCCAATTTTTACCAGAGCATCGCACCAAGCCTGCTGCGCTGCGTTTACTTCATCATAGGTGATGACAGTTTGAGCCCCTTCTTCTACATAGATCAACCCCAAATCATCAATTACTTTTTGCACATTTTCGCTTGTTTGTGAAACTACTTTGCTTACCTCTTCTTTTGCTTGTTGGGCTGCCTGGTTGCAAGAAGTTGCCAAACCTGCTACTAAAAGGGCTCCGAAAATCATTGCTTTATTCATTATTTGTATTCATTTTGTTTGCCTACTTTTTAAAACGGTGTTCGGCTTGTCCGTTTTTCTTTTATAGACTTGTTGCGGCAGGTCATCAGTGTTTTGCCAGTCATTACTAACCCACGATGTTTCCGTCGCAACAAGTCTATTACTGAGGCATTGTCAAAATTCCCACCAACTGCTTGTATCGGGCAGGTATTGGATGGTGGTTATTTACCAGTTCTTCGATATGCCCCGACGGCTTATCGGCGTCGCTGGCATTCTTCAATGGACTGTATTCTTCATGCCCCATAGTGCACGGTCCAATTATCAGTTGTTCCCTTCACTGCCGAATACGTTCATGAGCGGTGATTTCCCGTCGGTGATGACGGTCTTCGTGTTCGGGGAGGTAGAAAGCACTTGGAATGCCTCTATTTGTTTTAATTTCAGTACGTTGGGTGTCAGGCTCTGGTTGATGAGTTCGTTGGCTCTTTTCATGCCTTCGGCTTCTATTTCGTTACTTTTCGCCTTTGCCTCTGATTCGATGATGGCAGCATTCTTTTTGCCTTCTGCCTGTATCCGGGCGATTTCCTTGGCGCCTTCGGCATCAATGATCTGCCGCTGTGCCTCCTGCCGCTGGCGATCTAAGACAAACTGCATTCGAAGAGCATCTTGCTCTGCTTCCAACTTGGCTTCGATAGACTTTGAAAGCCCGGCTGGCAACATGATGCTTTTCATCAGCACGGCCTCTATGATAAATCCTTTGGGGCCGCAAACTTCGATTAGCCGCTTTTTGATTTCATCCTCGATTTCTGCCCGTTTCGAGCTGTGCATGTCTTTGGCATCGTACTTTGAGCAGATGTCGGAAGCAGCAGAGCGGAATACAGGCAGTATTAGCATCTGTTCGTAATCCATACCGGTTTCTTTTAAAATCTGTGGCACAGATTGGGGCTGTATCCGGTAAAGGATCGAGTTTTCGGACCGAATGGTTAATCCTTCTCTCGACGGGAGGTTTTCCACAATCGCTAAATTCATCGTACGGACGGGTACACGGACAATACGGGTAGTTAATGGGTTGAAGCCAACAGCGCCGGGCTGACGCACATTGTCTTGAATCCTGCCAAAGGTTCGCTTAACGCCTACTTCGTCTGGCATTATGGTTGCACAACTTGACAGGAGGAACATTGCAAAAGCAATATAAAAAATGGGAAGTTTGAAAGGTTGATTGCACATGGTCTGTTCTTCTTTTTGGGTCAAAGGTGAGCTGCCAATTATAGAATGGCATAAGAACAGATTAAGAATGGTATTAAAATTTTGCATTTGGCACCGTCCAAAGAAACAGCCCAAATGGGGGAGTTATTCTTTGAACGGTGCTTAGCTATGATTTTTTAAAACCCATGGCGGGCAGGTTAAACTGTACCCTGCTGCCCACCCCGACCTTTGACCATATCCGAACGTCGCCGCCATATTTTTTCGCTATGCTCTTTACGAGCGACAGGCCGATGCCGCTCCCGCTCTGGCTATGGTGTTGGTTGCTGCGGTAAAATGGCTTGAACAAGTGTTCCATCTCCGTCTCCGCAATGCCATCGCCTTTGTCTATCACTTCAAGGCAAACCTTGCCTGGCTCGTTGAACAGCCGCACCAGCACTTCTTTTTGATTGCCGTATTTCACGGCGTTATCAATGAGATTGAGGAACGCAGTTTCCAGCATCGAAGGGTCGCAAAGAACCTGCAAATTCAAGGCCGATGGGGCTTCGATATTGATACTAATATATTGTCCCCCCTCAGGGTATATCATTTTTACGACTTTTACCGCCGACAGAAGTGCTTCTTCTGTGGCGCAAGGCTGTGGCAAAATGCTGTCGGATTCCAGCCGGGACATGGCAAGGAGCTTGTGCGTGAGTTGGCTCAGGTTTTCAGAGCGCTGCCGAATACGTTCCAAAGATTTTCTGTATTCCTCGGACTCTCTTTCTTTGAGCAAAGCCAGATCTGCTTCGGTGGTAATGGCAGTCAGTGGGGTGCGCATTTCGTGAGAAGCATTTCGTATGAACTGCTGCTGAGAGATAAATGCGTTTTCAATGCGGTCGAGCATTTCATTGAAGGCAAGCCCCATCTGCCCCAATTCGTCGTGCTCGTTCTTTACATCGAGCCGCAGATTGAGGCTATTTGCACCAATGGAGCGGGCCTTTTTAATTTTGTCGGCAATGGGTTGAAGCATACGTTTCACCCAAAACCAGGAGACGAGGCTGAGCAAAACAACGCCAATACCGATACCGCTAAGTATTGCATAACGCAAGTTTTGAATCTTGGTATAACCATATTTGTCAATAGCGGAAACCACCAGGGTTTCATGGGTTTTAGGGTCGTGCCGAATGCAGAAGTCGCGTTCTCCAATATGCACAAAATAAGTAGAATCAGTATGGAACCTGCTGGTGTCCAGTGATTCCGGAAGAAAATTGTCGTTGATAGGGGAAGGTGAATTCCCTAGTTTGGAGAGATAGAGGATTTTCTCATCTGGCAGGTAGCCTGGCGGTATTTTACGGATGGCCGTGAAAGGGTGCAAACTGTCGCTGGTAAGCAAAGAGTCAGCGAGGAAAAGACGTTCTTCAAGTCGTTCCCGGAATTCCCATTCGTAAAATTTGACAGAATAATTATAAATATACCAACCTTCCAGCACCAGGATCAACAATGCTGAAAAGGAGATGACCAGCGTCAGGAGCTGGCGTATGGTCAATGGTGGCGCTTTCATTGCGAGTGGTTATTCCTTGAGAACGAAGCCCAATCCAATATAGGTATGGATGAGTTTTTTCCCCAAGGGTTTATCAATCTTGTTGCGTAGATAGTTTATATAAACATCTACTACATTGGTGCCTGGGTCGAAATTCATGCCCCATACATGCTCCAAGATTTCCATGCGGCTTTTTACCATACCTTTGTGCAGCAGCAGGTACTCCAACAGGCGAAACTCAGTAGCCGTAAGCGTGGCTGGATCCTCGTTTATGAAAACTTGTTTGCTGGCGTGGTTTACCGTGAGGCCGGCAATTGAGCTTACCGTGGCCGCATCTGTCCCTCCGGCCCGGCGTAGCAACGCCCTGACCCTTGCCAACAGCTCAGATACACGAAATGGTTTCACCATGTAGTCATCGGCGCCAGTATCCAGCCCCTGCACAACGTCATTTGAACCCCCAAGTGCGGTAAGCATCAATATCGGAACGCCAATTTTTTTGTCCCGGATGTACTTGCATAACTGCCACCCATCCATGACCGGCATCATTAGGTCGGTGATGACCAATCGGGGCTGTACCTCTTCAATGATGTTGGCTGCCATTTCGCCGTCGAAAGCCACAAATGTTTCATACCCTGCTTCTTTCAAGGCTTGGTTAAGCAAAGATGCGATTTGTGCATCGTCTTCTACTATTAAGATCCGAGGTTTCTGCATAATAATGGATATTCCGGAAGTCTGCCCCCCCACCTAAACAGGACAAAATTAGAGTGCTAAGGTAGTTGTTTTAAGTTTTTACGCCTGCTATTTCCTTTCGATTCGATGTGCTTGCGGAATGATCCGGTCAGGAACCGCATCGGCCAGCGTTGGCTCTTCCGATATTGGATCGTGGGGGTGTCCCTTTGAGAGACGCCCTCATTTGCCCCACTCGCGACCAACCTGTCACCCGTCAAAAGCGCTCGCTCGTTACTACCTGTGGTAATAAACGCAGGTCAAAGCTGCGGGCTCTGGCCCGGCTGCAATAAACATAGCCGAGCTGGTTCAGTGCTTTGTAGCGCAAATTCGTCGGTTTTTAGAACTGAAAGATAGGCAGAAAGGCGACGTTAGGAAACATAAATCATGGATTATTGACACTGCGGGCTGAACGCGCGGGGACATAGACCGCATGCTGGCCACCGTTGAAAATTTTAAGGATATGGGCGTGGATTACCTGCCCGCCATGCGCGAAGTGCGCGCCGCACTGGATGAACCCCGCAATGCGCAGGGGTGAAATAAATGGCTTTTACGGCTGCCGATACGCTGGATTGGTGGATAAAAAATTACAGGACACCATGATGAAGGGTGCAACGCAGCTTTCAGTTTCCCCTACCCCTCCTTCGGCACAAACCGCATCGACAGCGAATTCACACAGTGGCGCGTGTTCTTTTTGGTAAAACGCTCGCCGACAAAAACATGTCCGAGGTGCCCGCCGCAGTTGGCGCACAAAATCTCCGTACGGCGGCCGTCAGCGTCAGTCTCTTTGCGTATTGCACCCGGAATTTCGTCATCAAAACTGGGCCAGCCACATCCGGAATCGAACTTGTCTTCCGAACGGTACAAGGGGGCATTGCACTGGCGGCAAATGAATGTGCCCGTTGCTTTGAAATCGTTGTATTCTCCCGTAAACGGGCGCTCCGTACCTTTGTGGAGCAGGATGCGGGCTTCTTCGGGTGTTAATTCATTGTAGGACATGGTTTGCTTTTTTTGAATAAACAAACAAAAGGGAAGGAGGTTGTTCATTTGAAAATTTGATGATTTGAAAATTGAGAAATAGAAGGTGACACCTTTCCAAAAAGGTGTTACCTTTTTCGAAGTCCCCACTCTCCTTTGCTTTTTCCGATAGCAGGTTGCCTCAAAAGGCAAATTGCAAAGTACAAGGGGCAATTTAGTTTCGATTCCCATTCAAATCATCAAATTTTCAAAACTTGTCCCGCCAGAGCAGGGTCATTCATTATTTCCCAACGACCAACTTCTCCACTACAAATCCGCCATCCCAGATGACCTGAGCCGTATATACACCAGCCGGAAGGCTTGCCGGCAACTCTACCGGATTGTCTGCACCGCTGATTGTGGCGCGATAAGCGACACGGCCATCTATGCCCAACAGTTGCAGTTGTGCGCCATCCGGTGCATTTTTCACCCAAAAGCGCTCCCCGGCAGGATTCGGATAGATGGCAAGGCGATCCGTTTCTGCTACCTCATTGCTGCCCGAAATGTTCTGGAGCTGCGCAAAGAAAAAGATGGCCGCCGTAACAGCCGGTTGAACGCAGCCGCCATGATTGGCATTCGGATTGACATTTACCGCATCCACCCCAAGGGCGCCCAATACTGTAGTCATGACCGAATCGGCAATGATGCTGTTCCGGTAAGTTACCTGATCGTCAGCCTGGCAATAATAGAGCCGCGTTGACGCAACAGGCGCCCATTCGTAGACATCGTTGGCACGAAGGGCAACATTTGCAGGATGATTCGGGTTGTCTATGACCGCCTGCAGAACACTGTCCTGAAACATGTATTTGGTAATCGAAGCGCCGTGTTCGAGCTCCAATTGATCAATAAGCATGTCATTGAGCATACCGAGGTCAATGTCCTCATTGTAAAACTGGGTGATCATGTCTGCATAAGGCTGTTTGAAATATTCTTCAATATCATCAAACAAACCATAAGCCAGGTCATAAGAAAGTACCGTAAAAGGCAGGTATGCTGCAAAAAAATACGGCTCGTCACTCAGAATTTTGTCGCGCATGGCCCCGGAGATGCTGTACGGGCCAGACATGTGGGCGGCTGCAGTAACCGTAAACTGATCGGAATGGTCCAATTCGATGGATCGGTGCAGCGCCATGGCAGCGTGTCCACCTTGTGAATAACCTGAAACAAACAACTGGTCGTTCAGAAAAACATCGTTTTCTGCTGCATATTCCCGGACAGCAAACAGCATGTCCAAAGCGGCAGAAGCCTCTGTTTCAGCGTGAACATAAGGGTGAAAGCCCCTGGACTCTCCCAATCCCAGATAATCGGGTGCCGCCGTTACGTAGCCCATGCCGCCAAAAACGGCCGCCAGTTCCCAGCCACCCTGGAGGTTGGATGGCACATCCGTCCGGGAGGCTACCGTGCCATGCTGGTAACACAGAAGCGGATAGGTACTGGGAATATTTCTGTCCGGCACGACCAACAACCCCGATGCCGTATCCGGAATCCCGTGGATGTCGGGGGTCACATAGGTGATGCGATACATTTTGATGCCGTTCTGGATAAAAAATCCAAATTGCGACTGCAATTGGGCCCGGGTACGCGTGCCCACCAGGCCGCTGCTCACCAGTTGTTGGGCAGAAAGCGTCTGCGCCAGCGAAGTCATTATGAAGAGGGCGGTGCAAAAGGATAGAAATTTTTTCATGCGAATGTATTTATGTGATTATTTCTAATATAATAATACAAAAAGCTTTTGGTTCATGAAACCCAGGCTGAAATAGCCGGACAGACAAGGTAGCAAGTCCCACTCATTTACCCAAACAATGCTCTGCGCTTTATCCAAACAATGACCAGAATCAGCAGCACGCCCGGCCATATCAACAGGCTGAAACCCCGGCAGTGCTCTAGGTCCAGCTTTCCTTCATCCCCGAGATAAATCAACCCGGCCCAGTAATAGGGCGATTTCTGAAAATCCGGTAGCGCCTTGTCTGTCAAGTATTCCAGTTTGGCATTTCGGAGGGCCCCGGGCTTGGAATTCCCGGCCAGAAGTTGGCGGTACAAACTGCGAAACAAGCTCCCCGTTGCGGCTTCATTAATGGTCCAAAGGCTGGAAATCAAACCTTTTGCGCCAGCATAGGTAAAAGCCCTGGACAAGCTCATGACCCCTTCCCCTTTCCGGAATTGCCCGAGACCGGTCTGGCAGGCACTGAGCACCACAAGGTCGGCCTGCAATTGCAGGGCATAGATGTCCGGGAGGAAAACAGCACGGTCATACAACTCGACACGGGGAAGTAAACCTCCAGTATCGACTCCAGCATGGGTCGAAAGGTGCACAATCCGGTAGGCCGCCCCGTCCCGTTTCAACACCTCAAAACTGGCTTGCTCATCCAGATATTGGTGGCTATTGCAAATTGCATCAAACGGCACATCTTCAGCGCTTTGGAGCAATGGGGACAGGCCGCGCCGGCTGTCTGCAAAGCGGGGCGCCAATTGCAAAAGCTGCTGCTTCCCATTGGAGGGCAGGCTCCGCTGGCTTTCCAGCACAGCCAGAGAAAAGGCATACTGAACGCCGTGACGCTTCAACAAAAAAGGAGCAAGTTCCCAGGAAGACCGCGGTGAAGGCTCATAAAAAAGGGCTTCAAAAGGCAAAAAAGACAGCCAGGCATCCGGAATAACAATCAGGTTACTGCTTTTGACTTCCAGCCTGCTTAAGGTCGGGAGCAGCGCCATGCGGTAGAGTTCATAAGCCAGTTCGCGATAAGCGCCCGACTGTTCCATGGCTTTTCGCGACTGCAATAAGGATAAAAACTGCTGCGTTTTGGCAGCCAGCGAATCGGGCGCATCCAGCCTTTCCCAGCTTAGCCTGCCTTCAGCGGATTGACCGAATACTTCAAGGTGGGTATCCCCCGCAAAGTATTCTATCAAGGCTTTTGATGAAAATGCTTTCCCAATAGCCCGGATAGAAGCGCCTGAAATATTGTCCGTTTGCCGGCGGACTTTGGCCCAGTCCGGGTAGCTTTTTTGCAATTGCCCTTCCAGCACGCTCAATTGCTGGAGCAATTCATCCTTTTGCAAAATCCATTCCTGCCGGGAAGGAGATGCCGGTTCTTCCAACAGGAATCTTTCAAAAGAAGCCAGTTGCTGTTTCAAGGCACGCATTTGAAGAAGCAAAGTATCTCCGGATTCCAGCAATGCGCCGAAACGGTTGCGCTGCACAGCCTCCAGCAATAAAGCTGATTTGGCCTGCTCCGCATTGGCCCAGGCAGCATACAGATACCGATCATCTCCGCTCTCTTCCCACAACACACGCGCAATGGAGATGGCTTTTTCTATCCGCAGACGGCTCTGCGACAACAGGCCGATTTTAGAAGACTCGTATTGAAAGGTATGACGCAAGAGGGTTTCAGTCTGCCCGGCAAGGTGGTGGCAGCCAAGCGCCGTTTGCAAATCCTGCTGGTTTTTCGTTTCGCGATAAAGCGCCTGCAACGCATCCGCTTTGCCTTCCAGGGCCTCGTAAATGGTATTTTCCTCATACAACTGGCTGGAATCCGGCAAAGCATAAAGGTCTGAAAACTGCAGTCCCGGAATCAGGCTGCACAAAGCCGAGTGAAAAGCCTCCGCTGCGGTCTTGTTTTTACCGGTCAGGAGGTACAGTTTTCCAAATGCTATCTGAATTTTAATGAGATCGCGGTGGTTTTTGGAGTCGTAAGCTTTCAATCCAGCCGACATGGCCTTTTCCAACTGTACCCGGGCCTCTGCAAAACGCCCCGTCTGTACCGATAACTTGGCTTTTACCAACCAGGCGCCTGATAAATAAGAAAAGGCATCTTTTTGGTCAGATGGACTATTTTCCAAAGGGTTAAGCAGTGCAATGGCTGCCGAAGCATTTTCTGCTGCTGCTTTAATCGCTCCCGTTTCAAGATAGCTTTCTGCTAACGATTGCTTCAACAAGCCTTTTTTCAGGGGTGATACATCAGTGCAAGCCAGTCCTTCGAGGTAAGCTGCAATCGCGTTCTTTGAATCACCATCGTTCCAGTAGGCCCTTCCAAGGTTGTTGTACAATCCGGCAAGGGCGCCGTCTTTCGGGCCTTCGGGGTGGCTATTGATGGCTTTTTTACACAAAATCCGGGCCTTTTCATTGTCTCCAAGACGTGTGTAATACCCGGCCATCGGAGTATAAAAATAATCAAGCGCTTCAGGATCATACCCGGCAGAACCTTCGTACAATGCAAGCGCAGCTTCCCCGGCCTTTACAGCCTGAAGTATTTTTCCCAGTTCATATAAATGGTATCGACGCGATGCATGTACATATGCCATAGCCATGGCTTCATCGCTGGATTTGGGCTTGCGCCAGGCGCCCTGAATGGCGCTATCCAACACAGACAATGCTTGACTGTGCTCGTCCCCGAGGCTGTATTGCCAGTTAAAATAGCTGTCTGCCCAGTCCGCCAGATCATCTGTTTTGCGGGCATACTTTACTTGCTTTTGATAATAAAAGGTAAGGCTGTCCGTATTGGATGTCGCTTCAAATTCGGCGATCTTTTCTTCCCAATAGGAGCGCTGATCCTGTGCTGAAAGTGATAACAGGGTCAGGCAGATGGTCAGATAAAAGAAACTAACAAAGCGCCGATAAGCCATTAAGTGCGGTTATTTTTGAAGCATCTTGTCTTTTGAACTCCCTTAAAGAGCTTCCAAAACGCTTCAAAAATACGCCCTATTCCCCGAAACTAAAACTTCCAGTACGCAAATGCCGACACATAAAAAGAGGGGGTCTCTCCAAATCGAAAAATTGGCCGCAGTGCGAGGGCGGGTCCTTTTCGTACAAAGCCAAGATGAAAATCCGCAAAAACAGCAGCACGGAGCGTGGTGACACGACGTACCCGGATGGCATCGTCTAAAGGCGTCATTACAGGGTCAAAGCATTCTAACTGGGTTGAACCGGGAAACATCAGGCAACGTTGAACGATCTGACTTTTATTAAGTTCCTGAACCTCAAAACGACGGGAATTAAGCTGAACTAAAATTCCGAGCCCTGAGCTAAAAAAATCAGTCCAGTTTTTCCGGAGTTCGAGCGGAACCAATCCAAGATTGAGGATAGACGTCTCTATGCTGTGCTGTTGCCATCTGATGGTACTGTCAATGATTGTCGTAAAATCCTGCCCGGTATTGGGATCCTGAAATGAACGGGTATAAAATTCAGAAACAAGTGCCTCCTTCTCTATGCTCCCGGGCAACCCCAGCCATACTTCAGCCTGTAAAAATCTTTTATAAGGACTAAATGGAGATATACTTATCCCCAAAGTAAAATGGTTTTGTTCCCGATCATCGGGAAAAATGTTCCATCCGGCCATCAAGCCAGGAGAAATACCTGGTTTAAAGCCTGTTTTGGCACTGTTGGTACGAATCGGCGGGTTTTTGTCAAACACAATTTCGGCACGTGAATCCATAGTCATTTTTCGGA
Source organism: uncultured Saprospiraceae bacterium (assembly GCA_937926205.1). Lineage (GTDB taxonomy): Bacteria > Bacteroidota > Bacteroidia > Chitinophagales > Saprospiraceae > JABWAJ01. Next base: position 26,563 of record CALEYL010000017.1, read on the forward strand.
TTTTTGCATCCGGTGACAAACGGAATTTAATAAACCCTTTTGTGGAATCACGGTCATTGACCCCTTCCTGGCGTGTGCCCGGAAGGTAAATGTTCTGAAAAGTAAAGATCACCTTGTCTTCCTGAAAACTCGTATCGAGGCAACTCCACTCGGGCGCTCCCTCTTCGGGGCAAAGGAGACATTGCGGATACAGGTCGAGCACCCGGAGCCCCGATGCGCCCAGCCCGTGCGGTATGTCGCAGGTGATAGCAACCTTGCTTGCCGGGCCTTCTCCATTATTTTGAAAATGGACTTTGTAGACCATGTCTTTCCTGCGTATGCCCCTGAAACCAGTGCGCCGGTGCGAAACAGCAATGTAATTAGGATCGTGTGAGGCCACAATTTCCATTTCCAAATCATATTGTTCCACCACCAGTCTGTCGTCAGAAATCAATAGTCCGCTGATGGTAATGATCGCATTGGTATCAGCGAGCATGGTCGCGGCTGCATCGAGCGAAAAAAACAAATGGTGCAGCTCATCCGGCATCAAGCCATCGTAGTGCCAGCTCACACTGGATTTGTAGGTAGCCTCCAATTCCTTTAATGCTACTTCCGGTTCACGCTCAGCAAGGCTTGCAGCGTACCACTCGTACCCCTGATCAAGGCCGGTCCAGCCATTGTATTGATATGGCAGACCACCCAGGCTAAGGCTCTTTTGCACTTCCTTTTCTCCGTAGTGTGTACGGCTTTCTTTAAATACAAAATGCGGCGTCTGGTATTCTTTCTGATTAAAAAACAGGTATAAAGTTCCCGACTGGGGTATAGGAGTATGGTTCGCATAAGCAAAAATACAGGCCAGCTCCTCACCGGCACGCGGATTGCGCACAGCCCTAAGCCCCAGCGTTGCAGTCGGATCGGCTAAAACTGCCGGTAAGTTGGTTCCTGCATCGGCCATGGCCCCGGCGGGTTTCGCCTTAATCGTTGCAACATTCTTTTTGCGCGGTTTGGGCGCTTTGCCATTGTCGTATTTTCCGGTCGCTAAATAATAGACTTCGCGGGTACTTGTATCTGCATAAACATGACGCGGGCTCTCTTCAAAACTAAATGTACCGTCGCCAAATTCCCAGTAGTGTTCGTAGTAGGCCTGCGGCGCACCGGCCATTTGGAGCAGAGCCGGCAAAACTGGTGCAAACAGCACGGTGTCTCCTGTATTTCTGGTAATAAAATCGGCTTGCTTTTCCACGGATTGTGCACTAAGCGAAGCCATATTCAGAAAAAACAGCATAAAAAAGCCGCGGGTTAAGTTTTTCATAGTATCGGAGGACTTTGGGTTAATCAAAAGCTTGTACAAGATAAGTTTTTTTTAAAGAGCATGTATCATCCCGAATTTTCAAAACAGTGTTGGTGTAATAAGCAATCAATTCGTCAATTAAAAGTTGGCAGTTTGTCAGTTGGCAGTTTTCAGTCGGGTTTACTGCAAACTGAAAACTGCCAACTGCCCACTAACACGGCTGAATGATCGCGAAAACATCCTGTTTTTCGCCTGTTTTCGCTAAAAATTCGGGATGACTCATGTCTCTGTTTGCTATTCACACAAATAGCGATAGCTGGTTCATTAATCCGTTTTGAGCGTAAAGTTGTTCAGATCAACTGACGTCGGATCAGCACCGTAAGCGGAGAGCGCCACATAAGTCCGTTCACCTGCCTGAGGCAAGGATAAGGCAGCTGCTTCCTGATCGTCGATCTGGCGGGCAATTACTGCAGCTCCCGTGACTTCCACCGTAAAAAGCGGATCATTCACCAGTGCAAAATTATTGACAGCGGGTATCGCCGGTGGATAAAACTGTCGAACGGCTCCCGTATTCGGATCTACGGTACGTACTGCTGCGGCAAAAATAGCCTTGATTTGGCTGTGGCCCAGGTTGGCATACGTACAACGCAAACTGATCTGGTAAGTATCCTCTATTGTTCCGTATGGAAAGCCCACGGTAATCAGTTTGTAGCCCGGTTCTGCGAGGTAAGGCGTGCCGTAGTAGTCAGAAGTGGGCAGGGTTTCATCGATCACCAGATTCCCCTGAAAACCAGTTTTGCTAAAGGTTGCCTCCGCTATTTGCCAGTCTGTCGGTACCTGAAGAATGATCGGATCGCTGCAATCTACCTCCCACGCTGTGCCGGGGATACAGGCGATTTTATACTCGAGCGTATGCGTCTCCTGGCGGGTTTCCTCTCCAAAAGTGCCATCTGATTTCTTAACTTTTCGTGTCACATTGGTCAATACGTCACAGGAAGCTACGGTGATAAGAGTGCCGGCCTGAGAACCCTGACACCAGTTTGCCGGGATGACGCCTTTGGTTTTAAATTCTGCACCCGCAACAACTTCTACTTCGAGCACAGCGCTACCGCCTTCTCCTTTGATTTGAACTTCTGCTTTTTGCTTGAATTTGCAGGAATACAGCATCAGCATACTGAGTACGGCGATGCCAAAAGTTATTTTGAAGATTTTCATGATGATGGTGTTTTAGTTGTACAATAATTCAAAAAATGATTGCATCGGAAAGCTACTGTTGTACGGAAAAGCGGTCTGTTTCAAAGTGGGTATCGGTGTCTGAAAAACGGCCTGACAACACAACATTGGGTTCCTCCAGCCGAAGAATGTCCTTGCGGTCAAAAGCAAGAATGACTTCCGGCAAACCATCACCATCTATGTCGCGCAGTTCGGTAGATACCGGTTGAATCGAGTTCAGTTTATTCTCCCCGACAGCATCGTCTTTTTGGCAGGCGCCGAAAAAGACAGCGAAGAACAGAGAGCATAGCAGGATTGAAATTGACTTGGAACGGTTCATGATTTGTGCATTTTTAGTGAATAAATTGGGTTTATACCTGTATATCTGAAAGCATTGAAAAATCTTACGCCCTGGGAACTAGATTTTTTCCCCAAAAAAAGCCCCCGATGCGCGGGCACCGGAGGCTCTGTTCAGGGATTATGATACATTCACCGGATTATGGCAAAATGGTAATTTGTTGGGTCAGGCCAGCTTCTGAAGTCGTTGCCAGTTCACTCGCGTCGAAAGTGATGGTGCCACCAGCCTGAATGCTGACGCCTTTGATGGCATAACGCCACTGGCCATTGTCTTCAGAAACAAAAATGACATGGCAGTTCAGTCCGATTGGAATTTGTCCGTAGTGCTCGCTGAATAAGCCCGTATTTTCATCATAGCGGTCTAACTGCGCCAGTGCATTCGGTTCGCCATCATAAGACAGGTAAACAGCACTGTTATTGGCGTCGTAGCCTTCCGGCACATCGACTAAAATGGTCGTTTTAGGACGTGGATCATTGTAAAAGCGGTCCACATTTGTCCAGCCAAATGTGCTGAAGTAAGCGAAGTATTGGTTGCCTGTTGCTGCGCCACCCTGGTCTTCCCGGATGCCGAATTCGGCCTGTTTGTTTTTTTCCCAAACCACATTCCCATCGTCTTCTACGACCCCTTTGAACAATTCCATTTCAAAATCATCGCCCCCACTGAGCGCCGTTGGAACTTCCATATGCATGCCGCAGGTGAGCTCCAAAGCCTGCCCGTCCTGAAGGGCCTGGATGTAAAATTCGCCACCGGAAACCAGCATGGCCTGCGTGCCATCGGGCAATTTGCCATTGGTTGCCTTATTGGTGACGAGCATATCGCCACGGTCAAACATTTCTGCAAATTCGAGTTTTACCGGACCGCTTACCGGATTTCCATTGCGGGTAAGGCAATTGCCATTGATGGTGAGTTTAACGCCTTTTTCGGAAGTGAAGGTGACTGCACCGTCTTCGGCCTGGAAATTAAACACCTGCTTGATGTTCTCCAGAGCGATTTCTCTGATGTTTTTGAATTCCTGTGCAGAAGGATTCAGGGGTGTTTCCTTGTTGCAAGACTGGAAAGCGGCGCTCAGCAGCGCGATCAGGGCGAAAATGGCTAATGAATACTTTTTCATTTTAGTTGTTTTAAGATGAATGAATGATTTGAAAAATCGAAATACATCCATACATCCGGCAGGGTCGTGAAATCTTACGCCCCTTCTTTGTTAATAATTAGTTAAGAAAAAATTACCTTAAAGGCAAAATCCAGACATGGGCCCACATCCTGACCAACAATACTTCGATGCGCTGTGTAAAGGCGACCAGGCTTTGATCCGGGAGATTTACAGTAAATTCTCCGGCAGTATCCGGCATTGGGTGCAACAGAACAATGGAGAAGCTGAAGACGCACAGGACCTGTTTCAGGATGCGCTGATGGCCATTTATGATCGCTATTGTGGCCGTGAGTTTCAGATGACAAGCTCATTCGGCGCTTTGCTGACGACCATTTGCCGTAGAAAATGGTACGATCGCCTGGCGCAAATAAAACGCGAAGCAAGCGTAAGAAATGCGGAGTTCGAGCGATATGAAGAGGAAACACCGGAGTGGGAAGCAGCCACTGAGGCCCTGCTGCAACAAAAACGCCAGGAATGCCTTTCAAAGGTCTTTACGATGTTGAGTGATCAATGCCAGAAACTATTGTCAATGATCACTGCCGGAGAAAAGGCTATTGAAAACATCGCAGCAGAACTCGGGTTGGCCAATGCGAATGCTGTTTACCAAAGCAAGCACCGCTGCACCTCCCGCTGGCGTCAACTTTTCTACGAACACTTTAACGAAGAGGCACATGGATAATACGGAACGCATAGACCGCTATCTGAGCGGAACAATGGATGCCGCTGAAAAGCAAAATTTTGAAGCGGAACTGGAAAATAACGCCCAATTGGCGGAAGACCTGGCACTCCAGCGCGATATGGCCCATTTTTTGAGCAAGCGGGATTCCAGAAGCGCCCTGAAAACGCAATTAAATACCATTGGAAGCGAGTACTTCCTTTCACAGCAGGCTGAACCCGGCAAAGTAGTCCGCATGCCACTGAGACGCCTGCTTGGTATTGTTGCAGCGGCTGCGGCGGTTGTCCTGCTTTTGGTATGGCAATTCTGGAATGGACCTTCCCTTTACGACACCTTCGCCCAGCACCCGCCCCTTGCCCTGACAGAAAAATCAGCGGGAGGTACCGATTGGTCAATTACAGAAAGAGCTTTCAAGGCACAAGATTATGTTTCGGCTGAAAAACAACTGTTACAATATCTGGAACTGCATCCTGATGACCTTCAGGCCCGGCTATATTTGGGTATTTGCAAAATGGAATTGAATAAAACCGACGAGGCGAAGGAAATATTTCTGAGCTTTAAGGATGCCGATGCCTCTATGCGGGATTTTGCCGACTGGAATCTTGCACTCAACTATCTGAAAGCCGGACAGACAGCTTCCTGCAGAGAAGTACTGAGCCGTATTGAGCCGACTTCTTCTTATTTTGGCTCGGCCAAACAGTTATTGAACCGTCTGGATAAATAAGTTACATGGAAGACAACGACTACTTCATAGGCCGGTATTCCAATGGCATACCAGGCCCTTTATTTCTGGTTTTCAGCGGCATGCACGGCAATGAGCCTGCGGGTATCCGCGCCCTGGAAATGCTTTTTGAAATGCTGGATAAAGAACCTGAAGTAAACCCGGGTTTTGTCTTCCACGGCATGCTGCTCGGACTCAAAGGAAACCCCAATGCGCTGCGGGAAGGGAAGCGGTTTATCCAAAAAGACCTCAATCGACAGTGGACTACTGAAAATATTGAGCGGATTCGCCCTTTACCTGCTGAAACCTTAGAGGCTGAGGACCGCGACCTGAAAGAGCTCCTGACTTTGATAGAAGCCGCCATTGCCGACTCCAAACCCACAAGTATTGCTATTCTTGACCTCCACACAACCAGTGCGGAAGGGGGCATTTTTGCCATTGCAAGCCAATACCCGGAAAGTGTACACATGGGAATTGCCTTGCATGTTCCTGTTATTACGGGGTTACTGCGGGGGATTTATGGCACCTTAATGCACTATTTTACAGAAAAAACAACCGGAGTCCGCACAGTAGCCGTGGGCTTTGAAGGCGGACAACACGAAGATCCGCTATCCGTTAATCGCTGCATAGCAGCTACCATCAATTGCATGCGATTTATTGGCTGTGTCCGGGCAGAGGACGTAGAAAACCGGCACGATGAGATGCTCATCGCTTACTCCCGGGGGCTTCCCAAAGTTGCCGAACTGGTAAGTGTTCATCTTGTTAAACCGGAGGATCACTTTCAGATGCTGCCGGGGTTTCAGAATTTTCAGGCGGTAAAAAAGGGACAGTTACTGGCCACAGACAAAGACGGCGATATTCGTGCTCCAGCCGATGGATGTCTGCTCATGCCCCTCTATCAACCTCAGGGAGAAGAGGGTTTTTTTCTGGTAAACCCCATACAAGTTCCCCTGGCATCGGGCGCCTTTTAAGATTTCGAAGCCTCCAGCGCCTGTTCAATGTCGGCAATGATATCGGATACCGCTTCCAAACCAGTGGAAATGCGAATCAACCCGGGCGTAATGCCAACAGCCTGTCTTTCTGCTTCACTAAGCTTTGAATGCGTGGTAGACGCCGGATGAGAGGCAATGCTCCTGCTGTCTCCCAGATTGTTGGTCATGGAAATCATTCGGAGCGCATTCAGAAAACGGCGGCCGCGTTCGACGCCTCCGGCAAGTTCAAACACGACTATTCCACCGCCGTCGCGCATTTGCTTTTTGGCTATTTCGTGTTGCGGATGGTTTTCTAAAAATGGATATTTTACCAGTAGCAGATGCGGATTGGTCTTAAGTGCCTTAGCCAATGCCAATGCGTTTGCGGCATGTTTTTCCATTCTCAGATGCAGGGTCTCCATGCTCTTGCTCAGCACCCAGGCATTAAACGGGCTCATTGAAGGTCCTGTGTTGCGCACAAAAAGGTAGAGTGGATGGATAAGTCCCTTGCGCCCCACCACAACGCCGCCCAAAACCCTACCCTGTCCATCCATCCATTTTGTTGCGGAATGGACAACCAGATCGGCCCCATAGCGCAGGGGTTGCTGGTTAACGGGTGTTGCAAAACAATTGTCGACCACGAACAGAATCCCGTGTTTACGACACAAATTACCTACAAATTCCAGATCAATGATGTCCAGCCCCGGATTGGAGGGTGTCTCCAGGTAAACCATCCGGGTATTCGGACGAAGGAGCGCTTCGATCGTTTCGGGCCGGTTCATGTCGAAATAAGTGGCTTCAATGCCCCAATTCGGCAGGTATTTGGTAAGTATGGTGTGGGTTGATCCAAAAACGGCAGAGGCAGACAAGATGTGATCGCCGTTCTTCAGGAAAGTCATGAAGGTGGCAAATATTGCCGCCATGCCCGTTCCTGTGGCAATGCCGGATTCTGCGCCTTCAAGTGCGCATACCTTCTGAATAAACTCATCCACGTTGGGATTGGAAAAACGGCTGTAAATGTTGACGTCAAGGGTGTCGTCGGTGAAGGCTGCCGCCATGTCTTCTGCAGCGTCGTAACAAAAGCCGGAAGTCAGGAATAGCGGTGTGGAATGTTCCATTTCCGCCGTGCGGCTGGTTTGAATGCGAATAGCCTGGCTTTCCGGCTTTAAATGCTCGTACATATGGACTGTTTTATCCGCTTTTGAATAGACCTGGTACGGAGAAATCGCAGCTCAAGTCTTTTGATGCTTCCAAAAGCAAAGGTACAAAACAGAAGAAGCCGGATGGAGAAAGTCTCTATCCGGCTTCTAAAAATATGGTGCGCTATAATCTTATGGACAATTGAATTAGTTCTTACCCATGGCAACTACACGGATTCCTGAAGTTTTGCCTGGTTTTTTTGCTTCCTGATTGCCACCAGTCAGTGTATTGCTAACATCTTTACCAACCATTGAATCATTGTCATCGCTGCGGCAGGAAGTCATGATGGCATCACAGTTAGAGCCCTGCTCGCGGTGGTTGTAGACAACGCTGCCACGAACCAAAGAAGAGTTATTGGTGAAAGCGCTCTCGTTGATTACCGGGCGGCATTCGCCATTTTTGCCAACATTCAGAATGCAAGCGCCGTAAGTAGCTGCGTTGCCTGTGAAGTTGCAGTTGGCGATAACCGGATTGCAAGTACCAACGTTGCCGTCGTTGAAGATGGCGCCGCCATCAAGGTCAGCGATGTTGCCGGAGAACAGGCAATTTTCAATATTTGGGTTGCAAACGCCATTCATTGCAAAATTGTAGATGGCGCCGCCGTTGCGTGCTACATTATCCAGGAAAGTACAGTTGCGGATGGTTGGTGAAGATTCGCCGTTTGATCCATCGTTGAACCAGGCGCCGCCACAAACTCTGATGTCTCCGATATTGCCGATGCCGTTTGCATGGCCGTTGGTAATAATAAATCCATCAACTTCAGTTTCGCTGCTTGCGTGGCGTGTATATATAACGGTGTAAGAGTTGTCTTCTTCTGAGATGGTGCCGATCGCGCCGCTAAGGGTCGTCGGGTTGGCCTGGATGTTACGCTGCTGAAGCGCCGTTTCATTTCCTGCAAAACCGCCGAACATCTTGATGCCGCTTGGAATGGTAAACGAAATCATGCGGTCATTGCTCTTAGTCGGCGTATAAACACCGGATGCAACCCAGATTTCATCACCAGCTTTAGCAGCTTTCAGTGCCAGCTGCAGGTCGCCAAAAGCATTGGACCAGGAAGTGCCATTGCCATTTGCAACTGCTTTCACGAAAATTACTTTTGCATTCACTTGCAGGAACACAGCCATCAAACATATCGGAAGTAGGAATACTCTTTTCACGCGCAACCATTTTTGAAGTTGGATAAAATCTGTCGTTTCGATCACAGGGTATGACTCGTTCAGAATGGTAGAAACCATTTACGTTAGTCAGTAAAATTCAAATCGAAATACAAAAAAATGGAAACGCACAAGAGCAGTAAGTCTTGGGCAGTACACGGGAAGTGTAGTCAATGTAAGTAGCAATAAGACACATACTGGGGTATGTGTGCGGAGGTTTCAATTGATCTTTAGAGGTGTTGTCGTCAAACGTGTGATCCGAAAAAATTTCGGAGATGTCCCGGAAAGTCGATCTCCTTTTTTCTTATCACAGTGCAATAATACATCGTTGTTTTCAAATATGCAAGCCCGATTTGGTCATTTTTATCACTTTCGGCATAAAAATCCGAAATTTTTACGGAACGGTAGTTCTACAGAAGAAAACGGTAAACTTTTTTTGTCACCCTATCGCTTATTCCATCCTCTGAACAGAAGAGACATTGTCCAGGCTCTTGAGCGCCTGTATGGCCAGATTGAGTTGATCAGCATTCGAAACAAGGAGGCTTACTTCTCCTTCAAAGTACCCCTGATCCCCTTTGATGGAAAAAGCACGGATGTTCAATTTCAGTTCAGAAGAGATCTTTTTGGTCAACACCTCAATGACGCCCGGACCATTATCGATACCCGTTATTTTCAGGTTTGCCACAAACTGGGAGCTGCCGATGGCCACCCATTCTGCTTTCATCACCCGATAGCCATAATTCACCATCATGTTGGTTGCATTCGGACAATTGATCCGGTGAATTTTCAATCCTGCATTTTGGGTCACATAAGCAAAAATGGCATCGCCAGGCAGTGGATTGCAGCAAGTTGCAAAGCTGTAATCGTATTCATCGGCAAGTTCGCCATTAACCATCAGGCGTGGTTTGTTGGTATAACGCGACTTCGCGCCTCTTTGTGGTTTTCCGTCTTCCGGTTCCTTGTTCCCTTCAGGCGCCACTTTATCTATGACGACCAGTTTGGTACCTTCTACTTTAAAGTGCTTAAAGATGTTGGGAATGGTGAGTCGCCCCATGGCTATCTCAAAATACAGGTCGATGTGCGAAGTAAACTCAAAGTGCCGGGCCAGTAACTCCACCGCCGGTTCATAATCGACTTTGATGTTTTTAAGTTTGCGGGTCAGCGCCTCCCGTCCGATTTCTCCCTGGCGGCGACGCTCTTCTTTCATGGCAGAGCGAATTTTAGAGCGAGCTTTCCCGGTAACCACCATTTTCAGCCAGCCTTCGCTTGGCCGTTGGTTCTTATTCGTGATCACCTCTATTCTGTCACCATTCGACAAGCGATGCCCCATTGGGACAATGCGGTTGTTGACGCGCAAACTTGAACAGTGGTATCCCAAATCAGAGTGGATGCTGAACGCAAAGTCGAGGGCGGTAGACCCTGCCGGCAGAACTTTCATATCCCCTTTGGGGGTATAGACATAAATTTCGTCGCTAAACAGGGTATTGGCTTTGAAGTCGCCCAAAAACTCCACCGCATCAATATTCGGATCTTCCAGCATTTCCCGAACGCTGTCGAGCCAACGCTCATAGGTATCCTGTTGTTGCTTGATTTCTTTGTACTTCCAGTGTGCCGCATATCCGCGCTCGGCAATTTCGTCCATGCGTTCGGTCCGGATCTGCACTTCCACAAAACGACCTTCGTTTCCCATCACCGTCGTGTGGAGCGACTCGTAGCCGTTGAGCTTGGGCCAGGTGATCCAGTCTTTAAGGCGCTCCGGAATGGGGCGGTAAACATCCGTCACCATAGAATAGGTCTGCCAGCAAACCATCTTTTCCTTTTCTGGCGGCGCATCGAGGATGATGCGGATGGCAAAGAGGTCGTATATTTCTTCAAACTTGACCTGTTTGCTTTTGATTTTGTTCCAAATGGAAAAAATAGACTTGGGCCGGCCAATGATCCGGTAGGGCGTTTCCAGCATTTCGAGCCGGGGAATCAAAGGGGCTGTAAATTCCTTGATGTAATCTGTTCTGCCGCGTTTGGTCTGTTTCAGTTTTTGGGCAATATCGCGGTAGGTTTCCGGATCGGTAATTTTCATACAAAGATCCAGAAACTCCGTTTTAACGGCATATAACCCGAGTCGATGAGCCAGTGGCGCGTAAATGAAGCTCGTTTCAGCCGCAATTTTGAGTTGTTTTTCACGGGGCATAGACCCCAGGGTGCGCATGTTGTGCAGGCGGTCGGCCATTTTGATCAGAACAATCCGCACATCCTCTACCAGTGTGCTGAGCACTTTGCGGAAATTCTCCGCCTGTTGGCTGTCGGAAGTATAAGCGCCATCCAGTTTGGTCAACCCATCCACCATTTTGGAGATGCGGTCGCCGAATTTTTCCTTGATATCCGTCAGGGTAACATCGGTATCTTCCACCACATCGTGTAAAAGCGCACAGATGATGGCGGTAGGCCCGAGCCCGATTTCCTCGGCACATATTTTTGCCACGGCGATCGGATGCAATATATAAGGTTCTCCCGATTTACGCCGCTGCTTGCTGTGCGCCTCGACAGCAAGTTCATAAGCCATGCGGATGTTCTTCTTATCTATCTTCTCCAGGTCAGACGGCATGGTACGCAACAGTTTGCGATAAGCCCCCTGGATCAGTTTTTTCTCCTCGTCCTGTTGAATTTCCAATAACTCTGCCATGGCTGTGTGTGTATAATAAGACAATTTCCTGCTGTACACCGACTTCCCACACCTGCCTGCAAGTGCTTCACTTTGTTTTTTTGCTACCTTTAGTATAGGGAGTGGAAAGTATGGTGAAGAACGAATTTCCTACATGAAACGCTTCAAGTGGCTGACAAGCTGCTATTCATGTTATACAAAGCTAATGAAAAATTGTTTTTCAGAAAACAAATCATTCTTCCGTATTGTATTCATAGGCTATCTTTGGCGCGGATTTGACAATCCTCAAGGCCTGGTTGATGGCCTTATTCTTATTGACAATTTGATCAGACAGGAAAGTCGCTGACATAACTGTTCTGCATCGCTGAGTGCTAACTTAAGATGATTCGTACAGATATTCTGATTATAGGAGCAGGCCCGGTTGGGCTGTTCACTGTTTTTGAGGCAGGACTGCTGAAGATGCGCTGCCATTTAATTGACACGCTGGGGCAGCCCGGCGGACAGCTCACGGAAATCTATCCCAAAAAGCCCATTTATGACATTCCGGGCTATCCATCCATTCTTGCAGGAGAATTGGTCGACAAATTGATGGAACAGATTGCGCCGTTCCAGCCTACTTTTACTCTTGGAGAACGCGCTGAAAGCGTTGAACGGGTAGAGGAAAAATTATTCCGTGTGACGACCAATAAAGGCACAGTCATGGAAGCGCCGGTAATTGCCATTGCAGGCGGACTGGGTTGCTTTGAGCCCCGCAAGCCCCCGATCGAAAATCTGGAGCAATTTGAAGACAAAGGCGTCGAGTACATCATCAAAGACCCGGAATTATACCGCGACAAACGCGTGGTGATTGCAGGTGGTGGTGATTCTGCACTCGACTGGACCATCTTTCTGGCGAATGTAGCCGATAAAGTAACGCTCATTCACCGGAGGCAGGAATTTCGGGGCGCCCCCGATTCCGTTGAAAAAGTAATGGAACTGGCGCATTCCGGTAAAATAGCGCTGCTGACCGACTCGCAGGCAGTTGGCCTGAATGGCAACGGCAAACTTTCGGATGTTGTGGTTCGGCACAATACCGATGGTGACAAAGCCTATCCGGCCGATCACTTCATTCCGCTTTTTGGCTTGTCGCCAAAACTTGGCCCTATCGGCGAATGGGGATTGAACATTGACAAAAATGCAATCGAAGTCGATACCCTTGACTACAGTACTAATGTACCCGGCATTTATGCCATCGGCGACATTAACACCTACCCCGGCAAATTAAAGCTGATTCTTTGCGGCTTTCACGAAGCAACACTCATGTGTCAATCGGCTTTCAAATACATCAACCCGGACAAGAAACTGAGTTTCAAGTACACGACGGTGAACGGCGTGGAGGCGTTTTAAGAAAAGTCAGCAAACTTGTCATTATCCGGGTGACGTTTCAACATATTTATCGCGCTGAGTGCGGCGCGCATACCGGCTGTGCTCACGGCCAATGCCGAAAGCAGCAGCATCCATTCGAAGGGATTCATGAATATGGGTTTTAGGTAAAAAAAATGGTTCTTGTCTTTACCTGCCAACCGGTACAGGTATCAAGCGCGCCAGTTGGCAGGTTGTCTGATAGCTATCTGGGCGAATAATTTATTTACAACCCTTTTGGCTGCGGCACAATATTTTTAATCGGCGTGATAGACTTCAGGTAGCTGAAAACAGCACTCAGGTCTTCGTCAGTTAGTTTTGCATAACCGGGCCAGGGCATAGGAGGCAACAGCGGGCGGGTGCCGTCTAATCCTTTGCTTTTTCCTTCCCGAATGGCTTTTACAAACTGCGCTTCCGTCCAGGCGCCAATCCCCGTATCATCAGGTGTAATATTGGCAGCAAACGAAATGCCCCAGGGACCTGCTGCAGCCGTCATACCGGGGCTAAATATGGCTACGTGCTGTGTCTCCACCAGTTGCTTTTTGTCTGCGCCTTCAAACGGCTCGTCTGCAGGGTGCCCCATGAAGCGGCGCGTTAAGTCAGGTACAGGACCTTGTTCAGTCATGGTTTTCGGAGTATGGCAATCGTCACAACCAAGGGCGTTTACGAGGTATTCCCCTCGTTGTACCGCAGTCATTTTCGGCGTAGAGGCTTCGTTTGTGGCTTGTGTTTCCTGATCTGTTGGTTGACAATAAGTAAGGCCCAGGGCAGCCAATAGCAGGGCCATCGCCCAAAGTCTGTTCATCTTCATGATATAGGTTTATTAATGATGAATTGTTGAAAGACAATTTGTTGTAGAGCAAGCGCCTGTTGCTAAGGATTCTATATGTTGTAGAACCCACGGCCAGAGTTGATTAGGAGCAAGCTAAACATTAAAGTCAATATCAAACTGGTTGATAACAATAATTTTTTAGGTTGAAAGCGCCAGAGGAAAAATCAGTTTCTCACAACAAAAGGCATATTGGCATCCAATTGATAGTCAGAGAGAAAGGCACTGGGATTATCTCCGGTAAATTCCCGGAATTCACGAATAAAATGAGACTGGTCGGCATAGCCGAATTGATGAGCAATTTCGGTTAGTTTCCGATTAGGATTTTTATAAATAGAATCATAAACTCTGACAAATCGCAGGATGCGTCCGTATGTTTTTAAGCTTACGCCAAGATTGTCCTGAAAAGCGCGCTGCAACTGGCGCTTACCTACAAAAACCTGTCCGCAGATTTCCTCAAGGGACAATGCGTCCGAACTCAGCCTTATTTGTTCCAATGCCTGAAAAAAATAGGGTTGCCGAATTTCATTGTTTATTTGTCTTTGTCTGAAATAGTCCACAATGAAACGCTGTCTTTGTTCGTGGTGGCTTGCCATGCGAATTTGATTAATCAGATTTCCAAGCATACCTCCGAGAAACAAATCTGCTCTTTCAAACCGGTCTGCGATATCGCTGATAGAAAGATTGAAAATGGAAACAAATGCTTCCGGAGTAAAACAAATGCCCAATAATTCTGTACCTGCGTCCATGCTCCAATGTACCGGCTCCGACATAACGCCAACCATATAAGCATCAGGGAACACTACCCTTGCTCCATTCAATTCGCCGTAGTGTTTGAATTGAGGTTTTAAATTGACGATCAGTTCTGTCAGTCCGTTTGGCAGGCAACATTGAACCGGGGAAATTTCGCCGGCTTTCCCCGAAGCATTCACATGCCAGATTGCCTTAATTAAAGGAGACAGGTCTTCGGGTATTTCATAAAACTTGTGAGTGATTTCCATATTGTTTTTTCAAAATTCCGACACAAAAAAGCAAATTTCAAAACGGTGAAACTTAAAAAAAGCGACCATATTGCCATTTTCATATACGAAGCCTTATTCGCAATTCATTGCGCTGCCCCCTTTAGTTGAACCAAGGAACAGCGCAAAGATGCGGCAGACAAGCATGCGAAAGATTGAAAAAAAACGACATTCTGAATCGGTACCGATAAACGTTTTGATTCAGGCTTTCAAATCCGTTTTTTGAACGACGAAAAGTTGAAAAAATAACAGTCAGGCAGTCTTCTGTGGATTTAGGGGTCCAAAAATTGTGATCAGGAACCAGTTTTGTCTATATCTAAACCGGAATTTTCTGAGACTTCTCTGCTTGCACTGCCAGAACAGCCCGCACGATCTGCAGCGCATGCCGTTGTTCGTGCCCAATCAAAAAAGCAAAGGTATCCCCTAGTTTCAGTCGAATCCAGGGTGCAATAGAGATGGGAATGCGCAGCCGGCCGATATTGACGCCTGACGCCCGGTCGAGCAATTTCAGTAAGGTCTCCTGATGGTCAATAAATTCGGCGAGGGTAGCCCGGGGATCGGGTGCAGTGGCAGGTACGGCATTTTTAGGCGATTGCATTTTTGACTTCAGGGTGCCGTTCTCCTTTGGTTGCATCAATTTCGTAAAATAAGATCCCAGCCAACCCGGGCGATAGGTAGCAGAAGGACGCCCGCGCTTCCCTGCCGTCATTGCTTTTTCGATAGCAGGCAGGTAATAGCGGCTATATATATTAAGGTGTTCGAGGCACTGTGCAGCGCTCCATTGATCAGGCCCTGGTTTTTGTGCCAGCACTTCGGGCGGCAACATTTGCCATTCGCTGAGCGCTTGCTGAATAATGCTTTCCGTTTGCTTTTGCAAATCTTCCAGAAAAAGGGTGCTTTGATACATGACTTTGTGTTTTTTGATGTCACAAAGATCGACCCCATTAAACAGGTGATTCTTGGTAAAAACCAAGATTTTATGGGAGATGAATCTTTACCACATAGATACATAGGTATTTTCACAACTTGTCCCGTGTAGCGGGATAGGTCACATAGAAAGTCGCTCTTGTCTATCTGGTCTATGTGACCATTCTATGTACCTATGTGGTTAAAAAAACAAGGTGGCAAAAATCACAAATTAATTCCCCACTCGCCTCAATCCGCTGACCGTTGATCCAGCCAGCCTGATCGGAGCACAAAAGCGCAGCGAGCCCGCCGATGTCGTCTGCTTCCCCAACCCTTCCCAGCGGTGTTTGGGCTGTCAGAAAAGCTTTCATTTGTGGGTTGGAGCGGATGGCCGCGTTGTTAAAATCTGTTTCGATCGGGCCAGGGGCAAGGACATTCGCGGTCATGCCACGGGCGCCGATTTCCAAGCAGCACAAATTTGGTGGATTATACCCTGATGCTCCCCAGAAATTTACTGAAATTAGTGGCATCCATCCCCAGATAATTGGCCAAATATTTATGCGGAACCAATTGCAGGATGTGCGGACTGCGCGTCAGTAAGGCCCGAAAGCGCTGCTCGGCAGTATAAGATTGCAATTCGATTTGCCGTACCAACACACCTGCCAGGGTGTGGCTAAGCGCCAGCCGGATCATGCGTTCCAAAGCCGGATATTCCAGCAAAAGCTCATCAAATTGTCGGAAAGGCGCCCGTAAAAATGCGCTCGGGGTCAGCGTTTCAAACCAGTAGCGCGAGGGCTGCTGCAGCAACAGCGAATCGGCCACGCCGGAAAAAGAATAGGGGTAGGTGAAAACCAGGGTCGCTTCCCGGCCGTCTTCGCCGACTGCATAGGCGCGCTGTACACCTTCAAGTACAAAGTACAAATACTTTTCGGTCTCGCCTTCAGCAGTGAGGATGGTTTTGCGCTTCGCGGAAAAGGGTTGCCAGATACCGGCAAAAGCCAGCCACGCGTCGTCGGGAAGGGGCATAATTTGCCAGATTATGTTGCGTAGTTGTTCGAGATCATCTTTAATTTCCATATTCTGGCTTTTGCTAATCGTGAATAATTGCCAAAGATTCACGAAATTTGCAAGAAGTCAAATAATTGACCAGCCGATGAATGAATATCGCTTAGACAGAACCGTTTTTAAAGTCCAAACTTTTGAAGCCGCCAGACAAAACAGAAGCTACTGGATGACAAAGTCACCACGTGAACGTTTGGAAGCTGCCTGGTATTTAATTTGTTCCGCTTACAATATTGAGCATACCGCTATGCATCAGCTTGACAGGAGTGCCTTTTCCATGAGAAAACACGGCTAATGCAACAAAATATATTTAACCAGGATTTTCAGGACTTCATCAAAGCCTTAAATGAATATCAGGTTGCTTATATTCTCGTAGGCGGATACTCCGTCATTCTACATGGCTACTCCAGAACAACCGGCGATATGGATATTTGGGTGAAACCAAGTTTTGAAAATTATCAACTGCTCGCTCAGGCATTCAATCATTTTGGATTGCCAGTTTTTGATATGACAGTTGATAAATTTCTGTCCGAAGAAAAATATGACGTATTCACTTTTGGAAGACCACCTGTTTGTATCGAAATACTTACCCGGGTAAAAGGGTTGGATTTTGACAACGCGTTTGTGAAATCTGAATGGTTTGAGTTCGAAGATGATCTTAAGGTAAGAGCTTTAAGGCTTTCAGACTTAATTCTTGCTAAAACAGCATCAGCGCGTCCCAGAGATTTGGATGATATTGAAAATCTAAAAGGCAAATAAGACTCCTTTTAGCCACTTTCAAAATGCCACCACAAAGCGCGCGCCCTTCCCTGGTTGCGAAGTGACATGAATATCGCCCCCGTGCATCTGAATAATTTGCCTCGATATACTCAATCCAATACCTGCCCCGCCGCTTGAACCGGTGGTTTCAACTTTTGTGGTGAAAAACGGGATGAATATTTCCTCCATCAATTCCGGAGAAATGCCGGGGCCGTTGTCTTCGACGGCAATAAAAGCCTGGTTTTTGCCGTCCAGCCCTGCCTCCAGTAAAATTTCCGGATTTGCGCCCTGTTCGGAATTAGATTGCATCGCTTCACAGGCATTCTTTACCAGATTCAGCAATACCATTTCCAACTGGGCAACATCAGCCCGGAGCATCAATTCTTCCGGCGCCACACTGACCCGGATCCGGACATCTGCGGCTGCCGGATGGGCTTCTGCCAGCTGAACAATTTGCTGCAACAAACGCTGTGCGGGAACATCACCCAGCCGGGGCGCCGGAATGGCTGTAAAACTGCGGTAGGCTTCTACAAAATCCATGAGCCCTTTGCTTCGGGCGCCAACTACTTCCAGCGCTTCTTCCAGATCGAGACGGGCTTCGTTGGTCTTTTTGCTGTCGCCAGTAAGGTCGTGGCGAACAATTTCGGTCATGGTTTCCACCAGGGAAACAATGGGCGTAATGGAATTCATGATTTCATGACGCAACACGCGCGCGAGGTTGCGCCAGGCGTCGAGTTCTTTGCGTTGCAGTTCGGGGTGAATGTTCTGCAGGGTAACCAGCCGGAGGTCCTGGCCACGCAGGTTCATGTGAACGCCCTGCACCGAAAGCTGCCTACCGGGTTCGGGCTGGTACAGGATTTTTCCTTTGCTGTTCAGTTCCTGAACAAATTTATGGAGCGCCGCATGGTTTTCCGGAAAATCGTGGAGGTGGTGTAAACGGTAAATCCCAAGGAGTTGAAAAGCAGCCTGGTTGGATAACAGCACGTTGTTTTTCGCATCAAAAGCCAATAAACCAGTGCTAAGGTGTTGGATGACCGCATTGATAAACAACAGGTTGGCCTCTTTTTCAGAACGCGTTTGGCGAAAAGCCTCGAGTACTTCATTGAATTGGCGGTTCACGTCCTCAAACGTATCGCCTTTTTCTTTTGCCGCTGAAAAACGAATGGCAAAATCAGAATAACGGACACTTTCTAAAAACCGCGCCAACCGGCGATTGGTATCATTGACATAGCGAAACAGGCGCCAGGTTTGCACCAAAGCAAAAACGAAAGCCAGAAAAGCCAGCCAGTTTTTATGCCAAACCACGTTAGACCAGGCCGCCAGCCAAAATGCAAGGCCAATCGAACAAACGTAAATTGCCAGCCAGAATGCAAAGGTGCGGTGTAGGCGCATTTTTAATTAGGTAGAAAGATGATGGTAGAGGGTAGAGAGTAGAGCGATAGGATACTTTCTACCCTCTACCTTCTACTACAAATTATACTTTTCAAGTCTTCGATACAACGAAGCCCTGGTCAAACCCAGTTCCTGCGCCGCTTCTGTTATGTTGCCGTGGTATTTGCTCAATGCCTTCACAATCAGCGATTTTTCCATGTCGTCTAAGTTCATGGTAGATAAAGTTTCTCCGAGGCCCTGTTCCGACTGACGGAAGAAAAAGTCTTCCGGTTGCAGCTGATCGCTTTGCGCCATGATGACGGCTCTTTCAACGGCGTGCTGTAATTCCCGGACATTGCCCGGCCAGGCGTAGCGCTGCATCTCGCGTAGCAGGGCGGGGCTGAAGCCGCTGACGTTGCGCTTGTATTTGGGGGCAAACTGCTGCAAAAAGTGCTCGGCCAGCAAAGGTATGTCTTCCGGGCGCTCGCGCAGGGGCGGCAACTGGATTTCGATGGTGTTGATGCGGTACAGCAAATCTTGCCGAAAACTTCGGTTTTTGACGGCCTCGTACAGGTTTTGATTGGTTGCTGCAATGACGCGCACATTGATGGGGCGGGATCGGTTGGACCCTACCCGGGTGATCGTCCGGTTTTGCATGACAGTCAGCAGTTTAGCCTGAAGCCCTAAAGGCAAATTCCCGATTTCATCCAAAAAAATGGTGCCGCTGTCGGCTGCTTCAAAACGCCCGGCTCTGTCTTCCCGGGCATCGGTAAAGGCGCCTTTGACGTGGCCGAAAAGTTCGCTTTCAAAAAGCGTTTCAGTGAGTGCGCCGAGGTCCACTTTCACAAAGTTTTGATCTGACCGCTGCGATTGTGCATGAATTGCCTGTGCAATGAGGTCTTTTCCCGTTCCGTTTTCGCCCAGAAGGAGCACATTGGCGTCGGTGCCTGCTACTTTGCGAATGGTCTCAAACACCTGCTCCATGGCAGCGCTCTTCCCGACAATAATCTCCGGCAGATCGCGCACTTCAGCCAGGTTGCGGCCTGTTTGCTGTGATTTAAGATTGGAGGCTTCGTCCTGGCTATTTTTAAGGCGCAGCGAGGCATTCAGGGTAGCCAGCAATTTTTCGTTGTCCCAGGGTTTCAGGACAAAATCTGTCGCTCCGTTTTTAATAGCCCGCACCGCCAACTCGATGTCGCCGTAGGCCGTAATCAGCACCACAACAGAGGAAGGGTCAATTTCAAGGATTTTTTCCAACCATTGAAAGCCTTCGCTGCCGGTGTTTTTGGTGCTTCGGCTAAAATTCATGTCCAGCAGAATAATATCGTAGGACTTACTCCCCATAAGCTCAGGAATCTCGTTGGGATCACGGGTAGTATCTACTTCTGCGAAATGTCTTTTCAAAAGGAGTTTGCCGGCACTGAGTACGCCGGGGTGATCGTCCACTATTAAAATGTTGGCTTCGTTCATGCGCTTCATAGTTTATCCTACCCGCAAAGACAATGCCTGTTTCTAATTCTATGCAAATGAACGGATTTTTTTTGGGAGTGTGTTCGTTTTCGGACACCTGTGTACGATTGCGAACGGAAATTTTCGTTACATCTAACTATAATTGACTAACTTTCAATAACTTAAAAAACTGGCACTGATTTTAGAGTTAGTAGTTCAACAAGCGCCAGTGTATTTGGCACCGTACCATTCAAAACCATAAACATTCGCCAGGCGGCGTCAGCAATATGGATCGAGCAATAAAAAAGAAAAAGTGGACCCCCACACGCATTGCAATTGGAATAGCCATCGCAGCATTTGCTGTTTTTTCCATTTATACCCTTGGATTTTCGGGCCGGCAAAGTGCCTTGAATGTCAATAAAGACAAAATCACCATCGGAGAAGTGCAAAAAGGCGTATTCGATGAATTCATCGTTGTAACAGGCGTGGTCCAGCCGCTGCGTACCTACCAACTCGATGCCATTGAGGGTGGGTATGTTTCTCAAAAATTACTGGATGGCGGCGCTACGGTAAAACCGGGTGATCTGATTCTGAAATTGGAAAACCAACGCCTGGTGATGGAGTTTGTAAACCGCGAAACCGAAATGTACCGATTGATCAACGAGCTCGAAAACACCCGACTGTCTCTTCGCCAGAACAAATTCACCCTTCAGCGCACTTTATCTGAGTTGGACTATCAAATAGAACAGGCCAAGGACACCTATGAGCGCAATGCCAAATTAGTAGCCGATAAAGTCATCAGCCAGCAGGAGTACCTGACTTCAAAAATCACTTACGACCGACTGGTCAAACAGCGGGAAATTGAAATTGAAAATCAAAAATTCCAGCAGGAAAACAGCATCGTGCAAATCCGGCAATTGGAAGGAACTTTAGCCCGGACACGGAAAAACCTCGATATGATGAGAGACAATCTGGACAACCTATCTCTGAAAGCGCCGGTTGGCGGCTTGTTGTCGAGGGTAGATGTTGAGGTCGGACAAAGCATCGCAGCCGGCCAGAACATTGGTCAGATTGACGACCTCAGCGGTTTCAAAATGCGCATTGATGTAGATGAGCATTATCTTTCCAGGGTATTTCCCGGCCTGGATGGCAACTTCGATTTCAGTGGAAAAACACACCAGCTCCTCGTTTCCAAAGCTTATCCTGAAGTGCGCAACGGCCGCTTCGAAGTAGACATGACTTTCCCGAAATCGGTGCCGGAAGGCATTCGCAGAGGACAATCGGTGCCGGTACGCCTTCAATTGGGGCAACCTACCGAAGCGATGCTGCTGCCGGTTGGCGGTTTCTTCAGCGACACGGGCGGCAACTGGGTCTACGTACTGAACGAGGCAGGCAACAAAGCAGAAAAACGCAACATCTCGCTGGGCCGAAAAAACCCACAGTTTTTTGAAGTACTTAGCGGTCTGAGTGCCGGCGAGCAGGTGATTACCAGTTCGTATGAAAATTTCGGAGATAAAGACGTTCTCATTTTTTAATAAACCCGGCTGGATAAAGGAATCCTCCTGCACCAATCATTAAAACGAACAATTGACATGATAAAGACTTCAAACCTGCAAAAGATTTTCACCACCGACGAGGTGGAAACGACAGCGCTGAACGGCATCAATATGGAAATTCAGCCAGGTGAATTTGTAGCCATCATGGGCCCTTCCGGTTGTGGAAAGTCTACCCTGCTGAACATTCTCGGTCTGCTCGACAACCCTTCCGAAGGCGAATACCATTTCTTCGGATCAGAAGTTGCCAGCATGACGGAACGCAGCCGTGCCAATCTTCGGAAAGGCAATATTGGTTTTGTGTTCCAATCTTTCAATCTGATTGATGAACTAACGGTATTTGAAAACGTCGAGCTACCGCTGCTTTATCTGAAGGTTCCGCCTGCAGAACGCACCAAGCGCGTGGAAGCCGCACTGGAGCGCATGAACATCATGCACCGCCGCAAGCACTTTCCACAGCAACTTTCCGGTGGTCAGCAGCAGCGTGTGGCCATTGCCCGTGCTGTTGTAGCCAACCCCAAAGTAATTCTGGCGGATGAGCCTACAGGTAACCTCGACTCTACCAACGGTTTGGAAGTTATGAACCTGCTCACTCAGTTGAACCAGGCGGGCACAACCATCATCATGGTAACGCACTCGCCTCACGACGCCGGCTTTGCACACCGCACCGTTAACTTGTTTGACGGACGAGTAGTCACGGAAAACTTCCACGTGTAAGCATAAAAATCACCCGAAAATAATTAGCGCCAAACCCCGGGAAATCACCCGACTGTACAACTACAATCACCCGATAATACACGACGGCCCTTAAATGGCCATTTGAATTCATTTTGTAAGAAATCACCCGACAAACGGCCGCAGAAGGTAAAAACTTCTGCGGCTATTATTTAGAAAAACCATGGTCGAACTCAAAGATATCGAACGCTATTACCAGAACGGAGCCAATCGTGCCTGGATTCTGCGAAACATCACTGCGCACATTGCCGAAGGGGAATTTGTCAGCATCATGGGCCCCAGCGGTTCCGGTAAAAGCACCCTGCTCAACATCCTTGGCATGCTGGATGAACCCACCGACGGGGAATACTGGTTTCTGGGAGAAGCGGTGCACAAATTCAACGAACGCCGTCGCACGGAACTCTACCAGCAATACATCGGGTTCGTTTTTCAGGCCTACCACCTCATAGACGACCTTACTGTTTACGAAAACCTGGAGACGCCGCTGCTTTACAAAAAGGTGCCTTCATCAGAACGCAAAAGCCGGATCGCCGACTTACTCGACCGCTTCAACATCGTTGCGAAAAAAGACCTTTTCCCTAACCAACTCTCCGGTGGACAACAACAATTGGTGGGCGTAGCCAGGGCTTTAATCGGCAACCCGCGCCTGATTCTCGCAGACGAGCCTACGGGCAATCTGCAAAGTCCGCAGGCCAAAGAAATTATGGAAGTCTTCAAGCAACTCAATAAAGATGACGGGGTCACTATTATTCAGGTGACACATTCTGAAACCAATGCCCGCTATGGCAACCGCATTTTGCATTTGATGGATGGCAATGTGGAAAGGGAGGAGATTGTTAAGTAAGCAATCATTAATCAGAAGAGAAATAACCAGCCATGGTCAAAAATTATTTCAACCTCGCGCTGCGGCATTTGTCCAAAAACCGCACGTATGCGGCCATCAACATCCTTGGCCTCGCCATCGGGGTTGCCGCATGTTTGCTGATCTTCAGACTTGTACGCTATGAATTGAGTTTCAATTCTTTTTATAAAAACCAGGACCGCATCGTTCGGATCGTAACGCACGACAAAAGTGAAACGGAAGGCGAAGGTTTTACGCCCGGCATTCCGATTCCGGCGATGGATGAAATGCAGGAAACCGTAACTCAGTTTGCCCAGTTTGCCCGGGTGCGCACCACCTGGCCTACCATTGCCATCCCGGATCCGTCCGGAAGCTCCAATGCCGCTGCAGGTCGTAAATTTAATACCGATGAAGAGCGGGAAACGGCCATATTCACTGAGCCTGCCTTTTTTCACATTTTTGACTGGCAATGGTTGTCCGGCGATCCAAAATCTTCCCTTTCAGACCCCAACAGCCTGGTTATGGCCAGATCCATGGCTGAAAAATGCTTTGGAACCTGGCAAATGGCCGTCGGTCAAACAGTACTGATGGACAACGCCGTGCTGCTTAAAGTGAACGGCATTGTGGAAGATTCGCCCGAAAATTCAGATTTTCAATGCCACCTGATCATTTCTTACGCTACCCTCAAAAGCAAGGGCGATTTGTATGGGTTCAACCCGGATTGGGGCAGCACAAGCAGCAATGACCAGGCTTTTGCCTTGTTGCACGACCGTCATCAATGGAATGCAGCATCTGCTTCCTTAGCCAAAGTTGGTCAGGAAGCACACTATAAGAATAGCCGAAACAAACGCGTGCATGTGTTGCAGGCGCTGTCGGATTTGCACTACGACGACCGCTACGGCAGCTCAGCAGGGACACACGTCACCCGTAAAAGCCGCCTGTGGGTCTTATCGAGCATCGGATTGCTGGTGCTCATCATGGCTTGCTTCAATTTTGTCAACTTAGCTACTGCACAGGCTGCGAGTCGTTCGCGTGAAGTTGGGGTTAGAAAGTCCTTAGGAGGCAGTCGCGGTCAGTTGGTCGCTCAGTTTATGGGGGAGACGGCAGTCATTGTTACCCTGGCCGTCGCTACAGGAGCCGCACTGGCCGCTGTATCCGCGCCCTTGTTACAGTACATTTCCAATGTACCCAATGAGCAGCCGTTCCTTTCCGAGCCGATAACCTGGTTGTTTCTTGCCCTTACCACATTTTTGGTCAGTGCAGGCAGCGGTTTTTATCCAGCCCTGATCCTGTCTGGTTTTGAGCCGGTTAAAGCCCTTAAAAACAGCATCACTTCAAAAACAGTGGGCGGTGTTTCCCTCCGCAAAATACTGGTAGTAGGTCAGTTTGTGATTGCCCAGGCCCTGATCATCGGTACTTTAGTGACGGTGAGCCAGATGGATTTTCTGCAAAAAATGGACCTGGGTTTCAAACCGGACCTCGTTTATGTGATCAGCGGCATCAATGGAGACAGTTTGAATCAGTCTCGTTTCGAGCGTTTCAAAAGCGATTTAAAAGCCCTGCCTGCCATTAAGTCTGTGAGTTTTAGCAGCGATGTGCCTTCTTCAAACAACAACTGGGCCAGCAATTTTGCACTGGGAAGTACGGAAGATGCGCCATTTGCTACGTTTATGAAGATCGTGGATGCGGACTATTTCGAGACCTACGGTTTACGGTTGGTTGCAGGTAAAATGATCCAGCCTTCCGATACAGCGCGCGACATTGTCGTCAATGAATTCATGCTGAGGAAACTGGGTTACAGCAATCCCGAAGAAGTACTGGGTAAAAACTTCAGACTGGGGGGCGGGTCGTTTAAACCCGTCGTTGGTGTCGTGGCTGATTTTACGGCCAATTCTGCCCACGAAGAAATGAAGCCCATGGCGATATTCAGCCGCAAGGAATACTACGGTACTGTCGGTATGAAAATACAAGCTCAAAATCTGGTCGCCACGACCGCCGAAATACAGCGCCTTTTCGAACGCACTTTTCCTGAACAAGTCTTTGACGGGCAGTTTATGGATGAGCGCATTGCCGAATTTTACCGCGACGAAGCACGCTTTTCGGCGCTCTGCAAAGGTTTTGCCGGACTGGCCATTCTCATTTCCTGTCTTGGTCTGTATGGTTTGGCCACGCTCAGCACGGTGCAGCGCACCAAAGAAATCGGCATCCGCAAGGTACTCGGTGCTTCTGTCGGCAATGTTGTCGGGCTGCTGAGCAAAGACTTTTTATTGCTGGTCCTGCTGGCCGCTTTCGTAGCCATCCCACTTGCCTGGTACGCCATGAATGCCTGGTTGCAGGATTTTGTCTACCGCACAGCCTTGTCGTGGTGGATTTTTGCCGGGACCATCGGATTGTCGCTGCTTGTTGCCTTGATTACAGTTGGGTTACGCGCGTGGAGTGCCGCCAGGGCGAACCCGGTGAGGAGTTTGAGGAGTGAGTGAAGCACGAGGCGGAGACTTGCGCCAGCAGCACGAGCAGAAAACTCGCACTAGCGAGGCTTTTCCAATCCAGATTACGGGCATAAACGACGGAACTAATGAACCAATTTTTAAGTGTTTCTCCCGTATTGCCAAGCCAGGATATTGACAGAGATGTTGATTGGTATAAAAAATATACGGGTTTCGAACCGGTTTATCAAGACGACATGTATGCCGTTATCAAACGAGAAAATCTTTACCTTCACTTACAGTGGCATGCAGATACAGAAGATGATCCTTTGCTTGGTGGATCTGTTGTCAGAATAATCGTCAATAACATCAGACCAGTTTTTGAAGAATTCGTTGACCGGAAAACCGTAACGCCGGAAAAATTGCGGCTTGCAACGCCCTGGAATACCAATGAATTTGGGTTTTACGATTTGAACAACAATGCCATTTTTATGGTGGAGGGTTTATAAAAGCTTATCACAAAAAATAATGCAAACCTCATTGAAGGATTTGAAGACATCCGTGAAATCCAAAAGGCAAGTTTGCAAAAGGCAAGGTCAATAGATTTGAAGATGAGGTGATTTGAAAATTTGAAAATGGGCAGATGTCATTATGGTTCACGATAAATTTTCGTTTCCCCTTCGCCCAATCTTCAAATCAGCAAATTTTCAAATTTTCAAATTTATTTCCCTTGCCTTTTGCCATTTTGTTCCTTATTACAAAACGACCTTAGAGCTTGTTCGGGAATTCCTCAATTGACTTCGTCGAATCTTCGATTTGGCTGCGAGTGGCAAATTTTATTTGATACCACGTTGAATTTTTTCGCCATAGCTGCCGGCTATGTCTGCAAAATTCGCCTCGTCTAAAATAAAATTTCCCTACCCTCGCTCAATCAGAAAATCCCGAACAAGCTCTTAATGCGCGATCACCACGCGTTTGGTCACAGGCGCTTCGCCCTCCACTTCAATGGAGAGGAAATAAACGCCGTCGTCGCCGTCCAGGTTGATGCGGAACAGCAGCGATCCATCCAGCTGCTTTTGCAGGACCAATTTGCCGTAAGCGTCAAAAACTTTTACCGTTCCAATTGGATTGGCGTACGCACTCAGGTCAACATTCACCTCTCCGGTAGTTGGGTTGGGATACACCTGCGGTGAAAAAGTCGAAGGCGCTGCAGGAGTTTGTGATGCCTGGATCAGCAAAGAGGTTCCTCCGATGATCTGAACATTGTCAAATGTTCCCGTTGTCGTTACATTGGAATTGATGCTTTCCGCAAACACACCTGCGTAAATACAGCCCGCCATGCTGATCGTTGCCGAAAAGGCAAAATTCCAGGTCGTCCCGTTTGCCGAGGTATAGCCCGTAAACACACTGCCGTTGCGCACCAAACGCAGCCACGTGTGCCCGGGTCGAAAATAGTTCAGATTGTTTACGGCGCCATTGGTCACGGTTCTGATCTCACGGCGGATATTGCCGTTGCTCTGCGTTTTGAGCGCCACTTTTTTGGAGCCTGGCGCCAGCGTTTCACGCAGGGTGATGCCTGCCCAACCCCCGCCTGCGACGTTTGCCACACGGGCGATGATTTCGCCATTGCCGCACAATTGGCGGGAAACGAGGTGCAGCACATCGGCAGAGGAAGTGGAAAATCCGGTAGCCGATACCGTAAACTGGCCGTTCGTACTGCAGGTTTTATATCCACTACTGCCATTGGCGTTGCCTACATTGTTGCTACTCCAGCCTTCCGGCAGCACTGCCCCTTCCTCTACTGTAATTTGTGCGGTGCAGGAGGCTGTATTCCCGGCAGCATCCTGAACCGTTACCGTTACCGGAATGGTCTGGTTGACCTGGTTGCAGCTAACCGTCGCCGGCGAAATATTGGTCACCGTCAATTCGCCGGAACAGTTGTCGGAAGAAGCCGTTGCATTAAACACATCCGTAGCTAAAAGGGTATAAGTGCCGGTTGCATTCACGAATACCGTCGTGTTTTTGCAAACCACCGTTGGCGGCGTTTCGTCCATTTTGGTGACGGTAAACTGGCAGAAATCGGTCAGGCCGTTTACATCGGTTACGGTCAAAGTTACCGTCATGTTGCCTGCTCCCGAAACGGGGGTTCCGGCTGCCGGGGACTGGGTCACACCTTGTACCCCGCAATTATCGCCCGTTGTAGCCAGGGTCGTGTAATTCGGCAGGGTCGCCGTACAATTTGCGCCAAGCACCAAAGTCTGCGTGCCCGGGCAGGTAATGCTCGGAGGCGTGTTGTCCTGAACCATTACGGTCGTTTGGCAGGAAGCACTGATGCCTTTTACATCCGTTATCGTCAAGGTGACCGTTTGGGGCGTCCCGACGTGGCTGCAATTGAACGAATTGGGTAACACCGTTATGGTTTGCAGGCCGCAATCGGCTGTGCTGCCGTTATTTACATCCGAAACGGCAAGGCTCGCACTGTTGCCCACCAGGGCGATGGTAGCCGTTTTACAAATGGCCTGGGGCGCATCACAACAATTCTCCGTCGTCAGTTGCCAGGGGATGATGCGGGTACAGCCGCCGCTGCCGTCCATTACTTTTACATAATAAGTGCGAACGCCTTCCGGCAGAACCGTTGTAGGGGTAAAGGTATTGGTCGCCGTTACGTACGTTCCTGCCGACAGGGTAGCGGCTGTATTGGTGAACACGCCCACGATGGTGAAATCTACCGGACTGCCGAGGCCGAAAGCCGGGCTGATGGCATCGCAGGTATTGGCCGTGGTGGGGGCAATGATGATTTCATTGTTCGTCACGTTCGGGATCGGGTTGCCCTGCGGATAGGCGATGATGCCGGTATTGGTCAAAGCCGAATTGGTGTGGGCTTGTGTCGTATTAAACGTCATTAACCCTGCATTGGTGAAGGTGCCCGTATTATTGAGGTTGTCAAAAACTGTGAGCGTGGCGCAGGCATTGTTGTTGAAGGTGGAGGTTGCGTCATTTTGCACCCCATCCACTGCCGTTTGTTTGATGCTGATGTCGCCACCGACATTGTTGTTGAACACAGTGGCAGCTCCTTGTACGTTGGCGATACCACTTCCCGTCAAGGGCGCGTTTTCGCCCATTCGAATCAAACCGGTGTTGGTAAATGCGTTGGCACTGACTATGCCGTTACCCACTCTGTCAATATGGATTTCTGCCCCTGCATTATTCGTGAATGGAACATAACTTAGAATACCCGTACCTGTGCTGGCAATAGAGCCTATGTTGATTTTTCCACTATTTTGGACATTACCTGAACTATTCCAAATAGCACTACCCCAGGCTCTGTTGAGGGTGATTTCACCTGTAGATGTATTGATCAAAGAGCCACCGTTGTTGTTCTGGATGCAATCCTGGGCAGACAGGGCTGTGCTTCCGATAAAAATATCCCCTGCATTGGTAAATGTCCCTCCATACAAATACAAGCCAATGGAATTTACATTATCAATTGAAATTGTTCCGTTATTATTGAAAATGCCCAGATTCCAGATGCCATAATTACCTATATTCGGTGAAGTACCGATGATAATCTGTCCGTTGTTTTGTACGGTTCCTTCAGAGTATATAGCATTTAGAATGCCATAAACATTAATAGAGCCATTAATAGTCAGGCTACTTGTCCCATCTACGGTCAATAATGCCCCAGGCTCTACAACCACTGACCTGGCAAGCGCCGCCGTGCCACCCATGATGACAGGGTCATTAGCCACATTGGGTATCGTCACATTATCTACAGCCGTAGGTACGCTGCCATCCGCCCAGTTGCCGGGGGTGGCCCAGTCGGTAGAGATGCAGCCCGTCCAGGTATCGCTGGTGGTGGAAGCGGTAAATGGCGAACTCAGCACTACGGGGTTGCTTCCGTAGGTGGTTTCGCAAGACGGGTTGGCTTGCTGGCGCACTTTGATGTGGTAATTCCCTGCAGCAAGGCCATTAAATACGGGATTGGTATCCCAGGTCCCGCCATTGTTGATGCTATATTCCAGCGTACCGGTGCCCGTAGCGTTTACGGTAATTGCGCCGCCAGATGGTGCGCCGCAGGTAGGTTGCGTAACGGTGGGCGCCGTGACGACAGGCGGGGTACAAACAACAATATTGCTCAAAGAAAAATCATCAACACCGAGGGCGTCTTCCTGATTGGGATTGCCGCCCGGTGCCGCAGTTGCATTAAAATTCAACCACCGAAAGCAAAAGGTATTGCCGGGTGCGATGTTTAAACCGGAAATGGTGGCTGAAAACACCGCTGAATGCCGGATAGAACCGCCACCTATGGTTGGGGAGCCGGGATTGAAATAGTCTAATGCCGTAAACGCTGTCCAGGTACCTGCGCCGTTGATGGCCGTGGTATTTTGGTTGTATTGGAACACGAGGCCGTCCTGCCTGTTCGGGGAACTTACCCGCCAGGTTTCCCCGGTATAGGTTACGGTCATTGAAGTAATGGTAGAACCGGTATTGTTGGTGAAACAGACGCCGATTGTTGTATTCAGCGAATCCTCGTATACACTTGGTACACTTCCAAATGCCCGGTCCGAATCTCCGGTCGCGC
The DNA here is from genome assembly GCA_937926205.1 of uncultured Saprospiraceae bacterium. GTDB lineage: Bacteria > Bacteroidota > Bacteroidia > Chitinophagales > Saprospiraceae > JABWAJ01. The sequence goes on from CALEYL010000017.1 coordinate 56,867, forward strand.
CGAAACTGTAGGTGTCATACGTTACCTGAAAGAATTCCCCCGATGCGTCTCCTGCCCGGTAGGTCGTATTGGCAAAAACGCCGAAACTTGTTGTTTCGAAAAAAGCCCAGCCGGCAGGAACAGCAGTATGCCCGGTACCCGAAATGGGGAGGGTATTGAAGTTTTCAGTATAGGTAAAACTGCTGTTGGGTACAGAAATTTGTGCCCAGGTAGCACCAGTGAATCCCAATAACACAATCAGGACAAGAGCGCAATGCAAATTATGGAGATAGGCGTACTTCCTGCCTAAGAACTGCAGGTTGCGGCGCCGCTTGTACGAAAAAGTTGGTGTTGATAACATGAATTTCCTAATTCTTTAGGTGATGAAATAGTGTTTGTTTGCAGATTAAAAAAAACTGCTGTTGCGTATTTGAAAGCGTGGTTATTGATCTTCAAACTTGCTTAATTTCAAGCGGTAAGATAACCACTATCTTCCCGGCAGGTCATTTCCCTTTCCGAGTGAGCGGGTTGGTTTTCCGAATGAAATGGGGGGTGGGTATTTTATTGAGGAGATGGTCATTGTTTGGAGTTCGAGAAGCCACTCAGATCTGTTTTTTACTGGTCATTACTTCAAAAGTATTTCCACAGGATGTTTTTCTAAATCACTTTAAGGCGCTGCATGAGTTCTTCCTGAAAAGACCGGCTTACCGACAGTGTTTTCTGGCCAATATTGACGTAGTTGTACCCATCACTGATGGCGTCAATTTTGGCGACGTTGATGATGTGTGAGCGGTGGATGCGAAGGAAGTCCCTCGAGTTGAGTTTTTCTTCCAAAGCCCCCAGCGAAAGGGTCATGAGGTATTCAGCATCAGCGGTGAATATTTTGCAATAGCTGCGTTCTGCTTCCGCAAAAAGGATATCATGAAGGTAAATTTTTATCATTTTACCCTTGTGTCGCACAAAGATGCGGTCGGCAAGGATGTAGGCATGCTCCTGCGGCCCGCCAAGGTGTACGAGCGCTTGTCCGGTATGTTCTTCCGCCAGCCGGATCATGGCCAATTCAATGGCGCGTTGGAGGTCGGAGAGCTGGAACGGTTTGGAAATGAAGGCGTAGGGGCGCGTTGTCTTGGCGCGGTCAAAAGTCGCGTCGTCGGTATGAGAGGTGAGGAAAATAACAGGCGTCTGATATTGTTCATAAATCAGACGGGCCGTTTCCACGCCATCAAGGGTACCTTTGAGGGTAATGTCCATGAGCACCAGATCGGGCAGTGTGGCTTCCATACTTTTGAGGGCGTCCTCTCCGCGCGGAGTAATGCCTGTGATTTCATAGCCCAGGCCACTGAGCATCATAGAAATGTCGGCGGCAATAATCATTTCGTCCTCTACAATAAGTATCTTGACAGGATTCATCATAAAATCAAACTACTTTTCCTGGCTGGTGGAATCCATAAGGCAAAGGTAACAAAACAATTTGCAGGGAGTTTTGATAAACAGCAGATAACTCCACCTAAATTGCTACATTGTTTTTTGGGTAATGGTAAAAATTTTCACCCCGGAAATTTAGGACGGAGCCATTCCCCCCTGGGTGTCATTTGTTCCACGGTTAAACTCATCATTTATGAAGTCTTTCTTTTATGGCTTTTTCTTTACTGTATTTTGTTTTACAGTTGGTTATGCACAACCCGTTGATCTCGCGGTGCACCAGAAAGACAGCCTGATCAACACCCTCAATCAGACGTCACAGGTGGAGGCAAAACTCAACTTACTGGCCGACATAGCCAGTCTTGCAGAGCAGTCTGATATCGAAGAAGCATTGAAGTACCTCCGGCAGGGGCTTCACCTTGCCCGGGACTCCCGGAACCCACAAGAGCCTAAGTTTTATGAAAGGATTGGAAGGATTTATGCCAATCTAATGAAATTTGATTCTGCCGGTCTGTATTTTGAAAAGGCCATGACAGGCTACGTAGCCAAAGGCGATAAGGCAGGCGAAGCTTCTGCGTGGTTCAAAAAATCATTCGTCAGCCGCTATGAAGGGCGGTTGGAGGAATCCCTGAGTTACAACCTGAAAGCACTTGCCATCATGGAAGCCTTAAAGGATGAAAGTGGTATTTCGAGGGCTTATGAAGAAATTTCTCACGATTTATATGAACAAAACAAGGGAGCTGAAGCCCTTGAATATGCAGAGAAATCTATCGCGTTAGCTGAAAAAATTGGTGATAAAAACCAACTCCTGTACAGCCTTGGGGCAGCCGGGTCGGCTTCACATAGTTTAAGTAACTTTAAAGCCGCCTATCAGTTTATGGACAGGATAGTGGCACTGGCAAAGGAGATGGGTTTTCCTCCGGGCGAGTTGGCTTCCTTTTACAATGACCGGGGGAATGCCCTGAAACTCCTGGGGCGCTACCCTGAAGCCCTGGAGGATTACAACCTGGCACACGCCTACGCGGAAAAAGCAGAAATGGTTGGGATCGCTATGAGTGCAGAAGCCAATATCGGCGACGTTTATATGCGGATGGGTAAATATGCGGAAGCCCTCCCTCATAAGCTCAATGCCATTGAAGGTTTTGAAAAAACAGGGTTTAAAACGAACCTGCCTGAAAATTACCTGCATACCAGTGTCATTTATGAAAAACTGGGGGACTACAAATCGTCTTTGGCTTACCACAAAAAGTATCAGGCGGAAAAAGACAGCTTGATGAGCATCGAAAAAGATGAAATGATGACCTCCTTGTTGACGAAATACGAAACTGCTAAAAAAGACAGCCGCTTAGCGGTGCAGGAGGCCCGGATTTACCGTCAAAACGCGGTGCAATGGGCCACTGGCGGGATTGCTTTATTGTTGGGCCTGGTTCTGTTTTTGGGGTATCGGAATTTCCGCCAAAAGCAAAAATCCAATACAGCATTGAGTGCAGCCAACGATTTGCTGGAAAAGAAAAACAAAGAGAATGAACTGCTGCTGAAGGAGATACACCATCGGGTAAAAAACAACCTGCAAACGATCTCCAGCCTTCTGAACCTGCAATCATCCAGCATCACAGACGCCAACGCCCTGGAAGCTGTACAGGAAAGTCAAAACCGCGTGCGCTCGATGGGCCTGATCCACCAGAAATTGTACCAGGGGGACCGCTTGGCCACCGTTGAAATGAAAGACTATTTCAAAACGATGGGGGAAACCCTGTTCCACGCTTTCGGGATGGAAAACCAGCGGGTTGAACTTGACGTGAACATGCAACTGGTCGAGTTAGATGTTGATACGGCCATTCCGGTGGGTTTAATTGTCAATGAGCTGATCACCAATTCGCTTAAATACGCTTTTCCGGAAGGACGATCCGGAACGATTGAGGTTAGCCTTCAGGCTGAGAATGACAACACCCTGACCCTTCGCACAAAAGACACCGGCGTTGGCCTTCAGGCAACCCAAAATCAAACAAAAAATGATGGTTTTGGCAGCCGCCTCGTGCATTTGCTGACCCTGCAATTGGATGGCCAGCTGGAGGAATCCACAAATAATGGGTTAGAAACGGTTATTCGCTTCAAGTCATTGGCAAAAACAGCCTAAAAGAAGAAAATGTCAATCCCGCCCTCAGATGACAGAGGGTGAGCAAAAAACAAGGGCTATACCGAATTCCAGGTACAGCCCCTGCTTTAGAGCTTAATGCGCGATCACCACGCGTTTGGTCACAGGCGCTTCGCCCTCTATTTCAATGGAGAGGAAATAAACGCCGTCGTCGCTGTTCAGGTTGATGCGGAACATAGGTGATCCATCCAACTGGTTTTGCAGGACCAATTTGCCGTAAGCATCGAAAACCTTTACCGATCCAACCGGATTGGCGTATGCACTCAGGTCGACATTCACCTCCCCCGTAGTTGGGTTGGGATACACCTGCGGTGAAAAAGTCGAAGGCGCTGCAGTCGTTTGTGATGTCTGGATCAGCGAAGAGGTTCCTCCGATGATCTGTACATTGTCAAATGTTGCCGTTGTCGTTACATTGGTATTGATGCTTTCCGCAAACACACCTGCATAAATACAACCCGCCATGCTGATCGTTGCCGAAAAGGCAAAATCCCAGGTCGTCCCGTTTGTCGAGGTGTATCCGGTAAATACACTGCCGTTGCGCACCAAACGCAGCCAGGTATGCCCGGATCGAAGGTAGTTCAGGTTGTTTACTGCGCCGTTGGTCACCGTTCTGACCTCGCGGCGGATATTGCCGTTGCTCTGCGTTTTAAGCGCCACTTTTTTGGAACCCGGCGCCAATGTTTCACGCAGGGCAATGCCTGCCCAGCCCCCACCTGCCTGGTTAGCCACACGGGCGATGATTTCGCCATTGCCGCAAAGCTCGCGGTAGGTGAAGTACGCCACATCGGCAGAGGAAGTGGAAAATCCAGTTGCTGACACTGTAAACTGGCCGCTCGTAGTGCAGGGTTTATACCCGCCGCTGCCATTGGCATTACCTATATTGCTGCTGTTCCAGCCTTCCGGCAGTGCAGTCCCTTCCTTAACCGTAATTTGTGCGGTGCAGGTAGCCGAATTTCCGGCAGCATCCTGAACCGTTACCGTTACCGGAATGGTCTGGTTGACCTGATTGCAGCTAACGGTCGCAGGCGAAATATTCGTCACGGTCAATTCGCCTGAACAGTTGTCGGAAGAAGCCGTTGCATTAAACACATCGGTAGCTAAGAGGGTATAATTCCCGCTTGCATTCAGAAATACAGTCGTGTTTTTACAAACCACTGTAGGCGGCGTTTCGTCCATTTTGGTGACGGTAAACTGGCAGGAACTCGTCAGGCCGTTTACGTCAGTCACGGTCAAAGTCACCGTCATATTGCCTGTTCCGGAAACGCTTGTTCCAGCTGCCGGAGACTGGGTCACGCCTTGAACACCACAATTGTCGCCGGTAGTGGCTAAATTGGTGTAATTAGGCAGTGCTGCCGTGCAGTTCGGGCCAAGCACCAATGTTTTTGTAGTTGGACAGCTGATCATGGGCGGCGTATTGTCCACTTTTGTTACCGTGAAGCTGCACTGCGCCGGGTTGCCGTTGATGTCTGTTACCGTTAGCGTGACAGTCATGTTGCCCGCACCAGAGACCGGGGTTCCTGCTTCAGGGGATTGCGTCACGCCCTGCACGCCGCAGTTGTCGCCCGTCGTGGCTAAGCTGGTGTAATTGGGCAAGGTTGCCGTGCAATTTGCGCCAAGCACTAAAGTTTGCGTAGCCGGACAGGTGATGGTCGGTGGGGTGTTGTCTACTTTGGTTACCGTGAAGCTGCACTGCGCCGGGTTGCCGTTGATGTCTGTTACCGTTAGCGTGACAGTCATGTTGCCCGCACCAGAGACCGGGGTTCCTGCTTCAGGGGATTGCGTCACGCCCTGCACGCCGCAGTTGTCGCCCGTCGTGGCTAAGCTGGTGTAATTGGGCAAGGTTGCCGTGCAATTTGCGCCAAGCACTAAAGTTTGCGTAGCCGGACAGGTGATGCTCGGAGCGGTATTGTCCTGAACCATTACGGTTGTTTGGCAGGAAGCACTGATGCCCTTTACATCCGTTATCGTCAGGGTCACCGTTTGGGGCGTCCCGACGTGGCTGCAATTGAACGAATTGGGTGACACCGTTATGGTTTGCAGGCCGCAATCGGCTGTGCTTCCGTTGTTGACATCCGCAACGGCAAGGCTCGCGCTGTTGCCCGTCAATACGATGGTAGCTGTTTTACAAATGGCCTGAGGCGCGTCACAACAATTTTCCGTTGTCAGTTGCCAGGGGATGACGCGGGTACAGCCGCCATTGCCATCCATTACTTTTACATAATAAGTGCGAACGCCTTCCGTCAGGATTGTCGTGGGCGTAAACGTATTGGTAGCCGTTACATACGTTCCTGCGGACATGGTAGCGGCTTCGTCGGTGAAGATGCCCACGATGGTGAAATCCACCGGGCTGCCCAGACCGAAAGCCGGGCTGATGACATCGCAGGCATTGGCCGTGGTGGGCGCAATGATGATCTCATTGTTTGTCACGTTCGGGATCGGGTTGCCCTGCGGGTAAGCGATGATGCCGTTGTTGGTGAGGGCCGAATTGGTATGTGCTTGTGTCGTATTGACCGTAAACAAGCCCGCGTTGGTAAACGCACCGCTGTTGTTGAGGTTGTCAAAGATGCTGAGCGTGGCGCAGGCATTGTTGTTGAAGGTAGAGGTTGTCTCATTTTGCACCCCATCCAAGCCTGTTTGCTTAATGCTAATATCACCACCGGCATTGTTGTTAAACACGGCCGCAACTCCGCCGGTATTGTTGATACCGTATCCGACCAACGGCCCAGTTTCGCCTACCCGAATTAATCCGGCATTGTTAAATGTGCTGGTAGTGACAATCCCGCTGAGCATATGATCAAGGTGAATCTCTGCGCCTGCGTTATTCGTAAATGGAACATAACTCAGTATCCCATTCCCATTCCCGTTGCCAACCGTATTTGCAAATGTGATTTTTCCGCTGTTTTGAAAAGAACCGGAAAAATTCCATATTCCATTGCTGATAAACTTACTACCCGAAATAGAACCTGTGGCCGCATTGACAAAATTACCCTGGTTTTGGATGCCATCTTGTCCAATATTGGCATTTAGGCCGATATTAAGGGCGCCATAATTATTGATCGAACCAAAACTGACTATACCGACAAGATCAGAACGGTCAATGTTGAGGGTACCACCGGCATTATTATTGAATACCCCGGAGGCATCTAGTGACAACCCAATGTCCTCTACCGCCGCCAAACTGCCGATGGTAACGGTCCCGTCATTATTGACAATACCCGACGTGTAAAAGGCCTCCCCCACCGAGGTGCGGTCAATTTGGATCAAGCCGCCCGGTTTGTTGTTCAAGGTGCCGCCATTGCGGTGCACGATGCCGCGATTGGCAACCGATGAAACGTTGCCGATGAGCAGCGTACCAAAATTATCAAAATTGCCAAAGGTCTCTAAAGCAAACCCCGTAGCACCATTAATTGCTAAACTACCTGTTGCCTGGATGGTGAATACAGCACTCGCCTGTACCAATACCGATTTAGCTACTGCCGCCGTGCCACCCATGATGACAGGGTCATTAGCCACATTGGGAATTGTCACATCATCCGCAGCGGTAGGCACGCTCCCATCCGCCCAGTTGCCGGGTGTGGCCCAGTTGGTGGAGACACAGCCCGTCCAGATATCAGTCGTGGTGGAGGCGGTAAAGGGCGAGGCAAGTACCACGGGGTTGCTTCCATAGTTGGTTTCGCAAGACGGGTTGGCCTGTAGGCGCACTTTGACGTTGTAGTTGCCAGGCGTTAGTCCACCGAAGCTGGGGTCGGTATCCCAATTCATGCCGTTGTCCACGCTATACTCCAGCGCGCCGCTACCTGTGGCATTCACTACAATGGTACCCGTGGGTGTGGCGCAGGTAGGCTGGGTGATGGTGGGCGCCGTGATGGTGATGGCAGGGCAAGCGCCGTTGCCCGTTACGGCAAAATCATAGACGCAATTACCGTTGTTGACAGTGATGGTGGCATTCTGAGCACCCGTTGCGGTGGGTGTAAAGGTAACCGTGAAGGTAGCCGAACTGTTGGCGGCCACCGAGGCTGGCGCCCCGCTCACTGCAAAGCGGGTGTTATTGGACGTGATGCTGCTGATCGCGAACGGCGCGCTGCCTGTGTTCTGTATCGTGAACGTGCGGGCAAAGCCCACCCCGATGCTGGTCGTACCAAAATCGGTATGATCGCTCAGCGATGGCATGGCATCGCCATCGGCGATGACCATCCCGTTGCCCTGCACATTGGTGACTGGCTCGGTCACGATGCTGCTCGTGGTGGTCTCGCAGCCGTTCGCGTCAGTCGCCGTGATGGCGTAGGTGCCAGGCGGGGCGGGGGTGATTATGTGGCTTACTACGTTGATGACGCTGCCGTCGTTGGCACCAGGGCCGTTCCATACATAGTCGTAGGGCGCAATGCCGTTAACGACCGTCAGTGTGATTTGGCCGTTGCCGCCGCTGCACAGTGCAGCAGTTGCGGCGGCGGTCACCACTGGCGCGCTAGCACTTATATCTACGGTCACTGTAGTTTCATTAAAGTTAGTTGGGTTGCCATTGTCATACACCGTCACGGTATAGTTGCCATTCGGGAGGCCATTAAAAATGCCAGTTGTATTGGCCGTGTTTCCCCCCACACCATTGATGGAGTAGGTGATCGTACCCACCAACTGACATGTGGCCGAACCCACAGCAGTGATGCTGCCGTCGTTTTGGCAAATTATCGGTGTGGAGGTCACAGAGGTTATCTCAATCTCTGTCTGCAAGGTACTTTGATATTCGTACGCGCCCATATCCACGCTATTGCCACCTGCAATGGCATCCACTCGGGCATTGCCGAGTATATCAGTAGTAGGAGCTCCCATAGAGGTGCCCGCGTCAATGGCCGGCGAGCAGGCTTGCAGTTGCAGGTCGCCCGTAGTGCCTAAGCCGATGGGCGGCTGGGAAACAAAAAGCGGGTCCACATTCAGGTTACCAGTGCCCGCATAGCCGCCTTGTACGATGGAGTAGGTGACGGTGGGCGTGCTCGAGCTGTTCACAATTTCGCTGCTGTTGCCCCAGAGGATGCAGTTTTTCAGGGTAGAGCTGCTGCTGGTGTTGTTATACATGGCCCCTCCCGAAGTACCTGCATCGTTGCCGGAAAAGGAGCAGTTCACAAACGAGGCATTGGAATTGGTATTGTTTCGCACTGCACCGCCCAATGTGGCGACGTTTCCCCAAAAAGCGCAATTGACGACCGTCGGAGATGAACCGCTGAAATTGTTCATGCCGCCGCCGTTTTCAGCCTGGTTACCCGAAAAAACGCAATCGCTGATTGACGGTGAGCTGTTAAATGTGTTGAGCATGCCTCCACCCGAACGTAGGGTGTTGTTTTCCAAAAATTTACAATCCCGGATGGTTGTCAAGGTGCCACCGCTGTTGACCATCCCGCCGCCTAAATTCCGCACCTGGCATGCGCCTTCTATGCAGATGAGATCGTTGGTTTCGTCGTTCGCGTTGCCGCCCCGGATGGTGAAGCCGTTGAGTTCGGTTGCGCTGCCGTCATCGATAGAAAACACGACGTGGTAGGCATTTTCCGAATTGTTGGTGAAGCCCACGTCATCGCCGTTAAAATCGCCGCTCAGAATAGTCGTGTTTGCATCCGGGTCGCGATCGCCCGGCCCCGGGTTGCCGGTGTTGGGGAAACCGCCGTACATTTTCACACCGTCTTTGAGGAGAAAGGCTTTATCGCGGTTGGTGGAGCAACCCGAGCAGCCCGTCGGGTAGGCCGTCGGGACGTACGTTCCTGCGGCCACCCAGATTTCGTGCCCCGAACCGGCGGCGGTGAGGGCTTGTTGCAGATTCTGAAACGCACAATCCCACGATGCGCCGTTGCCGCCTGGCGCAGCGGCTGCATTGACGTACCAGATGGCGCCGACTACTGGACAGGTGAGAAAGAATTCATCATAGCCCATATCAAAGCCGCCGCCCTGAGGCCGCGCATCGCCATCGAAGTCGGTGGCAGGCGCCCCTGAAGCCGTGCCTGCATTGATGGCAGGTGAGCCGTTTTGCAGGTGAAAATCAGTCATACTCACAAAAAGCGGATCTACGCTGAGGTTGCCCGTGCCGGCAAAGCCGCCTTGCACGATAGAGTAGGTGACTGTTGAACTTGCACCATCATCAGTGATTCCGCCGTCGTTGCCCCAGATGATGCAATTTTTGATGGTCGGGTTGCAGCCTGCGTATCTATTATAAATGGCACTTCCAATGTTGGACGTATTCCCTGAAAAGGTGCAGTTGAGCACCAGCGGATCGGAATTCTCATCATTGTACATCCCGCTGCCCCAACTACCAGCCACATTATTGATAAAAAGGCAGTTCGTAACAGTAGGGGAGGAAGAGCGGTTGCCCATGCCCGCGCCGTATTGGAGTCCAGGACCATCGCAGAAGTTCCCCGAAAAAACGCAGTTTGTTACCGTCGGCGAGGATGAGTTCTCGTTCCACATTCCGGCCCCTTGCAGGGCGGTGTTCCCGGAAAAAACGCAGTTTCTCACCGTGGGCGAGGCGTAAATGTTGTACATGCCGCCGCCATGTACATCTCCGTTCGATCCCGTGATGGTGAACCCGTCCAACACCGCCGTACCGATGAGCGGGCTGCCGATGGTGAAGACATTGCGAATGACGTTCGAACCGCCGCTGAGCGTAGTCACATGCGCTATCCAGTTGCGGGCGCCCAGGCCCGGGTTGCCGGTGTTCGGGAAGCCGCCGAGGATCTCCACGCCGTTTTTCATGACGAAGAGACCGTTGCTGTACGTACCTGCTGCGACCCAGACCTGGTCGCCAGCGCCGGAGGCATTAATCATGGCTTGCAAATCGCCGGAAGCATTGCCCCAGGTAGAGCCGTTACCCGTGCCGCCCTGCTTCACATAGCGCACAGCGGCGGTTAGATTGACAGACAGCAGACTGATCAGCAAAAATATGCCCGCGCAAAGGCGGACGGTGTGCGTGGAAAAAACTTTCGCATTCATATCGAAGACGTTATTGTTGTTGGAAAAAAGCAGGAAATAACCTACGGGTCAAAGATGGGCGCAGGCAGATTGACGGGCTACCTCCCATCAGTCAAAGACTACCGGGTAGGTTGCATGGCGGGATTTTTAATTACTTGCTATGTTGCAAAAGGGAATGCGAAAATTTGATAATCTTAAGATAATGAATAAAATAGATGTTGCATGGATGCCTTAGCCCCGCACCTTCATCGGGCGCTCCCCAAATTCTTCGAGGAACGCATCGGAGAAATTATTCAGGGCAGAATACCCCACCTCGTAGGCGATTTCGGAGACGGTGAGGCTGGAGGTTTTTAGCAAATGCCTACCGTGGTGTAGTCTGATGGAACGGATAAACAGGCTGGGCGATTTACCTGTGAGCGCCTTCACCTTACGGAAAATCTGGCTGCGGCTCATACCAAGAGCGCGTTCCAACTGCGGCATCTCGAAGTCGGGATCGGACAAATTGGCCTCAACGATGGCACGGAATTTTTGGAGGAAAGCGTCCTCTAAGGTCAGGTCGGCAGTTGGCAGCGGGGTGTCAGTTGTTGGTAGCTGGCTGCCAACTGCCAGCTGCTGACTAAGAAACTTCTCTTGCAACTTCCTCCGCTGTTCCAGCAGATTCTCCAGTGTTGCCAGCAGTTCTTCCTGGTGAAAAGGTTTGGACAAATAAGCATCGGCGCCACGCCGCAAACCTTTGATGCGGCTCTCCACGTCGGCTTTGGCGGTCAGCAAAATGATGGGAATATGACTCGTGCGCTCGTCGTTTTTCAGGTGCTCCACCACCTCGAAACCGTCTTTTATGGGCATCATCACGTCGCTCACAATCAGGTCGGGCACGTTTTCCAGCGCTTTTTCAATGCCTGCCGAGCCGTTATAAGCAAAATCGAGGTAAAATTTGCCTTGCAAGCAAGCGCTCAGGTATTCTACCACATCGGGATTGTCTTCTATCAACAGTACCGTTTGCACAGGGATGGGTTGATCCGGAGTTGCCTGATCCCTTTCCGGTGTTCGTTTCACAGGAAGGCTATAAATCCCCCCTTCGATCGGCATTGTTTTTTCTTCAAAAGCACTGTTGTTTGTCACGGGCAATTTCACAAAAAAGGTACTGCCCACGCCGACGGTGCTTTCCACGGAAATCTCGCCGTTCATGGCTTTGACCAGTTCGCGGGTCAAAGAAAGCCCGATTCCGGTGCCGCCTGCCCTGGCATGTTCCTGATTTTTGGCCTGAAAAAACCGCTCGAACAAATGCGGCAGTTCTTCCGGTGGAATACCTGCGCCCGTATCAGCAACCGAAATATAGAGCCATTTATCCTTCAGATCAGCCCGCAGGATCACCCTGCCACCTGAAGGCGTAAATTTAATGGCATTGGACAACAGGTTGTGGATGATTTGTAAAAATCGGTCCCGGTCATAATCCATCACAATTTGGGCCTGTTGGCTTTCGACCCGGAGCATCAGGTTTTGCGCGTTGGCTAAGGAGTGCAAACTTTCAGCAATGTACCGGATATAGGTCAGTACGTCTCCTTGTATGTAGTTGATTTTAAGCGTATTTGACTCTAATTTAGCCAGGTCGAGAATTTGGTTGATAAGACGCAGGAGGTTCTCGCCGCTGCGTTGGATTAGCCCCAGTTTACCCTTTGCGTCGCTCTCCGTCAACTGTCCACCTTCTGCCGCCAACCGTTCTGCCATGCCCAGAATTACCGTCAACGGTGTCCGGAATTCGTGCGTGATGTTGGTAAAAAACTGGCTTTTAAACTCGTCTAATTCCCTCAGTCGTAATTTTTCCTGATATTCCAGTTTTTGGCGCAGTCGGTTGCGGTAAAAGAGACCAACCCCGGTGAGGACCATTGCGATATAAGCTGCGTAAGCCCACCACGAGGCCCACCACGGCGGGCGTATGGTAAAGCGGAGTTCAGCAGGCTGCTCGCTCCAGGCGCCGTCGTTGTTGCTCCCTTCTACTTTGAAGGTATAGTCGCCGGGGGCGAGATTGGCAAATTGCAGGCTGTTTTTATTGCCCAGGGCAACCCAGTCCTTGTCAACGCCCACGAGTTGATAGCGATACTGGTTTTGAGCGGGATTGGTGAATTCGAGCGCCGCAAAATCAAAAGTGAGCAGGTTTTGGTCGTGGGAAAGTATTATGGACGACTTGCCCGAAATGTCGAATGGCTGGTTGTTGACCTGCAAGCCGACGATCCGTATTTGCGGCTGATGTTCATTAAAACGCAAACTGTCGGGATGGAACACCGTCAGGCCTTTTACACCGCCAAAAATCATTGTGCCGTCTCTGGTTTTCAGGTAACTGGAAGTGTTGAATTCATTGTCCTGCAAGCCATCTGATGCCTTGAAGTTTTTGGTTCTTTCTGTTCGGACATCGAAGCGGCAAAGCCCTTTGTTTGTACTAAGCCAGATATGCCTGCCTGCAGAGCCGCCCGTTCCGGAAGGGTTTTCCGCCAGCACCCCGTAAACTACATTATCGGGTAACCCCTGCTCCGTTTTGAATTGCCTGAATTTGCCCGTTTTTTTGTCTAATCGGTTCAAACCGCCACTCTTTGTGCCCACCCAAAGGTACCGGCCGGGTTCGAGCGGATCGTCGGCGACGCTCAGCACCACATCTGAGGAGAGGGAGGAACGGTCTTTAGGGTTGTTGGTAAAATATTCATAGCGATAACCTGTAGCAGTCGGAACTGCTTTCGTCAGGCCTTTGAAACCAAATATCCAAATTGTACCTTCACTATCCTCAAATAAAAACCGGGAGTATTCGGATGTCTTTTCATGGGGTTTTCCAAAGGGGAATTCTACGGAGGATCCCTTAAGGGGGTCAAATTTGTGCAAGCCTGTCAGACTGACGCTTAGCAGGTTGCCATTGCGGTCAGGCAGCAGCCCATAACCATGCCAGGGAAACGATTTCGGGACTTTCGTCAATGCATCCATTCGGTAAAGCAGCGCTTTATCGCGGTAAAAAGACCATCCGTTCCCTGCCTTGTCAAAGCACACGGCAAGCCGCCCCTGAGCAATTTGGTCAGAAGGAAGGTCGGTGTAGAAATCACGTTGAACCACCTCATTTTCGAAGGCTATGGAGGGGTACTTGATGCGAGGCGTTTCCAGGTTAAAAAAACCGCCATCGGGGGCTTCCAGCAGGAGGCGCTGAGAGCTTTGAGGAAGGCGGAGTTTGAATTTGGGTATTTTCTGGTTGATTTTAAAAATCCCGAAGCCATTCGTTCCTACCCAGCACACACCGCTCTTATCGAATAAAAACCGGCTGCAGTTAGCCCCGTCAAAAGATATGGTCGAGTCAACCTTGATTTGGAGCTCTGGTTTTTCATGGTTAAAAAAAGCAGGTACCCTCCATTTCTGAATGCTTCGATCCCGACAAGTCCATATAAAACCTGCAGGATCAAATCCAAAACCAGAAGCAAAGTTATTGACGGAAGTGTGGGTATAATACTGCGTATCCGAATCCGTTATCCAAATCCATTGCCTGACGTATTGCTCAAATTTGACCTCTTTGACCCCCTTTACCATTAGCGCTCCGTCTGGACTTTCCTCTATGAGCCGGACCTCAAAACCGGGAATCGGAAGCTCGGGCGAAAGCTGCCCCGTTGAAGGATCGAGCCGGAACAGCCCGTTGTTGGTGCCAACCAGTAGTTTTTGTTTTTGGGTAAAAAGCAGTATTCCCCCCTGGAGCTGCCCGCCCGACCAGCCGCTGACCGCCGACATCAGTATGGACCGGCAGGGCAGTTCGATGTTGGCATTGCCCTGTTTTGCTGCTTTCGCCAGCATGTCCTTTGGAGGGCTGATTTTCCAAATCCGGTCAGCAGTTGAAAACCAAATGGTGCCGTCTGGTGTCTCTTCAAAGCGACTTTCATACGTAGTTCCGGTGAAAGGGTTGCCTTCGTGCAGCAGGTGAAAAAACCGTCCGCTAACCGGGTCCAGCACATCAATACCCTCGGGAAATTGTATCCAAATCCATCCGCGGCTGTCCTCAAAAAGTGAATGTACCTCGCTTTTGCCGATGGCAAAAGGGTTGAAAGGGTCGGGGGAGAAGACCTTGAAGCGGACGCCGTCGTAGCGGTTCAACCCGTCCTTGGTAGCCATCCAGATGAAACCGTCCCTGCTCTGCAAAATATCGAACACCATCCCCTGTGAAAGTCCGTCGTTGACAGTAAGTAAGGTGATAGACGCCGTCGTTTGTGAGACAAGGCGGCCGGCAAAAAAGGTGAGTAGTACGATTAAAAGTTTTCCCATCAAACTTCATTGGTAAACAGCATGCAAGGTAATGGTTTTTGTCAGGATGATCGAGGAGTCTTGTTGTTTTAGCAATCCTTCAAAAATGGAAACGATTGTCAAAAAAAAATCCCAAGCAAAAGCAGCGCTGGCTTCAATTTGAGCCTCATATCTACAAAAGCCATCCATCCTCTTTGATATACCTACTCACATCTTTAAATCAAATTAATTATGAGAACCAGACTATTGGTATGCTGCTTTCTGTTCAACAGTATTTATGGAATTGCGCAGGAATTATCCCTGAATTTTGATGCCGGATACGGGTTCAATATTGCTACTGAATCTATAACTGAAGGCAACGCTATCCAAATCAGTGATTTGCAAACAGAATTGTCTTCAGTAATTTACTCTTACGGTAAAGGATTAAATATTAATTCCGAAATAGAATACTTTCCTCAAAAACAGATTGGATTTGGAATTGGTGTTGGTTATCTCACCAGTTCCAAAATTCACGTAAAAAATCACAAAATAGATTACACCCAAGACGTTGAGTATACCGCAACTATGCTTCGTTTTTCACCGTTTATTAAACTAAAATTTAATCTTGATAAAATATCCCTTTATTCCAAATTGGGGTATTTAATAGGCACATCAGGAAAAATCAAAAGAGACCATTTATTTGTGACTGAGTTCGGCGACGAAACGTTTTCGAGAACAATTTTCAACAAAGGGATTTCTCATGGCGCCATTGCGGGATTTGGCGTAGAATATCCATTAACCAAACGAATAAACCTGAGTGGCGAGGTTAGGTTGTTCATCCAGTCATTCGGGCCTAAAAAAGGAGCGTTAATTATTGGAACAGAAAATGGGGTAGACAAGTTGCCCGAATTGGAACCAGGACGTATTCATGCAAATTACGAAGATCATTATGTACACCAATGGAATCCGAACGGATCGACCGATTTTTCAAAACCAATTACAGATCTGAGAAGATTTTACCCTTTTAGCAGCGTGGGCTTGAATGTGGGCATCCAATATAAGTTGATTAAAAATAAATAAAATTGCTCGCGTTTCGGCAGTAACAGCATAAAGTCAAAGTTAAGCGCTAGTCCGGGTTTACCCATTTTACCGGGTCTGCCAGCTAAACCTGGAGGCCGCAGGTTCGTCCGTGCCCGCACACTGCCTTGTCCGATAACGAACATTCACTCTTTGGCAATTAACTACAAATACCTGAATTTCAACACTGTAAATTCATGGCACGGCAATTGCACTACTCCCCATGAAGCTTAACACATTCATCCGAACCAATCCTTGCGCGATATGTTTACCAGCTATTTCAAAATTGCCTTTCGCAGCCTTTGGAAACACAAAGGCTTTTCTGCGTTAAACATCACGGGCTTGTCCATTGGCACGGCCATTGTCATTCTACTCTCGCTTTATGTTTGGGACGAATGGACTTTCGACCGCTTTCACGCCAAATCTGACCGCATCTATCGCGCCTGGGTCAAAGAACATTTCCGGGGCGACGTGTTTTTCAATACGGTTACGCCCCTCGTTCTGGGGCAGGAATTGAAAGATAATTTCCCTGAAATCCAGCAGGTAGCCCGCTATTATACCGTGAATTCGCTGGTCAAAAACGGCAATTTTTCAGAACTTGAAGAAGTACATACGGTAGAGCCTTCATTTTTCAAAATATTTGATTTTAAATTACTTAGAGGTAAGGCCGAAAGCGCTCTGAATGACATTCACTCGGTATTGATTACGGAAGAAATCGGCCTTAAATATTTTGGCGACCCCTACCCTATGGGGCAAACGCTCATCATACAGACTGCCGGAGAATGGACGGCTTTCACCGTGACGGGCATCCTGGAAAAAGCGCCCGGAAATTCAAGCATTCAATACAGTATCGTACTTCCATTTGAACAAGGGAAATCGACCCTTGGGAAAGGTGCAATGACGAGCTGGACCAATGTTGTCGTAGAAACTTACATCCTGCTCAATGAGGCAAACAATGTCAAAGAACTGGAAGCCAAGTTT
The DNA here is from genome assembly GCA_937926205.1 of uncultured Saprospiraceae bacterium. GTDB lineage: Bacteria > Bacteroidota > Bacteroidia > Chitinophagales > Saprospiraceae > JABWAJ01. The sequence goes on from CALEYL010000017.1 coordinate 73,671, forward strand.
GCCCCTTTTGTGGACAGCAGGGTAGCAGATGATTACAAGCCCGGTGAATACGTTGTTGGTTTTCAGCCCCTGACGGATATTCACCTCAACAAAGATTTTCCGCTGGGCATTGTATCCGTGAGTGACGGGCGCTATCCCTATGTTTTGGCGGGCATTGCGCTGTTGATTCTCCTTTTGGCCGGCATTAATTTCACCACACTTGCTGTTGGTCGTTCGGTGTCCCGGGCCAAAGAAGTGGGTGTGCGGAAAGCAACCGGCGCCACAAGATGGCAGCTGATGGCTCAATTCTGGAACGAAGCCATACTGACTTCAGCCGTTTCGGTAGCACTGGGCTTGTTGGTATCGCGTTTGGCGTTGCCATTTTTCAACACCTTGTCTGACAAACAGTTGACACTTTCTGTTTCAACAAAAACCGGCTTGTTGCTGGCTGGATTGGCCATCTTAACCGGGCTGCTTTCCGGGATTTATCCGGCCCTCGTTTTATCGGGTTTTAAGCCGGCATTGACCCTGCGCGGCGCCGTTTCTAAAATTGGCAGCGACCGGCACACCGTGCTGCGCAGTCTGGTTGGTTTTCAATTTATTCTTTCGGTGTTGCTCATCATCAGTTCGCTGGTAATGTTGCGGCAAATGAATTATTTACAAAACAAAAACCTTGGCTTTGACAAAGAGCAGGTTGTGATCTTGCCGTACAAACGCTCCGGTGCAAGGTTAACCGAACAGTGGGAAGAAGGCAAAAAGGTAGTGGATTTGCTCCGCCACGAGTTGGATGGCAAACCCGGCATAAGCGAACTGTCGATGTCAGCGCATACTTTTGGTACCCCAGGCTGGATGAGTATCGGTTATACCGATCCGCAAACCCAAAAATTCAGAAATTTTATGCTCAACGGGCAGGACGATCATTTCCTGCCGATGTACCATATATCCCTGGTTTCAGGTCGCAACTTCTCGAATGAAAATACGGCAGACCAGAAAGCGGTCATCATCAATGAAGCTTACGCAAAGCAGTTTGGTGTGACAACCGGACAGCAAATGCCGGAGCCTTTCCGGGAATTCCAGGTGATCGGCGTCGCCAAAGATTTCAATTTTGAGAGTCTGCATACCGCCGTACAGCCACTTGTCATGGCTTACGACCCTATCGGCATTGTCCAAACCGCTTCAGATTGGAATTTTAACGACCCGCCTACACCCAAAATCTCCATCAAAGTTTCCGGAAACCAGCTGCCGGCTACCCTTTCAGTTTTGCGCTTAGCCTGGCAAAAAGTGGCGCCCGAACAAGCTTTCGATTACGCATTTATTGACGACAATATTGACAAGCTCTACCGCGCTGAAAGCCGCCTGAGTCAATTGGTGGGTATCGCTACCAGTCTGGCCATATTTATCGCCTGCCTCGGTTTATTCGGCATTGCAACCCTGAGTATCTCGCAGCGGACCAAAGAAATCGGCGTTCGGAAAGTACTGGGCGCGTCCGTAGCTGGAATTACGGGTCTGCTGGCCAAAGACTTTTTAAGTATTGTCGTGATATCGTTTCTGCTGGCTTCACCCCTTGCCTGGTGGGCAATGAGTCAGTGGCTTGCCGATTTTGCTTATCGTGTTGATATTCAGTGGTGGATCTTTGCAGTTGCCGGTCTGGGCACCGTGCTGATAGCGTTTTTAACGGTCACTTTTCAATCCATCAGGGCAGCGCTGGCGAATCCGGTAAAGAGTTTGCGGAGTGAATAAGACACGAGGCGGAAGCCTCGCGCCAGCACATGAGGCCGGAACTTCGACGTCGCTCAGTTACCAAGCCTCGCGTCAGTGGGTAGCTTGTTGTTTCGGTACACTGCACCCTTAATCAATCCGTCCGTCTCCGCACGCTACGATGTGCGAAAACGAACACAATGCACGAATGCAATAAAACATAAATTTCTGAAAAACAACAAAATGCAACAATGGCACGCCGATTGCATTTTCTCCAATAAGCGAAAGCGTTAAATTTGGCGCCGATGCCAAAGCCTGACCGGAAACCATCCATTCAAAACACCCGAAACATGAATACCTTAAGTCTAAAAACCGCAGTAAAAACAGTTCTCCGCAATCCCGGGGTTTCGCTCATCAACTGGTTGGGCCTTTCCCTCGGACTGACGGTCTGTGGATTCATTGCGCTTTTCATTCAGCACGAATTCCGGTTTGATCGCTTTCACCCGAACTCAGCGCAAATTTTTCGGTTGAACACGATGTTCAAATACCCCAATTCGCCGGAAAGGCCTACTGCCATGGCTTCCATTTTGATGGGCCCGTTTTTGCAGCGAGAAAGCGACGCCGTCGAGGACTATACGCGCATCACTTCAAGTGGAGAGGATTTTTTGGTTCATGCCGGAGACAAAAACATTGCCATTCGGAAAAGCCTGAGTGCTGACGCCAATTTCTTTTCTTTTTTCAATTTTCCCCTTCGCTACGGCGATCCAAAGTCTGCGCTGAAGGAACCGGGCAGCATTGCCATCAGTGAGGCGGTCAGCCGCCAGCTGTTTGGTTCTGAAAACCCGTTGGGCAAATTCATTGATTATACTTATTCCCTCGAACCCGGGCGCGATACCACGGAGCACTACCCGATAGCTGCTGTATTCGAAGCGCTGCCTTTGCATTCTCACCTGCAATTCGATGCGGTTTTTGCACTGGATGCCAACGTTTATGACCAAATGGACATCAACAACCGCTGGCACAGCATTGTCACGAATACCTATCTGCGTCTGCGCCCCGGCAAAACAGCCAACAGCGCAGCCGATTTTCAAAAGCTACTGCCCAAAGAAATGCCGAATTCCGAGATGATCGGCCTCAGCCTGCAACCCATCGCGGATATCCATGCCGGCTCCATAAAATTGGAATACGACCTTCATAATTTTCAACGCAGTGATCGAAAATACATTTTCGTGCTTGGGCTCGTGGCCTTGTTTATACTGCTCATCGGCGGCATCAATTTCACGAACCTTTACTCGGTGCTTGCCAACCGGCGTATGAAAGAAGTGGCCGTACGCAAATCCATAGGCGCCTCGCGCGGCGATGTCATCCGCCAATTTCTGACCGAATCGTTGTTTTTGTCCCTAATGGCAGGCGCAGCAGCCATTTTCAGTATCGAAGCCTTCAAACCAGCCTTTTGCGAACTGATGGGGCGTGAATTGAACCTCGACTTTAGCCCGGTTTTCCTGGCAGGCATGTTCGGTGTTGCTGCATTGGCAGGACTTGCAGGCGGTTTGACCCCGGCGCTGCGCCTTTCAAATTTTTCGGCTGCGCACGCTTTTCAACAAAATAAAACAGCCAGTTCGACAAAACAACCTTTCATCCGCGGGTTGGTTATCCTGCAATTTTCCTTGTCCGTAGCCCTCATCATTGGTATGGTTGTGTGTTACGAGCAGCTTTGGTTCATGCGCAACAAGGACCTGGGATACAGCACGGCGCAAGTCGTTAACATGGACCTTAGTCCGGGCAACATGATGAAATATCAGCGCCTGAAAGAAGCCTTGTTGGAAATCCCCGGCGTAGAAGCTGTCAGCGGCAGCAGCGACGAACTGGGTGGTATCCAGAGCATGATGGGGTTAATGGTTCAAAACCCGCAGACTCGTACCTGGGAAAACTATCCCATGAGCATCATTTTTGCTGACCGCAATTTTTTCGAACTATACAATATGACTTTTGTCTATGGCGGTCCGCCTTCTCCGGAAGGCGCCGCCACTGGCCGCGAATATGTCGTGAATGAAACTTTCCTGAAAAAAACGGGCTGGAAAGGTGATCCCATTGGCGGAGGCATCATGCGGGCCAATTTACCGGAAAGCGAAGCCGGGCGTATTGTGGGCGTGGTGAAAGATTTCCATCAAAGCTCCCTGCGCATGACCATTGAACCAATCTGTATTCAGGCATCACAGGCCAATCAAATCCTTGCTGCAAAACTGACAGTAGCCAACCTGCAGGAAACACTTCAACAAATCAGTGGCGTCTGGTCGCAGCACATCATCGACCGGCCTTTTGAGTACGAGTTTCTGGATGATCATTTTGCCGCGATTTATGCCGCAGAGGAACAGCTTGGCCGCAGTCTGCTCGTGGCCACCCTGCTCGCCATTGCCATCGCCTGCATGGGTTTGCTGGCCTTGTCCGCTTTTATCATTCAGCAGCGCACCAAGGAAATTGGCATTCGTAAGGTGTTGGGCGCTACGGTCGCCGGCATCACCGGGCTGCTGGCCAAAGATTTTCTGGCGCTCGTTGGCGTCTCCATTCTCATTGCAAGTCCTTTTGCTTATTGGCTGATGGATCAATGGCTGGCCGATTTCGCCTACCGCATTGAGATACAATGGTGGATGTTTGCACTGGCAGGCGCAGGCGCGGTTGCAGTAGCATTTATAACGATTAGTTTTCAGAGTGTGCGGGCAGCGCTGGCGAATCCGGTGGAGAGTTTGAGGAGTGAGTGAAACGGGCGGCGAGGCCGCATGCCAGCGGGGCGAAACAATGGATGCATAGCTAAAAATTACGCTCGCAAGGATCTGTGATCCGAAACATATCAAAAATACCTTTCGGCTTTTTACGAGGTCTCCATCCTTCAAAATTTGAACATCCCCTTAGCCCCAATAACTTTCACAAACTAAAAACCCCAAAACCCCATCACTTTGTCTCATAGCCCTTTACCATTTTCATGTTCCTTTTAAATTCATTTTTCATATAGTCTTTTGCTTCAAAATAAAGTTTTTTTGAATTAGTTTGCCCCCCTCTCTCTTTTGCTATAAGTGGAAAATAATTCATAAATCGTGCGAAATTTTGATGCTTTCGAGTAATATCTATGTAATTATGATAAAGGTGTATTTTCTCATTTTTATTTGTTGTTAAAACCAAAGCCCATTCCTGAATATCAGAAATGATGCGCCAGTTTAACTTTGTCGAAATATTCATTTCCATTGCATGGATAAGGCGTGTCAAATGTGCTTGATAATTATGAGCCAATATCCCTTCGTAAACGCCTGAATCCAGAACAGGATGGTACACTATGTTCATTACAAAAGCGCCACTTTGAAAAATATTTACACTAAATTCTGCAAAGTCTGATGCCTGGGAATAAGAAAGGGTTAATACCTCCACATCATTTATGCTGGACTGCATGGTGAAGGACCTCCAGCGTCTTTCAATTGGTTTCTTTATCCTTAAAATATTTTTATCAAATTGAATTAAATATGTACTAAATAAACTGTCATATTTTGAAAGTAACAGGGAGTCTTTATTCAATTTATAGTCATAAAACCAAACGTTATCCAGCATGCACTTTTCGCCTTGAAAACTGATACAATGTTGGCGTCCATCACACCATAACCCTTCTGGTTGAACGGTTGACATGTTTCCTTTTTGGCACCCTGCCATTAGCATACAAATGCCGGCCCAAATGGCGAATGGCTTATTCACGTTCATCGCCTTAAGTTAAAGTATAAAGATGCATAAAGATAAGCCACAGGAAAGGGTGAACATCTTGTCATTGCTCCTTCAATGCCTCACATTTGCTACTTTCCCACAAGAACCCACCCCCCCCCGTCCGCCCCCGCACACCTTTTTGTCCGAAATCGAACATTTTTCGAACAAAAGGCAAACACAAAACACTGTTAATCAGATCTTTTCATTCATGGCATGCCAATTGCACTATTTGATTAGCAGATCACCCAAATTCAATATACATGTGGACCAACTACCTGAAAATTGCGCTTCGGAATTTCCGGCGCCAAACCTTTTTCTCCCTGATCAACATAACCGGGCTGGGCGTCGGACTGGCAGCTTGTTGGCTAATCGGGTTGTTTGTGGTGCACGAACAAAGCTATGATCGCTTTTTACCAGACGCCGACCGCATTTGCGCAGTAGCGTTCGACCTGAAAATGGGCGATATGGAAGGCCGGACCACCAATACGCCACCGCCCCTCGGGCCACGACTTGCTGCCGATTATCCTGATATTGAACTGGCAGCCCGCAGTTTCGACCTTGGTGATGTGGTGGTACGGCGCGAGCAGGCAGGACATGCGCCCCTGGTCTTTACCGAAAACACAGCGATGGCAGTGGATACTGCTTATCTCGAATTGTTTGGATTTCCGATGGTCGAAGGGGATGCAACCAGCGCTTTAGATGCGCCGGGCAGTCTCGTGCTAAGCGAAACGGCTGCCGAAAAGTATTTTGGCAAAGCCACTGCCTTAGGCCAGCCGCTCTTGCTCAACGACCGCATTTTTAAAGTCACGGGCATCGTCAAAAACCTGCCATCGACTTCTACGGTGCAGTTTGATTTTTTGCTGCCGATGGCCAATTTCAGGGTGGTGGAAAATTTTGCCTGGAGCTGGATCTGGTTGCAGGTGGATACCTGGGTAAAATTGCGCAAAACACCGGAAACTGGTGATATTGCTGCACTGGAAAGCAAATTCCCCGCGATGGTGCGCGCTTATGCCCCCGCGGCATATGAACGCATCGGCCAGAATTTATTGGACAACCTCAAAAAAGGCGACCGGCTGGATGTTCGCTTATTGCCGTTGCGGTCGCTGCACCTCGATGCCGGAGAATTGGCTTCCCGACTCACCACGCTGGGCGATCGGCAGCAGGTGCGCATTTTCAGCATCGTAGGCGCCCTGATTCTGTTGCTGGCCTGTGTAAATTTCATGAACCTCTCTACAGCCCGTTCCATGCGACGGGCACGGGAAGTCGGGGTGCGAAAAGCCCTCGGTTCACAGCGCAGCGCCTTGGCCGGGCAGTTCCTTACGGAAGCCCTGATGTATGGTGTGGCAGCCATGGTTTTTGCCGGTATTTTCGCGGGCTTGTCCCTACCCTGTTTCAATCAATTGACCGAACTGGAGCTGGCTGCTTCCGACCTGTTTTCATCGCAGGTTTTGGCGCTTATCGCTGCATTGCCTTTGCTGGCCGGCCTGACCGGTGGTCTTTATCCTGCTTTGTATCTGTCAAAATTCAAAACAACCGATATTTTCAAATCGGCTTCGGGGACTTCCAAAGGCGGACATGCCGGTATCCGCAGCGGTCTGGTGGTCTTCCAGTTTGCGGTTTCCATCGCGCTGATGTTTGGATCCTTTGTGGTGTACCGCCAGCTCGAATTTGCCCGCAACCAATCACCGGGCTTGCAGCGCGAGCATGTGCTCATGTTGCCGGGCGCCAGACACTTGGAATCACCCCTTGCGCGGGAAAGCTTCAGGCAGCAACTGTTGCAATTGCCGGAAGCCGTTGCAGCCACCTGGTCGACTTTCCTGCCCTCAACCGGTAGTTTTGGCGATTATTATGAGCCGGAGATTGGACACGAGGCCCAAACTTCGCGCCAGCAATACGAGGCCAATGTGACGCCTTTGCTGCTCAGTTCTTTTCTGACCGATGTCAATTTTGTCCCCACGCTTGGCATCGAAATCATCGCCGGTCGGAATTTTCAATCTACTTCGGGCGCAGATTCCTCGTCCGTCATTCTGAACGAATCGGCCGTAAAAGCCTTTGGCTGGACTGATCCCATTGGAAAATGGATGCGCTATCCGGGCAACGAAAACCAGCGTTTTCAGGTAGTTGGCGTCATGCGCGACTTTCACATGGGTTCCGTTAAAAACCTGATCGAGCCCACGGCTTTATTCCACGAAACTTCAAAAACCTACCAGACCTGGGGTTCCTACATTGCTGTCCGGCTAAAAGCAGGCGCCGAAAAAGAAGCCATCGCTAAAGCAGGCGCCTTGTGGAAAGCAGCTGTTCCGGGTGCTCCTTTTGAATACGATTTTCTCGACGCTTCTTTTGCACGACTTTACCGGGAAGAAGCCAAAACAAGCGCTGTTCTGGGTGTTTTTACCGGACTCGCACTTTTCATCGGCTGTCTGGGTTTGTTTGCGCTGGCCACTTTCATGGCAGAACAGCGCACCAAAGAGATTGGTATCCGAAAGGTGCTTGGCGCTTCCGTAGCCGGGATTACAGGACTGTTGGCCAAAGATTTTTTGAAACTGGTTTTGATTGCCATTGCCATAGCCACGCCGGTTGCCTGGTACTTCATGCAAGACTGGCTGGCGGATTTTGCTTATCGGATTGAATTGCAGTGGTGGATGGTTGCCCTTGCCGGCGGCATTGCTGTTGTGATTGCTTTTTTGACGGTGAGTTTTCAGAGTGTGAAAGCGGCGCTGACAAATCCGGTGAAGAGTTTGAGAAGTGAATAAGACACGAGGCAGAGCCACAAGTAAGCTATTTTAATCAAAAGAAACCTAAACTGAGTCATGTATCTCCATCATATAAAACTTGCATTCCGAAGCCTCTGGCGCAACCGCTTGTATGCCTTTCTGAATTTGGCCGGATTGGCTATTGGTATGGCTGCAACGATGCTGGTCGTACTTTGGGTACAAAATGAACTCCGTTTCGATGCCTACCACAGCCGTGCAGCGCAGCTGTGGCGCATCAAAACCGACATAAAAATCAATGATTCAGAGACCTGGAACTGGGGTAGTACCCCTTTGAAAATCAAAGAACTGTGCGATCAAACTCCAGGGATCGCTGCCACAGTACAAATGATGATTCCCTTTGGTCAAAAAGCCATCCTGCACCGTGGGGTTAATTTATTCGAAGAAGAAAAATTTGCCTACGTCGAGCCTGCCTGGTTTAGTCTGTTCGACTATGAATTTGTGGAAGGCAGTGCAGCCGGTTTTGGGGAAAACCCGAATGGAATCCTCCTCACGGAAAGTCTGGCCCGTAAAATTTTTGGGATCCGCAGTGCACTTGGCGCCACCTTGCGCATGGACTCGGCTGAATACATGGTCCATGCCGTGCTGCGCGACCCGCGTCCGGAGTCCAGTTTTCGTCAAAACCTCCTTATCCCACTAGAAGCATGGCTCAACCTGGGAGACAACAGAACCAATGACAACAACTGGAACAATTTCAATTACAACACTTTTGTCGAGCTGCTCCCGAATGCTTCTCCGGAAAATATTGGCCGCCAGTTGACATCGCAACTGGTTGCTGCAAAAGCAGACTCGAATGTCGTGCTTCACCTTGGCGCCCTGACAGACCTCCATTTTGATCAAAGCATCAAAGGCGACGCTTTTGACAAAGGCAATCGCCGCACAGTAGCAACCTTCGGGGCGATCGGATTATTGATTTTGCTGATGGCGGCTATCAATTACGTCAGCCTCACCACGGCCCGGGCTCAAACCCGCGCCCGCGAAGCCGGAGTTCGAAAAATGATCGGCGCTGGCCGGTGGCAGTTGTTCTGGCAGTTTTTGAGTGAGTCCGCCTTATTGTCCGCAGGCGCTGCGGGATTGGCGCTCGCTCTGGTGCAAACTACCCTGCCCTGGTTTTCTGAACTCGCCGGGCGAATTTTCATCTTACCCTGGGAAAGTCCCTTACTCTGGCTATTAACAGCGGGCACACTAGTCGGAACGATCCTACTTGCAGGCATTTATCCAGCTATTCTGATGGCGGGATTCCAACCCCTTAAGACCTTGCGCGGTTCCGGTAAAGCAGGAGCTTACCGCTCAGTTTTCCGGCAAAGTCTGGTCGTTGCCCAATTCTCCATAACTGTGGCGCTGCTGATTTGCACCATTGTTATCGGGCAACAGCGGACTTATATTCAAAACAAAGAAATCGGATACGATCGTGCCCATATCTTTACTTTTTCCATCGGCTGGCGGCAATTTCATACACTTGGCGCCGAACGCGGACAAAAACTTTTAGAGACTTTTAAACAAACATTGAGCCAATCGGCAGCAGTGGCCGGAGTTAGCTGCGCCAACGATTCGCCTGTACACATCAAAAATACCCACAGCGGTTCGGTGAAATTCGACGGTCTCCCGGAAGACGCCGTGCCTACCATTTCACAACTCAATGCAGATGAAGACTTTGCAAAGCTTTTTGGTATAAAAATCGCAGAAGGCCGATGGTTTAATCCGGATTTAAAAACCGATGAAAATCATGTCATCCTCAACGAAACGGCAGCCCGAAAACTTGGTCTGCCCCAACCCTGGCTTGGTCAGCGCTTTGGTTTGCACGGTCGTGAGGGGCAGGTGATTGGAGTGATCCGCGACTTCCACTTTCTTCCCATGCATGAAGCCATTATGCCTCTGGTGATTTTTAATGCCCCGGGCTGGCGGGGTAATTTTTTTGTTAAAACCCAACCCGGTCAAAGTAAAGCAGCGCTGGCGGCAGCAGAAACTGTCTGGAAGCAATGGTTTCCCGACAGCCCTTTTGCCTATTCATTTCTCGATGAAGATTTCAACCAATTGTACCGCACGGAGCAGCAAACCAGTGTGCTGTTCAATCTATTCGCAGGCATTACCATTCTCATAGCCTGCCTCGGATTATTTGGGCTGGCGACGTTTGTTGCCACACAACGCACCAAAGAAATTGGCATCCGCAAGGTACTGGGAGCTTCTGTAGCAGGCATCAGCGGGCTTTTAACCAAAGACTTCCTGAAGCTGGTAGGCATTGCCATTTTCCTGGCGACCCCAGTGGCCTATTATGCCATGCAGCAATGGCTGGCTGATTTTGCCTACCGGATCGAACTGGAATGGTGGATGTTTGCCCTTGCAGGCGTTGTTGCCGTTGTGATTGCATTTTTTACGGTGAGTGTTCAAAGCGTGAGAGCCGCGCTGGCGAATCCGGTGAAGAGTTTGAGGAGTGAGTAGACACGAGGCTGAAGCCTCTTAAATAACAGGCATGAGGCCAAAGCCTCGCGCCGCGAAGGAAGATTAAAGCATAAAAAAAGATACCTTATGTTTAAAAGCTTCTTAAAACTTGCTTTTCGCAACCTGCGAAAAAACAGCCTTTATGCGACTTTGAATATTGGCGGACTGGCAGTCGGACTGGCAGGAAGCGTGCTTGTGCTGATCTGGGCCAACTGGGAATGGAGTTTCAACCGCTTCCACAGCAATCTGGAGCACATTCACATTATGATGCAAAACCAGACGCAGGGTGGAATAACCTATACCTTCCAGGCAATGCCCGGCCCTTTGGCAGCAGGACTGCGCGCTGATTTTCCGGAAATCGAATATGCATCGAGAACCTCCTGGCAGGGCAATTATTTGGTCAGTGTGGGCGAAAAAAGCATCCACGAACGGGGTTTGTACGTTGAACCGGATTTTTTTAAAATTTTCCATTTCCCCGTCCTCGCAGGCGACCCTGTAGCTGCCCTTCGCGAAACAGGTTCCATCATCATCACCGGGCGAACGGCCCGGAAGTTTTTTGGCAATGAGGATGCGCTGGGTAAAACCATCCGCTTAGAAAATGAGCGCGATTTGAAAGTGTCCGCCATTTTAGCCGATCTCCCCGAAAACAGCACCCTGCGTTTCGACCTCATTATGCCATTCAAAATCATAGAGCAAGCCAATATTGACGAGATCAACACGTCCTGGGGTAACAACTCCTGGCAAACCTGGGTTACCCTAAACCCAAAGACCAATCTGAGTGCGCTCAATGCCAAGCTGGAAAATTACATTCAGACAAAAAACCCTGAAGCGGCAGCGCATGCATTTGCCTATCCGCTTGCCGATTTACACCTTTATGGAAAGTTTAAAGAGGGGAAACCCAATGGCGGACGCATTCAGGTTTTGTCACTGTTGGGCATCATCGGGTTATTTGTTCTGGTCATTGCCTGCATCAATTTCATGAACCTTGCTACAGCCCGAAGCAGTGTTCGGGCCCGCGAGGTTGGCGTCCGGAAAACTGTTGGCGCTAAACGCAGTTTACTCATCGGACAGTTTTTGACAGAAGCAATGCTGATGACTTTTATAGCGCTCTGCATCAGTGTTTTGGGTGTAAAAATGATCCTGCCAACTTTCAATCGGGTAACTGACAAGGCGCTTTCGCTCGATTTCAGCAACTGGCAAATCTGGTCGTCCATACTTGCTTTGGGATTGGTGACAGGGCTGGCAGCGGGCACTTATCCTGCATTTTTTCTTAGCCGTTTCGATCCTGCGCGAATTTTGCGCGGCAAGATGGTCTCGGGGCAGAACTCCGGCGGCCTGCTTCGAAAGGGCCTGGTAACTTTTCAGTTTTTGATATCCATCCTGCTGATCATCACCACTTTTGTCATCCACCGCCAGCTCGACCACCTCAACAACAGACCTCTTGGCTACGATGCCGAAAACCTGATTTCCATACCCGTACGCGGTGAAATGGGCCTTCAATATGAAGCCTTTAAACACGAACTCCGGCAAATTCCGGGCGTCAAATCGGTCTCAAACGGCACGCATGATATGGTTAATTTCGGAAGCAATACTTCCGGAATTGAATGGCCCGGCAAAACAGCGGAGCAGGATTTTCTGATTTCCGTGTCCAACGCCGGCTTTGATTACACCAAAACTGCTGGTATGGAAATTGTAGAAGGTCGCGACTTTTCTCCTGAATTTGGTTCAGACTCGATGAGTTGTCTGGTCAATGAAACGGCTGTGCGCATGATGGGGCTTAAGCCACCGGTTGTCGGAACGGTACTGCGTTACGACACCACCCGTACCATCGTCGGGGTCGTTAAAGATTTCGTTTACAATGACGGATCGGCTTCGGTGTCGCCATTAATGATTGCCTGTGCACCTAAGTCGGGGCTAAACTACTTTTTCATTCGTTTTGACAACGACGGGCAATGGCAAAAGCACCTCGCTCAAATCGAAACAGTCTCTCAAAAAATATTCCCCGATCAACCTTTCGAATTCCGTTTTGTAAAAGACGACTACCAGCGAGGCTTTGAAGGCATCCGCTCCACCGGCCAAATGGCCAATATTTTTAGTGGATTGGCGATCTTCATTTCCTGCCTCGGGTTGTTCGGTTTGTCGGCATTTTTTGCAGAAAAACGGTCCAAAGAAATTGGCATACGCAAGGTTTTGGGCGCCAGTGTAAGCAGTTTGTGGTTTTTCTTCTCCAAAGACTTTTTCAAACCCGTATTGCTGGCCTTCCTTTTGGCGTTGGCGCCGGCCATATGGGCGATGGATAAATTGCTCTCGAGTTTTGATTACCACATCGAACTTACGTGGCAAATTTTTGCTTTGGCTGGACTCGCAGCGGTCGGGGTAGCAGCTTTTACGGTCAGTTTTCATTCCATCCGGGCCGCGCTGGCGAATCCGGTGAAGAGTTTGAGGAGTGAATAAGACACGAGGCCGGAACTTCGACTTGACTTCGACTACACTCAGTCGCCAGCTCAGTCGCCAGGCCTTGTGCCGGCAAAGGAAAGACTTGTATTATATTGCCTGATAAAAAGTAAATGGATGCATTGAAAAAACTAAGCTGGGTTCATTTGCTGGTGGGGGTTGTTGTGATAAAACTCCTGTTCCACCTATACCTCAACGGCATGTGGTCGTTTCACAGGGATGAGTTGCTATACCTGGCGCTGGGCAGGCATTTGGACTGGGGGTTCGCATCCGTGCCGCCTGCAATCGGCTTCTGGGGATGGATTGGCGGAGTCGTTTCCGGCGGATCAGTAGAAGCCGTACGCCTCATTGCCACCCTTTTTGGTACGGGTATCGTGGTGCTTACAGCGCTCATGGCCAAAGAATTACTACCGTCAAACGGGCAAAACAGCGGAAAATTTGCCACCGTTCTGGTCGGCATTGCAGGACTGACAACCGGCGCTTACCTTCGCCCAAGCATGCTTTTTATGCCCGTCGTTTTTGATATTTTTTATTGGTCGCTGCTGTGTTTCCTTTATCTAAAATACCTCAATACTCAAAAATCGTCGTGGTTGCTCTGGTTTGGCGCGATTACAGGGCTGGGTTTGCTCAACAAATACACAGTCTTGATTTTTCTTTTTGCGATGTTGCCCGGTTTGCTCCTGACGCAGCAACGCCGCCTGTTTAGCGATAAAAAATTCTACCTCGCTGCCGGCCTTGCCCTTTTGATTGTTGCCCCCAACATTGCGTGGCAGGCAGCGCATCGGTTTCCGGTATTCCGGCACATGGGGGAGTTGGCAAGTTCCCAATTCGCGCATGTTTCTCTAAGCAGTTTTTTCAGCGATCAGTTGCGTTTCCATTTAGGAGCGCTGCCAGTCTGGCTGTTTGGGTTTTATTATCTGTGTTTTCGCAAAGAAGCTGCCGCCTGGCGGATTTTTGGCTGGATGTTTCTAACGGTATTGGCCGTGCTCCTCTTTTTTAGCGCAAAAAGTTATTATTCGCTTGGCGCCTATCCGGTTTTGATTGCAGCTGGCGCTGCCGGTTTAGAGCACCTGACAAAAAAGCGCGGCAAGTGGTTGCGCATAGCCCTGCCAGCATTGATGCTGGGCTTGGGCGCCTTTACCCTTCCGGCGTCCATGCCGCTTTTTCCTCCGGAAGCAGAGGCCCGATTTGTAAAAAATCTCACAAAAATTCCGGGGCTTCAGGGCATTTTGCGCTGGGAAGACGGCAATTATTACGCCCTGCCTCAGGATTTTGCCGACATGATCGGATGGGAAGAACTGGCAGATATGGTGGGTAAAACCTGGCAAGATATCCCGGATAAAACCACTGCTGCTATTTACGCCGACAGCTATGGTCAGGCGGGTGCAATTGAGCATTTTGGCAAAAAATACGGCGTCCCGGAAGTGATGAGTTTTAGCGACAACTACCGCTATTGGTTGCCCGACGCCTTGCCGGCAAATTTTCAGACCCTGATTTATGTCAACGACGAACTGGGTGACGATATGCCCGGCTTTTTCCGGAAAATTGAAAAAATCGGAGAACTGAACATGCCTTTGTCGCGACAACACGGAGATCAGGTGTATTTATGTCAGGGCCCCTCCCCTGCGTTTTACGACCGCATCAACACAGCGATTAAACAAGCAAAAAACGACGAAGATATAGAGGATTAGTTCTTATTCTTTCAAGCTATAAAACCACACACTATGGCTTACATTGCAATACCCATCCCTTCTGTTCCCGGGAAACAGGACATTGAAATCGAAGTAACGATCAACGGCGAACGCCAGCAACTGCACTACCGCGTAGAATTGTTGCGCTGGTCGGATTGCGCAGGCATTGAAGGCGATCGCGTCACCTGCATCCAGCATATGCTGAACGACTACGATCCGGACTGGAAACTGTACTACATCGGTGCGCCAAGCGATGAATTTGTCCCCATTACATTTGTCAAAAAGGAAGACTGGGCCCTGCAACGCAGTCTGCTCCTGGCCGGCGTATAAATCTGTCTATTTTCAAAATCACCCGAACATGCTGAAAATCAATCTCATTCTTGCGATTCGCAATTTATTGAAATACAAAAGCTTCAGTTTCATCAACCTGTTTGGCCTCACCGTCGGACTGAGTTGCTGTCTGCTCATCGGTATTTATATTGCCAATGAACTGAGTTTCGACCGATACCACGCCAACGCTGACCGGATCTGGCGGGTTTCGCGGGAATTCAGAAATGCGGATGGTACCATGCAATTGCACCTGGGCCATCTGGCGCCGCCTTTCGGGCCGTTGCTGAAAAATGAATTTTCTGTGGTCGAAGAAGCAACCCGCATGCTGCAAACCAATGTTTCGCTGCGCAAAGGGGACCAGCTTTTTCAGGAAGATGAATTCTTTTTCATAGAGCCGGCTGCTTTTCGCATGTTTGACATTCCGATGGTGCAGGGCAGCGCTGCTTCCATGGAAGAGCCGTATACCATTATGCTAAGCCAAACTTCAGCCAGAAAAATTTTCGGCAGCGAAGATCCGGTCAACCAGGTTCTCCGGGTAAATGACCTCGCTGACCTCAAAGTGACCGGGGTATACAAGGATTTTCCTTACAATTCGCATTTCCATCCTGATTTTTTAGGCTCTTTTGCCACCATGCGCGACACCACGATTTATGGACAGGAGCAACTGGAAACCAACTGGGGCAACAATTCCTTTTCTACATTTTTGCTGTTGCCGGAAGGCTACGAAGGTGCTAAATTAGAAGCGCAGTTCCCGGCGTTTTTGGACAAGGTAATGGCCCAGGCCTATTCCGGCAACGGTGGCGTCAAACCATCTGAAAGAACCAGTCTGCACCTCATGCCGCTCACCGACATCCACCTGAAATCGCACCTCGATTCAGAGCTGGAAGAGAACGGCGACATCAGGCGGGTCTATATTTTTGCAGCCATAGCCCTGTTTGTACTTTTGATTGCCTGCGTGAATTATATGAATCTGTCGACGGCCCGATCGGCTACCCGTGCCAAAGAAATCGGCGTTCGCAAAGTCGTGGGCGCATACCGCTGGGAAATTGTCAGTCAATTTCTGGGAGAAGCACTCGTGCTATCCTTGACGGCAATAGTGCTGGCCTGTGGACTGACCTTTGTGCTTTTACCTTCCGTAAATAAAATGTTGGGCCAGGAATTGAGCGTTTCCTTGTCTCAGTCAGGCGCATTTGCAGGCGCTGCCGGCTTGATGGCGCTGGTCACAGGACTTCTGGCAGGCGCCTATCCGGCGTTTTTCCTGTCTGGTTTAAAACCACTGAAAATGATCCGCGGCAATGCCGGCAGTGAGCAATCCGGCAGCGGCATCAACCTTCGCAAAGTACTGGTGGTGAGTCAATTTTCCATTTCCGTCATCCTCATCATTGCCACGCTGGTGGTCTTCAACCAATTGAAATTCATGCAATCCAAAAGTTTGGGCCTGAATAAAGACCAGGTAGTGACGCTGAATTTCTACGCTCCTTTGTCACAGAAATACGATGCCTTTTACAATGCGCTTTCTGCTAATCCTGCGATTAAAAATACCACCCGCAGTTCACGCCTGCCTTCCGGGCGGCTGCTGGACAGCTTTGGTTCGGCCAGGCTGCAAATGAACGCCGACACGCTGGAACCGACTTCTGTAGATTTGAAAATGGTGACCGTTGACCACCGTTTCTTCCCGCTTTATGACATCGGCATGGCCGCAGGCCGCAATTACGAGTTGGATCAGGGGGCAGACCGGCGTTCGTCCTTTATTCTCAACGAAGCAGCGATCAAAAACCTCGGCATTCCATCTTCAGAAGAGGCCATTGGAAAACGCATCAATTACGGCAACCGGGATGCTCAGATCGTCGGCGTTGTGAAGGATTTTAATTTTGAATCGCTGCACCAGGACATCCTCCCGATGATCTTTTTTATACCCAGCGACAGCACTTTTTACAATTTCCTTTCCATCAAAATTGACGGCGCCCGTACGAAAGAGGCTTTGGCCCATATTCAGGCTACCTGGCAAAAATTTCTGCCTGAATTTCCATACGATTACAGTTTTCTGGACGAGCAGTACGGCCGGCTTTACGAAGCAGAACAGCGCCAGGGGCGGGTTTTTATCGCTTTCGCGATGATTGCCATCGTGGTGGCCTGTCTGGGTCTTTTCGGCTTAGCGAGCTTCACGGTAGAACGCCGCCTGAAAGAAATTGGCATACGCAAGGTGCTTGGCGCCAGTGTATCCGGCATTACCGGCTTGCTGGCAAAGGATTTCCTGAAATTAGTACTTGTCGCTATTGTCATCGCTTCGCCGGTCGCTTATTGGGTCATGGGCAAATGGCTGGCCGATTTTGCCTACCGCATTGACATTGCGTGGTGGATGTTTGTTGCAGCGGGTGTATTGGCTCTGGCTATTGCTTTTTTAACGGTGAGTTTTCAAAGTGTGCGGGCCGCCGTGATGAATCCGGTGAAAAGTTTGCGGAGTGAGTAGGCACGAGGCAGAACCTCGCGCCGGCAGGATGGGGTAAAACATCCTGCCGGCTCTCGCAAAAAAGCTTATTTTTGATGCAGCACTCAACCTTAGCTTTGGGAAGGACTTTAACACGAGTACTGTATGAAAAAAATCCTTTGGAAGCTTGCAAAAATCAGTGGCATTACGCTCGGCGGTATCCTGTTGCTCATGATTGCACTGCCGGCATTGTTTCCGGGCGCCGTTGCAGCGCAGATCAAAGCGTGGACCAACCAAACCATTGAGGGCGACCTGCAGTTTTCCAAAGCCAGGCTGTCGTTTTTCCGGCATTTTCCGGCATTGACATTGACCCTGCACGATTTTTCGCTGACGGGTTCAGAGCCGTTTGAGAAAGACACCTTGTTGTCGGGAAAAGCGCTCAGCTTTGGCCTCGACTTGGCTTCGGTGTTTGGCGAAAAGCTCGAAGTCAATACCTTTTTTATTGACGAAGGCCTGATCAATGTTCAGGTTGACGAGCAGGGACGCGCCAATTACAACATTTACAAAGGCGAAGCGGAAACTGAAACGGCCGTTGACAGCAGCCAAACACAGCTGAAAATAGCAGGCATTTATTTCAACCATTGCCGCTTGCTTTACCTCGACCGCTCGGTTCCGATGCGGATTGAGGCTGCTGATTTCAGCTACGAAGGCCATGGCGATTTAGCCAACGACCAGTTCGATCTGGAATCGAACCTGCGCGCTGAAGGATTTGATTTTGTTTATCAGAATACGGCCTATATCCAGCGTAAAAAGCTCCAGGCTGACCTCATTACCGGCATCAATACGTCTTCCCTCGTTTTCCGTTTTTCCAAAAACAATTTGCTCATCAACAAGCTGCCGGTTGATTTTTCGGGCAACATGGCCATCCTGAAAGAGGGCTACGACATTGACCTGAATGTGGTTTCAGGCACAACCGACTTCGGCAATATTTTTTCGGCTTTGCCACCTGAATACGATACCTGGTTCAAGGAAACAACATTCAGCGGACAGTCACAAATTAGAGTGGCCCTAAAAGGCAGCTACCGTGCGGCAACGGAGCAAGCGCCCGATTTATCAGTCAACTTATGGGTTCACGATGGCTTGATTCAATACAAGCAGGCCGCTGAACCGCTCCGGCACTGCTGGATTAACAGCACGGTACGCATGCCGGGACTAAACCCCGACAGCCTTTCTGTTGCCATAGACACCCTGATGTTTGAACTGGCCGGTCAGCCGACCCGGGTAAGCGCCTACCTGAAAGGCATCGGAGAACCATATGTCCGGGCAGATATTGACAGCAAAATGGATCTTGGATTGTTAGATAAGGCCCTTGGTCTTTCCATCGCCGAATTACGCGGACAAATTCAAATGGTAGCCAACGCCGATGGCTCTTACCGAAGCGGCCAAAACCCGGACCGCATTCGCCCGGATACCGTTATTCTTTCTATACCGGCGTACGAACTCCGCCTCGACATTCTCGATGGCTTTTTTAAATACCGGGACCTGCCGCTTGCTGTTGAGCAGGTGGCCGCACAATTGCATTCCAACTGCCGGACAGGAAAATTAAAAGATATCTATTGTTCGATTGATCAATTCAATGCCCACCTTGGAAAAGGGCAAATCGCCGGGAGTTTATCTGTAAAAGGCCTTGAAAAAAGTGAGGTAAAAGGAGATTTTAATGCCGGACTTCAATTGGAAGACCTGGCACAGGCCATTCCAATAGAGGGCTTTGTGTTTGGCGGCGCTTTGAATGCCACCTTAAAAGCAGCAGGGCGTTTAGACTTTGACAACGCTGTATTTCCGGCAACTCAGGGTAAACTGCAATTGAAAAACGGGATATTGCAAACGCCGTGGTATCCGCATCCCATTGAAGAAATCGCCATCGATGCCGGCATCAAAAGCAGCAGCTACCGCGACCTTGCCCTGAGCCTGCAACCCGTTTCTTTTGTTTTCGAAAAACAGCCTTTCAACATCCGGGCCGATGTGCAAAACCCCGACAACCTGCGCTACAACATTCAGGCCAATGGCATCCTTGATCTGGAAAAAATCTATCAGGTTTTTGGTATAAAAGGTTATGCCCTGAACGGGATGCTTCAAGCCGACTTAGCCCTTCGGGGCACGGAAGCAGACGCCATAGCAGGGCGCTACCAGCAACTGAGCAACAAAGGAACTTTGAAATTGCAAAATCTGGAACTGCGCAGCGACGACTATCCATTTCCTTTCTTAATTCCCCGCACTACCCTGCGCTTCGAACAGGAAAATGCCTGGCTGGAAAATGCCGTACTCCGCTATCGAAACAATGAATTTACCCTCAACGGCGCTGCCCGAAATTTCATTACCCACGTATTGTCAGGGGGGCTTTTACAGGGGAAATTATCGCTGAGCAGCCCTAAGGTGAGCATAGACGATTTTATGGTGTTTGCCACGCCGGCCACCAATGCCAGTACCCCGGCTTCTGCGCCTGCATCAGGCGTTGTATTGCTGCCTGATAACATGGATCTCATGCTGGAAGCAAGCGCCAAAGAGGTTGTTTACGGCACGACGAAACTTGAGGATTTCAAAGGCAGCCTGACTTTACAGAAAGGAAAACTGAAATTGCAGGAAACACAGGCAAAAATTGCAGGGGCCACCATGCGCATCGACGGTGCTTATGCCCCGGTAAACTTGCGAAAAGCAACTTTCGAACTTGCCCTCAAAGCGGATTCCTTTGATGTCAAACGGGCCTACGACGAGATTCCCCTGTTTCGTGAAATGGCGAGCGCTGCGGCCAAAGCCCTGGGCCTCGTATCTGTGGACTACCAGCTCCAGGGCCGGCTCAACGACAAGATGGAACCTGTTTACCCCAGTATCAAAGGCAAAGGTGTGCTGAAATTGGAACAGGTGAAAGTCCGGGGACTGAAACTGTTCAGCGCTGTCAGCAAAGCCACCGGAAAAGACAGCCTCAACAACCCCAACCTGAAAGCGGTCGTGATGCGAACGTCTATCGCCAACAACATCATAACCATAGAGCGTACCAAGATGCGCGTATTTGGATTCCGGCCCCGCATTGAGGGTCAGACTTCTCTGGATGGCAAGCTGAACCTGCGCTTCCGGCTGGGCTTACCGCCACTGGGCATCATCGGTATCCCGATGACCATTACCGGGTCCGCAGATAATCCGAAGGTACAAATCCGCAAAGGAAAAGAAGAAGACGAATTGGAAGAGGAGGCAGATGAAGATCAATAATCCTAAGCTGAGACAGACTTGTTCACCATCAAACAAAGCATTATGAAGTCAGGATACGTCACCCTTTTTTTCATTGGAGCCTTATTTTTAAGCGCGTGTAGCGCAGGCAGACAAAAAAATGTTTCCTCCATGAATCCAACGGCAACGCCCGATGCCTACCAAATGCCTGAATTTGCAGACCCTGATCGCCTTGAAAAGATCAAACAAGCCATTCCGGAAGTCGAAAAAGTATTCCGGGATTATGCCGAAAAAAGACATTATCCGGGATACGCATATGGTATTGTAGTGGATGGTTCTCTGATTTTTTCGGGAAATACCGGTGTCATCAATCTTGCCAGCAAAGAGCCTGTGAGTTCCGCTTCTTTGTTCCGGATTGCGTCCATGACCAAAAGTTTTACTTCTATGGCCATTCTGAAGCTGCGGGACGAAGGAAAACTCTCCCTCCAGGACCCTGTGCTGAAATACCTGCCCCAACTGGCGCCGCTCGACGCCCTGACAAGCGATGCCCCGCCGCCAACCCTCCACAACCTGATGACCATGACAGCCGGATTTCCGGAAGACAACCCCTGGGGCGACCGGCAACTGGAAGACAGCGACGAAGAATTTCTGGATTTTCTCCGCGGCGGCGTTTCTTTTTCAACCGTCCCATCCTCCGGTTATGAATACAGCAATATGGGGTATGCCATGTTAGGACGCATCATTACGCAGGTTTCCGGTATGCCCTATCAAAAATACATTACTGAAAACATCTTCAGACCCCTGGGTATGTCGCACACCCATTGGGAATACGAAGGACTTCCTGCAGATCGGTTGGCGCTGGGCTACCGATGGGAAGATGAACAATGGAAACTGGAACCCATGCTCCACGACGGTGCTTATGGTGCAATGGGTGGACTGATCACTTCGATTGACGATTTTAGCAAATACCTTGCCTTTCATTTGTCGGCCTGGCCGCCCCAAAACGGCCCCGAAACCGGGCCTGTGAAACGCAGTACGGTTCGGGAAATGCACCAGTTTTTTGCCCCGCGCCTGTTACCGGACGCAAAAGATGCAGCAGGCAAGCCCTGTCCGGTTATGGTGGGTTATGGCTATGGCCTGGGCATCCGGAAGGATTGCAGCGGCATTGTTCGCGTCAGCCACAGCGGCGGGTTGCCTGGCTTTGGCAGCAACCACAGTTTCCTGCCTGATTACGGGATAGGTATCATGTCATTTGCCAACCTGACTTACGCTCCAGCCAGCGCCGCCAATGCGGAAGCCCTGCAGATCCTGGTACAAAAAGCCGGGTTGAAGCCGCGCCAACTTCCCGTTTCCGGAATCCTTGCCAGGCGTAAAGATCAGGTGGTTCAATTGCTCCAAAACTGGAACGACAAGCCTAATGACGATTTTTTAGCTGAAAATTTTTACCTGGATTTCTCCCGGGAATACCGGGTGAAAGCATATGCCCAATTGCTGGCGGAATCAGGAAAAATAGTATCTGTGGGGCCGATCGTTCCGGAGAATCAGTTGCGGGGCACCTTCCTGCTCAAATGCGAAAAGAAAGACATTTCAGTGTTTTTTACTTTGTCGCCGGAACGAAATCCGAAGGTGCAGGCGTTGGAAATGCGGATACAGAATCATTAGGAGAGACGCATGAAGCAGTACGAATTCATTCAAATGGTGCAATTTCACAGCAACTACTGTGAGGATTTTCTAATCTCCTGTGAAATCGGAGCCGGCAGGCAGTTAATCGCAGCCTCCTGGCGTTGGGTAATTACAACTTCACCTGTTCCCAAAACTCCCGAAAATACCGAACCCTGCGATCATCCTCGGGATAAAAGAGGAAAGGTCTGACATCTGCAGCCAGGTCTTCTAAATCTACTTTATCTAACAGCTTAAGAATTTCTGTTCGGAGAAGCTCAGGTGTTCCAGCGCCCATTTTGGCATCAAGGTAGGCATAATCAGGTCGATGGTTCTGCGAAAAAAGGAACACCACGTCGAAGTAATCCCGCCCTTTTGCACGCGGCCGATTGCCTAAGGTATATAACTTTTGTGCCAGCAATAGACTTGGAGGAGTAACGACAAGGCGCGTAAACACCCCAAAGCGATTCAATACGAAAGTTTGAGGATCGAAAGGATAATTCTGGCTTTGCGTATCCAATTGAATGAGGATTTTTTCCTCCCGATGTCCGCTCAATCCCTGTTCAAAAAGTAGGCCCGGAAAACGAATATTACACCGGAAGGCACCCCGATGTACACTGGATACTTCCACCTTATATCCCTGACTCTGAAGGCCTTTCTGAACATATTCTGCAATCATATCAAAATCAGTATCGTTTAAGCCGAAGTTATCGAAATCAAGATCTTCAGAAAAACGAGTGCTTTCATAAACCAGCCGGAGGCAGGTGCCTCCAAGAAAACTAAACTGCCTTGCAAAAGGACTTTCAAAAAGGATTTCCAAAATCACACATTGAAGGTATTCCCGCAACATCGCTTGCTTTTGAAGTGACAGGTGTGCAGGAAATTGTCTGGCAATTTGTTCCAAATCCATCATAAATCGAGAAAATTTTGCAAACTCCGCCACCTTTTTTCCAACGAGGGAGAAGCGATGAGCGTCAGGTAATTATTCAACCTGCCAAGTTCGAGCTGTCCGGCAATTTCTTCCTGATTGAGCCGTAGGCTCTCAAAATCAGGCATTTCAACTAATTTTGGTTGAAAATAAAGAAGGTCAAGCAAAGTCTTTTCGGGGTCAGCTATGTTAAAAATCAAGTGCTGCTTTTCTACTGGTTGGTACCCAAAAAACAAGCGAGGTTGCACTGAATGGTATACAAAATGTCCGACCGGAGTATTCCATCTGGCAGGTTTGGCGGTAGTAATGGATATAATGCTAAAAACGCTTTCGGGAATGAAGTTGTAATGGCGCAGTGCAGTTTCCAAAGAGATGTAGGAAGGTTTGTGGAGGCGGTTTGCCAGAAAAAATAAATCCGATTCAGATTTAAGGGTTTCCGGGAAAGCATACCAGGTATTACGCAATTTGAGAAGGTAACCCTTAGCTTGCCAATTGACCAGGTTAACGTAGTTGAAATTTGGCCACTCCTTGGCAATGTCACCTGTGGAAAAAACCTTTTGCGAATGGAAAACGTTTCGGAATTCCTGGAAATTCATTCCTCTTTTTTTACAAAAATATAAATTTTTAGGAATGATATTAAAAAGTAGCGTACAATTATCGAATTATTGTTTCATATTACTCCCTTCACATACCTCCCCGGCTCCAAATCAAATTTCACCTTACACCCGTCACAACAGAAATACACCTTTTCGCCCTGATATTCAACTACATGCCTGGGATTGTTCATATCTACCGCCACGCCGCATACCGGGTTGATGTAAAGCGCCGGTTTGGCAGTTTCATTTCCGGAATTTTGAAATCCGGCAAAAGCCATGGTAGCATGGGTACGACGCATCAAAATCATCTCGGCTAAAATGCTGACGGCAACTTCTTCAGGAGTTTTGGCGTGAATATCTATGCCCGCAGGCGATTTAACGGCAGCGATCGCCTGAGCGTCCAGCCCCTGCTGGTTCAGGTAATCCGAAACAGAAGCCTTTTTTTTGCGGCTGGCCACAAACCCGATGTAGGCATGCGGTTTGGCTAATGCCTGTTCAAGTGCCGTTTCATCCTGCTTGCCTTGTGTGGCAATAACAAAACAGGTTGCCGGAGTCGTTTTCACCTGAGAAAGATTCATTTGCGTAACGAGTTCGTCCACCTTTTCAAAGGTATTCAAATCGGCATCGGGCGCAACGGCCGTCACCCGGTACCCGGCGGCTTTACTGATTTTCACCACGGCTTTGGCGATGGCAGTTTGGCCTATGACCACCACATGTGGCGGCGGCAATACGGGATCAATAAACACCTCTACAGCGCCATCGCTCTGGCAGGTCATTTTGTATTCCATGACGCCTTCTTCTTTTTCAGCGGAGGGAGCATAACCGATTCTGACCAGGCGGGCTTTGCCGGTTTTCATGGCTGCTTCAGCTTCTTTTTTTACAATCGAGTCCACACAACCGCCACCAACCCAGCCCATCACTTCACCGAATTGATTGACAACAGCCTTATCGCCTGTTTTTCCGGAACTTGGCGCTTCCCTGCGCACGACGACGACCGTCGCAAATGGTTCGTTTTTTTTGCTCAGGGCAAGGATATTTTCCAAATATTGTTCAAGCATCGCCAAGCATATTTTCAAGTTCGAGCAAACTTTCCAGATTATGGGCCGATTGAAAGACATCCAACCAGGGCAGCGCAGCCTGCATGCCGCCTGCCAGGGGCTCATAACCTTTCATTCCTTTGAGGGGGTTGAGCCAGATGACTTTTCTGGCCCGTTTTTGTATATTAAACAACACCTGTCCCAACAAGTTGGGGTCTCCCGTATCAAGGCCATCGCTCAGGATCAGGACGATGGGTGAACCGTTGAGCGTTTGTTTGCCGTGTTTCTCGTGAAAAGTTTGCAGGCACTCCCCTATTTTTGTCCCTCCCGACCAATTGTCAGCTTGACGGGATATCACCGACAAGACCAGATCCAGCCGCCCGGATTGCAGCATTTTGCTGATTTTTATCAAGGAAGTGCTGAAAATGAAAGCCTCCATCTGCCTGAAATGCTCGCGCAAAGCGCAAACAAACCGAAGCAGGTAAAAACTGTATTTATCCATTGATCCGCTGACGTCGAGCAATACAATCAAACGCTGCTTTTTTGGCCGTTGCGCTTTTCTGAAAAGGTCAATAGGTTCTCCGCCATAACCGATGCTTCTTCTGATCGTTTTGCGGAGGCTGACAGGACCATTTTTCCGGTTTTCTTTTTTGCGACGCCTGAGTCTGAGGGCCATTTCCTGAAACAATTTTTGAGCAATAGCATCCAGCGGATCGGCGTCAATCTCATTTATTTTTGAAAAGTCAGTGGTTTTCAGCCGTTCGGTTTCGTTCGCGCCCGACACATTTTTACCTGCTTCTGCATCGGCTTCCGTTTTCCCTCTGCCCAGCATCACCAGAGAGGGATTGGCTTTGTTTTCAAAAGTGCCCTGTATTTTGGTCTTGTTTTTCCTTTCCCTCAGATCCGTTGGATTGGTATCCCAGAACAGCACGAAAAGTTGGTCAAACAAACGGCGGTCTTCAGGCGAAGCACAAAAAATGGTTTTCAGGGCACTTTTAAATAAGGATCGCTGCGTCAGCATCGGACCTTTCAGCGCCTGAAGGGCATCCTGGGTTTCCTGAATGCCGACATTCAGGCCATGGCCTCTGGCAAACTGTGCGAAAGCGACAATGCTCTCTGTGATGCTTTTTGTTTCAAATGCCTGTTTTTTCATGGCGCTTCAACTGAATGCCTGTATGCCTTCTGACTTAATCTGTTGAATGTCTTCTATTGATTTCAGAATGCTGCCCAGCGTTTGGTCAAAACCCGCGCTGTTAATTTCGCGGTATCCCAGCGCCATCAGGGATTCTGCCCAGTCTATGGTTTCGGAAACGCCTGGTGTTTTAGACAATTTCCGAAGCCGGAATTGTTGCACAAAACCAACGACCTGTTCCAGTAATTTCGGCTCTATGCCGGGTAATCGTTTTTTAACAATGGCCATTTCTTTGGCCAGGTCCGGATAATCAATCCAATGGTACAAACATCGCCGCTTCAGGGCATCACTCAGTTCGCGGGTACGATTAGACGTCAGCACGACGTAGGGTTTGAAAGTTGCTTTGAGGGTACCCATTTCCGGAATGCTGATCTGAAAAGCAGAAAGCAATTCCAGCAGGTAAGCTTCAAATTCCTCGTCGGAGCGATCCAGTTCATCGAGAAGCAAAACCGGCGCTTTCGATTCCGCCAGGATGGACTGCAGCAAAGGCCTTTTCAATAAAAAGTCATGGTTAAAAATATGCTTCTCTTTTTCTTCGATCGAACGGTCGCTTCCCTCCTGAAGTTTGATGCTCAACAATTGTTTCTGATAGTTCCACTCGTAAACCGCGGCATTGACATCGAGGCCTTCATAGCACTGCAGGCGGATTAATTCCGTGTCGAGCAATTGTGAAAGCACCAAAGCGGCTTCCGTTTTACCCACTCCCGGCGGGCCTTCGAGCAATAGTGGTTTTTGCAGTTTCACCAACAGAAAAAGCGCCGTGGCCAATTCTTCATCGGCCACATAATTGTGTTTTTCTAATTCCCGGATGATGCGGTCAGGATGTTCGATTGTTTGCACGGTCGTTATTTAGAACCAAATATTCCCTTGATGACACCGCCTACAATCGAGCCGGCACTTAAATCATTGTCTACTGTCTGGCCGGCAAGCTGACCTTTGAAATTATTGACAAACTGGTCGAATACCTGTCCGGTTACATCGTTGATGAGTCGGGAGCCAAATTGCGCCAACATGCCTGTAATGCTGACTTCCATAGAGACGTTGACCTCGGTGCCGCCGTCTTTTTCAGCCAATTGGCCCTGCATGTTCATCTCCGCGCCTCCTTTGCCTTTGCTGTCTGTCCCGACACCTTTCATAGACATTTTCCTGGCTGCAGCATCCCTTTCCAGAAAAGTGATCAATCCGGCATATTTGGCTTTTACCGGGCCAAATTTCAACTCTACTTCCCCTTTGAAATTATCCTCGTCTACTTTCTCAGTCAGTGAAGCGCCCGGTACACAGTTGACCACCTTGTCAGGATCGGTCAGGTTGTTCCAGACAGCATCTATCGGAAATTCTACGTGGAATGTTTTTGTAATAGTGGTTATCATGAAGACTTCGTTTTTGAATGTAAAACAAGAACACTTATCTGATTTTCATTGTTTTAGGAATAAATATGTGAAGGCCCCAAAATCGGAGTTTACGCTGGTAAACGACGAATTTGGGGCCAGTGCTGCCCCATTTAGCGGATGGACGGGCAGGCGCAAAACATACTACTAAATTGCCCCCTTGTCCTTTAAGGCTTTCCAAACCTTAAAGGGCGTAATCGGGATATCGAGGTGTGTGATGCCGTATGGCGACAATGCATCCACAATGGCGTTGGCAATGGCTGGCGGCGCGCCTACTGTAGGCGATTCGCCAACCCCTTTTGCGCCAATCGGATGGTGAGGCGACGGCGTAACGACATGTCCCGTTTCCCACCTGGGTGATTCAACGGCCGTTGGCACGAGATAATCCATCAGCGTACCATTCAGGATGTTGCCGGCTTCGTCATAAATCAACTCTTCGTACATGGCCGGAGCAATGCCCTGTGTCAATCCACCGTGGACCTGCCCCTGCACGATCATCGGGTTGATGATGTGTCCGCAGTCGTCAATAGCCACAAACCGGCGCACGTGGATGCCGCCTGTTTCTTTGTCAATATCCACCACACAGATGTAAGCGCCCGACGGGAAAGTCAGGTTGGGCGGGTCGTAATAGTGGGTCGCTTCAAAACCGGCTTCCATGCCTTGCGGATGGTTGGTATAGGCGGCAAAAACGATTTCCTGAATCGTCTTGGATTTTTCCGGCGCGCCTTTCACAGAAAACTTACCGGGTTCCCATTCCAGGTCAGCTTCGCTGACTTCGAGCAGGTAAGCAGCAATTTTCCGTGCTTTGTCCCGAAGCTTGCGGGCAGCCATGGCAGCGGCAGCGCCGGCGGTGGGCGTACTCCGGCTGGCATAAGTGCCCAAACCGTAAGGCGCCGTATCTGTATCGCCTTCCTCTACCTGGATGTGTTCGGCAGGAATGCCCAACTCTTCCGCGATGATTTGTGCATATGTCGTTTCGTGGCCCTGCCCCTGCGATTTGGTGCCAAAGCGGGCGATGGCCTTGCCTGTAGGGTGTACTCTGATTTCTGCGCTGTCGAACATTTTGATCCCCAGAATATCGAAATCCTTGGAGGGGCCCGCGCCTACAATTTCCGTGAAGGTAGAAATGCCGATGCCCATCAATTCGCCTTTTGCGCGTTTCTCAGCCTGTTCTTTGCGCAGGCCGTGGTAGTCAATCGCGTCCATTGCTTTCTGAAGGCCCGCTACGTAATCGCCGCTGTCGTAAGTCCAGCCGGTTGGCGATTTCCAGGGAAAATCTTCTTTTTTGATGAAATTTTCCATGCGCAGTTCGGCAGGATCTTTGCCGATTTCCAACGCAAAACGATCCGTAATGCGCTCAATGGCATGAACCGCTTCTGTTACGCGGAACGAGCAGCGGTAAGCCACGCCTCCCGGAGGTTTGTTGGTGTAAACAGCATCGGCCTCCATATATGCCGTGCCGTAATCGTAAGATCCGGTGGCAATAGAGAACATGCCCGTAGGGAATTTAGAAGGGTTGGCTGCGGCATCGGTATAGCCGTGGTCAGCTAAAACCTTAAATCGCGTAGCCAGTATTTTGCCCTCTTTGGTTCCCGCCAATTCTGCCGTGATGTGATAATCGCGGGCAAAAGAATCCGCCTGAAGATTTTCGCTGCGGTCTTCGATCCATTTGACCGGAGCACCCACGAGGAAAGAAACAGCAATGGCAATGACATAGCCTGGATATACAGGCACTTTGCCACCAAAGCCACCTCCAATATCCGGGGATATTACCCTGATCTTTTCTTCGGTTAAGCCTACATGCCCGGCCACCAGCGCAATCACGGTACGAATGGCGTGCGGCGCCTGGGTGGTCATGTACATGGTCAGGTGATTGTTCACCTTGTCGTAATCGGCAACACAACCACAGGTTTCTATCGAAGCTACGTGGATGCGCGGGATGTACATCTGTTCTTTTACGACCACATCTGCGTTGGCAAAAACCTGCGCGGTTTTGTCTTTATCCCCGACTTCCCAATGCCAGATGTGGTTGTCTTTTTTGCCCGGTTTGTCGCTTCTCAATACAGGCGCATCGGGTGAAAGCGACTTGTAAGGATCCATAACCGGTTTCATCGGCTCGTATTCCACTTTCACTGCTTCCCGGCCATCGCGGGCAGCATAACGGCTGGTGGCGATGACGGCAGCTACTTCCTGAGCCTGATACATCACCGTATCGGTCGGCAGTACCATCTGGGTATCCGACATCAGGGTCGGCATCCAGTGCAGGTTGTATTTTTCGAGGTCCCGCCCTGTAACAACGGCCACAACGCCCGGAACTTTCAATGCTGCTTCGCTGTCAATATTCTTAATTTTGGCATAGGCGTACGGACTTCTCACAATGTCCATATACAGCATACCCGGCAATTTAATGTCATCTACATAGTGCCCTTTCCCCTGTATGAACCGGGCATCTTCCTTCCTTTTCATGGAATGCCCCATTCCTCCTATTTCCTTAGATGTTTTGCACTGAATCATATGATTGAGAATTGAATGGTTGTTGAATGAATCACACAAATTGCGGCTCTGTGGAGGCCGTTTCTTCCCCCCTCATTTTGGCGCCGGCATATTCTATGGCCTTTACAATGTTGTTGTATCCGGTGCAGCGGCACAGGTTGCCTGAAATTCCCCAGCGGATTTCTTCTTCCGTCGGATTTGGATTGTTGGCCAACAATTCAGAAGCACGCATGATCATACCCGGCGTGCAAAAACCGCAATGGAGGGCATGGTTTTCTTTAAAGCCTTCCTGAAGCGGATGCAGTTGTCCGTCCTGAATCATGCCTTCTATGGTTGTAATGGACTTGCCATTGGCCTGTACGGCCAACATGGTGCAGGATTTCACCGACTTGCCGTCGAGTAAAATGGTGCAGGCGCCGCAACTCGACGTATCGCAACCAATATGAGTCCCGGTAAGGTTCAGGACTTCCCGAATCAAATGCACCAACAACAAACGGGGTTCTACCTCTGCTGTATGTTGGGCGCCGTTGACAGTTACTGTAATTTGCTTGAGCATATTGAGAAAAGGTTTTAAGTCATTGAATGTTTACTACTTAGATCCGGCTCTTTCCACCGCCTTGTGGATCATCCGTTTCACAAGTACGGCCACCATGGCTCGCTTGTATTCCTCGCTGCCTCTCAGGTCGGATGATGGACTGCAATCTTCAGAAGCGTACTGTGCCGCTTCAGCGACGGAAGCTTCGGTAATGGGTTTTCCAATCAAGGCCTGTTCTGAACGGGCAGCCCGAAGGGGTGTCGCATTGACATTGGTGAGTCCAATGCCTGCTGCCGTGCAAATACCGGATTTATCCAAAGTCAATTGAACGGCGACGCCGGCGGTCGCATAATCGCCTACTTTCCTTTCCAGTTTGTGGTAAGCGCTGCCGGTTCCGCTGCCGGGAATGGGTATTTGAATTTCTGTCAGGATTTCTTCAGGTTGAAGGGCGGTCATGTAAAAGCCGAAAAAGAACTCATCTATGGGTATCGCTCTTTCGCCTTCGGGTCCGGTGGCAATGACGGTGGCATTCAGGGCCAGCATGACAGCAGGGTGGTCATTGGCGGCATCGCCATGAGCCAGGTTTCCTCCAATGGTACCTCTGTTGCGCACCTGAGGGTCGGCAATCAGTTTAGTGGCATCAGCAAAAATGGGAAAATGTTTTTTCAGGAGGTCGGAATGTTCCAAATCTGCTTCGCGGGTAAGGGCGCCAATTTTTAGGATACCTCCTTCTTCTTTGATGTGCGACAAGCCTGGAATTCCATTGATGTCGATGAGGTATTCCGGCGTGGCAAACCTCAATTTCATCATGGGAATCAGGCTGTGCCCGCCTGAAAGAATTTTAGCTTCGTCGCCGTACTTCTGCAAAAGCGAAATCGCTTCTGACAACGTATTCGGGGCTTCATACTGAAAGGGCTGAGCAATCATAAGCAATACTGTTTTTGGATAAACAAAAGGTATCGACCTGCCCCTGGAGCAGAGCAAAATCGGTCTATTTTACAAACAATCAGTTCATTACACTTGCTCGCTTAATAAAGATACTTAACCTGTTGAGGTAATTTAGCAGGCTGGCATTGAGCCAAATACCCATAAATACAAGCGCAGTGCCGCCATAATAGAGCCAGGACGACCATTCATTTGCCACACTGAAAAAGACCATGGCCAACCCGGACAGGGCCAGCATGAAAGCATAGATCGTTCTCTTATCGCGAAAATTGAGCAAGATACAGCTCAGGGTGATCAGGCCAATAAAACCGGTAATCATCAAGGTTAGCGGGGATGCATGGACGGGGTTAAAATCAACTGTTTTTCCACTGCACAATACCATGGTGCTGGAATAAGCCACGATGCAAAAGGGGCATTTGGGCAGTATTGCCAAAACGACACCCATCAATAGTCCGGTCTTTTGCTTAGACCCAACTTTGATTTTTGCGCCTTTACAAGGCGCACACTCGTGAA
Organism: uncultured Saprospiraceae bacterium; assembly: GCA_937926205.1. Classification (GTDB taxonomy): domain Bacteria; phylum Bacteroidota; class Bacteroidia; order Chitinophagales; family Saprospiraceae; genus JABWAJ01. The sequence continues at coordinate 105,713 of CALEYL010000017.1, forward strand.
TTTGATCCTCAACATGCATTGGCTGGATTGTTAAGGCTATTGTTAGAAAGTGGTTGCGACAGGGTTGCCCAAATCTACAAAAGTCAAAATAGAAAAACAAGATAATTGTTCACCAATAAGCCGCTTATTGGTAAAAAAATGTATAGACATGGATTTTTCCGGATTATCCTTCTGCTTTTTGAATTCCTGCAAAACCGCAGCTTTTCAAAAGCAAGCAGCGTACCCGGAGAATAAGGCCGCTTTCTCAGACATTTTTACAATAGAAAAAACAGGCACTCAGCCTCTGATCAATTTTTTTTCTTTCCAATAATCCAAATCAATCTTCCCGCCGTATGTAGAGGAAATTTCGATTAACAACATCTAAAATTGATTTCAAATGTCAAACAACCTCTCAACCGTTCAACAAATCTATGCCTGCTTTGCACAAGGCGATGTACCGGGAATTTTGGCTAAACTTTCCGATGACGTGACTTTTTTTAATGGCTCCGATCCAAAAGTAGCGCCTTTTGGCGGCGAATTTAAAGGTAAGGATGGCGTTGTTCAGTTCTTCACCGGACTTGGACTAACGACACAAACGACTGCGTTTGTGCCTGAAAATTTCAGGGAAGAAGGCAACAAAGTGGTGAATGAAGTACGCCACGATGGTATCGTGACCGCCACTGGTCATCCGTTCAGCGTTAATGCGCAGTTTGTGTGGACTTTCGACGACAATGGCATGGTAAAAGATTGGAAAGGCACGGGCGATTTTTCGAGCATTAATTCAGCTTTTCTGAATTAAAGAGGAGCAAGGAGCAATATGCAAATTGGCAAGTTGGCAAAAAAAGGAAAACACCATACCCATAAATGTTACAAGGTGCAGCCATGTTTGCCAATTTGCCCTTTGCGAATTTGCCCCTTGCCAACTTGCCCTTTACAAACTTACCCGGCCAGTTCGTACGCCCGCCTGACCCATGAAAACACTTCCGCATTAATGTCTTCGGCTTTTTCGATCCGAATTTTGTGCGTACACATGCCTCCCGGCGGGCAGGTTTCAACAATCCCGGAAGCTTCCACATTTTTCATGTTCAAACCTACTTCAAGACGGGTTTTGGTTTTGGGTTCCAGCAGGCAAAATTGCTTTTTGCGGCGCAAGCTGACCGAACTGTTTTTCGGCGCCACTTCGATGTCTTCTCCCATCGGTAAAATTCCAGCCATCAGTGTTTCATAAAAGGGTCGCAGGTTTTCTTTTCCTTTGTATTGATTTTCAATCAACTGGCTTTTGTCTTCTACAGAGCCGGCGTCAGTGCCGAGCGTTTTATGCACCGCAAAATTGGCAAAACCATGCCCGAGGCCAAACTCGTCCTTCAGGTATTTCACCAGTTCTCCGTGTTTTGACAAGCCCGAGGAAGACACAATGCTTTTCCATTCGTCAAGGGTCTTGCCCGTGTTTTTTTTAAAGTTTTCGATCATATTGATCTCTACCTGATCCATAAGTTTGAGTTTTGTTGATACTATAAGTTACCGGGTATTGTGCACCAGGCGAGTGCCGGATGTGCCAGATCTATCATTTATCTCCCTGAACCTCCTTTATTCAAAACCTGATATTGCAAGGTATAATTGTCTGCGGGAGCTTTTTAGATTCAGCGCTAAATGCCGAGTATAACGCCGATAACCACCAAAGCAACCGTCACATAACCACCATTGATGAGCATGTATCGGGTACTGCGGTATTCAAACAAGCCGACCATAAACAAGCCGGAGGCTGCCCAGCCAAATCCTGCCAAAAATCCGGCAAGCGTAGCGAATGACAGGGTAACCCCGTCAGCAGCCAGAAAAGCAGCTAAGTTAAACGACATGATCAGACTCCACAAAAAAGCGAAGCCAAAAATACGGGCAGCGCCGCCTTTGGCTTTCAAAATCTCTTCCGTAAATCCGTTTTCTTCCATCCAGGCTTTGCCAAACAGTAAAGGAGAATACCACAGGGCGCCCAGCGCAAAACAAGCCAAAGCCGCTACAAAAACGGCGGGGAAATTGATGAGTTCGGGTTTCATGTTTTTTATTTGTAATGAGTGATTTTCAACAAACATATACCCCAATACACGAACTTTGCGGCGCAAGCACCTGAAACCGGAAAATGGCTGACCGAAACCGGAAAATCAGGCGACGGCATAAACGTTTTTCACTAAATGGGCACGCCGCCAACTTCATTTACGCCAAAAACGAATTGTTTTTATGTGGTAAAAACTACCTGGGAATAAAGTCATGAAAAAAGACATCGGCGACATCCGCATCATGAAATGGATCGTGCCCTGGTTTGGGGTGCTCATCCCCAACCTGTCGGGGTTGTTCGGTGATTTGTCGCTGCACGACTGGCAATACTGGCTGGGCTATGTCTATTTCATTGCCGCCGCTTTCGCCATCTGGTGGGGCAACCGTTTCATCTACCTGCGCCAGCGCGACTACTACGATTGGTTCAGCCGTCCGTTCATGCGCATCCTCACCATGCTTTTCGGATTGATTTTTTATACAGCCCCGCTGACGGCTGCCATGTGCGCCTTCTGGTTCTGGTGGTCGGGGGTGCCCACGGAAAATACCGTGATTGTCACCACAGAGCTTATCAATGTGATTGCTGTCATTTTCATCACCAATGTGTACGAGACAACATTCCTGCTGAAAGATTGGGAGGACGAACGCCTGCGGGTTGTCAATCTCGAAAAACTGAAAGCTACCGCGGAACTGGAAGCTCTGAAAAACCAGGTTGACCCGCATTTTATGTTCAACTCGCTGAATACCCTGTCGCATTTCATCGGGAAAGACCCCGAAAAAGCACGGCTTTTTCTGGAAAATCTGGCCGACATGTACCGCTATATCCTGAAAAGCAAAGACGTGGAGTTGGTGCAGCTGGAAGAAGAAAAGCGGTTTTTACAAAGCTACCTGGCCCTGCTTCAGATGCGTTTTGGAGAGGCCTTGTCTTTGAAATGGAGCCTGCCAGACAATACAGAGGGGTGGTTCATTCCGCCCATTTCCCTGCAAATTTTGGTCGAAAACGCTGTTAAACACAACGAACTCAGTGAAAAATCGCCTTTACCCGTGTACATTGCCTTTGAAAATGGTCAGATTCGGGTGGAGAATAAAAAATCGGGCAAGCCTGTTTTTGGACAGAATTCCTTAGCAGTCGGCTTAAAGAACCTGGATGAACGCTTTCAGTTGATTACAGGAAAGGGCATTGAAGTCGTGGATGAAGGGGGCGTTTTTGCGGTGGTGTTGCCGCTGGTGCGGATTGGGTAGTATCTGTTTTTACCTGCCTGCCGGCAAGGCAGGGAGCACGATAGCTGCGTTATGCTCGGCCTGAAAGATCAGACACGGGACTACAGTCGAATATCTGCATCAGTGGATACTTGGAAAGTTGAGGTCTGATGGTTGATTTTGATTCAATTTGTGGCATTTTTGGTCAATTTTCTTTATTTTTGTTAGAAACTTGCAGTCATGGAAAATACGTCCGTCCAATACGACGCCAAAAAATATCCGAATTTCAAGGAATACCTGTGGTTCAAGGACCATGAAGAGGAATTGATGCGTCGGTATTATGGACGTTTCATTGTCATCAAAGACGAAAAAATCTGGGGCGATTTCGGAACCTGGCGTTTAGCCTGGATCAGTGCCCGCAAGTTGCACCCTCCCGGCACCTATGTCATTCAGCATTGCATTGAGCGGGATCCGCGATGGGCGCCGCGATTGATCGGGCATAAGTTTAGTTTTGTCGAAGAAAAATGACCACAAAATCTAATGAATGCTTTCACCAAAGTCTAACCGCCTCGTGTTTCATGACATGGAATTGGTTCAATTTACCTATACTGGCGACGATTGCGACCTTATTATCGGAATGGACATCATGACCCAGGGTGATCTTGCTTTAACCAATTTTGAAGGACGTACTGTATTTTCTTTTCGTATTCCATCCAGGCATATAGTTGATTTTGAGGCGAAAGATATAGGTTAGAAGTAGAAGGCTTGGTCATAACTTTCGCTTCCAATAGGCTATTCTTTTGTGTTTTTTGGCCTTACATCAAAAAGGATTTATGAGTTTCCGTTTGGGGTTTAACCAAAAGTTCAAGCAAGGCATCGGAAGCGCCATAAGCTTCGAGCGGCGACCATACCGGGTAGCTTGCATTTGGCACAAGGAGTAATTCTTCTTGTCGCGCAAGTTCAGTTGCCAAAAATTGAATAACCATCAGCTTTTCGTGTCGCTCCAATTGTTGCAACACCGGCTTCAATTGCTCCATTCCTTTATTTTGTGCACTGAGCATGGCGAATGAGGATTGTAATGATTGAATAACCTTGGTACTTCGAGTTCTTAAGGGGCATTTAGGATAACAAAGATAACCATTCATCATGAACATCCTCATCGTAGAAGACGAACTCCCCGCACGCGAACTCCTAAAGTCGGCCATTGCTACTTTATTGCCGCAGGCGCGCATTGTGGGGGAATGCGCCAGCATCGCTGAAGCGGTCGCCTTTTTTCGGGAAAAACGACCTGTCGACCTTGCTTTTTTCGACATCCGCCTTTCCGATGGCCTGTCTTTTGAAATCTTCCGCCAATGCACGGTCGGTATTCCGGTCATTTTCCTGACCGCCTACGACCAATACCTGCTCGAAGCTTTTCACACCAACAGCATCGACTACCTGCTGAAACCCCTTAAAACGGAGCAATTACGCGCCGCTTTAAGCAAATACGAACAATTGAAAAGCCATTTTCTGCAAAACATCCACCAATTGCTGCTGCACCTGCAGCCGTCTGCCGGTGCCAGTTACAAATCGCGCTTTCTCGGCGAAAAAGGCGGCAACCGCTACCCCATCGAAGCTGCCGATATCGCCTACTTCTTCAGCGAATACAAGCTAAGCTTTATGATGACCTTCGACGGCACGCGCTACCTGCTTGAAAAATCGCTCAGCGCCCTGGAAGCAGACCTCGATCCGGCGCAGTTTTACCGCGCCAACCGCCAGGTGATTGTGAGTACCCGCGCCGTGCGCAGCTTCAGTACGGTGAGCAAGAGTAAATTGCTGCTGGAATTGGTGCCTAAGCCGCCGTTTGAGGTGGTAGTGAGCCAGGAGATGGCGGCAGGGTTTAAGGCCTGGGTGGGGGGTGCGTGATACTGCTTATTTAACAACTTCGAATACGCCCATTCTCATATCGTCTATTATGTTTTTATTGATGATTGAACAATGATGAAATTAGATTTTTGATGGATGGAATCTGCTGACACGTCTATTTAAAAGTACTCGACTTAGCCTTTCAGTCTATTTTTAAAGCAATTACAAAGCTAAAAATATAACATGCCACCCATGAAACTAAAATACACCCTGTTGTTCTGCCTGGTCCTGATGTTTTCAGCAGCCGCATTCCTCATCCATTTTGTGGCCCCTTACGCCATCATCAAACCGTACAGAACCAATCTTGCCCTGACACCTGAAGACCTCGGCCTTCGCAGTGAAACCCTGACGCTTGTTGTGGAAGACTCCATTGCGCTTAAAGGCTATTACGTCAAAGCCAATACCGATACGACAAAAGCGATGTTCATTCTGGTGCACGGCATCGGCGGTTGCAAGGAGCATTTTTTAGAATTTGCGGCCACTTTGGCAAACAAGGGCTATGCGTCGGTTCTTTTCGACAACCGGGCACAAGGCCAAAGCGGCGGACAATATTGCACCTTTGGGTTTTATGAAAAACAAGACATTTCAGCGATCGTAGATACCATTAGCCAACTGGCGCCCGATCTGAAAATTGGCATCTGGGGCAATTCGCTGGGTGGCGCCATTGCGTTACAGGCGTTGGAAGCTGATGAACGGATCGCGTTTGGAGTGGTGGAAAGTACATTCGCAGATCTGAGGCAGATCGTTTTGGATTACCAAAAGCGGTATTTAAAAGGCATTGGCATCCGGTTTTTATCTGACTATGCCCTGAATCGTGCTGCCTCCATGGCTCACTTCGATCCGAATGCCGTCTGCCCGGTCAGGTCGGCAGAAAACATCGAACAACCAGTGCTGATTGTCCACGGCGATGCCGATCAGGCCATTTCGGCTTTGTATGGCAAGTTGCTCTACCAGCACCTGAAATCAACGGATAAAGAATTGATCATCATTCCCGGCGCCGGGCATTTTGACCTTTGGAGCAAAAGCAAAGCAGGGGATAAAAAAAGGTTATCGGCCTTTCTGGAAAGAAATGGGCGGCAATAGTCCAATAGAACAAAACCCCATCTCAGAACAAAAGCCTCTTTATAATCAGAAACGCAGCCACTATAACCAGCGTCAAAAAGACAACCAGTTTCACCGCGTCTTTCCTTTGCTGTTCTTTAATGCGCTCAAGGGCTCTGTTTGAAAATTTCACCTTGTATTTGGCCGATGTACCCACCACCCAGCCCTTGGCATTTTGGGTGAAATAATTCGTTTTCCTGCGGAGGCTTCGATTGTATTTTATCGAATCCATTCCTGAATCTGAATATCCGTGCATAGTCAAATGGTTTTTCTTCAAATTGCTGATCATCAAGCCGATAATCAACAATCTTCGACTAAGCACATTGGATACAAGATCAATTTCCGGAATGCTTGAATCAGTATAATGTTATCCTCATCTCGGTCAGTCCCAGCGACAACAAATAGTCTTTCACTTCCAGCGCCTCATCGCCGCCTCTCTCCGCGTGGTGCAGCAAAGTATACCCGTGTGGCCCTTTTGCATGCAAGGTGCCGGGGAAAGCTTCCAGCATGGGCTTTACGATGTTCATTTTGCCGAAAAGGCAAGCCGTGAAGATGTTGGCCTGTGCGCCGTTGTCCAACAGGAATTGAGCCAATTCTTTGAAGCCGACATGACTCGCGGCGCCCAGCGCTGTTTCAAAATCACCGAATTTCCAGTCGTGGGCAGCATTGAGCAGGTTAGGAGTTTCGGCCAGCAAAGCTTTGACTTTGTCCATATCGCGGTGTGCTGCGCCGACAAAAGTAGCTACCAGTTCTTTATCGAGTTGTGGATCCGGGTCAAAGTGGATTTGCCCGTTAGCACGACTGAGGAATGGCAATCCGGCTGTCGTTAGCCCGGCAACGCTGAGTGATTTCAGGAAATTGATTCGATTCATGGTGAAGTGGTTGAATTAGTGAAATTAGTTGAATTGGTTGAATTAGTAGAAGTGGTTGAATTTTGTGAAGCGAACCTGATTCGGAAAATCCAGGGCTAACAAATCTACAATTTCAACCAATTCAACCCAATGACTGCTTACTCACTGTGCAGGGCCTTCACAGGATTCGCCATAGAAGCCCGCAAAGATTCATACCCCACAGACAGGATCGTTATCAGTCCGATAGCCGCGATGGCGCCCGCAAAAACGAAAACAGATAACTGCGTCCGATACTCAAAAGTCTGCAACCAGCGGCCCGACAAATAGACGGCGATGGGAATGCCGATGATGCAGGAAATCAGGAGGATTTTACCAAATACCTTAAGCAGCAGCCACAAAATCTGCTTATTGCTGGCGCCCAGGGTTTTACGGATGCCAATTTCTTTGATCCGTTGCTTGGAAAGGAAAGCCGCCAGACCGTATAAACCCACACAGGTGATCAGCATGGCCAGGCCCGAAAACTGTTTGGTCAGTTTTGCAATTTGCGTTTCGTTTTCGTACATCCGGCCAAATTCTTCATCGACAAACCAGTAGTCGAATCCAAAGTCAGGAAAAACCTGTTTCCATTTGCGCTCAAGCGCCGCAATTTTTTCACCCATCTGTATGGCCGGCAGCTTTACATGGATGATCCGGTCTATTGGGTGTGGCCGCGGTGAAATGGCCAATGGCTCAATTTTGTGGTGCATGGAGCGATAAGGAAAATCTTCAATGACCCCGATGACCATACCGCTGATGGGCGCCTGAGTAGTGTCAATAGGTCCATAACCCATCGAATACCCGGGGCGTATGATCGTTTTGCCAATCACATCCTCCGGGGTGGTATTCAGGGCTTTTACCGCCTCTGTGTTGAGCAGCACCGCATTCGAATCTGCCGTATGACTTGGGTCGAAATCCCGGCCGGCAATGAGCTTCATGCCGAAGGTCTTTGGAAAATCAAAATCGCCGTTCAGCTGGAACCAATCGTGCTGGTCGGGGCCATAGTCCGGAAACTGCATTTGCATGTTGATAGGTCCAAAGTAGTCGAGCCGTGGCAGGTGGTTGGCCAAAGTCATGGATTGAATAGACGGATCTTCCAGTACCAGGTTTTTGAAAGTACCGTATTTGCTGTCGGTGGCCGGACCGGAAAAACCGCCATACCGGATCGAAACGATTTGTTTACCGGCCTCATTGAGTTTGGAATTCCGCATGAGGTTGGTTTGCCGAACCACCACCACCGATCCTACCAGCAGCATGATGGCCACACTAAACTGAACGGTGGTTAAAAACTGCCGGAACGAGTTGGAACCTTTGCGGAAAGCGAACTTGCCTTTGAGTACAGTGGCCGGTTCGAAGCCCGAAACAAACAACGCCGGATAACTGCCTGCGAGCAAGGTGACCAAAACGATGATGCCACCAATGATGAGCAGCATATCGGGGTCAAAAAGGTGGCCAATACTGAAGGTTTTGCCGGTCATGTCGTTGAAAGGCGACAAAAACAGCGCTACCAGCAGCAAAGCAAACAAAGAGGCGCCGCAAACCATCAGAAAGGATTCGACCATGAACTGAAAAAATAACTGACTGCGGACGCCGCCAAAAGTCTTGCGCAAGCCAATTTCTTTCGCACGGGTAACGGACCGCGCCGTTGCCAGATTGATGTAATTGATGCAGGCAACCACCAGAATCAGTAAAGCAATCGTGATGAAAACCGACATGTATTTGCGGTTGGCCGTTTTGTGATTGGTGGCCCAGTCGATTTCCTGGTCGAAGTGGATGTCCGTGACTTTGCGGATCACCGGACTGGCTTTCGCCTGAGGGTCAAAGCGGGCAATGATGTCGTCTACCCTTTTTTGAAAATCAGCCTGTATGAGGGGAATTTGTCTTTCATCCCGTAAAACCATGAAAGAACTGATCCAGTAGTTCTGCTGGCCGTCTCCCATTGCGGTATTCAGCAGGTTTTCCAGATTCTCTACGATGGGTTTCAAAGCCAGGATGTTGCAAATGTACTTCGGGTGGACGTGGGTGTTGGATGGAAAATCCCGGTATATGCCGGTAACCATCATGTTGAGCTTCTGCCCGCCAGTGGTCCAGGTATGCGAAACAGCCAGGGTCTTATTAATTGGATCTTCGTCGCCAAACAGGTCTCTGGCGGCACTTTCACTCATGATGATGCTGTTGACCTCTTTCAGGGGGGCTTCCCTGGAGCCGTTCACGATGTCTACAGTCAAAATATTTGTCAGCGATGGTTCGGCCCAGATGATGTCTTCCGTCAATACTTTTTTATCCTTGGGCGCATAATCCAGTGTAGTGGGCATGCCGTCAGCCGTATAGCCGCCAATATATTCCACGCCAGGGTAATTGTCTTTTATGTAGTTGTCCCAGCCCGCCGGAATAGCCGGAAAAGCATTGTTTTCGCCATTGGCCTGCTGAACTTTCATCCCCATGCGATAGGTGTGGGGAGCATCAGGTAAATTGGTATCAAAAGTCAGTTCGTCGCGAACGTAGAGGAAGATAAAAATGGCGGAGGCAAGGCCAATCGAAAGGCCAAGGGTGTTTACAACGGCATATCCCCGCTGCCGGGCGATGTTGCGGGCAGCAAGCAGAAAATAGTTTAGTAACATGATCGGGTGTATTCGGTGTAATAACTAAAACCTGATAAGGACACCGGAAAATGCACCTGGGCTGCATGGCGGGTAGGGGGAAATTGTATCCCCCTTCCCGGGTTATCATTAATGCCTGTCTTTAAATTGGATAGCGCTGCATTGTCCCCAAACAATAAAGCTCAATAATCTTAATTCTTCATCCCATACCGAAAATCAACCGGTACGCCACCCGCCAGCAAACGGCCATCCTTTTCGGTATACCTGCTGCGGGCCGGAATGAATACCAACACGCGGGCTGCATCTGACGGAATGCTGATCGCAACTTTGCCTTCTGCCCCATAGTGCAGGACTTTCCGGCTCACCGTGTCGTAAATGTCTACTTTTTTGTTGCCCACTTCTATGTAGACGGATTTGGTTTCCTCGTAAGGATTGTAGTAAAGATAGGTGGGGTATGCTTCATATTTGCGGAACATGTCCGTCGCAACACAATCCACGCGGAGAATTTGCGGCACATCCGTTGCCTGCATCGTGGCTCCAAAAATGCCGACATGACCGCTGCCATAAACAGAGAACATGGTTTCAGGAGGCATGCCCGGCGCCCATAGCGGGCCATCGCCCTGTGCAAAAGGGGAGATGCCCTCGTATTCTTTGTAATTGGATCCTTTGATCAACCCTTCGTAGGCAATCACATTTTTGGTGATGGCCTTGCGATTGGGCAAAGCCTGCAAAGCATCGGGAATGTCGTAAGGATAAAACAAACGCGCCGTATTTGCAGCGTTCAGGGCCCAACGGCCAACAGCGCGGGCATAGCGCTGGTCGTAGCGCAACATGGCGGTTAGCGGCCAGGCCAGGTCAAAAGTATTCATGCAGAAACCGTAGCCGCCGTGGTCGATGGTACTGCCCGACATGCCGCTGACATCGTATCCGCCCCAGTTATCGACAATCACCCCCCAGCCTTCCCGGCCTACCGCGTCTCCGTCAAAAGTCCAGTTGATGAATTTTTGAACATCGTAATTCGCACCGGTTTCCGCGTTCAGGCGGGCAGCCATATATGGCGCAAAAGCCATCAGGATTTCATACGACCGGTTTTCTTTCTGGCTTGCCAGGACGTCGAGCGCATTGCGGGCAGCGCGGAGGTATTTTTCATCGCCGAATTTTTGATATGCAGCGTACAATACAAAAGCATAACCTGCCGCCACGTCTTCCTGGGCAGGAATGTGGTTTTTGCCGGGCGTCATGGTTTTAAAATCAAAAAAAGAATAGCTGTAATTTTTTTCCAGCACCTGATCCGATTTGTAAAACTGCTCGGCGATGGTGCGCATGATTTCCTCGTAACCTGCTTCCTTCGGGTAATAATTGCCTACCGCATAAAAAAGCACATTGTTGTAGATGTCGTACCAGTAGTCATTCCCATAGCCGCCACCAATGTGGGCGCCCTTGTTGGTAAAATTCTGTATGATGTTCCAGCCGTTGTCTTTGTTGAAATAGTTGCGCGCCATGCCGACGTAGTTGTAGCCGTCTTGATTACTCTTGTCAATACCCACCAAAGTGGCGCCGAGTATAGCCCCCAGCGCGCCCAGGGCTTCGTGGTTTTCGCCGCGGTTTACATCGGGCCCTTCGCGCACATCGCCTATGGCTGTATAGGTTCCAAAGGTCGTTTGCTGAAAGTTCCGTCTTTGCTCATCCAGCCAAATGAAAGGCAAAAAATCGCCTTTGGCCGTGTGGTCGAAAACATAGTGATCGAAATCCAGCGCCGTTTGCTTCCAGTCTTTTAAAACATAAGGCCGGGGCTGTTGCGGCATGGCTTCTATGCGCGGCACAACAAATTGCGCCACGGCAGCTGCCTGCGGCTCGAACGGCTTAACGGACTGACAACCAGCTGCTGTGATCAGCAGGAAGAAGAGGAAGGTTTTGGTAAATTTTATCATTTCTTGTTTTTTTATTTGTATTAAGCGGCTGCCTGCATGGCCTTATCTTTCAAAATATTCTTCGCCATAAAAACGGAAAGGAAGTGCACCAGCGCGATGACCAGCAGCGCATAACGCAGCGCAGCGTACTCACTGACATAACGGGCCAGTACGATGAAAAGTCCGCATCCGAAAAGGCGTCCCACATAAAGACCAAGTTCGTGGTTGAATATGTAGGTAAACTCGTTGCGTTTTTCCTTAACAGCAACCGTATCAATGACTTTCAACTGGATCGGGAAATAGGCAATATCAAGCAAAGGCCGGGCAAAAATCAGGCACATTACAAAAAGGATCACGCCGAGCGAAGAATACAAACCCGCATTGAGCAAAGCGCCCAAAACAAACAGCGAAAGCCCGATCGTAAAAATGGCCAGTCGGTGTTTGGGTTTGCTGACCCGCCCCAGGGTGTAGAGCAACAAAGCCGACAGCAGGGCGCCAACGGATTGGATGAGCCCCAGGGAGCCTTCTTTCCCTACAAGCGTCAGTATCAACATCGTAGGCGCCGTCACGATATATCCCTGCGCTACGCCTTTCAGCGCGGCCAGCCCCAGCATTTTATTCCAAAGCCTGTCAAAATTAAAAAACAGGAAAGGCGCATTTTTGGGGTTTTGAAACCCGCCCCGATGCACCAAAACCGACGCAATGATTGTCAGCGCGAACACACAACCGGTTAGGATGTAATACGCAAAGTTGACGTTTCCGGAAAACCAGCCATTTTTTTGTGTCGCAGCGATGAAAGCGCCGGCACAAAACGGTACGATGATGCCCGTTATGGTATAAAAAAACGTCTCAATGCCGTAATAGTAATTGCGGTTGCCGTCATTTGTGGTGTTCAGGGCCAGAAAATCGCGATTAGCCCAGAAAAAGCCGTACGACAAGCCCATGATCAGGCCTGCAAAAAACACCCCCGCTGTGTTGAGTTCATGCAACATCATCATTGCCGTCATGGAGACCCCGCTGAGCAGCATGCCCAAAGAATACAGCCTCGAAATGGGGACCCTTCTCAACAAAAAGCCATTGATCATAAAGGTCGTTGGAATACCGGTATAAACCGCCAGCTGGAAAATCACGACGAGGCTGATATCGGAAGAGTTGCGCATGATGTAGGCTCCGATAAACAGCTCGATGATGGGCATGACAAGCCCATAAATAAGGTTGGTCAGCAACAACACCCGCATGCTGAGGGGGTGCGATTGAAAAAAACTGATTTCGCTTGTCGTTTTTTTGTTCATTGTTGGTGGTTGGTCGAATATTCCGGGCAGGTGTCGGACACCTGCCCGGAATATCCAAGATTATCGCAATCCATTCAAAATGGCTTCAATCGAAAACGTTGCGCCGCAAATGACCTCATCGGAAGCGCCATAGTACATTGTGATTTCGTCGCCTTTCACCAGATGCCCGTTGGTGAATACGACATTGCCAAAAAAGCCGCGTGTTTCGTAATCGGTTTCCGGTTCAAAGAGGGGGGCATCCGACCTGGCAAGCACTTTTGAAGGGTCTTTCAGGTCAAGTAGCAGGGCGCCCAGACAATAGCGGTGGGCATCATCAGCGCCGTGATAAATTTCCAGCCAACCTTCTGCTGTCCTGATCGGAGAAGCTCCTGCGCCTACGCGGGCACAGTCCCACATACCCGGACGGGTGCGCAACAGGCATTGGTGCCCGCCCCAGTTCAGGAGGTCGGGCGACGAAGCAATCCAGATAAAATTGCCCCCGAGGTCTACCCCGGAAGGGCGGTGCAGGCAGTAGTAACTCCCGTCAATTTTTTCATCAAAAAGGGCGCAATCCTTGTTGTGAGGCGACAAAATCATACCCTTTCGTTCAAATGTATGCCAATCGCGGGTACGCATCAGGCCAACACCGACGCCATTTTCAGACACCTGCGTATAGGTGAGGCAAAAAACACCTTCAATCAGCGTGACCCGACAGTCTTCGATGCCAAAAGTTTCCAGAACGCCTTGTCCAAACAGGGTAGCAGGTCTGTCTTCGGGTTCATGAAAGTTTATGCCATCCTCACTGCAAACAAGCCTGAGGTGGGAAATGGTAGACAGGTAGGTAATGCCTTTGTAGCGCACCATCCTGGCATCCGACAAATCCAGATCAGGGTCGTTTTTTTCAAATTCAAGGATGTTCAGGGTTCCGTCATCCCGCCTTACGGGAAAGGAAATCCGCCCTTCCTGCTGCACCGGTCTTTCCGCTACACGAAGTAAGAGCCAGATTTTTCCGTCAAATTCAAACACACCTGGATTCAGTACACATTCGATGATTAAATCAGGGGAACTGGGTTTTAGGTTTTTTGCTGAAAGGATGGGGTTTTCAGGAAATCTTTTTGCCATTTTCATTTTATACCTCCAGGTTGAGAAAAAGAGGGCAAAGCTCCGGATGCGAATCGAAGCAATGCCCTCAAATTTGTTAATTTACTGCTTATCAAATTTTACCGAGCCGAGATTTTTCCCGCCAAGGACAAAATTAAGGAAGTAGGTTCCAGAAGCATAATTTGCCACGTCGATGGAAAATTGCGCCGCAGGAATTTCATTTTTCTCAAACTTCTGGCTTGCAACCTGCCTGCCCTGTACATCAAATACACGGAGCAACAAGGGTTGATTGTTTGTAAAAGCATGATTGACCCAAAGGCGATCCACAACCGGGTTCGGATAAACCTCCCGGATCATCCGGAGCAGGTCCGTGCTTAGGTCTTCAGTACCCGTGGTGCCAACGTTGTACAGGTTCTGAATTTCGGAAGCGGTCAGCGCCTTGTTGTAGATTTTCAGCTCGTCGAGCGCACCGATGAAGAATTGTCCGCCTTCAACCGGGTTGTTACCCATGCCCAGCGTCAAAGCCGTAGCGTTGAGTTTCGTCGGCACAGGCTTGATGTTGGCCTGTTCGCCGTTGACATAGATGATGTCGTTCGTGCCGTCGTGTACCATCGTTACATACCACCAGAAATCGTTCACGAGCTCGTTGCCGTCGCCACTGTCCATATCTGAAATAAAAACAGGGAACTGTGCATTGTTGCCGTTGGTCGTCCAAACGATTTTATGGTGTTCCGGCAGCGATATTTTCCAGCGCTGGCTCCAGTGGCCAAAATCAACGATGTACGCTTCTCCGTCGGCAGCAACAGTAGAATCCACACGTATCCAGAAACTCACCGTTGCAAAATCGGAGATCAGTTGCACCGCATTGGGCGCAACGATAGAATCACCGACGCCGTCAAATTTGATGTTCATCGCGCCGCCGTTCGGGTGTCCCGGTGTTTCAAAAGTCGGGTTGCCCCCAATGACGCCGTGATTGGCGTAAGGCGTTGCGTCGTTGGCGTTGCCCTCAAAAGGATAATGCGCTACGAGACCGGGTTCTCCCGTGTCAATTTCTGCACTTGTTGAAACGGTCAGTTCGGCAATAGTCGAGTTGTTACCAGCATTGTCATAAGCATACACTTCAAAAGAATAAAGCGTTTGCGCATCCAGTCCGTTGACCAATATCGAAGTGGTGGTAATGGAATCGTAGTAGATACCATCCACAAAAATTACATACCCGGCCACACCCCGGTCGTCAACAGACGCATCCCACGACAACAAGACCGAATTCGCACCAGTGGCTGCTGCGAGGTTGCCGGGTTCGCTTGGAGGCGTAACATCAGGCGTTTCTTCTTCGCCGGTTGTCACACTCAGCGTAGAAGGCAGCGACTCATTACCTGCCGCATCTATGGCGCTGACGCCAAAACTGAACAGGGTTTGCGGAGCCAGGCCCGTCAGATCCACGCTTGTGTTTTCGGTGGTCATGATTTTTTCACCATCCTGATAAAGGTTGTAAGCCATGACCCCGACGTTATCGGTAGAAGCCCACCAGTTCAGATTCACACTGGTAAATACCACGCTTGCTGCGAGGTTGAGCGGCGCAGAAGGCGATTCCGTGTCGGTTACTGCAGGCGCCTGAGATTGAGCAATATAGAGAGCCAGGACTTCAGCGGCAGAGAGGGCCCGGTTGTAGATTTGCACTTCATCCAGTGAGCCGTCAAAAAAGTTACCCCCGTCGACCACATTGTAGCCCATGCCAAATGCATAGGTCGTACTGTTCAAAGTACCTGCCACGTTTTTTTCAGCGACCTGAACGCCGTCCATGTAGATGTGGTCTTTAACGCCGTCGTGCGTCATGACAACGTGTTTCCAATCTCCCGTCGGCAATTCATTGCCGTCGCCGCTGTCCATGTCGGAAATGCCCGAGCTGTTGTTGGTTGTCCAGACCAGCTTGCCGTGAGGCGGCAGCGATATTTTCCAACGTTCCTGCCAGCCGCCGAAAGAAAGGACAAAGGCTTCGCTTCCGCTGGGTAATGCATTCACATTGATCCAGAAACTCACAGAGGTAAAATCGGAATTCAGCTGCGGAGAATTGGCCGCTGTAATGGCATCACTGGTGCCATTGAAAGCGTAAGCATGGTTGGCCTGATCAAAACGATCATCACCCAATTGTGCGCCGCTTACCTGTGCGTTGTTGTGGAAAGGCGTTTCATCGGCAGCATTGCCGCTGAAAGTGTAATTCGCTACCAGTTCATCCGTAAAAACCGGCGTGGCTGCCTGAGAAGCGTAGAGCGCTGCAATTTCCGGGTCGCTCAGGGCGCGATTGTATATTTGAATTTCGTCCAGGCTGCCTTTGAAATAGTTACCGCCGTCAATTGGGTTGTTGCCAATGCCCAACGGAGACTGCGTCGCATTGAGTTTGCCGACGACGTTTTTTTCATTTGCGAGGGCGCCATTGATGAAAATTTTGTCTTTCGCGCCGTCGTGCACCATGACTACATGCCGCCACTGCCCTACCGGCAGCTCGTTGCCGCCGCCACTGTCCATATCGGAGATGCCGTTTTCGTAATTGGTGGTGAATACCGGTTTGCCATGCGGAGGCAAGGAGATTTTCCAACGCGACTGCCAGCCGCCGTTCGACATCAGATAGGCTTCGCTGGTAAGGGGAAGTTCGTCCACTTTTACCCAAAAACTTATGGTGGTATAATCCGAATTCAGCTGCACCGAATTGGCTACCAGCATCGAGTCAAGGCCGGTAAACTGGTATGCATTGGATGCGTAGTTGAAACGGTCAGCGGCTGGTTGCGCGCCGGCATTGGAAGCATCGTTTTTGAACTGCGAAGCATCTTCTGTACTGCCCGCAAACGGGTATTCCGCTACCAGATCCGTTGTTGCGCCCGGGAAAGTAGATTCCGTGGCATACAAGTCTGCAACATCCGCATCGCTCAGCGCATAATTGTAAATTTCAACATCATCCAAAATACCATCGAACCAGTTGCCGCCATCTACGGCATTGTAACCAATGCCCAATGGGTTGTCGGTGCTGTTCAGCGTGCCGGCTACTGCTTTGCTGGCTACCAAAGCGCCATCCATGAAGATTTTGTCATTGGTACCGTCGTGGGTGAACACGAGGTGTTTCCACACACCGGGTTCAAGCACATTGCCGTCGCCACTGTCCATATCGGAAATACCCGAACTGTTGTTGGTTGTCCAGACCGGTTTGCCATGCGAGGGCACCGAAACTTTGAAGCGCTCCTGCCAGCCACCAAAAGAAACGAGAAAGACCTCGCTGCTTGCCGGCAAAGTATGGGGTTTCACCCAAAGGCTAAGGCTGGTATAAGGCGAATTGAGTTGGGCTGAATTGCTTGCTTCAATTTCCGATGAAGTACCGTTGAACGCATAAGCGCTTTTACCGTAACCAAACCGGTCAGTCGCCGGCTTTACTTCTTTTGCCTGGCCGTGGTTGCGAAAAGCCGATCCATCCAGCGCATTGTTGCTAAATTCGTAAAAGGCAACACGATCCGGGCCGGCACCGGGTGCGGTGCTTTGGACGGTGTATAGGGCAGCAATTTGTCCTGCACTAAGGGCAACATTGTAAATCTGTATTTCATCCAGATCCCCGTTGAAAAAGTTGCCGCCATCCACGGCATTGTAGCCTATACCGAGCGGCCGTATGGTATGGTTCATAATGCCGGCGACGTTTTTTTCCGCCACCTGAGCGCCATCTATGTAAATGATGTCTTTGACGCCGTCGTGTACAAATACGAGGTGTTTCCAGACACCGGCAACAAGTTCATTACCCGCACCGGCGTCCATGTCGGAGATGCCGGAGGCATTGTTGGTGGTCCACACCAATTTGCCGTGCGACGGCAGAGAAACTTTCCAGCGTTCCTGCCAGCCGCCAAAAGACAGCAGGTAGGCTTCACTTTGTGCGGGAAGCTCGTTCACTTTTATCCAAAAACTAAGGGTCGTGTAATCGGAATTAAGCGCCGCTGAATTGGCCGCTTTCATAAAATCCTGAACGCCGTCAAAGCTGAAAGCACTGTTTGCCAGGCCGAAGCGATCCTGCGTTGGTTTTGCTCCGTTGATGGAAGCGTTGTTGGCGTTGCCCGACTGGTCGTTGGCGCTACCCGAGAAAGGATAGTCGGCTACGGGAGTTTGTCCATATGCACCGGCAACTACCAGCAGCAGGGCACAAAGGATAAGGTAAATGGTTTGTAAGCGCTTGATCATAATGTATCTCAAATTTTGATTCTTAGAAAATAGGTTGAAATCGGTTTATATTTTCAAAAACCGGGCTACCGCGCATGCGGCATCCGATTGAAAATAAGCGATGTAAATTCCAGGCATCCAGGTCTTTGTATCCAGGTGAAAGGTCGTGTCTGCAAGCGCTTTTTGTTGGTAAATCAATCGTCCGTTCAGGTCGTAGATGGCTATTTCTGCAGCGTTGTCTTTGAAAGCGGGCAGTTGAATCCTAAGCGTTTCCCGAACCGGGTTGGGATACAAACGCAGAGGCTGCGACTGATCCGGCGCCACGCTTGTTGCCGTCGGAATGCTTTCATACAGGAGGTTTACTGCGTCGGGTGTCAGGGCGTAATCGAAAATTTTGACTTCGTCTATCGTGCCTTTGAAATTGAAATCCGTGTTGCCGGGCAGCATTTGTCCGATTAGCAGGGGAAGCGCAGCCGTGCGGATTTTTCCCGTCAGGGTACGGTAGCTGTGCAGCACGCCATTCAGATAAAGCGCCATATGCGAGCCGTCGTAAGTTGCGGCCATGTGGTAAATGCTGTCTTTGGCGATGCTGATGTCGCTGTCGAGGTCGCCAATCGTATTGAGGCTGTTCAGGGTCCAGCGGATTTTGTGCTCGGGGGTGATGGATATTTTCCAGCGGTTTTGCCAGCTGCCGTGCGAAATGGGAAAAATTTCGTGGTCGGGCAGCAGGGTGGCTTTCAACCAGCAGCTCACGGTAATTCCGTCCTGAAAATTCAGCAAAGGATTATCGGCAACAGTCACATTGTCGTTGACGCCGTCCAGCAGACAGGCACTGGCTGGGTTGCCCCAAAAATCGCCGGCAATCAGGGCGCCGCCGCTCGGTTGTCCGTGCAATTGATTGCCGCTGACATCGTTGGCGTTGCCCGAAAAAGGGTAATGGGCAATGATGTTGCCGGGGGTAGAATTAAAAACTTTGACCAGAACCGAAGTGCTTGCCTGTGTCGTCAGGCCTTCATCGTCACTGACCATCACCTGTATCTGATAGATGCCTTCGTTTGCAGGCGCTGTCCAACTGACGGTATTTCCGCTGCCGGTAAACGTGCCGCTGCCGGCAGTCCAGACATACACGATCGGATCGCCATTGGGGTCGCTGGCCGGACAAAAAAGGTCCAGCGTATTGCCGGGGGCAGTGTAAGGCGTGCTTTTCTCGATACCCTGGATCTGCGGCGCCTGGTTGATCTCTGCAACGGCGTTGACCTGCAAAATAGCCGTGTCGCGGTTGCCGCTTTCGTCAGCGACGATCAGGGTGATTTCGTACGCGCCTCCAAGGGGAGCAGCCAGCCACTGCACTTCCGGTCCATCGCCGGAAATGGCGCCGCCGTTAGCGCTCCAGCTCCAGCTCAGATTGTCGGAATCGAGGTCGAATGCTTTCGCAAAAATGGTGGTGGAATCGCCAAATTCGACATTTGCCGATGCTGCGGCCAGTGCCTGTATCCTTGGAATGTATTGAAAAGGCTGAACGCTTTGGCGGTAATCTACAACCACCCCGTCTACCAGCATTTTGTTTTGTTCGTAAGTAACCGTGCCGCCTGCCGGTGTCAAAATCACGAGAATGCTTTCGTTGGCGGGAATGGTCAGATTGACTGTTCCGCCGGCATTTTGCAAAAGGAAGCTTTCAGAAATGGCGTCGTAAACATCCACAGGCGTGCTGCCAATGTCAAAGGCCACGGTTTTTGCCTGCGGGAAAGGGTTGTAAAACAAGTAGGTCGGATAGGCGCTTTCGCGAAAAAAATCGGTTTTCAGCAAATCAATTTTCAGAATTTTATCCACATTGGTTTTTTCCAGCATCGCGCCAAGGTATCCGATGGAAGAACTGCCGTAAAGGGCCAGATTCGTGCCTGCCCAGCCGCCCTGTACAGCGTCGCCGGTAGAAAAAGGCGACTGGTTTTGCCATTGTTCCCGCAGGGCTTCGTAGCCGATTACCCGGTCGGGGTCGTAAATATTCGACCAGGCTGAAGCATCCTGCAGCGAGCCGGGTAAAAAGCCGGGGTAGAACAAGCGGGTGGCGTTGGCTAAGTTGAGGATCCATTTGCCGATGTCGCGGGCAAAGCGTTTGTCGTAGCGCAGCATTGGCGCCAGCATGGCCGCTTGTTGCACCCCGTTCATCTGAAAGGCATAATCGTTGCCATTGTCGTTGGCCTCTCCGATCAATCCCGAAACATTAAATCCGCCCCAGGTGCCCTGTATGGCGCCCCAGCCGCGCAGTGCACCGCGATCGAAAGCCCAGTTGACCATCTTTTCGAGGTCGTAACCGGCGCCGATTTCCGCATTCATCCGCGCCGCTGTATAAATGCCGTATGGCAATTGTAATTCGTAAGAAGGGTTAGCCGTCCACTCGCTCAGAAACTCCATGCTCCATTCTGCACCCTTCAGATACTCAGGATTTCCCGTCGTTTTGTAGGCATTGTACAACACCCAGGCGTAAGCGCCCGCCGCTTCGGGTTCGGGCACACTGGTGTTGTTGGGCTGCATGGTTTTGAAATTCCAGGCGCGGTAATTCATAAAGGCTTTTTGCCAGGGTTTGTCGTTGCCGCCCATGGCACGGACGGCTTCGAGAAAGCGATCGGCAACCGAGGTAAACTGAAAAGCAGCATCGCCGCCTATGTTGGGGTAGAGGTCATACAATTGGTAGAAATAGACGTTGGGCATCAGGTCGTACCACCAATCGCCGCCGCTGCTGCCATTCCGGTTGTTGAGGTAAATTAGTTCGCCGTTGTTTTTATTGAAAAAATCCTGACTCATCAGCACCCAGTTCTGACCGTATTGATTGCTCTTATCTGCTCCGCAAAGCGTTGCTCCAACCAGAGACGGCAATACATTGATGGCTTCGTTTCCGAGCGGCGTATTGGTGCCTACATAGGTATGCAATCCAAAAACGGGCCGCTCCGGGTAATTCAAGCCACTGGCAATGAGGTATCCCAGCGGCAGGTATTGGCCTGTTTTTTGAAAATCGTACACAAAAGAATCATAGCGAAGCGCCACCTCCTGCCAGTCGCGCACATTGTACGGCGCCGGTTGGTCGGGCATCTGCGCAATGCGCGGAATGCTGATTTGGGAAACCTGTGCGCCAAGCGAAAGCGACAACAGGGATGCGAAAAAGAAGGATGTTTGTTTATGTATACTCATGAATGTTGTTAGTTGTTTGTTGTTGGTTGACAGTTAAAGCGAACTCATATTTGGGGATAGCCCCCTGCCCCCCTTTAACCCCGCTAAGGCGGGACAGGCTTTTCTACTTCAACCTTTAACCTTCAAAATCAATACCCTGGATTCTGCACGAGCATAGGATTCAAATCCAGCTCCGTTTGCGGAATCGGGAATAACTCGTGTTTGCCAACCTGGAAATCGGGTAAAATCTGCGCAGCCAGTCCCCAGCGCAGGAGATCAAAAAAGCGGTGCATTTCAAACCCCAGCTCAACCCGTCTTTCGTGCCGAACAGCATCGATGACGGCCTGCTGGCCGGTTGCCGTGATTGGGGGCAAAGCAGTTGTTGGGTCGAGCGCCTGAGCGCGGGCCCGGGCACGCACCTGTTCGAGGGGAATCAGGGCTTCGGGCAGGCGATTCAGCTCGGCCAGCGCCTCCGCTTCCCAAAGCAGCACTTCAGCATATCGAATGGCGGTATAGTTGATGTCGCCATCGGCTTTTTGCGATGCCGTACTGTCGGATTGCAGGTATTTGCGGACACCAAATTTGGTACTGGAAAAGGAGTTTTTATAAATCAGCTCGAAATAAGGTTCGTTGTTTCTGGCAATGGTAAAGCGGCTGCGCGGATCGCCCGGTTCGAAGGCATCCACAAAGGTTTGGGTGACTTCTGCAAAGCCATAACCGTTGCCGTATTTTTTGGAACACCACCACTGGTTGAGGGAATTACCCACACCCAATTCGAGGTTGGTGTGCTGGATCTCCCAAACCGATTCGCTGTTGTTTTGGGTCGTTTCCCGGAAATTGTCTTCGTAATCCGCTACCAGGGCATACACTCCCAGCGCTTTCACCGCCGCGACGTATTCCAGCACTTTGTTCCAGTCCTTTTCGTAAAGCGCTGTTTTGGCAGCCAATGCCAATGCGGCGCCTTTGGTAGCACGCCCCGCGTTTGTAGCCGGGTATTGCACCGGAAGCGACAAAGCAGCAAAATCACAGTCTGCAATGATCTGCCGGTAAATATCGCCCAGCGGCGCTTTCGGCACTTTCAACTCATCAGGCGGCGTGATTTTAAGCAGCAGGGGTACTTCTCCAAAAACCTGTGTGAGCAGGAAATAGTAATACGCCCTCAGAAAATAAGCCTCGCCGATGACGCGCTCCTTAAGGGCTGCATCCATTTCAATGGCCGGCACTTTTTCGATGACCGTATTGCATTGGGTAATGCCTTTGTAATTCAGGACCCAAAAATCGTTGAGCTCTTCTGTTCGTGGGGTATACGTAAAAAAATCAAGCTCACTGAGACCTGGCCTGGAGCCATCTCCGCCCACGATGGCTTCTTCGGAGCACAATTCGGCGAAAGCCCAATAAAAATTTTTGTTTTCCGAACTGAAAGGCAATGGCCCGTAAGCGGCATTTACCGCCTGAACAGCGTCGTCTGAAGTTTGGAAAAATGAACCTGCATCGAGAATACCGAGCGGCTCTTTGTCCAAAATCCCCTGACAGGAGGCCATTGCCAATAAGGCGATGAAGAAGATGTATTTGGCTGATTTCATGATGCTCTTTTTTATTTTTTTACCATATAGTTCACATAGATGGTTTCACAATGGGTCACATAGCTGTTGGGTGGTTTTAAAAGGATGAAGTGACTATGTGTCCTATCCCGCTGCACGGGACAAGTTGTGAAAAAACTATTGTGACCTATGCGGTGAATAATGATCTCAAAAATCCATGCTGATCCCCGCCAAAAAAGTCCGCGCAGACGGCACCGTACCCCAGTCAATACCCACGGCAAGGTCGGAGGAGATGTTGAGTCCTCTGGTGTCGTTGGTATTGGCCTGAATTTCAGGATCGAGACCCGGGTATTTGGTGAAGGTGAACGCGTTCTGGACCGTGACGAAAAGCCGCATACCGGCAACCGAACTCGATTTTATCAGGCTTTTGAAATCGTATCCCAGCGTAATGTTCCGGATGCGCAGGTATGAACCGTCTTCCAGAAAGCGCGTTGACACGCGGCGGTTGCCGTTTCGGTCATCGAGGCTGACTTTCGGGATGTCGGTATTGGTGTTCGTTGACGTCCAGCGGTTCAGAATTTCCGCGTAGGAGTTGAAGCCGCGGGATTGCGTTTCATAGGCAAAATTCCCGTACAGAAAATAGACGTCATTGCCCTGTACGCCTTGCGCCAGTACTGATAAATCAAAGTTTTTCCAGGAGACACCCACATTCAGACCATAAATGAAATCGGGAAAGGGGTTGCCAAAATGCGCGCGGTCTTTATCGTCAATTTTGTTATCCCCGTTCAGGTCAGCAAATTTCACATCGCCGGGGCGGGTGTCGTTGGTTTGGAAAGGGCTGCCATCAATTTCTTCCTGGCTTTGAAAAATACCTTCCATTTTCCACAGGTAAAAGGAGCCAATGGGCTGACCCGGTTCCGTTCTCGTAATTGGGCCATCCGACAAGCCAAAGCCCCCGAGAATCGGTTCGCTGTCGGCTAAGGAAAGCACTTTGTTTTGAAAGCTGGCAATATTGCCGCCGATGCTGTAATGGAAGCCACGGCTTTTGTTTTTGAAAATAATCCCGAGTTCCAGTCCTTTGTTTTCAATCTCTCCGGCGTTGACGTAAGGCGGGTTTGTTGCGCCGCCTGCCTGGGGCACCGGTACCTGCACGAGGATGCCGTCTGTCAGTTTCCGGTAATAATCCATGATGAAAGAAAGCCGGTCTTTCCAGATGCTGAGGTCCAGTCCATAGTCGGTTTGGGTACTGGTTTCCCAACGGATATTGCTGTTTCCGGTTTCCACCAACTGGGCGCCGGTTACGATTTGATCGCCAAAGGAATAGACGCGGTTACCGGTTTGCACCAGCGAACTGTAGGGATAAACGCCGATTTCCTGGTTGCCGAGGCGTCCCCAGCTGGCCCGTAGTTTAAGAGCCGAGATGACTGAATTGGCAAACCAGGGTTCATTCGAAACATTCCAGGCCGCCGATACCGAAGGAAAAACACCGAAGCGGTTGTTGGGACCAAAACGGGACGAGCCGTCGCGGCGTACAGAAGCGTTGATGACGTAGCGGTTGTCGTAGGTATAGCCCACCTGTCCAAAATAGGACAGCAAAGCCCATTCCGTCACAATGCCCGAAGCGCCGATGTTTTGAATGTCAACGGCGACGCTGTTGTCTAAATAGCGAAACAGCGGATCGGTGCGCGAAAAATTATTGGCTGAAGCGCCGAGATAATTGGTGGTGTTTTGAATGGCTTCCATGCCGAGCAGTGCAGAAACACGGTGCTTCCCAAAACTGCGCTGGAAGTCGGCAATGTTGTTCCAGACCAGGTTTTGGTCAAAAACGCGCCCTTCTGTCAGCGAAGTCGGCGAATAGATGGCTGCTGAAAGTCGTTCCTTAAAGCGTTTTTCGTTTTCAAACAGGAAGTCGCCGCCAACATTGGTGCGCAGTTTGAGCCCGTCCATGAGCGTCAGCTCGGCAAATACATTTCCAAAAATGCGGTACCGTCCGACTGTCCAGTTGGTTGCATCTATGAAAGCCAGTGGGTTGGCATTGCCGTCGCCGTAAAGCAAGGGGTCGCCCAGTTCTGTCGACGTATTGATGTAGGAACCGTCTTCATGGCGAATGCCGAATACCGGCGCAGCAATCAGGGTATAACGGATACCGCTGGGCTCGTTGCCGGGGCCAAAGCCGTCGCCTGAACTGTTGACGACGTTTCGGTTGGTGTAGGCAAAAGCGATGTTGCTGCCAATTTTGAAGCGTTTGCTGCCCGCTTCGCCGTTGAAGCGCAGGCTGTATTTTTCAAATCCCTGCCTCCGGAAAGTGCCCTCCTGATTGAGGTACTCGCCCTGGATGTAGTAATTGCTGCTGAGGCTGCCGCCCGTAGCACTTAGGCTGTAGCGTTGTATCGGGGCGGGGTTAAAGACCTCGTCCAGCCAATCGACATCCGGCAGCCCGTCCAGAATGGCCAGGTCAAAGGTATCAAGTTGTCGGGGGATGTCACGGAGGGTATTGGCGTTTTTAATGGCTTCATTGCGGATGCGCAGGTATTCCTCAGAATTGAGGAGTCTGGGCAGGCGGTATACGCTGGACATGCCCAGCGAAGTGTTGAAGCTGAATTTTGGGGCGCCTGATTTGCCTTTTTTGGTCGTAATAACAATCACGCCGTTGGCGGCCCTGGCGCCGTAGATGGCAGCTGCCGAGCCGTCTTTCAGCACTTCGATGGACTCAATATCGGCCGTGGAAAACATGTTGATGTTGCCGGTAGTCGGCACGCCGTCGACGATAAACAAAGGGTTGTTGTTGCCCAAAGTACCTGCGCCGCGGATGCGCACCGCAATGTCATCGCCGGGAGCACCGGTACTTTGCGTCACCATGAGTCCGGGCGCCTGCCCCTGAAGGGCCTGGTCGATGCCGAGGACCACGAGCTTCTCCACATCTTCGCCTTTGACAGAAGAAATGGCCGAAGCCACATCTGTCTGGATTTCTTTGCGGTAGCCCGTCACGACGACCGATTGCAGCATGGTTGCTGAGGGCCGCATGGTCAGATCAAGAACGGTGCGCCCTTTTAATGGCAGGTCTTCTGTTTCAAAACCCACATAGCTGAAAGTCAGAATGCTGGCAGGCGGCACCACCAGCCGGTATTTGCCATCCACGTCGGTAATGGCGCCGTTGCTGGTACCTTTTTCCGCCACACTCACCCCGATCAAAGGCAGGCCGTCTTCCGCGGAAAGCACGGTACCCGACACCATCACCGTTTGTGCCAACGCCTGTGGCCCGAAAGCGAGCAAAACAGTTATGACAAACGAAGGCAGTAAAGTAAGGCGCAGGAGGTGCCTGCCCGAAGGATTGCTCCAGGTGTTGAATTGCCCCATAAATTGAATTTTGAAATTTGTTCCTGGCAAAGATCGTCTATTATCAAAAGGAGAATTGATACTTTAATGGCAAATAATGGTACTTTCGTGAAACAGTTTTTTGCTTATTTGCCGATTTAAGAAATAAAATTTTACAAATGCACATCTACAGGGAAATCACACCGCTAAAGGAATCCGATGTTTTGGTCGTCATAGACTCTTTCAATAATGGGTTCGATTACCCCATTCACAACCACCCGGAATTTGAGCTGAACCTCGTAGCGGGCATCTCCGGAACGCGCATTGTCGGCGACTCCATCGAGCGCTACCACGACTACGACCTGGTGCTGATTGGCCCTTACCTCTACCACAAATGGGATGGCGACGAAGCCATGCAGGCATCCGGAAAGGACTACCGGGTCATTACCATCCAGTTTGGCATGGATTTGTTCAACGAGCACCTGTTCCTCAAAGAGCGATTCTACAAAATCCGGAAACTGCTGCAGGACGCAGCACGGGGCATTAAATTTCACGGCAATACGATCCGGGAAGCCATAAAGGTCATGGTGGCGCTGACCGAAGACAAAGGGTTTGCAAACATCATCCTTTTTCTGGAATTGCTTGACCTATTGTCGCGTTCTACGGAGGCCGATACTTTGGCGAGTGAAGGCTTCACCCCGCAGGCACTCAAATCGGAAAGCTCCCGCATCCAATTGGTGTATGGCTACATCCTGAAAAAATTTGCGGATCAAGACATCAAAATCGGCGACGTGGCAGCCCTCGTAAACATGAGCACGTCCGCGTTCAGCCACTTTTTCCAGAAATACACCTTTAAGAGTTTTACGCAATTTCTCATTGACGTCCGCCTGGGACACGCCTGCAAGCTCCTCCTCAGCACCGACGAAACCATCAACCAGATCTGCTTCCGCTCCGGGTTCAACAACATCGCCAATTTTAACCGCCTGTTTAAAAAATACCGCAACTGCACGCCCGTGGAATACCGCCGCCGCCACAAAGAAAACATGGCCTTCGACTGGACGAATCAGGTGACGCCCTGGCAGTTTATTCCGCCGAAGTCGAGT
This sequence comes from uncultured Saprospiraceae bacterium, assembly GCA_937926205.1. Lineage (GTDB taxonomy): Bacteria > Bacteroidota > Bacteroidia > Chitinophagales > Saprospiraceae > JABWAJ01. The sequence continues at coordinate 133,028 of CALEYL010000017.1, forward strand.
AGTAAAAATGTGATTCAACCGGCGGCGTATTCGACGCGGTTGGTGCATTTGTGAGGGGGGGGGGTAATTGCTTGCCTGCCAGTCCGCCTCCCGGAGGGTAGGCAAGGCAGAGAGTCCGATAGCTACGAGAGGCAAGAGGAAGTTTTCCAAGCTAAAGAATAGACCTTCATAAGTCTGCGGTTCTTTAGCCTTTAGCCTTGCTAAAGTCTCTCAAATTCCTTATTTTTGTATTAAATTATGTAGTTTATGGCTGCGTCTATCCGTGCATTTGATGAATTGGCAGAATTCTTTGCTTCCAAAGTTCCTGATGATTTAATTGCTTTTCAGCCTTCCCAAGCCACCAGTGACCGGGTGGAGTTATTGATTTTCAAGGAAAAAAGTGACGGGTTGACTGTTGAAGAAAAAGACGAATTGGATGCTTATATGGTCTTGGAGCATATTATGCGACTGGCTAAAGCTAAGGCACGAAAAAATCTGCATTGAGTTATGCCTGTATCAGCCGCTACCCGGCGCTTTGTTTTTCAGCGTGCGTTTTACCTATGCGAATATTGCCTTTTGCACGAATCCGATGCTTACTTGCCACACCAAATCGAACACATTATCAGTCAAAAACACGAAGGCGAACACGCCCCAAGTAATCTTGCTTGTGCTTGTGTCTTGTGCAATCGTGCGAAAGGGGCAGACCTCTCTACTATTTTGCCGCCAAGCCTTGAGGTCGTCCGTTTTTACCGTCCTCGTACTGACCGTTGGCTCGACCATTTTGAACTTTCCGGTTCTCTGATTTTACCTAAAACCGATATTGGAAAAGCGACAGTCAAAGGCTTGGCTCTTAATGATGAATCCAAAGTTGAAGAGCGCGAAATTTTGATTTTCAAAGGCCGCTTTCCGCATCCCAATTGTGTCTATTTGTGGAATAGTCAGATGTAGAACCTACAAAGCCAGATCTGCTTCCGCTCCGGGTTCAACAACATCGCCAATTTTAACCGCCTGTTTAAAAAATACCGCAACTGCACGCCCGTGGAATACCGCCGCCGCCACAAAGAAAACACGGCCTTTGACTGGACGAATCAGGTGACGCCCTGGCAGTTTATTCCGCCGAAGTCGAGTAGGAAGGTGTGATTCAACCGGCGGCGTATTCGACGCGGTTGGTGCATTTGTGAGGGTTCTCTCAGAAGGAATAGGATTTGGAGCCTGGGCGCCCATCGAGGCTACGCCAAAGAATGGTAATGTCTCACCAGTATTCATTATTGCAGACAATGACCTGTCAGAGGATGACGAATATGAATTTTTTGAACCCGGCACGGAAGTTCGGGTAGCAACTTTCACTGATGAATGCGGAGAGGAATTTATGGGGGTGACAGATGCGATTGTACACGTAGCCTGAAGTGAAGTAGTCACGACTTAATCGGTCAGATCTTATCGTGACTACTTCATGTTATCTGTCATTTTTCACCCCGGACTAATTGAGTTTTTTCCAAAATACAACTTTGTCGTCTCCGTCACGGTAAAAATCCCGAATTACGGCTTCACGGTTGTAGCCACATTTGTCATAAAACGCTCTCGTTAACTCAAATTCGGGTAAGCCGGAAGTCTCCACCAGCAAAATTCTTTTACCTTCTGTCTGCAGTAAATGCTCGATGTAGCGCATAAGCTGGCCTCCAATTCCTGTCCCTTGATGGTCTTTATGAACGGCAATGAGATAAAGGTTGTATGTCCCGTCTGTCAATCGTTCAGGTGCACAATAGGCAACGGCGATTGGTTTGTTGTTTATTAATTTGGTCAGCCAGATGTCTTGTGTTTCTGAATTTTCAAAGTAGTCTGATACCATACCATCAAGTAACTCAGGCGGAAATAGCTCGCTTGTTTCGATAACAATTTTAAGGTTTTCCAGGTCGCCTTTGTTTATAGCCCGAATGTTGTCTGACATATTCACTGAATTTGTTAGTTAAAATGTCTGCAAAGCTATGAAGTCATAAAAGGCAAAACTTGTAAGTTTCTGCTATTGTATGCCGTTGAAGGCTTTACGCCTAACATGGCTTTAAAATTCCTGCTAAAATGCGGTTGGTCGTAAAATCCGCTATTTATTAATGAAGAAAACAAGTCATTTTGCTGGTTGCTCACGTGCTGTTTTATGGTTGATTTTAGCTTAGTCCAGATTAGATACTTTTTTAATGAAATTCCAATGTTGGATTTGAAAAGATGTGAAAGTCTGCTCTCCGAAAGACTGGTAACAGATTGTAGGGTCTTCATCATTAAACCATACTCTAAATCGTTGTTGTTTAAATAGTCTATTGCTGCTGAAATCCGGTCATCGTATTCAGTCGCACATTTTTCGCCTTTTATTAATTGCAGGATCTGGTCAATGACACCTTGTTCTTTGTTGAGCTTTTTTTGGACGTGGCAACCATTTTTTAAGTCAATGTTTGCAAATGCTAAATTATCATTGACCAGCCTGTTGTGGTGTTCAATCATGATAACCCTCAATTCGCAATCGCTCGAGGAAAGTTTATGTTTTTCATTCGCTGCGATAATTGCAAATTCTAAGTTTTCATATTTTTCGGCATCTGTCCACAGAATAAAAGTCCCTTTTTTTGCAATAATAATTTCAACAGTCGGGTGGCTGTGAAACGCTGTATCGAAGTCATCAAACTCGAAAATGTAAAGACCTTTGTCGGTATTAAATTCTTCTACTGTCATGGTTTTTAACATTGTGGAAAACAGTTTCAAGGTATGTGTTCGGGTGGATTTAGCTTTGAAGATTTTCAGTCAATATATACTGAAGCTGAATAGAGACACAAAACGCCAGTTTTACGCATTATTCCAGCTGGAGCAAAAGCCTTGATCCACCCAATTTCCCGGCACTTTGACAAAAGTAGGAAAAATGCCTGAGCGCTGCCAACACAACTGCCTTTACATAGAAGTTATGTCTCATTAGCAACGAGGCTAAATGCACGATGCAGTAGATGTCTTTTTTCTTTCCGGATACTCAATAAGGCATTAAAAGCAAGCCTCTGATCGTTTGATCTGAAATCGCAAATCGGTTTTCTGATTTGACTATACTAAAGCCATCTTAAAAATCCACAATATGAAAATGCTCATCCCGATTATGGCGCTGATATTGGTTTCCGGCATCAGCCCGGTTAAGGCCCAGACTTGTGTATTCAAAGCAAATCAAAACATTGGATTTCTAAAAGAAAACTTTGAAGAAGAACTGGCGCTCTATTCCACCATTGTGTTGAATATTAATGGCAAAATTTTTAGTACAATTGACACCGGGGAAATAATTATCCCGGTAAATCAAAGCCATTTTGACACCATCCGCTATACCTACACGGACCGGAATGAAATAAAGCAGGATACGTTCATCTGTAAATTGCGCCAAAATGAAGTGTATACAATCTCACCATGTACCTGCTGCGGCATTTTTCTGATAACACCAGAAAAAAACGCGAAACGCGGATTTATCAAATTCGAAAACCGGGCAAATCAGGACTACATTGCCATGTTTTCCGAAGCCCAATACGACACCATACCCAAACATGCTGATACTGAATTTCTTCCATCCTATATTTCGATGAATTGTGGATTCAGACCTTCTGATGTGGTAATTGCAAAAAAGGAATATTTAAACCCAAAATACGATTATGAAAACTGGTCGAAAAAACCAGTTCATGAAATAAAGGCACTAAAAAAAGAACAGGAATCACATATTCTTTTCAAAACGCAATTCCTGTTTCTCCACGAAGAAAAATTGATTGTGGCCATTGATCAAAAGGCTAAAAACATCCGCATATCTCTTTCTGACAGCAGCACAGGCCCGGGGAAATGAACCATGGCTCCTGTTTCCTTCTTTTTTCTACCGACCAACAACAATTTTAGCCACTACAGGCGGCTCTGCGCCGGTCTGAGCGCTCAATATGTAAATGCCCGCCGGTAGTGCGGCTAAGGACAGCCTTTGACGGCCTCCGGCAAGTATTTGCTGAAAAACCACCCGCCCGTGAAGGTCGCGCAGGGTGCAGTTGCTGGATCTTGTAGCCGGCAGTTCTACTTCAAGCCAATCCGTAGCAGGATTGGGAAATACGGACAATCCGGGCGCCGGCAATGCAGAATCGGTGCTGGTCACCATAGACGTACACGCAGGCAGATCGGGGGCGCTCGTTGCGTCGAAACACCCGTCAAAATAGTGCTGAACAAGTTCTATCTGGTCGCGCAAACCGGCGGCCTGATCGAGGTGATTGCCCGGCCCCCGATAGACGGAGTAAGCTGTTATGAATTCGTTGACAGCACCCGGCGCCAAATCAAAGTCCCCATAGTTGATCAGCAGGCGGCGATCGCCGGGAGGATTTTGTGCCTCCCATTCGGTCCACCCATTGGTTTGCTCCGGCAGGCCCGGGAAAGCAAAATTGGTCGGCTCAGAGCCCCCATAACCCGTGCCGCCGATCGTCAGCGGACTGCCATCACGCCAGAAACCGCCCAGGTAGTTGTAGTATTCAATCAAAGTGACAGGAGCTGTAGTGGCTGGCGGCACTGGGCCAACCGAGGCGTTGTTGTAATAGTTGATGCTGCTAATGGGAACTGGATTGCCCTGTATGTCAAGGGGCCCCCGCAGGGAGTAGATGCCCAGTGCAGGCGGTTCATCGCCAAAATCCGGCCCCAAACCCGACGCACAATCCGTATTGCTTGAATTGTAAACGTAAGCAGCTTTCAATTCCGGAAAAGAACCAACATAGTCATCATTCGGGCAACCCAAATCCGGGTCTACCCACTGCCCCCAATAGCAGTTGCTGAATTGGGGATGTCCTCCTGCTACTGGCTCTTCGTCGGTATAACTGAGCTTATGCAAGGTAAACAGCGCCTTGTTCAAAGGGTGGTCTTCTTCGCTGCAGGCAAAGGAAAAGGTATAGAGCTGTACCTGCATGGGCAAAACCGCAGCCGTGCCGCCTGAACTCAGCAAGGTGAACACACAATAGCTCATCTGGGTGGGTAAGACGCTGCCAAGGCACCCGCGGACGGGCAATATGGGAAAATCGCCATTTAATGGGTCGTAATGCCCCGTACCATTGATATCCCAAAACCCGGCATCGAGGCGAATAACATCATCAATTGGCAACGTAATTCCATTGTAGGCATTAAAAGAAGCGTTGCCCTTGCCCGGCCAGCTGAAAATAGCGGGTATGGGGTCGTCGATTACCCCATTGTCCTCAAAATCAGCGCGGTGCCGGGCAATTTCTTCTGCTGTCACCGTCCAAACCTTATTCAGGATTTGTTGAGAGCCGGCAAGACGCGGCTGACCGCCTGCGCTTGTACTCAGAAAAACGGCTTCCCCACCAGGAGTCTGGCCTGCCATCCAAAGGCCAAGATCAGAAACCACAGGAACCCATTCCTGCTGGCTTTGCATTTCCAGCCAAATACCATTGTCCGATAGTGCGCCATTGCCATTCAGTCGCCAGCGAAGGTAGTCGTTTTGTAAGGTTTCCGGTTGTGCCGCCATTGTGGCAACCATTAGCATACATAGTCCAATAAACAAAATACGTACGTCTGTCATCATAACTTGTTTTTTTGTAAAATTCCTGTTTTTTGACCGGTCAGTCAAACCAATTAGCGGCTAATTGTCAGGTTTCTAAACATTAAGACAGGCATGGGGACTTCCGCTTTTGTTTCTCATTAACTGCTTCGCTGTCTTCAAACGAATCCCGGCCGTCCACATCAACATGTGGATGCAGGGACCGCTGTGTTCCCTGACCTTTGCACTGTAAACATTTCTTATTCAACTTAAAACTAAATCTTATGAAACCGGATAATTTCCAAAAGAATAAGCCTGCTTTCAGGTGGTTTCTATTTCTCACGGGAATATGGTTTTTTATTTCCACATCAAGCACATTTGCAAAGACTGTCCGCACAGAAGGCGCCGGAACACCATCACTCAACCGGCAAGCCAATCAACCAACGGAACTGGCGGACGGAACCTACCGGATCAAAATCGTTGGGAGCGGAAAATACCTGCACGAACGTGGCAATGGCGATAAATTCGTTTCAACCCGGGACCAGATCGATGATAACTTCTCAAAATTTACGGTAAAAAAGAATTCTGATAACAGTTACATCATCAGGGTATTGGCCAACAACAGACACCTGCATGTCGACATCAGCACCGACAGTAAACTTTCGACAAGGTTTCAGCCCGGAGAAAAAGATGTTTGCAGTCGCTTTGAGCTTGAAGCAATGACCGATGGCAGCTATCGGATAAAAGTCCAGTGCGCCAACAAATTTGTCCTGCGCGAAGATGACAAACAATTCATTTCTGCAACAAGCAATGCTACGGACAAGATGACGCATTTTCTATTCAGTCTCGTCCCGAACGAGGAATTTCCTGAAGGGGAAACCCAATCCGAAAATGGCCTGATTGGGCATATGGAAATGCGCATTGACCGTTCCGGACGTACAGGAGACGGATACGGTGTGGGCTTTTATGTAAGCATTTTCCCGATGATGACAACACCTTTACAGAACTTTCAGGTTGGTTTGCCTTCTACGTGGTTAAACCCGGAAAATGATTCTTTTGGTAAGCTGCTTTGCCCTCCGGAGACCTATGCGGGAAAAAATTGGCACCACTTATGGCCTGATAAATTCAGGGAACATTTTCAAACCATAGAAGGAGGTACAGGGTATTGGGTGAGCACTCAATTTCCAACTTCCATGCCCAAATACCGGATAAATGGCACCCCAAACTGTTACAGCGGCGAAATTTCTTCGCCAGGCTGGGGTTTTACGTCCACTACGCCATTAAAATCGAATGAAATGGGGATCGCTCAGTTAAGCAACCGGATGCTGCTACCACCAGACGGGTTGACTTTTGCGACCAACACCAATGGAGAATTATTGGGGAGCGCCTGGATGGCTTTGCCTTTTACCAATCGAAAGGGATTTTACCGCTTGCAGGCAGCATCGATGAGCGAGGATCAGTGTTTACAGGGAAATGAAGGCACCGTAGCTGCTTCCAGAGCCCCCATCAGCAATAGTAAAAACGACACCCAGTTGTATCAAATTCAGGATATGTTTGACGGCTATGTTCGATTCACCCACCCCGGCCAAAATTCGGCACTTGAAGGCAACCAGGTTGTCACAGGAGCAACCGCCGGTGGCGCCGCTTTGATGTTAAGTGGTAATGCTGATGGTCAAAAGTGGAAGTTGAAGCCTGTCGAAGGAGATTATTACCAATTGGTTTCCAAGTTTTTGGAAAGTAAAAACAAATGTCTTGAGCTGGATGATCGGACGGGTAAGGCATTTATGAAAGACTGTCAGGCAAATCCAACACCGCAGCAAAAATGGAAATTAACAGGCGTTGCGCACCAGGGGGTAACGCCGACCGGAGATAAAAGCTGGACCTTGTTTCTGAATTCGGCTAATTTCAAAGGACCTCTGGCTTTTTGGATACCCGATACATGGAGCAAAGTCACCATCGGGCATGATTCGCTCGCAGGCAGAGGGCTCGATGCCAGACTGGCTGTGGTCAATGCGGCATCGATGGAAATCGGCAGGGTTCCCTATTTTATGAAAAAAACGGCCACCGGCGAAGTTTACACCAAAATACCGCCTTTAAAATTTCCTGTAAATGCGGCAAACGAAACGCCTTTCATGGCAAGGTTGTCTTATTTTGCATCTGATGCCCTGTATTCCAAAGTCAAGAAATGGTTTGAAGGCGGAGAAAAAGCTTCCGGTTCATTTACCGGCGCCATTGGCCCCAACATCAGGGTTACGCCCTTTAGTCTGAGACAAAGCAGTAGGAAGATCCCCATCGATGTCAGCAGCGTGGTGTCCCTCGCCAAACAAGACGGGTTCTTCTCTTCTTTTGGTTTTAAATGGGAAAACGGCCCGGACAAAGGTAACTTCCCGCAATATTTCAAAAAAAGCTTTGATAAAATGGTGGCGGTACCGGAAACAAGCGTGCCGGATAATCTCGGCTTAAAAACGCAAAATTTTAGAGCAAAATCGCCGGGAACTCCTTTTGATGTAACGCTCCCAAGTGTGGCCAACAATCCCGAGTACAGCGCTTATGGCTTTCCAATTCCAAACAGTGCCCTGGAGACCGTGACTCTGAATGACGGAACCAGGGTCACTTATACCTGGTACAGGTTTGTGGATCAACCTTCACTGAAGCAGTATAATTTGACCACTGCTGAGAAAAATCAATTGCAACAGCGCGTAGAAAAAATCCACCGGGAATGGCGCATTGATGGCACCTATATGCAAAATCCGTCCAACAGCAAGGGGACTAAAACCACGCTGGTCAGTTTCGATCAGGCTTTGTTCGTAACCCCTCCACCCGGAAAAGAAATTGGCTTTGTGCCCATCGTTTTAAAGCAGGAGAAAAGGTAAGCCGGAAACAGTCCTGTCTGCAGGAAAATTGTTTCCCGGGGTTTTCCCGAACGTAGATCATCCTGAATTTTGATGCCTGGGTGCAGCGCACCCAAATATCATTAGCAGTCAGATAATCAATATATTAAAAGGTGCGGCGCACCGAAACATTTCCATATAGCGTATGTATCTGTTTCGTTGCGCTGCACTAAAACTCAATATAGTAAAAACTCCACGCGCCTGTTTTTCACATTCGGCGTTTTAACCAAAGGCCGCGTATCTCCGTACCCTTTGGTGGTAATGCGTTCGGCAGCCACACCTTTATTGATCAAATAATTGGCTACCGTTTGCGCCCGCGCCTCAGATAATTTGAGGTTGTTCGTTGGATTGCCCAGCTTATCGGTATGGCCGGCAATGCTGACCCTCAGGTTGGGATGCTTTATCAGAAAACCGCTGAGTTTGTCCAGTCCGGGGTAGGACTCCTCAAGTATGGTAGGTTTGGTTTGTACAAAAAGCACATTCCGGGGAACGTATTTTCGAAGGGTGTCTGCAGGCACTGCGGCCGCTTTGGCCGGAACTTCCGGTTTGCTTTCCGCAATGGCCGGTTTGGAAGTTTCAGCTGGCGTTTCCTCTGGTTTGGTGGTCGTCGGAACCGGTTTCTTTTGAGGCGGTTTCACAGCCGGTTTAGGCTTCTGAGTTGTCGCCCCAACAGGGGCAGGGGCAGGTACTTTGGTGTAAAAATACTTGCCGGAAATGATCTCATCGTGTTTTCCGGATGCGCTGGGCAATTGCCAGAACAACTGAATTTCACCTTCCAGCATGCCATTGAAATAAGAAACGTACAGGTCGTAATAGCGCCCGGCTTCTAAATAGATACTGCCTGTGAACCGTTCGGAATCGTGCAAATCCCAGGCGTCAATAATGCGTTGGTTGTTAACTTTGACGATGATGCCGTCGTCAACATGGGCGCGAAAGGTGTAAGTTCCAGTCTCCGGCGCTTTGATTTTCCCCCTCCAGCGAATGGAGAAATGCTCGGAATCCATACCCTCAAACGGCGCAACATTGTCCCAAACAAAGTTAATCTGAGCGTCGGTTCGGGTCTTTACCATCTTTTGAAAAGCAGACCCATTGTAATATTCTGCGCGAAGTCCCTGATCGCTTTGCGCGGCCCCAATTACGAGATTGCAGGAGGCCGTAATTGTCCAGAATAATCTTTTCATCGAGTGATCTTTTCTTCAAAATGCCTTTAAACACCCGAAACAAAACGAAAAAATCGACGCAAAAGGAGTTTATTTCGATATTTTCCCACGCTGGCGCGAGGCTTGGCAACTGAGCTGGCGACTGAGCTTAGTCGAAGTCAAGTCGAATTTCCGGCCTCCCTCGCTGGCGCGAGGCTTGGTAACTGAGCGACGTCGAAGTTCCCGCCTCGAGTCTATTATTCAAAAGGCTTTGCCTTTTCCCAAGCTGGCGCGAGGCTCTGCCTCGTGCTTACTCATTCCGCAAACTCCTTACCGGGTTCGCCACTGCCGCTTTTACACTTTGAAAACCCACGGTCAGAAAAGCTACCACAACCGCGAGCAGACCTGCCAGTACGAACAACCACCCCGGAACGGCAATGCGGTAGGCAAAGCCGGCTAACCATTGGCTCATGGCCCACCACGCAACAGGCGCTGCGATTACCACGGCAATGAGTACCAATTTTAAAAAATCCTTTGCCAGCAATCCGGTAATGCCCGCCACAGAAGCACCGAGTACTTTGCGAACCCCTATTTCTTTGACCCGTTGTTCGGTTGTAAACATGGCCAGGCCAAACAAACCCAGACAAGCCACGAAAATCGTGAGCCCGGCAAAAATACCGAGCAACAAGCCTATTTTCTGTTCTGCCTGATAGGTGCTATTGAACCGGTCATCCAGAAAGGAGTAAGAAAACGGCTCACTGGATGCCAGCGCTTTCCACCGGTTTTCTGTATCCCTGATGAGCCCGGCAATATCGGCTGTCTTTGCTTTCACGATGATATTCCCTTCGTTGTAACCCAGCACCATCACGAGGGGCGAAATGGGCTCGTGCAGGGATTTGAAATGAAAATCGGCGACTACCCCGATGACCCGATAAGCGCGTTGCTTACCCTCATTGTCGCTGCGGGTAATGACACGATCGAGTGCATCCTTTTCCCAGCCAAGCGCTTTGGCAGCGGATTCATTCAGGATAACCCCGGTAGAATCGTTGCCGAATTCTTTTGAGAAATTGCGCCCGCTGATCAGTTTCATTCCCAGCGTCTCCAGGTATTCCTCATCCACGTCGTAGCGGAGCGTTTTGAGTAATTGGCTGCTGTTGTGTTCCGGCGATACAAAAAAGTTGTTGTTATAGGAGTTGCCTGCAGGAAGGTAGCCCGAAGTACTCACGTGCAGCACCCGCGGATCCTGCGTCAGTTGATTGCGAAAAACATCCAGCTGCTTGCCCAGCATCCAGGCCTCCGGTAGTACCAGTACCTGAGTCTTGTCATACCCCAATTGCTTGTTTTGGATGAAAGACAACTGCCGGTACACGACCAGCGTGCACATGATGAGTGCAATTGAAATAAAGAATTGAAACACCACCAGTCCGCTGCGCAGGCCAAGGCTTTTTTTACCTGCTGTAAACCTGCCTTTCAACACAGTAATGGGCTGAAATGATGACAGGAAAAAAGCAGGATAACTCCCGGCTATAAGGCCGGTGAACAGACCAATTGCTAATAAACCAGGCAGTAGCCAGGGGTGAACTGCAGGATTCAATGACAACTCAATCCCCGTAAAGTCATTGAAAAATGGCAGAACCAGCCAGACATATCCTAAAGCCATCATAAAGGCAATGAGGGTCAACAACAAAGATTCGAGCAAAAACTGGCGCACCAATTCCACTTTCACCGAACCCAATACTTTGCGGATGCCAACTTCCCGTGCCCGTTTGGAGGCGCCGGCTGTGGAAAGGTTCATAAAATTGATGCAGGCGATGAGCAACATAAACAAGGCAATCGCTGAAAAGATATAGACGTATTCGATATTTCCACTCAACCCCAAATCGGAAGAATACTGGGAATGCAGGTGAATATCGGTAAGCGTTTGCAGGTACAGACCAATGTTATACCCTTTGTTTTTAAAGGCTTCCAGAGACATGCCCATGGCCTGCTGCAGCTGAGGCCCCATGTACTTCTCCACCACCTGGGGCAATTTTCCTTCCAATTGTCTGAGCGCTTTTCCATCGCGAAGCAAAAGGTAGGTATAAAACTCCGACATCATCCAGGAATTCGATTTGGCATCCGGAAAACCTTCCATCGAAGTGAACAGGTCAAAATGAAAATGGGAATTGACGGGCATGTTAGCCATTACGCCCGTGACCGTATAAGGCGTATTCCAGCTTTCAAAGTTCAGGACCTTTCCAATTGGGTCTTCTTTTCCAAAATATTTTTCAGCAACCTGTTTGGAAATAACAACGGTATTGGGTTGCAACAAAGCTGTTTTGGCATCGCCCTGCAAAAACGGCAGCGTAAACACCTGAAAAAAATTGGCATCCACATGTGCCGCCTGATCGTCCCTGAAGGTCTTGTCCTGATAGCGCACTGCCGGCGAACCGGCTACGCGCAGCCGGGTTGCATCCTCCACTTCCGGGTAGTCCGCTTTAAGGGTCTGTGCCGTTGGCGGCATGACGTGCGGTTCATTTATGGCTTCGCCCTGCACTGAACCCTGAAAGGTGACCCTGCAAATGCGGTCAGCCTTTTCATTGTACCGATCATAACTCAGCTCGTGCTGCACATACAGCAGAATGATCAGACAGGTAGCAATACCGATGGATAACCCAAATATATTGATGGCCGAAAAAGCTTTGTTTCTCCACAAATTGCGGGAAATAATGGTCAGGTAATTGCTCAGCATAGTTTAGAATATATGGTTTGATTGGTATTTGAGTTTTTGAAGATTAGGCATCATACAGCTTGCGCAAGGCCCGGTTACTGAGCTGGCGACTGAGCGTAGTCGAAGTCAAATCGAAGTCAAGTCGAAGTTCCGGCCTCGTGTCTTATTCACTCCTCAAACTCTTCACCGGGTTTGCCAATGCGGCGCGAATACTCTGAAAGCTCACCGTCGCAAAAGCAATCGCCACTGCAGCGGCCCCGGCCAACAGGAAAACCCAGATTTGTACAGGAATCCGATACGCAAATTCAGCAAGCCAACGCTCCATTAAAAACCAGGCAATAGGCGCAGAAATGCAAAAAGCAAAAAACACCAATTTTAAAAAATCCCTCGCAAGGAGGCCTGTAATTCCCACTATGGAAGCCCCCAGCACTTTGCGAATGCCAATCTCTTTTGTGCGTTGTGCAATGATAAAGGTTATCAGACCAAACAAGCCCAGGCATGAAAGCAAAATTGCCACAAATGCAGCCAGGCTGATAATTTTACTCAGGCGCCTTTCTGCTGTGTATTGCTTATCAAAATCTTCGCTTTCAAAGTAATAATCGAAAGGGTCATTTGGGAAAAACTGCACAAAAAGGGCTTTCATCTGGTCAATTTTAGCCTGTACCCCTTCAGGTTGGGTTCGAACTGTAATCAAATTGGAATTGATGGACGGCATAAAGATCATAGGGTCAATGGCTTGTTGTAACCCCCTATGGTGGTAGTCGCGCAAAACGCCGGCAATGGTCAGGGTTTGATCGTTCCAACGAATGCTTTGACCGGCTGCTTTTTCAGGTTCGTCAAAACCCAATTGCCGGGCAGCTGTTTCGTTCACCATGAGGCGTTTACTCTTACTCCAACCCGCGCGGGCTTCTGTTTCAGTAAAATTTTGCCCAGCCAACATCTCAAGTTCGTAGACAGGTTGGTACTGATGATCCACCATGGCCATGGTGAAACTCAACTTTTCAGTTTCCGGTCCGGAAAAGGCTGATGAAAACCCTCCTGTACTGAAATTCTGTTGAAAAGTAGCCCCCGGCAAACAGCCTGTAAAACAATAATCTTCTACAAAAGCCAGTTTTTCGAGCTCCATCCGAAAGGCATCCATTCGTTCTTTTCCGTCGCCATATCTGCCTTCAGGGCCCCGGATGACCAACAATTGCTCCAGGTTCATGCCAAGGTTTCGTTCTTGCATAAATTTCAATTGTTGCTGAAAAACCAATGTGCCGATGATGAATACAATCGAAATCGTAAACTGGCCAACGATCAGCGCATTCCGCAGCTTAATACCCCCTAACGAGATTTTCGGAAAACTCCTCAGGGTCTGGCCAGGATTGACGCCAGACAACATCCAGGCCACATAAGCGCCAGCCATCAGGGTACCTAACACCAGAACGGATGCAAATATCAGCGCAAAACTTTCTCCAAACATGTGTTGTGGTTCCAGTTCCTTCCCTACAAGGTTGGACATCATTGGACTCAGTGCGGAGGTGGCAAAAAAGGAAATCCCGCCCGCAAGCAGCAACAATATGGCAGATTCTGTCAGATACTGTCCGGATACCTGCCACCGCGAAGCGCCAATGGTACGTCTGATGCTTACGTTTTGAGCTTTTTTCAGTCCCTGAGCCGTAGCAAGATTGATGTAGTTAATCCAGGCGATTAACAGAATCAACACCGCAATGGAAGAAAGTGCAACCATTAAAGTGCGGTTACCAAAAGTCGGATATGGGTCGTTCAGGCTGCTTCCAAGGTGTATTTCCGAAAATGGCTGAAGCCGAAACGCGTAGTCATCATCAGGAAAAGCGGTTTGTAATGCCAGATTCATTTTGCCTTCCAGATCTTTCGGCGTTGTTCCTTCCTTTAACTGAAAAAAAGAAAAATAAGACGATGAATTCCAGGTATCCACAGCCGCCCAGTCGTTGTTATTAAGATTGGCCGGATTGGCCAGGGTCGACAGTGAAAACAACAAATCGTATCGATAATCCGATGCTTCGGGCATGTCCTGAAAGACGCCAGTGACCGTATAAGGCATTTGCCCGAATTGGTTATCCAGGATTAGCGTTTTTCCAAGGGGCGATTCTGTTCCAAAGTATTTTCTTGCATACGTTTCTGATAAAGCAACCCGTTGCGGCCCGTCCAGATTTGGGTCTCCCATAACTGCCGGATGAGTAAAAATGCTGAAAAAACCGGCGTCAGCATAAGCGAGACCTGTTTCCCGGAACACGCGGCGGCCATCCGCCCCGACATACGTAACAGAACCCTCTCCATTCGTATTGGTGCGCACAAATGCTTTTACTTCAGGAAATTGACTTTTTAGCCACGTACACAAAGCCGGAGGGGTGTAATCGCTTATTTCGCCACTTCGGTCAAGTGAAAGCACCCGGTACAAATCTGGCAGGTTCTTGTGGTAACGGTTGTATCGCCATTCCGATGCCACGTAAGTGCACAGCAGCAAAGAGGCCGTGATGCTTAATGCCAGCCCGCCAATGTGCAGCAACGAGAAAGTTTTATTCCGAAAAAGGTTTCGGGTTGCAATTTTGATATAATTAAGCAGCATAGTTTACGGTTAATGAATTGAAAATTAAGCATTAATATCCTCTGCTGGCGCGAGGCTCGGTAACTGAGCTGGCGGCTGAGCTGGCGACTGAGCGTAGTCGAAGTCAAATCGAAGTCAAGCCGAAGTTCCGGCCTCAAGTCTCATTCACTCCTCAAACTCTTCACCGGATTTGCCAACGCCGCCCGCACACTCTGTATCCCAACAGTGAGCATGGCGATCAGCAGCGTAATCGCCAGGGCGCTGAGGAATATGCCGGCGCCGATAGAAATGCGGTAGACATAGTCATTCAGCCAGGTATTCATAGCCCACCACGCCAGTGGCGTCGAAACGAAAAAAGCAAGGACAATCAGGCGTGTATATTCTTTGCCAAACAGCCAGAGAATTCCGGGGATTGACGCGCCGAGCGTTTTGCGAATGCCAATTTCTTTGGTTTTTCGATTCACCATAAAAGCGGCGAGGCCATACAAACCCAGACAGCCAATAAAAATGGCAATTCCGGCAAACAGGCGGATCAATTGCATCAAAATGGCTTCCTGTTCATAAAAATCTGCGATCCGGGCATCCATGAAGTCGTATTCATAAAACTGTTCGGGAAACATAGTCGTCCACGATTTTTCGAGTGCAGCAAGCGTAGCCCGGGTATTTTTCAAATTGATTTTCACAGCGCATACGTCATAGTCGTCCAGACTGCTGCCCATACAAACCGGCTCAATGGCATCCCGGAAGGATTGGTTGTGAAAGTCTTTTACCACGCCTACAACGGGAAAGGTGTTGCCGGAAACCACCAGTTTTTTTCCGATGATTTCTTCCGGAGAAGCGAGGTTCAGTTTCTTTACAACGGTCTCATTGACTATGTATTCACGCAAAGTGTCGGAAGGCTGTAAATTCCGCCCGGCAACAAACTGCAATCCGAATGTTTCCGTGTAATGCTCATCGGCAAATTTGAAATTGATGATCCATGACTCTCTTTCCGTTCTTCCTTCCATCTGAACGCCCGTATTCCAGTTCGATCCAGATGCAGGCGGTTGCATGCAGAAACTAATTTGCTCGACTCCGGCAACCTGACTTAAGTCTTGCCGGAAGGCTGTTTTTGCTGCATTATCCCCCCACGGCAACGGTACCGTTACAATGCCGTCGCGTTGAAAGCCCAGGTCGGCTTCGCGGGCAAATTCCATTTGAGTCGTCACCACTACTGCGCCGATGATCAGCGTTTGCGAAATGGCAAACTGCACGCCAACCAGTAAACGACGGAGCGAAAAGCCTCCTACCCTGCGGACATCCAGGCGTCCTTTGAGCGATTCAACAGGCCGGAATCCCGACTGTACTGCTCCCGGATAAGCGCCGGCCAGGAAGATCACGATGAGCATCAACAAAGCCAAAAAGCCAAAAAGCAGGGCGTCGTTTGAAAAATCAAAAGCTAATTTCAAACCAGTCAGGTCGTTGAGAAAAGGAATCCCCAGATGAGCCATGACAACACCCAGGGCTGTAGCCATCAACACAATAAGACCCGTTTCAGCCATAAATTGCCAAAACAACTGGTTTCGGGTGCTGCCCATGGTTTTGCGCACCCCTACTTCCCGCGCACGGTTCAGCGCTTGTGCCGTGGCCATATTGACGAAGTTGACGCAGGCCGTCAACAACAGGAAAAGGCCAATTAATCCAAGCGTCCACAAGTAATTTTTGCTGATCCCGGATCCATAATCAGGGTCGAGGTGAAGGGTAGACAAGGGCAATACGTGGTAATACCAATTGCGCACTTTTGGATGAAAATACTTTTCCCGAAACGCTGTAAATGCGGACTCCAGCTCTGCCATCTTGTGACCTTCGCGGAATAAGGCATAACATTGTGTTTCTCCCTGGATGCCGCCCCAGTTGCTGAGCAATTCCCGGGAATTTGTATCTGCAGCCATGCTTGCCCACGAGCAATACATTTGATACCTAAGATTGGAATTTTCGGGAGGATCTTTCAGGATCCCCACCACCCGAAAATCATCCCGGGCGTCAAGTTTAAAGGTTTTGCCAACCGCATCCGTCGTGCCGTAGTATTTCCGGGCCATTTTTTCTGTCAAAAATGCCGTATTCGGTTCTTTCAGTCCGTTCAGATCGCCCTGTACCAGAGAGAAATCCAATATCTCGAACAATTCTGGTTCGGCAACCGCACGGGTGTTTTGTTCCTTAAATTTGACCGGCATCGCCCCGTCTTTTGCAATCGTAATCAACGAATTGCTATGCCCCGATACCATGGCTGTTTTTTCTAAAAAAGTGTATTCCTGGCGAAGCGCTGCCGACATTGGATAGGGTACACAATCCATTTTTTCAATAATATCCCGGCGCGATTCCGTCCCGATCACAGCGATCCGGTCAATCTTTGAATGCCAGGTATCAAAACTCAAATGCTGGCGTACTAACATAAAAACGAGAATGCTGCATGCAATACTCAGGGCCAGCCCAAAAACATTGAGCAGGGTATAAGTCAGATTGCGTCGCAGACCACGAACCGCAATTTTAAAATAATTTTTTAGCATAACTAATTAATATTTATGCTGTTATGATTCCTACTCGCTGGCGCGAGGCTCTGCCTCGTGTCTGCTATTTATGCTGGCCGAGGCTTGGTAACTGAGCTGGCGGCTGAGCTGGCGACTGAGCTGGCGACTGAGCGTAGTCGAAGTCAAGTCGAAGTCAAGTCGAAGCCACGCCGAAGTTCCGGCCTCGTGTCTCATTCACTCCTCAAACTCTTCACCGGATTTGCCAGCGCTGCCCGTATACTCTGAAAACTTACGGTCAGCAAAGCCACGCCAACGGCACAAATACCGCCCAGAATAAACACCCCGATGCCTATTTGTGTACGGTAAGCGAAATCACCCAGCCACTTCGACATGCCCCACCAGGCCAAAGGCGACGCCAGTGCGATGGCAATGAAGACCAGTTTCAAAAAGTCTTTGGCCAATAGCGAAGTGATGCTGAAAATGGAAGCGCCAAGTACTTTGCGGATGCCAATTTCTTTGGTTCGCTGCCGCGTGAGGTAAGCTGCCAGGCCGAGCAAACCAATACAGGCGATGAAAATGGCCAGGCCTGCAAAAAGCACAAAAAGCCGTTTTGCACGCTGCTCGTCTTTGTAAAGCGCTGCCAGATCTGCATCAAGGAAAGTATAGCGGAAAGGCTGATCAGGTAGTAATTCAGTCCATTTAGCAGAAGCAGCCTGTAAAAAACCCTGGAATTGATCGGGTTGTACGCGTACCGACAACAAGCCGTCTACTCCCCCATTGATCTGATGATAAATCATAAATAAAGGTACAATCGGTTCGTGCAGGCTCTGAAAATGAAAATCACGCACAATGCCGATCACATTGAAATTGACATCGCTTTCATCCGGGTTAAAAAGACTGCCGGTCATGGTTACGCGTTGACCAATGGCAGACTCGGGGGTACTGAACCCAAGATCCCTTACAGCTTTTTCATTTAACACCACAGAGAGAGAGTCGCTGAAATCTTTGGAAAAACCACGGCCGGTCAGCACTTCCATGCGCATGGCGCCAACATAGCCTTCGTCAACCACCATACCGCGTCCCGTAACCGTTTCAGCATTTCCCGGCATTTTAAAAGAGATGCCAAAATAGTTTCCGCCGCCCGGGTTTTCGCTGGTGCCGCCTATGGATTCTACACCGGGTATTTTTGCCAGTTCCTGTTTGAAAGCTTCTGTTTTGGGACCCAGCGCAAAAGCATTTTGCAAGGTAATCACATGCTCTTTGTCAAACCCCAGTTTTTTACTGAAAATAAAATCTAACTGCTTGAGTACGATCAGCGTGCTGGTAATGAGCGCTACCGAAATCGCAAATTGAAAAACCACGAGGCCGTTCCGAAGCTGAAGCCCGGTTTTTGTGCCCGAAAACTTTCCTTTCAAAACATCTATCGGGCGGAAAGCCGACAACACCCCTGCCGGATACAATCCCGCCACAATCCCAACGCCAACCGCGAAAAACGGCAGCACCAGGAGGCTCCAGCCCGTCAAAAAATCTTGAAGCGTAATTTGTTTGTCAGCAATGTTGTTGAAAACCGGCAGCAAAAGGGTCACAAGGCCAACCGCCAGGCCGGCTGATATCAGGCTGACCAGAACGGCTTCCGCTAAAAACTGACCGGCCAGTTGGCGCCGTTCACTTCCCAGGGCTTTCCGAATGCCCACTTCTCTGGCGCGTTCTGAGCTGCGCGCTGTAGCCAGGTTGACAAAATTGATGCAGGCAATGAGCAGAATAAAAGCTGCAATAAAGGAAAATATGGTCACCAGAGACATGCTGCCAGTGGGTTTGAGCTCCAGTTCTAATTTGGAGTGCAGGTGAATGTCGCGCAGGGGCTGCAGGAAGTAGTGCCAGCCATTTCCTGCAGCAACATATTGGTTGTAATCCACCCCAAAATTGCGTTGCACTTCGCCGGCAGCATAGCGCTTCACCACATCCGGAAACTTTGCTTCCAGCGCTTTCCAGTCGGCGCCTTTGCGCAGCAGAAAATACGTGTAGGCTGAAAAACTGATGTGGTTGGGTATTTCCAGAAACTCATTGCCTTTGGTGGAAGCCAGTATATCAAAAGAAAAATGCGCATTTTCTGGGACATCAGCACAAACAGCGCTCACGGTAACCGGCTGGGGCTGATTGCCGAGCAGGTTGACGGTTTTACCCACGGCCGCATCCACGCTGCCAAAGTAGCGCTTCGCCGTACTCTCCGTCATCACAATGGTATTGGGTTGGTTCAGGCAGGAAACCGGATCGCCTTTTAGCAAAGGCAGTTGGAATATTTTAAAAAAAGCAGAGTCTGCTGCCAGAAATTGGCTTTCCTCAAATACGCGGTCTTCCCATTTTACCTGTACCGTGCCGCCGGGATTAAAGTTGAAAATGCGCACTGCTTCTTCCACTTCCGGAAAATCTTTTTTCACGGTGCCTGCATAACTTGGTGGGATGATCGCATAGCCGGTTTGACGATCGGGATAAATGCGATTCAACGCCATGCGGTATATGCGGTCGGCATTGGCCCAGGAGCGATCATGTCCCAGTTCATCGGTTACAAACAATAGAATGACCAGGCAACAGGCAATACCAACGGCCAATCCGAGGATGTTGATGGCACTATACCCTTTGTATTTGAGCAGGTTGCGAAAAGCAATTTTCAAGTAATTCTGTAGCATAGCCGGGAATGTTGTGTTTGTAATGGGCATGGCTTGCCCTTATCTGCCATATTACTCCGTACAATTGCTATGCCATTAATATAAAATTCAGACTATTAAATATTTATGCTTTGAATTTTCAAAAACCAGCGTCCGCTTTCGGACAGTAAGTGTGCGGGGACGGACAGGCGGTCAATCGCCATGAGGGTACCTCAAAAGGCAATTTGCAAAACTTGTCCCGTTTAGCGGGATGGCAAATAGGCATAACCTATCCCGAAAAGCAGTTTATTCTTGAAAAACGTTTGAATATCTATTGCAAACGTGTCTTCCCGCCGGGCGGGAAAAGTTTTGCCCATTCTGAGACAGCCTTACGTTGTCAAGTTTTGGGCAGGGGAGATTTCCGAAATCTTTGAGATTTCGGAAATCTGGTCTATGCTGGTGCAGGGCTTGGTAACTGAGTTGGCGACTGAGCGTAGTCGAAGTCAAGTCGAAGTTCCAGCCTCTTGCTACTCATTCCTCAAACTCGTCACCGGATTCGCCAATGCCGCACGCACGCTCTGAAAACTCACCGTTAAAAAAGCGATGACCAAAGCGGTAATGCCTGTCAGCGCAAACATCCACCATTGAATGTCAATGCGATAGGCAAATTGCGCCAGCCATTTATTCAGCAGAAAATAAACGATCGGTGTGGCAATCAGGAAAGCCAGCAACACCAGGAGCAAAAACTCTTTCGACAACAGGCTGATCACACTACTGATGGAAGCTCCCAGCACTTTCCGGATGCCGATTTCTTTGGTGCGGCGCTGAGCCATAAATGCAGCAAGTCCAAACAAGCCCAAACAACTGATGAGCAGTGCAACCCCTGTCGCCAGATTGACGACGCGCGCCATTCTGGTTTCGGATTCATAGGCCAGCTTCAGTTTGTCGTCGTAGAACTCATATTTAAATGCTTCAGAGGGATAAAATTGCTTCCACGCTTTTTCGAGGTCGCGAAAAACCACCTGCCAGTCGGCCGGGTTCCGGGAAGCCAGCTTGATGTTCAGCGTGCCCAGTTGTCCCCGCTCGGTCATAAAAATCAGCGGCTCGATGGGCTCGAAAAATGAAGCAGAATGAAAATCGCCCATAACCCCTGCTATCCGGTAGGAGGCTCCCTGATTTTCCTGCAACATTTGACCAATCGCAGCCTGCGGCGAAGCAAAACCAAATGCTTTAACGGCCGTTTCATTCAGCACGTACTCTCGTACCGTGTCGCTCATAAGCAGGTTGCGGCCCGCCAACAAGGGCAATTTATAAAGCGAAGCCATTTCATTGTCTACGTATTTCCGGTAGACATTCCGACGGATTTCTTCTCCTTTTTCGTTGAAATAGCTGTGGGTATTGCTGGAGAAGGAGTTATCGAACAAAGGTTGTCCGAGCGCAACCCCCGCAACGCCGGGCAATTTTTGTACTTCATCGCGCAGGGTAAATTGTTTGTCTTTGTAAGCCGGGCTTTCCATAAATTTCCACGGAATATCAACCAATACAATGGCTTCGCGATTGAATCCCAGGTCTTCATGGAGCATAAAATGCAGCTGCTGGCCGACAATGATTGCTCCCGCAATAAAGAGCTGAGCAATGGAAAACTGGAAAACGATCAATCCCTTTCGCAAATTTGCCCGCCTGCTGCCACCCTTATCCACCTTTCCGCGCAACACCTCCACCGGCTGTGCCCGGGTAATAAGCCATCCCGGGTACAAACCCGACAAAAGACTGACCAGGACAATGAGTCCTGTCAAAAACAAAGCCGTCGGGCCATACTGCACAAATTTTAGCACATCTTCAGGCAGCATGTCGCCAAAACGATCAAAGAACAGGGAAGTCACACCGGCTGCAAGGAGGGTGGCCAGAGTGGTAACCACAGCCGTTTCTCCAAGAAAATTCAGCAACATGGCGCGCCGGTTGCTGCCGAGGGTCTTACGAATGCCAATTTCGCGGGCGCGCTGCGGAATTTGAGCAGTAGCAAGGTTGATGTAATTGATGCAGGCGAGCAAAAGCAGGAAACCGGCTATCCCCATTAGCGCGTATAAGGCTTTTTTGTTTGCTGCACGTACGTTGCTGCCATAATCCGTTGCAAAATGCACCTCGTTCAGCGATTGAAGGATGTGCCAGCGTTTCATACGCCACTTGGTAAAAAGGCTACTTGAATTTTCGGTGGAGATGCGATTGATTTGTGCCAAAACGGCTTTAGGATCAGCATTTTTTGCCAGCTGAAGATACAGTTGGTTGCTCGAATTGGTGCTGGTCCAATAAATTTCATCCACTTGTTTTTGCATCATCGAACGAAATTCCTGCCCAATAAAACTACTCGGGTAATCCAGATCGGCCACGATGCCGCTGATGCGAACCACCAGCGTATCGTCATAGGTCAAACTTTGCCCCAATACCTGCACGGGCGGCACCTTCGGGAAGTATTCCGAAGCCCGGCTTTGGGTCAGTACCACCTGATTGGGTTCCGATAAGGCCCCCTCCCGATTGCCGGCCAACCAGTGATAGTTTACCATTTTAAAGTACTGATCATTGGTGTAAATGACCCGCTCCACGTCCTGTATCTTTTTACCGTTCGCCTCGGGTAAGCCCGGCTGTACGCTCTTCACCCAGACATCGAAAACAGGAACTGCCAATTCTATCCCGGGAACAGATCCAACGGCGCCCGCCAATGGAGAAGGTATCCCGGCGTTGCCCGAGACTTCACCTTCGTGTATAAAAGAACTGGCGACCCGAAAAATTTGATCCCGATTCGGATTCCGGGCATCGTAACTGAATTCAAAAGAAACATACTGGTACATAATCCAGGCCGCACTGAGACCAATGGCCAAACCAGCAATGTTCAGAAAGGTAAAAGCGCGGTTTCTCCAAAGTTGACGGAGCGTGAGTTTCAGGTAGTTAGTAAACATATCGTTTCAGATTGACTTGGCTCATTGACAGATGCTGGCCGACTGCACCGCTGACGCGCGGCTTGGTAACTGAGCGACGCCGAAGTTCCGGCCTCGTGTCTGGCTCGTTGACGTATACAACACACTTACGACCTCACAGGCCATGCCAAAATACTTAGTTGTTGGTTTTCAAATTATTAACAGAAACAGGCTTTTTCTCAATGTTCAGTTTCGGACAGGAGCTGTACGTAGGCGGACGCTGGTATTTGAGAAAACATTGGGCAAAGCGGTCTCAGATCATACCAAACGGGCGCACGCTGAAAAGCACTCCTTTTTCATAACTTTCCCTGCTTAGTAAAATTTTCTTATTATAACTGATTTTCAATTACTTATACCCTATTTCCATTATTCAGGTAAACAATACTACACCTCTTTGAAACTTTCAGACTTACTTATCGTAATCAGAAAAAAGTTATTTTTTCATGGCTTTTCCCATCCCCCAAAAAAGCGAAAAATGCTTCCTTTATTGAGCTATTGAACATCACTAACTAATACCCATTTTATGAATCAAAACTACCATTACACTTTAAATCCCTTAGTAAGAAAGAGGCAACTAAATTCCACCCTTCGTATCATTCTGCCAATGTTCTTTTTATGGACCCTTGTGATATTTAGTGCACAGAAAGGATGGGGGCAGATGTCTATTCCAAACACTTCTGCCCAAATCCAGAATTTTAATGGCATGGGCAGCAGCAGCACGGCCACATTGCCCACAGGTTTTGTGGTCAGTCAGGGAACAGTATATGCATCGGGGACTCCTTCAACGACGCAAGCTGCCGGTACTACAGGTGCGGGAGTCCTTAATGGTAGTTCTGCCGGTGGCACCTATAATTTTGCCAATGGCATCACAGCATCTGCTACTGACCGGGCTTTAGGCTTCCTTACTTCAAGTGGTTTTACTTCTCCCAGGAGCATCATGCTGGAGCTGCAAAACAACACCGGAAACACCATCACCAATCTGGCCATCACATTTGACTATGAAAAATACCGCTCAGGTTCCAGGGAATTTACCTGGACGTTTTTCAGCGGTACAGATGGTTCAACCTGGACTGCTCAAACGGCAGGGGATCAACCCTATGAAGGCGATGCAAACAATACGACCATCTATAATCCGCCGACGAGTACGCCTAAATCTGTAACCATCTCAGGACTTACCATTGCCAACGGGAGTAAATATTACCTGCGTTGGACCATTACCGGTGGAGGAGGCAGCACCAATGGCCAGGCTATTGGCATTGACAACCTTTCAATAACCGCTACTGTTTGTGCCAGTCAGGTGACTTGCTATCGGGATATGGACAATGACGGATATGGCAATGCGAACAATTCTCAGGTCTTTTGCATGACCTGCGGTACGGGCTATGTATCTAATAACACCGATTGCATAGATACCGACGCCTCTGTCCACCCGGGCGCTATGGAAACCTGCAACGGTTGTGACAAAGACTGCGATGGTTTTACCGGCGATGGCGTGGCGCCCATTGCCTGTGGCACAACAATGCCCCCCAACTGTGCAGGGCAGCAAACCTGTATCCAGCAAGCAGTACCATTCCCGGGCGCTTGTCTACCCGGTGGCGGTACTTTGACTGCGTGTAACAACAATCCCCAGCCTGAAGTTTGCGATGGCCTCGACAATGACTGCAACACTGTGGTAGATGACAATTTACCCCCTACACCTTGTATTCCACCAGGCGTACCGACAGGATTGGTCTATGGAGGTACCAGCCAATGCCGGCAGGGATTCTATGATTGTTCCCTGGGCCAGTGTGTAGGCTTTGTAGGGCCAAGCGAGGAAGTATGCGATGGTATCGACAATGACTGCGATGGCATCGTGGATGATGGCGTTCCCGGAGTAGGGCTGCAATGTGAGCCGGTGCCGGGTATCGTATATGGCGGAAACAGTCCGTGCCAGTTAGGGACAATTTCATGTATAAACGGCACCTCTGTTTGCGTGGGCGGCGTAGACCCCTCCCCGGAAATCTGTGATGGCATTGACAACGATTGTGATGGCTTTATTGATAATGGCTGTGATCCGGCAGAAGCTTTGGATTTTGATGGCGAAAATGACTGGGTATCCACAGCACTGCCTGATCTTTTTAACAATATCGGCGCCAATGATTTTACAATAGAAACCTGGGTGAAGCTGGATGCCGGCGGTTTATTTTCCCGGATTATGTTTGCACAGAAAGACGGCAGTAATTTTACGTCCCTATTGGTCAATGCCATCCAACAAATCTATTTTTATGTTTACCGTAATGGGGCCCAATATTCCTTCAATGGCCCTTCCATCCCACTGGGACAGTGGACACATATTGCTGCACGCTGGGTTGCTGCTACCAATAGCGTGAGTCTTTATTATAATGGGGTATTGCAAACTAACGGAGGGGGTGGCTTCTCCAGTAACGGCACAAACAACGTATTTGCTTTAGGAAGCAAAACCGATGCCACCCAATTATTGAATGGTAAATTGGACGAATTCAGGGTATGGAGTAAAGCCTTGTCGGGAACTGAAATCCAGACAAACATGAATTGTGAGATTGCCGGGGCCCGAGCCAATCTGGTCATGAATTACCACTTTAATCAAGGCCTTGCAGGTGGCACTAACACCGGTATTACGACGCTGTTGGACGATAGCGGCAACGGCATTAACGGTACCCTCCAAAATTTTGCACTCACAGGAACCAACTCCAACTGGATTGCGCCCGGCGCCGTCACCAGTGGCGTTGCCTGCCCTTGTGTACTTGTAACTTATTATGCCGACAATGACCACGATGGCTACGGCGATCCAAACGTATCTCAGGAAGACTGTAGTCAGCCGAACGGATATGTAACGGATAATACCGACTGCAACGACAACGACGCGGCCGTTCACACGGAGCAGCTCTACTATG
>CALEYL010000018.1 GCA_937926205.1 uncultured Saprospiraceae bacterium
CAATGATTTAGCAATTGGCTTTGCGGCCTTTGCGGGAAAAGCTTCCCATAAGTTGACAGTTGGCAGTTCTTCAGTTGGCAGGAGGAGTGTGCTTCGGATAAACCAATGATTTAGCAATTGGCTTTGCGGCCTTTGCGGGAAAAGCTTCCCATAAGTTGACAGTTGGCAGTTCTTCAGTTGGCAGGAGGAGTGTGCTTTGGATAAACCAATGATTTAGCAATTGGCTTTGCGGCCTTTGCGGGAAAAGCTTCCCATAAGTTGGCAGTTGGCAGTTCTTCAGTTGGCAGGAGGAGTGTGCTTCGGATAAACCAATGATTTGGCGAATGGCTTTGCTGCCTTTGCGGGAAAAGCTTCCCATAAGTTGGCAGTTGGCAGTTCTTCAGTTGGCAGGAGGAGTGTGCTTTGGATAAACCAATGATTTAGCAATTGGCTTTGCGGCCTTTGCGGGAAAAGCTTCCCATAAGTTGGCAGTTGGCAGTTCTTCAGTTGGCAGGAGGAGTGTGCTTCGGATAAACCAATGATTTAGCAATTGGCTTTGCGGCCTTGGCGGGAAAAACGATGTCTATTGAAAAGCAGCCAGCTCCTGCCAACTGCCAACTAAAAAACTGCCTACTGAATTTACGACAATTTCCGCTTCAGATTTTCAAAAATCCACTCGATAAAGCGCTTTTCTTCGGTGATGATTTCTGCTTTTCCAAGCATTTCCTGAACAGGTTCCAGAAGCAGGCCTGTACTGGTTTTCAGACCTTTTGGAAATTCGACGACGATGGGGATTTTGCCATTGCTGGCGACTTTGCCTTTGGAAGCAACGATGCCGCTCACTGCGCCAAATTCAGGGAAAGGGTAGCTGTTGAATTTTACAATCACTTTTTGTCCAACCTGAACTTTACCCGAGCCGTCAAAATCGAGGGCAATCCGGCCGATGATGTCTTTGGTATTGACCGGGTAGACGGACATCAGCTCTTTTTCCCGGCTCACATATTGGCCTGCCCCGATGTTTTCGTCCATGAAAACCACAATGCCATCCAGTGGTGCAATGAGCAGGTATTTCTTTTTCCACTCTTCAATCTTCCCCTGCAGGCGATTAAAACTCTCTTTCAGATCGTTGGAAGCATTGGATTGCCCTACCTGTGAGCCACGTTGCACGCCATTGATTTCGTCGCGCATGATCTCGATCTCGAATTGTTTGTTTCGGATGGATGATTCCATCGACTGAACATCCCGCTCTACCCGCGACAGGGAAGCCTGAACATCCCGTACTTGATCGAGTGTGGCCATTTTCCCGCTGAACAGGTTTTGGACGCGTTCGTAGCGCTCCTGAGTAATGGCCAGTTCTTTTTCCAGACTGGTTTTCTGCTTTTTATCGCCTTCAATGAGGGCTCGTGTTTTTTCTATGCGCCGCCGCAATTGGCTGACACTCTGATTGTCGTAACGACCAGTAGCTTCTGACCGCAGGGCTTCCTGCTTTTTTACAAAATCAAACAGGGCCTCCTGGAGGCTTTCATCCAAAATGAGGTCGCCCGGTAGCTGCAGGGCAGAAAGGGAAGCGTCATCCAACTTTTTTAGCTGGATCAGCATGGTTTCCAGTGTTTGGACATCTTCATGCTTGGCGCTGTTGCGCAAGACCAACAGCGACTGGTCTTTGGCGACGGTATCTTCGTTGACGACCAAAACCTCTTCAATGAAACCGGGTTGTTCGGCCACCAGCTTTCTGGGCGGTTCGGCGGTAGTCACCCGAATGTCGCCGTCAATGGTATCGGGATATTTCAATAGGTAACCTGTCCAGCCCAACACGACGAAAGCAACCAGGGCCAGCGTTGAACCCCAGCGGGTTAGCCATCCCGGCGGTGTGCCCAGAATTTCCTGAACTTCTTCGCTCCGGATGCTGATATCTTCTTGTGCGCTTGTCATATATGTTTGGTTTTCAGGCCCCTAATTCGAGTTGGTTGCGCACTAACTGATAATAGGCGCCTCTGACATAGGTTAGTTCTTCGTGTGTTCCGCGTTCAACAACTTCGCCGCCTTCGACAACGATGATGTTGTCGGCATTCATAACCGTGCTTAGGCGGTGCGCCACCAGAATGACTGTTTTGTTCCGGAAAAAATCGTGGAGGTTTTCCATCACAACCATTTCATTGAAAGCATCCAGCGCGGCGGTAGCTTCATCGAAAAAGATAAATTCAGGGTCTTTGTAAATGGCCCGGGCAATCAGCAAACGTTGTTTCTGCCCCTGGCTCAGTCCCATACCTTCCGAACCAATCCGGGTATTGTAGCCCATAGGGAGTGCTTCTATAAAGGACTGGATGTTGGCAATTTTTACGGATTTCAGCAATTTTTGGACATTCACGGATTCGTCACCCAAAGCAATGTTTCGTGCAATAGTATCATTAAAAACATACCCTTCCTGCATGACAATGCCACACTTGCTGCGCCAGAGTCTGTTGTGAATGTTGCTGAGGTTGATGTCGCCGAGATAAACAGTGCCTTCTGTTGGTTTGTAAAAGCCGAGCAGGAGTTTGAGGATGGTCGATTTTCCACTGCCGCTTGAACCAACAATGGCCGTTATTTTTCCTTTAGGAATTTCCAGGTCTATGTTTTTCAGTACCACCGGCGAGTGCGGGCCGTTGTATTGGAAGCTCACATCGTCCATCACCAGGCTTGCCGTTTCAGGCAGCATGGTGATCTTGTTGGTAATGTCTTCTTCGTCGTCTTTTGCATGAATTTCGCTCATGCGTTCGAGGCTGATTTTGGCCTCCTGAAGCGACCGCATGAAATCGATAAATTGCACGACGGCTGCATTCAGCTGGCCAATGATGTATTGGATGGCCACGAGCATACCCAGCGACATTTGCCCATGTACGACGTAAGTTGCTGCAAAAAAGATGATGAGCAGGTTTTTTGCCTCATTGATGAATATGGAACCAGAGCGCTGCAACTGATCAACACTCAACGATTTGAGGCTAATTCGGAAGAGCTTGGACTGGGTGCGTTCCCAGGACCAGCGTTTTTGTTTTTCCGCATTGTACATCTTGATTTCCTGCATGCCGTTGATCAACTCAAACAGGTTGGTTTGGTGTTCAGCTGCTCCGGCAAACCGCTTGTATTCCAGCTCCCTGCGCCTGGCCTGGAAGAACAATACCCAGGCAAAATTGATGACAGATCCCGCTAAGAAAACAGTAAATATGGAGGTGTCCCAGGCGAGCAGTACGAGGCAAAAAATGATGAAATTGAAAAAAGAAAAGAAAGACATCAGCGTGGTAGTCGTCAGGAAACGCTGAATCCTTTCATTATCGGCGATGCGTTGCATGAGATCGCCGGAAAGTTTGGCATCGAAAAAGCTGATGGGCAGTTTCGTCAGCTTAATTAAAAAGTCGGAAATCAGGCTGATGTTTACCCGTGCGCCAACGTGGAGTAAAATCCAGCTACGGAAAAATTCAACCCCCATGTGGGTCGTGAACAATACCAGTTGTGCGATAATAATAAGGGCTATAAAACCGGGTTGCACTTTATTAATCCCGACATCAATCAATGCTTTGATGAGGAAAGGAAAAATAAATTGCAGGAAGACGCCCAAAATCAACCCCACCAGGAGTTGAAGCAAAAGCGCCTGGTATTTTTTAAAATAAGAAAGGACGTAGCCCAGGCTGGATTTGTCCGTTTTTTCGTTATCGTGTTTGAAAAATTCCGGCGTCGTTTCCAAAAGCAGAAGAACGCCGAGCTTTTCATCCTCGTCATCGCTGGGTTCTGCCCAGCTTTCTTCAAAAGCTTCTTTGGTCAGTTTGAATTTTCCGGCCGCAGGGTCAGCAATCCAGACATGCGTTTTGGTAGCTTTGTAAACAACGACGAAATGCCCTTCATTCCAGTGGGCAATGCAAGGCAGGGGAATGTCTTCCGAAAGCCGATCAAAAGTCGTTTTGATGGCGAGAGATTGCATGCCGATGTGTTCGGCTGCATCGCTGATGCCCAGAAGGGAAACGCCATGCTTGTCAATATAAGTCAGTTCGCGCAGGTAGTCCAGGGAATAGTAACGCCCGAAATGCCTGGCGATCATACGCAGGCAGGTAGCGCCACAATCCATGGCTTCCAACTGCTGATAAAAAGGAAATCCTCCTGGAACTGACATAATTTTACTGCTGTCTTTGTAATGCGGAAAACGAATGTTGCGCATTACTCAATACAAAAATAAGCATGAAAGTTAAGGCTTTACGCATCTTTGTTACGCTATTTCAAAAAAAAGTAACCAAAATAGGGTAGCGCAGGAAGTTCAGGAGTTGTTGAGCTGCCAAAAAAATGCTATTTTTCGCCGCCTGTAGAATGAGGTCCAAACGCAATGCACAACAATTTTATCTCCGTCGTCAGTGTACTCAACAGCCGGGCACAATTGCCTGATCTGCCTGAATTTCTCCAAAATGTTCATCATCTGCTGAGTCAGCAATTCTCTGATTATGAGATAATTCTGATTAATAATGCGCTTGAAATGTCGCCGGATGTGAAAATTGAACCGCTGAATCCCGATTTAAAAAGGCATGTACACCTGATCAATTTATCCCGACAGACCAATAAAAATCATGCAGTATTGGCAGGGCTCGACCGCTCTAATGGCGACTATACGGTCATTCTGGAAACAGAATTTTATAAAATGCCCGAAGTCATCACCCAAATGTTTGAAAAAACGCAATTGGGCTTTGATATTGTTTACCTGAGGGCAAAAACGAGGAAGGTTAGACTGCGGTTTCGCCTGATGATAAAGGTCTTCTATTATATCCTGAAGCGTTATTCTGCCCTGAGCATTGACGATAAAGCCCACAATACGCGCATCATTTCCCGCCGGGCTTTGAATTCGTTGCTTCGTCTGCGTGAGAACCTGCGGTTTATGAAGCCCATTTATGCCATTGTGGGCTACCAAACCGCGCATGTGGATACCGACATTCCTTTGGTGGAAGACGGAGCGGAAGGATTTGCAGAACGTTTCAGAACTTCCCTGATGGCAATTACTTCTTACACCACGTTTTTAAGAACCCTGTTGCTCTGGATTTTCATCTTTTCTTTTGTTTTCCTGATCGGTGTAGTAGTGAACGCCCTGAAAGTAAAATTTTCAGGCATGGATATCTTTGGAACGCACAGCCAGGCATCTTCAGGCTGGACTTTTTTGGTGGTGCTGATTTCTGTTTTTTTCGCCATCACCTGCCTCAACCTCTACATCATGTCGATTTACCTGTCAAATATTTACAATGAAATTAAGCAGCGTCCGCTGTATATTATTGAATCAGTGAAGCGGTTTTAAGGAAAAAGGATAAGGTTAAAGTGGAAAGGATAAAGGTTAAAGTGGGTACACTGCTATATTAAGCATTCCGTCCACCGTCTACCGTCTACCGTCCACCGTCCACTACTTTCTCCACCCAATCCGCCATCACTTTCAAAACTGCGTCTTTTTCAGGCTCGTTGTGAATTTCGTGGTAAAGTCCATCCCAAAGTCGCCACGTAATGTTGCCTTTAACGCGTTTGGTAAAAGCTTCGCTCGCTTTGGGGTCGGTAATCTGGTCAGCTCCGCCATGCATGAGCAGCAGCGGAATGGGAAAATGGCCCGAGTAGGTATTCAACCATGCAGCTGTTTCCAGCATGCCGGCTGCAGCAGCAGCACTGATGAAATCATGGACCAATGGATCTTTTTCGTAAGCTTCCACGACTGCTTTATTTCTGGAAAGATGTGCCGTTTTTAAGTTATTCCGCTGAATGAAGGCCGGAAAAAGCCAACGCATCACTTTTGCGATTGCCACCAGAATAGCAGGGGGCTGAAAAGCGAGTTGTATCCACGGTGCTGTAGAAATGACCCCGGAGATATTCGGATGCCGTTTCAGGGTGTAATCCAAAACCAAATTGCCGCCCATACTGTGTCCGTATAAAATAAGGGGAACTCCCGGATGGTGGGTACGCGCTTCGCTTACCATATGCCCGATTTCATCTAGGAGCGTATTGACGTTTGGCGTATGCCCCCGTTTTCCGGTCGACTGACCGTGCCCCCGTCGGTCAAACACCAGCATGGCAATGCTTTTCTTTTGAAAATAGGCAGCAACGTGTTCGTATCGAAGGCAGTGTTCTCCAAGACCATGCACGAGAATGACAACCGCTTTTGGCGCCTGACACGGGAAGTTTTTTGCGAAAATGGTAATGCCGTCAGGCGTTGTCCAGTGGAATTCGGTAGCGGTCATATTGGTTAAAATTTGCGTTTACCCATTTCATACTGGACAATGCGCAAGTCCGGGTAAAGCTTGGCAAGGTAAACATCAGTAAATTCTACTGCGGCTTCTTCCGTCGGAAAATCGCCAACGAGATAGGCATATACCCCTTCAGAAAGTTGTTCTGCTGCAATGCTGCCATGCCGGGTAAAGATGATGTGATCAGGAGGAAGCGGGGTTTCCGCAAGCAAAATCTGAACCCTGAAACCGGAATAATCTTCAGCTATCGCCGGAATTTCACGCTGACCGATCCGCGTAACATCCGCTTCGTAAAAAATGGGAATTTCCTGATCTTCTTCTTCCTCAAACAAACCCCGCGGACTCAAATCACTGTATTCCTTGGGAACAATACCATCTTTCCCCGCTTGCTGGGCCTTGCTTTTGAAATAAGGCCGGTCAAATTCCTCTACATTAGGACCGTACCATTCTTTCGGGATGGTATCTTGCACCGCTGCCCGGGTGTGCTCAAAAGTTGAAAAATTGCCTGCGGTGACTTTGGTTGAGAAGGCTGACAGAAAGATCATTGTGATCAACACAACAGATTCTTTAGCAAATGCTTTGGTGGCCATGATCAATTTGTTTTAATTCGCTGTCTCAAATGTAGATTAATACCCGTAAAAATACATGAGTTTACGTATTGTTTTCATGGGAACGCCCGACTTTGCCGTTCCGGCCCTCGATATTCTGGTTCGCCACGGTTATGTTATTGTTGGCGTCATCACTGCACCGGACAAACCCGGAGGCCGGGGAAAACACCTTTTGCAATCCGCCGTAAAAAAATACGCGCTTGCACAAAATTTGCCTGTTTTGCAGCCCACAAACCTGAAATCACCGGATTTTTTGAACGAGCTCAAAAGCCTCCATGCAGATTTGCAGGTCGTGGTGGCCTTCAGAATGCTCCCGGAAGTGGTTTGGTCGATGCCCGCTAAAGGAACGTTTAACCTGCATGCTTCATTGCTCCCGCAATACCGTGGCGCGGCGCCCATCAACTGGGCTGTCATCAACGGAGAACGGGAAACAGGCCTGACAACGTTTTTCTTAACAGCGGAAATTGATACCGGAGATGTGCTGTTTCAGGAAAAAATTGCCATTGGAGAAAATGAAACTGCCGGCGAATTACACGATCGGATGATGATCATAGGGGCTGACCTGGTACTGAAAAGCGTTCAAACTATTGAATCAGGGAATTTTCAGCTGCTGCCGCAAAATGAGGCCCTGGCATCCAAAGCGCCAAAAATATTTCACGAAACCTGTGAAATCAATTTTAAGCAGCCTGCTGCCGCTGTCCACAATTTTATTCGCGGGCTAAGCCCATATCCGGCTGCCTGGACAACCCTGAAAGGCAAAAACATGAAAATTTTGCGAACCGTGGTAGTCAATGAACCGCACAAGGTGGAGCCCGGACTGCCTCCCGGCCAATTTATCATTGAGGGTAAAAGAAGGTTATGGATTGCAACGATGGATGGATTCATCGACGTGTTGGAGATTCAGCCCGAAGGAGCCAAGCGCATGGATGCAGCCAGTTTTCTCAATGGATATCGTTCCTGGTTGAATTAATCTTGAAATTCGGAAATGAAAATCATCTTCTCCGTCACCAATGACCTTGTCTACGACCAACGCATGATACGCATTTGCAGCAGCCTTTCCCGGGCTGGTTACGACGTAGAGTTGGTGGGCAGACGGAGGAGGAATTCGCCCCCACTTTCCGGGATGCCCTACCGCCAAACGCGCCTTTTTTGTTTCTTTGAAAAAGGAAAACCATTCTACCTGGAATACAACCTGCGCCTGCTGTTGTATTTATGTTTTCGACGGTTTGATGCAATTTGCGCCATCGACCTGGATACCATTTTACCCTGCCTTTGGGCCAGCCGTCTGCATCGAAAACCTTGTGTCTACGATGCACACGAATATTTTACAGAAGTGCCCGAAGTGGTGCGACGTCCGAAAATCCGCCGCATCTGGGAAAAAGTGGCCAGCTATGCCATTCCGCGTATGAAAAGCTGTTACACGGTAGGCGACGGCCTTGCCGCACTGCTGTCGGAGCGCTACGGCATTCCTTTTGTTAGCATACGGAATGTACCGGAAGTTGTGCCGCTGAACACCAGTGTAGCTGCTAAACCGCCCGAACCCGCTTATTCCGATATGCCAAAAATCATCCTCTATCAGGGCGCATTGAACGAAGGCCGTGGTCTGGAAGCTGCCATCGAATCCATGCCATCGCTCAAAGGTGTGGAGCTATGGCTGGCCGGCGAAGGCGACCTCTCCGCCATGCTGCGTGAAAAAGTCAATCATCTGGGATTGTCGGAATGTGTTCGCTTCCTCGGGTTTGTGCTGCCTCGTGACCTGCCGGCGCTTACCGCAAAGGCATGGATCGGTTTGAATTTATTGGAAAACAAAGGTTTGAGCTATTATTACTCTTTGGCAAATAAAGCATTCGATTACATCCAGGCGGGCCTGCCATCCATCCAGATGGATTTTCCGGAATACCGGCATTTGAATGAAGCCTGGCAAGTATTTGAATTGCTTGGCGACCTGGAAAAAGAGAGCCTTCAAAAGGCAATTCTTCATTTGCTGGAAGACAAGGCACATCACCGGAAATTGCAGGAAAATTGCCGCATTGCTGCTGCAACATTAAACTGGGGGCAGGAAGAACAAAAACTGCTGGATGTTTATCGCGTCCTCTTTTCCTCCCACAGCAGCAGGGCTAATTTGTAAGCATCTAAAGCATACAATGACGGTCGCTTAGATCTTAGGTTGGCCAGCAAGAGCCCCTGCAAATCATGAAGCGCATACAGCAAAAACGGAGCGAGGTGGTAGCGTTTTACCATATTTAAAGCACGCAGCAAACGGGTATCAAGGTCCGGGTATCGCAAGTACAGTTTATACAGGTTTTGAACAGCAATCTGCGCTTTTTTCAGAAAGACATCTTTGTCTTCCAATCCGATGTGTTCCAAAGGGTTATCTATGTGTTTGATGGGTATTTGACGAAGCTCCAGTTCCCGCCCGAACAGCGTGTCTTCATGCCCGTACTGAACCAGACTTTCATCGAAAAGGATGCTGTGAAATAACTTTTTGGGAACGACAAAATTATTGGTCATGAAGCCGTGCCAGGGATTTTGTTTTCGGATTTCAAATGGAATCTGTTCCCGCCTGATGCCATACAGCCAGTGCAAATAAAACCGGCCGTCAAGGGGTGGGGTAGCGGCGTAACATCTGCCACCGCAAAGAAGGCTGGCGGGATCAAGATGGTCAAGGTATTGGCGAATGTAATTTTCCCGGACCACTCCGGAGTCGTTGTCCATAAACAGCAGGTAGTCGAACCGGGCGGCACTGGCCAGGGCATTCCTGATGGCAGCCCGGCCGATGTTGGCGGGCAGTTCTTCGTAGCGAACCCGGTTCAGGTTTGTGATTTCGCGGTTGATGCGGCGCATGCTTTCTCCGGATGCATCGTCGAAGCAAAGGATTTCAAAATCCACACCCTCTTTTTGGCACTGAGCATGAATTGTTTGCACCAGATTGCGGACATCAAATTCATATATCGGGATGAGGATGGAAAGCATGTTGTATATTTATTGCCGTTGAAAAGAAAATTACTTTCATTTAAAACTGAAAGTTTAGAAATTTGTTCTACTTTCACAATCTATACAAACATACGACAATGGCAACAATCCATTCCTTAGATAACTTGATAAACGACCAGTCGCTCTTGCCTGAGCTGAGGCGAATTGCGGAAAAAGTTGCAGAAAATGAGCGCATTACCGAAGAAGAAGGGTTGCTGCTTTTTGAAAAGGGCGAACTGGGGTATCTTGGTGAGCTGGCCAACCACGTCCGCGAGCGCAAACACGGCGACAACACCTATTTTAACCGCAATTTTCACATAGAACCGACCAATATCTGCATCTATACCTGTGCTTTTTGCTCTTATTCGCGCCTCATCAAACAACGCACGGATGGCTGGGAATACACCCTGGAAGAGATCATGGACATTGTGCGGAAATACGACAACGAACCGGTGACCGAAGTACACATCGTTGGCGGGGTTTTGCCGCAATACGATGTCCCTTTTTACGCAGAATTGTTCCGGCAAATCAAGGCGCACCGGCCCGAATTGCACATCAAGGCCCTGACTCCGGTGGAGTACCACTATATTTTCAAAAAAGCCAAAATCAGTTATGAAGAAGGCTTGCGCATCATGAAAGAAGCCGGACTGGATTCGATGCCTGGCGGCGGCGCCGAACTTTTTCACCCGGAAATCCGGGAAAAAATCGCCGGGGACAAATGTACCGGCCAGCAATGGCTTGACATGCACCGCATCTGGCACCAGATGGGCTGCTACTCCAACGCGACCATGCTTTACGGCCACATTGAGCGCTATGAGCATCGGGTGCACCACATGGAAGAATTGCGGAAACTTCAGGATGAAACCGGCGGCTTCCAGACATTTATTCCCCTTAAATTCCGGAACAAAGACAATGAAATGTCCCACGTCCCGGAAAGTACCGTTATTGAAGACTTGCGCAATTATGCCATCAGCCGTATTTATCTGGACAACTTTGACCACATCAAAGCCTACTGGCCAATGATCAGCCGAAGCGTTGCCCAATTGTCCCTGTCTTTTGGTGTTGATGACATCGACGGTACCATCGACGATACCACTAAAATCTATTCCATGGCGGGTTCAGAAGAACAAAACCCTGCCATGAGCACAAAAGATCTTGTGAAGTTGATCCGCAGTGTTGGCCGCAAACCCATTGAAAGGGATACTTTGTACAATGTGGTTCAGGATTATACCGACCACGTTTTTGAGGAAGATGAAGTTTTCAGGGGCTATGTTTCGCTGCCAATTGTGAATTCGAATTAAATACCAGCATGACCAAAACCGTATACATCATCCGGCACGGAGAAACGGAATACAACAGAAAGCACATCGTACAGGGAAAGGGTGTAAATCCCGGACTGAATGAAAAAGGAAAGCGCCAGGGACTTGCTTTTTTTGAATGCTATAAAGAAGTGCCTTTCGAAGTGGTGCTGACTTCTACTTTGTTGCGAACACACGAAACGGTTCATCCATTTGTGGAGCGGGGCATCCCCTGGGAACGCCTGCCTGAAATAGATGAGTTGTCGTGGGGGGTACACGAGGGTAAGTACTCCACGCCAGAAATGAAAAAGGATTTTTTCCACACCATTGGAGAGTGGCAACGCGGCAATTTCGAAGCCCGTGCGGAAGCCGGTGAAAGCGCTGCCGAACTGGCTGAACGGATGGAGCGCTTTGTAAATGCTTTACACCAGCGCCCTGAAAAACACCTGCTGGTTTGCACCCACGGCAGATCCCTTCGCGGTCTGGTTTGCAAACTGAAAGGCGAGTCGCTGACGGAAATGGAACGATACATGAGTTACAACACCGCGTTGTGGAAAGTACAACTGGATGGCGGTTTATGGAAGTTTGAATTGGAAAACGACATCAGTCACCTGGCATTGCCGGAACTGGCGCCACATAAATAAAAAACATGTCTGCACTCAAAATTACAGCAGTCAGTTATTTGAATACCAAGCCATTGCTTTATGGGTTACTCAAAAGCAAACTGGCCGCTGAAATCGAGCTTCAATTAGACATTCCTTCGGTTTGCGCGAAAAAGCTGATGAGTGGCGAGGCTGACCTTGGGTTGGTTCCTGTGGCTGTGTTGCCTGAGTTGACTTCTCCCAGGATTGTATCTGATTATTGTATTGGGGCCAATGGGACGGTCAGAACGGTTTGCATCTACAGTGACCGTCCTCTGGACCAGGTAAAGCGTTTGTACCTCGATTTTCACTCCCGCACCTCTGTGGAACTGACTAAAATTCTGCTTGCAGAATACTGGTTTCTCAGCCCTGAACTTGTTCCGGCATCCGAAGGTTACGAGGCTTTGATTGGCGACGATACAGCGGGTTTGGTCATTGGCGACCGGACGATAGGCCTTGAACAAAAATTTCCCTTTGTGTATGACCTTGGCGAAGCCTGGAAAGACCTGACGGGTTTGCCTTTTGTATTTGCAGCCTGGGTAAGTACCCGTCCGCTGGAGCCTGATTTCCTGGCACGTTTCAATGAAGCACTGCATGCAGGCATACACGATATTCCCCAGCTGAAATACCTGCTCGCCTCACCGCATCCCGATTTCAGTGTAGAAGATTATTTCCTCCACAACATCAGCTATGAGTTGGATGCCTCCAAAAAACGGGCGCTGTCGCTGTTCCTCGAAAAAATGCGCGCCAGGGTAGAGCCTTCCCTCCGGCAAAGCCTCGAGGTGTCGTATTGAGGACTTTTTGATCAGATTTATTTGCAAACGGCTTAACCAGAGCAAGCGTCAGGCTGTTGTATGAACAAAAATAAAATTATGCCCGAAAATTTGGAATTGGCCACTCTGGGTGGCGGCTGTTTCTGGTGCGTTGAAGCCATTTATCAGGATTTGAAAGGCGTTCATTCGGTCCTGCCCGGTTATTCCGGCGGCACAGCTGAAACGGCAAACTACAAATCTGTCTGTTCCGGTTTAACCGATCATGCAGAAGTCATTCAAATCCAGTTTGATCCTGCCGTTATTTCCTTTGCGGAAATTCTGGAGATTTTCTGGAGTACACACAATCCGACTACGCTCAACAGGCAGGGCAACGATGTCGGTCCGCAATACCGCTCGGCTATTTTTTACCACAGCGAAGCGCAGCGTACAGCGGCAGAACAGTCTGTGGCAACCGTAGCGCCAAAATTCTGGAGTGACAAAATTGTCACACAGATCGTTCCTTTTGAAGCTTTTTACGAGGCCGAAGATTACCACCAGAATTACTACAAAAGTGTGGGCAACCGCAATCCTTATTGCACCGTAATCATTACACCCAAAGTGGAAAAATTCAGGAAAGCGTATAAGGACAAACTGAAGGTCTAATCGACGTTTCAGGCCAGGAAGAGATACAGCAGCATCACCGTACTGATGGCTGCAAGGCCCTGCAATCCGGTCATCACGGTGTAGCTGCGGTAGGCATCGCGCACAGAAATTCCGCTGAACTGCGTGACGACCCAAAAATAACTGTCGTTGGCGTGAGAAACCGTCATGGCGCCGCAGCCCGTTGCAAGCACCATCAGCGACAATTCAATGCCGCTGTCGAAACCGGCCGCAGGGAGCAAGGGAGCCAGGATGGAAGTTGTAATCACCAAAGAGGAAGTCGAAGAACCTTGCATGGTTTTCAGCAAAGCGGCCAGCAGAAAGGCCATTCCTAAAAACACAAACCCGGAGTGCGGCGCCCCCGCAATGGAATCTCCCAGCTCTTTAGCCAGCGGGGTTGCTTTTAACACGCCGCCTAAAGCGCCGCCCGCGCCGGTGATGATGAGTATGGGGCCGGCTAATTTGACGCCGTCTTCCACCCAGCCTGCTTTCTCCGGCGCAGGGAAAGCAGCGAATGCC
The DNA here is from genome assembly GCA_937926205.1 of uncultured Saprospiraceae bacterium. Lineage (GTDB taxonomy): Bacteria > Bacteroidota > Bacteroidia > Chitinophagales > Saprospiraceae > JABWAJ01. Next base: position 13,667 of record CALEYL010000018.1, read on the forward strand.
AGCGCTGTACCCAATAGCAATGCAATTACCGGTTGGCCGGAAAAGCGAATCAAATCGGCCAGCCCGCCTTCCCATTTTGCCAGACTTACGACTGAAGCGAAGGCAATGAGCAGAATCGGAACCACAAGTGGCAGTGCCGATATCAACAGACCCGGTACTGCTTTTTCATCAGGTTCAGCAATGGGAGACAATTGCGTTTGGATACCTGGCCCCCGTTTGTTTGCCCACCAGTAAGCAATACCCGTTCCCGGAATGGCAACAACCATGCCCAGCAACATCACCAGCCCCAGATAGTCAGACGCACCGAGGTTTCCGGCTGCCGCGATAGGGCCCGGAGTCGGGGGAATCAAAGTATGACTGGCGTACAGGCCCGATGCCAGCGCCAGGGCCAGCGTTGCTTTTGCAGCTTGTGTCTTTTTCGCCAGCGCATTTTTCAATCCCGATAAAATAATGAAACCGCTGTCGCAAAAAACGGGGATACCCACAAGAGCGCCTATCAGGCTCATGGCTAAGGCAGGCCGTTTCCTGCCGATTAAAGTTAAAACGCCGTCGGCCAGACGCAGCGCAGCCCCTGATTTTTCCAGTGCAACGCCAAGAATACTGCCAAGCACGACGACCAGTCCGATATAGCCCATCAGGTCTCCAAACCCTTTTTGCAGGGCAGCCAGCAACGCTTCAGCATTTAATCCGGTCGAAAACCCGATGCAGATCGCCGCAACGAGCAAAGAAAAAAACGGATGTACCCGAAATCTGGCAGAGGCGACAATCATGGCGACTAGGGCAATCAGGATGATGAGCAGTGTGGATGCCATACGGTAAACTTTTTGTAATGAGTAGCTGGAATGATCTGGCCGGGCTTGCTTTCCGCGCTGAAAAAGTAGTATATTTGAGAATCAATATCAAATATCCATGCAAATTGAGGCCTTCAAATTAGATCTGATCAAAAAAATCATGGAAGTGGATGACCCTTCCAGGCTGGAAGCTATTGAGGCTGTGCTGAAAGGGCTTCCCCGGCGAGATGATGAAGACTTACTCCGTAAATTGGCTAAACCTATGCGGAAAAAACTGGATATTGAAGAGTTAAAGCGGGAACAAAATTGGAAACCAGTTAATAAAGAAGCATTTTTTAAGAAAATTGATGAACTTGATATTCAGGAATCGTTGGAAGAGTTGCTCGAAATGATTTAGTATGACCTACTTACTTGATACCAATATTCTCTTTATATACATTAAAGGTGGCGAAATCAGAGAAACAATCGAAAAGGAATTTGATCCTTTTGGCGTGGGCAACAATCCCCTTATATCAGTAGTCACTGTAGGCGAGATTAAGTCGATATCAAAACGCAATAACTGGGGACCCAGAAGGCTTCAGAAGTTAGATAGCATCTTGAGTGATTTAATCATAACGGATATCAATAGTGAGGATATTCTTGTCCAATATGCTGAAATAGATGCCTTCAGTCAAGGTAAACTAAAAGACAAACCACTGAAAACCTCTTCCCGCAATATGGGGAAAAATGACTTGTGGATCGCAGCTACGGCTCACGTCACGAATGCCAGGCTGCTGACAACCGATCACGACTTTGACCATTTGAATGGCGTCTATGTGGATGTGGTCAAAGTTTCGATAGGAAAACCGGGCTTGCATTGAACCGCATACTGCCTTACGGCGTTGCATATTAGCCTTGGAAATCGTAAATACCTTTGATATTGTTTGGTAACCTTCGCACCCAAAATTTGAAAATTCGCGAAGAAACGTAAATTTGCATCACTTCAAACTCGCGCAATATGACTGAAACGATGAATATGGTGTCCACAACCCCCGTTACGTTGACGGAAGGCGCCCTGAAACAGCTGAAAAGACTGCGCAGCGAAATGAACGTACCCGAAGATCACGGACTTCGTGTTGGCGTTAAAGCCGGCGGATGTTCAGGGTTTTCTTACGAATTGGGCTTTGACCTGCGCAAAGAGCAGGATGACGCTTATGAAATCGGCGGGATGACCGTGCTCATGCAAAAAGCACATGGCCTCTACCTGCTGGGTATGGAAATCGACTGGGTCGAAGGCCTCGAAAACCGGGGATTCACCTTTAGCAATCCAAATGCGAAAGAAACCTGCGGTTGCGGTACTTCTTTCTCTGCATAAATCAAATTAAAATTAAAGGAACCTGAGGCTTTATCCCTGCAGGGAAACGCCTCAGGTTTTATTTTTAGCCTTGCCACTTATATCCAAATTCGCGCCTTCCGGCGTGTCACATTTTTTATTTGCCTCCTGCCTTTCCCTAACCATGCATCGTGCAGGCATGACATGAACAAGCTCTAAGCTCTTCTCGTTACTGAAACTTTAATTTCAGGGTTTGCTTTTTTGCAACCCCTTGATTTATAAAGCTTTTGCTTTCGTCTGCAAAAGCTCATTCGTCCATGTAAACGCATACGAAATGGCGCGTAAGAACACGGGTTTGTATCACCCTTCTTTTGAACGGGATGCATGTGGCATTGGCTTTGTCGCCAATATTAAAGGGAGTAAGTCGCACCAGATCATCTCCGATGCCCTTACCATTCTGGAGAATATGGAGCATCGGGGGGCATGCGGTTGCGAAAGCAATACCGGCGACGGAGCCGGGCTTATGGTGCAAATGCCCCACGAATTTTTCTTTGATGAGTGTGTAAAACTGGGAGTCCACCTGCCGGATTACGGCCGTTATGGCGTTGGTGTTCTGTTTTTTCCAAAAGACATCGCTTTGCGCGAAACCTGCCGGGATATTTTCATCCGGGCTTCGGAAAAACTGGGCTTACAGGTGCTGGTTTTCAGGAAAGTACCCGTCAATATTGAAGGCATTGGCCCGACAGCACTGTCCGTAGAACCAGAAATGGAGCAGGTGTTCATTGCCTGCCCGGATCAATTGATGGACCCGGATGCTTTTGAGCGGAAGCTGTTCGTGCTCCGGAATTATGCCAGCCATACCATCAACAACACCGTCAAGGGGTCTCCTTCCGGTTTTTACATTGCCTCTTTGTCGTATAAAACGGTGGTGTACAAAGGACAACTGACCAGCCATCAACTCCGGGGCTATTTCCGGGATTTAAGCGACAAACGCATGGTCAGCGCTTTTGGTCTGATCCATTCGCGCTTTGCCACCAACACTTTTCCATCCTGGAAACTGGCGCAGCCTTTCCGGTTTATTGCACACAACGGGGAAATTAATACCATCCAAGGTAACCTTAATTGGCTAAAAACCAGTGAGCAAGGGTTTACTACGCCCTGGTTTTCCAAAGAAGAAATGGACATGTTGCTGCCCATCATCTTTGAAGGGCAATCCGATTCCGCGTCTTTGGACAACGTCATTGAGTTTTTTACCCTTTGTGGCCGCTCCCTGCCGCATGTCATGATGATGCTCATTCCTGAAGCCTGGGATCATCATGAAGAAATGGACCCGCTCAAAAGGGCGTTTTATGAATTTCATGCCGCCTTTCAGGAGCCCTGGGACGGACCGGCTTCCATTTCTTTCACCGATGGCAAAATCATTGGCGCAACACTCGACCGCAACGGACTGCGCCCTTCCCGCTACTGTGTCACAACCGATGACCGGGTGGTGATGGCTTCCGAAACCGGGGTATTGCCCATTGATCCTGCGCTGATCAAAGAAAAAGGGCGTTTGCAACCAGGAAAAATGTTTGTCGTGGACATGGAACGCGGCAGCATCATCAGCGATGAGGAACTGAAGCAGGATATTTGTTCCCGCCAGCCTTATGCTGACTGGTTGAATAATTTCAAAATTCGCCTGGAAGAGCTGCCCGAACCCCGTGTTATGTTTACGCAGCTGGCACACGATCAGGTTTTTAAATACCAAAAGGCTTTTGGCTACACGACGGAAGACCTGGAGCAGATCATCGCGCCGATGGCTCTGGACGCCAAAGATCCCATTGGTTCGATGGGCAACGATACGCCACTGGCCGTTTTGAGTGAACAACCTCAGCACCTGAGTAGCTATTTTAAACAATTGTTTGCTCAGGTTACCAACCCACCCATCGACCCCATTCGCGAAAAACTGGTCATGAGTCTGGCCACTTTTGCAGGCGGCAATGGCAACTTGTTGGTGGAAGAGCCGCTGGCCTGCCACAGTGTGGCTTTGCAGCACCCCATTCTCAGCAACCACGATCTGGAAAAAATCCGAAGCATCGATACGGGGATATTTCAGGCCAAAACGCTGCAAACGTATTTCAGGGCTGACGGCAATCCCGGCTCCATGCGCCGTGCGCTTGAACGCCTTTGCCGCTATGCAACCGACGCCGTGGAAGATGGGTTTGAAGTACTCATCCTGTCTGACAGGGCCATTGATAGCGAACACGCAGCCATTCCCTCTCTGCTCGCTTTGTCCGCCGTTCAACACCACCTCATTCGAAAAGGATATCGCGGACAGGTTGGCCTGATCGTAGAAGCCGGCGATGTCTGGGAAGTACACCATTTTGCCTGTTTGCTGGGCTTCGGCGCCACGGCCATCAACCCCTATCTCGCATTTTCTTCCATCCGGGACATGAAATTGCAGGATAAGCTCGATACAGATCTTGACTTCAACCAACTGTCAAAAAATTACACGAAAGCGGTTGCAGACGGCCTGCTAAAAGTATTTTCCAAAATGGGCATTTCCACCCTGCAATCTTATCAGGGCGCTCAGATTTTTGAAATCGTTGGGTTGGATAAAAAAGTGGTGGATTACTACTTCACCGGGGCAACTTCGAGAATCGAAGGCATGAGCCTCGACGACATTGCCCGCGAAACTTTAGCCAAGCACCATTTTGCATTCAGCAAAACCGATTTTCCGGTACAGCGCCTGCCTGTCGGCGGAATCTATCAATGGAAACGCAAAGGGGAAGAACACCTGTTTAACCCACAAACCATACACCTGCTGCAGTATTCTACGCGGATGAACGATTATACGGCGTATAAAAAGTACGCTAAGCTCGTCAACGATCAAAGCGAAAAAGCCTGCACCCTGCGCGGTTTGTTGCAATTCAAACACCAGCAAGCTTCCATTCCAATCGATGAAGTGGAACCAGCAGAAAATATTTACCGGCGTTTTGCAACCGGCGCCATGAGTTTTGGCTCCATTTCGCACGAAGCGCACAGCACACTGGCCATTGCCATGAACCGGCTTGGCGCAAAAAGCAATACTGGGGAAGGAGGCGAAGATGAAAAGCGCTACCAGCCCCTGCCCAACGGCGACAGCATGCGCAGTGCGATCAAACAGGTGGCATCGGGCCGTTTTGGCGTTACCAGCCTCTACCTGACCGAGGCCGATGAGTTGCAGATCAAGATGGCACAAGGCGCCAAGCCGGGTGAAGGGGGCCAATTGCCCGGCCATAAAGTAGACGAATGGATTGGTAAAGTTCGGCACTCAACGCCCGGCGTAGGCCTGATTTCTCCGCCGCCACACCACGACATCTATTCGATTGAAGATTTGGCACAACTGATTTTTGATTTGAAAAATGCCAATCGCCAGGCGCGCATCAGTGTTAAGCTGGTTTCCAAAGCCGGCGTAGGTACCATTGCTGCCGGCGTTGCCAAAGCCAAAGCGGATGTGGTGCTGATTGCCGGATTTGACGGAGGTACGGGTGCTTCGCCCATCAGTTCCATCAGGCACGCTGGTTTGCCCTGGGAATTGGGACTTGCAGAGGCGCATCAGACACTGGTCAAAAACAAATTGCGCAGCCGGGTTGTCCTCCAGGCTGACGGCCAGATGAAAACGGGACGCGACATTGCCATCGCTGCATTGCTTGGCGCCGAAGAATGGGGGGTTGCCACGGCTGCTCTGGTTGTGGAAGGCTGCATCCTGATGCGCAAATGCCACCTGAACACCTGTCCGGTGGGCATTGCTACCCAGGACCCGGAATTGCGGAAACGCTTTACAGGCGATGCCGACCACGTCGTCAATTTCTTTCGCTTTCTGGTTCAGGAATTGCGGGAAATTATGGCAGAATTGGGTTTCCGGACGGTTGATGAGATGATCGGACAATCCGATTATCTGATGCAGAAAGAAGAGGCTGCCCACTGGAAACACGAAAATCTCGACCTTTCTCCAATCTTATACAAAGAACCTGCTGATGAGAGCGTCGGGCTTTATTGTCAGGAAGAACAGGACCACGGACTCGCCGGGGTGCTGGACTGGACGCTGATGGAAGTGGCCAAACCTGCGATCGAACAGGGAGAACCTGTCCGTGCCGCTTATGAAATCAAAAATACAGACCGAACGCTGGGCGCGATGTTGTCGCACGAAATCACGAAGCGCTACCGCTCGGAAGGATTGCCCGACGATACCATCTGGCTAAAGTTTGACGGCACTGCTGGTCAGAGCTTTGGCGCATTCAATACCAAAGGAATCACCCTGGAGCTGGAAGGTGATGCGAATGACTATTTCGGGAAAGGCCTTAGCGGCGCCAAACTGATTGTTTATCCGTCAAAACGGGCTCAGTTTGTAGCGGAAGAGAACAGCATCATCGGAAACGTGGCCTTTTATGGCGCTACCGGCGGGGAAGCTTATATCCGGGGCAAAGCCGGCGAACGTTTCTGTGTGCGCAATTCAGGCGTTTCGGCCGTTGTGGAAAGTGTCGGCGACCACGGCTGCGAATACATGACGGGTGGTTGTGTGGTGATTCTCGGAAGTACCGGACGTAATTTCGCGGCAGGCATGAGCGGTGGAATCGCCTATGTATACGACCCACAGGCTGTTTTTCCGGCAAACTGCAATATGGAAATGGTCGACCTCGATCCTTTGGATGAAGCAGACGCTAAAATGGTTTTCGAAATGATCGAACGGCATCACCGCTATACCGACAGTACGGTCGCCAAGTTTTTACTCGGCGATTTTGACAACCAGTTGAAGCACTTTGTAAAAGTCTTCCCCGGGGATTATAAAAAGGCGCTGAAAAAGCAGGCGGCTGCAGCTATGGGGTTGACAACATAGTGTCTGTCTTTAAAGTCCGATAGCTGCGTTACGCTTGGCTCCAAAAATATAGAAACAATTGATTGTCAATTCCTATTACGAATAGGTATGATAGGAAGAGAGATTATTGATGAATGACGAATGATGAGATTTAATTTTTAATGTGAGGAGCCTGCTGACTCATTCATTTCGAATTCCAACATCACCATTCATCAATCATGTAATTGTCAATTATCAATAAAAAACTACTTAGCCCCTTTAGGGGCGAAATACTTATAAACAAGACTGCCATGGGCAAACCAACAGGATTCCTCGAATTCACCCGCGCCATGCCGGGTAAGCGACCGGTAGAATCCCGCAAACAGGATTACCGGGAGTTTGTAACGCCATACAACGAAAAAGAACTGAATCAGCAAGCCGCGCGCTGTATGAATTGTGGCGTGCCGTTTTGCCACAGCGGCTGTCCGCTCGGTAACGTCATTCCGGAATTCAACGACGCTGTGTATGACGGCAACTGGCAGGAAGCCTATGAAATACTTGCTTCTACCAACAACTTTCCGGAATTTACCGGGAGGATATGCCCTGCCCCCTGCGAAAGTGCCTGCGTTCTCGGCATCAACCAACCGCCGGTAGCCATTGAGGAGATAGAAAAGCACATCATCGAAATCGCGTTTGAAAAAGGCTTTGTCAAGCCGCGCAAACACATCGCCAGAACCGGGAAAAAAGTAGCCGTCATTGGTTCAGGCCCTGCCGGACTTGCCGCCGCCGACCAACTGAACCAGGCAGGCCATTTGGTGACCGTTTTCGAGCGCGACGATGAACCCGGTGGATTGTTGCGCTACGGCATTCCGGATTTTAAACTGGAAAAGAACGTCGTCGACCGCAGAATAGCGCTTTTACGGGAAGAAGGGATTGCCTTTCAATGCCATGCCAATGTTGGGGTGAATGTCAGCATCAGCGCCCTGCTCCGAGAGTACAACGCCATTGTTTTAGCCGGAGGTTCTACCGTACCTCGGGATCTGGACATTCCCGGCCGCAATTTCAACGGGGTACATTTTGCGATGACCTTTTTAAAGCAAAGCAACAAACGTGTTGCGGATAAAAATCCGCTCGATCACGCCGGGTTGGAAAGCAACATCTGGCCGGAAGAACTGACCGCTGCCGGAAAAAATGTGGTCGTTATCGGCGGCGGCGACACCGGAAGCGATTGTGTGGGTACGGCCAACCGTCAGGGCGCCGCAAGTATTACTCAATTTGAATTGCTGCCTGAGCCACCGGCTTCCCGAACGGTGGACATGCCCTGGCCGAATTATCCCATGTTGCTGAAAACCACCAGCTCCCACGAAGAAGGCTGTGAACGCAAATGGGCGGTTGCCACCAAAGCCTTCGTCGGAGACGAAAAAGGAAACTTGAAAGCCCTGCGGGTGGTGAGCCTCGAATGGACATTGGGCGCCAACGGAAAACCTTCCCATTTTGTGGAAATCCCGGGCAGCGAGCGCAAAATACCTTGCGAACTGGCCCTCATCGCTGTCGGTTTTCTGCACCCCGAGCAGGAAGGCCTGCTAAATGAACTGGAAATTGACCTCGACCGCCAGGGCAATGTCAAAGCCACAGAAAAAAGTTATCAAACCAGCATCGCCAAAATCTTCACGGCAGGAGACATGCGCCGCGGACAGAGCCTTGTCGTATGGGCCATCAGCGAAGGCCGCGAATGCGCCCGAAAAGTAGACGAATACCTGATGAAGGGCCACTCTGTGCTGGAAAGTAAAGACGCTTCGGTGTTGAAGGGGATGATGGGGTGAGGATTTGATCCGATCAGGTGTCCGACACCTGAACCTGAACCCCACTCATCGCCCTTTCCGAAATCGCCGTAATCGAAAGCGCCGGATTTACCCCTGGATTTGCTGAAATCATGGAGCCGTCGCAAACCAGCATGTTTTCATAGCCGAAAACGCGGTTGTTGCGGTCAATAACCCCTGTTTCGGGGGAATCGCCCATGACTGCGCCGCCGAGAATATGGGCCGTTCCGGGTATGCCAGCCAGGGGTGTGAGGCCAAAAGCCATGGCTTTTCCCCGGATTTGCTTTTCGAATTTTCGAGCCAGTTCGATGGCACGCGGAATGAAAGCGGTTGGCTTGTTTTCGCCAACTACGGCTGTCCGCAAGCGCCCTCCTTTGGTACGGGTGAAGGTAATGGTGCTGTCTAAGGTCTGCATGAACAGCATCACCACCGAGCTTTTCGCCCAGTCTTTCACCCGCAGGTATTTCCAGTAAGTTCCCGGATGAAGCAGCACGTCTTTCAGCATCCGAAGCAGGCGCACTGTCATGTTTGGACCTTCCACAAATGGGAGGAAGCTGAGCCGCCAGGCGCCGGAACCCGCACCATAGCGGCAGAATTCCAGGTGGCTGTGTTCGTCGGTATGGAGGATGGCGCCGATCGCAATGCCCTGGGAGAGGTCGTTGGATTGATCCAGCTGGGTCACACAAATCAGGCTTTCGTTGTTGGTGCGCACGTCGCGCCCCACCATATCCGAAAGCCGGGGCAGCGAACTTTGTTTCAGTTTCAAAAGAAGCTTAACGGTACCCATCACGCCGCCGGAAAAAACGACGCCACGGGTGCGCAGGGTCTGCCGCTGTTTGAACAAACGCGTGGAAGACTGAATTTGCACTTCATAACCATCCGATCCATCGGGATTCCCTGTGGGACGCACATCGGTGACTTCCTGTTCTGCGAGAATTTCCACACCCTGTTGTTGGGCAAGATAGAGGTAGTTTTTATCCAGGGTATTTTTGGCATTGTGCCGGCAACCGGTCATGCACGCGCCGCAAAAAGTACAGCCGGCTCGCTCCGGGCCTTTTCCTTCAAAATAAGGATCTGCAGCCGTTTCTCCCGGTTTTCCAAAATAAATGGCCACATCCGTTGCATCCAGATGTTCTTGCTGGCCAATTGCTTCCGCTAAGACTTCCAGGGCTTTTTCGCCGTCAAAAAAGCGGGGATTTTTTGCAGCCCCCAGCATGTGCAGCGCGCGCTTGTAAAATGGCGCCAGTTCCTGCTGCCAGTCGGCCAGGCCGGCCCATGAACCGGATTGAAAAAATGCAGGTTTGGGTATCGGCAGGGTATTGGCATATACCAGCGAACCGCCGCCAACGCCGGTGCCGGAAACGATGCCTACGTCGCGGAAAATGCTGATTTTCATAATGCCATACCAACGCAGGGCAGGCAACCAAAGCCATTTCGGGAAAGACCAGTTCGTTTTGGGGAAATCCTGTGCCCGGTACCATTTGCCTTTTTCAATAACCAGTACCTTGTACCCTTTTTCTGCCAGACGGAGCGCGCTGACGGAGCCGCCGAAACCGCTGCCGATGATGATGTAGTCGTATGTTTTCACAACATGAGCTTTGCGTCAAAAATAGGCGTAAATCTCAAAAACCGAAAAAAGTTTGTGCTTGTGTGATGCTGTTCACAGACGCTTTCCGGACAAGCCTGCACTTTTGTGCCGTCATTTAAAATTTGTACTTTTAACAAAAAAAGTTTTACTGCAATGCACATAATCGAGCAAATCTATACCGGCTGTCTGGCGCAAGGCGCTTATTATATCGAAAGTGAAGGCGAGGCAGCCGTCATTGACCCCCTGCGGGAGGTACAGCCATATTTAGATCGCGCACACAAAAGCGGCGCGAAAATCAAGTATGTTTTTGAGACGCATTTTCATGCAGATTTTGTTTCCGGTCACCTGGATTTGTCCAAAAAAACCGGCGCCCCAATTGTCTATGGCCCAAATGCAGAAACCGGCTTCGAGTCGTATGGCGCAAAAGACGGGGAGGTTTTTACACTGGGTAAAGTACGCATTAAAGTGCTGCATACGCCCGGACACACCATGGAAAGCACGAGCTATTTGCTGCTGGATGAAGCGGGACGGGAAACGGCCCTTTTCAGCGGAGATACTTTGTTCATTGGCGATGTCGGACGCCCTGATCTGGCGCAGAAGTCAGACCTGACCATCAATGACCTCGCTGGTTATCTGTACGACAGCCTGCGCGAAAAAATCATGACCCTGCCCGACAATGTGGTGGTTTATCCGGCACACGGCGCGGGTTCGGCATGCGGCAAAAACATGTCGAAAGAAACGACTTCAACGATTGGAATCCAGAAAGCTCAGAACTATGCGCTTCGTGCAGACATGACGAAGGAACAGTTTATTGAAGAAGTTACAGATGGTTTGCTGGCTCCCCCGCAATATTTTCCTTTGAATGTGAACCTGAACAAGCAGGGCTATGAGAGTTTCGATACGGTGATGAACCGTGCAGCTCAGGCGCTTTCTCCGGCTGCTTTTGAAGAAGCGGCGAATGCGACGGGGGCTATTCTGCTGGATGTCCGCAATGCTCAGGAATTTGCCAAAGGTTTTGTACCCAATTCCATCAATATTGGTCTGGATGGCCAGTTTGCTCCCTGGGTAGGCGCTCTCATTATGGATGTCGCACAACCCGTTTTGCTGATCGCACCGCTGGAGCAGGAAGAAGAAGCCATTACCCGTTTGTCGCGCGTTGGCTTTGATCAGGTTATCGGTTACCTGAAAGGCGGTTTTGAAGCATGGAAAAGCGCTGGCAGAGAAGTGGACCAGATTTTGTCCATCAATGCCGCTGAACTGGCCGAAAAAGCAGCCGAAATGGGTATGGACCACGTGCTGGATGCCCGCCGTCCTGGCGAATACGCTGCGGAGCACATCAAAGACGCGGGAAGCTATCCTTTGGATTACATCAATGACTTTGTTGCAGAGCTGGACAAAAAAGAAACCTACTTCATCTATTGTGCGGGCGGCTATCGCTCCATGATCATGGCTTCTATCCTCAGGGCACGGGGCTTTGAAAATGTGGTGGATGTCGCCGGTGGCTTCAAAGCCATTCAGCAAAGCGGCTTGTTTGAAACCACAGACTATGTGTGTCCGAATTCGCTGCGCCGCCAACAGCTGAAAGAAGTGGTGTAATGATTCATTTCATCAAACTAAAACAATTGATCTGATGCAAATAAAAATCGTTTTGACTGCACTGGCCCTGTCTTTTGGCCTGATTTCTGCCTGCTCCCAGCAGTCGGCGCCTTATCAAAACATCAATACCGCTGAATTTAAAGAAAAAATGAATCAGCCGGATGTTGTGATTCTCGATGTGCGGACCCCACAGGAAACCGCGCAGGGAAAAATACAGGGCGCGATTGAGATGGATTTTAACAGCCCTGCCTTTGAATCAAAGGTTCAGGCCCTGGACAAAAACAAAACCTATCTCGTTTATTGTGCTGTCGGCGGCCGCAGTGCCAGTGCCTGCAACACCATGGCTGCTAAAGGGTTTAAGCAATTGTACAACCTGAAAGGCGGGTATAATGCCTGGAAAAGTCAGTAATTTTTGCACTTTTTTTTCCTTGTGTGATGCGCATTACAGACCATGTGCAGCCACACCCTGATCTTTGTATCGTAATTTGAACACTAAAATAATCATCAAATATGAGTCTATTTCAATCGCTGTTTGGTACGGCGACAAAAAAGTACACGGACGTTCGGGCTGAAGAATTCCTGAAATTGCTCGAAGAAACGCCAAATGCTGTTTTACTGGATGTGCGCACGCCTGCTGAATTTGCCAGCGGGAAAGTTAAAGGAGCCACCAATATTGATATCTACAGCCCTTCTTTTGGCACAGCCATAAGCAAGCTGGACAAGAACAAAACCTATTTTGTGTATTGCCGCAGCGGCGCCAGAAGCGGACAGGCCTGCAATGTCATGGCTGACCAGGGCTTTGAAAAACTATATAACCTCGCCGGAGGGATTGTGAGTTTGTAATGAGCATTAGCCAAACGGGGAAATCCCGATAAGGCTATCCCATCAGCCCAGCAGTATCGCAACGATGCAGCTGGGCTGTTTTTTAGTGATAAATGACAGAATTTCAAGACAATGGATAAATACTGGGATCTTTTTGTGCAGGGCTACCGGGGCTACGCCAACTATCTGTGGCATGAAATCAGCAATCCCGGCTGGCACAACTATTTTTATTGGTTAATACTTGTTTCTGCCTTCTTTTTTCTGGTGGAAAGACTGGCGCCCTGGCGCAAAGAGCAGCCTAAATTCCGAAAGGATTTCTGGCTGGATTTCTTTTACATGTTTTTCAACTTTTTCCTTTTTTCCCTCATCATTTACAGCGCGGCCTCTTCGGTAGTCGTCAACCTCTTCAACGATGGCCTGAAAGCCGCCCTTGGGGTAGATTTACAGGCATCCAACCCACTGCGACAGGCGCCCATGTGGGTCATTCTGCTGACCGGTTTTTTGGTGCGCGATTTTGTCCAGTGGTGGATACACCGCTTATTGCACCGCAGCAAACGCCTCTGGGAGTTTCACAAAGTGCACCACTCGGTGGAGCAGATGGGTTTTGCTGCACACCTGCGTTATCACTGGATGGAAAATGTGGTTTACCGTACCATTGAATACCTGCCGCTTGCGCTGTTGGGGATAGGTCTGTACGATTTTTTCATCATTCACATCTTTACCCTTGCAGTCGGGCACTACAACCACTCCAACATCACGGTACCCGGGTATGTTACCGGGGGCATATTGGGCGCGTTGATTGGCCTTGTCATTGCGACGAGCGGCTTTGATGTGCACCTGCTCCATGATCCTTCTCCCTGGCAACAGGCGCTGGTGGTTTTGGGAAGCACAGCGGCGGCGGCATTGTTACTCGGGCCCTGGATGAAACGCATCTTCAACAGCCCTGAAATGCACATCTGGCACCACGTCTATGAATTGCCGGAAAACCGTCGCTATGGCATCAATTTTGGGTTGACGCTGGCCATTTGGGACTACCTGTTTGGAACAGCTGTTATTCCTCACGACGGCCGCGACATCCGCCTCGGATTTCCCGGTATGGAGACATTCCCGGGGGATTTTGTCGGGCAAAATCTGCATGGGTTTGAGAAAACGACAACCGCAGAATGAGTGTGGTTTTCTGTTTATCTTTAGTGGCAAAAAATGATGCTAAAAAAGCGACTGCCTCTGGATTGCCCATCGGTTACCCGAAAAAATCGATTTTGGGTATTCCATGCCATGATGCTTTTGAGCATGGGCCGGGGGTATGCGCAGCCTGCATTTGGAGCAGTTAAACCTGTAGTACAACCTGCAGTATACGAGCAGGATACGCTTCCTGCGTCAGTATGGAAGCCGAAATGGATTTCTAAAAAAGAGTCATTTAAGCTGACCATTAGAAGCATGGTACAGTTATGGAGTGTGTATTCTATAGGTTTTGAAGTGTACAACACCACCACAAAAGCCTATGAAGCGGTTGACGATCGCTTTAACCTTTCCCTGCGCCGGGCGGTACTGTCTTTTAGCGGGGAGCCTTATCCGCGACTGCAATACACCGTCCTTTTTTACTACGACCAGATTGGCCGCGACATTTTAGCAAGCGGTCTGGGACTGCCAAACAAAGCCGAACCCGGCATTGGAATCCGGGATGCTTATTTTCACTGGAAAGCCCTGCCCAAAAGCGAAGGGCTGAACTTTATTGCGGGCTGGTTTCGCCCGCAACTGCAACGGGAAAGCATCACCTCTGCCTGGTCGGTAAATTCGATGGAAAAATCCAGTTCGCAAAGTTATTTCCGGAGCCATCTGGTAGGCACGGGCTTAGGCAGATCAACCGGCATCAATATTGGTGGATTGATCAACTTTAAGAAGACCGGGCTTCTTTATAACCTCGGGGTTTTTAACCCTACGACAACCGGTTTGAACGGCAGTTCTGTGGGGAATATTTTTTCTCCTTTGCTGACGGGAAGGGTAGTGGTCTCCTTAGGCGATCCGGAAATGGAAAAATACGGCATCGCTTACGAAATCAATTATTTCAACCGGCGCAAAGGAATATCGCTGGATTTTAACGCTGCCGTGCAGGGGAAAACCGAGCAGTTTGAATCGGCTACTACTTTCGGCCCCGGATTTCTGCTCAACTATGGCGCTCTCAATCTTGATGGCGAGTGGATCTGGATGCGGCGCAGGGGGCAGGAAACTTTACCCACACAGGAAATCCGTGCTATTTCTTCAAGATGTGAGACCGGGCATATCCGGATCGGAATAAACCTGCCTGCAGGCCGCTTTTTACTGGAACCCACGTTGATGGTCATGCACTTTGAAGGGGCGCACGATGCCCTGAAACAAGCCGATGCGCTCGCTTTGCACTTCTCCTCGGGCGATGAAACCACGTATGACATCGGCGTCAATTGCTATCTGGACCAAAGGAACCTTAAGTTAATGCTGCATTATATCTTTCGCGACGGCAACCCCGGCGATGCCGGCGACGGCGCTACGGTAAATTCTTATTTTTTCCAGAGCGGGGTAGGGGCCATCAGGAGGGGCAATTGGCTCGGTCTGGGCATGAATGTTGTTTTCTGAGTTTGTTTTAGCGGGTTCAAAATGCTGGTTTTACCCCCGCTGGTTCCAAGCTCCCTGTTGACGCCGATGCAACAATGGCACCGCTGCATTTTAAATACGGCTGGGCTCGTACGCACCAAAGTTGCGGGTTCAGCCCGCAGTCAACAATCCATGGTTTTTGTTCCCAAAACCCTCCTTTCTATACCTCACGTTGTCAAGTTTTGGGCAAGGGAGATTTCCGAAATCTTTGAGATTTCGGAAATCTGGCACTCACATGATGCACAACACCTGGCAGCTCACAGTATACCTATCTTTCAGAACTAAAAACCAATGAATATGCGTAGCAAAATAATTGACCAACAAGCCTACGGACTCATTTCTTTATTTCCTGAATTCCCTGTCCACCGGGAAGGTCAATCGTATTATTAAACCGGAAGTTTGTGATTTCTGTGATGGTTCCACAGCACTTTGTACCAAAGGTGTTATATGAAATTTGGAATGTATCAACATCGCCGTCACTAAGGCGCATGAAAGCAATATCCGTTTCCGGAAAAAAACTTACCTGCAAAATGCTGTCAAATCCTATGGTTCCACCAGAATTGATGGTATGGAAATCAAAGAAAGTCGTGTCTACGCCATTTAAAGCAAAAAACTTTATAAGTTTTTTGTCGTAAAACCTTGTTGGTCCAAAAACTAAATCTTCCCCGTTTGCTGCACTGATTATTCTAAAATGGCCAAAGTAATTGTCAGAGAGGCAGTCAACCCTGTCGCAGGGACCGCATGAATGAAATAGAAATACGATCAGAATAAATGCAATGAATTGTTTCATCTCAGTAATAATTATTTTATTGTAATGGAATAATGTGTTTTCAGCTTTGATCCGTTTACGGCCACCCGTAGAACCCATGATGATGTGCACACGTGGGCATAACACTCGAGCTAAGGAAAAAATGAAAGGCAGGCAGGACTAAAAAAGGCATTTACAAGTCCCCGCTATCCAATGCGCTGATTTCGTTTTTATACTTCGGTGGCAGGATCAGCGCTTTCAAAAACCAACTAACCTTCATACGAGCACTCAGCTTGTACAGCGCAATCAAAGGTTGTAAAAGGGAGACGCTCCGGAAGCCAAGCAATTCCCTCACCCTTTTAGGCACGACCAGGGTCTGCGACTCCAACAGGATCCTGTAGCGCATGATCCCCAGGTGTTTTCGAAACTGGCGAAACAGGTCAGCTGTGTAATGGCTGAATTGCAGATTCTGTTCCATGTGCGCATGCCGCATCTTTTCCCATGCTCCAAAGGATTCGGGCAAATCTTTTACGCCCATCCGGCTTCCGACCCGGTAAAAGACATCGAATACTTCTTCTTTTTCGGCATTCGTCAGCTTGCGTTCCAGCACTTCAAAAGAGCGGATGGAGTAATCAATGAGCATGAAAAGCACATCCCGGTAAGCCTGGTCAGGAATGTGGGCGCCCCGTTTCGCTTCCACATCGGCATGGATCGCCGCGATGGCGTCAATGGCGCGAAAGGCAGCCTGTTTTTCGGAAAATACAATTGCCCGGGCGTAAGAAACCGTTGAAAAAAGCCGCCCCAACGGATCTGCGGGCAGCCGGCCTGTAAAATACAGCCAGTCAACCGCCTTGTTGAGTGCAAACTCTGCCGCCGCGCCGGCAAATATGAAAAGGATGGTGTCGCCCTTCCCCCATATCTGCCGCACCACCGAGTGCTTATCTACGAAAAATTCCTTGCTCATGATGATGAAGTTGTTCAAGCTGTGACAGGCTGCGGTTCATTTGTAGTGTGTTTCACATCTCTTATTACACGCTGTACAAACCGCCTGACCAATATAAGCTTATCTATTAACACGGGCACTTGTAGATTGGATCAATATGATGTTTTGCTGTTGTAGGATATTTGAAACGATATTGATTTTGTCTCGATAATCAGGATTTGATTTGGTGCTTTTTGTAGCCGGGCTGGAGCCCGCAGCCTTGATCCGTTTACTACCAAAGGTAGTAACGAGCGCATGATTTTGACGGTGCCGAAGACAGGCGCGAGCGGGGCTTACCCCACTGAAATTTTGGAACATTGTGCAAATGTTGTTCATGTTGCTACAAAGGCAATTAATTGTTCTATTGTTAACCCACAAACTAATTCTCTTATATTTAAGCTTTTAAATGAGGCTTGGGAGAGGTTTGTCCAAGATCCTAATGAATATATTATTTGGGAAAAATCTCAAAAAATTGAAGCAAGTTTATAATTTTTGCTTATTAAACCCAGGAGTTACTTCAACATGGTTAATTTTTAATAGGTTAAGAGAATAGCTCAGCTTAAAAGAAATGATTGGCAATAGCCTTGATCTTTTTTCTTTATTTTTTGCCTAGTGTACGATCAAAAACACAACAATGATACAGATAACAAGACGATTAATCCTTGACTATGAGATGTATTTTGGAGTTAAGCCTCCTGAAAACAGAATTTCTATAATTAAACATATTTGTAAAGAGAATATACTTTATGAAATAACAGGTCTGAACTATCGATTAAAGCCCAAAAATAGAATACTTGTAGATGATACATTTGAAACTCAGGCAAGAGAGCTAAGATATTTTACAAGAACCAAAGAGCTTCTTATTAAATACTCAAGCATTGCTAATAAACACACTAAAAATAAAATTGATTTTCCTAATATATTTAATAAGCCGGCATGTTTATTCGCTATTGAAGAAATTGTAAATTCTGACGAAATACACCCTATTGAAGGGTTTTCGATGGAGGAAACTGAAGTGTGGGAGTCAATTTTAAAGTACTTACTAGCAGTTAACTATACTATTACTCAAATTAAAAAAGAGCAAGATAGTAGTAAGATTAGCTTTGAATCTTTAAACCCCAAATTAATTCCATTAAATGAGATAATAGTTGAAACAGATCCCTTCTATACTGCTTATCGAGGATACTGTTTGATTAATTACTTTCTCAATAATACAATCTTTTCAACAGAAGTAAGAGAATATTTTTATGAAACTTATGGAGTTGAACCCAATTACTTTGTATTTCAAGTAATTAGCATGTATAATGCAAACCGAAGTGCAAACCCTAATTGGGATTTTTGCTATTTTGTTAAAGACGGTGATCAAAACCTTTTTGATAAACTAAGTGTTAGAAATTATAATAAAGAAACCTATAAACTTCTTAATATAAGAAAATCGCCATTTATTAAAATCAGAAAACTTAGATATTTAATTGCAGATAATTCATTTCTTGTTGAAAAAACATACTCTCAGTTTCTTAATGATTTTTGGTTTGATAGAGTTAAACATATAAAAGACGATATAGGAAATAATAAATTCTCTATTAAGCTTTACAGAAGCGAGTTTGGGTATTTTTTCGAAAAATACCTATGTGAAATTCTTAAGAGATGTTTTGAAAATCACCCGCATTCCACATTGTTAATGTTTGATCAACTCAAGGTTAAAGCACCGACAGGGCAGATAGAAATTGCTGATGTTTATTTTCGATCTGATAATAAAATATTCCTAGGCCAAGTTAAATCTGGTAGTATCTATGATATGGAAAAATATGGAGGAGATATAAATTCTCTTTATAAAAACGATAGAAATGCATTCTTTGAGAATTTTGGAGTTAATCAAATTGTTGAATCTTTGACAAATGTAAGTCATTATGCTTGCGATGTTGATCCAAAATTCTTAAATGCTTCTCCCTATGAAATCTATCCTTGCATTATAGTCAATGATAAGCCTTTTCAAACACCTTTGATGGCTAATACTTTTAATACTCGTTTTCAAGAGTTAATAAAAGACTTTAGCACTAAAAAATTTATAGTAAAACCATTGGCATTAATTCATATTAACGATTTGGAGAGATTAGAAGATGATATTAGCAAGAACCCTGAAAATATTTGGCATTTGCTTCAATGTAATCACATGAATAGGAAATTTATTCCACCATTTTATAGCGCCATTAATGACAAAGGATTAGGCGTAAATTACTCTAAAACTGTTTTAGATACATGTAAAATGCTAATCACTAAATATAGCCATAGTGAATAGATTTGGTGATATTAAATAGATTTACTCTAAATTACAAGGCGTCATGAAAGGTTTGTAAAATAATAAGTGGCCTATGAATATTGAATTTTAATACATTAAGAACTCCGAAATAATTTATTCTTAATGTTAAAGTAATTTTAATAATCCCACAATTAAGGCGGTTTGACCAAGCATCATAGTAAGTACCCATATTTTGAGGTCAGCAATTGACTTATCCAGGTCTGCTTTAGTTGGGATATGGCTGGTTTCCTTCTCTTTTTCAAGGTTGACGATCGCCTCAGCCTGTTCCTTGCTGATCCCGACAGTCATCAGGCTGGTTGCCGCTTTATGTGTGTCAAAAGTGAGTGTTACCATATTTTCATTGTAGCAGGTATTTTCTGATTTGGAAAGGGAAATTAGAAAATCCCGTACCATTTTTGAGGCACTAAAACAGGTTTCAAGGCGTATATCCTGGTCAATCATGGGTATTTCAGTGATCTGCCTGAAGAATATTCCGAAACGATAGGCAAAATCAATTTGGTCTGCAAGGCATATATGCCGAAGAGGAGTTGTTTGTCGGCAAAAATGTATCGGGCGTCATCTTCAACCTGGTGAACAACTACCCGATGAGCGGAAGAACAAAAACGAGATCACGGGTAAGGACTGATGAGCCTTGTTTGATGCGGTGAAGATCACCGTTATGGATGGGGCGGAGGAGAAAAATTAAATTTTGCATTTAACTTTTTTGCAATGGAAGCCGATTACCCCCGTATATTTGTAGCAATTGCAGGAAAGTCCTGTGAGTTCATTGACAGCTTAGGGTTGGAAACGACGGTGGTGAATCATCGCAATGGGTAAACCATATACTTGTTTTCCTGCTAATACTGATTGGAGGAATATTTATTAACTTAATAATCAGAAGATTGAATTCCTTAACTAAAAAAGAAGGAGGTATTGAGATGAAGGAAAATCTGAGAAAAAAGACTGAAAATCATTCAGTGATAAATGTTACGAAAGAGGTTTTCTTTGGAACCTTGATACACACAGGATTACATAAAATGGCGAGCCTGTTGCTCCATCCCTAAGCTGATCAATGACTTATCTACCGATACAGGAGCTAGTCCCATAAAGACTGGCTTTTTTATTGCCTATAACTATATGGTGGATTATGCCCGAACTCCAAACCAATTTCACCCTCAAACAGTACGAAGTTTATCAGGCGTTCAATGACCCTGTGATTTTGGAATTGTTGATTGGTGGTTGAGCACGTGGAGGGAAGACAAGGTGCATCTGCGAAATCATCAAAACTACCTGTGTCGCTTATCCATGAATAGCCTGGCTTATTGGCCGTAGGGAATGGGATGATCTGAGAAAAACCACATTGATCTCCTTGCTGGATGCCTTGCGCCAAAGTGATATGCGTGAAGGAATTTATTACACCATCTACATGCAATCGAAGTGTATACTTCCCCGCTGGTTCCAAGTTCTGTTACTTTCCAACTGCTTCATATAAAAAAATATGCTGCTCGTTGCGACCTTTCAGGGTCGCAAACGGGCCAAAGTCGCGGGTTCAGCCCGCCGTCAACAATCTATGTTTTTTATTCCCCTAAACCCTCCTTGCTACCTATCTTTCAGGTTTAAAAACCGATGAATATGTATTCCAAAATACTTGACAAGCAGGGACTTGGTTTTTTACCCTCGCCGTTGCAGAGTGAGTTGATTTTTTTTACGCGCCGCGCCTGCGCAGATAATATGGTTGTTGATGGCTGTGATGTGCTGCTGCTCGATGATAATTGGAACGATATTGGTTTTGTGCTGATAACCGGGATTTGATTTGGTGCTTTTTGTAGCCGGGCTGGAGTCCTCAACTTTGATCGGTTTACGGCCAATAGGTATTAACGAGCTCGTGATTTTGACAGTGCGGAAGATGGGTGCGAGCGGGCCATGTCAACCTAATAGGATACCTTACTATAGTCTTGAGCCGTCTCTACCATAGTTTGGACTCTGAGCCCAGCCTCCTGCTTGCCACAGAATGTCAAATACTGGTTTCACGACAGACCAAATATCAGTACTTATGGTAGAGATGAGAGCAGTGGGGAGCTGTATATTCTTTCTTAAAAAGTCATTTGTAGTGCCAAGAGAACGCCTTTCACTAAAAAGACAACATCTTTCCACGTTTCGCAAATTGATGAACACTACGTAAGGAGGATCAATGTGAAAATGCTGATATACTTGTATAGTTTCTTGTATGGTATCAAATACTACATGCTCCAGATCATCTCCATGAATCATGTTAAGCGGATCTCCATTAGAGTCTCTCCTACTTAAACCTAGAGTATAGAGTTCTATAGAGCCATCTCTAAATAACTGTTTGTAGGAATATATTGTTTGACCACGGGTTTTGGAGTATGTGAAAAATCCTTCCAGGTTAAGTCCCGCATCAAAAGAACTGTTGCCCAAAGGGAATATGTGTGAAGAAAGATAATCTTTATTCGCAGGCGATGTCAAATCAATCATATTTTCATTCAAGTGACTGATGGGAATGATATGCATAAAGAAAACGCCAACTTCTTCTTCTACTGGTTCAGGAAACATATTGCCTTGGATAACATCAGCAATTCTTTCATTCACAAAAGTTTTTATTCGTTCACTAATACTAAAGTTATTCATAAACATGTCGTTAAGCTCAGTGGTGTCCACTGGGTATTTTCCTGAATTTCTTCTTTTATAAAAATTTGATGACTTAGCAGTCACCATATGAGGAAGTGTAGCAAATTTAGTTACACCAATTAAAAGAACGATTTTTCCTTCTACAGATACGAAATGGATTGCAGGTGCATTTATTTTTGGGTCACTTCCACTACGAATAATGTCCTCGATCGATTGAGTAAGCTTATCTTGGTTATCAACTGTAATCCCTGTGATCTCACAAGGGACTCCTGTATTATTTCCTTTATCATCTTTTTCTTCTTTAACTCCGTAGACTATAATGCCGCCATCGGTATTTGCCAATGCAGTTATATCAGCAAGAAACTCTACTTTGTTTTTGTCCTTATCTATATCAATCTTTAACTCCATTTTATATTCAAGAGTTTTAGATTCACTTATTCCAAGGTCAATGAGCCGTTTGATGTCATCTTCTTGAATGTCTTTGATATACTTACCTAATAAAAACATAATCTTCAGTTTAGAACAAATTTACAATATCTCCATTCAAGTGATATTAGATGGTCTAGTTTTTCCAGACACAAAACTAAGTTTACTTTGTGTTACGATGAAAAGAAAAGGACCATTAACAGAAAAGCGAACACGTCGTCAATATGACGCTGAATTTAAGACTTTGGTACTGCAAATTATTGCCAATGATTGCAGTGTTAAAGGCTGTAGGTTTCAAAAACAAAAAAGGCCATCCGAAGATGGCCTTTTCCTAGTCGGGGCACCAGGATTAGCTGGGACCCTCCCGCACCAGTGCGGGGTGCACTACCGATCTGCGCACAAAGGAATTTCCCTAAAACAAAAAAGGCCATCCGAAGATGGCCTTTCCTAAGTCGGGGCACCAGGATTTGAATCTGTGACCCTCCCGCACCGGTGCGGGGTGCACTATCGATCTGTGCACAAGACATAAAACAAAAAAGGCCATCCGAAGATGGCCTTTTTTTAGTCGGGGCACCAGGATTTGAACCTGGGGCCCTCCCGCACCAGTGCGGGGTGCACTATCGATCTGTGCACAAAAGATTTTTCTAAAAAAAGAAAAGACTGTCCATTTGGACAGTCTTTCTATGTCGGGGCACCAGGATTTGAACCTGGGACCCCCTGCTCCCAAAGCAGGTGCGCTACCGAGCTGCGCTACGCCCCGAATTGTGCGTGTTTATTGAGGTTTTACATCGCGGTGAAGGCGGGATTCGAACCCGCGGTACCCCTTGCAGAGTACGTCGGTTTAGCAAACCGGTGGATTCAGCCACTCTCCCACTTCACCCGGTGAATTGCCTTTTTCCAAAAGCGAACGCAAAGATACACATCACAATGGTATTTGCAAGCAGTGCATCATAATAATTTGCAGGGTTAACATAAAAAAGCGAGGGAAAAGTTCCTTCGCTTTTTTAACAGCTTGAAAATCAGAACGGGGTAGGGGACGCCTACTTATCGTTCAGACTCATTTTTATTTTCTTTTCCAGATCCGTGACGGTGTCTTTGAAGATGGCGTCGGTTTCCATCAGGTCCTGAACCGTTTTACAGGAATAGATCACGGTGCTGTGGTCGCGGCCGCCAAACATTTCTCCGATGCTTTTCAAAGACTTATCGGTCAGCTTTTTGGCTAAGAACATCGACAATTGCCGGGCGATGACGATGGAGCGTTTCCGCGTTTTGCCCTGGAGTTTGTCGAGGCTGACGCTGAAATGGTCGGCAACCAGCTTCTGAATGAAATCCAGCGTGATCTCTTTATTGATCTGCGACACAAAGTTGCGGATCACTTCTTTGGCCAGCTCGATGTCTATTTCCCGGCGGTTGAGCGAAGACTGGGCGATCAGCGACACCAGCACGCCTTCCAGTTCCCGGATGTTGTTCTGGATGTTGTAACAGATGAATTCGACCACATTCGGCGGAATTTCCACGCCTTCGCGGTTCATCTTCGATTCCAGAATGGCCATGCGCGTTTCGAGATCGGGCGCCTGAAGGTCGGCAGACAAGCCCCATTTGAAACGGGAGATGAGCCGTTCTTCCACGCCTTCCATGTCTTTTGGCGGCCGGTCGGAGGTCAGGATGATCTGGCGACCGTTTTGGTGCAACTGATTGAATATATGGAAGAATATTTCCTGGGTCTTTTGCTTGTTGGCCAAAAACTGGATGTCATCCACAATCAGCACCTCGACCGTCTGATAAAAATTGATGAAATCGTTAACGGCGTTGTTTTTGATGGACTGTATGATCTGGCCGGTAAATTTCTCCGAAGAAACGTACAGCACCGATTTATTTGGAAACTTGTCAAGGATGTCGTTGCCGATGGCGTGGGCAAGGTGCGTCTTCCCCAACCCCACATCGCCGAAAATGACGAGGGGGTTAAATGAAGTGCCTCCCGGCTTTTTGGCAATAGCCAACCCCGCAGAACGCGCCAGACGGTTGCAATCACCTTCAATAAAATTATCAAAAGTATAGTTGGTGTTCAGGTTTGGATCAATTCTCAGTTTTTTGATACCCGGAATAACAAACGGGTTCTTGATATTCTCCATATCAATCATTCCCGGAGCATAGTGCTCTCCGTTTTTCGGCGAGGCGCCATTGCCGTTGCCGTTACCATTGCTGCTGCCCGTGCTCAGAGCCCTCGCGCTGTCATTAACGGAAGCGCCCATCAGGATCTGGTACTCCAGCCGACCACGGTCACCCAGTTCTTTCCGAATGGTTGATTTCAACAACGAAACGTAGTGTTCCTCCAGCCACTCGTAAAAAAACTTGTTTGGCACCTGAATGGTAAGGGCATTACCATCGAGGCGTACAGACCGGATTGGTTCGAACCAGGTTCTGAAGCTCTGTTGATTTACACTCTTGCGAATGGCGTGCAGACAACTATCCCACACTGTAGCATGATCCTTTATCATTGCACAGACAACTAAAAAAATGAAAAAATAACCTTTACGCAATAGAGTATCAGTAAGTCGGAACGTTACAAACCGACTTTCGCCTTTCAGAAGGGCTTAAAAAATATCGCTAATTTGAACTCCCCATTTAATCTCCTTTCGGTAGGAGCGGGCTACAAAGATGAGCTAAAAAATTCAAAATCGAAAGGTAAAACTGACCTTTTTTAGACATTTTTTTTTCGATAAACCAAGTATCAGCGACTTGTTGAAACAAAGCAGATTGTCAGCAAAAAGGGGAACTTTTTGGAGATCAACCCTTTAGGGTATGGGTATGAATTACTATTAGAATCTCCTGCCATATAATGTTGACATCGTTTTGCCATTTTCACCAAAAAAGAAACAAATGCGTGATGTATCTTTGGGAATATGGTACGTTATCCTTTAACCTGTTTTTTTTAACCGACTAAGCAACATGCCACTATGGGGAGCAAAAAAATACTGGGAATTGCGATTATATTGTTAGCAACACTGCTGGGAGTTTGGCAATTTTGGCCAAAAGAAGACATGGCGGGGCAAAGTAATCTGTTGACCACCGTCAAACGAGGCCGTTTTCACGTCAATGTAACGGCTACCGGCGAACTGAATGCAAAGCGTTCCGTAAAGATAAAAGCGCCTCAGGGCATGCGGATGGCCGAAATTTATGAAACCACCGTTTCAGATTTGGTGCGGGAAGGCACCATCGTTAAAGAAGGCGATTATGTCGCCACCCTCGACCGAACAGAGCTGGCCAACAAGATCAGCAACCTGCAAACGGAGATGGAAAAAATTCAAACCCAGCTCGAACAGGCAAAAATTGATACGGCCATCGAACTTCGCGGCATGCGCGACGAACTGGTCAATATGGGATTTTTGAAGAAAGAAAAACTCCTGTACCTTGATCAAAGCCGCTACGAACCACAATCGGTCATCCAGCAGGCCCAGCTCGACCTGGAGCGCACTGAACGCGACTATGGCCAGTTGCTGCTCAAATACGACCTGAAGAAACAACAGGCGGTTGCTAAAATTCAGGAGATCAATGCCCTTCAAAAGCAAAATCAAATGCAAATGACCATACTGAGCCAACTCTCCGGTGAATTTACCATCATGGCTCCAAAATCAGGCATGGTCATTTATGCCCGCGGCTGGGGCGGCAAGGTGGAACCCGGCTCCCGCATTTCGGCCTGGGACCCGGTGGTGGCGGAATTGCCCGACCTTACCGACATGATCTCTAAGACGTATGTGAACGAAGTAGACATCAGCCGGGTAAAAACCGGACAGGATGTGAAACTGAAAGTGGATGCTTTTCCGGACCGCGAATATACCGGCAAAGTCATTAAAGTGGCCAACATCGGGGAACAGCTTCGCGGATACGACGCAAAAGTATTCGAAGTGGTGGTTCAGGTTAATGAACTGGACTCCATCCTCCGGCCAGCGATGTCCACCAGCAACGAAATCCTGACCGATACTTATGAAGATGTGGTGTATGTTCCCATTGAAGCCATTCAAACCGACAGTTTGAGTTATGTTTTTGTGGAAAAAAATGGCAAAGTCGTTCGCCGGGAAGTCATCACAGGAATCAGCAACTCGGATGAAATTATCATAGAACACGGTTTGGCTGAAGGTGAAAAAATCTATCTCACCATTCCCCCTGATGCCTTAGATGCGCCGTTTGAACCCATTGCTGCCGACGTCAAAAAATCCATACGCGAAAAACTGGAAGCAGATCGCATCGCCCGGGAAGAACGGGCAAAAGAACGGATGAAGACCGTCGAAAACATAGATATACCTTCTGAAAGCGGCGGAGGCGAAGGCATGTTTATCATCATGGATTAGAAAAACGATATGATGAACCGGATTCTATTTCACCTGAGGCTGGCTTTGGAAGGCATTAACGGAAACAAACTTCGGTCGTTTTTGACGGCGCTGGGTATTGTATTCGGAGTAGGCGCTGTGATTGCAATGCTTGCCATTGGAACCGGAGCGAAACAAGCCATTCTTGAGCAGATGAAACTCATCGGCGCCAACAACATCATCATCAAATCTGTCATTCCGTCCGACAAAGAGGAAGAGAATGCAAAATCGGGCCAGAGTACGGCCGGAACCAACAACAATAACAACAACAAGGACAAACGCCCGTGGTCGCCGGGCCTGACGCTTGACGACCTCGAAGGCATAGCAAACGTCGTGCCGACGATTGAAAAGATCAGTCCGGAAATTGTTGTACCGGTCAGCGTCATCCAGTCGGGGCGCCTCGAAAAATCGCGCTGCGTGGGCGTCACCAACGCTTTTTTTGACTTGAATCAGCTTCGGGTGGAACAAGGCGCCAGGTTCAGCCAGGGGCAGATAGATGCCGGTAAACCGGTTTGCATCATTGGCAGGAACCTTCAAACCCGTTTCTTTGGTGCAGAAGATGCCCTGGGAAAACAGATCAAGTGCGGTCAAAACTGGTTTACGGTAGTCGGCGTTCTCCAAAAACGGGTCGCCAGTGAAGAAAGCCTCAAAAGCCTGGGCATTCGCGATTACAACGATGATGTCTACATTCCGGTAACGACGGTATTGCTCCGATTCAACAACCGTGCCCTGGTTACTAAAAAAGATGTGGGCAGGGGTGGGAACGCTAACAATGAGGACAATAACTACCACCAGCTCGACCGGGCAATCGTGCAGGTGAACGCTTCAGAAAATCTGCGCGCCTCAGCTGATGTCATTGCCCGCATCCTCAAACGCAGACACCAGGATGTGCTTGATTTTGAAATTGAAGTCCCCGAGTTGTTGCTGGAACAGGAACAAAATACGCAGGAGACTTTCAACCTCGTACTGGCTGTCATTGCCGGTATTTCCCTGCTTGTCGGAGGCATCGGCATCATGAACATCATGCTGGCTTCTGTGCTGGAACGCATCAAAGAAATCGGACTCCGGCGTTCGCTTGGGGCAACCCGGCGCGACATCATTTTCCAGTTTTTGCTGGAAGCCATTCTCATCAGTCTTTTTGGCGGATTTATCGGGGTTGTTCTGGGGATTGCATCGGCGCGGCTGATTGCCTCCCAGGCTAATATTCCAACGGTCATTTCCGCGTGGTCTATCGTACTGGCTTTTGGCGTTGCTACCGTTGTCGGCATTGTATTCGGGTTGTTTCCGGCTCGAAAAGCAGCCATACAGGATCCGATTAAGGCTTTGCGGACGGAGTAGTGCATTGAGCTTTACCTGTCAACCGCGAACCGAACTCAGACAAAGAATATTCGAACGGGTACGACATAAATAATAAAACAGATAATGGAGCCGGATTATCAGACAGGCATCATTGGCGCGGGTTTTGGCGGCATTATTGCTGCCTTGAAGTTATTAGAAGCCGGACGCAAGTCTTTTGTTTTGTTTGAACGCGCGCATGAAATCGGCGGAACCTGGCGCGACAATACCTATCCGGGGTGCGCCTGTGACATTCCGTCCGTTTTATATTCCATCAGTGCTGAACCCAACCCGAACCGAAGCAGGCGTTATTCCCCACAACCCGAAATATTGGCTTATCTGAAAAGCGTCGTAGCCAAACACCAGTTGGAGCAATACCTTCGCTTTGATTCAGAAATCATCGACCTTGAATACGAGGAGCAAAATGGTTTTTGGAAACTCCGCGACCGGCATGGGCGCAGCACCACAGTCCGTGCGGTTATCCTTGCGCTGGGACCATTTCAAAAACCCAGCCTGCCGAACCTCAGCGGCATGGAAACATTTCAGGGCAAAATCGTCCACTCAGCAAAATGGGACAATAACCTTAATATAAAGGAGCAACGCGTGGCTGTCATCGGAACCGGCGCAAGCGGCATCCAGATTGTACCGGCAATTGCTCCTGAAGTTGCCCATTTGACCGTTTTTCAACGCACGCCAAGCTGGATTTCTGATCGCTACGACACGGAAGTTTCCGCATTGGCACAGCAAATTTTTCGTAAACTGCCCCTCCTTCAGCACTTTTTGAGGAAGGCCTGGTACCGGTTTTTGGAATATCGGGGAGGTTTGTTTTTTGGTAAAACGGGACGCTACCGGTTTTTCGAGAAATTGTGCCTGAAAAAATTGGAACGGGAAGTGTCTGATCCGGAAGTCCGCCGCAAACTGACGCCCAACTACGCCATGGGTTGCAAACGCATTGTCGTTTCCGACGACTATCTGCCTGCCTTTAACCGCCCCAATGTATCGTTGGAAAGCTCCGGGATCGACCGGATTACACCCCGCGGCATCCTGACCAAAGAAGGTGTTGAAATCCCTTTTGACCTGCTGATTTTTGCAACAGGTTTTGAAGTGATTGACTATAACAGCATGAAAATCAAAGGTAAAAGTGGCCGTGAATTGTACAAAGAATGGAAACAATCTGGCATCTCCGCTTACAAAGGTACCGTGGTTTCCGGTTATCCGAATTTCTTCACTTTGCTGGGGCCAAATTCGGGTTTTGGGCACAATTCTGTGCTACTGGCGATGGAGGCACAAATGGAATATGTTCTGCAATACCTCCGCCAACTGGATCAATTGGGGCGACAAGCGGCACTGGATCTGAACCCTGAAATTCAGCGCCGCTACAATGAAACGATGCAACAAAAATTCAAAGGGACTGTCTGGGCGTCGGGGTGTCGTAGTTGGTACCTCGATGAACATGGAAGAAATCCGGTCATTTATCCCGGACTGATGGATGATTTCAGAAAAGAAACTCAGTCTTTTGAACCACGGGACTATGAGGTGGTTAACGCCGATGCCCCCCATGTCATGGTCTGATGTTTTGCTGATAAAACAAACTGATTACACCTACTCAGGCAGGTACTTATACCCGTTTTAAATAAGGGGTATTTGTACGCATAATTGAAAAACAGGGTTGCCGTAAATTTGCGAAAAGGGGCGAAAAAAAATATGATTTATTTACCATGCATTCTCGGTTTCGCGAATTTTTTGATACATTTACAGCATAACAATAGTTATTGATCCCGCATCTCAGTGCAGTTGAATAGATGCCTGAAAACAAAAAACACATTTCAGGGCCTACTGCAATCTTTTCGTGCTCTTCCGCTCCTCAGCCAGAAAGCCTTACAAGGAAAGATGTCGGGTTCCGTTAATGGAATCTGAACACCTGCTTTCAGTTTTTTTCGCGACGCTCCTTTGCACTGCATATGATTGCTGCATGATTTATTGATTATGTGGCAGTAACAGACTACCCATTTTTGAAAATAACAAGATTCCATTATGGCTAAACGACTAAATCCCGCTCCTGTAAATGTCTCAAGATTTGATCGTGTCAGGGCAATTCTGCAGGCAGCAAACGCGGACTCTACTGCCGATTATCAGGGCTTAAATGACCCGGCAACCGGAAAATTCTGGTGGAATCTGGATATTGAAGATTTTGTGAAACTTGAAATTGCGGGCCTTCGCATGATTGCGCCACCCGGCAATGTGGTGGTGTTGAATGGCCAGGATGTCGTGATAAAAGTACCGGATGTTGCCGATTACTGGTACTGCGCTCCGACGCCTTCCGCCAGTAAGTTGCCCAGTTGCTGCGTACCCGGTGAAGATCCTGCGCAAAAATCGCCGGGAAGAGGCGCTGCCTCCAACCTCATCAAAGCCTTAAAAGGGGAAGCGCCTTTCAATGCGCCTTCCGGCCACCTTCGACCATTCATGTGGGGTGGACTCCGGGTTGCTGACGTAGACATTCAATTCATTTCTGATTGGATAGACGATGGTTGTCCGGGCACCGATGAGGCAACTCCGAAGGCTCTGAACAATGGAAAAACGCTGCGGCTGTCGCTCGGAGAAGAAGCGCATGCGGTTTCCCGAAAATCCTCCAATGCCATCCAAATGGATCGGAACGGCCTGAAGCAACGCAAAGATGTGGATTGCCTGACCGACGATGAAGTTTGCAAATGGCGCTATGTTCACAACGAGATGATCCAGTTAAATGCATTTCCGATGGACAAGCGCAACTGGAATTTCTGGGGACGCATACACGGGGATGAATGCCAGCACGGCTGGGAGCAGTTTTTGCTTTGGCACCGCATGTTTTTATACGAATTTGAACAACGCTGCCAGGACATCATTGCAGATGTAACCATTCCTTACTGGAACTGGCCTTCAAAGCGCTACTTACAGGGCAATCTGGTGCCGCCAAAGGAAGTCAAGTTTCCCAAAAGCATCAAAAAAACAATACCCGTTCAGTTCACCAGCGGGGTCGTCCCTTATCACTACCAATGCTTTTTAAATGACGCCGGTGCAAAAAAACTGATCAGCCTGGGCATGGCTTCCGGCATCAAAGAGATGGTTGGTTTTCGGTACAATTCAGACGCAGAATTTTTTTGGGGAACGGAGCAACTGGTTGGCCCATTAAGCATGGACTGGAAGCAAAAAATCAGACAAACGCTGATTGAGATCAATCCGCTTTGGTATCCATTCCGCTGGCCGGCCATGTTTTACGACCAAAATGGCAAGCCGCTTGGCGAAAAGAGCCTGGAAAGCACATTCCACCACCATTTTCCGACCCAACAGGATGTGGAAATGATCCTCAAGATTGACCAGTGGATCAATTTTGGTGGCGGTCCTTCTTATGACATGTCTTATGGGGCGCTCGATATGAACCCCCATAATACAGTGCACATCTGGGTTGGCGGCTTCAATCCCAACAACCCGGCAAATAAAGTTGTGACAGGAACAAACCCACCGGTTGATACCGATGATTTTCCTTATACCGGCAATTTTTTTGCGACCGAACCGTCAATGGGCGATATGTTGAACAACCTAACGGCCTGTTATGACCCCATTTTCTGGCCCCACCATTCCATGGTAGACCAAATATTCCATAAATGGCAGGGGTTGCACCCGGGACAGGAACCTTTTGAACCGGATGCACAACTTTCCGGCCTCCACTATGTGGCCCGAGACGCAGCCAGCACCCGCGCATTGGGATATGAGTATTCCATGGATGGGTACTATTTTGAAACGGATAAAAACATCGGTTTTTCCAGACTCAATACCGAACAAGCCGGGGTTTCCGAACACGCGATGGACAATCATTCCAGAGTGGAGTTGCGCCTGCACAGGGTCCTTCAGGTCAATCGCTCTTATGGCATCCGGATTTTTATCAATCAGCCTGACGCCAACATCCATACGCCTGTTCAGAACAACGATCATTTTGCAGGCTATGTCGCTTTTTTTGGACACGGCGACTGTATCGGCGGCCCGGGGCACTGCGATCCGCCGGTACTCAATAAAAGGCTGTTCGACAGGCGGCCCATGCACCACAATACGCCGCGCGATTTTAAAATAGACGTGACAGAAACGGTCAGAAAGCTAAAGGCAAAGGGAGAAACGGACCTGAAAATTACAGTGGTCGTCATGACTCCTGATCGCAACAGCGCAGGCAAGCACCTGCAACTTGAAGGCATTTCCCTGAAATTTTTCTCCTGAGGCACTGCCTTTACTGATTGGTTTGTCAATTTTAAAAATCTGAAGCAGCCATTTCCACAGTGATGGCTGCCGGACAAAACTCAATAGCATGTCTAAACAAAATTCCATTACGGCCAGGTCTGAACCGAAGATCCAGGATTTAAATACCAGATACAGCATCCACCCGGCAATCGGCATCGCCCGACTTGGAAACAGCCCGGATCAAATTTGCCTGACACCGGAAAAAATCGGCGATCTGCCCATTTTATGCAATACAGATGGTTCCATACCAGGCGCGAAAGAGCAAACAACCTATGAATTTAAGGATGCTGCCGGCATGATCAAAAGGCAGGCGGCACGCTTTAAGGTATTTGTTTATGACAAGGAAAACCCAAATGGTCGCGAAATTAAAAAGGGTGACATCATTGCCGGAGAAGGCACATCGGGAAAGCTAATTGACATCGAATGGACCGTATGGCTGGCCAACAAAAAAGCCAGCTGGTACCAGTTTAAGCAGCTGGAAGGCGAACATGGGTACGCGCCGGATCACCCGCTCCGGAATGCAACCGTTACTGAACCAGATGAGCGGCAAAACCTGATCATCGACCCTGGCCCGCAAACGGTAAGCCTGACCGGCCTTCAAAATGCCGCAAGTTTTAAAAAAGGAGAAAACCCGCTGTATACGCAAAACTTTCCGCCACCATTACAACCAAACTCGATTGATACGCTCGGCGACATCAATGTGATTGAGGAAAATGGCAACATGCGCTTGATTGTGAGAGGCGGTCACGGCAATTCAGGTTCCTTTAACTCAGGACCGCAAGACCCCTACATCAGCAGTTATGCCAATAACGATGGCTGGTTCGATGACACATCCGATGGGCCTGTGACGGCAAAACTCCTGTTTGTAGATGAAACAGATAAACAGATTCGTTATCAGGTAGTGCAGGACCCTGCCTGGGTGATTGTGGCTTATCCGGCTTTTGCGCCGCAGATTGTTGGCATGATTACCATGAACGATGTGCTCGAAGACCTTTATATCCGCAGTTTTGCAGCCAATACTTACCTGTTCGGGCGCCCGGATACTTTTGATCAGCCGGAACAGGTGACAACCGCCAGTCAATTGCAATTGTGGCGCGATTACAGCGGTAAAGCATACAATCAAAATTATTACCCCTTGTTCTGGCGCGACATCTGGCCCATTTTGATGCGACCTTATAACATGCAATGGGTGACGCAAATTCTGGGTTCTTCCAATGCCGCGCACGATACCACTGACCGGGGGGATTTTGCACAAAACAAAGTCTCCATTCCGCCAAAAATCGGACCGGACGGGAAAGTTACAGAAGACCGCTTTCGGGGCATGCGGGAATTTATTTATGAATCGCTTCGCAAACCGGGAGAGGAAAATCTGCTGTACAACGAACGGGCAGCGTGGAACCTGCCGTCCGGAGCTGGCGATGACGGGCAGAATTTTGCCCAATTCGCCAGAGAATTGATGCCTTTGCTGGCAGGAGACAATCCGATCAGCAATAACTTGGTGTCGAAATTTTTGCGCCTGACTGATACCCAGCTGTTTTTACTGCGGCAATGGGCTGTTGGTAAATTCATCAACGAAAAACTGGAGGATTGGGATACAGGCGATGCTTCCGGAGTGGCCTCTGCTTCGCTTCTGAATCCTACCGACACCGGACTGAGCATTACGGCAAATGTATTGGGCAACGTGCTCGGCGGCGCCTTTTGCCCTGGTGGAGAAGTCGGGTGGATCATGCGCAATCCGTCAATATGGGCAAAACCTTACCGGATTCGGATCAATCCCCTGTATATGCCCAACCTGAGCTCGGAATCTGTATCCGATACGCCCGGGCTTACGAGAGAATTCGAACCTCCGGCGCTGACTCAAAGCGGCGATATTTCGAATGGACTCCAACCGGGCGATCTTACCAAATACATGGCCCTGCCCTGGCAGGCTGACTTTAATGAATGTTCCACCCAGATCATTGATGTCAGTTATGAACAATGGAACGAAATTTATCCCAATCCGGCCATTCACCAGAATTTTGATCAGGAGCAGATCCAGATGGAAACTTTGTGGTGGCCCTGGCACCGACCCATGCAGGTGTTTTATCAGGTTGTCGTTCAGGAAGGAACGAATACACAATACCAGTACCACCAGCGGGATTGGTCTCTGGGTGTCCCACAAACCCATGCCGGTGATTTAAAAATGGTTACTGCCTGGAGCGAAAGGGGCTTTGTTGTGAACAATTACAACGATCCGGATAATGGCGCGCCATATGTGGTAGTGGTTGGGCCGGATGATCCCTGGTACAATTACCTGCTTGGACGGAACTTTGGCAAATTAAATAAGAAATCATGACAGATAACAATCAGTTAAACAATAGTTTACAATCTGTTTGGGTGGGAAAATGGTCCTACCGCAGTTTTTATAATGTGGCAGATTTGTCTGCCAGCCTGGACAGCCTCTTGCTGGGGGAGGGTACCATTCGCATAGACCCAACGTCGATGCCAAATCAATTAAGCGGCCTGATTTACGGCCCCGGCTGGCAATTGAATTTGAGCGGCTCTCTGAATTACGGCGATCCTTTCAGCGCCCGCTTTCAAGGCGCCGGAGTCATTGGCGGAAATCAGTGGATCTATGAATACCTGGCTTATTTCGTCAATCCCTGGCAAAATGGCGTCAACCAGGTACCTGCTTTTGTAGGCTCCGTGATCCGCCAGATTCCACATCCCGGCGGCGATGGCGGTTTGCACCCGGCAGGCGTTGTTGCTTCTTTCTTTTGCGTCAGACAATCAGATTAGGTTCCTTACATAGTGCACAAACCTTATGGCAGCAGTTATTCAAACGGACATTTTGATCCTCGGTGCAGGGCCTGCCGGAGCCTCTCTGGCCCTCATGCTCCTGCAACGTGCGCCAGCGCTTAAGGTTTGTTTGCTGGATCAATCGACAGGGCACGGCGAAAAACCAGGAGAAACCCTGCCTCCACAAATCAAAGACCTGATGGGGCCTCTGGGTATTCTGGAGGCATTTCAGAGAGAAGAGCACCTCCCCGCCAACGGAACGAGCGCCTGCTGGGGCTCTGAAATTCTGGTAGAAAACGATTATTTATACCGGACCAGTGCGCCGGGGTGGCGAATAGACAAGCAGCGGTTCAACCGCTTTTTGGCTGCAGAAGCTGAAAAAAGGGGCGCGACTTTGAGGTTGGGCGTAAACGCAAAATATCTGGGGAAGACAAATTCGCAGTTTCGGTTTCAACTCCAACAGGAAAACGATCTGGTAACATTTATAGAGGCTGCTTTTGTGGTGGATGCCAGTGGTCGCAAGGCCGGTTTTGCAACCAGAATGGGCGCTCAAAAAGTCAGATACGATCGTCTGACGAGCATCTGGCGCAACTTCCGTTTAAAAGAATCGTGCTCCGACAAGTCAACGCTGGTGGAAAGCTGTAAATACGGTTGGTGGTATTCCACCTTGCTTTCTGAAAACAAGCTGGTTGTTGCTTTTATGACCGATTCTGATTTGCTGCCAGAATATAAGCGCCTGGAACCAGCATGGCACGATTGGCTGGATGCAGCGCCCTATACCAAACAACGCCTGGATCATTCAGTGGCTGTTGGCGACCTGGAAATGTTGCCTGCCGCATCTCAGCGTCTGGACACCCTGTTTGGAGAAGGCTGGATAGCTGTTGGCGATGCGGCCGCTACCTTTGACCCTTTGTCTTCGCAGGGTGTTTTCAAAGCCATGAAATCGGGGATATTTGGGGCTTATGCTGCCCTGGATTACCGAAGCGGAAAGCCGGGCGCGCTTGAAAAATACGGACGAATCGTACAAAGCGAATTCGAGCAATATCTGGAAATCAGGGAGCAGTTCTACCAGCAGGAGCAGCGCTGGCCCGAAAGCGCTTTTTGGAAAAGAAGACGCCATCAGATTACGCTTGACCCGGTTTCCGTGCTGTATGCTGTAAAAGAACCCATCGGGAAAAATACCAATGCCCGGCAATTGCTCAGCTGGAAAGAAGTGGATGCCATTTTGAGCATCTGCAACACCCCATGCCTGGCCAAAGACGTCGTGGCAGCTTTCAGACAAAACTATTTTGGATATAAAAAAGACAGAAACATCATCCTTGGCCTTCAATTTCTGCTGGAAGAAAACCTGTTGAAAAAGGTATCCTAAACCTAAAGTTATTTTTCAATTCAAAACGCTAAAGTCATGAAAAAGAATCGTTTAAAGTCGTTTCGTACAACGCTTGGTGCTTTATTGCTTTTGGGCTCCCTGCTTGTATTGCCAAACGTCCAATGCAATGAATCAAAAAAAGGCCCCTTGGATTTTCCGGAAGTACTGACGCCGGTCATTCCGCGGGATGTGAACACAACCCTGAAAGCTGAGCTGGATAAAGAAAGCAAATTTGACGATGTGCAACGGCTTTTTGATTTGTTGTCCTGGGAGACTTTCGTTGCCATCAACTGGCCCACCGGCTCTAATGGAGAACCCACTGCTAAACTTTCTGATGCAGGTTTGCCCGTTTGGGCAGGTTGGAAAGAAAGTTTCGAAGTCTACCGACCCAATGGAGAAAAGCCCTTGCCCTGGGGCGACGACCGAGACATTAATTCGCGAATCCTTGGTTTTGCAAACCTTCCGGCAGAAGCAAAACAAAAATCATTCCGGGTGTTGTTCCGCAACAACAAGCACAATGAGGCCTCAAACAAGGCTGATGAATCCGATCAGGCTTTTGGCGGCGGTATATGGGACCAAAACGGCAACCTGGTCATGTATGAAGTATTGATGAATGAGTCAGAGTTTAACTATGTTGTAACCAATACTTTGTACAACGTTGAAGGGCAGATTGCTTTCAATGCAATGAACAAGGTCGTTAGTTTCCCGGCCGGTACTTATGGCGAGGAAGCCATTGGCGCAATTGAGATCAAAATTGCCTGGAAAGTAATTGATCCGGATAAAGACATTGCTTCCCGGTTTTTGACGATTGACGGATGGATTCCGGATCCGAAAGAATATACGGTTGTCAGCAATGATCCTAATCTTCCGGCTTGTTATGTCAAATTTCCGGATAATCCGACTTACATCCAGGCAAAACTGGGTATGGTAGGCATGCATATTGCCCTGAAAACGACCTCTTCTCCACAATGGATATGGGCTACTTTTGAGCAGGTTGACAACATGAAAGCGGATACTAAAGTAACCGGAACGTCACTCAGCGGCAAAACTGTCAATTTAAAAGCTTCTTTTAATGATCCGACTTGTGAAACTTGCGCCCAGAACCTTTGTGTTGAACCGGATGCCAACGGCATGCGTCGCTCTCAACTCCGTCGTATGATTCCGATTCCGGATGCCAAGCGGGAGTTGAACGCACAGGCGACTAAAAGGCTGGGGCAATTGAATTCTGTTTTGCAATACTATGAACTGATCGATACCCAATGGCCGACCTCGCCAACTACGCCGCCAACGCCTGCTGGAAACGGTATAGCCAGTGTCAAGAACAAACCTGGGGGCAACGTAACGCCGGTTTTTCTGACCAACATGACGATGGAAACCTATTTCCAGATCGGGAACCAACCGGCATACAACATGGAGGAAAGTTACGGCAACCCTAAATTTACGGCTGCGGATTCTGTGACCGTTTTTGCTACGGAAAGCTGTACGGGGTGCCATTTTTCAGCTGGCATTGCTGTTCGAGATTCAGTTGATCCCAATGGGAACCTGGTTACCATATCCGGGCCGCCTCAGAGTGCAGACTTCTCGTGGTTGCTGAACACCCAGGCACAGCATGTGAAGAAGGAATAGAAAGTTGGCAAAGGGCAAATTGGCAAGGAGCAATTTTTCGTACTGAATTGCCTTTTGCCAATTTGCCTTTTGCCTTTTATTTAAACATCAAACCGCTCCACACCCTCAACTTCAAGTATCAGGTCGGCGCCATAAGCTTTTGCCGGCGTTTGGAATCCGACAGGCGCGTTGCCAGCCAGTACCTTTTTAGCAATCAGTACGGTGGTTAGTGCGGTTAGGGTATATCCCTCCGGTGTGATCATGTTGGCTTCCCGGCTTTCGCCGCGGTCGTTGCTGACCTTTCCCCACACCAAAGACTTCGCGCGCTCGCGTTTTTCTGTAGAAGGGCCTGCTGGTTGCTTCTTTATTTTGCGCTTAACAAAGTTGCGCACAAGCGAAGTGCGCAACAGCCAGTTAAAATAACGCTGCCATTTGATCCATCTATAAGAAGAAGGGGAAACCCCGGTATAGGTTTCAATATTCGGGATGCCTGTGCTGTAAAATGCCGTTGAAACATCCCCCCAGGGGATGGTCATGACAAAAAGCGTTTTTCCCGGAAACGGAACCTTCATGGTTTTGTGGCCAAGAACGGGGACTCTGACAATTTTGCCGTTTTGCCGTACAGCGCCGCCTTCTCCAAGGTTTTCGGCCATCGTCGTAGCCGTGCCGTGGGACAAACCGGCGCCGGATGCAAAAGCCAGCTTCAGATGCGTGGCATCCGGTAATTTATTTTTCAGATACAAAGCCAGGCAGTCGGTTGGGACAACATCAAACCCGACACCGGGCAGGAGCGTAATTCCTGCCGTTTTTGCGCGCTCGTCCAATCGGGCTGCCATTTCAAACACGGCAATTTCACCAGTAATGTCGAGGTAATGAACGCGGTTGCGCAGACAGGCTTCCATCATGGGCTTTGCTGTAAATTGGAAGGGGCCGGCAGCGTGAATGACAACATTTATGCCATGAAGAAGGTCGTCCAACGATGCGGCATCATTCAGGTCGCAGGCCTTCCATGGTAGCGACCAACGTTCGGCCAGGGCTTCTAATTTTGATGCTGATCTTCCGGAAAGAATGGGTTTTAAGCCGGCATTAACGGCGTATTCAGCAATCAGTTGTCCGGTATAACCGGTAGCGCCATAGAGCAGTAGAGACATGGGTGGTCGTTTAGATTGACCGTGAAGGTCGCGAAATAATTTGTTATTATGATGAGAATTCTGCCAGGCTTTAAAAAAGAGAAGGGGCTTTCACACGTGGTGTGAAAGCCCCTGAATTTCTTCGCTACGGAATCTATTAACGCGTGTAAACTTCCTTCATGTAGCGTCTTCGTTAATTTCCCTGGCTTAGTAGTGTAGGCGTGGTCGTACAGTAGTGATTCTTACTTGTCTGACTATCGCGTACCGTTAGGTTTTAACGATGTCGAAGTTAAACAAAAGTAAAATCAGCAGCAAAACGCACAAAATGATCATGGGAGATGTATTTAAATTAAAAAATGGGTCTGTTTAGCCTCTGTACCTGACCGGATCAGATACATGAATTCGTGTAGTTTTTAGTGCATGCTGCCACCACAATATTAGATGTCTGAATGGATAAATGCAGTGGCTTGTAAACCGGCTGTTTTGCTGAATCGCCTTGTCAATGAATTATAAACGTTTCAAAAATACGAAATAACATGCGTACTATCAAGTTTTTTTAAGCGGGCTTTTTATCATATCCGAAATTTTTCCGGATGCTTTTGGACGCATTTTGAGGGTAAGAGGCAGAAATCCAATCTTATGCGGGAAGTTTTGACGAAGGGGCGGGCATAGAAAAAAAACAGCATGGGGTAAGCATTTTTTTGCTTACCCCACGTTATTTTGGCGTCAGACAAACTTAAAACTTGGATGCGCCGGGGTTGGCGTTGTTGTAGCGCTCCGTTACAGCGTGCCAGTCTACAACACTAAAGAAAGCCGAAACATAATCTGCACGGCGATTTTGATAATTCAGATAGTAGGCGTGTTCCCAGACATCCAGTCCAAGAATGGGCGTACCCTTTGCATCGACAACATCCATGAGTGGATTATCCTGATTGGCGGTAGAGCAAATGAAGAGTTTATCGTTGCTATCTACGCACAACCATGCCCAACCTGAGCCAAAGCGCGTCATGGCAGCTGCAGAAAACTCCTTTTTGAAATTTTCGAAAGAGCCGAAATCGCGGGTTATGGCTTTGTGGATATTCATCCGTTCCGAAGGTTCACCTTCGCTGTCGGGTGACATGATTTCCCAAAAGAGGTTGTGGTTGTAATAACCGCCGCCATTGTTGCGAACTGCGGCCGGGTATTTGGAAATATTGGCCAGGATGTCTTCGATGGACATTTTTTCCATTTCAGTTCCTTCAATGGCTGCATTGAGGTTCGCTGTATAGGCCGCATGATGTTTGGTGTGGTGTATTTCCATCGTCCGCGCATCGATGTGGGGTTCGAGTGCGGCGTATGCATAAGAAAGATCGGGAAGTGAGAAAGCCATAATGGTATTGCTTTTGGTTATTAAATGGATGTGCTTTTGTCAACAGCCGGAATAAAGTTTAGCCGCCAAGAAGCACCAAAGATTAAACGCCCCCAAATATAATTGGTTTACCGGGGCTCAGGAAGAATGCAAGGGTATTGATTTATTAATTTTTCGTTTTTATTGCCCCATCGAAAAAATCCTCACACCGAAAACATGAACTTATTAAGTTGATGTTCCTTACTTTTGGCGTTGAAACGCGAGGTGTTACACTTTGGGCTTTTGGAGCTCTGCCGCAACCTCTGAAAAAAAATGACATAAAATGACTTACAGACAAGAACGGGATAGCATGGGCCTGGTAGAGGTGCCGGCTGACAAGTATTGGGGCGCACAAACAGAGCGTTCTCGTAATAATTTTAAGATTGGCCCAGAAGGGAGCATGCCCAGGGAAATCATTTATGCTTTTGCCTATCTGAAGAAAGCAGCGGCATATGCCAACCACGAACTTGGCGTTTTGTCTATCGAAAAACGAGACCTCATCGCTCGCGTTTGTGATGAAATGCTGGATGGCAAGCTCGACGATCAGTTTCCGCTGGTGATCTGGCAAACGGGATCCGGTACCCAGAGCAATATGAATGTCAACGAAGTCATTGCTTACCGGGCGCATGTTTTGTCGGGAGGCGCGCTTACCGATGAGAAAAAAGTGTTGCACCCGAATGACGATGTGAATAAATCTCAGTCTTCCAACGATACTTTCCCAACGGCCATGCACATTGCTGCATACAAACAAACGGTAGAAATTACCCTGGCCGGTATGAAAAAACTGCGCGATACGCTTGCTCAGAAATCGGAAGCTTTCATGCGCATCGTAAAAACAGGGCGCACCCACTTTATGGATGCAACGCCGCTTACCCTGGGGCAGGAGTTCTCCGGTTACGTTCAGCAGATCGACAACAGCATGAAAGCGGTTCGGAATGCGCTTGAAGCCGTTAGTGAACTGGCATTGGGCGGTACGGCAGTCGGCACCGGGTTGAATACTCCGGCAGGTTACGATGTACTGGTGGCGGCAAAAATTGCCGAATTCTCAGGATACCCTTTTGTTACGGCCCCCAATAAGTTTGAAGCCCTGGCCGCTCACGATGCCATGGTGGAATTGTCAGGCGCATTCAAGCGCTCGGCAGTATCGTTGATGAAAATAGCCAACGATGTGAGAATGCTGAGTTCAGGGCCCCGTTGCGGGATAGGGGAAATCATCATTCCGGACAACGAGCCCGGGTCTTCGATTATGCCTGGAAAAGTAAATCCTACACAACCGGAGGCTCTGACCATGGTTTGTGCTCAGGTAATCGGCAATGATGTTGCGGTTTCGGTTGGGGGAGCTACAGGGCACTTCGAATTAAACGTCTTTAAGCCGCTGATTGCAGCCAATGTTTTGCAATCTGCCCGTCTTCTGGGCGATGCCTGCGTATCCTTTAATGATCGCTGTGCAATCGGCATTGAACCCAATCTGCCGATCATTCAGCGTCACCTTGAAAACTCGCTGATGCTGGTGACGGCACTCAATACGAAAATCGGTTACGACAACGCCGCTAAAATTGCAAAAACAGCGCACCACGAAAACACAACCCTGAAAGAAGCCGGTATCAAACTGGGCTTACTCACCGCAGCGCAATTCGACGAATGGGTGCGGCCGGAAGACATGATCGGGAGTTTGAAAGAATAATGGTTTATTGAAACGGCACCACAAAAGGCAATCGCGCCTGCAGGCCATGTGAACTCTGAATGTCCTCAAAATAGCGATAATAGGGATACCATGCGCCAAGCTGTTTGCGCATCAATACCTTTGAATAGGGCTCTTCGTCACCGACAAAGCGCTCGAAGAATTGCTCTAAAGGCTCTTTGGTTTGTGGATATTCAGCAATGCGATATTGTTCTATTCCGGCCATGCGCGCAGCAGTTTTGATGGCGTCGTTTAATCCGCCAATCTCGTCTACCAGTCCCAGTTTGTCGGCCGTGATGCCGGTCCAAACCCGGCCCTGTGCGATTTCATGGACTTTTTCTTTTGGCATTTTTCGCCCATCAGACACGCGCTTCAGGAAAATATCGTAAGTCTGGTCAGTACGCCGTTGAATGATGCGTTTTTCGTCTTCCGACAGGTCAAAGAAAGGGGATATACCCGTTGCATAAGTACCCGTTTTTACCGTATCAAAACGGATGCCGGCTTTGTCCGCCAACATCTTTTGGGCACTGGGGATGATGTTGAAAACGCCAATGGAGCCGGTGAGCGTGGTTGGTTCTGCAAAAATAGAATCGGCGATACAGGCAATGTAATACCCACCTGATGCGGCGTAGTCACCCATTGAAGCGATGACTGGTTTGTTTGCTTCCCGCAACAAACTGAGCTCCCGCCAGATGTTTTCTGAGGCAATGGCGCTCCCGCCCGGAGAGTTGATGCGAAGCACTACTGCCTTTATTTTATCGTCTTTGCGGATTTTGTTGATGATTTTGGTATAGCGATCGCTCCCTACCGAACCCAGTTCCCCTTTCCCATCCAAAATGTTGCCTTCTGCAAAAATAACCGCGATTTTATCACTTCCACTATTTTTACCAGGCACGCTGAGGGAGTAATCTTCCAAAGAAATCATATTGATGGCTTTTTCACTTTCCAGCCCCATTCGCTCGCGAATGTCCTGAAGGGCATCGTCACGATATCCTACTGCATCAATAAGGTCTAATTTTACAGCGGCTTCCGGGTCGTTGGCGGCGTAGCTGTCTGCCGCTTTTCTCAAATCGGCAACACTAACTCCCCGTGATTGACTGATGTCGTTCAGCATAACCGCGTACAATTCATTAAGGTATTCCCTTAGTTGCAGTTTGCTTTCATCCGACATGTTGTTTCTGCGATAGGGCTCAGTAGCGCTTTTGAACTTACCGGCATAAAAAATCTGCATGCTGACGCCAAGGCGATCCAGCATGTCTTTAAAGAATGGGATTTGTGCGGCAAAACCCCGGAAATCAACCATGCCCAGCGGGTTGACATAGATCT
Source organism: uncultured Saprospiraceae bacterium (assembly GCA_937926205.1). GTDB lineage: Bacteria > Bacteroidota > Bacteroidia > Chitinophagales > Saprospiraceae > JABWAJ01. The sequence goes on from CALEYL010000018.1 coordinate 57,388, forward strand.
GATCGGCAACCGATACCATGTAATAAGCACCCTGCGTATAGTAATCGGAATAGGCGACGATAAATTTTCCGCTGCTTTTGAAATCGACCAGAGCCTGGCGGATATCCGTTGCTGTCGTAAAACCAGCCGATATGCCATCTGCTTCAATCAGGATTCCCTTGATGCGATCGTCGGTTTTGGCATGCTCAATAGCCCGCACCATATCCCGAATTCCAAGAACCCTGTCATTGGCAAAGTCAAAAGGATCCATTTCCAGGTTATTGGTTTTTTCCGGTATGGCATTATCGAAGGTAAGGCGGAGTATGGTTTTGTCTGAAATTGCTTTTGGGACATCACCCTGACTGGCCAAAGCGCCGAAAAAAGCAATGGCGCCAAAAAAAATGAAAGCCGAAGCGATGATAACGCCGAGGCAGGATGCCAGTAAAAATTTGAAGAACTGAGCCATAAAGTTGTGGTTTTCTAAGAATGCGAAAGATATTCATTCCTGTACTACCGTAGGATTTATTTAGATAAATGGCAGCATTAGACGGATCATAGGCAGAAAATAGCCGGAAACAGGCAGATGAACGCAGGCCGCAATTCTTATTGTTGCAGCCTCTTTTTGTACGGTGCCGGCCATTTTTTGAAATAAGCCACGTGCATTACCAGATATATCAGGCAGAGACTTTATTTTTAGCGGACTTATCCGGAAACCATTTTACCCGGCATGAAATAATTCGAATACATGATGACGAACAACTACAAACACCTGCTCTTTGCTTTACTGACTTGTATCTCCTGGAGCGTTGCGATGGCGCAACCTCTGGAGGTGACAAACAGTGCGCCATTTACCCCGGAGAACCTGATTACCAATGTTTTTTTAGGAGAAGGGGTCCAGGTACTCAGTGTAACCTATGAAGGCGCCAACAAAGCGGTCGGTTTTTTTAAAAACGGGCAATCGCATATTGGGATTGATCGGGGCCTTGTGATGACCACGGGGGCAGCTGTAACCCAGGCAGGAGATGTTGGCGTGGAATCAAATGGCGGCACTCAGGCTGCAGTCGATAACCCGGATAACGTAACTGATCCTGATTTGGCGTCTATTGCCGGCGGTAATTCAACCAACGACATTTCGAAATACACCATTACATTTATTCCCATTTCAGATACGCTGCGATTCCGATACGCATTCGGGTCGGAAGAATACCCGGAATATGCCTGTAGTTCATTCAACGATATTTTTGGTTTTTTCATCAGCGGCCCCGGAATCAACGGGCCTTATGAAAACAATGGCGTCAATATTGCTTTGATACCGGGTACCAATTTGCCCGTGCGGATCAACAATGTTAATTCAGGCATGGTCGGGACTGCCGGTAGCCTGAATAATTGCACGCCACCGGCCGGCAGCCTGGCATTTGCCGGCTTTTACAACGGCAACGAAGGCAGCAGCATGCAGCCTGTGTACGATGGGTTTACCGATGTTTTTACGGCCGAAGCCATTGTTGTACCCTGTAGTACCTATACCATCAAGCTGGTCATTTGCGACGTTTCTGACGGCAGCCACGATTCCGGTGTTTTTCTGGAAGCAAAAAGTTTTGGCACCGGCTCTCTTGATGTAAAAGCGACCACAGTCAGCCTGGATGGTTCAGTCGCAGAGGGTTGTACAGAAGGCTTGCTGACTTTTTCTCTGCCAACAGAAGTGGAGTCTGATTTTCCCATCGATTTTAATATCCTCGGTACTGCCATCAATGGCGTAGATTACGAACTTATTCCCACTGACCTGTTTATCCCGGCTGGCAGCAGTTCTGTTTCTGTTCCCATTATTGCTATTGAAGACGGCTTATTGGAAGGCACGGAAACCATTGTACTCGACATTAGAAAAGATGTTTGTACACGCGACACGATCATCATTCCGTTGCGGGACAACCCCCTGGTTCCGGCTGATTTGGGCCTCGACCAGCAGATTTGTGCCGACAACTCGATTCAGTTAGACGGAACTTTGCCTGTACCGCTGCCTGAGCCGCCAACTTTTACCAACAACAACAACCTTCCGATTAGCCAGACCAACGTTTCTTATTTTTCTGATATTCAGGTGTTTGGTGTTATTCCTCCTGTATTGGGGCCAGGCGTCATTCAATCCATTTGTATCGACAGCCTCTCTCACCGCTGGATTGATGACATGGATATCTTTTTGATAGGCCCTAATGGACAGTTTATCGAATTGACGACAGATAATGGTGGTAACGGCGGCAATGGTGGTGGAATTGACTATTACATCAACACTTGTTTTACCGAAGCTGCCGGCACGCTCATCAGTGCGCCGGGGCCTTTTGCGCCGCCAACTGCCGTGCCGTTTACCGGCGACTGGCTGCCGGAAGGGGTCTGGTCGGATTTGTGGAGTGGCGGCGATAAAAGTACGAACGGCACCTGGCGTCTGCAAATCATTGACGATGCTATGGGATTCAATGGAACGCTTCACAGTTGGTCCATCACCTTCAATCCTGCTTATGAAATTAATTACAACTGGACGCCCCAGTTGGGCCTGAGTTGTGCTGATTGCCCCGATCCTGTTGCAATGCCGACTCAGAATACGCTCTATTTTATGACGGCAACCGATTCTTATGGTTGTACGGTTTCAGATTCCATTCAACTGGATGTCATTCCTGTTCTGGATGCTCCGGCGGCGACCTGCGGCACCATCACAGACAGCAGTGTTTCCGCTTTCTGGCCTGACGTCGTTGGCGCTACCGGCTATGAAGTCAGCATCAATGGAGGTCCGTGGATGCCTTCGAGCGGCCCGCTTTCACACGAAATTACGGGTCTTACCCTTTCTCAAACGGTAAATATTTCCGTTCGGGCTATCGGCGATTGCCCCGGCACAGAGACTACGTTGACTTGCTCCACACCGGATTGCATGGCGCCGGCGGTGACCATTAATCAAATCACGGATGCTACCTGCAACGGCGATTCTGATGGATCTGCTGCATTTGCTGCGTCTGGCGGCGGCGGTGCGCCCTTTACCTTTGAACTCGACGGCGCAACCAACTCAACTGGCGCCTTCTCAGGATTGGCAGCCGGTAATTATGTTGCCTATGCAACAGATGCCTTCGGCTGTACCGGTTCCATACAACTCGTTGTCGGAGAACCGGAAGCGTTGGATGTGCAAATGACCCAAACCAATCCGATATCCTGTAATGGCTTAAGCGACGGTGTGGCGGAAGCTGTGGTTAACGGCGGCACAACGCCTTTTGCGTTTGTCTGGGATAACGGAGATGCTGATGCCATTGGAGATGGTCTTAATGCAGGCGACCATACGGTAACCATTACGGATGGCAACGGCTGCGTAACTTCCCGCTCGATTGCGTTCACGGAACCTGAAGTTTTAGGCGTTCAGACTGTAACAGAACTGGTCAGTTGTTTCGGTGGCATGAACGGATTAGCCATCGCGAGTCCGAGTGGCGGAACCTTACCTTATGAATATTTCTGGGATGCGCTTGCTGCCAACCAGCGAACAGATACGGCATTTCAGTTGATTGCCGGAACATACGATGTTACGGTTACGGACCTCAACGGCTGTTCAGCGACGGCGACGGCCATTGTCACCCAAAACCCTGAAATCATGCTGGCAACACAGGTTCAGGACGCGACGTGTGACAATCTGCCGAACGGTACTGCCACAGTAGCGGCTACCGGAGGGTCGGGCAATTATACCTATGCCTGGGTCGACCTGCCAACGGATTCGCTGGTTGGAAGTGCTGATGCTGTTTCACAATTGGTACAGGGAGATTATTTTGTAGTCGTCACAGATGAATTCATGTGCCGCGATACGGCTCAGATCAGTATTAATGCGCCTTTGCCAATTGATATACAATTCATTACGCAACCTCCTTTGTGTACGGATGCAAGCGATGGCGCCGCCTCGCTCACGGTAAATGGCGGAACACCGGGGTATCAGTTTGTCTGGAATGACGGCATCAGCAGCGCCATGCCTGTGCGGAATGATTTGGCCGAAGGCGCCTATACGGTATCCGTCACCGATGCTAATGCCTGTGTCGCTGAAGTTTCATTTGAGCTTGTTGACCCTGAGCCGATTTCGCTGGCGCTGACAACATTGCCTGCTTCTTGTTTCGGAGGCAACGATGGTACGGCAACTGTACTGGCTTCCGGCGGTACCGGAACCTATACCTATGTTTGGCAAAATGGCCAGAATACGCCCAACGCCAGCGGCCTTAGTGCCGGAATGACCGGAGTTACCGTTACAGATACCAATGGCTGTCAGGCAGAATCCGGTATCATGGTTGCTGAGGAATCGGCGATTCAATTGGTTCTATTGCCTGTCGATCTCACCTGTTTCAACAACAACTCAGGTTCTGTTACGGTAAATCCTTCCGGCGGTGTGGGCAATTATGTTTATCAGTGGACAAATGGAAGCCAGGGAGCTGTTGTTTCGAACCTTCCTGCCGGAAATATCGGCGTCACAGTAACAGACGGGAATGGATGCCAGGCAACTTCATCGGTTTCTTTGGTACAGCCCGCGCCTTTATCGGCCACGGCAGTATCCACGCTGGTTTCCTGCCTTGGTCAGCCTGACGGAACGGCTACCGTTACGGTTACCGGAGGAACACCACCTTATGCTTATCTCTGGAACGATCCGGCAGGGCAACAAACACAACAAGCAAGCGGACTAAATACGGGCATTATTGCTGTGACGGTTTCTGATGCAAACAATTGCACCTTCTCAACTACTGTAAATGTAGGTGGTACGCCGCCAATTACGTTGGCGTTGACCAGTTCCGATGTAAACTGCTTTAACGGCAGCGATGGAAGCATCAATGTCGTGGCAAGTGGCGGCAACGGTAACTTCACTTACAGTTGGAGTTCCCCGGGCATTCCGCAGAACGCCAATCCCGGAGGTCTTGCGATCGGTCAATACACGGTAACGGTTACAGACAGCGGCGGCTGTACGGCCAGTGGCTCGGCATCGATCGCACAACCAACTGCGCTACTCGTGCAAACCTCGGGCAGTAACCTCATCTGCGCAAACGACGGTTCGGGTTCGGCCCAATCGCAGGTATCCGGCGGAACGCCGCCCTACAACTACCTGTGGAATACGGGTGTTGGAACCCCTGATCTGTCGAATCTACAGGCTGGTACCTATCGCCTCAGTGTTACAGATGCCAACGCCTGTCTTACCATTTCAGAGATAAACCTCACTTCCCCGCCAGCTTTGCAGGTCGACTTTGCCCCTGAAGTTGTAGATTGTTTTGGTGCATCAACCGGAGCCGTGAACTCGATGGTACAGGGCGGTATCCAACCGTATACTTATGCCTGGTCAAACGGCGCTGTCACCCCGGGCCTGAACAACATTCCTGCTGGTTCTTATCAGTTGACGCTTACAGATGCGAGTGGCTGCCGGGTAGATAAAACGGTTGATGTATTGCAACCGCTTATGGCATTGACTGCAAATTTCGCATCAACACCCGTTTCTTGCTTCGGGGATTCAGATGGCACCATCTTTGTGGAAACAACCGGTGGGACGCCTTCCTATACGTACAGCCTTGACGGTCAAAATTACCGGGGCAGCAATGTTTTGATTGGCCTGGAAGAAGGGACCTATAATGTTTTTATACACGATGCAAAAGGTTGTGTTTTCATATCGGATGAAATCTACGTTGGAGAACCGGAACCCATTGTGGTGGATCTCGGCGATGACATTACACTCGATTACGGCCTTGAAGTCAGGTTGTTTTCGGAGGTAAGCGGCGGTGGCGGTAACCTGCAATACTACTGGTATCCGGCTGATACAACCCTGCTCAGCTGCATAGATTGTGCCGCGCCCACAGCAAATGTGCTATTCCAGACCAGTTTTACACTCCGGGTTAGGGATGAAAATGGTTGTGTTGGCGAAGACGTCATCACCGTTTTTGCCAGAAAGAACAACCCGGTTTTTGTGCCTACAGGCTTCACTCCCGATGGAAACAGCGCCAACGACCGCCTGTTGGTTCACGGAAAAGCGGGCGTTCTGGTTCGGAGCTTCAGCATTTTCGACCGCTGGGGGGAATTGCTTTATCAGGCTCATGATTTTGAAGTCAACGACCCGCTGACCGGCTGGGACGGATCCTATCGTGGAAAACCCATGAATGGAGGGGTTTACATCTGGCGACTCGAAGTTGAGTTTGAAGATGGAAACCACGATGTCTTCACTGGCAGTACGACTTTGATTCGGTAAGACAACAGGCGAATCATGGGTTAAACGGTTCGGAAACTTAATGAGTTTATCCGCCCCATGAAAAATAACGCGGAGTATCGCGGAGTATACGCTGGGTTTCACGGAGTTTTATGACATTAACCGTGATAACAGCGTGCTGTACTCCGCGAGACTCCCATACTCCGCGGGACTCCGCGACTAAAAGTGCCTACGGAAACTTGTTCATAGACGCTTTAGCATCGAATAGGATATTCCCGGATCAAAATAGCCCCTGATTCCGCATAATTCATGTTTTAATGCCCACGTTACATGCAACACCGCTTACCATTGTTTCTTTTAATAGGCGTATTATTTTGTATTGGCCGTAGCCAGGCTCAGGGGAGTGAAGGTGTCCAAAAAGCCATCAGAGAAATCATGCACGCTCAGGAAATTGCCTGGAATGAAGGCAATCTGGAAGGCTTCATGGAAGGGTACTGGCATTCAGATAGCCTACGGTTCATCGGGAGCAGGGGGCTGACCTACGGCTGGGAAGCTACGTTGAGCAATTACAAAAAAGGATATCCGGATCGCAAAGCGATGGGCATGCTTCAATTTAAACTTATCAGCATCGAAAAGCTGTCGGCCCGCAGTGCTTTTGTCATCGGTCAGTGGCATTTGAAACGGGAAGCCGGAGACCTGAGCGGCCATTTTACTTTATTGTGGAAAAAAATCAAAGGGCATTGGGTTATCGTGGCAGATCATTCCAGTTGAAAAAGTAGGAATTATGGACTTAGCACTTATGCAATTCAGGCCATCTCTCCAATTGCGTCAACACGAAAATGGCAACAGCATATACGATCCCATCCGGAAAAAATGGCTGGTATTGCAGCCGGAGGAAATGATACGCCAACTGGCTTTAATATACCTGCTGGAAGTAAAAGGATACAACCGAAACAGGATTAAAGTTGAAAAAAGTCTGCGGGTCAATACCCTGTCGAAACGCTGTGATATCCTGGTTTACGATCCTGACATGAATCCCTTTCTTTTGGTAGAATGTAAGGCGCCCCACGTGAAAATTAACGAGGCCACATTCAGGCAACTTGCAGCGTATAATTTGCCGTTGCAGGTGCCACATTTACTGGCAATCAACGGCGTTGCAGCTTATTGTTGCCGGATGGATTATCAAACGGAAAGCTGGGAGCTACTCGATTCGATTCCCGATTACCCCATCTGAAGACAGTTTGAAAAAGAATAAGCCTTTCCACTTAAATAAACTTAGTATTTTTCGGCGCAATTATAACAAGCCGGGCGCTGTCTCCGGCCAGTAGTCCTAACCAACAAAATTAACTTCCCTTATGCGGAAAGAAAAAATCCTGATCGTGGGCGCGAACGGGCAGATTGGTTCTGTGTTGACCCTTGCCTTGCGAAAAATATACGGAAAAGCCAATGTCATTGCTTCCGACATTCGCTTGCCCCTGGAAATTGCCAGCCATTTTGAATTACTGGATATCCTCGACTCCCAGCAATTGGTGCGCATCATTCGCAAATATCAAATCACACAGATTTACCACCTGGCTGCGATTCTTTCAGCAAAAGGGGAGCTGGATCCAAGGCTTGCCTGGGACATCAACATCAATGGTTTGTTCAACGTACTTGAAGCCGCCCGGGAGTATAAGCTGAAGTTATTCTTTCCCAGCACCATTGCTGTGTTTGGCGGGGACACGCCCAAGCACAATGCCCCGCAGAATACGCCGCTGCACCCTGAAACGGTTTATGGCATCAGCAAAGCTGCGGGAGAAAACTGGTGCCAGTACTATCACCAGAAATACGGGGTGGACATCCGGTCGCTAAGGTACCCCGGCATCATAGGTTATGAATCCATGCCCGGCGGCGGGACTACTGACTATGCAGTAGAGATTTTTCACTATGCCGTGAAAGGGGAGCCGTACACCTGCTTTTTGAAAGCAGATACCCGCCTGCCCATGTTGTATATGCCTGACGCGATAAGGGCTACGCTGGAAATTATGGAAGCGCCTGCCGCAAGTATATCAGTAAGGAATAGCTATAACCTGGCAGGTATGAGTTTTACACCTGCTGAACTGGTTGCGGAGATCCGAAAACACTATCCGGCATTTGAAGTGAATTACGTTCCGGATTTTCGCCAGAACATTGCCGAATCCTGGGCAGAAAGTATCGACGATTCATTGGCACGATCCGACTGGGGATGGAAACACCATTATGATATTGAGCGGATGACGGCTGATATGATTGAGCATTTGGCAAAATGAGGCTGTGTTTCAAAGGGGGCAAGAGCAAGTGGGAAAAGGCAAACAGGCAATTCGCACATTCACGAATTGCCTGTTTGCAAAGAGACTTTTAGCTGAATTTTTACTTCAGTTCAGCATCAATTTACCACCTTCTGCAGCACGACTTTTTTCGTCAGCCGCTTATTGCCCTGTGTGATTTCCAGATAGTAGGCGCCCGGGCCATTCTGAGAAATATCCACTTCGTCGCTAAAAGGACCGGAATAGGCGCCGAGTTCATAATCGTAAATGGATCTTCCAGCTGCATTAAATATCCGGATGCTGGTATTGCCTTGTTCAGGTAGTTCAAATTGCAGGCGGAAAGCGCCCTGGTCCGGATTTGGAAACAGGCCGAGGTCATTTACCCGAAGTTCATTAGAAGGCGCCATATCCATATTGTAACGGACTTTCATGTCGTCAGATTCCTGTTGCGTATAATCTTCAACAGTGACTTTTACTTTGGAAAGGTCAAGTGCCTCAGGCCGTCCCATAGCACCGGTCGCCTCTGCTGCTGCCGGGCTGGGAGCACCCTCTTCATCTGCTGAAAATATATGAATTTCGCCATCGTTCCAACCCCATTCGGTGTAAGGTTTGGTGTCGCAATAAGACTTCATCGGTTTGCTGGCCTTCATTTCTTTACCATCCCGCAGGAAGGTGACCGTTACATCCTGACCAACGCTGCAGGCATTGATGGCTACCCCTAAGTCTGTCCAGTCAAGAATGCGGGCGCCGTTGATTCTGGTGACAACGTCTCCTTTGATCAGGCCAAGATCTTCTGCTGTTGATTTTTTAATGGGAGCGACGGCAACGCCTTCGTTGTCTTCATCGCTTCCGGTTTCATTTACGCCAAGGAAAGGTGATTTGCACTTGTCTTCTTCTGCTTCGCCCGGGTTTTCTGCATCAGAGCGTTTGCCGAAAGTGACTTCCGTGCTTTCTTTTTTGCCGTTCCGGATATAGTGAACGGTTGCTTTACTACCGGCTTTGTATTTCCGGATCAGATCTGTAAGCGTTTTAGAGTCGCTTACCCGGTAGTCGTCTATGCCATAAACATAATCGAAAGGCTTTAATCCGGCTTTTTCGGCAGCCGTTCCTTTAACGACCCGGGAAACATAACTGCCATAAGGGGTGTCGAAACCTAGTTTATCTGCTTTTTCTTCGTCAATTTCATTGGAGTGGATTCCAAGGAAAGCAAAACTGGCCGGGTTGCTTTTTTGTTCGGCAATGCGTTTCATGCGCTCGGCCTGAGATTGAACCGTACCTTCTACTTTGCCCTTTTTACCGGCGCGCTCGTATTCGATGATGATTTTTTCACCGGGTTTCATGGTGCTGATGGAAGTTGAAATGTCGCTCCAGTCAATCATTTTATAGCCATTGATGGTTAGGATGACGTCTTCATCCATCAACCCAAGGGTTTCTGCCGTTGAATTGGATATGATTTCTACTTTTACGCCGGCTGTTTCGCTCTCTTCATCTTCCTCGAGGCTACTCACCCCAAGAAATGCTTTCTCTTCCCAGTTCCATTCGGTTTCTGTTTCAAACTCACGGCGTTTTTCAAATGTTACTTCAGCCGACATGGGCTTGCCTTTGCGGAAAAAGTGCAGGGTGGCTTTATCGCCTGCCTTAAATTTGGAGAGCATGCTGCTCAGATCCATGTTTTCGGATGCCCTGTATTCATCAATGCCGTAGATATAATCGAAAATTTGCATACCCGCTTTTTCAGCAGCGTAGCCTTTGAGGATTTTAGTGACGTAATTGCCGTAGTAATTGTTGGCGCCCAGTAACTTCGCTTTTGATTCGGAAATCTGGTCGGAATTAATGCCCAGAAAAGCTTTGTCGGAAGAGGATTTCCATACATAATATTGTTGCGCTCCAGCCGGGTTGAAGGCCAATGCCGAAAAAGTGGCGATAAGCAGTATGGTAAGGTGCTTCATGGCTATATGTTTTGCTTTTGATGCAATGACAATTACTGTTAAAGAAGGTTGCCTGTATTTTGAAAAATTATAAAGGGCGCTCAAAAGCCCTTATATTCGTTGCCAAATTGCAATTTCAAATGATAAACCTAAGTCAAAACTCGATATGGGCCCCGTTTTTTTTGCCGAATGTCCTGTTTGTTCACCCTGTGAAGCTGTTGTTGGTGTTTACTTTAATGGCTACAAGTTGTAAAACCTCAAAAATCATGGCTCCTGAAGAACATTACGACACCCGTTTTGAAGAAAAAAAGTCATTGATTAACATCCCGGTTCGCGTCAACATGAAGGAGTTGGAACTGTCGCTCAACAAGCAGTTAGGAGGATTGTTATACGAAGACAACGACTTAAACGATGGCGATGGCATGATGGTGAAAGCCGTAAAGCGGTCAGACATCAAACTCTCGATCAACGGCCAGCAACTCAACTATAAAACGCCCCTGAATCTCTGGATCAAATATGACCTCGGTCTGACGACCGTGGAAGCTACCGGCGCATTGGCTTTGAATTTTAAAACCAATTTCGACATCCGCAACGACTGGACAGTCGACACCCAGACGGATATCGAGGGGTACGAATGGCTGGAAAAACCAAAATTAAAAGTGGTCGGCGTCAACCTTCCCATCGGCTTCATCGCTGATATGATTTTGAAGAACAGCAAGGCCAAATTAACAAAGAACATAGACAAACTGGCAAAAGAAAACCTGGATTTACGCAGTATGGTAGAAAGTGCCTGGAAACGCTTTTTTGATCCGGTACTGGTGTCAGAAGATTACAATGCCTGGTTGACGCTGAACCCGGAAAGCATCGGCATGACCCCGCTTGTATCCGTCAATAATGAGTTGAAAAGCACCATTGTTGTTGAATCGATGCCAAAAGTAAAAATTGGCGATCAGCCCCCTGCGATGTCGCCCCGATCCCTGCCGCCCCTGCGTTATGTGGATCAGGCGCTGGAGGATTTTGTCATCCATCTGAAAGCAGATGTCAGTTTTCGGGAGGCGGAACGCATTGCCCAAACGGCTTTGGTCGGCGAAACTTTCAGCCAGGGAAAAAGAGCCGTAAAAATCGAAGACATCAAATTATACGGACAGGGAAACAATCTGGTCGTCACCACTAAATTGTCCGGCAGTTACGATGGCAATGTTTACCTCATTGGCAAGCCGGTGTATAATGCCAAAACCAATAAAGTTGACCTGGACAACCTCGATTTTTCCCTGGAAACAAAAAGTTTTCTGGTCAAATCGGGCGCCTGGATCCTGAAAAGCACCATGCGCAAAAAAATCCAGGAGAATATGGATTTCCTGCTCGATTACAACCTGAAAGGCATACAGGACCAACTCCAGCAACAACTTACACATTTTGCCCTGACTTCGGGCGCTTATCTGAGCGGGCAGTTGCAGCAGCTCAATATTGAAAACGTATACCTGACTCCGGATGCCATTAAAGTGGACCTGGGTTTGCAGGGGAAAGTGAATGTCGTTGTGAATGGGTTGAATTGAAGCTTATAAATTCTTTTTCTATCCTTATCTTTGCGCCTTCAAATCAGAAAATAGCCGCATGCACGCATCAGCAGAACCTGCAATCACCTTTGATATCGCCAAAAATCTCGGACTGACCGAAGAAGAATTCGAGCGCATTCAATCCATTTTGGGCAGGATGCCCAATTTTACCGAACTGAGCATTTTTTCCGTCATGTGGTCGGAACACTGCTCGTATAAGAATTCCATTACCTGGCTGAAAACCCTGCCTCGTGAGGGAAAACGCTTATTGGTCGAGGCCGGCGAAGAAAATGCCGGACTCGTAGACATTGGGGACGGACTAGCCTGCGCTTTTAAAATAGAATCCCACAACCACCCCTCTGCCATTGAGCCCTATCAGGGCGCTGCTACCGGCGTTGGGGGCATTCACCGCGATATTTTTACCATGGGCGCACGCCCGATTGCCGCGCTGAACTCCCTGCGCTTTGGCAATCCGGATCTGGCACACACCAGGCGCCTGGTTAAGGGCGTGGTTAGTGGCATTGGCCATTATGGCAATTGTTTTGGCGTCCCTACTGTCGGTGGCGAAGTATATTTCAACGACTGTTACAATCAGAACATTCTGGTGAACGCCATGTCGGCGGGCATCGTAAGGGTAGGGGAGACTGTTTCGGCTACTGCCAGCGGCCCCGGCAATCCGGTATTTATCGTCGGTTCTGCTACCGGAAAAGACGGGATTCACGGGGCAACGTTCGCTTCGGCTGATTTGACGGAAGATTCTGCAGAAGACCTCCCCGCAGTACAGGTGGGCGACCCTTTTCAGGAAAAATTATTGCTGGAAGCCTCCCTGGAAGCCATTAAAACCGGCGCCATCGTGGGCATGCAGGACATGGGGGCTGCCGGAATTACCTGTTCCACTTCTGAAATGAGTGCCCGTGGTAATGTGGGCATGCGCATCAATCTGGACAAGGCGCCAACCCGGCAGGCAGGTATGAAACCTTTTGAAATACTGCTTTCTGAAAGCCAGGAACGCATGTTGATTGTAGGTGAAAAAGGCCGGGAAGCTGAGCTAAAAGCTGTATTCGACAAATGGGACCTCGTATGTGAGGAAATTGGAGAAGTAACCGCCAATGAACGCCTGGAATTTTATTATCACGGAGAAAAAGTTGCGGACGTACCTACTCAGGAATTGGTCTTGGGAGGAGGCGCTCCGGTTTATACCAGAGCGTATTCAAAACCGGAATACCTCAAAAAAAATGCACAGTTCAGAAGCTCTGCAGTCCCGCGTCCGGAAAATTATGTTGAAACAGCGAGGCGCCTTTTCGCATCTCCCAACCTGGTTTCCAGGCGCTGGATTTACGAACAATACGACTCTATGGTGCGCACCGGCAGCATGGGGACCAACAAACCTTCCGATGCGGCGCTGGTTTGGGTAAAAGGAACGAAAAAAGCACTGGCGCTGACGACAGACTGCAATTCGGCTTATGTCTACGCGGATCCTTATGTTGGCGCCATGATCGCTGTTGCGGAAGCCGCCCGTAACATTGTTTGTTCCGGAGGCGAGCCGGTAGCCATCACCAATTGTCTTAATTTTGGCAACCCGTACAACCCGGAAGTATACTGGCAATTTGTCCATGCGATTAAGGGAATGGGCGATGCCTGCCGCAAATTTGACACGCCCGTCACAGGCGGCAATGTGAGTTTTTACAACCAATCGGTTTTTAAAGACCGCACAGAGCCTGTGTATCCGACTCCTACCATTGGCATGCTCGGCATTCTGGATGATGCAACGCTCCAAACCGGCATGTACTTTCAGGCAGCCGGCGACCAGATATACATGTTGGGGACACCACACAATGACCTCGGAAGTTCGGAATACCTTCGCGTGATCCACGATGTCCATCATTCGCCGCCGCCGTATTTTGATCTGGATGAAGAATATCATTTGCAACAACAGATAAAGGCATTGATTCGCAAGCAGATGGTCTGCTCAGCCCACGATGTATCGGAAGGCGGGTTATTTGGCGCCCTGCTGGAAAGTGCTATGGTTGAGGGATTGGGCTTCGAAGTAGAAACAGACAGCAATTTCCGTAAGGATGCTTATCTTTTCGGCGAAAGCCAAAGTCGGGTCATCATCAGCGTAAAGCGGGAGAAGGAAGATGATTTTGTCAACCATCTGAATGCAAATAACGTTTCCTTTTCAAAACTGGGTGAAGTCAAAGGCACTCAAATCATTATCGACGGCGAAGATTACGGAGAAGTGACATCCTGGAAACAGGTATACGACGATACCCTTACGGAGTTGCTTGAAAAAGACCAGGAATAATTCGGTTTTTAGAGCTTGTTCGGGATTTTCTGATTGAGCGAGGGTGGGGAGATTTTATTTTAGACGAGGCGGATTTTGCAGACATAGTCGGCAGCTATGGTGAAAAAATTCAACGCGGTATCAAATAAAATTTGCCACTCACAGCCAATTGAGGAATTCCCGAACAAGCTCTTAGTTAACATTTGATGGCTTAAATCTCAAAACTTTCATCTTACATATCATGAACATGAGAAAAATTGCTACCATTTTAGCTGCTTTCCTACTGGTTTTGGCAAGCTGGCAATGCAATAGCCTGCAAAAAGGCACGGTCATTTCCGGCGAATTGACAAACGCTCAAAATATGCAGGCATTCCTTGACTATGTCGTCATTGGCAGAGCCAGCAGCGTGGTGTCAAAAGTGGATGTCAGTAGTTCCGGAAAATTTAAATTTGAATTTCCTGAAGGCCTGGAGCCAGGCATTTACAACCTTCGCCTGGGCGCGCGACGCGTCAACCTGGTGTTGGACGGAACGGAAAAGAACATTGAACTGAAAGGAGATCTGAATACGTTGGAATCGTATAATTTTCAAATAAGCGGTTCACCGTATACCCAGTCTTTTGCCAACCTGATGCAGATCGGATTTGCCCGCAAACTTCGCCCGGAAGATGTGGCCACTTTTGTGGATACAACAAAAAATCCACTGATGGGCGCTTTCGCAGCATACAAAACGCTGGGTAACAGCGGCCAGTTTTTGTCCATTCAGAAAACGGCGCTGGCTAAGCTCACACAAGCGCTTCCCGGAACCGACCATGTCACGGAATACGGAAACTTCATCAACCTCGTAGAAGCGCAGTACAACCAACAGCGTGCAAGCGAGTTGATTCAGGTTGGTCAACCAGCCCCTGAAATTAAGCTTCCAAGTCCGGATGGCAAAGAATACTCCCTTTCTTCCTTGAAAGGCAAAGTCGTTTTGCTCGATTTTTGGGCAAGCTGGTGCGGACCCTGCAGGGCGGAAAACCCAAATGTTGTGAAAGTATACGACAAATACCAGTCGCAGGGTTTTACGATTTTCAGCGTATCGCTTGACGGCATTGATTCGCGCTCTATGGCCCGTCTTCCTTCACAGGATCAGGCAAGCGCCCTACTGCAAAGCTCCAAGCAACGCTGGATTGAAGCCATCAAGCAGGATAACCTGAAATGGATTTACCACGTCAGCGATCTGAAAAAATGGGAATCTGCACCTGCCGGATTGTATGGCGTAACAGGTATTCCTCGCACATTCCTGATTGACCGGGAAGGCAAAATTGCTGCAATCGGACTTCGGGGTGCTGATCAGATAGAAAATGCGCTGAAGCAGTTATTGTAAGGGAACGCCCAGGGAAAAATTCAATGGGTTAGAACCGCAGAATATCGAATTTCCAATGTTGAAGGGTAGCAGTGCTGCTTCCCTTCTGCGGTTCCTTGTTCGATATTCTGCGGTTCGACATTCAAAAGAGGTAAAGAGCCGCAGAACAACTGAATATCGAAAAGCGTTCGCGCAGCCAGCAACCAGCTCCTAAAACGGATACCCCAAAGCCAGGTTAAAATTCAAATCCCGCACACTCCATCCGGTGCGGAATTTTTCCCAGTAAGCAGACTCCGGATCGCTTCCCGGATTTTCAGTGTAAGGATAGCGCAGTTTTACGCCGACATCCAGCCTGAAAATAAAGTAGGCCAGGTCAATGCGCGCACCCAGGCCGGTGCTGAGTGCAATTTGCTTGTAGAATGGGTCATTGATGCTAGTTTCTCCGTCGCTGTTGGTATATGCTCTTTCCCGGAATACAAATTGCGAACCGATGCGGGAAGTATCCCGACGTAGGGTCCACACATTACCGCCATCCAGAAATAAAGCGCCTTTCATTTTCCAGAACAGATCAAAACGGTATTCCGCATTGAATTCGAATTTCATGTCGCCAGACTGATACAAGCGGGTATTGTTGCGACGATCCAGCGTCAGGGGATCTAGATAACCGCCAGGTCCCAGTCCTCTTTGGGGCCAGCCGCGGATGCTGTTCCCCCCGCCAACATAAAATTGTTTGACATAAGGCACGTCGGTAGTAAATCCGAATGGCCGCGCAATACCGGCTACAAAGCGTAGGGCAACGGTTCGGCGGGGATTAAAATTCCGGTAATAACGGATATCGAATTCTGTTCGAACGTATTGTGAAAAATCGGTATCTCCAAGGGTTAGCGTTTTGGGCTCAAGGGCAAATTCATTGTACAATGCATTGATGCCCCATAATTCTGCCCCGGCCATTTCAAACTGAAATCCCAAATAACTGGATTCTCCGCGAACCCTGCTTGGCCTCGTTGTGTGAACATAAGTAAAGTCGCGGAACAACAGGCTCACAAACAACTGCTTTCCGAAACTGCGGCCCAGAAAAGGGTTGATGTCTACCAGGCGCTGGAATTCCGGATAAATGCTTGGTCTCAGATAGTCGATACCAATGTGGTTGATGACATAACGGCGTTGGGCGTCACGCTGATAATCATAGCCATAGGAAGCATTGAGCAGGCTGTATTCATACCAGTTCGGAATGCGCAAAAAGTTATAGCTTACAGATATGCGGGTTGGAGCCGTTTCCTGGAGCGATTGATAAAAGGTATCGCCCAGCACTTTTTTCTTTTTTCCCCAGGGAATGCCATTCAGCCCTTTCCACAAGCCTATATAATCTACAAATTTTGGCAAATACAAATCGGACTGCAGCCTGAAATCCAGCGTATTCCAGAATGGAATGTCTTTGTTCTGTCTCTTCAGGATGTTCATTTCCACCCCGGCACTGAGGTTGGTAACGAGGAGTTCAGCGCCTTTCAGCAGGTTGCGGTTGCGCAGACTCGGGTTGAAGGAAATCCCCAGCAGTTCCCCTGAACCGGAAGCACTGCTTCGGTTGGTGTAGTTCAGGTCGAAACTCACGCCCATTTCCATTTTCTGATTGGGGGTGAGTTGTATTCTGAAATTGAGGATGCCGGTATTCAGAGAGTCAACATCCTGTCGGATACGCACAAAGCTAAAGACGCCAAGGCCGGATAGTTGCCGATAGGTTTTATCCAGTAAGTCCTGCTGAAAGATGGCGCCGGGTTTTAAAAAGGTGTTACGAACCACGACGTCTTCGTTCAGCCAGTTCAAACGCTTGTTGTAACGAAAATGATAGCCTCTAATCAGCGTATCAAGCTGAAACTTCCCGTCTTCAGCCGGATTGTGATCCATATAAATGACCACCTCGCCGATAGAAAATTGCTGGTGAAGACTGTCTGTAAACGGCGGGTTGATTTCGAGGTATAAATTGGCTTTAGGAGAGCGGCGCGCCGTATCAACGACCAATGGCGCTATATAATTGGAATAAAAAGAGGCATACCCCCGGTTTCGTAAATGGCGGGTAATCCTTTCCTTCTCCTGTTCGTACAGACTCAGGTCTAAAGGTCGTCCCGTTCGAAGTTGCGAACTTCTTTGCAAAGGCTGGATCGCCTGATCGATGACAGAATCCGGACTGGAATAAAAAACGCTGTCGATGATAAAACGGACTCCGGGGTTTACATGATAAGTACTGACGACTTTTTTCTTTTTTTTGACCTCAAACGTTTGATAGGCAGTTGCATGGAAATACCCGGAATAGTGCAGGTAATACAACATGCCTTCCAATGTTGCGTCCGTAAGCGAGGGGTTGTAAATGGCAGGCCTTTCTGCGATCCTTCTGCGTTGCAGGCGCTTAAAGCTGCCATTTTTGGTCGTGTCGCGGGTCGTGTAGTAAAACCATTCTCTCGGAATAAAAAAGAAGCTTCGGTTGGGCTTTTGTTTGTAAAAGGTGGATAACTCGTACTTTAGCAGCGATTTGTTTTCTATCGGCGAGTCGCTTTCAAAAACGACTTCATTGCTTTTTAGCAACAATTCATTGGGGCCCAGGTATTTAGATACACCGCAAGAGCTTAGGAACAAGGTCAAAGTTGCAAAAACGACCGGATAAAGTAAAGCTCTTTGTGGATACATGTTGTTAAAATAAAGTAATTCTGCTCCTGCCGCCAGTAACGAATAAACCAGTAATCGCAAAATGGCACTGTCCAAAAATACGATAAAATACCTTCGCTCGCTTCACTTGAAGAAGTTTCGCCAAAATTATGGCAATTTCATCGTCGAAGGAGATAAAATGGCCCGGGAAATCCTGACGACCGGAAGCATTGAACCGGAAGGTATTTATGCACTGGAATCCTGGATTGAAACGAACCGCCCTGCGCTTGCCCGTTATCATGACCGCATCTTTAAAGTTTCTTTAACGGAACTGGAACAGATTTCTTTGCTGACCACCCCAAATCAGGTGCTGATCGTGGCCCGCCACCCAAATTTTGAGCCTAATGTTTCTCAAACTGAAACGGGCCTCAATTTTTTTCTCGACGGGATTCAGGACCCGGGCAATGCTGGTTCTATTCTCCGAATTGCCGACTGGTTTGGTGTGCGCCAGGTTTTTTTTGCTCCCGGTAGCATTGAAATTTACCACCCCAAGCTGGTACAGGCCTCTATGGGCGCTATTCTGCGGGTTACCTGCACTGAAATTTCCCTTCATTCCCTGCTGGCCAGTTTGCCGGATGGGTTTCCGGTTTACGGCGCGGTTTTGGATGGAGAAAGCGTCTACCATGCCGAACTAACACCCAGGGGCATCCTCGTTATCGGAAATGAAGGCAACGGCATCTCCGCGGAAGTTGAAAAGCTGCTTACCCGCCGCATCTCGATCCCTGCAGGGCCCGATGGGGGCGCAGAATCCCTCAATGCTGCCATTGCTACAGGTATCCTTTGTGCCTTTTTCAGGAAAGCTCAATAGTTGGCGGCGTCTTTCCGCTATACGTTAAACCGGAAATGCATGACATCGCCATCGCCGACGACGTATTCTTTGCCTTCCACACTCATTTTTCCAGCTTCTTTGATGGCGTGTTCTGATCCGTAAGCGATGAAATCCTTGTATTTGATGACTTCTGCGCGGATAAAGCCCCGCTCGAAGTCGGTATGGATAACTCCCGCAGCCTGAGGGGCTTTGGTGCCGGTGCGGATTGTCCAGGCTCGAACCTCTTTTTCGCCAGCCGTAAAATACGTGATCAGGTCGAGCAATTTATAAGCAGCCTGGATGACCCGGTTGACGCCCGGCTCACTGAGATCCATCGCCTGCAGAAACTCCATGCGTTCTTCTACCGTTTCCAATTCAGCAATATCGGCTTCGATGCCGGCGCTGATGAGAATGATTTCGGCATTTTCAGCCGCTACAGACTGGCGAAAAGTTTCCGTAAGTGCATTGCCTGTGTTGACAGAGCCTTCGTCTACATTACAAACGTACAGGATCGGTTTTGCCGTGAGCAGGAAAAGATCTTCGAACAATTCTTTTTCGTCGTGTTCGAAAGAAAAGGTGCGCGCAGGCAGCCCGGCTTCGAAGTGTTTGATCAGGCGCTCAGAGGTTTCAACGGCACGCAAAGCCTCTTTTTCGCCGCTTTTCGCCGCCCGGCGAAGGCGATCAAGACGCTTTTCAACGGTTTCCATATCCTTGAAAAGCAACTCCATATCAATGATTTCTTTGTCGCGAACGGGGTTCACATTGCCGTCAACATGCACTACGTTGTCGTCTTCAAAACAACGAACTACGTGAATGATGGCGTCTACCTCGCGGATATTGGCCAGAAACTGGTTGCCCAGTCCTTCGCCTTTGCTGGCGCCTTTAATCAGGCCTGCAATGTCTAAAATATCAATGGTGGTGGGGACAACCCGCTGAGGATTGACCAATTCTGCCAGTTTTTCAAGGCGGGGGTCTGGTACCGTAATGACGCCCAGGTTGGGGTCTTTGGTCGCAAAAGGATAATTTGCTGCCAGCGCTTTTGCCGAAGTCAATGCATTAAATAAGGTAGATTTGCCTACGTTGGGCAGGCCGACAATACCACACTTCAATCCCATATTCAATAGTTTTGTTGCCGGGCACAAACCGGAATTTCGAAAAACGCCGCAAAGATAGTTTTTTGAGCATTCAGGCGGGATTTATGTTTAACTGTTTGTTGCATTATTCGTTTATTTGTCATTTTCCCCCCAAAATCCCCAAATAAACAAATCCCCAAATAAACAAATCCACAAATAAACAAATCCACAAATAAACAAATCCATGGAACGCCAATCTTACCGCCTTTCCGCAGGCAACATTGCCAACATGAAAATAGAAACGGATACCCTGCCTGCCCCTGCCGAACATGAAGTCAGCATCGCGGTAAAGGCAATCGGCCTAAACTTCGCCGACGTTTTTGCCATCTGGGGTTTGTACAGCGCTACCCCAAAAGGCGTTTTTACGCCAGGGTTGGAATATGCCGGGGTTGTCATCAAAACCGGTTCGGGCGTGACCCATTTTAAAGAAGGCGACCGGATTGCCGGCATCATCCGTTTTGGCGCGTATGCCAGCCATTTGAACATTGACCAGCGCTACATCGTACCACTACCGGATTCCTGGACTTTTGAAGAAGGCGCTGCTTATCTGGTACATGCCCTGACGGCTTACTACGGTCTGGTGAAACTCGGAGACCTTCAAAAAGGCCAGACGGTGCTCATTCACAGTGCTGCAGGTGGGGTGGGGTTGTGGGCCGGCCGCATCGCAAAAAAGTTTGATGCATACACAATTGGTACGGTCGGCCATGCCTCCAAACTGGAATTTTTAAAATCTGAGGGTTTTGACGCCGCCTTTGTCCGGAATCCCGCAACTTTCAAAAAAGATGCCCTGGAAGCGCTGAGTGGCAGGCCGCTTCATGTATTGATGGAATGCATCGGAGGTCGGATATTTAAAACCGGATACGACTTGCTTGCGCCAATGGGACGCGCCATTATTTATGGATCAGCCCGTTATGCCCACGTTGGCAACCGCCCTAATTTTTTGAAAATCATCTGGCAATACCTCGGCCGCCCCAAAATTGATCCGCAAACCATGACCAACCGGAATGTCGGCGTGCTGGGTTTTAACCTGATCTGGCTGTACGAAAATGTCGACTTAATGCACCAGCTTCTGACAGAAATTGAAGCCCTGCAGCTGGAAAAACCCCATGTCGGGCATTCGTTTGCCTTTGATCAATTGCCGGAAGCGCTCCGCCTGTTTCAAAGCGGAAAAACGATCGGAAAGGTGGTGGTGGTGGTTTAAAGGGGAAAATTGGCAAGAGGCAAAAACCGCATTGCGCCCTTCTGCGGTTCCTTGTTCGATATTCAGTATTCGATATTCAACAGCGTATAAGTCATACCAGGGGTGGCCCATTTGCACCTTGCCTTTTAAAACAGCCTTCTACAGCCTGTTTTTATTGATGATTTCAAGCAGTTCGTCGCGGTAGTTTTTGCCGACAGGCAGGTGTTTGGCGACATTTTTTTCGATGACTTCTACCATGTTGCCAACAATGGCGTTGATTTTACTGATGTTGACAATATAAGACCGGTGTATCCGCTTGAACTGTGAGAGCGGCAATTTGTCTTCCAGACTTTTCATGGTCTGCAAGGTAATGATGCGGCCTTTGTCGGTGCGGATGATGACGTAGTCTTTCAGGCCCTCGATATACAGAATTTCTTCAAAATTGACTTTCACCAATTTTTTATCCGCTTTCACAAAAATGAAATCGGTTTTGCCGTCAGCCTCATGGTGAGCAGCCGCTGCCGGTGATTTTTCCCGGTGCTGCAACTCCAGCTGATCCATCGCTTTATTAACAGCTTTCATGAAGCGTTCCATGGAAATGGGCTTCAGCATGTAGTCCAGTGCGTTCAATTCAAAGCCTTCAATGGCGTAGTTGGAGTAGGCTGTGGTAAAAATGACCAGGGGCGGATTTTTTAATGCCTTGAGGAAATCAACTCCCGTAACCTGAGGCATCTGAATGTCCAGAAACATGAGGTCTATATCGCCGTTTTTCAGCGCTTCATTGGCTTCAAAAGCATTGTTACACTTCTGAACTAAATTAAGCTCCGGCATTTTTTCGATGTACGTTTCCAACACATCCTGTGCCAAAGGTTCATCGTCCACAATGATTACATTAATCATGATAACTGATTTTGATTGGTGTCAATTCAAGTTAATCTTCAAATTTACAACATAAGTATTAGGATTATCATCAATGTCCAGAGTATAATTTTCAGGATAGAGCAGATTCAACCGCCTGTGGACATTAACCAATCCAATGCCGCCGCTTCTTCGCAAGTCCTGGGGCGGCAGAACATCCGGCTTGCTGTTTTCAATAAAAAAATAAACCGTATCGCTTTCCACTACCATCTGGATCATCACAAAACCCTTGGTAATGTGGTTGTTAAGGCCGTGTTTAAAACTGTTTTCCAGAAAAGGGATGAACATAAGGGGGGCAATTTTCTGCTCGCCGATCAGCCCTTCCACTTCAAAGCGGATGTCCACTTTTTTGCCGTGGCGGAGGCGTTCCAGGTCCAGGTAATTTTGGATGTAGTTGACTTCTTTGCGCAGCGGCACCCTTTTTTCATTGCATTCATAAAGCATGTAACGCATCATTTCCGATAACTTCAAAACAATTTCAGGCGCCTGATCGGATTTTTTTAAGGTCAGCGCGTAGAGGTTGTTGAGGGTATTGAATAGAAAATGAGGATTAATCTGGGATTTGAGGAACCGAAGTTCCGATTGCATGGTTTGCGTTTCCAGTTCCTGTTTTTCTTTCAGTTGTTTAGACCAATCGGAAACTATTTTGACAATGGTGGAAGTGCCGGCTACCAGAAAAGAAATCAGAAAATAGAAATTCCGGCTTTCAACCAGAATTTGCTGCGCCGCCGGATGCCAGGTAAATTTCAGGTAGAAAACAATGACATTCAGCGGGGTAATGATGATGGTTGTGAGTATCAGCAATCCGCAATAAGTCAGGAACTTGTTTTTGGTCAGGTAATTGGGGATCAGGTAATACAGGTTGAAATAGACAATCAGGCAATAGAAAAAAACACGGATGATTTCGTTGCTCAGGGTGAACCAAAAGCCTTGTTCGATGCCTTCGATGAGGAGAAGTGCAATCAGGCAAAACAACCAAAAGAGCGAGTGGTACACCACCCGCTGCGTGATGAAGTTGTACAACCTGGCCCCTATATCTTTGCGAATGTCCATTTATCTAACGCCAATGAATCCCGGTACACCTAATCAATTGCTGCAACAAGCCCCCAAAATAGTAATTGCGCAAAGTAAATCAGATAATAATCGGATAAACGTTCTCAATTTTCTGACGGCGCCCTTTTTCGGGGGTACAATTGACAAATGTATGAGGGGAGATCGGTATCCATATTGACGAATCTTTGTAACTTTGCGGCCAATTTTTTCAGGCCTGTCAGTAGAAAAGGGCTCAGGACTGTTAAGCCTTGCTACGGATTTGCCGGCGCCGGGATTTCAATTGACAAACAACATTCAAACGAACGATAAAAATGGTTTATCTGACGAGGCGGGAACGATTCAATGCCGCCCATAAACTTTGGGTTTATGCCTGGGATGAAGAAACGAACAGACAAGTGTTCGGGAAGTGCGCCAACCACAACTGGCACGGGCATAATTATGATCTTTTCGTAACGGTGAAAGGCACGCCCGATCCGGTTACCGGCTTCATCGTCGATGTAAAGGAATTGAGCAAACTCATCAAATCCACCATTATTGACAAGGTAGATCACTCCAATCTGAACCTGGATGTTGATTTTATTCCGGAAGGTATGCAACCAACGACAGAAAACCTGGTTATCCTTTTTTGGCAGCAGTTAGCGCCCCATCTTAAAAACTGCCAGCTCCATTGCATCCGTTTGTATGAAACGGAAAATATTTATGCCGAATATTTCGGCGAATAACCGGGAAGCCTGCCTGGGGTGTCTTACGGCAATCAGGGCAGCATAACCTGCATGAAAAATATGTTTATGTCTGAGGATAAAAAAAACATGGGCGATGAGTCGGTCCTCCGGTCGATGATTCAGAGCTATCACAACATCCTCGAAGGTATTGGAGAGGACGTTGAGCGGGAAGGATTGGTAAAAACCCCGGAACGTGCCGGTAAAGCAATGCGCTATCTGACCAAAGGATACGGGGAAGATGCAGAAGCCATTCTGAAATCGGCGATGTTTAAGGAAGATTACAGCGAAATGGTTGTGGTGAAAAACATTGAGTTGTATTCTCTTTGCGAACACCACCTGCTGCCGTTTTTTGGCCAGGCTCATGTTGCTTATATTCCGAACGGGTATATCGTAGGACTCAGCAAAATTCCGCGGGTCATCGACGTTTTTGCCCGGCGTTTACAGGTTCAGGAGCGCCTGACCGATCAGATTTTGCACTGCATTCAAAATACCCTCAACCCGCTTGGCGTGGCTGTCGTCATCGAAGCGAGCCACATGTGTATGATGATGCGGGGCGTGCAGAAGCAGAACTCACTCACCACCACCTCGGCATTTACCGGAGAATTTCAAAGGGTTGAAACCCGCAGTGAATTTCTGGCGCTGATCGGCTCCAAACTCCATTGACGAAAAAAACAACGAACAACGAACAACGAACAACAATATGAAAGCTTATATTTTCCCGGGCCAGGGCGCCCAGTTTCCCGGTATGGGCATAGATCTTTACGAAAGTTCAGAGCAGGCGCGTATCCTTTTTGAAAGGGCAAACGAAATTCTGGGTTTCCGCATCACAGATGTGATGTTCGAAGGTACGGAAGAAGACCTGCGTCAGACTAAAATTACGCAGCCGGCTATTTTTATCCATTCCAGCATCGTAGCCCAGCTTGCCGGTGACGCCTTTCAACCGGATATGGTCGCAGGCCATTCGCTGGGTGAGTTTTCAGCGCTGGTAGCTGCAGGTGCATTGTCTTTTGAGGACGGCCTCCGCCTCGTACAACAACGGGCTCTGGCCATGCAAAAAGCCTGTGAAGCCGTAGAAGGCACGATGGCTGCCATTCTGGGCCTTGAAGACGAGGTGGTGGAACAGGTATGTATGGGCATCACCGGTGAAGTGGTGGTTCCTGCAAACTACAACTGCCCCGGACAACTTGTGATTTCAGGCAGTGTGCCCGGCATCGATCTGGCCATTGAAAAACTGACAGCGGCAGGCGCCCTGCGCGCGATGAAACTCGCCGTTGGAGGCGCTTTCCACTCTCCGCTGATGCAGCCTGCGCAGGACGAACTGCGTGCTGCCATTGAACGCACCACATTTGCCACGCCGGTTTGTCCGGTCTACCAAAACGTACATGCTCAGGCGGAAACAGCGCCGGAAAAGATCAGCCAAAACCTGGTTGCGCAACTCACCGCGCCGGTGCGCTGGACGCAAACCATGCAAAATATGATTCGCGACGGCGTGACGGAATTTATCGAAGTTGGCGGAAACGGGAAAGTGCTGCAGGGGCTGGTGAAAAAAATCGACCGCAAATTCCCTACATCCGTACTTTGAAAGACCTCTCTTGCTGAAACTGTTTGTAAAAGTTGACTTTCTGATTTTTTGAACGGATATTTACGCTCTTCGAGTCCTTTAATTCGCGACCCGAAGCGCACCTTTTACAGCAACGTGGAGAAGAAAAATGGTCAGATCAGAAGTTAAAAGTGGAAAAGTACTGCTCGCAGAGCCATTCATGATGGATCCGAACTTTCGGCGCTCAGCAATTCTGTTGTGCGAACACAACAATGAAAGCAGCATCGGATTCATCATGAACAAGCCCCTCGACGTGCGCATCGATGAAATTATTGAGGGATTCCCGGAATTTGAATCAACCGTGCTGTTTGGCGGACCCGTACAAACGGATACCATTCACTACATCCACAATGCCGGCAATTTGCTCGAAGGCAGCCGCCGCATTGTGGATGGCGTTTATTGGGGCGGCGATTTCGAAAAACTTAAATTTCTCATCCAGACACAGCTCATCCAACCGGATAACATTCGCTTTTTTGTCGGCTATTCCGGCTGGACGGAAGGACAACTTACCGACGAAATGACCTATGGCTCCTGGCTCCTTGCCGATATGGATGCCAATTACCTGTTTAAAACCCGCCCCGACCACCTCTGGCGACAGGCTATGACCCACAAAGGGGATACTTTTGCCATTATTGCCGGCATTCCGGAGCAATTGATCTGGAATTAATGGATATTTTAGCGACGATGGCTAATTCTCAAGGCTTGCCTTGCTTCCTGTAATTCAATCATATACAAGACTGAGCGGTACCATTCCTTCCATTTTATTCATGAAAACAGAGCCTTTGAGTAATTAACAATGCCCCGCCTTGTTTGCTTCAAAAATAAGCGTATTTTTATCCCCCGAATATTTCCTGATAATACCTTCTTGTTAAACACTCAAAACCGAGAATTCCTATGAACATTTGTTTACGAAACGCTTCTGCCGTGCAGAGCGCCGGGACGCTCCATATGGGCAGCTCGCCCCGCCGGTCTTTTCAATTTTTTCTTTCCCTGGTGTCCTTGCTGGCACTCCTTCCCGCAATTGGCAACGTTTCCGCTCAAACCACCTATACCTGGAATCAGGCCGGAGACGGAAGCTGGACAGTAGCCACCAACTGGACCCCAACCCGAACCACTGCGGCTAATTCTGATATCATGGTCATCAACAATGGCAATACGTTTACCATCACCGACGTGCCTGGACAGACTATCGGTCGCCTGTTGATTCAGAACAATACTGACGTAACCTTATCAGCATCGGGCGGCACCCAGACTTTGTCAATAGGGAATGGCTCAGGCGATGACCTCGTCCTCGAAAATGGCTCTACACTGTCCACCGATCCTTCGCTGGAAAGGATAACCATGATTGCCAATTCTACCGCAGACATTAGCGGAACGTTTGAAAATCATTCTATTTTTCGACTGGCATTGGCGAATGTAGTAGCAACAGTACATGCAGGGGGTAGGCTTGTTCTATCTAATAATGGAAGCGTTACCGGCGCCACGGCTGCCAAGCTGGTTTTTGCAGCAGGCAGCACTTACGAACATGCGCGAAACGGCGGCACCGTACCCACGGCGACCTGGGATGTTGCTTCTACCTGCCTCATTTCGGGCTTTACAGCCAGTTCCGTTTCAGGGCTGAACCAGACTTTTGGCAACTTTGTCTGGAATTGTCCCGCCCAAACCGGCAACCAGGCATTTCCTGCGACTACCATTGCCGGAAATTTTGAAATCATCAGCACCGGTAACGATCCGGATGCCGGCACGGAGGAATTGCGTATGAACCAGGCAACGCTGAGTGTTGGCGGCAACTTTTTGCAGTCGGGCGGCGATTTCCGGGTTTCCAACGGCGGCAACAGCCGGACCCTGTCCATCGCGGGCGATTTTTCCCTGAGCGGTGGCACCCTGCTGATCAATCAGGGGAATAATGTCAGCAACGGACTCATTGAAGTGCAGGGCGATTTTTCCCTGACCGGAACCGGTATTTTAACGGAGTCCAATGTCAATGCTGCCGGAACGGGCGGCGTCATTTTTAACGGCGCCGCCGATCAGAAGTATACTTCAGGCGGAACGGTCATCGGGCCGGTTAACTTTACCGTTAACTCAGGCTCCATCCTGCAAATGGGCGCCGACGACACCGTGGTTTCGGGTTCAGGTACCTTTACCCTGTCTTCCGGAGCGACCCTGGGCATTACTTCGCCGGATGGCATCGACGCTTCCGATCCGATGGGGAATATTCAAACCGCCAGCCGGATTTTTGCCAACGACGCTTCCTACCGCTACAATGGCAGCGTGGCACAACAAACCGGCGACGGCCTTCCAACCAGCATTAGCAACCTCCTGCTTGACAACGCCAGCGGAGTCACGTTAACCCAATCCCTACAGATCAATGGCGTCCTTACTTTCAGCAACGGCATACTGACCAGCACCACCACCGAATTGCTGCTGATCTCTGACGGCGGCACTGTTTCCGGCGCTTCCGGAATGTCTTTTGTCAGTGGCCCCGTGGAAAAAACCGGCGCTACGGCATTCGTTTTTCCGGTTGGCAAAGGCGGCATTTTTGCGCCCATTCAGGTTTCGGCTTCCAGTGACATGATGAGCAATACGTTCCTGGCAGAATATTTCAACGGCAACCCGATTGCGGATGTCGGCGCTGACCTGGAACCCGGTATGGTAGAAGAAATTCTCAACAATGGCTACTGGGACCTGGCTAAAATATCCGGCCCGGTAACATCAGCCATCAATGTCACCCTGTTCTTTGCCGGTAATGGCGTGGCCGCTATGGGCGACGTATCCAATCTGATTGTCGCGCATTTCGAAGGAGGCATGTGGACCACCGCAGGCGGCACGCCAATGGGCGACCCGATGACGGGCGGGGAGGTTACCTCCGGACTGGTGAGCAGTTTCAGCTTCTTTACGCTGGGTTCAACCATGGCCATGAATGCCCTGCCCGTAGAGCTGGCGGCATTTACTGCCACAGCCAAAGGCCAAACGGTGCAATTGGACTGGCGCACGGTCAGCGAACTCAACAACGCTTTTTTTGACATCGAACGCAGTGCCAATGGCCGCGATTTTGAGCGCATCGGAAAAGTAGCGGGTGCAGGCACCAGTCTCGCTGCGATTGATTACGCATTCCTTGATGAAACTCCTTTGAAAGGCTGGAATTACTACCGCCTGCGCCAGGAGGATTTTGACGGGACTTTTTCTTATTCAGACGTTCAGGCTGTCCGGCTGGAAAACAGCAACACGGACATCCGTCTGGAAGTATTTCCCAATCCGACCAGCAGCTTCCTGAACCTGAAAACGGATGGACTGCTTGCGCCGGGCGATTTGCTGGAGATTTTTGACCAAACGGGCCGCAAGATGCGCCGTTTTAATGCCGCTGAGGCCCTGAATGCGCCACTTGATGTTTCACAACTGCCGGCCGGCGTTTACTTTATCCGGCTGCAATCGGCCACGGGCAGGGTGCAGGCTTCCTTTGTGAAGCAATAGGCGTCAGGCCTGTAATGGCGAATAAATTCACCGCTACACAATCGCCTCGCAGCTCCAACTGCGGGGCGATTGGCGTTTAGCACCATCCGGAACAGCAGTTCCGCTTTCAAAGTCAAGCGGCTTTCAAACCAGCCATTTACCTGTTAAACAAGTACTTAATCCATTGTTTTTCTACCCAAAATCCTCCTAAAACTTCATAAAATCAGATAATTGCGATATTTTTACCCATTCTTTTGAAAAAAACAACGTTTTTCACACCCTATAATTTGTATTCCTATGAGCACTTATCTACAACATTTCACTGCGCGGGAGCGCAACAGGACGCGTATTTTCGAGGCTCAAAAGGCCTCTGTCAGCCTTACCGCGCCGGCTTCCGGATGGCGTTCTTTCCTTTCCTTCTTTTTCACTTTTTTTGGAAAAAACACAAGCCCTGCTTTACTTCGGCGGAAGTTTTTTGTGGGGGCTTTGGTGGTGGTGAATTTGGTGGTTGTGGGGAGCGTGATGGGACAAAAAACCTGGGATGGCGGTGGAGATGGCGTTAATTGGGACAGCGGGGACAATTGGAATCCGAATGGAGTGCCGGGAGCTGGAGATGCAGTGACAATTCCAAATGGTTTTAGTCTGACTGTAAATACGGCTGCTGTATGTGCCAGTTTTACAATAGTGGAAGGTAACGCTGCGAATACTGTAACAATTAGCGGCTCTAATTCTCTAACTGTTTCTGGAGCGGTCATAATTAATAGTCCAGGTAATAATGGGGCTAATAAAATTATTTCAGTCGGAACAGGGGAACTATCATGTGCATCCTTGTCAATGGCAACTACCAACAATGACAATCGTATAATCCGAATAACGATATCTACTGGTACGGTAAATGTCTCAGGAAATTTTACGATGAATGATTTGGATCCTGATAGAAACCAAGTTGTGTTTTCTGGTGCAGGTACATTGAATCTTGGTGGCGCGATTAGTGGAGGAACAATTGTAGCAAGTACAGGTACTGTAAATTACAACGGAGGCAGCGCCCAAACAGTAACTAACTATGCTTACAATAATTTGACTTTGAGTAATGCTGGAATCAAAACATTGGGAAGTAATATTACAATAAGCGGTAACCTTACCATTTCTGGTGGAACATTAGACCTTTCCACTTTTTCTGCCAATCGTTCTGCTGCCGGAGGTACATTAACAGTTGCTGACGGATCAAGTTTATTCATTGGTGGGACAAATACACTGCCCTCGAATTACTCTACCCATTCAATTGGCGCAACCAGCACCATTGCATATACTGGTTCTAATCAATCGGTCGCAGCGCTCAACAGCTCACAATCCTATGGCAATCTCGTGCTTTCGGGGTCCGGTATTAAAACATTTGGGGCTGCAAGGATGATTAGTGGCAATTTATCTATTACCAGTACCATTGCCAGTCTCACAGGCACTTCTACGGCAGGCACCCTTACCCTTGACGGTAATGGGCAACTGAGTGGAACTCATGGAAGCTTTATTTCGACCGCTACGTATAAAAACAGCACTTATTTTTCTTCTACCGGGGTTGTTGATGTCGCCATGTCTTCCTGCGCCTCCGGATTGTGGATAGGTGTTTCCAGCTCAGATTGGAATGATGCTTCCAATTGGTGTAGTGGAGTGATTCCGACAGCAGCAACGGATGTCATCATTTTGCCGGGAATCTTTAATCAACCTTCCATAGGAGCAGCCGGTGGCGCCTGCCGCGACCTGTTCATCAGCCCCGGTGCTTCGCTTACCATTACAGGTTCCAATACTTTAACCGTTAGCGGAGACTGGACCAACAACGGTACCTTTAACAGGAACAGCAGCACGGTGATTTTTAACGGAACTGCCCAAACAATTGGGGGAATCATAGCAACGACCTTTACCAATCTGACCATAAGTAGCGCCGCTTCTACGACTTTAGGCATCAATACAACCATTACGACAGACCTAACCCTGACTTCCGGCATTTTTGATGCCGGTACTTTTTCGCTGACTTTAACCGGAGGGACAGGCGTCGTTCAGGATGGAGCCACACTTAGGATTGGAGGTGCGTTTGCAAATGGCACCTTAACGGTTCAAAATGGCGGCACCTATGAACATGCACGAAATGGGGATAACATACCTCTTGCGACCTGGGGGGCAACTTCAACTTGTTTGATAACAGGAGTGACGACGACTATGCCAGGCAATAATGCCCAAAATTTTGGACATTTTACCTGGAATTGTCCTTCGCAAACGGCTAATGTGGTCATTGCAAATACTTTGAATATTCAGGGGGATTTAACAGTCGTTAGCACCGGTGCTGGGGTCAATACGCTTCAACTTGTGAATGACAATACAGGGACGATTGGCGGCAATTACATTCAAAGTGGCGGTAGTGTAATTATTACAGGTATTGATGCGCATGGATTAACCATATCTGGAGGATTTTCTCTTAGTGGTGGCACCTTTGACGATCAGGGGGATGGAATCCCGGGAGGGGCGCTTAATGTCGCCGGCGACTTTTCTCTTACTGCTGGTGGAACGCTAGACGGTGGGGCCTTACTGAGTGTCGTTTTCAATGGTTCCGGTGTCCAAACCTACACCTCCGGAGGGGATATTTCCGGAATAGCAACCTTTACGGTTAACAGCGGCGCCACCCTCCAGATGGCGGCCGACGATACCAGTGTTTCTCCCGGAGCTGGCGGAGGAAGCATCACATTTACTTTATCCAGCGGCGCCACTCTCGGCATCACTTCGCCAGATGGCATTTCTTCCGCGGGTGCTACGGGCAATGTTCAAACTTTCCTTCGTACTTTTAGTAGTGCCGCCAACTATCTCTACAACGGCAGTGCCGCTCAAAACACTGGAGATGGCTTACCTGCCACGATGACCGGTAATCTGGAAATTGACAATGCCGCTGGTGTTGCACTTAGTGCGGCGCAAACGATAAATTCGCCAGGAGCTTTGGTTTTGACGGATGGCAAGCTCACGACAACCACTGGCTTTTTGCTTACACTTGGCGACGGCGCAACGACTTCAGGCGCTTCTGCCGCTTCCTTCGTAAGCGGCCCCATTCGTAAAATTGGCGATGACGCATTTTCTTTTCCGGTAGGCAAGGGCACGACTTTTGCGCCCATTTCCATTTCTGCCCCGGCAGTAATGACAGATGCGTTTCAGGCAGAATATTTTGATTCTTCTCCTGCTGATATGACTTTAGGCACGGGTATTTTAGAAATCAGCAACAAAGAATACTGGGACCTCGACCGCGTTGCAGGAACTTCTTCTGTTGCTGTTACCATGGTCTTTACTGGAAACAGCATGGCAACTATGCCGGATCTGAGTAACCTCCGGGTTGCCCGTTTTGATGAAACCCTCATGACCCCAGCCTGGGTTTCTGAGGGCAATGCGGCAACTTCGGGTTCTGAAACAACCAGTGGCACGATCACATCTGCTGTGGTGCCAAATTTCAGCTTCTTTACTTTGGGATCTTCTGTGGCGTTAAATGCACTGCCCATCGAATTGGCCGCTTTCACAGCCACACCCAAAGGCCAAACCGTGCAACTGGACTGGCGTACGGTCAGCGAACTCAACAACGCTTTCTTCGACATTGAGCGCAGCGCCAATGGCCGCGATTTTGAACGCATCGGCAAAGTAGCCGGAGCGGGTACAAGTCTGTCGCCGATTGACTATGTGTTTACCGATATCCTGCCGAAAAACGGCTGGAACTACTACCGCCTGCGTCAGGAAGATTTCGACGGACAATTTTCCTATTCTGAAGTTCAGGCGGTGCTGATGGGCAAAGACGGTGAAGGTACGCGTTTGCTGCTGTATCCCAACCCGGCTGCCGGCGAGCTGAACCTGAAAACGAATGGCCTGGTAGCGCCTGGCGATCTTTTGGAAGTATTTGACCAAACAGGCCGCAAAGTACGCAGCTTCAATGCTTTCGACGCCTTTAGTGCGCCAATGGACGTGTTGGAATTGCCTGCAGGTACCTATTTTGTCCGCCTGCAAACGGCTACTGGCACAGTACAGGCTTCCTTTGTGAAGCAGTAGCCCGGGTAACGTTTAACCCCGTAATTGTCCGTTTTAAGTTTGCCTTTGAGGCAGCTTTACCATCGCCCTGCGGCCCCGGCTGTCAGGGCGATGGTCGTTTACAGAAGTGGTCATATCCGGTAATTTCAGGATGGGTTGTTAAAATCCGCAACAAAGTATCCGCAAATCAAAAAAGGTGGTAATTTTATTCTCGGTAAGGCCTGTAAATGCCTTATTGATACACAGTTAACCCTGCATACTATGAGCTTAAAATTACACAAACCAACCTCGCCATGGCGTGCGGAACACGCCGTCTATGGGGTGTTGAAGGCCATGCCTGCCGCCCTGATTCTGGGGGCATTCCTGCTGATAAGTCTGGAAAGTAGCGGACAAACGGTAAACGATTACCGCTCTGTCGGCAATGGTTTATGGAGCGACCTCGCTACCTGGGAGCGTTGGGATGGAAGTGCCTGGCTTACGCCGACGATGGTGGAAGGCGCGCCCAGCAATGGCAAAAACCTCATCACCGTGCGCAACACGGATACGGTGACGGTAGCCACCAACGTCACCATTGACCAGGCAACGGTGGAAACGGGCGGACAAATTATTGTCAACGCCAGCAGAACCCTCACCATTGCCAATGGGTCGGGGTTTGACCTGACCGTTCACGGCAGCATAGATAATTCCGGCACGGTGCACACAAATTCGAATGTCATCATTACGGTTTACGGAGAAGTCTTTAACCGGGAAGCGAATTTTGCAACCAGCGGTAGCGGGCTGATCCTTTTTAATGCAGGCAGCACCTACCACCACCTGCGCAATGGCGGCGCCATACCATCTGCAAACTGGAATGCCGCATCTACCTGCGAAGTTGCAGGCACAGAGGCCGGAAACATCTCAGGGCTTAATCAGGTGTTTGGCAATTTAACCTGGAATCGCGTCAATCAGACCAACAATCAGGATCTTCCCAATTCCGGCAGCATGTCCATTGCGGGCAATTTGACCATTATGAGTACAGGAAGCGGCGAATTGCGTCTGGATGATGTCTTTCTGACCGTTGGCGGTGATTTTACCCAAACCGGGGGGCGTTTTTTGCTGACAGAACAGGGAGGCGCCAATGGCGTTGAGCAAACCCTTGACATTGCCGGGGATTTTACGCTTAGCGGCGGAACGCTGGATATGGCCAGCAAAAATACGGCCGTAGGCACGATCAACATTGGCGGTAATTTTACCCAGGATGGCGGCATGCTGACGGAAACCAGTACGAGTACTGCTTCTGGTGCTGTTTTTCTGACCGGCACAGCGCTTCAAACTTTTTTCAGCGCGGGTGGTATCAGCAATTCGATC
Organism: uncultured Saprospiraceae bacterium; assembly: GCA_937926205.1. Lineage (GTDB taxonomy): Bacteria > Bacteroidota > Bacteroidia > Chitinophagales > Saprospiraceae > JABWAJ01. The sequence goes on from CALEYL010000018.1 coordinate 91,907, forward strand.
CATTTTACTTTAGACAATGCTTCCGGCGCGGAACTGGATTCAGATGTGACCCTTCCCGGAAACCTGACGCTGACTTCAGGTCTTTTCAGTCTGGGGCCATTTGATTTACAGGTAAATGGCGCAATTGCTACTTCCGGACCATCTGTTTTTGTCCGGACCAATGGCAATGGCAGCCTGCGCCGGACTGTTGCGGCCAGCGATGTTCTGTTTCCCATCGGCAACAGTGCCTACAATCCTGTTACGCTTATCAATACGGGCACTTCGGATATATTCAGCGCCCGGGTGAGCGATCAGGTGCTCAGCAACGGGAGCAGCGGCGATCTGGTTACCGAATATGTCGTTCATCGCACCTGGTTCATCGAAGAAGATGTTGCCGGGGGCAGCAATCTGAACATCACCTTGAAATGGAATGCTGACGAGCAGGATGTCAACTTTACTGCCAATGCCTCCTACATTGCGCACTATACCGGCGGCGCCTGGGTGAGCAGCGGGGTCGCAGACGGCACGAGCCTGAGTCTGACTTTTTTTGGCGTGACCACCTTGTCGCCTTTTTCCATTGGCAGTCAAAATGCCTTACCCATCGAATTAGTGGCCTTTAAGGCTCAACGGGAAGGTTCGAAAGTGCAATTGGACTGGCGCACAGCCAGCGAACTCAACAACGCTTTCTTCGACATCGAGCGTAGCGCCAATGGTCGCGATTTTGAACGCATCGGCAAAGTAGCCGGCGCAGGCACGAGTCTGTCACCGCTCGATTATACATTTACAGACATCCTGCCGAAAAACGGCTGGAACTACTACCGCCTGCGTCAGGAAGATTTCGACGGGCATTTTTCTTATTCCGAAGTTCAGGCGGTGCTGATGGGCAAAGATGGTGACGGTCCGCGTTTGCTGCTGTACCCCAATCCGGCTGCCAGCGAGCTAAGCTTGAAAACGAATGGCCTCGTAGCGCCCGGCGATCTTTTGGAAGTTCTCGATCAAACAGGTCGCAAAGTACGCAGCTTCAATGCTTTCGACGCCTTTAGTACGCCTGTGGATGTGTCTGAATTGCCTGCAGGTACCTATTTTGTCCGGATGCAAACAGCATCGGGCACGGTTAAAGCTTCGTTTGTGAAGCAGTAGGCAGGTGGGTAAAGCCTGTCCCGCCCAGCGGGAGGGCAAATTGGCAAACATGAGTCATCCCGAATTTTTAGCGAAAACAGGCGAAAAACAGGATGTTTTCGCGATCATTCAGCCGTGTTAGTGGGCAGTTGGCAGTTTTCAGTTTGCAGTAAACCTGACTGAAAACTGCCAACTGACAAACTGCCAACTTTTAATTAACGAATTGATTGCTTATTACACCAACACTGTTTTGAAAATTCGGGATGATACATGTTTGCTTTTTCCCCTTTACAAATTTTCCACCACGATGTTGCCGTAAAGCAGGGTAATCCTGTATTTTTACCGATCTGTTTTTTATGATCGTGTGAAAGGCAAGACATTGCTCAGGTAAAACGTTGATACCAAAGCCGGTCATAAAAAGCAAATTCCTGAAAACTGCTATGAGATGATGCCGCTTCTACGTTGCCCTATGTACGTCTTGTTTTTGGTGATGCCTTTGTGCGGGATACGCGCGCAAACCATCCCGGTATTGACCAATCCTTCCGCCTGCGGACTGGGGTTACCGATAATAGACAACAATTGCCCGGAAAACGGGGTTTATTACCAGCCCAATGTTTTTCACATCATTGTGAGCAATGCTCCGGGGACCGCTCTGGGCGTAGATGTTTACCTCAAGGAAGTACGCCTGATCATCCGGCATGGTTGGGCTGCGGACATCGAAGCTACCCTTGTTTCTCCGGGTGGCAAAGTTGCGGCAATTGTTACCGACCGGGGCGGCGGCAACGATGATTTTGGTGACCCGAACGACTTTTCCTGTTCCACCTACGCCACTTTTGCCGTTGGCGCCTGCATTCCGCTCGACAGCGCCGCCGCTCCCTTTACATCGGGGCCATATCCGCCTGAACAGAGTTTTTATATCTTCAATGACGGCGTCACCAACCCCAATGGCACCTGGCAATTGCGTATTTGTGACGATGTGTCATCGGATGCGGGGACGCTGGAATACATTGCGCTGATATTTGAGCCGATTTCCTGTTTGCCGGTTTCTCAAACGACTGTGCTGAATATCGATACAACCTCTGCCTTGCTGAGCTGGACACCCAATGATTTTTGTGGCGCAACCATCATTGAATACGGACCTCCCGGGTTTACGCCGGGAACGGATTCTCAGCCAGGAGCAGGCGCGGAACTGGTCATCGGCAATTGCCCTCCGTATTTGTTGCAGGGCCTGCAACCGGAGCGCACCTACGATGTGTACATCCGACGTTTTTGTGTCGCCGGTGGGTACAGCATCAATTCCTGTCCGGTTTCCATTACAACGGGCTGTCAGCCACCGCCAATTACCCTGATTGAAAGCTTCAACAACCAGTTGATCTGCAGCACCAATTGCGGGACCGCATGCAATACAACGGGCTTGTGGCGCAATGTCCAGGGCGATGCATTCGACTGGATCATTACAACCGGCCCGACGCCAACTTCGGGGACAGGGCCGCTGGACGATGTGACGGGCGGGGGTAAATACGCCTACATCGAAACCACGGGCAACCAGTGTGCCAGCGGATCGCAGGCTTATTTACAATCGCCCTGCATTCAGATTGACAAGCGTGGTTTTTTAGATTGCCACTTGTCGTTTCACTACCACATGTTTGGCCCAAATATTGGCACCCTGCGTTTGCAGACCTCCACCGATGGCGGTTTTACCTGGTCTGATTTCTGGCAACTCAGCGGCAACCAGGGCAACGAATGGAAAAAACAATACCTCAGCCTTGCTGCTTTTCAGGATGGCGCCGTTGTGCAATTTCGATTTGTGGGGGTGAAAGGTAATGGCGTGCGTGGGGATATTGCCCTGGATCAAATTGTCTTTTACGGCTCCCATAACCTGGGTTTTCCGCAAAATCAATATTATGTAGACAGTGATGGCGATGGATTTGGTCGGCCCGGAACCTTTGTACTGAGCTGTCTGGCAACGCCACCGGCTGGTTATGCTGCGAATTTCAGTGATTGCAACGACCTGAATGCTTCCATTTACCCCGGAGCGCCGGAGGTTGGTTGCGACGGGATCGACAACAACTGCAATGGCACGGCGGATGACCTTATTTTACCGCCTCCTTTGGCGAATTCTGATACCATTTGCTCGGGAGAACAGGCCGTGGTTTGTGCGGATGTGGCCCCCGGTTTTTTTATGCTTTGGTACGATACGCCCACTGGAGGGAATGTCCTTCATTTAGGCGCCTGTTATGAGCCTGTTTTGCCGCCAAACAACAGTCCAAACCCGATGGTTTATCATTACTATGCAGAGTTGACCAATTTTAACTGCTTTTCTCAGCCGCGCACGGAAGTCACGGTAGTGGTGAACCCAACGCCTGCAGCAAGCATCAACGACATGCCGGCGGTTTGTCCGGGCGCTTCCTTTAACCTTGCCAGTCTGGATATTACAGACCTGAACTTTACGGGAGGTTCGATTAGTTTTCACAGTCAAAGTCCGGCAACGGCAGCAAACGAGCTTCCTTCCACCATCGTTACGCCATCAGCGACAAGCGATTATTATTTTCTCATCACCAACCCTTATGGCTGCGAAGATGAAGGGCAGCTCACCCTTAACGTGCTGAGCAGCCCTGATTTGAGCTTTTTGCCTTCCGACTCTTTGTCGCTGTGCAAAGAATCAACAACCAGTATCGGCGTTCAGGTAAATGCGGGGATGGGCGCATATACTTATTTCTGGAGTACCGGCGCCAATACCTCGTCCATTCAGGCCAATGCCTCCGGAAACCCGGGAACTACGAATAATTACCAGGTCACTGTAACGGATGCCGCAGGCTGTGTTTCTTCGGGGAATATTGCGGTAACGACAACCAACAGCATCGATTCCATTCAATTGTCTGTCACCAATGTGACCACCTGCATGGGCAGCAATGGCGCCATTACCGTTCAGCCGCTCAATGGAATTGCTCCCTTCAGTTACCAATGGAGCGGGAGCAACGGCGCATCCGGTAATGGCGTTAGTGCCGGCAATACCATCAACATCAGCAACCTGGCACAGGGCAGCTACCGCCTGACCATAACGGATGCTTCCTCAGCGGGATGCCGCTTTATCCTTCGGAATGTGTTTGTTCAGGGGCCAAGCGCTGTTATTGAAGACATCCTCACAGACCATGTCAGTTGTGCCGGTGCTTCTGACGGCAGTATTTGTCTCGAAGTAGACGGCAATAACCCCCAGTATCTGTGGAGCAACAGTTTAACGACTCCCTGTATTCAAAACCTTCCCGGCGGCGTTTATTCGGTTACGGTCAGCGACGGGATGTGCGCGACGGTTGTCGACAACATCACGATCAACGAACCGGATTCGCTACAGATAAAACCCACATTGGTCTTTCCTTTGTGTAACAATACGGCTAATGGGGCCATTTCCATTTTGGTATTTGGAGGAACGCCTCCCTATCATTACTCCTGGAGTAATATGGCGGTCACCCAAAATATTTCAGGATTGGCCGGGGGGGATTACACCCTTACCTTAACCGACGGTAACAACTGCGTTCTTACGGAGACGATCTCCCTGCCTGCTCCTTTGCCTTTGCAAATTGTCGTGGATTCCCTCAACCAGGTTGCCTGCAATGGCGGCGCCGACGGCTATTTGAAGATATCCGCGACAGGGGGCACGACGCCATATCGTTATTTGTGGAATGACGGCAGCACCGCACCGTTGCGAAACAATTTGCAGGCCGGTGTTTATACGGTTACTTTAACGGATTTTAATGGTTGTCAGCTGGTTCGCAATTTTTTCATTACCCAGCCCTTGCCACTGGTCGTCAACCTGGCATCGGCTGACGACCCGGTTTGCCTGGGAGATGAAAGCGGCGAATTGACCGTCGCAGCGAGCGGTGGCACCATGCCTTACCAGTATATCTGGGATAATGGCGCTACCGGCCCGGTGCTTGCCAATCTCGGGGTTGGCGAATACCGCGTTTTTGCCAGAGATGCCAGGGGCTGCCAAAGCGATACGCTTTCGCTTGAATTGATTCCCCAATCCACGCTCAGTCTGACGGCCACACTGGTATCGCCCGGCTGTGTCGGACGAACAGACGGCAGCATCAGCCTTCAGGTTCAGGGAACGCCTCCATTTCAATATGATTGGGACAACAACACCCATAATTCTGGTCTGACCAATATTGGTGTTGGCGCTTACGGGGTCAGCATAACCGATGGTCGGGGTTGTGTATACGATTCTACCATTGTCCTGACAGCGCCTCAGGTTTTTGGCGTCGTCGTCAGTGCGCTTTCCCCCAGTTGTTTTGGCGCCATGGATGGTCTCATTGATTTGATCATGTTGCAAAGCGGTACGCCACCAATTACTTATAGCTGGAGCAATAATGCCGTTACTGAGGACATTTCAGGACTTGGCCCGGGCAATTATCAGGTTACCGTGAGCGACGGTCAGGGGTGTCAGTATGTTTCCGACATCATTCCGATGGTTTGGCCGACGAAATTAATTTACAAAATCGAAGCCATCGGAGAGATTGAATGCCACGGCGAAGCCGACGGCTTCATTGAATGGGGCATTACCGGAGGAACGCCGCCTTATGACTTTACCTGGTTTGGCCTGGCCACCGATGCGGAAGATGTTTACGACCTCACTGCCGGCAGTTACCGGGTACTGGTTCAGGATGCCCGGGGATGCCCCATAGATACTGTATTTACGCTCTCTGAGCCACCGGCGCTGACGCTTCAGGCAACAGCTGTTCTGGGGGATATCTGCGAGCCGGATGCAACAGATGCCTTGTCTGCCATAGCGGGTGGCGGTACGCCGCCTTATCAATACCTGTGGAGCAATGGGGCTACCGGCGCAGTCATCAACAACGCCGAGCCCGGTGATTATCTGGTTACAGTAACGGACGCCAAAGGCTGCGAAATACAATCCACCACGGTGAAAATTCCGGAACGCATACCACCGGTTCAGTTGCAGTCTTTTTCAGTTACGCCGGTGAGTTGCTACAATGGCACGGATGCGAGCATGACTGCCGAAATTGCGGGCGGTTCAGGCCTGTATTTGTACCATTTTACGCCAACCTATATAGAGATCAGCTCATCTGCCAGCATAACAGTTGGTCAATTGCTGCACAGCCCGGCATACAGCGTCACGATTACGGATCTGAATACGGGGTGTGTGGTGTCTTCGCAAAGCGAAACTCCGGTGCAGCCGACTCCGCTGGCCATTGAAAGGGATGAGATAACGGTAGTCAATTGTTTTGGGGGCAGTGATGGCGCTGTCTTCATCACTGTCAGTGGCGGAACCGGCCCTTACACCTACCGCTGGTTTAACGAGCAGGGCGCTTTGATTTCCATGTCGGAAGACTTGCAGTTTATCCCGTCGGGGCTATACACCGTTGTTGTTACTGACGCCAATAATTGTGAGGTTTCTTTGGAAACGATGGTGAGCGGAAGCGGAAACAGCGTTATCCAGTTGGTCGATTCGCTTACCATCATTCAATCGGTTCGATGCAACGGAGGCCAAACCGGCGCCATTGACATTACCCTGATGGGGGGGATACCTCCATTTACCTATGCCTGGAGCAATGGCGCTTTCACGGAAGACCTCGTCAATATTCCTGCAGGCGTTTATGAAGTGACGATAACCGACGCCGACACCTGCCGCTCTATCATTCCAGGCATTGTTGTTGGCCAGCCTGCTCAAATGCTGGCGCCCAACGCCCAGTTTCTGGAGCCTGCCTGCCACAACACCACAGACGGAGCCATTGTGACCGCGGTGAGTGGCGGTGTTCCGCCTTATGATTATACCTGGCAAAGCAATGGCATCACCCTGCCCGGAGAAAATGGCCCGGTAATCGACAGCATTGGCGCCGGTGATTACCGCTTGATTATACAGGATTCACTGTCATGTGTCCGGTTTTTCAATCTGGTGCTGGAAGCGCCTGATTCCCTTCAGGCCGTCATTGAGCCTGATTTATCCGGCCAACCGCTGAACGCTACGGTGCTCGTTATGGGAGGTACACCCGATTACAGCTATCTTTGGAATACAGGCGCAGAAACCGAGCAGATTGAATTGCTGGCTTCCGGTTTATACGAAGTAACGGTGACGGACGACTCGGATTGTGTCGCTACAGCATCGCTGCTGATCAACAATTCGCGGGACGTTCCGCTTCTCCGTGGGGTAAAAGTGTATCCCAACCCGACAACGGGTATGCTTCGTCTGGAACTGGAACTGGATCGTGCTGCCGAAGTTCGCTGGGTGCTTTATGATGTTTTTGGACGCTTAATATGGGAAAAAAGAACCGGTCCTTTGTGGCAGGAATCCGAAACACTGGACTTGAGCCGCTTCCCGTCGGGAACGTATCTGCTCCAGCTTTGGCTGGACGGGCGTCGGTATCCGATTGAAGTAGAACGCATTCTTAAAATTGAATAAAGAATCCCCTGTTTTTGAAATCAAAGCCCTCCTGGGTCATACTTTTTTGGTTTTGCATTGTTTTAGTAAAAAACACAACGATATGAAAAAAAGAGATTTTCTGAGAGCAGCCGGCCTGTTGGGATTGGCAGGCATTGCCAATCCATTCCGCATGTCGGCTTCCAGCGAGGAACCTATTGAGCCGACAACATTCCGGACCGGCGATTTTGAATTGCCAAAACTGGGCTATGCTACAGATGCACTGGAACCCCATATCGACAAACAAACCATGGAAATTCACCACGGTAAACACCATGCCGGTTATGTACGCAACCTGAATGATGCCGTCAAGAATACGCCTTTTGCGACGATGGAAATTGAAGAGATCCTCGCCAAAGTGACCAAGAAGTACACGGCCATTCGCAACAATGGCGGCGGACATTACAACCACTCCCTGTTTTGGCAATCCCTCTCTGGTAAAGGCGGCGGTCAGCCTTCCGGCAAATTAGCAGACGCCATTTATGCGAAGTTTGGCTCTTTCGATAAGTTTAAAGAGCAGTTCAGCAATGCGGCTAAAACGCGTTTTGGCTCCGGCTGGGCCTGGTTGGTTGTTGACAAAAAGAAAGGCTTGTTCATTTGTTCAACCGCAAATCAGGACAATCCGATGATGTCAAAATTGACGAAGGAAAGAGGTACGCCGATTTTAGGTTTGGACGTATGGGAACACGCTTATTACCTCAAATACCAGAACCGTCGTCCGGACTACGTCACTGCTTTCTGGAATGTTGTGAACTGGGAAGAAGTGTCGCGTCGCTACGAACAGTCAACGATGTAATCTTAGCTATGTTTCAGCATGACAGGCAACAGATTTCAACCTGACGCCTCTGATTCTTCAGGAGTCGGTGCGTCCGGATGTGAAATGCTGTTGCCTGTTTTAATTTATACGCCATGAAATCAGGCGAAATAATCGAGTTAACGGTAGAAGGGATGGATTGCAACAATTGCGCCACCAGCATCTCCCGTTTTTTAGAACGAAAAGGACTTGAGGAGGTTTTTGTCAATTTTCAAACCAAGGAGGTACGGTTTAAAAAAGACGAACAGAAAATCAGTCTCGACGCCGTAAAATCGGGTATTCACAAGCTGGGGTATACTGTAGTCGAACCCGATACCAAAGCCTCCTGGTGGACACTGGAGCGAAAGCTTCTGGTCAGCGCAGCATTTACGTTGCCTTTGCTGCTCGGGCATATTCTGATGTCTTTTGGCATCCACTTTGCCCTGATGCACAATTTTGTGGCACAGTTGCTGTTATGCCTGCCCGTTTTTGTGATTGGCGTACTGCACTTTGGAAAAAGTGCCTGGTTGTCGCTGCGCGGCGGCGTGCCCAATATGGATGTACTTATTTTTCTGGGGAGTACTGCTGCATTTGTTTACAGTCTGATCGGTACCATCGCCAATGAAGCTCAATATATTTTTTACGAAACGGCTGCAAGCATCATTACACTGGTTCTTGTCGGGAACTGGCTGGAAAAACGCGCTGTGGCCCAGACGACAACAGCCATTCGCGAATTGAGCCGCCTCCAGCCGGAGAAAGCCAAAAAAATCATGCCTTCCGGGGTTGTCATCAGCATCGATAAAGACGAAATCCGCAAAGGCGACCTGCTTCAGGTGAATGACGGCGATAAAATTCCTGTCGACGGAATTGTTCAATCAGGGGAAGCCAGCGTTGACGAATCCATGCTGACGGGCGAAAGCCTGCCGGTACTCAAGCAAACCGGAGACCAGGTTACCGGGGGCGCCGTGTTGTTGTCAGGCAACCTCCGGGTTGAAGTCAGTGCCGTTGGTAAAGATACGGTACTCAGTCAAATGATAGAACTGGTCAAAACCGCTCAACGCGACAAGCCGGACATCCAGAGACTGGCCGACCGGATCAGCAACATCTTTGTTCCGGCGGTTGTCGGCATTTCTTTGTTGACCTTTTTGCTGGGCTATTTTGTATTTGACCTCACTTTCAGACAAGCGCTGCTCAATGCCATTGCTGTTCTGGTCATTTCCTGCCCCTGCGCCATGGGTTTGGCTACGCCAACAGCCGTGATGGTTGGGGTTGGGCGCATGGCCCGTAACGGCATCCTGATCAAAGGCGGGCAAACCCTGGAAGTGTTGTCGCGCATCCGTAATTTTGTTTTTGACAAAACGGGTACGCTGACAACGGGGCATTTTCAGGTTGGCAAAATTGACTGCACCCCGGAAGACCGCGAAAAAGTACATGCCCTGATTCATCTTTTGGAGCAGCATTCTTCACACCCATTGGCGAAAGCCCTGACCCTGGAAACTGCAGAAATAGCCCTTGCCGGGAAATTTGACCCCGGAAAAATAAAGGTAACAGAGGAAAAAGGCGTCGGGATAACCGGCGTATCTGATGATGGTAAGGTCTACAAATTAGGTTCTGCCCGCATCTTATCAGATCCTTCGCTTACCAGGCCAGGAGGAGTAATTTATCTTACTGAAAATGAGCGTTTAATCGCAGTTGTTGACATAGAAGATGAAGTTCGCCCCGAAAGCCGGGAGTTGATCGCAAAACTTCGGAAATCTGGCAAAAACACCGTGCTGCTCAGTGGCGATAAAAGGGAAAAAGTAGCCGCTTTCGCCGCAAATCTGGGGATACAGGAGTTCTATGCAGAACATTTGCCACAGGAAAAATTAAACCTGATTGCGGGTTTGACGAAACAGGCGCCAACGGCAATGATCGGGGATGGCATCAACGATGCGCCGGCTTTGGCGAAAGCGAGCATTGGCATTTCGTTGAGCAATGCTTCTCAGGTTGCCATCCAATCGGCACAGGTGGTCCTGATGAACGGGAACATACAGCGCCTGTCGATGGCTTTGTCTATTAGTGAAAAAACAGTACAAACCATTCGTCAGAACCTCTTTTGGGCATTTGCATACAATATTGTCGCGATCCCGATTGCTGCCATGGGTTATTTGAACCCCATGTGGGGCGCCTTATTTATGGCTTTTTCCGATGTTGTGGTGATTGGGAACTCAATTCGCTTGAAATATAAGCGGATAGACAATTAGTTGGCTTGATTTTCAGTTTGCAGTTAATTGCTACTTTTGCGAACCATCGCCAATTAAACGGAAAACGATTACACCGCGAACATACAATAGATGAGAATTGCACAAATTACCGACCTTCATGTAGGCAAGGAGGGAGAAGATACCCATGGTGTGGACGTACGCGCCAATTTCCTCAAAGTGTTGAATGCAGCCTGCGCCCTCCAGCCCGATGAGTTGATGCTTTCCGGCGACTTTTGTTATTCCACCGGCGAATCAGAAATTTACGATTGGATTTATCCTTTTTTAGAAAAAACGGGAATTCCTTACCGGGTCATTTCCGGGAACCACGACGATCCGGTACTGTTGGCCAAAGCATTCGGGCTGGAATCCCTTTTGAAAGATGGCGCTTTGTATTACCGGGCCGATTATGGCCAATTTCCGGCACTTTTTCTGGACACAACCACTTATGAAGTTTCGCAAACACAATTAAACTGGCTGGAAGCGCAGCTGGCTACCCATGCCGGCGACTGGCTGGTGTTCATTCACCATCCGCCTTTACTGGCAGGCGTCCGGTATATGGATGAAAATTATCCCCTGAAAAACCATGAAGCTGTGCTTTCTGTATTGCAGCAACATACCGGTCATATCCACGCTTTTTGTGGCCACTATCATGCTGACCGTGTGGTTTCGGCGGGTAATGTGACAGTTTATGTGACCCCGTCTTGCTTTTTTCAGATCAATCCTTATGCTGAAGCCTTCACGATAGACCACTACCAAATCGGTTTCAGAGAAATTGAATTCAAAAACGGGCAATTGTTGACAACAGTGCGGTATCTTTGACGACACCTTGTCGTATTGTACATTTCTTTTCTTCCGATAGCATGAATATTGCCAAAGAATTCGACAGCATCAGCGAAGGCTACACCGGGAAAATAACCCGATGGGTACCTTATTATCACAATTTGATGGAAGCCATTGTGCATAATTTGCCTGCAGGGTTTCAGCCGACCCGTATACTCGATCTCGGCTGCGGCAATGGCAATACCACGGCATTGTTGCTTACCAGGTTTCCGCATGCCCATTACACCCTGCTCGATGCTTCACCTGAAATGATCCGGGAAAGCCGGGAACGTTTTTCTGAAAACGCTCAATTTAGCTTTGTCGAAGCTTATTTTCAGGAAGCGGATTTTCCGGAGCATCATTTCGATCTCGTGGCGGGGGGACTATCGGTTCACCACCTCAAAGGGCATGAAAAGCAGGCTGTATTTGGCAACATCTGCCGGTGGCTAAGGCCCGGCGCTTGCTTTTCATTTTCTGATTTATTTGTCAACAAGGCAGATGAACCCCTGCATTCCCGGGTAATCGAAGGCTGGAAAAGAGATGCTTTTGCTTTGGGAACGACAGAAGCAGACTGGAACTGGATCATGGATCACTACCAGCAGTACGATCATCCGGATAGCTTCAGCGACCAGCTGCAGTGGCTTGAAAATGCAGGTTTTACGGAAGCTTCTGTTACGTGGAGCCTGGAGTCGTGGGGAAATATTCTGGCAAGAAAATAACTTAAAAGACAGGCTGCGGCCAATAAAACACTGCCTTTGGAAATCATTAATGATCATAAAACAGCTCTGGTGCTCGGCGCTACCGGCCTTGTTGGCGGCTATTGCCTGAATCTTTTGCTGGAACACAAAGCTTACAGGAAAGTCATCGTTTTTTCCCGCCGCAAGCTCACCATTGACCATGCCCGCCTGGAGCAACATGTGGTGGATTTTGACAACCCTGATAGTTTTGCGCATTTGCTCAAAGGTGACGACCTCTTTTGTTGCCTCGGTACCACCATGGCAAAAGCCGGCAGCAAAGCCGCTTTTTATAAAGTAGATTATACCTATCCGCTGGAGGCCGCTCAGGCGGCGTTAAAAAATGGGGTTAACCAGTTGTTGCTGGTTTCATCCGTCGGCGCCGATGCCAATTCCATTTTTTATTACAGCCGTGTAAAAGGAGCTTTGGAAGATGCTGTGCGGGAGATGCCATTTTGGGCAGTACATATTTTTCAGCCTTCGGTGTTGTTGGGTGAGCGCAATGAAAACCGCTGGGGAGAACAATGGGCCGCCAAAATCGGCAAACGCATTGATGCCCTGACAGGAGGATTGCTGAGCAAATACCGCCCGGTTGAAGCGGAAGTGGTCGCTGCGGCCATGCTGAGCGCGGCGCAACAACTCAAGCCGGGCGTTCACATTTACCCTTCTCATTATTTGCAGCATTTATCGGAAGAGTTGCCCGCCCTCCGCTGAGCTGGACTTATTCATTGAAGGCCATCCCGAATTTTGCACGGATCTCTTCGCCTGGTTCCAGAATGGCAAGCCCGTTGTGGTTGTTGAAAGCATCTACATTGCAGGTCATCGGCTCTATGGCAATGGAATTCCGGTGTGGCGGCGTAAATACCTGCAGGAAATTGTATTTTCCCGGTCCGGTTTCCTGCCAGAAGCGTAGTTGATCATCTCCTTTCCGGATGAAGGTTTCAGCAATGCCCTCGCCAATGTTTTCCAGCGCAAAACAGTTGTCCAAAACAGTTGCTCCGATCAATGCCGGCGAAGAAAATTCATCGTATTCATAGCGTTTTCCCGTAGGAATCATGGCGGAGTCTATGCCTACGAGCTGGCAGGCCGGCATTTGAAAATGCAGGTCTTTGATGTTTGAATGCCCGAGATGAAAATAGGGGTGCCACCCCAGACCTGCCGGAAGTGCGCGGTCGCCGTCGTTGCGAAAAGCCAGCGTAATGGTCAGTTGTGCCGGAAATTCAATTTTGAAGATCGCCGTAAACGTAAAAGGGAAAGGGTAGTATTCGAATTCGCCTGTGCTTTGGTACTGGCAAACGGCAGTGGCGTCATTTTCACCGACTTCATAACCGATCAACTCAATATGTTTGTCCATGCCCAGCCCATGTAAAGCGGTAGAAGTGGCCGGGTCATTGATAGGAAATTCATACGTTTGCCCCCCCCATTCGTACACGCCGTCGCGCAGTCGGTTTGGAAAAGGGAACAGCATGCCGCTTTTGCCCCAGTTGTTCAGGTCAGCTTCAATGGGCGTCTGGCAGCCGTCGAGAATCTGTTTTCCCTGCAGAACAAGCTCGGTAACAAGGGCGCCACAGCCCGGAACCAGCGAAAAGAGCGTTTTGCCGGAGGCATGTTGAAAGATGTGCTTTTCGTATTTTCCAAAGGAAACGAGTTGGTGTCGGAACATATAATTGCTGCTTTTTTGACAACAAATTTATTGGAATTCAGGCCAGAAAAGCTATCCGGGCTTACCGGAGTGCATGATAAGCCTGGTCATTATTTCGTATAATTCTGCTTGCTTGGGCATTGTTTCAAGGTATTCGAGGTGGCGTGCGATCGTTTGCGTATCGCCGCGTACAGCAGGTCCTGTTTGTGCTGCTTTTGGCGAAAGATGCCTTACCTTTTCAGCCGTTTCGCGGATGAGCGGCAGCAACAGTTCAAAATCCAGCCGCTCTTTTTCGAGGATGTGTTGACCGGTTTGATAAAGGTAGTTGCTGAAATTGTTGACAAACACCGCTGCTACGTGCAGGGCAATGCGTTGCCGTTCTCCCATCTGAACGGCTTGTTTTCCAATACCTTTTGCGATGCTGTTAAGGAGGGCTTCGTCTTCCGGGTTGGAAGCCTGGATGCAAATGGGGATTTCTGAAAAATCCGGCGTTCGCTGCGGTGAAAAGGTCTGCAGCGGATAAAAAATGCCAAAACGTTTGAAAAAGGGTTGCAGGACAGCCGCAGGCGTTGCGCCGGAAGTGTGTGCGAAAAGCCCTTCAGAAACGCCTGCTTCCGATAATTGGCGCGCTGTATCTGAAATGACATCGTCCCGAACGGCCAACAGGTAAACTCCGGCATTGGACCTTACCTCAGAAAGCTGATTTACCGCAACAGCGCCTGTTTTGTCGGCCAGAACCTGTGCCTTGGCCAAATCCCGACTGAATATCTGCGCAATCTGAAAGCCGCTTGCTTTCAGGCGATTGGCCAGGTGAGCGCCCACGTTTCCGGCGCCAATAAGGTTAATTAAAATGGAATCCATGCCTTATTCCTTTTCCGGAATGTCAACGACGGCAACATCGGTTCCTTTTCCCATGCGTTGCCACATGCCCATACCCAGTCCAAGCATCATCATGATGGAACCGAGCCAAAAGAAATTGATGCCCGGAAATTCTATGGCTTCCATGACAATGTAATCGGAACGCAGGGAGTTTGTAGCGATCTCTACCGGTGCGCCATTGATTAGCCGGGGTTCTGTTTTTGCCGCCATCAGCGAAATGCTGCCCTGAGCAGGATCTATGCCTACAAAGCGGAGGTGGACGCCAAGGTCTTCAATCTCATCTTTCAGGTTGAATGGCTGGCTGCCGCGAATGTAGTAAACCGGTTCAGCATTGAACGACTGTCCTGAAGCATCGGTTACCTGCATGGACGCACCAACGGCGATATCGTCTTTTTCTGCTTTGTACATCGGATGATCCGGCGCTTTATTGAAGCCGTTGAACTTGAGCGTCAATCCTTCAAACATTAGCTGGTCGCCTTCTTTAAAAGCAAGCGGCGTGTATTTTAGTTGATCTTCCGGCGTGAACAATTGATTGAATATGGATTCATTGAGCCGGACCCGCGAGCTCAGAGGATTGATTTGAACAGGAAAGGAATACAACAATTCTTCGCGCAACACAAGCACCGGCATCACGGAATAGACTTCCTCGTCGTCATCGCGTGTAATGCGCAAGCGGACGCCGATGGCGAGGTCTCCTGCCTCCGGTTTGTATTCAGGATGTGTGGGGTTTCTTTCCAGTCCGTCGAAGGACAGGGTATATTTTTTTAGGACAAAGGTGTCTTTGTCTTCAATTTTTACCGTATCCGTAAAGCTTTTTGGACCGCGGTTGTCGATATTGACCAGGCGGTATTTCAGGCTGTCTTCGCGTTGACGCCGGTAGTCCATATCCATCTCTACCTGAGGCAGGGAAGCGATGTGCGTAAAGATGTCGCGGTCGGCATAGCGTTTGGTAGAAGGATTGGATGAAGCAACCTTGGTGAACGTTTTGTCGTAGAGGATGTTAGGCTGCAGGTTAAACTCTTCCACTACAGCCCCTTTGTCGTCCAGCTTTTTGTAATTGACGGTGTATTTTCGGGTAAACGTTTCCAGTGTATCGTGGACGTAAGTCACTTCGTACCCGCTCATCATCGTTGGCGTGTTCTTAAACAGCAGGATGTTTCTGCGCAGGCTTTGTTCGTCGGAACCCTGAATCAAACCATCCATCACAAAAGGATTGGAAGAGATGTGGTGTTTGTTCAGTCCGGATGCGATGATGCCCACCAGCATGAGGCCAAAACCGATATGGGCAATCGTCGAAGCGCCTTTTTTGAAGTTTCCTTTCAGAAAAAAGACAATGTAATCGAGATTGGACACAATGGTGAAAAAACCGCTGAACAACAACAGCGTGTACTGCCAGAAAAAGGTGCTGATCCAAAGCGTGGTAAGCGCGGTCAGACCGCCGGATACCGCCGCAATGATGCCGGTTCTGATCAGAAATTTGTTTCTTTTGGATTGCCAGTTGAACTCCCGGAAACGCAGGTATTGCGCAAAACCTGACAACAAACCGATGAAAACGCCGATCCAGAGCTGGTATTTATTGAAATGTTCTATCGGATCGGTGATGACACGACCTTCGAAAGTCGGATCGAAGGATTCCATGATTTTATTGTAAACCGGAAGGGAAGTTGATGCCGTGATCAGGACAGCAGAGAAAAGCAGGACCAACGAGCCGATGAAAATCCAAAACTCTTTGGAAGCGGCATGTTCTTCTTTTTTTGGAGCCGGAACGCCATTGTAACGCATGGCGAGCAGGGTTACAGAGAGCAGTAGATAAGCCATCAAAAAAAACACCAGCTGTGATTCCAACCCCATTTCTGTGAATGCGTGGACGGAAGTTTTTCCAAGAATACCGCTACGCGTCAGAAAAGTGGAATAAACGATCATGACAAAAGTCAGCAGGTAGTAAATATAGGTGCTCCTTATCGCATAACCGGTATTGCGGGCAATGAGGTTGGTGTGTATGCCTGCAATCAGGACAATCCACGGAACGAGAGACATGTTCTCTACGGGGTCCCACGCCCAGTAACCGCCAAAACTCAGCGCTTCATAAGCCCAGGCGCCTCCCATGAGAATGCCGGTGCCGAGGATGGCGCCGCTGAACAAAGCCCAGGGCATGGCCACTTTTAGCCATTCGGTATGGCGGCGGGTCCACAAGCCGGCAACGGCAAAACAAAACGGAATGGATGTGGATGCAAAGCCAAGGAACAAAGTAGGCGGATGGATGGTCATCCAGTAGTTCTGCAGCAGCGGATTCAATCCGTTCCCTTTGATCAGGCTTGGATAATTCTGGTTTGAAAATATCGGAGCATCCATTACTTCCCGCAGCAACAATGTCGGATTGCTGCCCAATCGCATGGCTTCTTCTCCAAATCCAACATAGACGCCAAGAATCATAGAACAGATTACTGCCTGTATGGACATCAGCGTGGCCATAACCGGGGATTCCCAGGAGCCTGATTTCAGGACCAATATGCCGCCCAGCACAATGTGCCAGAACATCCATAGCAAAAAGCTACCTTCCTGTCCCTCCCAAAAGGCAGAAAAAATGTACTTGAAATCGAGGTCTTCAGAAACGTGAGCCTGCACATACTGGTACTCGTAATACTGCTTGATCATGACGAAAAAGAGCATGCCGATGATCGTGAAAATACCGGCAGCGTGTGCGATGAAAGCCCCTCTGCCTATTTTTTTCCAGGTAGAGGCTTCCGGTGAATCGCCCCGTTGCGTTGCAAAAAAATAGGCTGTCATAGCCAGTAAACTGCTCACAAACCCAAGAATGACTCCGAAATGGCCTAATCTGCCCGGCCACAAATGCTCGCCGAAGTACTGCATTTCCTGCATGAAAAGTGATTTTAGTAGGAGGTCGAGAAAATACTAGCTCTTTTTTCCTTTGATGTAAATTTCTTCGTCTTTGTATTTGGACGGACACTTCAGGAGCACTTCTGAGGCGATAAATTCTTCGCCTTTCATTTTTCCGGTAAGGACAATTTGCTCCGACATTTCGAAATCCTGTGGTTTTTCAGACAGCAAAACGACTTTGCGTTCTTCCCCCTTGGAGTCTCTGACGAAAAAACTAAAATAATTGGGGTCTTTTTCCGGATTGTAGTACATCTCTTTGTTTTGCACAAGTTGACCCGCTACTTTTGCCTTGTGGCCGGTTCGGGCTGCATCCGCAAAAGAAGCATAAACACTCAGGTCTTTTGTAGCCGTCGTTAGCAGGTAAATTGCGGCCAAAACCATGGCGCCGGCAATAAGATATGTTTTTTTCATAACAGCTTCTGATAAATTTTTACAAATTTACGACTTGTTTGCCGGCTTATGCAGACATTACAACGTCAAAATGGTGTCAATTAAACAAATGGGTAATCTTATCGTTCATCTTTCCGGCGCTTCCATCCGTCAACAGCAAAAAGTTGTCCTCTCTGAAGTGGGTTTAAAAATTTCAAAAGGGGAGTTCGTTTATCTCGTAGGACGCACGGGGAGCGGCAAATCCAGCCTCCTGAAAACCATCTACGCTGCGCTCAGTCTGGATGAGGGCAGGGGAGAAGTGGCCGGTTTCGACCTGCGCGACCTCAACCGCCATACCATCCCTTTACTCCGCAGGAAACTGGGCATCGTTTTTCAGGATTTCAACCTGCTGGCCGACCGTAATGTGGATCAGAATCTTCGCTTCGTTCTTCTGGCTACCGGTTGGAAAGATAAAACGCTGATCGAGCAACGCATTGCCGAAGTTCTTAAACAGGTGGGGTTGCTGGAAGAGCGCTTTCGGATGCCTCATGAACTTTCAGGCGGGGAACAGCAGCGCGTGGTTATTGCTCGTGCCCTGCTCAACCGGCCGGAACTCATCATTGCAGACGAACCAACCGGGAACCTCGATCCGGAAACTTCTGATGATATTTTGCTGCTTCTGAGGCAGTTGGCGCGCCAAAACGATACGGCTGTACTTTTTGCAACACACGACTACCGGATTATAGAACGCTTTCCTGCGCGCATCGTGCGTTGTGTCAACAATCGGGTTGTCAATGAAGAAGAATTTGAAGTGTAAGAAGTGTAAATGGCGTCTGTCTTGATAGTCCTTATATTCCAGGCTTGCTATCCTTCCAAAGTTTTCTATTTTCGCGCCAAATTTGTCCATCATGCCTTTTATCGAAACTGGCTTTTCCGGCCTTACCCTGTTTGAACCCAATGTCGTCAATGACGAACGGGGTTATTTTTTTGAAAGCTACAGCCTGCGCGATTTCCACAAAGGGGGCATTCACGTTGCTTTCGTACAGGACAACCAGGCGCGTTCTTCCTACGGGGTGTTGCGTGGCCTGCACTACCAGGTAGCCCCTTATGCTCAGGCCAAACTGGTTCGGATGCTGGAAGGAGAGGTGCTGGACGTTGTTGTCGATCTGAGGGCCAGTTCTCCCACCTACGGACAATCTTACAGCGTGAAACTCAGCGCTGAAAACAAGCGCCAGTTGTTTGTTCCCCGCGGCTTTGCCCACGGTTATGTGGTGTTGAGCGAAACGGCTGAGTTTTTCTACAAATGCGACAATTACTATTCCCGGCCACACGAAGGGGGCTTGTTATACAATGACCCTGCTTTGAATATTGACTGGGAAATTCCGGCAGCAGACATTCTGGTTTCAGAAAAGGATAAGCTCTGGCCGAAATTTGGCGAGCATCGGGTTTAGGTGGGGAAGTAGAAAGTAGAGGGTAGAAAGTAGAAAGAAGGCAATATGCTCTCAGTCAGCAGAATCCTCCTTCTACTCTCTACTCAATACCCTCTACCTTCGACCCTCTACCCCCTACTATAATAAGCATCCAGGAACTGATCAAAAATACGCTGCAGCAGGCTGCGTTTTTCGGTGATGATGCGTGCTGTTGCCGGCATTTCCTGCTGCGAAGGCAGGGTGATGCCGTAAGTGGTGATCATATTTCCGGTTAAATCAATTTCTGCGAGGTAGCGAACACCTTCATTCGGACTTCCCGAAGGTACGGGCGCAATGCTTTTGACACGGCCTTCCAAAATGCCGTATTCTTTGTATGGAAAAGCATCGAGGCGCAATTGTACATCGGCGCCCGGCTTTACTTTCCCGAGGCCGTCAGCGCCGATCCAGGCACGGGCAACGGCAATGTTGCCGGTAGCAGGAATGATGGTAAAAGCCGCTTCGCCTGAACGGAGGTATTGCTGTGCAGCCCAGGCGCCTTCCGGAAATACCACACCGGATGCAGGAGCAACGAGGCAATAATGCTGTCGCCAGCTCTGAATGGCCGAGGACAAACGGTTTGCGCTCTCCCTCAGGAGCAATATTTCGGACCGGAGGCGCTCTTCTGCGAGGCGCTCCAATTCAAGTTGTTGTGCACGAATCCGTTCTATGGCAAGGCGGTTGCCGAGGATTTCCGATTTTTTGACTTCCAGTTCCCGCACGTAGCGCAGGTAAGCAGATTCCGCTTTTTCCTTGTCTTCTTCACTGTTGGCGCCCGATTGAAAGAGGCCCTGAACGACGTTGGCGTGCTTTTCGGCCAGCTCCACTTCGCGTTTCAGGGTATTCATTTGTCTTTCCAGAGAAGCGCCGGTAGCTTCCAGGGTATTGGTCTGGTCTTTCAGAACCCGGATGGCTTTTTGGGTGTGGTCTTCGTTACGGGCATCCTGAAATTCGCTGAGGCGGCGCTGCCATTCTGCATACGGCGATTGGATGTCGCCAAGTTGCCGGTATTTTCCTGAAAAAGGGCTTTCGGAAGAGCCGGACGGGCCAGACATGCCGGCCAGAGCTTCTTCCAATGCGAATACTTCTGCCGTTGAAGCGGCATTTTCGATTACGCCCAATACCTGTGACTGGCGAACGGTATCTCCCGGATTTACCATAACTTCCCGGATGCGGCCATCGCGCGGCGCCATAACCCGAACCGGCGGGTTGTTTCCGGCTAATATGGAAGCGCGTCCGATGACCAGGTCGGGGTATTGCACCCAGGCGCTGAGTAGCAGAAGTACCAGCGCGCCAATGCCAACGAAGGGGATGCCCCAGCGCAACATCCAGCCAGGCGCCTGTCCAAGCAGGCTTTGCACTTCGTCCTGTTCATTCAGGCGAATGTCTTTCGGGTTTTCGATGAGTGGGCGTGCTGGCATGGCTGTTAAGGAATATTGGGTTTTGGCCCCGGAAAATGGATGACTTGCATTTTTTCCGGTGGAACTACGTGGCCTTATTTGCAAATTTGCGTAATCTGTGGCATATTTTCCAAAAAGACAGCAATATGATCAAAAGTCTTCCCTTTGTTTTCCTTTTGTGTTGTACGCCGGTTTTCCTCCGGGCGCAAGGCAGTAACCTGAACATGGACAATGAAGCCTACCCTTTGCTCGACCGCCTGGAAATTGCTACGGGGGTTAAAGCGCCTTATCATTCCTCCATCAAATACTTTACCCGCGGTGACGTCACGCGCTACGCACTGATGCTGGACACCGCTCAGATTCAATGGCGGAAAGGGGAGAAGGAGCAACTGGATTTTCTTTTTAAAGACAATAATGAGTGGCTGGGCGCGCCGGAGTTTGCCAAAGAACTGGGGGATTTTAGAAAACAGGGTGCAGAAAAACCCTTGTCGCAAACGGAATTGAGTCTGGCCCACCCGAAGTATTTTCGCAACAACAAACCCATTTTGAAATATTTTTACCCAACACCGGCCAATTTTTATGAAGTCAACGACCGGCATTTTAACTTCCGCCTGAACCCCATGCTGAATTTTCAGTATGGCAGCTCTCCTCAAACAGACGAACCGGTTTTTTATAACTTAAGGGGCCTGGAAGCCCGTGGCGGGGTAGACGACCGCATTTTTTTCTATCTGAACATCACAGAAACCCAGGCACGTTTTCCGGATTATGTCAATGACCGCATCACGAAAAACCGTGCGATTCCCGGCGCCGGATTTTTCAAACCTTATACCAGCGACATTTTTAAGATCAAAAAAGGCTATGATTTTCTGAACGCCCAGGGTTATATGGCCTTCAACATTACAACCCACGTGGGTGCGCAGTTTGGCTATGGGCGCA
This sequence comes from uncultured Saprospiraceae bacterium, assembly GCA_937926205.1. Classification (GTDB taxonomy): domain Bacteria; phylum Bacteroidota; class Bacteroidia; order Chitinophagales; family Saprospiraceae; genus JABWAJ01. The sequence continues at coordinate 113,620 of CALEYL010000018.1, forward strand.
ATTTCATCGGCAACGGTTACAGGTCGCTCCTTTTGTCTGATTTTTCAAACAACTACCTTTATCTGAAATTGAACTGGAGGGTCTGGAAATTCCACTACCAGAATCTTTTTGCGGAATTGGCAGTGCGTTCTTCTGATGCAACGGGCGACGGGCGACTCGTCTCCAAAAAATACATGGCTACGCACTACCTGAGCATCGATCTGACGCCGCGATTGAGTTTCGGGCTTTTTGAAACCGTTATTTTCAGTCGCAACAACCAGTTTGAATTCCAGTACCTCAACCCGCTCATCCTTTACCGCACCATTGAACAGGGTTTGGGCAGCCCCGACAACGTGCTCATCGGCGTGGATGGTAAATGGAATTTTCTGAAGCGTTTTCAGTTGTATGGGCAGTTGATGATGGACGAGTTTGTGTTCAAAGAATTGTTCATCGAAAAACGGGGCTGGTGGGCCAATAAATACGCGATTCAGGTTGGTGGGAAATACATCAATGCGCTGGGAATCAATGGACTCGATTTACAGGCAGAATACAATTCAGCGAGGCCTTATACCTATACCCACCGTGATAGTTCGGCCAGTTATACCCATTATAACCAGGCTTTGGCGCACCCCTTAGGCGCTAATTTCAAAGAGATGGTGTTTTTGCTGCGCTACCAAATTTCCAAACGCTGGCAGGTAGAAGGCCGCGCCATTCACGCTAAAGTCGGCGATGACGGCAGCAATGGGCAAAACTGGGGCAGCAATCTGCTGCTTCCACACACCACCCGGGTACAGGAATACGGCAACGAAATCGGACAGGGCGTTCCCGGCACGATAGACCTTCAGGGGCTGGAAATCTCTTATCAGCCATTTCATCGGGTGATTCTGGAATTCAGTTGGCTGAACCGGATAAAAGACAGCGATGACGATGCTTTGGACAAAACGACTTCTTATTTTGGCCTGGGACTGAGGGTGAATGTGGGGAAGGTGAGGTGGGATTTTTAGGGTGTATGGATATCCCCCTAAAAATGGCGGGTTGCGCTGCAACACCCGGAGGGGCAAACGGTGGCGAGTTGAGAAAATGTGGTGCCGGGGATGTATTTTTGGCGGCTGGTAGCTGGCGGAGCAGTTTTTCAGACGGGGAAATTGAGTGTGGTCAGATAAGTAGTAATAGAAAATAGGATTTGGGCTGGAGCCCGAAAAATAAGACACGCGAGGCGGAGCCATCGCGCGAGCGATAAAAGAATAAGGTAAGGCATAGGATTGTTTACCCCACCGTAAACGCCACCGTCTTCATTCGTTTGCTGACGGTCCCGTCGGCCAGGGCTTCTTCCAGAATCATGCTTTGCGCAAAAGGCAGCTCAAAAACCTCTTCCATGTTGCGGACACTGCCGGCAGGCACCCCGTTTTGTTGCAGGGTGTCGACCAGTGCCTCCCTTTCAAAATGGAGGAATGCAGGTTTTAAGGCTTCGTTGAGGGCTTTTCGGTGGATCACACGTGCCGGATTGGTAGAAAAACGCGGATCTTCAGGCAGGTGGTCGAGTCCCAGGCATTTGCAAAGGTTCCGAAACTGGTGATCAGCGCCAACGGCGAGTACCAGCGCTTTGCCATCTGCGGTATAAAAAACATCGCCGTAGGGTGCAATATTGGGGTGTGCCGTACCCATGCGTTGCGGGATATGCCCTGCCATCAGCCAGTTGGTGGCCTGGTTGGCGAGGGAAGCCAGTGCGGAAGCCATGAGGGAGGTTTGCACATAACTGCCTGTGCCTGATTTTTCGCGTTGCAGGAGTGCGATCAAAATGGCTTCTTTCAGCTGGTGTGCTGCCAGCAGGTCAATCAGTGCAACCGGCATTCGGGAAGGCGGACGATCGGCTTCTCCGGTCATGTACAAAAAACCGGCTTCTGCCTGCAAAACGATGTCGAAGGCGGGGATGCGGTCGTCGTGCTCGAAAGCCAGCAATTGGGCGTAAATGAGCCGGGGGTTGATTTTGCTTAGGGATTCAGCATCCAGCCCCGTTTTTTTGGCGAAAGCCGGTTTAAAATTGCTGATGAGCACATCGGCATTCGCAATCAGGGACAAAGTAGTTTGAAGGTCATTGGCATCTTCCAAATCCAGCAGCATGGTTTTTTTGCCCCAATTCACGCTGCAATAATAGGCTGAAAGCGGCGCGTCCGCATTTTCAGCCGGAAGCCGCCAGGTGCGGGTCACATCTCCGCCGGTTTTTTTATTTTCAATTTTTATGACCTCGGCTCCCAGTTCTGCAAAAAACATCCCGACTGCCGGGCCCGCCAACACGCTGGCCAGTTCTACAACTTTCAAATCCTTGAATATCAAAGCGCTCATTTTTTTTATGCTGATTTATATGCGAAGGTAGAATCTCTTTATCAATATGCAAGTATTGGGTATTAAGTGCGCTATCTGTCGAAAATATCCGATGGTCGCTATGAACATTTCGTAAAAGCAGTACTTTTATCTTTTGATAGAGGGGGCTATCGTGTCATGCTATTGGATGATGTTCAGCGAAGAACCCCGAACGGCTCAATTCAATGCCAAAGTGTTTTCTAGTGATAGAACCTGAAGTGTATCGTATGTTTTCAAGAATACCAGCTGAAAAATTCCAATGGTCGGTCTTGCTGCTCCTGTCTGTTGTGCTCCTGGGATGTGGCCCCCGATCTAAAGATGAAACGACGGATGCTCCGCCAACTTCTTCGGATAAAACCCTGACGGTTTATACGTTTCGCAATTACGCCAACGACCAGCAGTTGTTTCGCCTTTTTGAGCAACGAACAGGGTATAAAATTCAGGTTGTGAACGAAAAAGGGGAGGCTCTGGTGAGCAAATTACTCTCAGAGGGGGCCTCTTCTAAAGCGAGTCTGGTAATCCTGGAGGATTTGTCGCTGATGTTGCAACTCAAAACTGCCGGAGCCCTGCAGCAGGGAAAATTTGGAAGACTCAACCTCACAATTCCGGCCAGGTATTCTGACCCTGAACAATACTGGACCGGTTTGTCAAAATGGGCGCCGGCTTTCGTATATTCAACCAGCAAGGTCAACCAGCAACTGATCGGGCGTTATGCCGATCTGGTTAACCCGAAATGGAAAAACAAAGTCCTGGTAACCAGCGCCGCCAGTCACATGAATCAGTCTCTGGTTGCGACCATGCTTTCGGCGGAAGGCGCTGATGCCACGTCTGCCTGGGTTTCAGGCGTAGTTGCCAACCTGGCAGAGCCGCCGCTTGCTGATGATTATGACGTCATTCGGGCCATTGCTAAAGGAAAAGGAGACATCGGCCTCATCAATGCTTCTTCATTTATTCAGTTTCAACGTTCCGGTAATCCGGAAGGATTTAAAGAAGCCGAAGGTATTGGTGTGCTTTATCCTGTCAATGCAGGCAGCAGCACCTATTTTAATATGACTGTTGCGGGGATACCTGCCAATGCTCCGGATGCGGCTATGGCCAACAAACTGATTGATTTCCTGACGGATCAGGAAGTACAAAAACTGTTTGCAGAAACGTTATACGAGTACCCACTCAACCCATATTCCATTCCCAATGATTTTTTGATCGAAATCGGGGGCATTAAGGAAAAAGAAATCAATTTTGACCTCATCGGCCAGAATAAAGAAAAAGCCCAAAGCCTTATGGAAACGGCTGCCTGGAAGTAATCAACTCCGAAGGTGTTTTGCCAACACGATTGCTGTTCTTTTTTTTCACACAACTTAATTCAGATGCTTCATATTAAGTCTTTCCTGTTTTTATTATTTTCCATTCCTACCATTCTTTTCGCTCAACCCGACCGCTGGCAACAGGCTGTAAATTATAAGATGGACATTGATTTTGATGTCAAAAAACACCAGCTTGAAGGAGAACAGCAGCTGACTTATTTCAACAATTCTCCCGACACCCTGAATGTGGTATTCTACCACCTCTATTTCAATGCCTTTCAGCCGGGGAGCATGATGGATGTCCGGTCCAGAACCATTGCCGATCCGGATGGCCGGGTAAAGGACCGCATTTTCAAACTGAAGCCGGATGAAATCGGATACCAAAAAATCAAGTCGCTGAAGCAAAATGGAAAACCAGTCTCCTACAAAGTGGTAGAAACCATCCTGGAGGTAAAGCTGGCAGAGCCCATCCTGCCGGGTAGCCGTACCGTTTTCGATATGGAATTTGAGGCTCAGGTGCCGGTTCAAATCCGCCGTTCGGGTCGCGATAACGCAGAAGGCATCGATTACTCTATGGCGCAATGGTATCCAAAACTATGCGAATACGATTACCAGGGCTGGCATGCCAACCCCTATGTAGCCCGCGAATTCTATGGCGTTTGGGGAGATTTTGATGTGACGATTGAAATCGACAAAGATTACATGGTTGCGGCAAGCGGTTATTTGCAAAATCCCGAAGAAATCGGATACGGCTATGAAACACCCGGAACAACTGTAAAGCAAAAGGGAAAAAAGCTAAACTGGCATTTTAAAGCCCCTAATGTACACGATTTTGTGTGGGCTGCCGATCGCGACTACACCCACGAGGTCTTAAAAAGGAAAGATGGATTGGTTTTGAATTTCTTTTACCAGAAAAACGAAAAAACAGAAGCCAATTGGGCTGCTTTGCCGGCCATCATGGACCGGGCTTTTGATTTTATCAACAAAACTTATGGGCAATATCCGTACAAACAGTATTCTTTTATCCAGGGAGGAGACGGCGGTATGGAATACGCTATGGCGACTTTGATCACCGGAGAGCGGGCTTTGCCCAGTTTGGTCGGCGTTTCTGTACACGAACTCCTGCACAGCTGGTACCAGATGATCCTGGGAACCAACGAAAGTTTGTATCCCTGGATGGATGAAGGTTTTACCGATTATGCCACCAACGAGACGATGAATGTGCTGGCTACAGAAGGGTTAATTCCCGGTATGCGCATGCAGGTCAATCCCCAGGCGCGCACTTACGCCGGTTACTTTCGTCTTGCCAGCGGTGATCTGGTAGATGAAGAACCGCTCAGTACCCATGCGGATCATTATATGACCAATACGGCTTACGGGCTTGCTTCATACAGCAAAGGCGCTGTTTTCCTGAACCAGCTCAAATACATCGTTGGTAAGGAAACTTTTGACAAAGGCATGCTGCGCTATTTCCACGATTGGAAATTCAAACATCCGAATGCGAACGACTTCATCCGCGTCATGGAAAAACAAAGCGGCCTTGAACTGGACTGGTACAAAGAGTATTGGGTGAACAGCACCCACACCATTGATTACGCCATTGATTCTCTGGTTGAAACCGCCGAAGGGCAGACGACGGTTTTTCTGAAAAGAGTAGGGCTGATGCCTATGCCTGTGGATGTTGCTGTCGTTTATACAAATGGGAATGTTGAATATTTTACCATTCCTTTGTCCATCATGCGCGGCAGTAAAACGACTGAAGATACCGGAATCAGCTATAAGGTTCTGGAAGGCTGGCACTGGACGCACCCTGAATATTCCTTTACCATTCCGGTTAAACGCGAGTCTGTTATTAAGGTCGAAATAGACCCTACAGGTCGTTTGGCTGACACAAACAAAAAAAACAACAGCGTGCCAGTTGAATAAGTATGATCCGGAGCAAAAACTTCGTTAAGGATCAGGACTTATCCTGATGTGCGGATGTGTTAAGAGCCAAAAGACAAATCCCAGTTCATAAGGAAATTTAAGCGCCGGTTTTTACCTTTGGGCAGATTTGAGCAAAACGTTCAAATTGCAGCCTTTGAAAATGCAATAATCATTTGATAAGACACCTATCAACTATCTAAACTCGGACTGCATGAGAATACTTCAAGTCTGCAAAAAATTCCCCTTTCCACTTAAAGACGGAGAAGCCATAGCAGTAAACAGCCTCAGCAAAGCTTTGAGCAGCCTGGGGTGCGAAGTGTCCTTGCTGGCCATGAATACCCGAAAACATTATTTCAATCTCAGTCAGCTTCCCCGTGAATTTAACCATTATGCGGACATTCAGACCGTTGATGTGGACAACCGCATCAAATCCAAAGACGCTTTTCTGAATTTGTTTTCAAAAGAGTCTTATCACATTTCAAGATTCATATCTGCTGATTTCGAGGAACAATTGCTTCGTTTGCTGCGCAAAGGGAATTTTGACATTGTTCAGTTGGAGACCCTCTATCTCGCTCCTTATATCCCCATTATCCGGAAACACTCAGATGCCATGATCGTTATGCGGGCACACAATGTGGAATCGGAAATCTGGAGCCGCATCGCAGAAAACACTTCGTGGGGACCTAAAAAGTGGTATCTCAATTTATTGACCCAAAAACTACGCGAATACGAAATGACGCAGTTGAGCCGATACGACATGCTCGTACCGATCAGCAACCGTGATCTCGAAACTTTCAAAAGCTGGCAACCCTTGTCAAACGCTGCCGTCATACCGGTCGGCATTGATACAGAAGATTACCGTCCCAATTATGGCAGTTTTTCCAAGCCCCTGACCATGGCCTTCATCGGCTCGCTCGACTGGATGCCTAATCAGGAGGGGCTGAAGTGGTTTTTGAATCAGGTATGGCCCAAATTGCACAAGCGTTTTCCTAAATTGGTGTTTCACATAGCCGGCCGGAATACGCCGGACTGGATAAAACGCATCAATCAACGAAACGTCGTGGTGCACGGAGAGGTGAAAGACGCCTCGGAATTCATCAACAGACACAGCGTCATGGTCGTACCTTTGTTGTCGGGCAGCGGCATGCGCGTAAAAATACTGGAGGGTATGGCTCTGGGCAAAGTGGTCATTACTACCCGGCTTGGCCTCGAAGGCATTGATGCCCGCCACAAATCCGAAGTTATCCTGGCGGATACTGCTGAGGAATTTGTCAAAGGGATTGAATTTTGTTACCAGAAAGGCGCCAAATTAGAGAAAATGGGAAGGCGTGCGCAGGACTTTGTGCTGCATCAATACGACAGTGTGGTCATTGCTTCCAAATTACTGAAGGCCTATGCAGCCATGAGCGTTGAGGCGGTTTGATGAACATCAGGATGTAATAATGACGCAACTTATACTTGAAATTGTTTTTTGGTTCGGCATACTTTGTTTTGCTCATACCTATTTTTTTTATCCCTTGATCCTCCGGGTTTTAGCAAAATCGAAATCTGAAAACCAGGACGTTTTTCAGGATCCTGACGCATTTCCTCCTGTTTTTGTACTGATGTCGGTTTACAACGAAGCGGCGGTCATCCACGCAAAAATCAACTCCCTGCTGCGACTCGACTATCCATTCGACAAATTAAGCATCTGGATCGGTTCCGATTGTTCTTCTGATGGCACCAACGCTGTGCTGGAAGGTTATACCAGCAAAGACAGCCGCATTCATTTCTTTCCATTCACCAATCGTCGGGGTAAACCGCTTGTCATCAATGAATTGGCCGAAAGGGCCATGCAATCGCATGCCATAGGTGAAGACGAAGGCCTTCCGGTGTTTCTGATCACCGATGCCAATGTCATACTCGCCAGGCAAACGCTGAAGGAACTGGTCAAGCATTTTAAAAATGAAAAAATAGCCGTCGTTGATGCGCATATGATCCATACCGGCATTCAGGCGGAAGGCATTTCTCAGGCTGAAGACCGGTATATTTCTGCAGAAGTACAGCTAAAACACCGGGAAGGCATCGTTTGGGGCAGGATGATCGGCCCTTTTGGCGGTTGTTATGCCGTTCGTTCGGATTATTTTACGCCGGTACCGGACAACTTTCTGGTGGATGATTTTTTCATCACTTTAAAAGCCCTCGAACGTGGCGGATATGCCATCAGCGAGTTGAAAGCGGTTTGTTATGAACCCGTATCTCACGAAATAGCGGTAGAGTACCGCCGAAAAGCACGCATTTCTGCGGGTAATTTTCAAAATATGGCGACCTTTCGGCGACTTTGGATGCCTCCGTGGCGAAGTAGTTTGCATTTCGCTTTTTTTTCGCATAAAGTATTGCGCTGGATTGCCCCTTTTTTGATTGTGGCCTCAGGACTAAGTTGCGGCTTATTGGCACTCTATCCGTTAAACTTATTTTATCGCTACTCGTTTGTTTTTCTAACAGCCGCTTGTATCGGACTTCCTCTGATGGACAAAGCTTTAGCCCGGGTTGGCTTACATTTGCGTCTTCTCAGGGCAATGCGGTATTTTTTATTGATGAACATTGCACTGGTGGAGGGATTTTTCAAATACTTAAAAGGGATTAAGAACAATGTCTGGGAACCCACAAAGCGTCAGTGATACGGCGCGTTTAAATACGATAGAGTCAGCCATTGCCGACATTAAGGCTGGTAAGGTCGTTATTGTCGTTGATGATGAAGACCGCGAAAACGAGGGTGATTTTATTTGTGCAGCAGCGTGTATTACGCCTGAAATCATCAATTTTATGGCAACACACGGTCGTGGACTTATCTGTTCGCCCATTGATGAAATTCGGGCAGACGAGCTCGGACTGGATCTTATGGTTTCGTCCAATACGGCTTTACACGAAACGGCCTTTACCGTTTCCATAGACCTGATCGGGAAAGGATGCACGACTGGGATTTCTGCCTACGACCGCTCTACGGGCATCAAAGCCCTGGTTGATCCAAATACGCGCCCGGAAGATTTTGCCCGTCCGGGACATATTTTTCCACTTCGTGCGAAAAGCGGAGGCGTGTTGCGCCGAACCGGACACACCGAAGCCGCCATCGATCTGGCGAGGCTTGCCGGTTTTTTTCCTGCTGGCGTACTTGTTGAAATTCTGAATGAAGATGGCACAATGGCCCGCTTGCCGCAGCTACTTGAAATTGCTGCCCGCTTCGATCTCAAGATCATCAGCATCAAGGACCTGGTGGCTTACAGAATGCGGCACGAAAGAATTATTAAACGGGAAGATGCGGCAACGGTGATTACCCGGTACGGTGATTTTGAAGTCATCGCATTCCGGCAGTTAACCAGCGGAGACATCCACATTGCCCTCAAAAAAGGGCATTGGCAGCCTGACGAGCCAGTTCTGGTTCGGGTACATTCTTCGTCGGCAACGGGCGATATCCTGGGTTCTTTGGTAGAAGGTTATGGCGAACAGCTGAATAAGGTCATGGAACTGATTGCCGAAGAAGGAAAAGGCATCATCATCTGCATGCGCCACAGTGAAAAAAGTGAATCTATTTTAACCCGGATTCAACAATACAAACTTCAGTTTGAAACAGGCCAGGCTGCATTGATGGAAAAGAAACAGGAAATGGAACAAAGGGATTTTGGTGTGGGCGCTCAGATTCTTCGCGAATTGGGGGCAACAAAACTTCGTCTGATTTCCAATAATCCGCGCAAAAGGGTCGGGCTCATTGGGTATGGTCTTGAAATTGTTGAAGACATTGAAATGAATTAACGTCTGACCAATTAGCCCCATATAATTAAGCAAAATTCATGCGCTACGAGCGAAAATACAGAATTGACGGACTGGATAAATTTGGGCTGGAATCCATGATTCTTGCGCATCCTGCTGCCCTGGGTGTAGCTTTTTCGGAGCGGCGCATCAACAACATTTATTTCGATACGCCTGACTGGGGTTTTGCGAGGGAGAACGTCAACGGCGTTGCCTCCAGAACAAAAATCCGTGTACGCTGGTATGGAGAAGGCGTTGACCTGATCCAGAAGCCTGTGCTGGAGATCAAATCGAAGTCCAGCCTGTTGGGGGATAAAACCCTGATAGCGCTCTCAGATTGTCAATGGACAGATTTACCGGCTAAAGTTAATGAAGCACTCCTCCAGCGATTTCCGGACCAGGCATTTCAGCCTGCATTAACCAATACCTACAGGCGTTCCTACTATGTGAGTATGGATGGACGCTTTCGGCTGACGGTAGATGACGATATGACTTATGGCGCTTTTTTGCCCTGGCATTTTTCGACGCCTTTCCTGGATACAGGCCTGGTTGTAGAATTGAAATACGAGTCAGCGGAAGAATCAACAGCGGATGAAATCGCCCGTTTTCTGGGTCTTCGCCTGACAAAGCATTCCAAATACCTCCGGGGGCTTTCTGTAGTATACGAGACTGCCGTTTTCTAACATAAACTTCCTAATACTTCAGGATTCCGGGGCCCTCCCGAATGATTTCAGGTTCAATCCCGACACAATTGATGAGCGAAGAGGGCGTTATCCCTCCTGCGCCGCTGTCGATGACAACGTCTACCTGCTTTTGAAAAAGCTCGTTGATTTCTTCAGGATCAGTGTAGTATTCCATGATGTCATCGTCCGATTTGAGCGAAGCTGTCAGGATCGGATGGCCGAGCGCTTCCACAATATCAATTGGAACCCGGTGATCCGGAATACGCACCCCAATCGTGTTTTTGCGGTTTTTCAGCAATTTAGGCAAGTCATTGTTGGCTTCCAGAATAAAGGTAAAAGGGCCTGGAAGGTTGTTCCTCAACAACTTGAACGTCTGGTTGGGAATGGGTTTGGTATAGGCAGCAATCTGGCTGATGTCTTTGCAGATAAACGAAAGCATGGCTTTTGCCGGATCAAGCCGGCGAAGCTGACAAATGCGTTCAACTGCCTTGGGACTGAAAATGTCGCACCCCAGGGCGTAAACCGTGTCGGTAGGATAAATAATGATTCCGCCTTTGCGCAGGATTTCTACCACCTGGCTGATTTTCCTGCCTTCGGGGTTATGGGAATTGATATTAAGAAGCATAACTTGATGATTTTCCGGGCGAATTTACGCATCAATCTTCATCTTCATCGAATAAATCCTCGTCGCCGAGCATATTGGCCAAAACATCCCGAAAGGAAAAACTGGATTCCAGGGTTTCTTTACTCAGGATATTGTAGGTAGCAAGGCCGTGGAGCACCAATTCCATATAGGTATAAACTTCCGGCCCCTGAATTTTGAGCGTTTGTTCAACCAATTTCCGCAAACCGGCTACTTTGTCGAGTGCTGCATGGAAATCGGCGTCGCTGCAATCATTCATCAGGTCGATTGTATTGCCGCCGGCAAACCATGCGCGCGTAGCGCCGTAGGGATCGCGGTCCTGGCCTTTTTTCAAACGGTCAGGATTGGAAAAGTGATCCAGAAATATGGCTTTAATGGCCTGGTTGAGCAAGGTCATCGCTACAGCGTAGGGGCCTTCCTGTTCGCCCTCATAGACCAACTCTATTTTTCCTGTAATGGCCGGGACGATGCCCCAAAAGTCGGTGATGCGGGCAGTTGTATTGGGTTCGCCATTGATAAGCATACGCCTTTCTGCCGTGCTGATCAGATTTTCATAGGCAGAAATGCTCAATCTGGCTGAAACCCCGCTTTTATCGTCTACCAGTTCGCTGTCGCGTGCCTCAAAAGCAATCTTTTCCAGTAAGATGTGCAGCAAATCAGGCAACGCGACCTTCTCTTTCTGCGCGTCAGCTATCTGCGCTTCCTGGCTGGTAATGCGCCGGGCAATATCAATGGTTTTAGGATAGTGTGTAAGAATCTGACTTTCAATCCGGTCTTTCAGCGGAGTAATGATGCTGCCCCTGTTGGTGTAATCCTCGGGGTTGGCTGTAAAAAGGAACTCAATTTCCAATGGCAGCCGAAGCTTGAACCCCCGAATCTGCAAATCGCCTTCTTCCAGAATGTTAAACAGAGACACCTGGATTCGCGCCTGAAGGTCAGGCAATTCATTGATGACAAAAATGCAACGATGGGCTCTGGGAACCAGGCCAAAGTGGATGACGCGTTCGTCGGAATACGGGAGTTTAAGTGTTGCTGCTTTGATTGGATCAACATCTCCGATAAGGTCCGCTACACTTACGTCTGGTGTGGCGAGTTTTTCAACATATCGGGCGCTGCGGTGCATCCATTCAACAGGCGTTGCGTCTCCTTTTTCAGCAATCAGATCTTTGGCAAACCGCGAAAGCGGAACCAGCGGGTCGTCATTTAACTCACTACCGGCCACTACAGGCACGTATTCGTCTAGCAGATTGATGAGCAGGCGCGCAATCCGGGTTTTTGCCTGGCCACGCAGGCCCAGCAGCAAAATGTTGTGACGCGACAGTACAGCCCGTTCTATGTCTGGCAACACAGTGTCTTCAAAACCGATGATGCCATCAAAAACTTTCTCTTTCGCCTGAAGTTTCCGGATCAGGTTGGCTCTCAATTCTTCTTTAATGGAGCGCGGTTGGTATCCACTTGCTTTCAATTCGCCAAGCGTTACGGCCCGATTTGTCATATTGCTGATAGGTTGGATGATTGAAATAAAGATTTTTTAAACGTTTAAAAAGGTGGATAGTTTTTGAAATCGAAGTTACAATCCGGTTTTTTCTATCCGGCATCTTTTTCTTTGACTGAATTGGCTTACTTTTGGGTTCAATTTATCTATAAACTTAAATATCCGAACATGAAAAAATGGATGTTCCTGTTAGTATTCACTTGTTCACTATTTCTCACGAGCTGTATCAATATTCTGGAAGAGGTGTTCCTTAACCGGGATGGTTCCGGGAAATACTCCCTGACCATGGATATGAGTGAAATGATGAGCAACCCGATGATGATGGGCGCTTTGAAAGAAGCTGCTGAAGACGCACCGGAAGGAACGATGCCCGAAAAACTGGAAAAAGACACCGTCATGTACTTTACGTCCATGGCCAAGCCAGGCCAGTTGACGGCTGAAGAAGCCCGCCTGCTGAAAGACGTGAACATGAAGATGTCGATGAGCGAATCGAAAGGCAAAATGTTTATTACCATAGACATGCCTTTCAAGCACATTGACCAATTGGCAGAAATCTCTAAAGTCATGCAAAAACTTCAGCCTGAGGAAGGAGAAGATCAGGGCGCCGGCCCTTTTGGCGGTATGGGTGCTTTTGGCGGCATGACTTCAACGGAGAAGCAGTTTGAACTGAAAAAGAATACTTTGGTTCGCTTGCCTGCAGCAGCCCAGGCTGGAATGATGAAAGAAATGTTTGGTGAAGAGCAGATGGAAATGGCTAAAATGCTGTTTGGTTCAGCAAAGTATGAAACGATCTATCACCTGCCGGGCAAAGTGAAAAAAGCGAAAATTAACGGTGCTGTCGTTGACGGTAATACGGTGACGGTCAGCAATGGCTTCCTGGACATCATCGAAGGCAAGGCCAAATTTGAAGGTGAGATTAAATACAAGTAGTCATGATTGATAAACTCATGCGTTCTTTACAGGAAGCGGGCGATATGCTGCGCGACCAGGCATCTTCTTTCAAAGAAGGCGCTAAAGACAAAGGGTATCAGATCATTGAGGACTGGCTGCAGATTTTCCCCAAGCTGGAAATCTATGGTCTTGAAATCACCAGTTTTGCTTTGAGTGTGGCCATCAGCCCTGCTCTGGAAGTAGAATTACGTGGGAAAAATGCCAATTTTACACAGGAACGTTTACAGCAGATTCTGGATGAAAACAAAGGCAGCACGGCAATCTCTTCCGTTTTTAGCACCATCAAAACGACGTATTCTTTCCATCGCAAAACGTATGCCAGCCTGCGCGATCCTTTGATCGTGAAAATACGCATACGGATTTCTCCGGAAATCAAAGTAATTATTGGAATGCCTGCGATGGACTAATCTTATGCGGATAATTTGCAGTGGAAGCAGAGGCGTTGTGTATACGCTTCCTTCCGCTGCAACTTACTCAATGCCCAGTACGTCCTTCATTTCGAAAACACCTGCTTTCCCGATCAGCCAGTTGGCTGCAACCAATGCGCCCTGTGCGAAACCTTCTCTTGTATGCGCTTCGTGGCGAATGCTGATCGTATCTATTGCACTGTGATAACGGATTTCATGCGTTCCGGGCACCTCGCCGGTTCTTTCTGAAAATACCGCTAATTCTTCAGGCGATGCAGCCTTTTGCCTGACCCATTTCTTTTTTTCGGTGTGAAAGGCCAGTAAATCTTCTGCGAGGGTAATCGCAGTGCCGCTGGGAGCGTCTAACTTGTGGATGTGGTGAATTTCCAGCAATTCCGGTTCATACTGAGGATAAGCACTCATTATGCCGGCGAGATGCCGGTTCAGGGCAAAAAACAAATTGACCCCGATGCTGAAATTAGACGCGTACAGGAATGCCCCTTTTTTGTCGTTGCACATTGCTTTTACCCGATCCAGATTTTCCAGCCAGCCTGTTGTGCCGGACACGACAGGGATGCCGGCTTCCAGACAAATACAGATGTTGTCGAATGCGCTTTCGGGAAGGGAAAACTCAATGGCCACATCAACCTGGTTGAGGTTTTCTGCGTTGAGATCGCTTTTGTTATTCCTGCCAATGATCAGCGAAATTTTATGACCGGCTGCCAGCGCCAGGCGCTCAATGGTTTTACCCATTTTCCCGTAGCCAATGAGTGCGATGTTCATTTTTGAAAATTTGATTTGTTGATTTGTGGCGTATTTGAGGATCTGAATATTTGAGGATTCGGAGCAGCCCTGCCCTACCTACTGCCCACTTCTCCCGTCTGTCTCAACACGCCCATTGCTCTTTTCTCTGCCCATCCAATGCACGCTCGAAACTGCCAACTGCGAACTGAAAATCTGCATACTTAAAGATCAGTCTTCTACCATTTTTTTGAGCTCGCTCAGGCGCATCATGCACTCAATTGGCGTCATGCCATTGAGGTCAAGCGCCTGCAGTGCGGCGCGCAGCTTGCCAACAGAAGGGTCTGCAGTTTCAAAAATACTGAGTTGAATGGCCGGATCAACAGAAATGGCGTGTGTGTTTGCTTTCTTTACTTTAGGTTTTTGAACCTGCTCTTCTCCGCCTTCAATGTGCTTGAGTTCCAACTGCTCCATAATCTGCCCCGCCCGGTCTACTATGGGTTTGGGCATGCCCGCCAAACGTGCAACGTGGATGCCAAAACTGTGCTGGCTGCCACCCGGGATGAGTTTGCGCAGAAAAACCACTTTTTGCCCGACTTCTTTTACAGAGACGTTGTAGTTTTTGATGCGCGACAATTTGCCTTCAAGTTCGCTCAGTTCATGGTAATGTGTGGCAAACAGGGTTTTGGGCCGGGCAAAACCATTGTTGTGCAGGTATTCTGCAATGGCCCAGGCTATGGAAATGCCGTCGTAAGTGCTGGTACCCCGACCAATTTCATCCAGCAGAATCAGGCTCCGGTCAGATACGTTGTTCATGATGCTGGAGGTTTCGTTCATTTCCACCATAAAAGTGGATTCCCCTGAGGAAATGTTGTCAGAAGCGCCAACCCTGGTGAAAACTTTGTCTATCAGACCAATACGGGCGCTGTCAGCGGGAACAAAACTTCCCATCTGAGCCATCAGACAAATCAGGGCAGTTTGGCGCAGCAGGGCAGATTTCCCGGCCATGTTGGGACCGGTAATCATCATGATTTGTTGCTCCTCGTTGTCGAGATAAACATCATTGGGAACGTATTCGGCGCCCGGTTCCAGTTGCTGCTCTATGACCGGATGGCGCCCTGCTTTGATGTCAATTGCCAGCGAATCGTCAATTAATGGACGGCAGTAGCGGTTTTTTTGTGCGATGCTGGAGAATGCAATCAGGCAATCCAACTGAGCCACCAGTGCGGCGTTGTGTTGCACCGGCTGGATAAAATCGTTGAGAGAGAGCACCAATTGCTCAAAAAGATGGATTTCAAGGTCTAATATTCTTTCTTCGGCGCCCAGGATTTTTGCTTCGAGGGTTTTGAGTTCTTCGGTAATGAAGCGTTCTCCATTGGCCAGCGTTTGTTTCCGGATCCACTCAGGCGGCGTCTGGTCTTTGTATTTATTGGTCACTTCGAGGTAGTAGCCAAAAACGCTGTTGAACCCGATTTTTAAACTGGAAATCCCGGTTCTTGTGATTTCAGCCTGCTGAATTTCAAGCAACAATTCTTTGCTGTTGTTGATCACGTGTCGCAGTTCATCCAGCTCGGGTGAATGCCCGGTAGCAATGACATTTCCCTTGGAAACGTTGTTCGGAGGATCTTCGACCAGTTGCCGCTCAATGTCTTGTTGTAGAAGTTGGCAGGGGTTCAGGCCTTCTGCTATTTTTTGGAGGTAAGGGTTGTTGCTTGCGGCGAGTTGTTCCTTTATTGGTCCAATAGCCGCCAGCGCCCGCTTCAGCTGTAAGACTTCCCTGGGGTTTACCTTGCCAAGCGGGACTTTGGAAATCAGGCGTTCGAGGTCGCCAATTTGACGGATCTGATGTTGAAGGTCTGAACGCAGGCTTTCTTCTTTCAAAAAATACCCCACCATATCCAGCCTTGCATCGATGGCTTGCTGTGATTTAAGTGGCAATACCACCCATTTTTTCAACAGGCGTGCGCCCATCGGCGAGATGGTATGGTCGAGAATCTGCAACAAGGGGACGCCCGTTTCGTGCGGAGATCGAATCAATTCCAGGTTTCGGATGGTAAAGCGGTCCAACCAGACATATTTTTCCGGTTGAATCCGGCTGAGCGCATTGATGTGGCGGAGGTTGTTGTTTTCAGTAGTGGCCAGATAGTGTAAAATGGAACCTGCTGCGATTTGCGCCAGCTCAAGTTCTTCAACGCCAAATCCTTTTAAGCCCTGCACTTCGAAATGGGTCAGCAGCTTTTCACGGGTATAATCCAGTGTATAGACCCAGTCGTCCATGGCAAACGTATAATGACGGTCGCCAAATCGTTTTTCAAACTCTTTTTTTGCACTTTTTGAAAAAAGCACCTCCGAGGGGTTGAAACTTTGAAGGAGTTTATCCGCATAGGCAAAATCGCCTTCACATACCAGAAATTCTCCGGTAGATATATCCAAAAATGCCAAACCCAGCATGCCATTTTTGCCAAAATAGATGGAAGCGAGGTAATTGTTGGTTTTATAATCGAGCAGCTTGTCGTCAATGGCCACACCGGGCGTTACAACTTCTGTTACACCGCGATCAACAATTTTTTTTAGGGGGCTGGGTTTTTCTAATTGCTCACAAATAGCTACGCGATAACCGGCCCGAACCAGTCGTGGCAAGTACATATCGACGGAATGAAACGGAAAACCCGCCAATTCAACATCGCTGCCGCCATTGTTGCGTTTGGTGAGCACAATACCCAGCGCTTTTGAAGCGGCGATGGCATCTTCACCGAAAGTTTCATAAAAATCACCTACGCGAAACAACAGTATGGCGTCGGGGTATTTGGTTTTTACCTTCGCATACTGCTGCATCAGCGGCGTTGTTTTTCCGTTCTCGTCAGCCTTTTCGCTTAATTTTTGTTTTGCCAAGATGCTTATGATTTTTCAAACTGCTCAAAGATAAGGAATATCGCTTTATCTTTGCGCCCGCAAACCTTTAAGGTTGGCAAGTGTTCAAAGAAAAAAATAGCAGAAGTTATGGCTATCATGATTACGGATGATTGCATCAATTGCGGCGCCTGCGAACCAGAGTGCCCGAATAATGCCATTTATGAAGGTGGTGTTGAATGGGCTATTGCGGACGGTTCGGATGTAGAAGGCGTTTATAGGCTTGAGAATGGGAAAGAAGTTGATGTAAATGCCAAGCAATCACCCATTTCAGATGATTTTTATTTTATTGTCCCGGATAAATGTACAGAATGCGTTGGTTTCCATGAGGAACCCCAATGCGCAGCTGTTTGTCCGGTAGATTGCTGTTTACCCGATCCGGAGCGTGTTGAAAGCAAAGAATTGCTGCTGGATCGCAAAGAGCGATTGCATTTGTAATCTGCTTCTCAAAAATAATACCCCATCGACAACACCGCATTCCGGTTAAAAATCCGATATCCATTCGACTTATGTGCCTGGTTGAGCAGTCCATAGTTTCCGGAAAGGCCTACATTCCAGTGCCTGGAAATCTGGTACCTTATGCCGCCGCTCAATGCAAGATCCCAGGGTTGAAAACTCTCTTGTGCTACTTCCTGGGCATTATTGCTAAAGAACCAGGATTGGGATCGGTTATCTAAAGTTACGAAATTACCGGTTGAATCAAATGAGTTGCTGAGATCCCTGCTTTCGCGAAATGCACGCATCAGATAAGCTACCTGCACACCACTTTCTGCCCGCCAGCGTGCATTGAGCTTCCAGGATATACTCAAGGGCATGGCAATATAATGCATCTTTAAGGTGCTGATACCTACCGTATCTGCCTGATCAAAGGAACTTGATACGAGCGGAATAGGATTGAATGGGTCTATCTCTACGTCAGTCGAAGCAGATTCACGTAGCAGAACGCGGTCATTCCTGGAAACCGTCTGACGTTGGAAGTCATAGCGCAGACCACCGCGAACCGACAATTGACCGGATACCGGTATTTCAGCAGCCCAGCCGGCATGGAATCCTGTCAAGCTTGCAGGAAATGATGTAATGCCGCCGATTTCAGGGCCGTGGCGCCAGGATGCCGCCTGTTTCGGGACTGGAAGTGGTTGAGCAGACATCTGGGATTCCTTCAGAGGCAAAGCATTTGACGTTAGACCGGGTAGAGGTGCGGTCACAGGGGCATTTTTTTCAACAGAAATGAATGCTTCAGGGACAATAACACCTTCATCCTGGTCGGCGATTGTTGGCTGCACTGAAGAGGAGGGTACATCAGATACGGGATTGCTATGGGGTAATAGCACCTCTGAATATTGTCCTGCGTTTGTCAGATGGATGGCAATATGATTGGAAACTCCCTGTTGACTTTTAATAATCTGGCGATTTGTTTTGCTCAGAGCACCCTCTTTTGCAGGCTTTTTTATAGCAGCAGTATTTGAGGATTCTGTTCCTTCCAAGGCGACAATATCTTGTGTTTCTGCTGTTGAAGCAGATGTCGTAACGGCTTCAGCAGCATTATTACCGGCGATGGAATCACCTTCTTTGGTCAATATCCACCAAAGACCGGTTACACTCAGTAAAAGGCTGGCAGCAATGCCGGTAGCCTGTAGCCATATCCAGAATACGGGGCGCTTTTTACGCGGTGCATTCACAGGCATTTCCACGTCCAAAATCTGGCGCATCTTTTCCCACCCTTCACGGGCAAATTGTTCGTTTATTTCTTTGTTATCCAGCATAGTTGGATTGATTGAAGTCCATGTTAATCCACTGTTTCAATTTCTTGCGTGCAGTTGCAAGGTGCCATTTTGATGTTCCTTCACTAATGTTGGCGCGTTCGGCAATTTCAGCATGTGTTAAACCTTCGATGGCATAGAGCATGAATACATCACGCGTAGCAACCGGAAGTTTTTCCACCAGTTTGAGTACGTCCTCTATATACAATTTGTTCAGCGCCGACTCCTGAACAGGGGCATCGTGGTCTGCGATATCCAGGAAATAGACTTTCTGCGTGTTTTGGCTCTTGAAGTGATCTGAAATACTGTGAAATACAATCCTTCTGATCCATCCTTCCAGAGAACCGCTGAATGTGAACGTATGTAGTTTCTTGAATACCCTTAAAAAGCCTGCATTTACAATTTCCATAGCTGTATCCCGATCGCTCGTATAGCGCATGCACATTTGTATCATGGTTGGGAAATAACGCTTGTACAGCGTTTCCTGCCAGTTCCTTTCGTTTCTGATACAACCCTCAACCATTTCTGTTTCAGAATACTGCATGTTGTTTTTTTAGTGTCTGTCTTTACCTGCCTGCCCTCCGGTAGGCGGGCCTGGCGTTAAGCAGGGAGTTCAAGAGCAATTAGCGGATTGTCTGCTAATGAGTGATTTGTATACAACAAATCGTACTTTAAAACAGCAAACCTACCCTGATAATCAGGCGCTGGTATAAAATATCCCTGATTTCAATATCACCGTTGAAATTGAAATCTCTGCGGAAATAGGCTTTTTGAAATTTATACCCGATGTCAGCAGTAAGATTGGTCTGTTTTTTTGAACTAAAGCGCATACCAATTGCCGGGTGCAGCATCCAACCGCCGCGGGCTTCGGTAATAAATTCCTTTTTATTGGTAGCCATAAAGCCATATCCACCGCTAAAAGCATAATAGGGCGCCTTGATTTTTTTGGTGAGATAACCCCGAAATTCTGCGAAAACCGGGTAAATTACCTCATCGTCGTCTGTGCCGTAAGTTTCAATTCCCACACCAAGCCCTGCGCCAAAAAGCCGGGAAAATTGAAATCCTGAAATATTGTGAAAGCTCAGGCCCATTCTGAATTCATTTGCTGCCCGTGTGTTGAGCGACCCCAGTGCCATCGCGTTGTAAAAGCCGCGTTCTCTGAAAGCATAAACCTGCTCTTTGGGTTTGGCTTTACTGCGGGCATTCATCAATTCATCGTAAGATTTCGCTTTTGGTGTCATGACATCCTGCACAATCCTGGCGATTTCTGCATCCTGAATGACAATAACTTCGCCGTTTTCCAATTCAAAGTTCAGCGCGCCTCCTTGCTGATAGTTTACAATCAAACCCTTTAACACACTACCATCCTTGAGGTAGACCACATCTGTCAGCCCTCCTTTGTCCCGGGGTGATTTTTTTTCTTTTTTGTTTTCACGGCTGGCTTTCACAATCCGCTCAACTTTGCTTTCTTCCAGCAACACGATTTCGCCGTCAAACAGCTGCAGGCGTATCAACCCCATGGCTTCATCGTAACTCAGGAGACTGCCGCGATAGACGATGCCATTTTTCATGTATATGGCATCCACATTTTCGGGATCCTTAGTTTCCTGCGACCAGGCAGTTTGTTGAAATCCAAACAAGAGGTTACAAACCAATAAACCCAAAATCCATTTTTTCATACACACAATATTTTGGAAAAAACCGAAAAGACATCGGGTGCTCATCGCCTGATCGGGCGGACATTACACCCGATGCCTTTCATGGACAAGGTGTTCGGCCGGCCTGATTATTGCTGGACAGGGATTAAACTCAATTCCCTTGGTTGTGTTGCATCGGAATAATCGTATTGACGCAACCCGTCTTTCCCAACCACTATGGCTAATTTTTTATTGCCCAAAGTTATCACATCATAAGCAAAAAATCCTGTCTGATTTGAAAGCAGGCGCTGATCAATCTTATTCCATTCCGAAGCATCAAATATTTTGAGACCGCCATCTCCTTCACAAAGGAAAAGCTTGTCGTCGGTAAGGGATAACCCGTGCGGGTGGTGCATCGGATAGGTCTTCAGCAATATTGGGTTGGTAAGGTTGGCCACGTTGACGACGTCCAGTTGATTAGCAAAACCTGTGCATTCCGTCCCATCGTGGAGGGTCACGTAGGCGATATCGCCATACACATATACCGGGTCACAGGCACGGGCGTGCTGGAAAACAGAAAGTTGCGTCGGCTGATCCGGGTTGCTGTTGTCATATATGAACATTCCGCTGTTGGAGCCGATGAACAATTTGTCTTCGTATGGGAATATGGTTTCGATGCCCCAGCCCAGGTTAACCGTGTTGCGCAGCGCAGCACATCCGCTGTCGTCGAGTCCGAATACTTTCAGGTCATAGGTTCCAACTGAATAAAGCCGGTTGGCTGCCATGGTAAAGCGTGCCATTGAACCACCTACGCCTTCGGGAGCATTGGAACTGCCGTTGCTGATGTCGGCAGCAACGTCTACGCTTGCAAAAAGCATATCTCTTCGACCCCACTGGTCAAATTCATAGAAATAAACCGGAGAATCGCAAGGGCGCTGCACCGTTTCGGTGGTGGGTTCATAGTAAACGAGGTAGCCAAGGTCTTCATAAAGAGCAATGGGGTCAAAAACGTCATTGGTGCGGCAGATCAGTTGCACCGATTGCGGATTGGAAATATCCAGGGAAACCAGATCAACATAGTTATTGGCGTAGAGTGTGTTTCCGCGTACGGCTATGTTTTCACACCCCGGTATTTTGACAAAGCTCAGGTTCACCGGATTGGACGGGTCAGTATTGTCGATGATGTGAACACCTTCCCGGTATTCACTGATAAAGAGGTAGTTCTGGTAAACATAGATGTTGCCCGGCTTTTTCAATTCACGGGGCGCTTCCGTGAGCAATTGGTTTCGCACCTCATCCATTTTAATATAAACAGGTTTGAATACCTGATAAGTAAGCGTAGACTCACATTGATCCTTGAGACAACCGGAAAAAGTAAATAGAGTTGCCGTGGCAACCATTAAAGTCAGAAAAGAGAAGGATTTTTTCATGTCACAGATTTTTACTGGTTGACAATGTTATTTTTTGCTTAGTGAGTGATCATTTTGCGCTGAGATTCACTTTCATTAGATCAAGACCGTATTGAACCTGAAAAAGGTTGGGCATTCGCGACTTTTTTATTTCTTTTGCAGCAGAAACACACACGCATTCACGCAACTACCTTTTATCACCTTCACTCACATTGTTCCCAACAACACCCCGGGATTATTTAAGTCATTCAAATCCAATATACAATTCAATAAAACCGATTAGTATCATGCGCAAAAATTATTGGCTGCTTTTGGCAGTTTGGGGAATCTGTTTACCCCTTTTCGCTCAATTAACGGTCAGGGTAACCGCCATTCCTGCCAACACTCCGGCAGGGGCACAAATTTATCTGGCGGGTACGCCAAACACCTGGAACCCCGGAGATCCCACTTCTATTCTGGCGCCTGGCGCAAATGGCACTTATCAAATCGTTTTGAATGTGGCTGCCGGCGAAGTGAAATTTAAATTCACCCGTGGCAGCTGGTCTACGGTGGAAGGCAATGCCGCCGGCGGTTACCTGCCAGACCGCAGCATCCAGTACAACGGAGGCGCGCAAACTGTAAATCTCAGCATCCTGAGCTGGGAAGACCTCGGTACCGGCGGTTCAGGTACGGCAGCGCCGAATGTGTTCGTCCTTGATGATAATTTCGGCATCCCGCAACTCAACCGTAACCGGAAAATCCTGGTTTACCTGCCCCCTGATTACGCAACATCGGGTAAACGTTATCCCGTACTTTACATGCACGATGGCCAGAACCTTTTTGATGAAAATACCAGTTTTTCGGGCGAATGGGAAGTGGATGAATCCCTCAATGCCTTGTTTGGAAATGGCGACGATGGCGTGATCGTGGTAGGTATATACAACAGTTCATACCGCCTCGATGAGTATTCTCCCTGGGTGAACCCCCAGTATGGCGGCGGCCAGGGGGATGAATATGCCCAGTGGATGGTGGAAACACTGAAACCTTACGTTGATGCCAATTACCGTACTTTATCCGGGCGTGATGACACCGGAATTATGGGTTCATCCATGGGGGCGCTGATTTCTCTGTACACGGCAATTGAGTATCAGGATGTTTTCAGTAAAGCAGGTGTTTTTTCTCCGGCTTTTTGGTTTGCAGGCAATCAGGCCTATACGCATGTGAGTTCCACCGGTAAAGAAGCCGATATGAAGTTTTACCTGCTTGCAGGCGATCAGGAAGATAACGGGTCCGTAGTACAGGACATCAACGCCATGTACAATACCCTTTCCAATGCCGGATTTACCGATGAAGAATTGTTTCTGACCACGGATGCAGACGGACAACACAGTGAATGGTATTGGGCGAGAGAGTTTCCGGACGCTTATGAGTGGTTGTATTCCAATTCAACGGCTACCGGAACGAGGGGAGAATCTGGTGTCATGCGGATCCGGATTTCTCCAAACCCGGCAGACAGCATGCTGCACATTGACCTGCCAGCCGGCCTGAATCAGCCAATGTTTCAAATCTATGCCTTTGACGGGCGCCTGATTCAGCCGCCAACCTTGCTTCAAGGCAAGGACATTAATGTGTCTTTCCTGAAAACAGGCACCTATATTTTCAACATCCTTTCAGACGGCAGGGTATTGAACAGCCAGAAAGTGGTTATTAAAAATTAGGCGCTTTGCCTTTTAATTTGGTCTAAGGTACAGGAGACATCCAGCTCGCTTTGGGTGTCTCCTGTCATTTTACCTGTTTTAATCCGACCTGAGACAGCCTCCTCGTGTTCTTGGTAAATATCTCAATTTGTTGATAATCAATATGTTGTTAATTTGGTTGACCGCCACAAAGTGCGGCTTGGGTGTTTTTATCACATGGTAAAAATATCTAACATTTATACGCTTGTTTTATAGCTTTTGGCACGGTATTTGGACTGATAATCTGTGTCAAATTATTTTTTTTTATAATTTGATAGCCAAAACGAAACAAATTTTAAAATATTAGTAAAATAGTGAATATGATTATTAGTCATTCCCGTGATTAGAAACAATCCTGCGCAACACCTAAGAGCAGGGCAACCCATTAAAAACCGCGTCCCAAACTGATTCTATACAAGTCGGGTAGCTGTTCTTCGCATCGATGCACGGAACGGCCAGAGCGCGCTGTGCGCTTTCTTTTGCTTTAGAAGCGTATCGTTTTTAAGGCCAGATCCCGCCTTGCCTTTTCACATGCAAAGCAACTTCGGAACAATGTCGCGACCTGGCATTGAAAGCCAAAGCTATGCCTGTCAGGATGCTTAATTTTTTGATTTACAAATGAATAAAATACAAAACGCATGAATCTTGAAACAGGGTACGAAAAAAAGGATGCCAGAAAACTGTCATTAGAGAGTTTGTTTCTGGCCATTGTTATGATAGTTGGTCTTTCCGGCATCTTCGGCATATTTTTCCCTTCTGACAAAGGAGAAAAGCCCGAATGGAGGCAAAGCGATGCAAGAATTTCGGTAAACTATAACCCCGGCAGAGTAGGGGAGAATGGGTTAGGAAATGGCCCACTTCAAGGCATAGGCGAGCCCGATACCAAGGTAGTTTCCAATGGCGTAACCCAGTAGACCCAATGCGATACCCGGGAAAATCATTTGCCTGTTGTGAATGGCACTGGCAACCTGGCCGATAAAGGCAGGGCCGTATATGCCTGCCGTAGAACTAATCAGAAAGGTATCGCGGTCAATGCGGAACAAGCGGCTCAACACCAGGTGAAATGCAATGGAAAGCGGCATGGCGATGGCTGTAAACAAGAGAATACCGGCTCCTTTGCCTATGATGTCTCTGAAATCAGCCTGCATACCCAGCGCGACACAAAACATCAACAGAAAATATTCGCCGGTTTCGTAGATGCCGGACCATTTTTTTACGACAGGTAAAAATGCCAATGCAATGCCCAGACTGGTCAATATCAACATGATAAATGCAGTATGCTCCAGATTTCCGTAAACCCCAAAACACAAGCCTAACGAAACTGCAACGACTACAAGGGTCAGTAAAATTGCTTTTACACGGTCAATAATCCGGCCAGCTGCGACAGGCGCAGTTTCCTGTGTAACCGGCAATCCCGGGGGCTCTGAAAAATCCGGCAGCACACCTTTCAATAACTTGTGCGCAACAGAAGTCAGTACCAGCAACCAAAGGCCGCCACAAACAATATCGGCGGCATTGACCAGGACAACGGCATCGGCTGGAACGTTCAATGCCATGCCGATGGCCTGCATGTTAGGGGTGCCGCCGGTATACATACCCATCAGCATGCCGGAAAGCATCCATGAAGGTATTTCCTGAAGGGGATAAAGAAAGGTAGCCAGGCCGGTTCCCAGGAGCCCTCCCAAAACACAGAGCCCAAATGCCAGTACAGAACGACCTGCGTACCGGATACAGCGCTGAATATCTGTCGTATACAATAAAATGGGAATGGCCATCAGCATGGATCCTCCCATCCAGTTTTCAGAGATTTTGTTGTCCAGAGGCAGGACATGACTGTTGCGCAGGGCAATTCCGAAAAGGTAACTAAGAACAATGGGACTGAAAACGTCTGGTAATTTTGTTTTACCCAGCCGGATCGCCAGTGACGGCCAGATTAGGATCAGGATGGATTGCAGCATGAGACCAGATTTGCCGGATTATTGAAATGCCCGCCTTTTCATGGCCGCAGCGTTATGGTAACCGCTTTTTCCCATTTAAGCTGCAGCGTTGCATCGTATACATTTGGATGGGTGAGCAGCCAGTTTGCCAGCGCACTGACGACTTGCCGTTGAATGGCTCTTTGTAAAGGCCTCGCGCCGTAGTTTTTATCGAAGCCGGTTTCGACCAATTGTTGAACGACAGTTTCATCAAATTTCAGGGTAAGGCGTTTTTTTACAATGCCTTCTCGCTTTTTCAAAGCTTCCAGTTCCTTCAGTGCAATAAGGCGGATGTCATCGGTAGAAAGCGCATTGAATAAAACGACGCTGTCGATGCGGTTGATGAACTCCTGACGGAAATGTTTTGAAATTGCGGATATGTATATGCTTTCATCCAGACTTGTCTCGGTATAGCTCAGTGAACGCCGGCCTGTAGCGCCAAGGTTGGTTGTGAGAATGATGATGGTATTTCTGAAATTCGTTATCCTGCCGAAAGCATCCACCAGCAAGCCTTCGTCCAGGGCATTAAACAGCGCATCGAATACAGATGAATCCGCCTTTTCCACTTCGTCGAGCAGAATGACCGAAAAAGGTTTTTCGCGCACCTCCCGGATGAGTTGCCCGGGTGTATGGCCTTCGCCGATAAGTCGGCTGATTTGTCCGGGATATTGAAATTCACTCATGTCAATGCGGATCAGAGGCGACGATTTCTGGCCCTTTCCGAAAAAATAATCAGCAAGGGCTTTAGCACTTTCAGTCTTTCCCACACCGGTTGGGCCTGCGAAAATCAACGTGGAGATGGGTTTGTAAGGATTGTTCAACCCGGCCTTGTAGACTTTAACCAGGTCGCAAAGATGATTTACGACGGAGTTCTGTCCGATGATTCTGCGCTCAAAAAATTCGCGAACTTCGCCCACATTCAGCAATTGGTCATCGCGGAGGAACAATTCAGGTAATCCCGTTTGGCGAATAAACTGATCAATCAGTTCTTCTTTACTGACCTGATTGCGCTCATTTAATTGTGCTTCACTGACGCATTGCCCTAAAAACTTGATCCCTTTACCCGGAAAGCTCTCATAGGGAAAATAGCGCAGCATCAGTCTGTAGGCCAGCTGAATGGAGGCAGAGTCGATTTTTATGCCGTAGTTACTCCTTGAATACTCTGCAAAACGCTCCATGATGGCCAGTACTTTGTGTTCCGGAAGTTCGGGTAAATAGACAATCTGGCAAGCCTGAACAAAACCCGGCAACAAGCGCTGCATGCTTTCAAGTTCCTGAGGGGTGGCCTCTCCCGTGATCTGTAATTTGCCTTGTTGTAAAAACGAAAGCAAAAAAGCCGCTACGCTGTCATTTACACTATGTCCGCCCGTCTGAAACAAACGAACGATGTCAACAATCCACAACACACCTCCGGCAGATTGAAGCTCGTCTACCAGTTGCTCACAGGTCTCCTGCCACTCACCGAGGTATTTGGCGCCGGAAGTAATGCGTTGAGGCAAAAGCCGCCAGAAAGTAATTTCCTGTTTTTGCTTTTTTGCCTGTGCAATGGCCATGCGCATCACCTGGCTTAAAACGGTGCTTTTCCCGGTTCCGGGTGCGCCAACGATCAATAGATTGGCTTGCCGGTAAATGAGCTTTTCCAGTGTTTCCGATACTTTGTCTTCAATTTCCCACGCCAATTCCAAATGGGTGATTCTTCCCTTACCGGGGGCTTTGGCAAAGGGGTATTGCTCCGTCAGGCGCGAGAGGATTGGGTATTCGCGCTTTTCAAAAAACATACCCCACCTGGTTTCGCGAAAAGAATTGACTTTAAGGGAGATTGACTCCAGATACGGCGCAGGATAAGACATAAAACGGTACAGCTTTTCGGGCGGAAAGCTGTTCAGTTTATTAATGGCCATGTATTGGAGCAGGGTGTCAAATTGTTTTTCATCCTGATAACGGAAACTTTCATAAATCAGGGGGAGAAAACACTCAGAATACCCATCTTCGGTTGCGCCATAAACAACGGGAATGGGTACCTGAAGGAATTGTGCGAGGGGGTAAGTTCCCAATTCATCACCCCGGTAAGTTGGTTGCACGGACGGTTTGATCACTTTCAACTTTGGATCGAGGAGCAGTGACTCCGGATAGTCGCCGTATTTTTTATATTGTTTGAACAAATAATCGCTGATGGTTGCTTTCACCTGTTCCACATC
Source organism: uncultured Saprospiraceae bacterium (assembly GCA_937926205.1). GTDB lineage: Bacteria > Bacteroidota > Bacteroidia > Chitinophagales > Saprospiraceae > JABWAJ01. Next base: position 141,501 of record CALEYL010000018.1, read on the forward strand.
GCGCTCAACAACCTCATATTCCGTTCCGACAAGGATTCCCAAAACGGCTTCCTCGCTGATGTTGAAACACAATAAGGGATAATTGATTTTTTCCATGGTTTCGCGTACGGCTTAGTGTTTTAACAACCAAATTGACGGATAGCGTACAAAGAGGATTGGATACCGGGATTTCATGTGAATGTTTCTGTATTTTTTAGCCACCTTTGGAGTCTGCGGACCTTTAATGCAAATTGCAGGAAGGACTTACGCAAAACAGAACAGGTTGTAAAAACAGCCTCTAAGAAAAGCATTTCCATTGAATTGTCTAAAAAAAATAAAGAGGTGATTATGTTTAAGTTTCGTTTGGTTGCTGCGACCATTTTCGTGCTTTCTATTTTTCAGACCAGTTTTGGACAGGATTTTGAGCGGCTTGATATTCCTTTTTTGGTCAATGGGAAGAATTTAGCTTTTTCGTTGGCTGGCGGGCTCAATGTCCCGCAACTTTCTGCAGTGGACTTAAACAACGATGGAAAACAAGACCTGTACGTATTTGATCGGGAGGGCAATCGCCACCTTACATTTATCAATACCGGGACGCCGGGTATTTCCTCTTATGAATTTGCGCCGGAATTTGCTGCTAACTTTCCGGCTACGGAAAACTGGGTATTGCTTCGGGACTACAACAACGATGGCGCCGCCGACCTTTTTGCGTATCCGGATCAACCGGTTGGAGGCATTATGGTTTACAGTGGTTATTTCGAGAACAATCAGTTGAAATTTCAGCGTTTTCAATTCGGAACGCCATTCAACATCATTTTTTTTCCCCTGCAGAGTGGCGCTGCCCAGATTTATGTCAGCAATATAGACTATCCGGCCATTGACGACCTTGATTGCGACGGCGATCTGGATATTGCCACCTTCAACATTGGCGGCGGTTATGTAGAAATGTACGCCAACCGTTCGGTGGAGATGGGGTATGGTCGCGACAGTCTGATTTTTCGCCAGGTAGAAAACTGCTGGGGCGGAATTTATGAAAACTCAGTTTCCCCGAAAGTAGAAGTCGGAGATTTTCCGGGCGACTGTGCCGGTAATTTTACCGGAGGTGATGAGCCGCTTCAGTTCAGGCATACCGGCTCAACCCTCCTGACATTTGATGGTGATGGCGACGGCGACAAAGAGTTGGTTCTTGGCGACATTACGTTCAATACGCTCAATTACCTCACCAACAATGGCAGTTGTCAGGAAGCATGGTTTAACCAGCAGGATACGACTTTCCCAAGCTATAGTTTACCTGCCGATATACCTGTTTTTCCTGCCGCTTTTTACCTGGATGGCAACAACGACGGCAAAAAAGACCTGTTTGTGGCTCCCAGTAGCCGGCAATCTTCCGAGAATTATGATGCATTGTGGTATTATACGAATGTGAATACGGCCCAGCAGCCACAGTTTTCCTTCGAAAAGCGCAATTTTCTGATCGAAGACATGCTGGATTTAGGTTCCGGTGCTTATCCGGTTTTTGTAGATTACAATGCCGATGGCCTGAAAGATCTGGTTGTGGGCAATTACAGCTATTATGTTCCGCTTGGAGGAAAAGACTCGAGGCTGTTTTTGTTTGAAAATAAAGGGACTGCCACCAGCCCGTCTTTTGAACTGGTCGATGACGATTGGCTGGGATTGGGGCAGTTCAGCAGTTCCGCGACATTTGCTTTTGCACCTGCTTTTGGCGATCTGGACGGTGATGGCGATGCCGATTTGCTGGTCGGCGAACAAAACGGCGCTTTGTTTTATGCAGAAAATACTGCCGGCGCCGGAAATCCTTTTGCGTTTGCCCCGGTTCAATACAATTATGGCGGAATTGATGTCGGACAGTCCAGCGCTTTGCAAATTGTTGATTTGGACGAAGACGGCATTAACGACCTTGTTATTGGAGAAAAAAACTGTAACCTCAACTTTGTCAGGGGCTTGGGAGATGGGAATTTTGACCCGGTTTTCCCCGGCCTTGGCGGGGTAAACTCCTGTGCGCCCGGTTTTCTCGATGGGTATTCTCACCCCCACTTCCTGAAAATCGGCAATTCGTGGAAGTTATTTCTCGGAACAGCAAGCGGCGCCATTAAAACCTACGAAAACATCGAAGGCAATTTGTTCGGAAGTTTTACACTTTCCGAAGCGAGATACGGCAATATTCGGGAAGGAAACAATGTACATCTTGATTTTGAAGACATTGATTCGGATGGCTGGCTGGATGTGGTTGTGGGAAACTTCAGCGGTGGCATCTCTATTTTCAAAACAGACATAGCTGCGGTATTGGTTGATGCGAAAGCGCCGGCATTACCCGCTGGTCAATTATCGGTGTTTCCCAATCCGGCCTCCGGAACCATTTCGGTGCACCTGGAAAGCAGGGAATCTGGTGTCAGGGAATTTTCTTTATTCGACGGAGCAGGACGATTGCTTGCGGAAAGCCGCCAAAGCGACCCTTACTGGCGTCTGAATGCAGCAGATTTCAGCGCCGGTGTTTATTTTGTAAAAGTTGTCAGTCCACAAGGCGTCTTTTCCACTAAACTCATCATAGAATAATCAAACTTATGGCCAGGATAAAACTCACCGATGACCTGAAAAAAGCCATTAGCGGGATGTCCCCCGCACAGAAAGACAAGCTTTTATTTCGCTTGATTGCCGGCAATCCTCCTCTGGCGGAGAAGCTGATATTCGATTTGTTAGAAGGTGGCGACACGCAAGGTGAACGAAGGACGGAGGTAGCAAATGAAATCAGGAAAACCCTGACTACCTGCAAAGAAGATATTTATTCTCCGGGCATTTTGTTGTTGTATCTCCGGGATTTGAGCGGCATCATCAACCGCCACGTTGCTACGACAAAAGACAAGTATGGCGAGGTAGAGCTAAACCTGCTCATGCTGAATACCGCTTTTGAAGAATTTGCTCAAATAATCAGAAATTCAAGCCCTTTGAGGGCGAGAACATTCAATGAATATGTTGTCAAAAGAGTATTAAAGCTGCTGTCTTTAATAGACAAACTCCACGAGGATTTGCACCTCGATTTTAAGGACGAATTTAAAAAGCTTGGGAAACAAATGTCGCTGTATCCACCTATTGTAAGGCTTGCTGCAGATTTGCATTTAGATGTGAAAGACCTTTGATTTTCATAAAAAACCTGCAGCTGATCGAAATCGCTTCTATTAAAAGTCAAAGCTTAATTGAGTTCCGCCTTCGTTTGAACGCTCTCTTGCCAGATTGGAAACGGTGACACCAAGCAGGCGAACTTTTTCAATTTCCTGCCGGTTCAGGTCCAATAGCTCATAAACAGCGCCGATCAATACTTCAAGGTCTTGTATTTCACTTAGAAATGTTCGGCTTCGCGTGATTTGCCGAAAATCTGAGGACTTTATTTTCAGGGTAATGGTTCGCCCAAAATTGTCATGCCTGAGCATATACTCGTGGACGATTCCTGCAATATGTGCCAGTTTTTCCTTCATGGCATCAATGCTTTCCAAATCATCGAAGAAAGTCCTTTCAGCGCCAATTGATTTCCGGATGCGGTTGGGGTTTACTTCACGTCTGTCATCTGCCCGCACGATCCGATAATAATGTTGACCTGCTTTGCCAAAATATTTTGCCAGATCAGCTTCGGCCTGCTGTCTGAGGTCAGCCCCATTGTAGATGCCGAGCGCTTTCATTTTTTTTGCCGTGGCGGCGCCAATGCCGTGGAATTTTTCAATAGGCAGTTGTCCCAAAAAACTTTCAGCTTCTTCCGGTTTGATAATTTTGATTCCATTGGGTTTGTTGATACCGGAAGCTACTTTGGCTAAAAATTTATTAAAGGAGACGCCCGCAGAGGCCGTCAGTTGCGTCGTTTCGAAAATGCGCTTTAGAATGGCTTTTGCTATCAGCGTGGCAGAGCCGATGCCCATTTTGTCGCTGCTGACATCCAGATAGGCTTCGTCCAGCGACAACGGCTCCACCAAATCCGTATATTCGAAAAATATGTCCCGGATTTGCCCGGATACTTCCTTGTAAACGTCAAAACGCGATTTGGTAAAGATGAGCTCCGGACACATGCGCTGGGCTACGACGCTGGGCATTGCTGAGCGGACGCCAAAGCGCCTTGCTTCGTAACTCGCTGAGGCCACGACGCCGCGCCTTCCGGAGCCGCCAACCGCAACGGGTTTTCCTTTCAGCGCCGGGTTGTCTCGCTGTTCCACGGAAGCATAGAAGGCGTCCATGTCGATGTGGATGATTTTCCGGTTCAGCACTACTGGCAAGTTATGGCTCAAAACTGGAAACAACAAAAAAAGGAATAAGCGTTAACCTATTCCTTTCGATAAAAATTTGTGTGTTTGGTACGAGATAGCCTCTATTTTGATAAAAGCTCATTTACTTTTTTGTGATCGGCCAGGAATTGCTCCAGCCCGATATCCGTCAGCGGATGCTTCAACAAGCCTAAAATGGCAGAAAGCGGGCAGGTGACCACGTCAGCGCCGGCTCTTGCCGAATCCACTATGTGTTTGGCATTTCTGATGGAAGCTGCCAGGATTTGCGTATCAAACCCTTGAATGGCATAAATTTCAGCAATATCTTTGATTAATTCAATACCATCCCATGAAATATCGTCAATTCTTCCAAGAAAAGGCGAAAGATAGGTTGCGCCGGCTTTAGCTGCGAGTATGGCCTGGCCTGCCGAAAATACAAGGGTACAGTTGGTACGGATGCCTCTTTCCGTGAAATAAGACATGGCTTTGATGCCGTCTTTGATCATCGGAACTTTCACGACAATGTTTGGAGCAAGGTCTGCAAGCCGCTCACCTTCTTCTACAATTCCTTTGAAATCCGTTGAAATAACTTCTGCACTGACATCGCCGTCTACGAGCTCGCAAATTGCGCGATAGTGATCTGTGACGTTTTTATCTCCGCTGATGCCTTCTTTTGCCATCAGGGAAGGGTTGGTTGTCACACCATCGAGGATGCCCAGATCTTTTGCTTCTTTGATCTGATCAAGACTGGCGGTATCAATAAAAAACTTCATAAGGTGATTTTGTGCAGTTTTATAAGAAGCAGGAGTGATCTTAATAATGTGGTGAGCAACACAGCACACCGCTCAACCGCCGTACCCTTGCTGCGTTTCCGCCCTGGGGGGGTTAGGAAGGAGCTGGTCGCGTGCCACCCACCGGGCGCAAAGGTATAATTTTACAGATTACGAACAAAAAAATCATAGCGGGATAATTTTTTTCTCCTTTCGGGAAGAATGTGGAACTTTTTGCGATTTAAGAAAGTTGAGGGTTTGTATCTTACATTTCGATCCCCGAAAGCCGAAGTCAGGTTTACAAACGAAACGCCTTTTTATTATGGTTATGCTCAATCAAAACGAAACCATGAAGCGCCAGTACGAACTGTTCGAAGCAGAAATGCTCCCGCAGATAGACGCGCTGTATACCTTTGCGTATCACCTGACCTACAATGAAGCAGATGCAGATGACCTGGTTCAGGATACTTACCTGCGTGCCTGGAAAGCGATCCACCAGTACAATGAAGGGACGAATGTCAGAGCATGGTTGTTTACCATTCTTAAAAACACCTTCATTAACAAGCGTCGCCGGGAAAAATCGCGGCCGACTCCGGTTGAACTGACGGATCTGGTCAAACCCGCAGAGAATAAAGGCGGTGCCGCTGAAAAAATGCTGGTAAAAGATTCCTTTCGGGATGCTATGGGCGATGAAGTAACCCAGGCCATCAATGCTTTGCCGGTTGCATTCCGCCTTGTGATTTTGCTTTGCGATATCGAAGGTTTTACTTACGAAGAAATTGCCGCCATTCTGAACATACCGGTCGGTACAGTCCGTTCGCGACTGCACCGGGCCAGAGGCCTGCTGAAAAAAAAGCTCAAAGACTATGGCCGTTCTATGGGGTATGGTAAGGATGAAGCGGCTTAAAATGACTTTCAAACGAATTGATGATATAATTTCTAACGCCGCTATTCAGCGGAACGCTCCAAAAAGCCCATCTGCCTCCTGGTTTTTAGCTGTCAAAGGCGCCTTAAACGCCCAAACAGTTGAATGCAAGCGATGGTGGAAGGGCTTTTTCTTTAAAACAGCAGGGGGCTTTTCTGGATAGTCTAAAAACTGTGTACCATGCGAACTGATCAAAATTATCAGGATCTCGTCCAAAAAGTGATGATGTACCTCGACAACGAACTCAGCGAAAGCGCTGAAAGAGAATTGCTAAAAGAACTACGCGCCAATCCGGCATATATGGAACTCCTGGATCAGGAACAATCCTTTAGAGAACTCATTAAGAATAAAATTCAGCGACGAAAACCTTCACCTGCCCTAGTCCAATCCATCAAGGACAAAATTAAGATCGTTGCACCGATATAATTCATCTCCTTTCGCATCCAGCCTGGACTGGTTCATCTAAACATAAAAATGATCTCTTGCAAACTGCTTTTCCTGCCGCTTGCAGGGTTGGTATTATGTAGCGCCTTGCCGCTACGGGCTCAGGAATCATTCTTTGGCAGATTTTCTTATTTGCTGGAAGAAGCTGGTTTAGATTACCTGGCTCCTGCGGATGCCGGTTATCGTGAAATCAATACAGCAAAGAACAGTTTTAGGCCCAGCGACTATGCCCTGTATTCGCGCCATGAAAAAATGGAAATCCGGTTTTTAATAGAACCTGTCCGCGATACAGAAAACATTGTCAATCCGCAAATGAGGAGCGTTGCTCTGATTACCCATTTGGCAAGTAACGACGAAGAGGCGGCTATTGCTGTTCACCATTTTCCTGGCGCACCTTTTCATGCAGACTGGGCAAAGGCCTTCTTTTTTCGACCCAAACAAGTTTTTGGGGAATGGCGGCATTGTAAAATGCTGGCTTTGTATAAAGAAGGCCGGGGAATGGCTTTTGTGTTCTATTTTTTCAATGAAGCGGATAAGATGCTGGAAGACCGTGAAGTGATGCTGCAATTCCGGGAATGAAATTTTGAGACCGAAAAGAGCTGAGGCTACCGCTCCTATACCTGACTCAAAACTACCTCTTGGAATGGCGATTGAATGGTGTAATTTTGCTGCGTTCTAACCAAACGCAGTTCATGGAACCAATCAGTGCATTCGACATGCTCAAAATAGGCGTAGGGCCTTCCAGCTCTCACACCTTAGGCCCCTGGCGGGCAGCGGAACGCTTCGTTGAAGAAGTAAAAACAGCCGGTTTACTGGATCAGACCGTGTCTCTGGCAGTACACCTGTATGGTTCGCTGGCGCTAACCGGAAAGGGCCACGGTACAGATATTGCCGTGCAACTTGGATTGAGCGGTCTGGATCCCGAGTTTATTCCTATTGAGGACGTTACGGCCATTCCGGAACGTATTCGCCGGGAAGAAACTATTTATTTTGCCGGCTTGCGCTATCTTCCGTTTAAGCCTTCGATAGACATCCTTTTCCACATTTCTGAATCTTTGCCTTTACATGCCAATGGGTTGGTTTTTCAGGCTTATGAAAAAGGTGGGCAAATTTTGCACGAAAGTACTTTTTATTCTGTTGGCGGCGGTTTTGTGGTAAAGCAGGGAGAAGACCTTGGTCAAAATGCTGTTCGACTGCCACATCCCATCGTAACCGCAAAAGAATTGATGCAATATTGCCTGCAGGAAAACACGGCTATCTGGGAACTCGTATTGGAAAACGAAAAAGCCTGGCGACCGCCCCGGGAAGTTAAATCCGGTTTGCTGCGCATCTGGTCTGTCATGAAGGAGTGTATTTACCGGGGATGCCATCAGGAAGGCATTTTGCCGGGAGGTCTGAATGTGACACGCAGGGCGCCTTCCATGCACAAAAAGTTAATTGCCCACCGCAACTACAGCAATGCAGACGAGTGGCTAGAGGCAATTCGTAAAGAGCCTTATAATTTCACGCAGGTCTCCAAATGGATCAGTTGCTTTGCCATCGCTGTGAATGAAGAAAATGCCAATTTCGGGCGCATCGTCACTGCGCCAACTAATGGCGCTGCGGGGGTTATTCCGGCTGTTCTGGCCTACTACATTTGTTTTGCAAAACCCGATGCAACGGACGACGATATCGTGAAATTCCTGCTTGCTGCAGCTGAAATCGGCAGTATTTTCAAAAAAGGCGCTACCATTTCTGCCGCCATGGGGGGCTGCCAGGCTGAAATTGGCGTTAGTTCTGCTATGGCGGCAGCGGCATTGGCGGAAGGTCTCGGCGGCAGTGTCGGTCAGGCGCTTATGGCCGCTGAAATTGCGATGGAGCATCACCTCGGCCTTACCTGCGATCCCATTGGCGGCCTCGTACAGATTCCCTGTATTGAGCGCAATTCCATGGGGGCCATAAAGGCCATCACCGCTGCCAATCTTGCCATTGAAAGCGATCCTGCACAGGCCAAAGTTTCCCTCGACAGTGTCATAAAAACCATGTGGGAAACCTCACAGGATATGAATACCAAATACAAAGAAACTTCATTGGGCGGGCTGGCAGTCAATATTTCCATAGTGGTGCCGGAATGTTAATTGGTGTCGGTCGTTACCTGCCGGCAAAGCAGGTATGGGCAGATGCGGAACTAAAATGACAGGCGCCCATGCTATCAGATGCGCCTGGCAAGATAAACATCGCAAATCGTTATGAATAAATTTTCCTGGATAATGATGGCATTTGTGGCAGGCGCTTTTCTACCCATACAGGCAGGGCTGAATTCCAAACTCGGCAAAGCAGGTGGCAGTGCCGTCTATGCATCCACGATCTCATTTGTTATAGGCTCCATAGGACTCTTGTTGTATATTTTGTTTACCAGACAGACCGTTTCCTGGGCAGGTATTAAAATGGCGCCGGCTTATGTATGGGTTGGGGGATTATTGGGTGCGTTTTATGTGACCGTGATTATCCTTTCTTTTCCTAAGTTAGGCCCCGGATTGACTTTTGGCCTGGTGGTAGCCGGGCAAATGCTGGCTTCGGCTTTTCTTGAGCACAACAACATCCTGGTAGCTCAGGCTCAGCCAATTAGTTTGTTAAGAATTATAGGAATTTTCCTGATTATTGCAGGAGTGGTAATTATCCGGAAGTTTTAAGGAGGGGCGCTTTGTTCCGGATAAAATATCACATGGTGATTGCCCCTTAATCTTCCCTTAATGATGCAGTTATGATGAAGACAGAGTTTACAGAAAAACAAAAGTTCACCCAATGGTGGTTATGGTTGATTTTGGCAGGTATTGGATTCTTGCCCATATATGGAATTTACAAACAACTGATTCTTGGTGAAGCATTTGGAAACAAGCCCATGTCGGATGTTGGTCTCATTGTATTTTCAATTTTTGTCTTTGGGCTGATTACTTTGTTTGGATTGTTGAACCTGAAGACGGAAATTGACCAGCACGAAGTTCGAATGCACTTTTTCCCTTTTGCAAAGAAAAAAATTAGTTGGAACGACATCAAACATGCACAAGTAGTGGATTATGGTTTCGTGGGAGGCTGGGGCATCCGAATTGGATCAAAATACGGAACGATTTACAATGTCAGCGGAAGTAAAGGGCTTGCCATTGAACTAAAGGATGGAAAAAAATTTGTCATTGGTACGCAACGGGAAATTGAACTGGAAAAGGTGATCAACAATATCCAGAGTAAGCGATAAAATATGAGATCGGGTACTTGCATCGTTTTGGAAGTACCCGATCTCAATTGTGCTGAACCCCTTTATGGCTGAAGGGAAAAATAAGCCTGGCTCAATCCTTCACTTCAACCTCCGCCAATCCCGCTAAATCCAGCAGGAAAGCGTATTCCATAGCCACTTCTTTATAGCGTTCAAAACGACCGGAAGCACCGCCGTGGCCGGTATCCATATTGGTATACAGCAGCAGCGGATTTTTGTCCGTCTTTTTCGTGCGAAGCCTTGCTACCCATTTGGCTGGTTCCCAGTATTGAACCTGTGAGTCGTGCAGGCCGGTAGTAACCAGCATGGTCGGATACGCTTTGGCTTCCACATTGTCGTACGGAGAGTATGACTTCATGTAGTCGTAGTAGGTTTTGTCATTCGGGTTGCCCCATTCGTCGTATTCGCCGGTGGTTAGTGGAATGCTTTCATCGAGCATGGTGGTAATCACATCCACAAAAGGTACAGCGGCAATGACGCCTTTGAACAGATCAGGCCGCATGTTGACCACAGCGCCCATCAACAAACCGCCGGCGCTTCCGCCCATGGCAAACAGCTTGTCGGTGCTCGTGTATTTGTTTTGGACCAGATATTCGGCACAATCCACAAAATCAGTGAACGTATTTTTCTTTTTGAGCAATTTTCCGTCCTCGTACCAAGCACGTCCCAGTTCTTCGCCACCCCGAATGTGGGCGATGGCATAAGCAAATCCGCGGTTGAGCAAACTCAGACGGGCAGAATTGAAAGTTGGATCCATGCTTGCGCCATAAGAACCATATCCATACAACAGCAAAGGCTGTTTGCCGTCTTTTTTAAAGCCTTTTTTGTAAACAATGGACACCGGAACCTGAACGCCATCGCGGGCTTTGATGTAAATGCGCTCCGAAACGTAGTCATTGCGATCAAAACCACCAAGAACCTCCTGCTGCTTAAGCTGGGTCAGTTTTCGGGTACTCATGTTGTAATCGTAAATGGTGGATGGGGTGGTCAGCGACATATACCCAACGCGCAATACATCCGTGTTGAATTCCGGATTTACGTCCACATAAGCCATAAAAGCGTCTTCTCCAAACTGGATATAGTGCTCCTGATTGCCATTCCAGGGGCGCACCCTCAATTGGGTAATGCCTTTTATGCGTTCAGACAAGACCAGATAATCCTTGAAAATTTCCATACCCTCCAGCAGAACATCGTTGCGATGCGGGATGACTTCCTTCCAGTTTTCTTTTCCTGTTGCTGTTTCAGATGTTTCCATCAGCCGGAAGTTTTTGGCATCGAGATTGGTTCGGAAGTAAAACTTATCGCCATAGTGGTCCATGAAATACTCGAGGCCACGGGTGCGTGGCTGAATGATTTTGAACGCGCCTTCAGGTTTGCTCGCATCCAGTACGCGGTATTCAGTGGTCAGCGTCTGGAAAGAAGCGATGACGATGTATTTTTTGGACTTCGTTTTGTAAACCGCTGAAGCAAAAGTCTCGTCCGCTTCGTGAAAGACTTCCGTGTCTTTGGATGCCGGGGTGCCAAGTTTGTGCCTGAAAATCTTGTAAGGGCGCAGCGAAGCATCTTTGACCGAGTAAAAAACAGTTTGGTTGTCGCTTGCCCAAACGGCACTGCCGGACGTGTTTGGAATTTCGTCTTTCAGCATTTTGCCGGTCTCCAGATCTTTAAACTTTAGGGTATAAATGCGGCGACTGAGGGTGTCTTCGCCGTATGCGAGGATTTTGTTGTTGGTGCTCACCGCCCTTCCGCCTACTGCATAATATTTGTAGGGTTTGGCCAATTCATTGGCGTTGAGCATGATTTCTTCCTTCGCATCAAGGCTGCCTTTTTTTCTGGAATAGATGGGGTATTCTTTACCCGTTTCATACCGGGTGAGGTAGTAGTAGCCGTTTTCTTTATAAGGCACCGATTCATCATCCTGTTTGATGCGCCCTTTAATTTCTTCAAATAATTTTTCCTGAAAAGCTTTGGTATGGGATGTCATTTGTTCCCGATACTCGTTTTCGCTGTTCAGATAGGCGATGACTTCCGGATTTTCTCTCTGGTTCAGCCAATAGAATTCGTCCGTGCGCGTATCTCCGTGGATACTCAGTTCCTTGGGGATTTGTTTGACAGTGGGTGCAGGGAGATTCATTTTGTCATACATCATACTGGTAGCAGATTGAGTTGAAGCAGTTTGTTGTTCAGAATTACTGCATGCCGCAAATAACGCCAAAAGCGGTAAAAACAACAAGGCTTTCATAATGTGATTGTAACGTTGCGGGTGGTTCATGAATGACAGATTTTGGTTATGAAGATACTGGCTTAATAAACGAGGTCAAAACTACAACTTGTTCTGAAATAATGAAGTGAGCTGAGGGGGGGAGAGAGCGGGTGAAAATAAAATAAAAGTTTACCTTTGGCCGCATCATGCAGGTCAAAACCTCTTATCGCCAAATCTGGAGCATTTCAGCCCCAATCATGATCGGCAGCGCTGCTCAAAACATAGTTGCGCTTACCGATAGTGTTTTCCTTTACCACCGCAGCGAGGCAGATTTTGCTGCCATCGGCTTTGTAGGGGTTTTTTATCTGGTCGTAGCTGCCATCGGTTTCGGTTTCTCCAGAGGCGGGCAGATTATGATTGCTCGGCGTGCCGGAGAAAAAAGGCTCGGAGAAGTTGGCCGCTGCTTTTATTCCATGCTGTATTTTGAATTGGCGCTGGCCCTCCTTATGTATCTTTTCATGCGCTTTGGCTGCTACTACTTTTTTTCGGTCATCGTAGATTCTCCTGTCATATTTGAAAAAAGCCTGGAATACCTGCATCACCGATCCTGGGGCGTCTTTTTTTCTTATGCCGGAGTTGCCATTATTGCCATGTATACCGGAGTTGCCCGGACGACTTTTATCATTGTGGATACGATGATCCTCGCGATCCTGAACATCATCCTGAATTATGGTTTTGTTTTTGGACACTGGGGCTTTCCCGAAATGGGCATCGGGGGCGCGGGTTTAGCCAGCAGTATTTCTGAAGCGGTTGCTTTTGTAATTTTCTTTGTTTACATGATTTGCGACAAAAAAGCGCACGATTACAACCTCTTCAAGCTGCCGAATATAGACATGGCGCTCATAAAGCAACAATACAGTCTGGCCATTCCCATTGTCGTACAGGCTTTTGTCGGTTTGGGGAGCTGGTTTTTCTTTTTCGGGATTGTTGAAAACCTCGGCCCCCGCGCTTTGGCCATCACAAACCTGGTGCGCATGGTGTACCTCATTTTATCGATTCCTTGCTGGGGATTTGCTTCCGGTGTCAATACTATGGTCAGTAACCTCATCGGGCAAAAAAAACGCCAGGCTGTCATCCCGATCATCTGGAAAACAGCCAAGTTGTGTTGGGGCGTTACCATGGCATTAACCATACCAATGGTTTTGTTTCCGCAGCAGATGCTGTACCCGCTATTGGGTTCTCAGGACATGTCGCTGATTACCGATGCACAACCGGTTTTTTATTTATTATTGGTGATCCTGACGACCTTCTCTTTTGGGGGAGTATTGTTCAATGGACTGGCAGGAACCGGCGCCACTTATTATGGGCTGAAAATTCAGACGGTTTGTGCCATCGGCTATTTGGTGTACATCTATGTCGAAGTGAATTACACCTCAGGAGGCTTATTCTGGGCCTGGGCAGCCGAAATTTTCTACTGGCTTGTGATGATTTTGCTTACCTTGAATTATCTCAAATCGAGGGACTGGCATTTGTTGAAATTTTGACCAGCTGCTCTTTTAAAGCTACAAGCATCTCTTCCAGCGCCTCGGGTAAGTCAGCAATGACCTGTGCCTGCATGTAATAAGGTTCCCTCATCGCTAATTTTTCCCGGATAAATTCCGGCAGCGTTTCTTTATTCTGATCCTTCAGGAGCGGACGATGTGCCATTTCCGGCAGAAGACGTCGGCACAATTCGGCCACAGGTGTCTGGAGGTAAATGGTAATGCCCTGTTGGTTCATCCAATCCATATTGTCAAAAAAGCAGGGGGTGCCGCCTCCACAGGCAACAATCACTTTTTCGTAATCCGCCATCTGGTGGAGTGCGGCGCGTTCGATTTCCCGGAAATAGGTTTCGCCGGAAGTGCTGAAAATTTCCTGAACACTTTGGCCTTCGCGAGACTCTATCCAGTGATCCAGGTCTATCAGGGGCATATCGAGTATGGTGCTCAGCCGACGCCCCGTATGGCTTTTGCCACTGCCCATAAAACCGATAAGAAAAATTCGATTCAGCATTAATGACCTTCTTGGATGGTTTCAGCCGGTAGTTTTTTTACCAGGCGGGCGCTAAAATACAAAAATGGAAGCATGAAAAGGAAGCTGTTCAAAAGGCTGCTCAAATAACTATCAATCGGAGCTTAAAATGCCCGTTTCCAATTGCCCGGAAAGCGCTACCTTTGCAATGAATTTACTTTAAAAGGAAGTAACCATGTATACTCGAATGTTCTTTTTTATGTTGTTAATCAGTGTTTTTTCCTGTAAGCCGGAAGGTGAAAATTCCGGTAAAACACTGGACGAAATAAAAATCGACGGGGTGCCTTATGCTGACATCATCCGGAATCCGGCCAGTGCCAACGGACCTACTGATACTGTAAATGTAGCCAAGATAACTTTCGAAGAAGCCGAGTACAATTTTGGAGACGTTCCGGAAGGTACGGTTGTAGAGCATGTTTTCAAATTTAAAAATACCGGTAAAATCCCACTCCTGATCAGTAATGCACGTTCTACCTGCGGCTGTACCGTCCCGAAATGGCCCAAAGAGCCGATTGCACCGGGACAAGGTGGTGAGATAAGCGTGAAGTTTGATACGAGGGGTAAGACGAGCGTCCAGAAAAAACCGGTTACCATTACGGCCAATACTTATCCGGCAACGTCAATTGTCGTGCTTTACGGCGCCATCCTGATGAGTGAAAATGCCCGAAACGGGCATCCTGACTGACCCGATTGAAAGGACTTTGAAATCAATTCAGCAATTTTCATAAACCAATTCTCAATGAGTACAAGTTTTATTTTATTAGAGATCAGCCCCGGGATGATCAATCTCTTCTTCATTGGCGCTATGTTTATCGTGATCTGGCTGTTTATGCTGCGGCCACAGGCTAAAAAGACACGTGAACAAAGTAAATTTATGGAAGAACTAAAAGTGGACGATGAGGTCGTGACGAATGCCGGTATTTTGGGCAAGGTTTACAAAATTGACGGCAATATCGTTACCCTGGAAGTCAGCAACAAAACTTTCATTCGCGTAACAAAAAATGTGATTTCCAAGGAATTAAGCGATTGGTTGAAAAATTCCAGCAACAAATTGATCGTTAGCTAAATGGATCACAGTGGCATAGTCATACTGCTTCACAGGCATCAAAATGTCATTGCGCAATTTCCAAACTATGCTTAAATCGCTGGGTACCGATTCCCGCTTCAAATGGGGGGAATTGCGGATCGGGAAAGACAGGGCTATATTGATGATTTGCATCGGCATAGCTCTGTTGTTTTGGCTGTTGGTTAAGTTGTCACAGACTTACCACATCTCCAAAATTGTTTTGATCAATGTCCGCACTTCTGTCAGCAAAACGCTTGCCACACTGCCGCCCGGGGACCTCTCTGTCCAATTGCAAGGTACGGGCTGGCAGTTGCTGGGCGAACAATTGGCAAGCAAGCAAATTAACTTGTCTTATGACGCTGCCGATGCTGATCAGATCAATATCACTTCCGGGCAGTTGCGTCAGGATATCCTGAAAAAATTGTCTTCTGCTGCCATCCGGATTATAGACATCAATTACGACCACGTTCTGATTAAACTGGAAGATGAAGTCCATAAAAAAATCCCGATTGTACTCAACAGCAGATTGGATTTTGCACCAGAGTACCAATTGAAAGAACCAGTACTTCTCCAGCCCGACAGCATCCTGATCAGTGGCCCGACAACCCTGATAGACAGTATTGCATTTTGGAAAACCGATTCTCTGATATTGGCCGATTTGAAAAACAATGTCCGTATGGAGTTGCCTTTAAAGACCCCTCCTGACGGCATTCTCATAGAATATTCAAAAGTAAAAGCATTCATAGAAGTGGAGGCTTACACCTCGAAAGCCCTGTTTATACCACTCACCATCATCAATGCGCCGGACAGCATCCGGGTTTTTCCGGATAAAATCAAGCTCGAATGCACCGTTGGACTGAGCTTATACAATGCAGTCAATGCAGAAGATTTTCAACTGGAAGTTGACATCGGAGGCGTACGCTTGCCGGAAGGCAGAACAACCGTGCCAATTGTACTGAAAAAGAGTCCCGATTTTGTCCGGAACATTCATTTTACACCACAGGCAGCAGAGTTTTTTATCTTCCAGGATTAAGCTATATTTGTGAAAATGCGAGGCTGTGATTTCTCAAAAAAGCGTACAGGAAATTTTGGACACCGTGAAGGTAGAAGAAGTTATTCAGGACTTCGTCAACCTGCGGCGGCGCGGCGTTAACCTGATCGGGTTGTGTCCTTTCCACAATGAAAAAACGCCTTCTTTTAATGTTTCTCCTTCCAAAAACATCTTCAAGTGTTTTGGCTGCGGAAAAGGTGGCGATGCCGTACAGTTTTTGATTGAACACGAGCATTTTACTTTTGCCGAGGCTTTACTTTACCTCGCGAAGAAATACAATATTGAAGTTGAGGAAACTGCTGTTTCTCAGGAAGCGCTGGCCGAAAAACAGCATTTTGACAGTTTGTACATCGTCAATCAGTTTGCTGCAGACTTTTATCAGGAACAACTTTTTGAAACAGATCGGGGAAAAAGTATTGGTAAAAGCTATTTCAAAGAGCGCGGTTTCCGTGACGAAACCCTCCGCCGGTTTGGTCTCGGGTTTGCCCCTAACCAGACTGATGCCCTGACTACAAAAGCAGTTGGCGCAGGCTACAACATCGAATTTCTGCGCAATGTAGGCCTGACGACCCAATACGACCGGGATTTTTTCCGTGACCGGGTCATTTTCCCGATTCACAACCTTTCCGGAAAGATCATTGCTTTTGCCGGGCGCATTTTGGTCAAAGATGTCAAAGCGCCGAAGTACATCAACTCGCCGGAAACAGAAATTTACAACAAAAGCAAAAGCCTTTATGGCGCTTTTTTTGCCAAAAGAGCCATCCGGCAGGAAGATGAATGCATCCTGGTTGAAGGATATACCGATGTCATCTCCCTCCATCAATCGGGCATCGAAAACGTGGTGGCCTCATCAGGTACTTCACTCACGGTAGAGCAGGCCCGGCTCATCCGCCGATACACGCCGAACGTAAAAATATTGTACGACGGAGATTTTGCCGGCGTCAAAGCGGCCCTGCGGGGTATGGATATTCTGCTGGAACAGGATCTGAATGTAAAAATCGTCCTGCTCCCGGATGGAGAGGATCCTGATTCTTATCTCCAGCAGGTTGGCGTGGAGGCATTCAAATTGTACATCTCGGAATCAGCCCAGGACTTTATTGCGTTTCAGGCTGATCTGTTGATGAAAGAAGCCGGAAACGACCCTGTAAAAAAGGCCCATGTCATTAAGGACATCATCAGCAGTGTGGCCAAAATACCCGATCCCATTAAGCGGATGGTTTATATTCGCGAGTGCAGTCGCATTGCTCAGGTGAGTGAACAGGTACTCGTGAATGAGATGAATAAGCTGGTGATGCAACAGGTCAACAAAGCCGTTGCAGAGAAAGGGATGGCGCCGCCAAGCCCCGGAGAACTGGAAGCAGCAGGCATCACCCAGCGAGAACCCGTAGAATTAAAAACGGCTGAAACGCCTACAGCAGGGGATGAGTTTCAGGAAAAAGACATTGCCCGCATTTTGGTATCTGCAGGCGGAGAATGGCTGGATGAAGCAGCAAAAGTAACGGTTGCGCAATACGTGCTTTCCAACATAGAAGAAGTGCTTGACCATTTTGACAACAAACTTTATGGCCGCATAGCCAGAGATGTTTTGACCCAGGTCCTGGAGAAAAAAACAATCAGCCAGCAGTATTTTCTAAGCCATGAAGATATAGAAATTAAAAATTTTGCACTTGGTATCCTAACCTCTCCTTACGAATACAGCGAAAACTGGGAAAAGAAGTGGGATATCCATCTTCGCTGGCAAAAGGCGCCGGAAGCCAATTTTGACGAAGACAGCCGGCAGGGACTGGCTCGTTTTAAATTGAGAAAAATTGAACGCGTTTTGACTGAAAATCGCCAGAAAATAAAAGAACTGAGCGAAGCCGGCGATCATGCGCAGGTCCTTGCCTATATGAAAGTATTGCAGAAATTACTGGCTATGCGCAGCGAACTGGCTGCTCAGATGGGGGCCGTGGTGTTGAAGTAATCGACATATATGCGCAGTTCAGATAATGGATTTCGTCGGGCAGATGGAACAAATGTTTTTGCGATGAGAGCATAAAAATTGTTTTTACCACATAGCAACATCAGCGTCTGTCACAACTTCTCAGATTAGACTGATTTTCTGCATAGACTGTGGCTGTTTTACCCGTAAATCTATGCGTTCTATCCCGCTGAACGGGACAAGTTGTGAAAACACCTATTTGTATCTATGTGGTAAAAACAA
Source organism: uncultured Saprospiraceae bacterium (assembly GCA_937926205.1). GTDB lineage: Bacteria > Bacteroidota > Bacteroidia > Chitinophagales > Saprospiraceae > JABWAJ01. The sequence continues at coordinate 159,727 of CALEYL010000018.1, forward strand.
ATATCAATGACCGACTACATTCGAATGACCTGCTTCGTTTGCACACCCGAGGGCGTTGTCAGCACACAGAGGTAAACACCTGGAGGTAGTTGGCCGGAAGCAAGGGATACTTTGTAGACTCCGGCATCCTTAAACAAGCCGTTTTCGATCAGGAGTACCGTTTTTCCGGTGATGTCCGTCAACTTCAGGTTGACCGCTGCTGCTTCGCTGAGTTCGTATTGAACAGTAGTCGATGCTTGCAAAGGGTTGGGGTAAACCTCAAAGTTCATGGGCGTGCGAATGTTTATCGGAGTGCTTTCCACTTTGTTTTTTACAACAACCGTTTCCGTGGGTGGCGGCGCTTCAAAAGTTGAGCGACTGTCGGCAAAAGGAACATCGCTGCCTGCAAAACGCGCTTCATCTTCTCCCTGGAATGGTGCGGCTCCGTTGCAATCAAAATTGGTTGCCCGGAAATTGGCGCCGCTTCTCACTTCAAATCCCTCCTGGAGAATTACTTCATTGCCACCATTGTATACCACGTAGCTCACCGATCCGCTGATAAGTCGGTTAGACCTGACCGTGTTGGAAGCGTAAAACGTGGGTGCGCCGATTGTGACATCCTGCATAATGACAATATCATTTTGACAGGTTGGCTGCAACCAGTCACGCAGTCTCCGGTTGGCATTCGCTGCATTCCATGAAACATCAAAACGACCGTAGAAAGCCTCCTGGCCATTGCAGACATTATCAGCGTCGCCTCCGTGAAGCTGCCCAATCACGCGGTGGTTGTTGTCGAAAATAACAGAGCCGGAAGACCCGCGTTGCATGCCGCCCCGGTCAAAGTCAATCCGCCAGTGTGTGTTTGGCGGTGTGGTTACGCCGTTATCCCAGTTGATGCTTCCGCCAAAACTGGTAATGGCGTCGTCGTCAAAGCTGATTTTTTTTACATCGCCTCTGGGGTGGTGAATGCCTGTGGCATTTGGAGAAAGTGTTGTACTTGTGGTCCAGCCAAGGTACACCATGCCCTGTCCTGCATCGAGATAGGGATCTTCCGTCAGGCGAAATAAAGCAAAGTCAGTTGCGGCGCGGTTGGCCACCAGGATGGCGCCCGTTGTCGATACAAAATTCGTTGGCTCGTCTTCCGGGTTGTCGCAGTCAGGACTTTCATAAAACCACCAGAAGGACCAGGTTGAAGCGTTTGGATTGGTATTGGCATCCAGCGTACCCAGGCAGTGGTGGGCGGTCAGAAAATAAGGCGTATAATCTACGAGCGTATTGTTAAGCATAGCTCCCGAACAAATGCGCGATCCGTCAACTACAATTAGTGCAACAGCTCTTTTTTCAAATTGCCAGTTATCGCCTTCCGGACAATTGATATTGATGTGGCAGGTATCAGAGTCTTCAAAGGCCTTTTCTCCGTTGATGCGAATATGTCGGTAACCATGTACCACCTGAGAAATGGAAATTTCACCAGTTGCGTCAGCATGGGCCGGTTCGTAGTATTCGAGGATGATGTTATCACCGTAAACCAATCCGGTTGCATAGCCGATGCTTTGTCCTCTTGGCGAGTTGTTGTTTCTGGATGTGAAACCGCCAATCAGGTGCGTTTTTGCCTCGTTGTAGATGTACAGGGTTGCGCCGGAAGGCAGCCAGAATGCATCGTAGAGCAGGTTGATGGATTTGGCGCCGGGAGATGAAATGGCCAGGCGCCAGATACGCCCGCCATTTGGCAACTTTGTCCAGGTGCCGGAATTCTCCATCGTAAAGCCTGCGTCCATTGGATAACCGAAGCGCATAGGAAGCCCTTTTGCTTCATCATCCAGGTCTTCCTGTTTGATTTTTTCCATTTGGATGCCGGGCATCGTGATGGATTCAACCGCCTCCTTTAGGGGTTCCTTCCAGGAACGGGGCGTACCCCCGATGTTGATCTGTGCCCACAGAGGGCTACCAGCGATCAGCAAAGTGATCAAAATGATATAGTGTTTCATAATTGTTGTCTTTTGAGATGTGGATGAGAGAAGTCAGATGTTAGACATGGGATGTTAGACATGAGATGTTAGATGTTAGACATGAGATGTTAGATATTAGACGTTAGACATGAGACGTTAGACATTAGATGCTAAGTGAATTAAATCGAAAACATATCATACATTTGTTTGCAAAAGAGCGAACAT
>CALEYL010000019.1 GCA_937926205.1 uncultured Saprospiraceae bacterium
GCTTTGAGAACCTCTATGAAGGCTGGAGGCTCTACGATGTGTATAAACCGTAGCTACCGGCAGTCAGGGATGACGCAGTAAACGTGGAAAACACAGAGTGAGGCGCTGTGTTCTGCAGTGTTCCAGACACTTGTGAGCAGAATTTGGTGGTTTTCTTTGCGTCGCTAAAATCGGAGATTTTCGACGAAGAGCCTTGCTCCCTTTGCGAACCCCTTTGCGCCCCTTGCGGTCATTAGCCAACAACATGGGAATAATAGTAGACACGAGGCCAGAGCTTCAGCTTGACTTCGACTTGACTTCGACTACGCTCAGTCGGCAGCTCAGCCGCCAGCTCAATTACCAAGCCTCGCCCCAGCAAGGTTATCGGGCCGGAGCCCGATGAATAATAGACACGAGGCCGGAGCCTCGCGCCAGCAAGGATTGGATGATTGATCATCAGATTTCCGAAATCTCGAAGATTTCGGAAATCTTGCCCCCATTTTGTTCTGCTAAGATAGCCGCCGGCTGAGGTAAGACCAGTGCTCAGAATGGACAGGGCGAACTCATTTTGCCCACTTGCCCTTCCGCTGAGCGGGACAGGGTTTGCCTCTTGCCCCTTGCCTTTTAACCTTCCTGTCCAATCCACAAATCCCGAAACCCAATCCGTCAATCCAAAACCCACATCCGTCAATTCTGCGCGCAATCACCCTGCCTGTGGGTGCAATTTGCTTTCGAATTCCGGCAATGTCACCCGACTGACTTTAATGTCCGGATAAGCAAGTATTCACCACTTATTCAACCTAAAACTTCTGTACAATGATACGGTTTTCATTTTTTCTCCTCCTGATCTTCGCCTGTGTTTCCATAACCTCACTCAGGGCGCAACCCATCTTTCATACAGAATGCGATGTGAGCAATGATCTTGGAGGAATTCTTTCTTCCGGTGACCCCGATGTCATTTCTTTTGACCCTCCGTCTGGTACGGAATCGATCCAAACCCTGCATGGTTGTTTTGCGCCATCAGATGCCGATTACAATGACCTGTTCCGCATTTTTGTACCGGACGGATATGTACTCTCCGCGATCCAGTTTGGATACATCAACACTTTTTTTGAAGATTTAACGGAGGTCAATTTCAGCATGTGGTACGGAACGGATTGTCAGCCGCTGGGAAGTCCTGCTGTCTACTCCGGCGGGTATATGCACAATACGAACTACGACAACTGGTACGGCAACATGATTGCCGGGGCAGGGCCATTACCGGGTAACAGCTGGTACAGTTTTCGGATCGACATGAATGCCACGCCTTCTTCCACTTCGTACTATCTGCACTTTACCCTGAATTGCGATGACGCCGAAGCGCCTGAGTTTACTACGGCTGCAGGCAGTCTCGATGCATCTCTGAGCTGCAGCAACCTTGCCGGCATTGCCAATGCCCTGGCTATGGAACCTGCAGGTAGCGACAACAGCGGAAGCGTGTCGCTGGTGCTTGATAGCGATCAAACCACGCCTGCTCCGGGCTGCGCCAACGCTTACACCCGGGTACGCATCTGGTCGCTGGAAGATGACTGCGGCAACAGCAGTGCGGAAACATTCACCCAAACCATCGAAGTATATGACAATACCCCACCGACATTTACCATGATAGCCGGCACTTTGGATGTTGTTCTGGAATGCGACGATGCCGTTGGTTTAGCCAATGCATTAGCAGCAACGCCTACGGGAGCAGATGCTTGTGGCAGTGCAAACCTTATATTGATCAGCGACATCACCACCCCCGACCCGATGTGCTCCAAAGCTTACAACAGGGTACGCACCTGGCGTTTGGTAGACGAATGCGGCAACGAGAGTCTGGCTTTGTTTCATCAATCCATTCAGGTGGAGGATACGACGCCGCCAGTAGCGGTTCCGGTAAATGGGGTTATCGCGATCTCAGATCCGGAAGGGTATGAGCTGACACCTGCCGATGTACTCAACCTGGCAGCCACCTATGACGCTTGTGGCGAAATAAGCATCGAAATTACCCCGGCAGTATTGGGCTGCGACCTGCTTGGTCAGATCGTCCCGGTTACGGTAGAAGTTACCGACGAATGCGGCAATATGACGGCCGTGGTTGCCATGATCGAAGTGACAGAAGATACCAGCATCAAAGCGCCCTGGGACAATGACAACATCGGCGTAACGGCCAACGGCAGCGCTACGCATTCTCCCTGCGAGGGCACCTACACCATAACTTCCAGCGGTTTTTCCATGCCCAACAGTGATGTCTCCCATTTTGTATACGTCGATCTTTGCGGCGACGGAGAAATCATTGCCCGCGTTACCAGCGTCAATCCGAACACTGGTTGGGGAGGCGTTATGATTCGGGAGAGCCTGCAGCCCGGTGCACGCAAAGTAGCTCTGAAAACAGGCTTGAACAACACCATCCGACGTGAAATCCGGACAACGCCGAACATGAATTTCCAGTTGCAGCAATCTGCTGTCATTCCGGGGCCGGTTTGGTTTCGCATCACCCGCACAGGAAATACTTACAATTTGTATACGTCCTCTAACGGTACGCAATGGCAATTCACAGGAAGCGCCATGCTGAACACCGGTAACTGTGTGCTGATGGGCATCTATACGGAAAGTTCGAACAACAACATCGCCGTTACCAGCATTTTTGACGAGGTGACTGTGAGCGGCGGCGTAATGCCTTTGGCAGCTTTGCCCGGGGGATTTATTGAAGCGGCGCAAGTGGAACAACTGTCACCAGTTCCCGGCGTATTTCCCAATCCCGGCACCGGCGACTTTAAAGTAGACCTCAGCCCTTATGCAGGACTTAACGTGATGATGGAGCTGGCAGACATGAATGGCAAACAATTGTTCTCGCGTGAGATTACAGCCGGAAAAACACCTGAACCTTTGTCTCTTACAAATTACCCGGCAGGGATGTACCTCATTCGCATTCAACCCGAAAGTGGAAGTCCCCATGTTTTGAAATTAATTTTAAAATAGGTGAATCGTCTTTGCTGCCCTACAGGAAGCAATCCTGGATAAAAGACAAATTTCAGAGAACCCAGGCCGGGTGGGCAGCCCCGGCGTTCTTTTTTACCCTGATCTTAACGGGAATTCTGACGATAGCTGATAAATTTGTGTAGTGGGTCACGGATTGACTTTGAAAGAAACGGAATTATGAAGAAAAGCATACAGCCACAAAACGTTTACAACGAAAACTCCGCCGGAGTTGCCGACCCTTCAAAACCATTTTCATTTGAAGAACTCGAAAAGATATTGCTGTATTTTTCAACAGCCATTCTCGAGAAAAACACGGAGGAAGAAATCCTTTGGGATTTGGCAAAAAATTGTATTTCTCAACTGGGTTTTGTGGATTGTGTGATTTATTTAGTGGATGAAAACAAACAGGCGCTGGTACAAAAAGCGGCCTATGGTCCAAAAAATCCAAAAGAAGAAAGTATCTTGCAACCTATTGATATACCGATCGGTAAAGGGATTACAGGTTCTGTGGCGTTAAGCGGCGTAGCAGAAATCGTAAAAGACACCTCTCTCGATTCCCGCTATATTCTGGACGATGCACCCCGGTTTTCTGAAATTGCAGTGCCTATTTTGACGGATGGCAAAGTGTTGGGGGTGATAGATTGTGAACACCCGGAGCGCCATTTTTTTACGCAGCAACACTTGCGAATTTTGTCGGCCATCGCATCCATTTGTGCCATTAAGCTGAGCCGCGTTAAGGCAGAACGCCTTGCGATGCAGGAACAACAAAGGGTCATGGAAGCGCAGCAACAAATGGAAGAATTAAAAGCTCAGGCGCTGAAGGCCCAGATGAACCCTCATTTTTTGTTTAATGCCCTGAGTGCCATTCAGTATTTTATTACTGAAAATGATAAAAAATCCGCGCTTTCTTATCTGTCGCTTTTCAGCAAATTGATCCGGTACCGGCTGGAATATTTTCGGGAAGAAACGACCTTGCTCAGCGATGAAATAGAGGTGATGAATTGGTACCTGAAGCTGCAGAAATTGCGCTACGGAGATAACTTTCATTACCAGGTGGAAATTAGTGAGGCAGATTCGGGAAGAATAATCCGAATCCCTTCTTTGATTTTTCCTTTTGTACTGGAAAGCGCCGTTGAACTTTCCATGCTGGAGCAACCAGCCGGTCACCTGCATCTGACCATTGAGCTGGCGCCCCGGGAAGTTCGTTTGGTATTGCTCCATAACCTGAGCACTTTGCCCGTGCACCGCCCCGCAGGCAGATCCGGCTACCGGGAAGATATGGAGCCCTGGCAGAAGCAACTCGAAAAACTCAATGCACTTCAACATTACCACATACAGGAAAAGACGACTTTCTTAAAGGACGACAACGGAAAGATAAGCGGCGTGGAAATACAATTAAAGATTCCCATATTGGAATGAATATGAAAACCAGCTACCACCTATTGTCTCTTTGCCTTGTTGCAACAGCGCTGTGTGTGTCCGAAGCCGCACTTGCGCAGACTTCCGAATTGGACAGCCTGGAGCGGGTGGCAGCTAACAGCAGCGATACCCTGCGTCTGAATGCGCTGATTCGCCTCGGTCAAAGAGCGAGAATGGTGGACCTGAATCGTTCCATTGAAGTATTGACAAAAGCCCGTGACGAGGCGGAAAAGGCAGCGGACACCCTACGGAGACTGAAAGCCATCAACAGTTTAGGGATTAGCTATGGTATGAAAGAGGACTATGCCAATTCCATGGAGCAATTTAAATTGGCGCTTGCGGTATACAAAGAACAGGGCAACCTGATGGGCATGGCCGACAGCTACACCAATCTGGGCATTGTTTACAAGTCCATAGGCGATTATCCCCGCAGCCTTGAGGCTTATTTACAAAGCCTTCAATTATTCGATACACTGAAGGAGCAATCCGGGAGATCCGCCTGTTTTCACAACATTGGCGTGACTTATGATATGATGGGGGAAATGGATAAAGCGCTGGAATACTTTCAGAAAGCGCTGCAATTAAATAAAACGATAGGGAATGAAGAAGGACGTTCCCTGAATCTTTACAGCATTGCCCTGGTGTACGACCGCCAGAAAAAATATGAGGAAGCCCTTAAATTGTTGTTTGAACACCTGGATTTGGTCAAACAGCAAAATGATCAGGTGCTCGAAGCGAGTGTGTTGAGTACCATCGGCAAAATCTACCTCGCCACCGGAGCGTATGAAGCCGCAGCAACCTACCTGCATCAGGGGCGCGATAAAAGCCTTGCGTTGGGACTGCAAGAACCTTTAGCGCTGGCGCTGTACAACCTGGCGGAGTTACATTTGAAAAAAAAGGACCCGGCAACGGCCATTTCACTCCTCAAACAACAATTGGAAATTACTACAGAAATTAACAGCCTGGTTTTGCAAAAGCAGGGACATGACCTGATCGCCGAGGCGTATGCACAAAATGAAGACTACCGCAATGCTTACATCCATGAGCAATTGGCCGCAGCGCTCAGGGACAGCCTTTTCATGCAGGACAAAACCCAGGCTTTTCAGCAATGGCAGGCCCGGCTGAATGTTTATGATAAAAACCGGCAACTTGAAGAAAAAGAGCAGGAGCTTCAATTGCTTGAAGATCGTGCCCGCGCTGATCGCCGGCTCCGTTGGGCGCTTCTGGCAGCGCTTTTGCTGGCAGGGTTCAGCGCGGTATTGTTTTACCAGAGATACCGGTTCCGGCAACAGACCAATGAAACGCTTTTGCGAAAAAATGAACTCATTGAAATCCAGAAAGCAGAAATTGAAGCCACCAGCCTTGAACTCGAAAAGCGAATGCTGCGCGCTCAGATTAACCCCCATTTTATTTTCAATTCTTTGGGGGCGATCCAGCACTTCATCACGGCAAATGACCGTGCTTCGGCGCTGAAATACCTTTCAAAGTTTTCCAGTCTGCTCCGGCAGGTTCTGGAAGATTCCATTACCAACATTGTGGTACTGGAAGAAGAGATTCAATTGCTGAAAATTTATCTGGAACTGGAAGCCCTGCGCTTTGACAGTGGGTTTAGCTACGAAGTGGACGTACAGCCCGAACTGGATACGCACACGACCGAAGTACCCCTGTTGTTGATTCAACCTTTTGTGGAAAATGCCATCCTCCACGGGTTGATGCCCAAACAGGGAGAACGCAAGCTCCGCATCTCTTTTTCAACAACAGGCACCTTTACCACCTGCCGAATTACCGACAATGGCATCGGCAGGAAAGCTGCAGCCGAAATGAAAGCGCAAAAATCAGGCAGCCGGCCTTCCCGGGGCATGGAATTGACCCGGAAAAGGCTGGACGCCCTGAACAAAAACAGCGAGGCTCAAACCCTCGTCTTTTTCAATGACCTTTTTCATGATGACGGCAGCGCTGCCGGAACCGAGGTCATCATCCAGATTCCAGGCTCTTAAATTGTTGCGATATGTTGCGAGCGATCATAGTCGAAGATGAAAAACACAACCGGGAAACTTTAAAAAACCTGCTGACGGAATTTTGTGCCGGCGTTCAGGTTAAAGGCATGGCAGCTTCTATTGACGAAGCCCTGCCCATGATCCGCACGGAGCATCCGGATTTGGTTTTTCTGGACATCGAATTGCAAACAGGTACGGGTTTCGACCTCCTTGCTCAGCTACAGGACCTTGACTTTGAGGTCATTTTCACAACGGCATTTGAACAATACGCCATCAAAGCCATCAAGTTCAGTTCGCTTGATTACCTGCTCAAACCCATTGACCTCGAAGAATTGCAGGCTGCCGTCGCCAAAGCGGTGAAAAAGAAAAGCGGCGCCGAGCAAAAGGCCCGGCTGGATATTTTACTAGCCCACTTGAAACCCTCTGTCCAAAGCGACCGGAGAATTTGCCTTTCCACGGCCGACGGACTTGAATTCATCACAACTTCCGATATTTTGTATTGCGAAGCTAACGGTTCGTACACCAATTTTCACCTGAAAAACGAACGCAAAATCATGGTGAGTAAAAACCTCAAAGAATACGAGTCGCTTTTCGATGAAAACCAGTTCATGCGCGTGCACAACCGCTACCTGATCAACCTGCGCGAAGTACGCCGCTTTGTGAAAACAGAAGGCGGATATATTCTGATGAATAACGAGGCCCAGATTGGCATTTCACCCAAAAAACGGGCGGAGTTTATTGAAAAAATGGGGGAGATTGGGTGAGGAAGGGCAAATTTGCAAAAGGCAATGGGCGAGTAGTATTCCGGGTTTTGGAACGCTTAAGACATTTTAACTTCTTTTTGAAATCGCGTAGTATTTCTGTTCTTTAGAGGGCGATAGCAAGGCTTGCGAAGGCCCCAAAACCGGAGTTTATTTGAATAAATGACCGATTTTGAGGCCGAGCATAACGCAGCTATCGGACGCTAAAGTTAGCCTCCGGTGATGCTGAAACCAGCCTGAAGGGTACCCCAATGCAGCAACACCTGTTTGCCGGCCACTTTGTACTCAAGATTTTCGCTGGCATCGCTGACCGTGCGCGGTTTAATTTTGACCCTCAGCACATCTTTCTTCGCATCATAATTGTAAGCGCCCCACTGGTCGGCGGTACTATTGAAAATGATGGTCCATTCCGTTTCGCCCGGGATGGTAAAAAAGCCGTATTTACCTGCTGGCAAACGCTGCCCTTCAACCATGATATCAGCTGAAGTTGTAAAAGTCGTCGCTTCATTAGCGCCCGCACGCCATACCTTGTCGTAGGGAACCAATTCGCCCCAGAGATTCCGTCCTTTAACAGCGGGGCTTCCGTAGTTAACAGTGAGGCTGGCGCCGCTCAGGGCAGCCGTCATTTCTTTGCGGGGGCTGGGCAGGTCGGCTTTCAGAACCTGGGTCGTATAAGCGGCATCTCCCATCGTTGTGGTTGTAGAAGCAGGCTTTTCCATGGCAGGTGTGCTGCTGCTGGTTGCAGAAGGCTTTGGCGCGTTGCAGGCTGAAACACCGATTGCAATAGCCAGGCTAAGGTATTGGATCTTCATAAGTTGTGTGTTTTAAAAAGTACTCCATTACAACCACGAACCGGATGATTTGGTTGAGCGCAGGCCGAAGCGTTTATTTAGGGTAAATCCAGGATTATCTGATTTTTTAATCACTTATATCCTCATCGGGAATTTTAGGACACTCCATTTTCCACAAAAAACGGGGATTCCCATTTGAGGACATCCCCGCCATTACATTGCTGCAATTGTTTCAAAACCATAGGGCCCTGGTGGGCCTACAATCAGTTTTCCATTTGCAAAAGCAAACCTTCAACACGGCAGGGTAACGTAGTAGATGCCGTTGGCAGATGCCGAAACCATACAGGAGGTAGATTGTACGGTCGTGGTGTGGCAAGCGCTCTGTGTTCCGCCCGGAACTGGTTTTCCAGTGAGCATACAGCGTACCGGGATAGGTATTGTTAAAAGTAAGCGGGGTAGTTCCCATTGCAATGACCGGGCCGGAAGATGAACCACTGCGGATGGTGATGTAGTCCGTACCAACACTGATCTTGAATCGCCTGCCGGTGGAAGTAGCCAGCCTGAAAAAACGAGAACCCAATTTTGTTCTTGCGACTCAATGAATTTAATAACATAAGCAAAAAGGATAAATTGATTCTTTTTTATATCTTTCTGCCGACGCATACTGCAGTTTCGTAATCGTACCTGGCGCTCCCACAGGCCTTAACAGGCTATTTTTCAGAACCGATACTTATTCATCAACACCGAATTGGCTAATCGAGATGAAAGTGCTGCGTGTACTATTTTGTCTGCTTCTTCCCTTATCTATGCCCGGGCAGAACGACCTGTCTATTGAATTTCTCACTGAGAAAAACGGACTTTCCTACAGGCAGGTCAACAGTGTTTATCAGGATAGCCTTGGCTTTATGTGGTTTGCCACTGCCGACGGATTGAATCGATACGATGGAGTAGAATGGGTTATCTATAAACACTCAGATAAAGACCCAGCCTCGCTTCCGGATAACAATATTCTATGGGTAATGGAAGAAAGCGCCGGCAATCTTTTAATAGGATCAAAGGGGCGTATTGTTCTCTTCGACCGGCAAACCTTACAGTTTCGGGCAACCCGCTGGCTGGACAATGATAAGGTTGTTGATTTTCTGGCTTTTCAGCCTTTTAAAACCCCGGAAGGTGATTACTTCACCATTGCCAATCAGGTGCAAACACAAAAAAAATATCTACTCAAGTATTTGGGAAATGGCTTGTTTGGGCAAGCCGTTCATTTGGATGGATTCTCTGAGGGCGTCGTTTTTGATGATAATTCTTACCCGATAGTGTTTATAGGGGGCAAATCCAACAGATACTGGTATCAGTTTGCCGGATGGTTTTTCTGCTTTCAAATGACCGATCTTACCATTTCAGGTCATCCTTTAGTCTTTCAATTCAAAGAAGGAAAATGCCGTTTTATTGCTGAACCATCGGAGCATGGAGCGCTATTTGATTCTTTTGACTTACCTGCTTCTATTCCAATAGCAGATTGGCGGGATTGTCTGATGGACAACTATTGGAATATCTGGATTAGAGAAAAAAATGGCAGGTTATTTAAGTACGATGTGCACCGGAAACAGCTTGAGGAAACTGGGAAGGCTGATTTCAACCAGATTTCAATCAGCCACAAAATATTCGAGGATAAAGAAGGTACCCTCTGGATCCCACATAAATTTGGAGTGGTTAAAATAAAAAAACGGCGCAACTATTTCGAAAATTTTCTGAATGTTCCACAGGCACAGATAGGGCAACAAGGGTTAGGAAAGGAGGTCTACGCCATGGTAGAAGATAAATTCGGGAGGGTGATCGTAGCCGCGGCAGATGGTTTTTACAGGGTATTTCCTAAAGCAAAAAAAGCAATGTTTTTTGATTGGGTATATGCTGATGGGCTGTCGATGGAAGAACATATGTGGGGAAAGGATAGCTATGAAATAAAAGCCATTGTTGACAGCGCCGGAATGATTTGGTACAACAAGGGATACTTGTTTAAATGTGATCCGGAAAATGATCGTTGTACGGTGTTTGACTATGGTAAGGAGCGTGGTGCCGGTATTAATTTTATGGTTACGCTTAAACAGGATAATTTCGGAAAATTTTGGTTGAGCAGAGGAACATTGTTTTCATTTGATCCTGCCACCGGAAAATTCAATCTTCCCCCCGCTTTGCAACAAAAGGAATTTCAACGCGCAATGTGTGCCGATGGAGATTTTATGTGGGCCAACACAAAAACCGGCCTGATGCGATTTCATGCCCAAAACCAATCTTTTACTTATTACGATTTATTTCCGGAAAATGCCAATGAAATCCTGAGCATTCTGCCTTACAAAGGGGATTTGTGGATGGCCTCGAGGCATGGGTTGCTGCGGTACAATCCCCAAAACCAGGAACTGAGGACATACACCGCCGCTGATGGCTTGTCTCATGAGACTGTTTATACGCTTTTACTCCATGAAGATAATCTCTGGTTAGGCACCCATTTTGGGTTATGCAGGTTTAATATCAAATCGGAAGCAGTTCGCAATTATTATGTGGAAGATGGCCTTACCTACAATGAATTCAACCGGGAAGCAGCCGTAAAGACCCGGGATGGCAAAATGTATTTTGGCGGCATAAACGGCATTAATGCATTTTATCCGGCAGTGCTCGATTCTTTGTCAAAAGCAGAGTCAGCAAATCTGGTATTCACCGGGTTTAGCAAAATTGATGGAAAATCCGATACCATCCTGCATTACGGTCAGGTCCGGCTTCAAGCCAGTAAGGTTATTGAGTTGATGCACCGCGACAGGTCATTTACGTTTCGCTATGCATTGTTGAGTTTTTCCGATCCTTCAGAGAATAAGTACTACCATTTGCTGGAAGGCGTGGATGAAAACTGGGTTTACACCAGAAACGAGGGCTATGTCAATTATCCCAATCTGGCGCCGGGAAAATACGTACTCAGGGTAAAAGCAATTGATTCACGGGGCAATTACGGGAACAACGAATTGGTCATTCCTGTCGTTGTTTATGGCCCCTGGTGGAACAGGTGGTGGGCTTACTGCATTTTTGCGGCCATTCTGATTGTTTTGATTTTTTGGGCCCGGCAGTATGAAATGCGACGGCTTTGGGTTGCTGCCGACGCCAAACGGGTTAAAGAACTGGATAGTTTAAAGACCAAATTATATACCAATATTACACATGAGTTCCGCACACCGCTAACTGTTATTATGGGGATTGCTGAGAATATGCCTGGAGCGGAGGAAGATCGCAGACTTATTCTGCGCAACAGCAAAAAACTGCTTCATTTGGTCAACCAGATGCTCGATCTTTCGAAACTCGAAAGCGGCGCCATGCAATTGAATCTTCACCAGGCCGATATTTTTAAATACTTGCGTTACCTAACAGAGAGTTTCTATTCCACTGCTAAAGAAAGGGATATCCGGTTGGTATTTTATGCTGAAGAACCAAGCCTGGTGATGGACTTTGATGAGGAAAAACTACAGCACGTCATCTACAACTTACTGTCAAATGCACTCAAGTTTACTGCCAGAGGGGGCAAAGTTGTGCTGCATGCCAAAAAAAATGACACCGCTCAAACCAGGGAATTGCAATTGAACGTACAGGATACGGGAATGGGCATTGCTGAAGAAAACCTTCCGCACGTTTTTGACCGATTTTATCAGGTAAAGGATACCACTTTGAGCTACGTGGAGGGCACTGGTATCGGACTCGCCCTCACTAAGGAGTTTGTGGAATTAATGGGCGGAAGGATTTCAGTAGCCAGTATTCTGGGCGAGGGAAGCACATTTACCGTTTGGCTACCCATAAAAAATGAAGCTCCGTTATTGACGCTGGAAGAACGTCCAATCTCTGTTGAAGATCTGGTTGTATCCAAGGCGGGAATCCAGGAAGAGGGCATAAATGTAACACAGGCAAGGCTGGATAAAAATCTCTCGTCCAATAAACCTTTGCTCCTGATCGTAGAGGATAATAAAGATGTAGCAGCCTATATCAAAAGCATCGTAAAAGATGACTACGAGGTCATCAATGCCTTTAACGGACAGGCAGGCGTAACCATGGCCATTGAATTGGTACCCGACATCATCATCAGCGATGTGATGATGCCAATCATGGACGGCTATGAACTGACCCAAACCCTGAAATCAGACGCACGCACCAGCCATATCCCAATCATTATGCTGACTGCTAAAGCCGAACAGCAGGACCGGTTAGCGGGTCTGCGCTTGGGCGCTGATGCTTACCTCGTTAAGCCTTTCAACAAAGCAGAACTGCTGGTGCGCCTTGAAAAATTAACGGAATTGCGTCGGGTGTTGCAGCAGCGTTATGCAGGCCTTGACGAGTCCCTGATTAGTAACTCAGCAGCTACGATTGAAGATGATTTTCTTAAAAACCTGATCCAAATCGTTCGGGCAAACCTCGATGATCCCGAATTTAGCACGCCCGGACTTTGCCGGGAAGCCCACCTGAGTCAGCCGCAACTCTACCGCAAATTAATGGCCCTGACGGGCAAATCGCCTGTTTTGTTCATCCGTACCATCCGGCTGCGCAAAGCTGCCGATTTGCTCAAAACGACCCACGAGAATATTTCAGAAATTGCCTGGGCCACCGGCTTTAAGGACCCGAATTATTTTTCCCGCGCCTTTAAAGAGGAATTTGGGAAGACGCCGGGGGAGTGGCGGGGATAAGAGGCGGGATAAGCTTCCTACCCATTCAATTTGCAGGGTTTTGGCCTCGCATGAATGCATCAAAATTCCGAAAAATCTCGGATTAAGATTTTTTTTCTCACCTGAAATTTGAAAAAATACTGGAATAGTTATTATAGGGTTTATTGTTTTAAGCAATTGATAATGATGTAATTATATTTTTATTAATAAAAAAACAAGGTTTTTGTTCTGGAATTTTCTTCAGAAAATGTCTTTTCAAAAATAAAGTGGAGAGGATAACTTAGATGTGGAAGTGTCGGGAAAATAGAAGTAAAATAGTCGGTGATGCCTATTAATTTGTGAATAACAATCCGATAATATTTCATTTTAAAAAAAAAACATCATGTCAATTCAACCAATTAGTATTAAAAACAACTTCTTCTATAAAGGGGAAGCTCATTGGTCTCCCAAAGGGGTTTGTTATCAACCAGAGGACGAGGTAGATCCGATTTCAGATAATAATGAGGCAATTATTACTGAATTGTTGAATCCTTTAAATCCTTCTAGCTTTGTAAACCTTGGCATTAACGCCATTCGTGTCTATCAAGTTGATCCTACGCTGGAGCATACTAAAGTCATGACGATGCTTTCCAATGCCGGAATTTATGTATTGGTAGGGGGCGTTAATAAGGACGTCAATGTGGTAACAAGTGGTCCTGATGTCTTTCACGGGCGCCTTCATCAGATTGCCGACGCTTTCTGTCAATTTGACAATGTATTGGGCTTTTCAATTGGAAATGAGGTCATCTTTCCAAAGCGTGAAAGTGACGGTAACTGGACTAATCAGGGTTATGAAATTCCTAATAAAATAAGAACAGCGGCCAAGAACATGCGAAATTATATGATCGACAAAAAATACAGAGTCATTCCAATTGGGGTAGCTATACGCGATATTCCAGAATTTACTATTCCGGCCGGGAAAGCTTACATGTGTGGAGATGCCAGTGAGCGAATGGATTTTATAGGCTTTAATTTACAGCGGTGGGCAGGCGGGTCAATAGAAGGCAAAATAGGTGCATACTTTACTTTCTGCGAAAGCCTCCAAAATAGTAACCCCGTACCAATTATTCTCACAGAGTTCGGTGTCAACCTAAAAACACTCAACCCTCGTCAATACAAGCAAGTGCCCTATTTGTATGGTTATCAAAATGTACAACCCGCTTCAGGTTCTTCGCAGATCAACATGGCGGATATCGTTTCTGGTGGTTTTGCTTTTCGCTATGAAGAAAGAAGCAATGACCCTGGATGGGGCTTGGTTTCCAGATCGGGCGATAAAATTGATGGCGCGGGATTTGACGATTTATCTGCAGCTTATAAGGCGGTGACAACCTTCAAAGGTACACCTAATACCATAGGGACTAAGGCTTGCGATCCCTCTAATCCTTATGTGAAAGGTACAGATGGCAATAGTATTACTGTTACTGTTAAGAATTATGCAAATGTTGCCATCGTAGTCGTTCAAAACGGAGTCCAATTAGCCAATCTTCCGGCAGGTTCACAGAGTGCGCCGACTTCGGCGTCTGTAAATGTGAGCGACAAGTATGAATTATTGATACAACAATCTGTTACCTTTTATTCCGTCTGTAAGGTTTCGGCCAATAAATTGAAAAACGGAGTTATAATCAAAAACGATGTTAAATGGGGTCAGAATACAAGCTGTAACCTATCTTAAAAATAAACCGGCAATATTTTGAACAGGGGCTTAAGCCTCTGTATTCTTCCAATACCCGAAAACCATCAAAGCCTGTTTTGTATAGCAGATAATGATTAGTATGACCGGGGCCCCGGTTTTCCTGGCCTTAATAAATTGGTATACAAAAATTACCCTTCGAAGGGGAAAATCCTCCTCTATGAATGCTGAGTCCTATTATTTGAATGCTGAGTCCTAGTGCTTTTTAGTTGATTGTCAGTTATTTGTGATAACGAACAAACATCAACTAAACTAAACTCAGTTATTATGGAAATCCGCATTCAAAAATTCGGAACGGAGGATTCTGTGGAAACTTACGTTCAGAACTTGGTTATTGACTCATTTTCTCCAGCAACCATTCCTTATAAGTAATAAGTGTTTGGTTTTGAAGTGGCTTTATCAGCACGCTGGTATCTTCCTGGTTGATCACTTTTTGCGCCAGTTTTTTAGTAAATCGGATGAAGTTCAGATAAGCTTCACTTTTGCCTTTTGAAATCCTGGTATGCCGAAGAATAAACTTTTCAAAGGCATTGCATTGATCAATCAGGAAGAGATAATAATTGTCGTTCAGCAAAAATTGCTCGTAGTAAGTTCTGATCAGCAGACATCGGGACTTCAGGAGGTTGAGCATATCAGAGAAATTATGACCCAGAAGCTTTTGCTCTACCTGGTCGTATTCTTTTTTATTGAAATGCCACAATCCATAGCTCAGGGCTTTGATGTCTTCTCTGATTTTTTCTTTTAGAAAGGGAGCATATTCTTCAATAAAATCCCGGGTCCAATCAAAGGCCTTAAGGCTGGCGCCGGTAGCTACAATATTGGAAAAGGTAATTTCTGTGATCTGATTTTTTTCAATCAGCAGGTTGGTTTCAATTCGCAACAAATAAAGTTCAAATAGCGCTTTTCTATAATTGCTGTCACCCTGATTGATCATGCGGATGCAATAATTGGCCAAATGGTTCAATATGGTTTGTTGCTCCCGTTGATCAATACCAGGGAGGAGCTTCCTGAACAGTGTCAAGGTATCTGAAAAGGCCGGAGAATCAACATCAGCCTGGTGGAAGTTAATGATATTGATGTACAGTTGGTAAAGAAGGTTGCCTGATCCAAAACGTTGTCCTGACTCCTGTATGACCTCTTCCAATAAAGGGATGGAATATTTTTCTGCCAAAATATTTTCCCGGGCCCGCATTTCCGCAACGATTTGCAATTTACTTAAAAAATAATAGGAATCCAGGTGCTCCATGGCCTGTGTGAGTAAAGCCTGTCCCTCCTTCTTTATATCAGTGTCCGGGTGATTAAACAACAGCTCGTTCAGATGAGCGCATTCATAATGATAGGCCCGGTTGCGATGGGGAGCATCTTCTAAATCAGACACTAACTCCCGGGCATTCTTATCAAAAAAGGGGAAGAGGTTTCGGCGATTATAGGCAGAAACCAATAACTTTTTTTTCAGGGTGGTTTCGTGTTCTAATTCCAGCGTCAAAATGTATTCTTCCACCAATTGTGTCAGCATGGTCATTAATTTCCGAAGCTTGTTCAGGTCAAACTCCTGACCTGGGAAAAGTTTATGAAAAACCTTCTCTTTTGCCAATCTGCGCGAATCCCAATGAGGGTGGCATTCGCGCAAATAAGCGAATAATTCAATTATATGCCGATTGGAGTTATGATAAGGTGATTTTAGAAACGGATACAGCCTTTTAAACTCTCCCTCCTCAAGTGATTGCAGCAGTTTAATGAGTTTTGTGTTTATCATTAGCAAAAAATAATGGAATAAGACAAGGTGTTTAAAAGCCTGTAAAATAGCTTTTTAAATAAAAAAACAACTCTTTTTTAACGATTTTATTTGGAATAATCCATTGAAATTGTCTTTTGCTGCTTCTCTGAATCGGTTCATTTTGTATGCAGGTAGCACTAAGTACCTATGCAAACACTAAACCTTAAATTTAGAAGTATGAAACACGATTGGCTAAAAACAACCCTTCTTTTGAGTTTATTGATACTCGCTGTCAATTGTCAAAAGGAAATCGTAACGGAGCATGCTCCTGACATGGAGGATGATTCATCCATAAAGGATACTGCCGATTCCGATGAAATCTCTTTCCGCACGATTGGGGGTTCCCCCGCCGGCTGGAGCAGCAGCAATATTGGAAATGCCAATGGCTCCGCTGATATTAACACCTGTGCGTCAACGACGACGGTAAGCACCAGCGGTTTTTCTGCTTCAAATAGTGATGTGCTTCACTTTGCTTTCGCTGAAAAATGTGGCGATTTTGAGATGGTCGCCCACATCAGTAACATCGGCAACCCCGGCTGGGCAGGAATAATGATCAGGGAAAACAACACAGCCGGCTCCCGAAAAGTAGCTTTGAAAACCAATTTGGGCGCCTCTATTCGCAGAGATGTCCGTATGGTCCCTAATGGGCCCACCCAAAGTCAGCAACTTTCAGCATTAAATGCTTCCTGGCTCAAACTCGTTCGCAGTGGCAATACCATCCAGGGCTACAGTTCCCAGAATGGCATTACCTGGCAATTTGCGATGACTGTAACACTGTCATTGCCCAATTGCATTGAGGCCGGTCTATTTGCTGAAGGCATCAATGTGAATACCACCACCACGGCCGAATTCGATAATGTTGATTTAGACCTTCCCGAAGTTTGCGATGGTTTCGACAATGACTGCGACGGCCAGACCGACGAAGGCTTTGACCAGGACAACGATGGCTATACCACTTGCCAGGGCGATTGCAATGACAACAACGCTGCCATCCACCCCGGAGCAGCAGAAGTTTGCGATGGTATTGACAACAACTGCAACAACCAGACCGACGAAGGCTTTGACCAGGACAACGATGGCTACACCACTTGCCAGGGCGATTGCAATGACAACAACGCTGCCATCCACCCCGGAGCAGCAGAAGTTTGCGATGGTATTGACAACAACTGCAACAACCAGACCGACGAAGGCTTTGACCAGGACAACGATGGCTACACCACTTGCCAGGGCGATTGCAATGACAACAACGCTGCCATCCACCCCGGAGCAGCAGAAGTTTGCGATGGTATTGACAACAACTGCAATACCGAAATCGATGAAGTTTGTTGCACCACCAATGGTTTACCTTCCGCTACCGTAGATCCTGACGGTATCCCTGGCAATGAGGATGACTATGTGATCTATATGCATCCCACCACCAATGCTACAAATATTGCATGGGGCGGATATGGCATTGATATTCCAGGATTGCCGAATTCTATTGTGGACAATTTTGATGGGGAATCTTACACACAGGCGATTGTAGCGACGCTGGGCGACGGCAATTATGCAGCCAAGGTATGTGCTGATCTGGTGGCTTTCGGCTGCGATGACTGGTATCTCCCTGCACGAGGGGAGTTCCGGGCTTTTTTTGAAGAACATCCAAATGTAATGAATATTAATTATTGGAGTTCTACGGAGTCTTCCTCCCGCACAGCGTTTATTTTCACTGCTGGCCACTCCAACTGGTCTAAAGATAGCGACTTTTTGGTTAATTGTCGTTGCGCCAGGAAGGAATAAGGTTCCAGCCTACTTTGTCAAATCCGGCTGATTTCGGGAATCAGTCGGATTTGACAAAATAGGTTGGTATCCCCTGCTTATCATCTCTTTTGCAGTTAATCATTCCGCCCTCTGACATGAAATCCGCGTAAGCTGCGATGCAATCAACCAAACTCATCGGTTCTATGATCACAGATGGAGGAGTGACGTAGGGGTAATCTCAAAAATTACCCCCTGCGATAAAACTCGTCAGTTTGCCACGACTTAAATATTTCGATCAGTTTGGCGCTATGTATCTGCAAAAAATACGGGAATAAATTTTCATATTAAGGTATTGTAATTTAATGAGTTGTAAATTATATTTTATTTTTTCGGAGGAATAATCCTTGAAAATTGTCCTTTGACATCAAATAAAAAAAATGCACCTTGACAATGATTACAAATTAAGATTTTATCTACATGTATAAAAACCGGTTCCAGATTCGGAACCACATTTTTAAATACCTAAAATTAAATTACAATGAAAAAATGAAGGCATGTTATCAGCAGAAAATATTGCTGAAAAATTCAATCAAATCGATTTCTCCAGTTTGAAAGGATCAGGTACAGATGATTATTGCAAGGTAGTACCTGGCCTTTAATTCAGTTCAGTTGCCAAACTGAATATTTAGGATTTTCAATAAATTAAGATTACGGACTCTCACTGGTAAATTGTAGTAACTATTCATTGGATCGCCAATTGATTGGCTCATAATTTTTTTCATAATCATTTAAAATTAAAAAAAATGGAACAAGTAAAAGAGGTTAAAACAGGTTTTGGAACAAGTAGCCATGACAACACGATTAAACTTCATGGAGACATGATTAAAGAAATCGAGTATGTCGAGAACTCTCTTGTTATTACTGATGGACAACCTTCTTCGCCACCACCTAAAATCGCTACTCCATCAGGACAAGATCCAAACTGGTCTGTAACGATGAAATGTGGAAGGAAAGGATCTTCGGGGGTTGCAAATAAGTTCAATTCTGAATGTGGTTCAAAATATCATGAATATGCTCCAGATCACGGAAGTGGAGGAACCCCGAAAGAACTTAATTTTTATTTTAAGGTGGTCCTGACTGTTGAAATAAATAATCAATTGTATAAAGTGAGGGATGTACGCTTAGCTCAAGGGCATTATTCAACTACCAACAACTGGTGGATTGGCAGTTCAAATGTTTTTAATGATAATAAAAAAGTATTAATTGTCGCTGACAGCAATGGCACTGTTGTTGGTTTGCTATCCATGTCAGGAAATCATGATTCTTTTTCCTTTGAGTTTTTATAGTAGCTAAAAGTCATCGCCAATTAGTTTAATAAAAACAGCGCATAATTTGACAGGAGGTCAGAAATTTGAATAAATCACTGTATTTCAGTTTTTTGTGATCATTTATTCTGACCTCCTATAACTTCCAAAAAAACAAGATTGTAAAATTAAAAAGAAAATAATTTTTTGTTTCTACATCGCTGACCTCACCAGGATGAATGATCAATTAAACTAAATAACGATGAAAATTCAAACAAAAAGCAAACCTGATAAAATGGCTGTAAACCTAAATCCTTCAAGTTGGATGCATGATAATTTAGCTCTGTTAGGAAACAAAAAACTAAAAGATATTTGCATCACAGGGTCACATGATTCAGGGATGAGTGTGTTAAACGCCCACAGTATAGGTGCCAAAGATTGCAACACAGTTACCCAGAGTTACAGTATTCAAAAGCAACTTGAACTTGGGGCACGCTACTTTGATATCAGGCCCGTCATCAAAAACGGTGAATATTCCACTGGACATTACTCTCAATTTATTGCTTTATTTGGTGGGACCGGGCAATCCATTTCATCAATTATTTCAGAAATAAACAAATTCACATCCAAGGAAAAAGAACTAGTAGTGCTTAACTTAAGTCATACGTGGAATACTGATGTTTGGGGTATGGCAAGAAATTTCAATCAGTCAGAATGGATGAGTTTATTTGCTCAACTGAAAGGGCTCAATCATCTTTATATGGTTCAAAATAAACCTGATGTTGATTTTACAGATTTTACAT
The DNA here is from genome assembly GCA_937926205.1 of uncultured Saprospiraceae bacterium. Lineage (GTDB taxonomy): Bacteria > Bacteroidota > Bacteroidia > Chitinophagales > Saprospiraceae > JABWAJ01. The sequence goes on from CALEYL010000019.1 coordinate 19,989, forward strand.
TGAATGAATTTATTACAGAAAAAGCTGCGGTAGTCATTATAGTAGAACCTGAGATACCACTTGATTTGGAGAATTATAAGGGACAAGGTTTTTATCTTTATAAAAGCTTTAATGTATATAATAGCTATGCCGATAGCCATGTCCTGGCAACGATGGCAATGGACCAATTTAATAAGATGGAAAGTCAAGCTGGGCGTAGTTATTTTTTATTGTCATGGACTCTTACCCAAGCTTGGTCGCAAGCCTTAAGTTGTTCTACCAGCATTAAAGCCTTGGCTGATGAGGCTAATGCAGCATTATTGAATATGGTATACCCTAAGGTTTCTTCCTCTATATTTCCAAACATTATTTATCAAGATAATATAATGAATTCCCAGGCTGCTGATTTAGCCATGCGGATCAATAGAGAGATTTTAATACACTAACAATTATTCTTGTTAATTTGACAAATAACCCCCGAATAAGGTAGTAGCCTTGAAAAGGCGCTAAGACAATCAATTAACTCAAAGCTTTTGGTCGCTTATGAGCAGTTGGATTTTTGCCTTTCCGACAACTTTAATATAAAAACAAACACGATTAAAATGAAACAACACCTAACAAAAATGACCCTGTTTTTGGGTCTGCTCACGCTGGTCATTACCTGTAAGAAGGAAGAGCTCGT
>CALEYL010000020.1 GCA_937926205.1 uncultured Saprospiraceae bacterium
AATCATTGGTTTATCCAAAGCACACTCCTCCTGCCAACTGAAGAACTGCCAACTGTCAACTTATGGGAAGCTTTTCCCGCAAAGGCAGCAAAGCCATTCGCCAAATCATTGGTTTATCCGAAGCACACTCCTCCTGCCAACTGAAGAACTGCCAACTGAAAAATCAAATATGTATCACCTCTCCGTAAGCCGCCGCAGCTGCTTCCATGATGGCTTCGCTCATCGTGGGGTGTGGGTGAACGGATTTGATGATCTCGTGACCTGTTGTTTCCAGTTTGCGGGCTACGACAACTTCAGCGATCATTTCCGTTACATTCATGCCGATCATGTGCGCGCCGAGGAATTCGCCGTATTTCGCATCGAAAATCAGCTTCACAAAACCGGTTTTCGCGCCTGCTGCGCTGGCTTTGCCGGAGGCGGAGAATGGAAATTTGCCCACTTTGATTTCATAGCCGGCGTCTTTTGCACCTTGTTCGGTGTAACCAACGGAGGCAATTTCCGGACTGCAATAAGTACAACCGGGAATGTTGTTGTAGTCTAAGGGTTCCGGATGGTGTCCTGCGATTTTTTCCACGCAGATGATGCCTTCTGCACTCGCTACGTGCGCCAATGCAGGGCCGGGTACCACATCGCCGATGGCGTAAATCCCCGCTACATTGGTGCGATAAAATGGATCCACCTTGATCATACCGCGGTCGGTCTCAATGCCTAAGGCTTCCAGACCGATGTTTTCTGTATTGGGCTTTACACCGGCCGCAGAAAGCACCACGTCGCATTCGATGACTTCCGTAGCGCCGTCTTTGCGGCTTTTTACGGTCACCTTGCAGACTTTACCTTTCGTATCCACACTTTCTACCGAGGTATTGCCCAACACGCGGATGCCGCTTTTCTGGTAGATTTTTGTCAGTTCTTTTGAAACCTCCGGATCTTCGCGCGGCACCAGGCCTTGCTCCAGAAACTCGACGATCGTTACTTCTGTGCCGATGGCATGGTAAAAATAGGCAAACTCCACTCCGATGGCGCCGGCGCCTACCACGACCATGCGCTTGGGCTGCTGTTCCATCGACATGGCTTTGCGGTATTCGATGATCTTATTGCCGTCTATGGGCATATTGGGCAATTCTTTTGCCCGGCCGCCGGTTGCTATGATGATGTGTTCGGCGCTGTACTCTTTTTTGTTGCCATCTGCGTCGGTCACTTCCACTTTTTTGCCGCGTACCAGTTTACCGGTACCCATAATCGCGGTGATCTTGTTTTTACGAAACAAGAAAGCGATGCCTTTGCTCATGCCATCGGCCACATTGCGGCTGCGTTTGATCATGCCGCTGAAATCGGCTTTGGCGCCTTCTACTGTAATGCCGTAATCCGACGCATGCTGAATGTATTCAAAAACCTGAGCACTTTTCAGCAGGGCTTTCGTTGGAATACAGCCCCAGTTAAGGCAAATACCGCCCAGAGATTCGCGCTCCACGACTGCTACCTTCATACCCAATTGGGCAGCACGAATGGCCGCCACATATCCTCCGGGGCCTCCCCCAATAACGATCATATCAAAATCCATGGTGTTTATTTTTATCATAAAACGCGGCAAAGATAGGAAGTGTTCGGGATGGCGCAAAGGGGAAAGTAATTTACATGGATGGAGGCAGTACGCAGTCCCCCAAAAAGAAAACCTTAGAATAAGTGCAAAAAATACACTAATCTTGTGAACCTGTTCATCTAAAATCAATTCACTATGTTTTCTGCACTTAAAAATCTGCCTAAAACAGCTGTTTTGTTTTTTTCACTGCTCTTTGCTGCATCCATAACGGCTCAGGACGGAACCGTCTACCCGCTCGAAGCGCCTGCAGAGCCGAATGCCATTCTACTTGGCACCGGTGGCGTTGAAAATCAACCTGCAAAAGAGACCTGGTTCCGCCAGTGGGGAGACCCTATGGCCAGGAACATTACGACGGCCACGCTCACCCCTTTTCTTCCGGAACCGGGTAAGGCAAACGGCGCGGCTGTCATTGTAGCGCCCGGGGGTGGATTTATGTGGCTTTCGATGGGTAACGAGGGCTGGGAGGTTGCAGAAGCCCTTGCTAAACAAGGCATTGCAGCTTTTGTACTTAAGTACCGGCTCCATCCAACGGCAGAGTCTTATGATGAATTTAAAGCATGGATGGAGCGTCCCCGCACTCCCCCGCCACCTCCTTCAGATAATTCAACAGAAGCGGCTCCCCCGCGCCCGCCGCAACGTGACCTTTCCAACCAACTGGAGGATGCTGAAGCCGCTTATGCACTGATACTCAAACGAGCCAAAGAATGGGGGGTGGATACTGACAGGATAGGCATGATTGGCTTTTCAGCAGGCGCAGGCCTCACCATGCACTCAACGCTGAATTCAAAGACCATGAAACTGGCTTTCATTGGTCCCATCTATGGCGGAATGGGTCCGGTAGAGGTGCCAGAGAATGCGCCGCCTATGTTCAATGTTATTGCCACTGATGATTTTCTTTTCCGCGGTCAGTTTGGTGTGATTGATTCCTGGTACAAAGCAGGCATACCCGTCGAGTTTCACCTTTACCAAAACGGCGGGCATGGTTTTGGCCTTGGAAATCCCAACCGCACAAGCAATCGCTGGTTTGATGCCTTTATTCACTGGCTGAATGTAAATGGTTTTCTTGCGGCTAAATCCGGAAAATAAAATGCTGCTTGCCACGCAAGCAGCTTGTATTTGGCGGAGGTTTTAGGCCAGGTTCGAGATCGCGGGGCCTGTTGCTAAGGGTATGTCCACGGGAGGATACCCTCTGTGTTTATTGGAGTAAATGTGGTCAGGAAGAATATCATCTGGTTTGTGTAAAAAATTTAAGCTTTCTTTGCCACGGCAAATTCGACTGCTGTGTCAATTTGATTTCCTGTGTTTTTAATAGAAATGCTGTATGGACATTTTACTATTCGTTTTGTTTGGCGCCTACATGACCTATCTCATTTACAAATGGAAGCGCAAGCCTATGAATGGCTGGTTTGGAAACAAAAAAAGCGATAAGAACGCCAATATCCGGGCACATAAAGATTTATCCGAGCATCAAAAAAAGCGGATAAGTGCCATTCAACAGGCTTTAATGGAAGTAAATAATACAAGCCTGGAGGAGACCCTGAATAATTTCAGAAAGGACTTAAATCCGGACAACGAAATTGAAATTTGGGAAGTCATTGCTGGAGCCTATCAGCAAATGCTCCGGAAAATGCCTGACGCCAGCCCAGAAGAAAAGCACGAAGTATATCGTTTATTGCTATTGCGGTCGAATATGCCGGCTGAAGATGCTTTAGCACAAGCCAACCTGTCTACGCTATCTGAAGCAACAGCAAAAGAGGTGCTGGACTTGTATAATCTGGATCACAAGCCCTTGTTAAGGGTAGGCAAGGATAGCTAAAGCACCCCAAAAGGAGCAGCTTTTCATGACATCATTCAAAGAAAAATATGGCTCAGCGCGCTGGCCTTACCATGCACTCAACGCTCAATTCAAAGACCATGAAACTGGCTTTCATTGGTCCCATCTATGGCGGAATGGGTCCGGTAGAGGTGCCAGAGAATGCGCCGCCTATGTTCAATGTTATCGCCACTGATGATTTTCTTTTCCGCGGTCAGTTTGGTGTGATTGATTCCTGGTTCAAAGCAGGCATCCCTGCCGAGTTTCACCTTTACCAAAATGGTGGGCACGGTTTTGGCCTTGGAAATCCCAACCGAACAAGCAATCGATGGTTTGATGCCTTTATCCACTGGCTGGATGTGAATGGTTTTCTTGCGGCCAAATCCGGAAAATAAAATGCCGCTTGCCGTGCAAGTAGCTTGAAGTTAGTGGAGGTTTCTGGCCAGGTTGTGAGATCGGGGCCTGCACCTACCCTTATGTTACGGCCGGGATACCTTCCTGACTAATGACTAAATCGGGAAGACTCTAATGAAAAATAGCCCGATAGCAGAAAATGACAATGGATTGCTCCCCTAAGCGGCTTTTACAGAGACAAGCTAATCGGTGTCCTGACCATGCCCGACATGACACTTGTCACACGGCGACATTATGCTTAGCTTTGCCTGAAATTTTTGCACATGACAAAAGAAATAGTTCGTTTCGACTGGACTAAAAAGCGTTTGGTTCACCCAAAAGGCAATTTCGATACCCTGGAAGGCTTTCTTTCCGAGTTGTTCCATGCAAAGAAGTCTATTCCTTTAGCAACCAGCATTTTTATATTCATCAGCCTGATTTCGAATCCGTGCTATTCACAAACAGTAGAATGGATTTACGAAGTAAAAGGAGAAACAAAGACAATCCCGCAATATTTTTGGGTTGATGAAGACGGCAATGGGTTCTATAATATCCAAAAAGTAAACCCGAATTTACCTGGAGATTTAGCTTATGGTAGTTTTATGTTGATGTTAGATAATGATGGTCAATATAAAAGAACCACAAAAATCAACAATTGTAATAAATCAATTAGGCTATTGCCATTTGGTAAAAACAAATTAATTTCATCTGGCTTCAACTGCTCCGGAGAAATTATGAAAAAAGACACACGCCTCTTTAATTACAAAGGAGAAACTTTAAAAACAAAGGATGTCGCATTTCCTAATGGTTTTTTTGCTAATGTTCCTACTGACGACGGGTTTGTTTTTTTTAGCAAGCCATCCGAAAAATGGAGTTACACCTACATTTCAATTGGGAAAATCGATGAGGACCTGAATCTTACTTATGATTCTGTTTCAATTGCAATACTTGAGAGAAAAGGTTTCGGCCTTGCAAATAATCAAAAAGACCCTGTTTTAACAAAAAACGGGACCTGGATTATTCCTATGAATTATGGAAAAATAAATGACCCTAATAAAGGCATATTTTTAAAAGATGGGATAGTATTGGGGGTTAGAGGGTCAAAAATATCATGGCAATATTCACTTGGCCTTGATAACCATACCATAGAAAGCATAGACGGATACAAAGACAAAACAGGCATACTTTTAGTACCCAAAAATTCGTACAAATATTCCGTGTTTTTATTATTGGATCATACGGGTAAAGAGGTAAATAGATTTGAATTGGATACCAAAAAAAAACCTGTAAGAGATCTCATATTAACTAAAAATCATATTATTGTCCTTAGCCTCGAGCGTGTTTTTTGGTATGATAAAACTGGTGTGCTGATTGCTGATTTTGATTTGAAAAATGAGGGTTTAACGAATGCCCGTAGAATGCAATTACTAAATGATGGCTCAATTATTATCGCTGGAAGGAGAAATGAAAATGCAGCAATAATTAAGATTAATCTGGAAGAAAAAAACAATAGAGAAAGGGGCAAAAAGGAAAACAAAGAAAAAAATGATATTACTGAAGTTACATACAGTTCAATAGATGAAGAAATTGATAATGCGATCATTTCCGCTACGGTGTATCCCAATCCAACTTCCTCCTTTATCAACTTTGAATTTAAAATGGAAGTTGAAGCAACCCAAACATTTCTCATTCAAATATTCAATACTTCCGGCCAATTGCTAACTACTGAAAGCTTTAATCAAAATAGTCAGCCCATAGAAGTTGAATCATTTCCAGCAGGAACTTATATCTATAAAATAACTGCACATGACAAAAGAAAGATGTTAACCGGGCAGTTTATTAAAGTTACCCGTTAGATCCAATACCTGCATTGCTCTTAGCGCTTGTTCGGAAATTCATAAACGTGCTGGGAGTGACACTACCGCATTTTTAAAGCATCACGAAAGCATGACAAGCGCGCTAACGAAGTCACACAAAACAAGCGCTAAAAGCCAAGTCCATGACACCATTCAAAGAAAAATATGGCTCCCTAGCTCTGGTAGCTGGCGCTTCAGAAGGCATCGGGGCTGCATTTGCCCATTATATAGCCAAAGCGGGCATGAACCTGGTACTGGTGGCCCGACGCCGGGAGCCTCTGCAGCAAATGGCGGATTCGCTTATCCGGGAATACGGCATAAAGGCCACTTGTATTGCCTGCGATTTGTCGGAACCTGCGGCTGCTTCTCAGATAAAAGAAGCCTTGAAGGATCAGGAAGTCAACCTGATGGTTTATAACGCAGCTTTATCGTACATCGGACCTTTTGAAAATAATACACCGGAACAACACCAGCAAATTGCCCGCACCAACATGACTACTCCGTTGAATCTGCTGCACCTTTTTGGGGAACCCATGCTGCACAAAGGCAAAGGCGCAGTGGTATTGATGTCCTCCCTGGCCGGTTTTCAGGGAAGCGGCTATTTAGCCGTGTATGCCGCAAGTAAAGCCTTCAACCGGGTACTGGCAGAAAGCCTCTGGTATGAATGGAAAAACCGCGGAGTTGATGTCCTTGCCTGCTGCGCCGGCGCAACAGCTACCCCGAATTACATCCAGACGCAACCGGGAAAAACCAGCTTTTTTGCGCCACGGGTGCAAGGTCCGGAAGAAGTCGTTGAAGACTGCTTCCGGCAACTGGGAAAACAGCCTTCCTGCATTACCGGACGCGGCAACCGGATTGCCAGTTTCCTGATGCAGCGACTGATGCCCCGGAAAATGGCCATCACCATCATGGGCAATACCACGCGAAAAATGTACCGCATCGGGTAACCTGCTAATAAATGTAGGGAATGATTTTATACGGCACCCTTTTCTTGTATTGTTCCCAAAGTGAGCCGTATTTCGCGGTACAACGCTGGTCGTCGTCGGCTTGTCTCGGGAACAACAACGCCACGTAATACAGGGGATACAACCATGGCCAAATCAAAGAAGGATGTCCCAGGCAGAGGACAATGCCGGTGGCCATCAGGATTTCGCCGAGGTAGTTGATGTGCCGGCTCAGGCCCCAGAAACCGTTTACCAGCAGTTTTTTTTCGCCATCAGAAATGGTTTCGGGAGTGATGCCCAGAAAGGGCCGGGTAGGGTCTTTTTTGAAACGGTACTTCTGCAGGTTCGCACCACGCGATAAAATCCAGCCTAAAAAAAACAACAGCACATACAGCAGGAGCAGCGTCACAGGCATTTGTGCGTCAGGTAATTCTACAGCCGACCAAATTGGAACAGTATAGAAAAAGGGATAAAAAGCGATGCATCCCCAGCCTAGTTTAAAACCGACGCGCTCCGCAAAAAAGTCGTAGGTATACAAGTGCACTTCTTCAAAGGTAAGGTAGTCGACCACAAAAAAAGTCAGCAATCCCACCGAGACAAACAAACCGGGAGACGCCTGATTTCCATATTGCAGGTAATGCTGCGCGGCAAAACTAAGAATATTGAGTTCCAGCATCACAGCGCCTATCAGGTATAACCACATTTTTGCGTCAATGCGCCCGCCCCACAACTGTGGATTTTCAAGCCGCCCCAAAAAGAAATCTGCCCATAACGAGGTCTTCACAGCCGGGTAAGGCACTACCAACACAAAAGAAAAAAGAAGCCCAAAAACAATAGCGCCGGCCAGTCCGTACCAGCGGTATTGGTACAGCCAATTCCAGGGCAGCCACTCATAATACCCCAGTAAAAACCAACACCCCACTACCACACACAGCACAAGTAGCCCGTTGAGCCGGTAACGCAGTTTTTCAGTGCTGTCAGGAGCGGTGACATATCCCCGAACCCAGCGGCCGGGTAAAACGAGTTGGAGTAAAAAAATGAAGGCATATACCACGGCGGGCGCCAGAAAACCTGCGGCTTTTTCCATTAACGGGCATTGTTTTATTAGAACCAGTCTATCGATTGGATGCAAACGTACTGAAAAGACCGGAATCAATGAAGTGCTTGCGGGGGTGTTATTTCAGCGACAAGCGCATAGTTAAAAAAAAACGCTCCTCTGGCTTGTTTTATGAGTAGACAACTGGTAAAAAAGAGTCCAACTTATTTAATACATGTGTGATTTTTGTATTTTTGCTTACTGCCAAATCTGGTTCCAGGTTAATGGAAAAGAATTCGGGCTTAAAGGACGAAAAATATTCTGCTCAAAATCTATCTGTCAATACAATTTATCACAATAAAGATTCAATAGCTATGTCTGGCCAGAGTAACAAAAACACATTAGATACTTATGCTTTGGGATGTTTTGGAAAAATCGTGCAAGAGATATTAGATACAGTTGTTTCAGTAGTACTTTTCATTCTGTCCTATGTTTTATTAGCAATCCTAATTATTTTAATTGCTGACAATACTCAAAGCATAAGGTTATTATCCGGAATTGCTCTTTTTGCGATCACCTTTGCATTAATTTTCTTTTTGAAGGCATTACAGGCTCAAAGTGGCTTAATCCAAATAGAGCAAGATGCCCTTAAGTTTCGCGACAAAACAAAGTCATTATTTAAGTACATTTTCTCCTTCGAGGCATTCGTAACAAACTACTTTCGCAGAAAAATTTACTCCCTTGCGGGAATTTTAGTTTCTGTAACGGCTATTTTTTCAGATTTTCTTATTGAAATTGGCAGTGGCGATTTTATGGATTACTTTAATTTCAATAACTGGACACCAGATTACGTAGTACTTGCAATATTGCCGTTCTTTGCAGGTATCATAGCAGATTGGCTAAAAAGGAAAAAATCTGAACTTTTAAGCCCAAATTTTGCGGTCAAAATATTAATCTATTTTAGTGTATTAAAATTTTATCCTTACTTTATTCTATTTTTAACGGGATTAATAGGTGGACGAGAAGCTTTTTTTCCTGCATCACAGCTAAATGATTTGCTGTCTCTAAAGTTTTTTTTATTTGACTGGATACCAAATTCATATATAGAATCCAGTAGTTACAAACTAGCTCACTCCATTAACACCATTTGGTTTATCCTCCTCTATTTTGTTATCCCGCTAATTATCTTTTTTGACACAAAAAAGCTTCGAATAAAATATGATGGCAAAGCATATAATCAAAAAAATACTCCGATGTCTTTTGTCAATGCAGCTTATTATTTAAGCATATGCATATTAACAATCCCATTGTATGTAGGTTGGAACGAGAAGTGGTTCCAATCAACAATAGAATATATTTTTTCATATTTCTGATCACCAGTACTGTGGAATCCCGTACAAGCTTTAAAGTAAAATTGATTGGTGATCTAAAACAGACCTCACGCCGTTAGATTTTGTGCAGGCGGAAATAGTTGATAATCAAGAAATAGGCCCTGGCTCTTACTGTTAGCAGCGGCGAAACATGGATTGGGGAGTTGTCGGATAGAGAGCTGAGAGATGTTTTTCGCCCGGGAAGTCATTGAGTTGTTTTCAAATGGATTACCAATACCCAACAATCTAAATGCCATGATAGAACAAAGTATCGTCGCCATTATCATTATTTTTGTCACTTTTCTTACCTCTTACCAGGGTTTGAAAGACCCTGCTTTTATGAACCGATACTCCTTTCAAACGGACAAAATATTATTCAGAAAGGAATACAAGCGCCTGGTGACTTCCGGTTTCCTGCACGTCAGTTGGATCCACCTTGCTTTCAACATGGCTACCCTTTATTTTTTCAGCGATTCGCTTGAATGGAAAATGGGGCCTGAAAAATTATTGGCCATTTATTTCGGAAGTCTGGTCGGAGGTGGCCTGTTTTCACTCTACATGCACCGGAATCATCCGGGTTATAGAGCCGTTGGGGCTTCCGGCGCGGTTAGCGGGCTTATATTTGCAGCCATTGCATTGTTTCCTGACATAGAAATCAGCCTGTTGCTCCTGCCCATTTTTATTCCGGGCTGGGCTTTCGGATTGCTGTATGTTCTGATTTCAATATTCGGTATCCGTTCACAACAGGACAATATTGGGCACGACGCCCATCTGGGTGGCGGACTTATTGGTTTGATCATTGCCGTCGGGATGTTTCCTGAATCCATAAAAAATAATTATTTAGCCATCCTCCTCATTGTTATTCCTTCCGCCATTTTTATTTATTTAATTTTGACAAGACCAGGCTTTTTGTTAATCAACAATTCATCCTCAAAAAAGAAGGGGTTTTATTTACCCGAAGACAAATACAATGCCGCCATTCGGGACAACAGAACAGAAATTGACAAGATATTGGATAAAATAAAAAAGCAGGGTATTGACAGTTTGACTAAAGCGGAAATTAAAAAACTAAGGGAAGATACTAAAAACAAACAATAAGATTATAGCAATCCCCATTGGGCTCCTTTCTTGTTGAATTTGCTATTAGCCACTCACAGCAATCCTGATTGCAAATGATGTTTAAATTCATTTGCCCTCACCGGACTATGGTCACATCCCCTTTTCGAAAAACATCAATTATCCGGCCGCCGCACAACTGCACTTTGGCTTTAACAAACCAGGCGTAAACAGCAGGCTGCATTTCTATTCCACGAAACACCCCATCCCAGGCTCCATCCATTGTAGTCGTCATATACATGGCATCGCCCCAGCGATCGAAAATACGGAACTCAAAAGAGAGTACCTCAAAATCTTGTCCGGGGAAAACCCGAAACACATCGTTGATACCATCACCGTTGGGGGAAAAGCTGTTTGGAACGTAAAAAAGATCTTTTTTGCGGGCTACTGCTTCCCAGGCTACCTCTATACTGCGCTCCATAACCTCACAGCCATCATCAATGGATACAGCATACACCCCGGGTTCTGTTACCAGTAGCCAGGGGTTATCCGATCCATCCGCCCATTGCCACCTTAACGCTTCGGGGTGAGCGGCAAAAACTAATGGCCGGATGGTTGCCATCCCTTCTTCACAAGAGAGGCTAACATCTTCGGTTGTTACCTGAGTTGGTATGGTTTGAGGTACTTCTATTTCCTGAGAAAAAACGCAGCCATTCGCGTCTTCGGCTTCCACTGTGTAGTTTCCACCTGACAAATCAGTAAAAGTGGATGCTGTCTGAAAGGCTATGCCATTCAGGGAGTATTGATAGGGTGGCGTACCACTCCATGCAGAAACCTGGATGGATCCATTTGCCGAATTCCAGCACGTCTCTGTGCTGGACAGGCTAAAATTCATAGCCGGGAAGGCAGCCACACTAACCGCCACAATGGAGTCGCAACCATTGGCTGCGGTAAATACAAATTCCTGTTGCCCCCCTGCTGGAATGACAACACCATTGAATACAGCACTTTCACCGGGACAAGCGTTCAGCTGAACTTGCCTTAACACAGGCAGAGCCAGCACGGTATGGGTCACAACAAGGCTATCGCATCCAAACAAGTTGCTCAGCAGGACAGAAACGATTCCGGTGTCTTGTACAGAGCAGGAAGTGACTTCAATATTGGTATAACTGGTTTGCAGCTGTGTGACGGTCAGTTCGTCGTTCGCCATACACCCATTAGTATCAATTACCGTTACAGCATAAACACCACCTTGTGAAATGGTAATTTCAGAGGTGGTTTCACCTGTACTCCACAGATATTGTAAAAAATTACCGGAGGCAGCAAGTACGGTTTCATCGCCCTCGCAAAGATGGGGTGCTCCAACGATTTGCACTTGAGGCAGAGCTGGAATAATCACATTTTCAGATGCCGTACCCATACAGCCATTTGCATCAGTCACTGTTACTGAGAAAACTCCATCCACATTGACCACAATTTGTGGCCCGATTGTGCCATTCGACCATATATAGGTCACGAAGCCCTGCTCCGCATTTAAAGTGACTGTACCATTACAATTTGTCGTCGTGGTTGTGAGGAGCGGTGAGGGTAAAGGAAAAACGGTGAGCATGACCTCATCGCTTGCCGAACAGCCGTTGGCATCCGTAACCGTTACGGAGTAACTACCTTCCTGTGAAACTTGTATTGCCGCTGTAGAAGCGCCTGTACTCCACAGCGTTTGAGGAAAAGTATCGGGAATAGAAAAAATGGTGCTATCCCCTGTGCAAACAAAATTGTCGCCGGAAATGGTCAATTGCGGCGGTGTGGGAATGGCAATTAATATAGTGTCTTCGCCAACGCAACCGTTCAGGTCAGTGACCGTTACGGTATAACTACCATCAGCATTCACAATAATCTCCTGGCCGGTTACGCCATTTGACCAAACATACGAGGTAAAGCCGGCTCCCGCATTTAGCGTTGCTGTTCCGTCGCAGGCAGTCGTGGTGCCAGCGACCACGGGGACAGGAGCCGTTCCAACTGTAAGTTCGTGACTTACACTTGCTTCGCAGCCATTAACGTCTGTTACCGTAACGATGTATGTTCCTGATTGAAAAACACTAATACTGGCCGTTGTATCACCTGTATTCCAGATCATTTGGAAAAAACTGCCCCCCGACACCAGGAAATCAGTGCTGTCTCCGCAAATAAAATCCAAACCATCAATGACCGGTGTTGGCAGAGGCAAATTCACAAAAATTTGACTCGTTGTTGCCATGCAGCCATTGGCATCTGTAACCGTCAAGGTGTAGGTTCCAGCCTCCGTTATGCTAATGCTTTCCGTTGTTTGTCCATCCGACCATTGATAAACAACAAACCCTGGATCAGCGCTAAGCACGACCGATTCGCCTTCGCAAACGGTAGCAGGTTCAGAGATAGCAACCTGAGGCGGCACAGGACCGTCGATGTCCACTTGAAGTATGTCTGAACAACTACTGGCGTCCGTGACAGTGACAGAATAGCCTCCGGTAGCAATATTTTGGAGATCTTCGTCAGTTGCTCCTGTTGACCATAAAACAGAATAAGAACCGAACGGCGTAATCGTCAAATCGATTGCACCATTTGCAGCAGTGCAGGATGTATTGGCCGTTGACATTGACGAAATGACAAAATTAGAATTACTGTTTAAAACCTCCAGGGTGTCGATAGTGATACAGCCATTTGATCCCGTACAGGTAACTGCATAATTCCCCGGAGGAATATCCAGAAGATCCTCGTCGGTTGCACCGTTCGACCATAAAAAACTGTTGCCGCTAGCCGGAGTCACCGATAGGTCGATGCTGCCTGTGGCTTGGTTGCACAAGGCATTGACGATGACAGGGGTTAACACCGGATCTGCTGCAGTAGTCGCTACGGTAGCTGAAGCGCTTTCCATACAGCCATCCGCATCCGTCACTGTCACTGAGTAAGTACCGGAAGGCAGGCTACTCAGATCCTGATCGGTTGAACCATTCGACCACAAGTAGCTGAATGAACCAGAAGCATTGACGCTCACATCTATGCTGCCATTGGGCAGGATACACGATGTGTTGGCCATGGGGCTGGCTGTGACCGAAAAATTATTGTTCGTGTTTACAATCTGGTAACTGCCGGTGCTGACACAACCATTTGCCCCTGTTACTGTCACCGAGTATGGGCCTGGCGGCAAATCAGTTAAATCTTCTGTCGTAGTGCCATTCGACCACAAAAAACTGTTGCCGATGGCCGGGGTTACCGATAGGTCGATGCTGCCTGTGGCTTGGTTGCACAAGGCATTGACGATGACAGGGGTTAACACCGGATCTGCTGCAGTAGTCGCTACGGTAGCTGAAGCGCTTTCCATACAGCCATCCGCATCCGTCACTGTCACTGAGTAAGTACCGGAAGGCAGGCTACTCAGATCCTGATCGGTTGAACCATTCGACCACAAGTAGCTGAATGAACCAGAAGCATTGACGCTCACATCTATGCTGCCATTGGGCAGGATACACGATGTGTTGGCCATGGGGCTGGCTGTGACCGAAAAATTATTGTTCGTGTTTACAATCTGGTAACTGCCGGTGCTGACACAACCATTTGCCCCTGTTACTGTCACCGAGTATGGGCCTGGCGGCAAATCAGTTAAATCTTCTGTCGTAGTGCCATTCGACCACAAAAAACTGTTGCCGATGGCCGGGGTTACCGATAGGTCGATGCTGCCTGTGGCTTGGTTGCACAAGGCATTGACGATGACAGGGGTTAACACCGGATCTGCTGCAGTAGTCGCTACGGTAGCTGAAGCGCTTTCCATACAGCCATCCGCATCCGTCACTGTCACTGAGTAAGTACCGGAAGGCAGGCTACTCAGATCCTGATCGGTTGAACCATTCGACCACAAGTAGCTGAATGAACCAGAAGCATTGACGCTCACATCTATGCTGCCATTGGGCAGGATACACGATGTGTTGGCCATGGGGCTGGCTGTGACCGAAAAATTATTGTTCGTGTTTACAATCTGGTAACTGCCGGTGCTGACACAACCATTTGCCCCTGTTACTGTCACCGAGTATGGGCCTGGCGGCAAATCAGTTAAATCTTCTGTCGTAGTGCCATTCGACCACAAAAAACTGTTGCCGATGGCCGGGGTTACCGATAGGTCGATGCTGCCTGTGGCTTGGTTGCACAAGGCATTGACGATGACAGGGGTTAACACCGGATCTGCTGCAGTAGTCGCTACGGTAGCTGAAGCGCTTTCCATACAGCCATCCGCATCCGTCACTGTCACTGAGTAAGTACCGGAAGGCAGGCTACTCAGATCCTGATCGGTTGAACCATTCGACCACAAGTAGCTGAATGAACCAGAAGCATTGACGCTCACATCTATGCTGCCATTGGGCAGGATACACGATGTGTTGGCCATGGGGCTGGCTGTGACCGAAAAATTATTGTTCGTGTTTACAATCTGGTAACTGCCGGTGCTGACACAACCATTTGCCCCTGTTACTGTCACCGCGTATGGGCCTGGCGGCAAATTGGTCAAATCTTCTGTCGTAGTGCCATTCGACCACAAGTAGCTGTTGCCGGCAGCCGGGGTTACCGATAGGTCGATGCTGCCCGTGGCTTGGTTGCACAAGGCGTCTGTAATAGCTGGAAAAAGCAGGGGTTGAGAAGTATTATTGCCAACAAAAGCTGAAATGGTTTCCATGCAACCTTCGGGATTTGTAACCGTTACCGAAAAATTACCTGACGGAAGGTTGACAAGGTCTTCACTGGTAGCGCCATTACTCCACAAAAAGTTGTATGTATTGAAGGGTGACACCGAAATATCAATACTCCCGTTAGGAGCTGAACATGAAGTAACGGGAGTGGTTACAGCACCGGTAATTGTAAACCCCGCCTCGTCAACGGTAAAAGACTGACTGGAGGAGCATCCCGTTCCATCGCTTACCGTTACCGAATAAATTCCTGGCGAAGAAATCGCGATATCGGGAGTAACATCACCTGTACTCCACAGGAAGTTACTAAACTGGTTGGCATTTACCACTTCAAGCATCCCCTGCCCTCCCGAACACAGCGTTGTTGTGCCTCCAATTACAGGGTCTGCGTTACCACTTGTTATGTCGATGGTAGCTGTACCGAAACAGTTGTCTTCACTTTGAACAGTTACAGTATAAGTGCCAGGTTCAGTAATCGTAACCGTCTCTGAATCTCCGACAAAAGGATCCCAGAAATAAGCAAAAAAGGGGCCTC
Source organism: uncultured Saprospiraceae bacterium (assembly GCA_937926205.1). Taxonomy (GTDB): domain Bacteria; phylum Bacteroidota; class Bacteroidia; order Chitinophagales; family Saprospiraceae; genus JABWAJ01. The sequence continues at coordinate 15,313 of CALEYL010000020.1, forward strand.
CTGTAACAGTAAGCGTAACAGAAGCCGTATTGCACAACGATGTCGGCCCTGTAATAACAGGATAAACTCCCGGAAAAAACTGTACATCTCTGGATCGGACGGTAGAACAACCTGTGGCAGGATCTGTAATGGTAACGGAGTATATACCGGGGGTCGTGGTTGATATTATTGCTGTAGTTTCTCCTGTTGACCAAAGATATTCGGCATTAAGCGGCGCTTCTAACTGATTCCACTCTACCGTTAAAAAAATATCCTCGCCGGGACATCCATTGTACATTTCAATAAAAAAATCAAAAACAGCAGGATCCGAAATTACCAAAGAATTTGAGACCACACATCCAGCAGCATCCGAAACGGTCACACTGTAAGTACCTGCAACATTTGGCACGGTAATGTCTTGTGTAGATTCACCTGTTGACCATTGGTATGTTATCGGTTGTACCATCGTAGGCCATGGAAATGCATGCAAGACAATATTATCGGTATCACAAATATCAGGATATATAAATATTAACATCTTGCAGTGCTGCCCATAAGCGGATGACAGGCTACTCGTAAAACCGAATATAACTCCAACCACAAGTATTTTTAGTAGAGAAGGGCTTGATAAAGATATTGGCAGGTTTCGTTTCATACAAAAAATTATTCTTGCAATAAAAATAGGCATCCCTTCCTTTGCCAATAGCCAAAAACCTGCTGAATGGGTAAAATCAGCTACTCAATGAGTATCACCATATGTTGACAGGATCAATTATTTCCTTTGCAACATGATATTATTCAAGACCAATTCAACAACCCCAATCCCACCATGGCGGCGAGAAAAATAAGGCCGTAGCCGATGAATACAAACTTTCGCATGGCGCTGCTGCCGGCCCAGACGGCGATGCCAAACTTGACCAAAGTATTGCAGACTGTGGCCAGCAGTACTGCCGTTCCTGCCGTCTTTATATCCACTGTTGTCCCGGATAGTTTAGATATGGAAATGGTAATGGCGTCTACGTCTGCAAGGCCTGCAAGGCTGCTTGAAACGAGTATGCCACCTGCCCCAAACCAGGCATTCGTATAGCTGATCAATACAATGACAACAGTGTAAAGCAGACCAAAAACCAGGGCGCCGCCTAAATTGAGCGGTTTACCCGGCGGAATCGTCGCATCATGGACCGCAAGGTCTTTTTGACGGAAGAAATAATACAGGGTAATTCCTGCTGCCGCCAATAACATCAGGCCTATCGCCGGGTACAGACTCCTTGCCAATGCGGCGTTAAAGATGGAGACCCAAAGCAGCACCCGGATCACCATGATGGAAGAAGACGCTAAAATTCCGGTAGCATAACTGGCGGCTAATGCAGGTGTTTCTTTGCTTTTTTTAGAAAATACCCATGTGATCAGGGTACTGGAAACCAACCCGCCCAGTATGCCGGTGAGCAGTATGCCTTTTCCCGCCCCCAAAAATTTGATCAGCAAATAGCCCAGTAAACCCAGGCCGGAGGTCAGGATTACCACCCAACCGATTTCACGAGGGTTAATGACCTCATACGGCCCCATATTCGTGTCGGGCAAAAAAGGAAAGATCAACAAGGCAGCAACAACAAACCGGATGAAATCGTAAAGCTCTTCCCGGGTAATTTTTCCAATAATGTTCTTCAGAGGCGCTTTGGCGGAAAGGAGTACCATGACTATAACGGTGATGGCTAAGCTAAGCTCTATGTATCCCAAAAACGCCAGGGTACCCAGAAAGAAAGCAATCAGCGCAGAAAACTCCGTCGTTCCGCCAATATCACCTTTGGAAGACGTAACCAGATAAGAAACACCGATGATGGTAACAGCCGCCAGAAAAACGAGGCCAAAAACCCAGGGCGCCAGTAAATGGTACATCATCGCAGCGACAAAGCCCAGTACAACCACGAAAATAAAGGTTCGGATTCCCGCAAACCTTTTTTCCTGGTCGGCTATAGAAGAATATTCCCGTTCCAGTCCAATCATGAAACCCATGCCAATGGACACCAGCAAGCGGATAAAGAAATCATGTTGGCTCAGTTGGAAATTGGGGAGGTTGATGATGTATTCGTTCATGTGATCTGGCTCTATATGGTAAATATGCGGCATCAGTATCGTGCTAATGTAAACACTTTTGAATATTTATCGTCTTTCAAATTGCAGCCATTTCCCAAATAAAATACAAGAATGCTGATTTCCGCCGCTCCTCCCCCTTTCTCCCCTTATGGAACCCATGCGACAAAATCCCTGCTTGGCAATGGCGTAAATGCTTTTATCTTTGCCGGACTTTTTCATCAGTCCTGACTGTAAACGACGTTTATTCGATGAACAGAATTATATTCATTATCAGCCTTTTGGCCTTAGCGCAAGGGGTAATTTCCGCACAAAACGGTACCATTCGAGGCTCCGTATTCGATCAAAACACCGGCGAACCCATCATTTTGGGTAACGTACGCCTCGAAGGAACCAACTACGGCACTAACACGGACGAAAACGGCTTTTTCAGCCTTGGCAACCTGCCACCCAATACGTATAAACTCATCGCTACTTATATCGGTTACGACAGCGTTGCGCTGAACATCAACCTGAAAGCCGGCGCTATTATATATGAGCGCATCAAACTCACAGAAAGTGCGGTAGAACTCGGAACGGTTAATGTTTCCGGAAGGCGCGAACAAGCGCGTGCAGATGTGCAAATTTCTAAAGTTACGGTGACGCCCAAACAAATCCGCTCCCTGCCTTCAACAGGCGGCGAATCAGATATCGCTCAATACCTCCCGGTGCTTCCGGGCATTATCGTATCGGGCGACCAGGGGGGGCAGCTATACATAAGGGGCGGTTCTCCGGTTCAGAACAAAATTCTGCTCGATGGAATGACCATTTATAACCCATTCCACACCATCGGTTTCTTTTCTGTTTTTGAAACCGAAACCATCCGAAGCGTCGACGTCTTAACGGGTGGTTTCAATGCGGAGTACGGCGGGCGCGTTTCAGCCGTTGTGGACATTAAAACCCGGGAAGGCAATAAAAAGCGCCTGAGTGGTTTGGTATCGGCCAGTCCTTTCCAGGCAAAAGCGCTGATTGAAGGCCCCCTTCGGCCATTCAATGAAGAAACAGGAAGCAGCGCTTCTTTCCTTGTAACCGGCAAGCACTCCTATCTGAATGAGAGTTCAAAAATTTTCTATCCCTACGCTACGGATACCACTTTTTTCTCTTTTGCTTCGGGGGATACTTCACTGGCGGACCTGGGCGATTTCGGGCTGCCTTATCAATATACCGACATTTACGGCAAAGTATCTTTCCTTGGCGGAAACGGCAGCAAGTTTAACCTGTTTGGTTTTAATTTCACCGACCGGTTCAATTTCGTGGGCGTAGCCGACCTTAACTGGACGACTACAGGATTAGGAACGAGTTTCACTTTGGTACCCGTCAACTCAAGTGTGGTCATTGACGGTTCTGTCTCCTTTTCTAATTACAACATTGCTTTAAAAGAGCCCGATGCAGGACCGCGCAGCAGCAGCATCCGCAGCTATTCCGCCATCTTGAATTTTAATTATTTTGGAGATAAAAGCCAGATAAACTATGGCTTTGAATTCAATGGGTTTAATACCGATCTGACTTTCCGAAATATTTTTGGCGCCAATATCCAGCAACAGGATTTTACGACCGAAGTGGCCGGCTATTTTAAATACAAGTACAAATTGGGCAACCTGATCATCGAACCGGGGATTCGTGCTCAATACTATGCGTCTCAATCCTCTATGTCTTTCGAGCCCCGGATTGGGATTAAATACAATGTCACAGACTTCCTTCGACTGAAGGCGGCAGGAGGTTTTTATTCTCAAAACCTCATCAGTACGGTCAACGAACTTGATGTGGTCAACTTTTTTGTCGGTTTTCTGGCTGGCCCGGAAGAAACCATTTATAAGCCCGGCACACGCACACCGACCGATACGCGCCTGCAAAAAGCCATGCATGGCGTATTTGGAATTGAAGCAGACCTGGCCCGTAATCTGGAATTGAACGTAGAACCCTACTACAAGAAGTTTACACAACTCATCGCCATCAACCGCAACAAACGGGTGGAAAGCGACCCTGACTTCGTCACCGAAATCGGCGATGCGTACGGAATAGATTTCACCTTGCGATACGAAAATAAGCGGGCTTATTTATGGCTGACCTATTCGCTTGGTTATGTTAACCGTGATGATGGAGAGCAAATTTATCCGACGGTTTTCGACCGCAGGCACAACATCAATGCACTGGGAACGTACAATTTTGGCAAAAAGAATGCCTGGGAAGCCAGTCTGCGCTGGAACATGGGCTCCGGATTCCCTTTCACCCGCACCCAGGGATTCTATCAGGATAATATTTTCGAAGACCTCATCCTGACTGATATCCTGGGCGGCAACTTTGACCTTGGCACTTTACTGTCAGGCGATCGCAATGATGGCCGGCTGTCCTACTACCACCGCTTGGATGCTTCAATCAAGCGCACATTCAATTTCAGTAAATATACCAAACTGGAAGTTCTGGCCAGCGTGACCAATGTATACAACCGGGAGAATGTTTTTTACGTGGATCGGATTAGCAACAATCGGGTAAACCAGTTGCCAATTCTGCCAAGTTTGAGCATGACTTTCAGTTTCTAAAAAATAGTTTTAACAAAAATCTTTATGCAAGTATGGATGCCTGTTCTATATTTGCAACTATTCGGTTCTGCACAACAAGAAATAGGAGGAAGAATTCGTGGTAAAAGTGCAGTAAAACAGGAAGACATTTTGTAAACAATTAAAATATGATAACGGACAGTCAACGCAATCCAATCGCAAAAAGAACACTATAACACACTTCCGACACCAATCAATCGGCAGGGAAGCAAGCTGCTTTTTTATCTTGCTCTCCTGTTTTCTACTGCGAAGCTGTCCGTATTTCTAAACACTAAAATCCAAAATCGTGGGTTTAACAGACAATCAGGGTAATCAGGCCAAAAAGCAAGGCCTGATAGCGGCTATCGTTGCAGGCAGCATCACCTTATTACTCGGCGCTTCGTTTTATTTTTTCCCCCACCTTACCTCAAATCTCGGAGCTTCCGTTGCCGAGGTGGAAAAAAATATAGAGCTCGGCTCTTTTCCGATCAAACAGCCTACTTTGCGTTATGGATTTGCCATAGATACTTTTGAAGTGTTTGACGGCCAAATCAAGTCAGGTCAGGTGCTGGCCGATTTGCTTCGCCCCCATCAATTGGATTATGTTTCGATTGATCGTATTGCCCGCAATGCAAAGGGCATTTTTGATGTCACCAATATCCGCGCTGGTCATCCTTATACCGTCTTTTCCCAGGAGGGCAAAGGCGTTCACTTCATTTATGAGCCCAGCGTTTATGAATATGTCATTTTTCATCTGGATGGCGACCAGAAAGTGGAGCGCATCAAACGGGAAACTTCCCGCTCGGTCAATGCTGCTGCCGGCGTCATAGAATCTTCGCTGTGGCAGGCCATGACCAATACCGGTTTCAGCTACGAGTTGACCGATAAGATGGAAGATGCCCTTCAGTGGTCAGTAGATTTCCACCATTTACAAAAAGGCGACGCGTTCAAACTGGTTTACGAAGAAGATTTCGTTGAGGGTAAAGCTGCAGGAATTGGCAGGGTGCTTGCTGCCTCTTATAAAAGCGGCAAGAAAGAATACCACGCCATCTATTTCGACAATGGCCAGCACAAAGGTTATTACGATGAGGAAGGCCGTCCGATGAAATCGGCATTTCTCAAGGCGCCGTTGAAGTATTCACGCATTTCCTCTTACTATAACCTGAACCGTCTTCATCCGATTTTGAAATACCGCAGGCCACACTATGGTACCGACTATGCAGCCCCGCAGGGAACGCCGATTATGGCTGTTGGAGATGGCACGGTAAGCCAGGCTTCCTATACCAGCGGCAATGGCAATTTTGTAAAAATCAAACACGCAGGGTCTTATGAAACGCAATACCTCCACATGCGCGGATTTGCCAAAGGAATTCGCCCCGGCACACGTGTTCAACAAGGTCAGATCATCGGGTATGTAGGCTCAACAGGATTAGCAACCGGCCCTCACGTTTGTTTCCGCTTCTGGAAAAACGGTCAGCAGGTAAACCACCTGAAACTCAACCTGCCTAATCCGGAGCCGCTTCCAAAGTCTGCAATGCCAGAATTCATCAAAGTTCGCGATGCGATGATGGCCAAAATGACGGAAGCCAAGCCCGCTTCAAAAAGTGAATCCGGAGAAGAAACAAAAGGAAATCCTTAGTGTCTGTCTTTATAGTCCGATAACTGCGTTATGTTCGGCACCAAAATCGGTCATTTATACCAATAAACTCCCGTTTTTGGTGCCTTCGCATGCCTTGCTCTCGAACCCTAAAGCCCAGACACGGACTAAATGAGCAGATAATCCTAAGATACCGCCAGTTTCAACTTTCCATATTCTCTTGCAATATGCTGTTGGAGGTCGTCAAGGCTTTCAAAGCGGTCAAGTAATTCGCTTAGGTTGTAAAGAGCAGGTGCATCTGTATTCGCGGCAGGCGCCACATAGCGCTGTACGTCTCCTTCTGTGACTTTTTCCTGGCTAAGAATCAACAGGCGTTCCACAACATTGCGCAATTCGCGGATATTGCCGGTCCAGTCAAGCGATTGCAATGCCGTTAAAGCTCTGCCCTCAAATTGCTTGGGAGCAATGCCGTATTCGGAACAGATTTGCTGGTTGAAATGCTGAATGAGCATCGGAATGTCTTCCCGGCGTTCATTCAAAGAAGGTACACGCACCACAATGACTGCGAGCCGGTGGTATAAATCTTCCCGAAAACGCCCTGCGTTGATTTCTTTCCTCAAGTCTTTGTTTGTCGCAGCAAGTACCCTGACATCCACCGAAATTTCCTTCTCCCCTCCTACTCTTGTGATGCGGCTTTCCTGAAGGGCGCGCAAAACTTTGGCCTGAGCGCTAAGGCTCATGTCGCCTATTTCATCCAGAAAAAGGGTACCTCCATGCGCTTGTTCAAATTTGCCTATTCGCTGCTTGATGGCAGAAGTAAACGAGCCTTTTTCATGTCCAAACAACTCACTTTCAATTAATTCTGAAGGAATGGCTGCACAGTTTACCTCAACAATAGGCGCGCCGTTGCGGGCACTTTTTTCGTGTATCCAACGAGCAACCAACTCCTTTCCGGATCCATTGCCTCCCAAAATAAGGACGCGGGCATCGGTGGGGGCAATGCGTTCAATGGTGCTTTTTACAAGTGAAATGCCCTCCGATTCTCCGATGATTTCCTGGACTTTTGATTGGGATACCTTTCGGCGAAGGGCTTTGGTTTCCACCACAAGGTTGGAGCGGTCAAGCGCATTGCGCAGGGTTATGAGCAGCCGGTTGAGGTCAAGGGGTTTTGAAATAAAATCGAATGCACCGCGCTTTACAGCTTCTACGGCCGTATCTATGGTTGCATGCCCGGAAATCATGATAATTTGAGCATCAGGAGCTATTTCGCGGATGCGGTCAAGCGCTTCCATTCCATCCATTTTCGGCATTTTGATGTCTAACAGAATGATGTCAAAACTGCCTTGTTTTACTTTAGCCAGGGCATCCAGGCCATCACTCGCTTCTGCAACATCGTAGCGTTCAAATTCCAGAATTTCCCGCAAAGTGCGCCGGATGCTGCCTTCGTCGTCAACGATGAGTATTTTTGCCATGATTCGGGTAGGTTTTAATATATTGTTCTTTTTTCAAATATATTTATTCTACGAAATAACCATAGGAAGGTTACATCACAGTTGGTCTAAAATCATGTTTTCCATTTGAGCGCAACTCCACCCACCTACCCTGCCTTACAAGTTTGAGTACTGGCTTGAAAAATCTTTGTTTCATTAATTTCAATAATTATTGAAATTAATGAAACAAAACCCTTTCTGCTACCGTTATCCAAAAAACGAATGACATCATGACAATCACCACCAGTCAAAGTACAAAGGAAAAAATCGTCTCCTACTTTGAAGGCGCCGGACTCGATTACTACTATTGGGACAAAGCATTCAACATGCATTTTGGCTATTTCAAATGGGGCATGAATCCCTTTAAACGTCCGGCCCTGTTGAATCAGATGAATATGGAAGCCATGGAACGCCTGAGATTAGGCAGCTATACCAATCCTTTGGTATTGGACCTTGGATGCGGACTTGGCGCCTCTTCCAGATACATGGCCACAGCTAACCCCGATGCCCATTTTTGTGGTTTTACCATTACGCCATGGCAGGTAGCGTACGGCAACCAATTGAGCAAAGAAGCCGGATTGAGTGACCAGGTTCAGCTTTACGAATCTGATTTCGAGCACCTTCCACTCGGCCCTGAAAGTGCTGATGCTGCTTTTGCCCTGGAGAGCGCCTGTTATGCCAAAGGTGCAAACAAGGCGGCATTTGCAAATGAATTGCAGCGCGTCCTTAAACCGGGCGGACGTTTTGTTGTGGCAGATGGTTTCCGGAAACACAGCCATAAATTACCAGGCTGGCTGAACCGGGTTTACCGCAAAAATATGGAATGCTGGGCGTTGACAGAACTAGCTGATGTTCATGGTTTTATTTCAGCTCTTAAGCAGGCTGGTTTCTGCAACATAATGGTAGAAGACGCCAGTTGGCGGGTTGCGCCATCTTTTGCACATATCCCTTTTGTGACCTTACAATTTTACCTCGATGTCTGGAAAAAAGGGGAAACCATGCTCAATCAATCCCGGAAGAATAATGCCCTGGCGCCTTTATTGGGAATGATTATGGGTTTAAGCAGAAAGCATTTTGCTTATTACATCATTAGTGGCGAAAAAAGTTAGTTTCTGGATACGAGCGCTATGGCATCCAAAAAAAATTTAAGCGCCCAGTTGGGGTACCTAAATGGCATGTAGGCGCCCCAAATTGGGAAAGAACCAGCCAATGCCCCGTTTCTCCGCTGCCGTTTCAGCACACTCTCCAACAGGAATTCCGCTTCACTCCGGTAAGCACGGTCTCCGGTAATTTCAAAAAGCCGGCTAAAAATGAGACTGCATTGCACATTGCCGGTCAGGCAAATAAACCGATAATTTCCGTTCCAGTTTTCATCATAAGCTCCGGCAAGTAGCCCTTTAGCCTGCCTGACCTGCAACAGGCGGTTAGCCAGTTCCCTGGCGCGGGCCAACAACCCTGCATCACCTAGTAAAACAGCAGATTCCAGAAATCCCCTGATGGTATAAGCAATGGTATGGGTAAATGCAGGATCTCCAGGTTTAAATCCCCAATCACGAACGCTGTACTGTGGCGTTATGCGGGCAGCGTAGTATTCAAGCGCAGCCTGCATACTTTGGCTTAAAGCCGGTGAATTGAGGTATTGATTGGCAAACAACATCGCCCAAATGACCCGCGTGTAATAAGAAGGTTCGTAACCAGGCACATAAGCGTACTGCTGCCAGCGGGCATCCTGTTCCCAAAGCAACAAAAGCCATTCTGCTGTTTTTTTCAGCGCTTCTAAATAGCGGAGATCATTAGTTTCTGCATAAGCCCGCGTTAAACCGAAAAGGATCTGACCGGTATCGAATAAGATGGGGGGGCCCTGAATGCCAAGGCCGCCTGGAAAAGCGCCAGATTCAAGTTGAATTTCCAAAAGCCATTCCGCACAGGAAAGCGCCAGTTCCTTCAAATGGACATCCTGCTTAATATGGGCATAATCGAACAAAGTTTCAATGAGGTAGCCGGTAGTTTCCGGATAAGGAGGCGCCCAGCCCCTCCACAAATGCCGGTATGCGGAGGCGCCAGATCCGGCATTCACGGCAATGCACCGTTCCAGCCAGAGCAAGGCTGCAGATGCCGCATCATCCAGTTGTTTAGCCGTGAAACGACCAGGTGTTAATTGTAGAGATGGCTGCATGATTAGTAATCTTTATTCATCAGCCAGGCCAACAAACGCCAGAGCCGGTTGCCCGCTTTGTAAATTCGGAAATAAGCTTTGCGCTCGGCCCCGAAAGCCCGCAATGCGTTTTCAACTCCCGGTAAAATACTACCACAAAAATCAATTTGATACCCATTGGTCGCAAAATCCTGAATGGCTTGCCACTGTAATAAAAACAGAGCGCCGCTGGAACGAAGGTCAGGATCTGCACCGCTGAGCAGAAAATAGGCAGTTTGGTGATCCCATACCACGTAAAGTCCGGCGTGTAAATCCCCATTCCCCCGATCATGTGCCAGGTAAATGCGGCGACATCCCCGTTCAGCCGCAGCGGCATCGATTTGTAAAAATTCGTGCAAACTATTTGGCACGGCCAGCCTTTGTCGTTTAAAAGTATCTTCGTAAAGTTTGTATAAAGCTTCCGGCGTTTCAGGGTTCGACCAGTTAACGCTTCGTTCCGCTTTCCTCAAATCTTTTTTCAGGGAAGACCGGAAGCCTTCATAAATCCAATCAGCATTCGCTATCGGTGCTAAAACATAGGTATAATGAGTCGTTTGGCGATAGCCTCTCCACATAAACGGCAGCCAGTATTCAAAATCAGGAAAGAAAGACTGGTCGTAAAAAGCAACCGCAGGTAGTTGCTCGCACAGGGCGCCAATAATCCGCGTTTCAACATCATACCGGCGTTCTCTTTTCATGTCCGGCGCCTGCGGCAATTGCATCCAGATACCGGCATAATCCGTAAAAGAGGGCATTCTGATGGTAAGCACGCCCTTACTTTCAGAAAGATGGTAAGGCAATGCCCCGTCGATATTTCCGGCGCCGTCAAAAGACAGGGCTACATCCCATCCATCCGGCGAACAAACCGCATCAAGCCACCACGGCTGCATGTGCAGCGGAAGCGTCTGTTCCTTGCACAATTCGGTATATTTGTGTTTGTTGCGGTTCATTTATGATTCAAATAACTGATGTCGTCCAATTCCATCCATTCATCTACCCGTCGCTCTTTTTCTGCGGCGCTCGTAAGCGCATTTCTGGGTTTGATCCAGGTTGTTGCATTGGCGCATCTTGTTCCCAAAAACGAACTTGCCCTTGCCGCATTAAGCGGTGTTTGGGTGGGTTTGGCAGCCCATCTTCAGGAAGGCGGGGTCAATGCAGCGATTGTTCAGCGTCCTCAAAACCCTTTGGCCATTCTTTCTACCCTTTATTGGTTCAACCTGTTGCAAGGCGTCCTGCTTTGGGGATGCGTCGCACTTACCGGCTGGGGCATGGCGCTTTTTTTTGGCGAATCCAAACTCGTTGCGCTATCGGCAGTTTATGCGATCACCTTACTTGCCGGAGGCTTCAGTGCACAATATAAGGCCTTGTTGCAAAAAAACTTCAGGTTCAGGTCTCTGAGCAAAATTGAAATAACTGGTGCGGCTATGGGATTTGCGACCAGTTTGCTTCTGGCCTGGCAATCCTGGGGCGCCTGGGCACTGGTGACGGGGTATTTGATGCGGCAATTGACAGAAAGCTGTTTAATCATCGTTACAGGCTTTTCCCTGTTTCATCCAAAGGCCATTTGGCAACCGAAATCGGCTGCGCCCTGGTTTAAACTGGGATTCAGCCACCTTGGCGAACGCCTCACCACCCATTTTGTCAGTCAATTAGACACACTGCTGATCGGTAAATTTTGGGGCGCTGAGGCACTGGGCGCATACGACACTTTTCGCCGTGTTATTTTCCGCCCGGCTGTATTGATCGGAAGTGCGGCCGAACAGGTTTCGTTTCCCTTGTTTTCAAAATTGCAATCAAGGCCCCTGCTTTTGCGAAAAGCTTACCTGAATATGCTCAATGGATTGAACACCCTGCTTTTTCCGGCTTATGTACTTGCGATAGTCTTGGCAGAACCACTCGTAAAACTCATTTTTGATGTTTCCTGGCTGCAGTACACCGATGTTTTTCAATGGATTTGTCTTTCAGCGATGATCGCAGTACAGCTCAACCCGGTAGACAGCCTGCTGATGGCGAAAGGAAAAATCCAATTGTGGCTGCAGGCAAGTTTGCTTTTGGGCGGACTAACCGTTCTTGCTCTCACGGCTACATCGGGCCAGGGTCTTGGCTTTGCTGCTGGCGCTTTGGCTTTTGCTCAGGCCTTGCTGTGCTGCCTTGTTTTTTTTAAAATTTTGCCCGGGCAACTCAACGTCACAGTTTCGGATCTTCGAAAATCGGTTGCGATGCCCTTCCTTTTTTGTCTGCTGGCCGCTTTACCTCTGCTGCTCTTGTACAGGCAAAATTGGAGTTTTTGGAATATAGGAGGCGCTTTGCTGTTTGCAGGATTGTATCTTGCCGCCAACAAGCGATGGAACAATGCCGTTTTTAACTGGCTATTGAATTTATTAAGCGGCATGTCGACACGAAACTAATAGGACTGCTTCATTAATTAAACGTTGGCGGGATGCTCATCGTTTTGGCAAATTGGCTGTTCATCCTGGTGCTTTGCGGCGCCTGGGGCTTCCCATTGTACCGCTTGCTGCGAAAATGGACGACTGCTGATGCACCGGAGGCTGCCCTGACTCACGTGATACTTCTGGGCCTTTTGAGCCTGACAACTCTGTGCAACCTGGGGTCGCTCTGGTTTCCTGTTGATATGAAAATGTGCCTTTCTCTGAGCATTGGCGCCGTTTTACTTTGTGGCTTTAACTACAGGTCCTGGCGCGCATACCTGAAAAAACAGCATGAATCTTTTTCACTCCACCGGATTACAGCCGTTTATTTCTTACTCTTACTGGCCATAGCGCTCATTAAGACCATCGGCCCGTCCGAAATTGAAGACGAAGCAGCGTATCACCTTCCCCTGATTCGTTGGATGGAACATTATCCAGTTGTGCCGGGCATTGCAAACATCGAAGACCGAATGGGGTTCAACCCGGTTAGCTACATCGCAAACGCCTTATTTGGGGTATCCTGGCTCTACAAAGGTGGCTTGTACGACCTGAATAGTCTACTCTTCGTCCTGGTTGGCGGTTCATTTCTTTACGACTTGCGTCGCTTATTGCAGGGCGCACACCAACACCTGCTTTCCGGCGCCATTCAGGCCCTTTCTCTGGTCTTCCTTTTCAGAATCTATTTGACTTCCATGGATGCTGATTTCCTGAATATTTACGGGGTTATCTATCTATTAGTCAACATTATACGCAAGATGGAGGCCAATCAAATGCGCTTTGGACAAGCGGATTGGCAATCAGCATGGGCCTTGCTCTTTTTTTGTTTTTTGGTAACCAATAAGTTTTCAGCAATCCTGATGGCGCCCATCGCTTTTTGGCTGCTGCTGAAATTCATTCAGGAAAAGCAACTCCGGGCGCTGACTCTGACCGTCGTTTGTGTAAGCCTCATCGTGTTTTCCTGGATAGCACGGAATTACTACATCTCAGGGTTCATGGTGTATCCCGTCTATTTTTTAGACCTGTTTGACGTTGACTGGAAAACGCCGCCAGAACTTGTCGTGGGGCAATACCACTACGTGAGTGAATTTGCCAAAACAGAGCTCGTACGCCCATTCAATACTTATGTTTTGGCGGAGCCTTCCCTGAAAGACTGGCTGCCCGTCTGGTTTTCATTGATCTGGCAGCAACTGCTTGGAAAAGTTGTTGTTCTGGGCATGGGAGCATCCCTTTTGTTGTGGTTTCACACTTTTCTTTTCAAAAAAAACCGACCATTTTCAGACTTACAAATTCTTGCCGGTCTTTTGTTTTTTGCCATCGCTATCTGGTTTTGGCGCATCCCCGCACTGCGGTTTGGTTGGCCCTGGTTGCTGACTTTTATCGCCATTAGCCTATTTATACACTTACAGCCATCAATCAAAGCACAGGGTAGACTTGCAGCGATCGGGCTTTACATTTTACTGGCTGTTTCTTTGCTCCGCAGCACGATTGTCTCGGTTCAGGAAGGTTTTGACCTAAAAAAGCATTGGTTGCATCCGGCGCCTGTTGCTTACGAAGCAAATTATTCATCTCAGCATCTCAGTCAAATAAAAGTTGAGGTTGCCGCAGACGACTTTTGCAGAGACGCGCTGCCGCCTTGCCTTCCAAAGCACTACCATCCCGGGCTCCAGGCTCGGGGCAATCGGGTGGAAGATGGGTTTCGGATTGGGGGGAAGTAAAAGTGGGCAGGGGGAGTGTGGTTGAGATGTAAAGATGGACCTGAGGTGAAAAGGAAAGTTGGCAGTTGGCAGTTCTTCAGTTGGCAGGAAGAGTGTGCTTCTGATGGACCAATGATTTTGCAATTGGCTTTGCGGCCTTGGCGTGTCCTTTGCGCCCTTGGCGAGAAAAGCCTCCCTTAAGTTGGCAGTTGGCAGTTCTTCAGTTGGCAGGAAGAGTGTGCTTCTGATGGACCAATGATTTTGCAATTGGCTTTGCGGCCTTGGCGTGTCCTTTGCGCCCTTGGCGAGAAAAGCCTCCCTTAAGTTGGCAGTTGGCAGTTCTTCAGTTGGCAGGAAGAGTGTGCTTCTGATGGACCAATGATTTTGCAATTGGCTTTGC
>CALEYL010000021.1 GCA_937926205.1 uncultured Saprospiraceae bacterium
GGTTTGGTTGGCGGTTTGGTTGGCGGTTTGGTTGGCGGTTTGGTTGGCGGTTTGGTTGGCGGTTTGGGTGGCGGTTTGGTTGGCGGTTTGGTTGGCGGTTTGGTTGGCGGTTTGGTTGGCGGTTTGGGTGTCGGTTTGGGTGGCGATTTGGGTGGCGGTTTGGGTGTCGGTTTGGGTGGCGGTTTGGCCAGGCTTTATTACTATTTTAAGAATGCATCTTCCCGTTTAAACCACAATGTCTATTTGGTTTTTGGGAACATAGACCTGAGCTTATTGGCAGAAAAAAAGTTGATCCGCCAAAGCCAGGAAGATCCTGATCTCGCGCTAAAATTCATTGATTTTTTATTCCAAAATCGACCCAAAAACCACAATCTTGCTGCCTTACTTTCACATGTAGCCCATGCAAAGCTTTGGGAAGCAGCAGCATTGGAGCTGGATGAAAAAGCCCTTGCATTTCCCGATTTCGAAATAAAAGGCTTCCTCGTACCCGATTCCTGGCAAAAGCACTTAGAAACCCTGAAAAAAACGCTCATTGCTGCCGGGCAGCAAAACCAGATCAGTTTAAAAAAAGAGCAGTTTGAGGAATTTGTGCAGGACTTGAAAAAAATGCACGACTATGTCTCCGTGGCCCGCAGGCTGACTTTTCGGGATCGCATCTCTGCCACCCGCAGCATAGACTGGCATCGCTACTACCGGGAAGCGCTGGACGAATGGTTGCGCATTGCCCGGCAGGAGCTTCAAAAAATCAGCGCTGAAGCAGAACGAACCGAACCCATCGCCGCCAATATCTACAAAACGGGAGACTCCCTGACCCCGCTCGATGAACGGGTTTTTATTGACCGCCGGGATTTAAAAAGCGAACTTTCCCATATGTTGTACACCACCAAAGGCTTTTCTGTACTGTTCCTGCAGGGGCAGCGTCGGGTGGGTAAAACATCCTTAGTCAAGTTTTTGCCGGGCATTTTGGGGAAGCGTTTTGTGGTCATTTATTTGGATTTACAGGGCAACATCACGTCGGTTTCCGATTTTTTGCGCAAGCTCCGCAATGCCTTCAACCAGGCTCTGGCGCTAAAAGAGCCTGAAAGCTGGTCCACGCCCGAAAACTGGTCGGAAGGCCTGCAAGAACTGCTGCACTACTTTGCAAAAAACGCCGAAGCGGAAAATGTGCGCTACATCCTCGCCATAGACGAATACGAAGAACTGCACCAACATTTGGCCAAAGACCCCGAACAGGGCGCGGCTTTCTTAGGCACGTTCCGGCATTTTTCCCAGCACCAGACAGCCCTCAGCTTTATGTGGATCGGGCTGAAGTTTTTTTCGGAACTCAAAAATCCAAACTGGAACGAATATTTTGTCAATGCCATACCCATCACGGTGGGTTACCTGAACCAGCAGGAGAGCTTCAAATTGATTGCCGTCGCGCCCCTTGATTATGAGGCCGGCCTGCCAGAAAAAATCTTTGAACTCACCCAGGGGCACCCCGCCCTCATCCAGAAAATTTGCTACGGCATCGTCAATATTGCCAATTCGGAAGGCAAGCGCCATATCCATATCCAAGACCTGGAAAAATCCCTGGACAAAATGATTTACATCACCAATAATGGCGTCTGTGATGTATTTGCATCCCAAACCTGCGAAAGCGATGTTGATCGGAGTATTGTTTGGTCGGTAATCAAAAAAGAACCGATTCCACACGAGCATCGCTTGCGGTTGCGCCGGCTCATCGAGTATGGATTCATCGTTGAAGAAGAAAATACCTACCGTTTACAGGTACCCATTTTTGAAACCTGGTGGAAAAAATTTGCATAACAAGCATCCGGCTCCTTTCAAGGTAATGAGGTGGCCTGTGGCGGCATTGTAGCGGCGAATTTATTCGCCGAGGTACCCATTGTCGGCGAATAAATTCGCCGCTACAGGCGCGCCCAAATCCCCGCTCCAACGGTTTCGAATACAAACCCGGCTCCACCAACTACCCGCTTTTCCCTACCAGATACAAACCCTGTCAGCATCTGCTTTTGGTACTGGCCTATTTTTGCAGACACCTATGCTATTTTTCTTTCATCACAAAACACACTTCCTATGAAAAGTCATGTCATCCTGATGATTAGCGTCTTGCTTTTGGGCTTTAGCAGCGGATTTGCCCAACTCGTTGAACCGCCTACAACCAAACAAATGCAGGAAATTGAAAAACTGATGGCGCCGCATCGGAAAAAAGTGACCGACGCACTGAACGCCGATAAAAGCGGGCAGTACAAAACCTACCTTGCCGATCTGGAGACCATCGCAAAAACTGAAGATTCGGATACCCGCGACGAACTGCTTGACAAACTGACCCGCGACCACTATGCTTTTATCAAAAAAGCCTACAATTCAGCCGTGGTCATCAACCACGAAGAGATGAGAACGGGAGTTGCCAGAATCCTGGGACACAACAACTTTCAACTGGATGAATTTGGCGGCATCAGCAGCGGCTCTTTTCTGCCTTTGAATCCAATTTCCCTGCGATTCGATGAAACCCGGGAATGCCCTTTTACGGCCGCAGATGAAGCATCCAGTCAGGTCATCCTTTCTGTTTGTGATGCCGATGCGGAAAACTGCAACGTGACCGTACACTCCTGGAGTGCCTACGATGGCGGATGCCGCAGCAAAGCGAGTTTGGGCGCAAAATTTGAACTGCCGGAAGGCGATTACCACAACATTACCGTATCTGCTACTTCCAGCTTCACTTACAAAGGCATTGCCTTAGCTTTCGGGGGTTATGCTCAGGCCAATGTAAAGGTCGGGGTACGTTTGCAGGGGCCGGGCTATGACAAGGTTGTCATCACAAAAGAGGACTGGTGTGTGGCGCCTGTTATCTGGTTTACCAAATTTAAGGCAAACGTTCAGGATGGGAACCTGCAGGCGATTTTTAGCGGCAATTTCAGCGGCGGTAATTCTTTCACGGCTCAGGCATACAATGAAACCTTTGCCATGGCCCTGCCGCTGCTCCAGGCGGCTAATGCCGAATGCCGGAGTTTTGTGAATTTAATCCGGTTTGTAGCGGCGAATTAGCGGGAACTCACTCCTTTTGCACCACCACAGGCTTTGTGGTATCCGGCAGTCCGGCCGATTGTACCCGCAGGAGGTAAACGCCATTTGGACAGGCTGAAAGATCGATTTGAGGCGAAATATCTGAAGCAGCTTCTGTCTCAAGCACTTGCAGCCTGTTCCCCTGCACATCGTACAGTTCTATCCGGACCGCGCGATTGGCGTAAGCGCTCAGGTCTACCCGGACCACGTCGATGGCCGGATTTGGAAAGACCCTGACCGGAATCGGCGTTGCCGCCACTTCTGATTGGGCCGTTACGCCGCCGTTGCTTGTTTTCAGGATCGTGCCGTTATCCCCGGCAATGTATGCAGTATTTTCATCCACGGCATACACCGCATAAAAGTTATTATTCCCCAGTGCTTCATAGCTCCAAGTGGCGCCTCCATCCGTCGTTGTAAAAATCTGACCAATCCAACCTACTACATAGCCGTGGGATGCAGTGGGAAAATAGATGGAATAAATCTGGGATACTGCCTCCTCGTCTAAAGAAAACCAATTGTTGCCTCCATCCGTAGTCGCAACAAAAGCACTGATGTACCAACCTCCAATAAAGCCTTTGTCAACATCCGTAAAAAAAACGGATTCGAGGTTGCTGAGATTAGACACTGGCGTATTGATGGGAACAGAGGTCCAGTTTTCTCCCCCATCCGTCGTTTTCAGATAGCCCCAGTTGTAACCGACGCCTACGGCATATCCAATCAGAGGCGTGGGAAAATGAATGCTGCTCAATGTGAGCACGTTATTTGTTGCCGGCGTAACTGTTGGCGTCCAGGTATTTCCGCCATCGGTGGTTTTCAGAATCAGATTTTCTCCTCCGGTGCAGAATCCGGTTTGATCGTCGAGAAAAAAGAGGTCCCGGAATTCGCGGCCGGAGCTTAGCAGGATTTCCGTCCAGGTGTCCCCGCCGTCCTCCGTTTTGAACAAATGATCGTCTCCTGCAACAAAACCTGCCATTTCATTTTTGAAATGCACGGCATACAAATCTTCAGTTGTATTGATGCTAAGCGTACTCCAGGTTTCACCGGCATCTGTTGTTTTGATCATGGTGCCTGCATATCCAACCGCATAACCCGTTGCCGGGGACGGAAAGTGGATGTCATACAACGCCTGATTCGTTCCGGAAACTTTGGAAACCCATTGCGCTTCAGCGGAAAAGACGAACAACATCAAAATAATCGACAGCAAAAGTTGAGGTTTTTTCATAAGCCTGAGTTTAGGAACGTGTCGTAAATAACTTCCCTGTTTGGGCGGTCTCTTTTTTCACCATGCTTCGTTGTTTCGGCGGTCACTTAGCTTAGGCTAAGCTCCCTTCTCACGCCTTGCCTGATGAAAAAATAGCCTCGCCGAATTCAGTAACTTATTTACGGCATGTTCCTTAGTGTCTACAAAACTAAGTCTGAACAGCTGCCGGGGCCCAAAGCCGGGCGCTCAAATAATGTCGGCCAGCCGCAAATTGGCCAGTTGATTTCCGGAAATGGCAAAAAAATGCCGGCTGAACAATGCTCTAAAAAGAAGACACTGCTCAGCCGGCTAAGCTTTACCATGCGATTTCCGCGGTTCGATTATTGCACCACCACGCGCTTCACTGCATCGGGTAAACCTTCCGATCTCACACGAATGAGGTAAATGCCCGATCCGTAATCTGAAAGATCAAAACTTGCTGTATTCGATTCAGCGCTGTCTTTTTCCAGCACTTGCAGCACCTTCCCCTGCACGTTGTACAACTCAATCCGCAGGTTATTTGCCGGATAAGCACTCAGGTCGAGGGTGATGTTTCCGTTCGTCGGGTTTGGATACACCTGCAGTACCGGCGCAGCGGCTTCCACTACTGTTGTATTGTCTGGCCTTACCAATATAGGTGGGGGCCCTGTAACAAACACATTGTCAAAGACTGCTGTGGTAACCACATTGCCGTTGACGCTTTCCGCAAACAAGCCGGCATATACGCATCCGGTCATGGACACAGTGGCCGAAAAAGCAAAGGTCCAGCTAACGCCGTCTATCGAGGTATAGCCGGCAAAATTACTGCCGCTGCGAATCAGCCGCAGCCAACTGTGTGTCGGGCGGAAATAGTTGAGGTTGTTCACCGCGCCATTGGTCGTAGTCCGGATCATCCGGCGGATGTTGCCGTTGCTTTGTGTTTTCAACGACACTGCTTTTGAGCCCGGCATCAAAGTTTCCCGGAGGGTAATGCCTGCCCAGCCACCATTTTGCACATCAGCCACGTGGGCAATAATTTCGCCGTTGCCGCACAATTGGCGGGAAGCCAAATGCAGCACATCGGCTGAAGAAGTGGAGTACCCGCTGGCAGTAACCGTAAACTGGCCGCCTCCGGTGCATGGCTTGTAGCCTGCGCTGCCGTTGGCGTTGCCGACATTGTTGCTGCTCCAGCCCGCAGGCAGGGCCGTGCCTTCCTGCACGGTAATCTGGGCGATGCAGGTAGCCGTATTGCCATTGGCGTCCTGAACGGTTACCATAACCGGAACGGTCTGGTTGAGTTGACTGCAATTGACCGTTGCCGGCGAAATATTGGTCACCGTCAGCGTTCCGGGGCAGTTGTCGGAAGAAGCGCCCGCATTAAACACATCAGTAGCCAGCAGGGTGTAATTGCCAGATGCATTGAGCACTACGGTTGCGCCTTTGCAAACGACCATAGGTGGGGTATTGTCTACACCGGCTGCTACCGTTGCGCTTGAAGTCTCCTCACAAGTGTTATCATCTGTGACCGTTATGCTGTAGTTACCATCCGGAAGATTCGTAAATATGCCTGTACTGTTACTTTGGTTAGCAGGTCCTGAAATGGCATACGTAATCGGGCCGGCACTGCTGGTAGCGCTTATCGTAATGCTGCCATTGTTTGCATTGGGGCAAATTTCAGATGTCGTGCTGACGTTCGTAATGGCAAGGTCGCAAACTATGGGGCATGGATCATCGCTGCCGTCAACAAAGGTGGTTGCTCCGGCGCCTACAGGATCGAGGTGATCTTTCAACCGGCGGCGGCTGTCCGTAGCGCCGTTATTGGACCAGCTATAGCCTATGCTGCCGTACCAGTCAGAGAAGTCGTTTCCGCATGCAGCGGCGCCACCTGAAAGAAACCCTATGGCACGCCCGGTGGCGTTGCTGAAAACGGGCGAACCGGAAGACCCTGGTTCTGTCGTGCCACTATCCCAGTCAAAAATACGCCAGTGAGTAGGGGTGCCGTCACTGCCGCCATAGTTGGTTGCCGTGAGCGCGGCATTTTCCATCGAAATCTTTTTCACATCGCCACGCGGGTGGTGAATGCCTGTTGCTGCACTGGGTGGGGTAGTCGTTGCATCGAACCCGGCAAAATAAACATCATAGTCCGCTTCCTTGGGGCTTTCAGCCAATTCCAGCAAAGCAAAATCGCTGCTGATAGCATCCCCCGGCGAGCCGGGGTTGGCCAACACAGTAGCGCCACTTGTGGTCATGTTGGTTGGGCCATCGGCAGAAGGCGTACAAGTAGGGCTTTCATAACGCCACATGAAAGTCCATGTATTGGCGTTTGGACTACTAATGGCATCAAAGTTGCCAAGGCAGTGGTTAGCTGTTAAAAACAGCGGGCGGCAGTCCTGAGCGGTATTGTTGACTAAGTAGCCCGTACAATTGCGAAAACCATCCACAAGAATCATGGCGACTGACTTTATCTGGTCTCGCCAGTTATCGCCTTGTGAACAAATGGTATTGACATTGCAACTGCCCGAACCATTAAATGCCTTTTCAAGATCTTCTTTTTTCAACTCGATGTAACGGTATCCATGCACCACGTAGTTGATGCTGATGGAAGGTTTTTCTTCAGTTCCGTTTTCAACCGTTTCTGCCCCTTCATAATATTCCAGAATCACATGATCCCCATAGACCAGGCCCGTTGCAAAGATGCGGTCTGATTTATTATTGGCTGCTGTGAATCCGCCGATGAGGTGTTTGCGGTCAGCGCTGTAAATGTAAATGACAGCGCCACGGGGCAAATAGAAGTCATTGTACAGAAGGTTGATCGATTTAGCGCCCGGCGCTTCGATGCTCAAACGCCACAACCGTCCTCCGTTGGGGAGGTTTTCCCACTGCCCTGAATTGTCCATATTCAGATTGACTTCAAGCGGCATTCCGAAGCGGGGTGGTATGCCCGCCAGTTCTTCTTCCGCATCTTCCGCCTGTAGCTTCCTGAGGTCGATGCCCGGCATGATTTCGCTTGTCAGGCTTTTAGTGGCAAGGTCGTGCGTAAAGCTGTAAGGCTTGCCGCCAATGTTGATTTGCGCATGTAGCGTCGGCTGGAAAAATCCCCAACACAGAAGCGCGCAAATAAGGACTGTTTTTTGTAAATGTTCAAAGGCCATGGTGTTGATAAAGTTTATGATTTATGGTAATAAGTGTGAGCAGTTCAAATCAAAGAGCAAACCACATGCAACCTTCCAGGCCCATATGATCTACATGAAAACATCTATGCGGTAAACAATTACCAAAGTTCCCTTTTTTTTCAAAAATTGGATGATTTCTCCCGAAAAATTAGCGAATATACCTGACAAAAACAGCGCGTCCCGAAATGATCCTTGCATTCGACACCTATTATTTTGATAATCAGGCAAAAACCGTTTGTCTGTCCTTTTCCAACTGGACGGATGACAAACCCTGTGAGATCTTTACCGAGATCCTTGATGCACCTGCCGAATACGAACCCGGGGCTTTTTACAAAAGAGAATTGCCCTGTATCCTCAGCCTTTTAAAGCAAATTGACCTCCGTAAAGTGAGCGCCATTGTGGTAGATGGTTTCGTAATTTTGGACGACAACGGGAAACCGGGCCTGGGCGGGCGCCTTTATGCCCATTTGGATCAAAAAATACCGGTCATTGGCGTGGCCAAAACCAATTATGCTCAAAACAGTGCCAATAAACGTCCTGTAACAAGAGGAAAAAGTACCAGAGCATTGTTTGTTACGGCGCTTGGAATGGACCTTGATCTGGCTGCGGAGTATGTAAAAAATATGCATGGCGAATACAGGATGCCGACTTTGCTGAAGGAACTGGATCGATTGACAAAAGTTTCGTGATCCGCTTTTGTTTGACCCCAGAGAAAACCGAAAAGTGCAGGCGTTTATTCCTTTTTTCAGACAGGCGTCTTTAGATTAAAACTATAAAATGAACAACCACGATTTCAGAAAACATGCCCACCAGTTGGTAGACTGGATGGCCGATTACATGGAAAACCTTCATGAATTACCGGTAAAGCCCAACATCAGTCCGGGCGACATCAAAAACCAGTTGCCTGCATTGTCGCCGGGGCAGGGAGAAGATTTTGAGCGCATTTTTGAGGATTTCAAAAACATCATCCTGCCCGGGATGACACATTGGCAGCATCCGCAATTTTTTGCGTATTTCCCGACAGGATGGAGCGGGCCGTCTATTCTCGCGGAAATGCTGGTGGCTACCATGGGCGCCCAGTGCATGACCTGGCTGACTTCTCCTGCGGCGGAGGAACTGGAGGAGCGTATGATGGAATGGCTGCGCGATGCTTTTGGATTACCTGCGAATTTGACCGGCGTCATTCAGGACGGCAGTTCTTCTGCTACTTTGGTTGCTATCCTGAGCGCCAGGGAGGCCTATTCGGGTTTTGCAATCAACCGGAATGGATTTACGGGCAAGGAAAAATTTCGAATATATACCTCTTCTCAGGCACATTCTTCCGTAGACAAAGCCGTAAAAATTGCCGGCATCGGGATAGAAAACCTCATTAAAATAGAAACAGACGAGGCTTTTGCCCTGATACCGGAAAAACTGGAAGCCGCCATTGCGGCCGACATTCAACAGGGGTTTTCACCGCTGTGTGTGGTCTCTACCATTGGCAGCACCAGTTCGACGGCCATAGATCCCATTGCTCCGATCGGCGCCATTTGTGCAAAATACCATTGCTGGCACCACATTGACGCTTCTTATGCCGGTGTGGCTTTGATCCTACCAGAAATGCGCTGGATGATATCCGGCATTGAAGCAGCAGACAGCATTGTGATCAATCCGCATAAGTGGATGTTTACCCACATGGATTTATCCGCTTATTATGTAAAAAATAAACAAACTTTACTTGATACGTTCAGCATACTGCCCGAGTACCTGAAAACCCCTGAAGACAAATTGGTGAACAATTACCGGGATTGGGGCATCCCCCTTGGACGGCGCTTCCGGGCACTAAAGTTGTGGTTTGTCATGCGCACTTATGGCCTTGAGGGTATTCAGCAAATCATTCGCCGCCACATCGAATACGGGCAATGGCTCCGGGATGAAATCGCTGCGACAGCAGGGTTTGAGGTTCTGGCTCCTGTTCCTTTGAACCTTGTTTGTTTCCGCTTCAAACCGGAAGGCATCAGGGACGAAGAAACATTGGAAAATCTCAATAAAACCTTGTTGAATAACCTGAATAACAGCGGCAGGATACTCCTGACCCAGACAAAGCTTGACGGCAAATACGTCATCCGTTTTGTTGCCGGTCAAATCAATACCCGAAAAGAAGACCTTGCCGAAGGTTGGGCGCTGATCCGGAAAGAAGCTACTGCCCTTTTACAATCGTTTTCAGCATCGCCGTCTGACCGGGATTGAGAATCTGGATGGCTTACTTTAACCCCCGCTTTGGCGGGACAGGCTTTTAACCTTGTCTTACTTTAACCCTTAACCTTGTCTTACTTTAACCTTGTCATCCTTGTCCCCGTCGCTTCTGCAGAATTTTATAAAAAGAGCGCATGCGGATTTCCTCCACCGACAACCCGGTGACGGTAGCTTCCGCTTCCGAAATAGCGCCACAATTCAGCGCTTTCAGGAAATAATTCAACAGGCCTTGTCCGGTTGCGGCATCGTCAAAAATATCGCCTGAGAGGGTTGCCTGAGCTGCTTTATCTACAAAATGCCGGAGGCGAAGGGCGGCGTCTTCATAACTTTCAAGGAAAAACGTGTACACAGCCGCGTAACGCATGGGCAACTGTGCCGGGTGCAGGTCCCAGCCCTGATAAAGGCCATTGATCAGGGAGTGCATGGTGTGCTCAAAACCAGTGCGCCAGGCTTTGTGCACCACTTCTGCATTTTCGTGGAGCTGTTGTTCACTCAGGTGCTCGCCCCGGTGCGGACCGATAGGCATGACGTTTGTTGCGCCATCGGAGAGCATGATGCCGGTATTTCCCAACGCAACTTTGGTCATGTGGTGGGCAAAATCGCAAACCGGATGCCCCATCGTCTGGTATTTGGCGGTGATGCCGGCGCTGGCAGTGTAGTCGTAGGTTCCGAAATGTGCAGCAATGCACCTACCCTCGCTTGCCCGGATGAAGGACATCAGTGGATTTTTGCCTTCAGCATCCATTATGGCCTGGGTTTGTTCCACCATGGTTTCCATTTTCAGGGTATGCGGGGGCAGTTGAAAGGCTTTTTCAAAAGCTTCAAAGATGCGCACAAGCGCTTTGACCTGCTCCGGTATAACCACTTTGGGCAACATGACGATAAAATGATCGGGCAACTTTCCGCCGGTTTTTTTCAACAGGGTGGTCAGGAAAATATCCAATGTCCGGATGCCCCTGGCTTTAAGGTCTTCAGAAAAAGGTTTGATGCGAATGCCGATGAACGGCGGCAGGCTGTTCAGTTCCATCCCTTTGGCAACTTCCAGTGCCGCTTGTTCTGCTACAGCGTCCTCTTCGTCGTCGGGGCGGTTTCCGAAACCATCTTCAAAATCAATGCGAAAATCTTCTACCGCTTCACGCTCCAGTTTCTGCAGGACGCGCTGGTAAACAGTATAAGGCAGCCAGCCCGGGTGCGCGCGACGTTCTGTATCGGAGAAGGTCGCCATGTTGTGTTCCAGATTGTGAAAGGCATCTTTGATGTTGGGCAAAGTGTCATGTCCCTGCAATTCGAGTACCCTGGCCAATACCGTAAAATCAGGCGCGTAGGTTCTAAAGCTCTTCAGCGCGGCCTGCGACATGCGCGCTGCGGTGTCGTGGGTAAATAAATTGGCGCCGCCATAAACGGTGTGAACCGGTTGCCGTTCCGGAGAATCGCCTTTATAGATATTCTGATACGCCAGATTGGCGATTTTCAGATCATTGAAGAGGGCATTTTTGATGTCGTCGGAGAGGGTCATGTGATTTGATGATTTGAAAATTCGTTGATTTGAAAATTTGAAGATTTGAAGATTGCCGCCTAACTGCCCCGGTAAGTCGTGTAACCAAATGGGCTAATTAATAAAGGAATATGGTAGTGCGTGGCGTCCCGGATGTAAAAACGGATTTCCACCTGTGGGTAGAATGTTGCCTTGTTTTGGGCTTCAAAATAAGGCGCAGTCTCAAAAACCATCCGGTATTCGCCAGCCTCAAGCAAGGCATCAGCCGGCAACAAATCAGAAACCCGGCCATCTTTATTCGTTGTACCGCTGGCCAGCAATTGCCAGTCATTGCCGCGTTTCTGTTCCAGGTAAAGCCGAACGCCAATGGCAGGTTTACCGGAAGCTGTATCTAAAATATGGGTGGTAATCTGACTCATAAGAGGAGTTTTTCCAGGCGAAGTTTCGTGATTTTGTGCTGTTCCAGAACAGCGTTCAGCACTTCCTCTACCAGATCGTTTTCAAAGCGCGATTTCAAAATATCCAGCATTTCTGCTGCCGTTTTGCCTGTGGCAAAAACAATGAAGATGAAGCCAAATTTATCAAAATAAAGGTCGTTATAGCGCTTCAAATCTTCCAAAACAGGCGTTGCTGCTTCGCGAACACTTCCCTGCTCGCCGGCCGCCCATGCTGCAGTAGCGGCGAATTTCTGTTTCAGGCTTTCTACGTCGCCTATGCGCGGATGATGCGCAAATGCTTCCAGCCAATCCGTTTTTTTGCAGGAAAACCAAACTTCTCCGGCTTTTCTATACAGCTCCTCCCGGTTTGCAAAGGGGCGCGCAGCGAACATGCGCGTCACCCAGGCTTCGGCGCCGCAACACTTGCTGATTTTTTCGCGGAATTCCGCTTCGGGCATTACATTCAATTCGGATAGCGTCGCGGCCGTTTTATCAACCGTTCCGAACAGGCGCAAGCGGCTCACCCCGCCATCCGGAAAAATCGTCAGGCGTACATGTGTCATTGGCTCCCAGTTCAAAATTTCTTCTTCAAAAACGTGCTCGGTATCGGCACTGAGCTTCACTTCCGGTAACAGCGGCATCCAAACCGCTCCTTCGCAGGAATCATCGTCCATCGGGAAAACACAGCCTTCCAGTTTACAGCGATCGGGGTAATTGCCTTTGAAATGACAGGTATCCACCACAATTTTCTGAATCTGTCCTTTACGGGCTAAGCGCAAAATCAACCAGTCGCAATTGCCGGGCGTGCGGTTGCGTTTGGTCTCCCAGCCATCGCCCATATTGACGCCCCGATTGGGCATGTTGATGTTGTCTTTGTGGCTGAAAAAAGCATCGTTGCAGCTGAGGGCTTTTCCGCCGTGAACAGCAGCAGCCAGGTCTATGATTTCATCTGCCGCCACCAGATCCCAGTTTTTGGCCACTTCCCCGTATACTTTCAAACGGGCTACCCCGCCATCGGGGTAAATATGAAGTTTTAGATGCGTCCACTTTCCCCGGCTTTCTATGGCATAAAAATTTTGGCTGCCCGGTTTCAGGGGCGACCGGGGCAGGATTTCTGTCCACGCAAGGGTTTTGTCGTTTTCCCAATCCATTTTTTCCGCATCAGCAGATTCCAGCTGACAGGCTTCGATGCTGGCGAAAGGCGGGTGGTTGCCCAGAAAATGGTTGGTGTCAATATCTACGCCTGAAATGATGCCCGCTGCGCCAAGCCGAATGATGCACCAGTCGTGGCCTGGACCCCGTTTGCGACGGCTTTCCCATCCGTCCATCCACTTACCGCGTTCGGTGTATTTATCAGGGATAAAAATACCGCGTCCGGGCTTCAGCAGGTTTTCCATTTCCGCAAAAAAATCATCGCTGCACGCGAGGGTTTTACCGCCAAAGCGTTCGGCGGCGAGGTCGGTCAGGTGGGTAAAATCAGGCAATGTATTCTCCGTATCTATCATAGTGATCGCTTCAGTGTTCCCGTGATATAGCCGTAAGCATCCCCCGAAGCCAGAAAAATCTCATTGTTGTTCGTCAGCCCCCAGGGGCTCATGTTCACCTGCAGGTAGTGCAGGTTGGGCATTTTCATGCTGATTTCCGAAACGGCTTCCGTATTTTTCAGCACCGTTTCTCCCATCGCGTACAGGGTATGTTGCAGCGATTTGCTGTGGTGTGCTGCAAAAGAAGCCAGCAGGTCTTCCCTGACTTTTTCTCTTATTTTTTGGAAATTGAGTCCTTTCGGATCCGGGTAATGCCATGTCGTTTCCAGTTCCGTTGCCAAAATGCGGTCAGCCGTGGGCGGCAGGGTGGTAAATTGATCCACGATGTAATTTTCGAATCCCGAATGCGTCGTTTTTAAAATGCGCAAATCGCGGATGCCGGACTTCAGCGTGGTTTCCTGGCGCGTGCTTTCCACATGAGCGGTTGCTTTTTCACTGCTGCCACCGAGGTAGCCGTAAGGCTGCGGCGCGCCGTTAAGGCTCATGCGTTCCCAGCCAATCTGCGTCAAATCCAGACTGACTTTGTTCACCTGCGGGTTGTGGCTCAAAAAGTAGTCTGCTACAAACAAACCAAAGTCTTCTATGGTCTGCAACGGGTGTTCTTTCGCCAGAGCAAACAGGGTATTTTTCATGGTATCTGTCGGCAACACCTTTGCGTTGTCGCCCTGGGCGTAGACAGATTCGAAATCCCCTTCCAGCAGGATGGCTACATGAATTTCCTTAAATTCGTGGTAGTCGCTGTGGCGGGTTATTTTTGCAATGCGGACAGCTGATTTGCCGTAACTATCCTGAATCAATTCAATTTTCATGAAGTATGGATTTTGATAAAGCCCTTCATTCTAACCGGGTCGTTCTCGACTCTGGTATCAAAGATGCCACGATTTTGATAAAAAATGGCAAAATTGTGCAGCTTGTAGCGGGGAAATTGCCATCGGAAGCCTTAGGCGAACGGACGGTGACAGAACTCGGCCATGCGGTGATCATGCCCGGTATTATTGACGCGCACGTCCACATCAACGAACCCGGGCGCAGCGAATGGGAAGGTTTTGAAACGGCAACCCGGGCTGCCGCGGCCGGCGGCGTCACCACCCTCATTGAAATGCCCCTGAATGCCTCACCCGTAACAACCACGGTTGCTAATTTTGAAAAAAAACAAAGCGCTGCAGCAGGGAAATTACAAGTAAACTGCGGCTTTTACGGAGGCCTGATCCCGGGCAATTTCGCCGATTTGCCCGATTTGATGCAAGCCGGTGTTTTTGGCATCAAGTGTTTTTTGACCCATTCGGGCATTGATGATTTTCCCAATGTTACCGAAAGCGATTTGGCAAAGGCCATGCCTTTGATTGAAAAAACGGGGCTGCCACTTCTGGTTCACGCCGAATTGGATGCCCCGCACCCGATGGCTGCCTGGTTTAAAAACCACCCGACGCATTACCCTGCTTATTTAAAGTCAAGGCCCAAAAGCTGGGAAAACAACGCCATCGAATTGATGCTGAGGCTTTGTAAAAATACCCGATGCCGGACGCATATCGTGCACCTTTCTTCTGCAGATTTGCTTGGACGCCTGCAAAAAGCGAAACAATCCCTGCCGTTAAGTGTGGAAACAGCCCCGCACTACCTCTATTTCCACGCGGAGGCAATCCCCGACGCGCAGACCGTCTACAAATGTGCGCCCCCCATTCGCGAAAGCGCCAACAACGCGCTTCTTTGGCAGGGCTTAAAAGCGGGCGTCATCGATTTCATTGGTTCAGACCACTCTCCCGCGCCACCGGCACTCAAGGAAATCGCTTCGGGAAATCTGTCGAAAGCCTGGGGAGGTATTTCTGGGCTTCAATTTACGTTGCCGGTCGTGTGGAGCAAGGCGCAGGCACTGGGCTTTGAGCCTGAAGACATCGCCCGGTGGTTGTGCAGCCGTCCTGCCGATTTTTTGGGCTTGTCGCAAAAAGGGCGCATCGAAGTTGGCAATGATGCCGATCTGACGGTCTGGGAACCAGAAACTACCTTTACGGTGCTTGAAAAAGACATTTTACATCGGCATAAAATCACGCCGTATCTCGGAGAAAAGTTACAGGGAAAAGTGATGCAAACCTGGGTTGCCGGGGAGCAGGTTTTTGGAGAAGGGGGGATTTTGAAGGAAAACCAGGGGCAGGTGTTGTTGAAAGGGAAGTTTTGAATGGATGTTTGGAACGGGTAGAACCCTTAGAATAGGACACGCGGGGCGAAGCCACCGCGCGAGCGGATGCTATAGAAAACCTCAAAATTTCCAGCGGAATAAAAGAAAAACCATAGCATTAATTAGACTGAAACCAGGAAACTTTAAGTAATAAAGCAACGTTAAATTTGTAATCATTCCCTATTTTTGTAAAGCAATAAAGTATACAATGATTCCAGAAGCTCAAAAATTGGAACTTATTCAAATTATTTTGAAGATGCAGGATGAAGAAGTACTTGCTAAAGTCAAAGCTATTTTGAATAATCAACCTTCACAAATAAAAGACTCGAAGCCTATTCCTTTAGGCAAAGAAATACAAGTAGCTCGGCAATTTGGTTTTGCAAAAGGTCTTATTACCTATGTTTCTCCGGATTTTGACGACACCCCGCCAGGTTTTGAAGATTATTTGCCGAAAGCCTGATAATGAAATACTTACTTGATACGCATGTATTAATTTGGTTCGCCGAAGGGGATAACAGGCTTCCTCTTCAAATCAGGTCTATCATTCTTGATCAAAATAATTCCATTTTTGTAAGCTATGCTTCAATTTGGGAAATGGCTATAAAAATCTCACTTGGCAAACTGATTGTACAATTCAAAATGCCTGAATGGGAGTCTATGCTAAATGAAAAAGGTTTTTCTATCATATCTTTAAACTTTCAACACTTCCAACACTTAATTAACCTGCCTTTTCACCATAGCGACCCTTTTGACCGGTTGTTAATCGCTCAGGCAGCTGAAGAAGATTTTACAATCATTACCCACGATGCTATATTTAAGCATTATGATGTTTTGTTAGAGGCTTTCTAACCAGCACACACTAATAATTTAAAATGCGGACCACTTCCTCGCCCATTGAAAAAGCCTCCGTGCAATTGCTGCTCCGGGAGCCTTTTTACGGACACTTCCTGATGGGCATTCCGAAAGCCTTCGACACAACGGTGCCCACAGCGGCAGTTGCACCTTTTCAACGGCAAATGGTGAAACTGATCGTAAATCCGGAATTTTGGGAATCCCTTTCAGAAGAACACCGCTACGGCCTGATCAAACACGAAGTGCTGCACATTGTGCTGCGTCACCTTACTTTCATAAAATCGTATTCCAACCGCCGCATTTTCAACATAGCAGCCGACCTGGTCGTCAACCAATACATCGATCCTCCGCAATTACCCGTCGGAGCTATTACACTGGCATTTTTTAAACCTCTAGAGTCTACGCACCAGTTTTTTCTGGAAGCGGAAAAAGGCGTGGGGTATTACTACGACAAATTACTGAGCCTACTCCAAAACCGAACCCCTGCAAGTGTCGGAAATGCAGCCAGTGACGCAGTTTTTCGCGCACTCGATGATTGGATGCAGGGCGAACAGGAGGCCATTCTGAAACACCGGTTTTGGGAGGATTTTGCAGCTTTAGACAGCAGCGAACTGCGTGTGCTGGAGCAGTTTGTGAAAAATGCCACCAAACAGGCGCTTCAAAGGGTCCACAGAAAACGGGGGCACCTGCCGGGACATTTGCTGGCGGCTCTGGAAGCGGCAGTAGCCGATGCGCCTTTGGTGAACTGGCGGAGAATCCTTCGGCTTTTTGCCGCATCCAGCAACAGTACTTTTTTGAAAAACACCATCCGCCGCCCTTCCAAACGCTACGGGGTCGTACCGGGCATTCGGCTCAACCGGCACCACGAACTGGTATTGGCTGTGGATACTTCCGGCAGCGTTTCCATCGAAGAACTGGGTCTTTTTTTCAATGAAATCCGCCATATTTGGCGCCGGGGGACGCGCATCACGGTGCTGGAGTGCGACAAAGCCATTCACCGAAGTTATCCCTACAAAGGCATCACTCCTGAGTTTGTAAGCGGGCGGGGCGGCACCCATTTTGATGCGCCCATCATCTGGGCCAATGAGCAAAAACCGGATGCCCTCATCTACTTTACGGATGGCCACGCGCCTACGCCCTCGGTGGCGGCAAGAATGCCGATCCTTTGGGTGATTACCTCCGGCGGCACAGACAGATTTGAACACCTCCCCGGAAAACACCTCAAATTATTAGCAGAATAAACCATGGCAAAACCGACCCACAATTACATTTTTTACGGCATAGAAGCCAATGCTTCGGAAGTCAAAAAGTTTATTCAGCACCTGCTGGAAGCCAACCAGAAATCGGAAGCAAAAGGCCTCAAAAAAACGCCGGTTTGCGTTTGGGGAACCCACGGAATCGGGAAAACCGAGCTGGTTCAGTCCATAACAGAAGAGTTGGGCTACAGGTTTGCCTACATCGCTCCGGCACAGTTTGAAGAAATGGGCGACCTGATCGGAATGCCTGCCATTGTTGGCGAAGAGACCGTTTTTCGGGCGCCCTCCTGGGTTCCTAAAACAACAGGCCCCGGTCTGTTGCTCATTGACGATGTGAACCGTGCCGACGACCGCATCCTGCGCGGCATCATGCAGTTGTTGCAAAACTTTGAGCTGGTGAGTTGGCAGCTTCCCGAAAAGTGGCAAATCGTACTGACGGCCAACCCCGACGGCGGCGATTATTCCGTGACGCCGATGGACGACGCCATGCTCACCCGCATGATGCACATCACCATGCGCTTTGAAGCCAAAGTATGGGCTTTGTGGGCAGAAAAAACCGGCATCGACCCGCGCGGCATCAACTTTGTTCTCACATATCCAGAAGTAGCGCAAGGCAAACGCACGACACCACGCTCACTCGTGCAATTTTTCGAGAGCATTCGCGACATAAAAAGCCTGCGCGATGAATTGCCTCTGGTGCAAATGCTCGCCGCTTCCTGCCTCGATGATGAAACGGTGGCCGCTTTTGTCACCTATGTCCAACAAAATCTGAGCGAACTGATTTCCCCCGAAACCATTTACCAGGCAAAAGACTTCAAGCGGGAAGTTTATACAGAAATCAAACACAGCGTACAGCAGGACATTTTCCGGGTAGACATCATGGCGACGATCTGTACGCGCCTGGTCAATTACCTCAGCGTTGAAGACATCAAACTCACGCCGCCGCAAATCAAAAACATTCAGGAGTTCATTAAAATGGATTTCCTGCCCAATGACCTGCGCCTCTCACTCCTTCAGGATTTGGTGCAGTCGCCCAACAACTCTCTTAAAAGTGTGATGGCCGATGCAGAAATCAGCATGATGCTTTTGCGCAAAATGTAAGATCAATGGAAAAGCAATTGAAGTACGAGCTGATGGAATATTCCAGTTCGTTGAGCGAGGCAATTTACCTCCGAAAGCCGCTGTCAATCGAAGAATTGAAGCGAACCTACCCCAACCTTAAAGGTATTGTCTTTGAATTTGGACGCTCCGCTTTTGAACCCCTGCGCTACGACCACCAGACGTATATGATGGCCGTTTTGCAGGCTTTTGATTTTCAGGAAGTAAGCATTGACTCTGCCGGACGGCTCACACATTTACCCGATACGCTTTGGAAATCGTCTTTAAAAAAGCTGGAGCTCAGCCGTCATAACTGTAATTTCCCCGTACAACCGCCTCCGGGATTTAAAAACAACCTGGATGCCATTGCCCTGCGCAACAGCGATTACATAGACCCTGCCATTCTCGACACGCCGACCTTGCGCTATGTGGATATCAGTGCTTATAAAGGCGATTTAAGCCGCCTTGCCAATGCAGTAAATCTGGAAAAGTTGATGCTGTCTGACGTGAAGGTCAATAACATCGATTTTAGCCGGTTCACACAATTGAAGCATTTGCAATTTTACAGCTTGCAGCAAACGGAATACCTGCCGGATTTTTCCGCGCTGCGCAACCTGAGAGAACTGCGCATGAGCGTCATACCCCAACTACGCGCCATGCCTTCAGGGCTGGAAAAACTCAGCAATCTGGAAACCCTTGTTTTTCAGCGATTGGGCAATTCCGAATGGCCGAAAATGCATTTCCCCTTTTACGGCTTCCCCAATCTGGAAAAGCTGGAAATTTCGAATGGACATTTTGACTACGCTACCAAGGAAACCATGGAGTCTCCTGAAAACAGGGCTAAATGGGGCCTGTCAGGCGTTTTATCCAAAGTCCTCAACCGGGACATGGTTGCAAAAAACGAGAGATCGGAAAACCTGCCCGCGTTGAAGACTCTGACTTTTATAGATTCTTTTGCGCAAAGTCTCCCCGAATGGATGCTGGCGCCTTCTTTGGAACAATGTTGGGTCATTGCTCCCGAACTACAGCAACTGCCCGCCACTTTTTGGCAGTGTACGGAACTGAAACACCTTAATGTATCCTGCAATTCGATGGCCGATTTCGGGACAGGCTGGACCGGTTTTTCAAATTTGGAATCTTTTTCCTTTGAAACTTCGCACGTCTGTAGCCAATTACCGGATTTTGGAAGAGCCAATACCGCACTAAATACCATCAGCCTTAAAACAGCCGAACTCAGCAGTCTGCCCGAGTCCTGGCGCGAATGTCCTGCCTTACAGACCATCAACATAAATGCAAAACCCTGCGAACTGCCCGCTGCCTGGGCCGATTTTCCGGCGTTGAACAACCTGAAAATCCGATGGACAGATGGCGGGCAGATCTTCATCCGGAAAGAGATGGCACTGCTGCCCAATTTGCAGGCGCTGCGGCTGGAGTGCCAAAGCCTGCCGGGCCGGGATATGAAACTGGTGCAAACGCTGAATGCTACGCTGACAAAATTCCAGGCAGATACAAATACCCGTTTGGTTTTCGGGCATCTTTTACTGGAAAACCCGAAAAACGCTCCGCCCTATACGGACGCGTTCAAAACGGACTTTCTGCAGGCCGTCAACATTGGCAGCGGCCCTTTGAAGCAAGTGATTTGGGATAACCTGCATTTGCTCAACCCCAATCAGGTCCCGTTTTCAACGTTGCGGCAATTTGAAAACAAAAGCCTTTTTATCGCGGGAGGGACGCGTTTGAAAAAAGGGGATTACAAGGAAAAACTGGAGGCAATGGGCATAAAGATTGTGACCAAATTCAGCGCGGACGTGGACATTATTTTGTTGGGCAATGCCTGCCCTGATTTGTCGGAAGGCTTCTGGTCAAGACCGCACTGGTTTTGCGGCGAAGGGGAAATGGACAAAGTATTGAAGGAATACCAGCCGGGGTTCA
The DNA here is from genome assembly GCA_937926205.1 of uncultured Saprospiraceae bacterium. Classification (GTDB taxonomy): domain Bacteria; phylum Bacteroidota; class Bacteroidia; order Chitinophagales; family Saprospiraceae; genus JABWAJ01. The sequence continues at coordinate 20,484 of CALEYL010000021.1, forward strand.
TGCAAACCCTGCCGGAAAATGACCTCGATGCGCTGCGTCGCCTGATCTGGTCGAACGACCCCGCCAACGAACGCGTCGTGCTTGAAATGCTCAAAAAGGGGGGCATACCGGATGCGGTAATACCCGATTTGGTGGTCGTTGCCAAAACTTCCGGAGATCCAAATGTCCGGAATGACTTTCGCAAATTGCTGAAAGCCACAGCGCCGGAAGGTTTAAGGGCGATTTTATCCGATACCCGGGATTTGGACAAGGTTATTGAGCGGGCCCGGTATGCGTATCGGCAGCGCCCTGTGGGCTTGTCGCAGGTGGTGGTTGCGCACTACCATCGCAGCAGGAACAAAGCGCTGCTTCCTGCTTTTTTCCGCTACCGCGAAAGCCTGGACAACCCTTACAGGACTGCGCTTTTTCAGGATTATTATGCTTCCTTGTTGCAGCGCCCGCACTACCTGAGTTTTATGGAAATCCTGCTAAGCAAAGACGAGTGGAATCAAATTCTGAACGAACCGGTTTTGCAAGGTGCGCTCAAAAGGTTGATGTTCCGATGTGCCGGTGATGAGTTACCCGATGCGCTTTTCAAACATACCACCCTGAACGAGTTAAAAATCGTCACCGATGTTGCACATTTGCCTGAAGCCATCGGAGATTTGAAACGCCTGAAAATTCTGGAAGTCAGCGGTAAAAATCTGCGCTCTGCGCCTGACAGCCTGATGCAAATCAAAACCTTGAAATCTTTGGTCTTTTGCAGTTCCCTGAGTCGGGAAAACTGGGAGATTTCAGAAGCTTTGCAAGCGGCCAGAGGCGGGAATCACTGGATGCAGCAGCGTGGCTTTGATTATTGGGATTGATAGAACTTTTGCAAAGTTTTCTAAAAAAGGCAAGATGGCAAAATGCAAATTGGCAAATCCTGTCCCGTTGAGAGGGAAAGCTAGGTTGCACGAGCTATTAACCAGTTTCCCGTTAATACCCCTGCTTTTCGGAATATATTTTGCTTATTTGCCCACTTGCATTTTGCCTTTTAAGCCCTCATTGTCGTATTTATCAGACATGCCCTGTAGCATAAGGCTTCAGCCTTTCTCCAGCATTTTTTTCATGCCGTCAAAAACCATTTGCCAGTTCTGCTCGGAATGCGCGCGCTTTTCTTCGTCCTCGATCTTATCCTGCGTAACCGTAAGGACCGTGACGCCGCCCTCTTCATGCAGCGCGTAGGTGATGTTGGCATAATTCCCGGGCTCGTCGGCCAGGTTGCTCCAGGAGCTGAGATAGCTGTATCGCAGGCTGTTCAGCGGATCGTATAGCAAAACGGTGCCTTTGTCTTCATACTTAGTGCCATCCCACTCGCCGCGAAAAAATATTGGGGAGCCAACCTGCCAATTGGTCACAAGGTCTGTACCGAAAAAATACTGTTTCACCAATTCAGGTTTGGTCAGTGCTGCCCAGACTTCCTCAACAGGCGCCGCGATGGCAATTTGGGTTTCAAGTGTAATGGCCATTTTAAATTTTTTGTTTATTTTTTAGAAAGCAAAAATATACTTTTTGTTTCAATAAAATAACTTTTTGTGCTTTTTAATTTTACATGAGTAAGAAGCAAAGAAGGATAATCCGCCAACCTGAACACGGTAAATACAGGAATTTTTAGCATAAAACGGTATCCTTAGCGGCCTTAGCGTGCCCTTTGCGACCTTGGCGGAAAAAAATAGGGCTCACCGCAAAGGCTCATAATGCAGCACAACAATGCCACAATCAAAAGCCTGCGTATTGATCAATTTCAGGCTGGTTCTTCCCTGAAAAATGGTCATGCCGCTTCCGATGGCCGCAGGATTTACAAAAAGATGGTATTCGTCAATCAGGTCGTTATAAAAACAAACAGCGCGGCGGTCAAAGACCACCGCGCCGGGGGGGGAAAGCCAGAGCTGGTTTTTCTCACCAATGATCTCACTTTACAATCAGGAGCTGCTGGCTTTGCGTCTTTTGGCCATTGCTCATCACGACGATGTAGAGTCCTGCGTCAAGGTTGGATACCGGTAAATCGATTTTTCCCATCGTGCCATCCAGGTCGTTGTAGCGCATCATCTGCCGGCCATGCGCATCCATGATGGCTACGGAAACCGGTGTGCTGGTGGATTCTGTCCACTGTACGGCTACATTTGTTGATGCAGGGTTCGGAAAAACACGCAATGCTGTGGTGTTGCTGTTCGAATTCTGGTTGGGCGCCATGTTTACCTGACCTGCCGCCGGTGTCAGCAATTGGTTGGCTGCGCTGAAGAAAACCACATCGGAATATTCACTCGACTGGCCACCGCCGCACTTGCTTTTTACTTTGAACTGGTATTTACCGCCGGCTGCCAGGCCAATGATCATCACGCTGGTGTTGGCGGTTATGGCATTGAAAGAATAAGCAGGCGTATTTTCGTCATCCTCGACTTCCACTTCGTAGCGCAGCGCTCCCGGAACCGCACCCCAGCTCAGCATGGCGCTGGTGGTTGTGAGTTCGGTTACCTGAAGATCGGAAGGTATGTCGCAAGTTCCTGTTCCGCCGCCGCCATTATTGCCGCTGCCATTTGGGCCGGCTCCAAAGAAGAACCAGGCAGAATATTCAGAGGAACCGGTGGAACACTTGCTCTTCACTTTGAACTGGTAGCTGCCGCCTTCTGTCAGGCCGATAACGGCGATGCTCACATCCGATGTCAGGGCGTTGAAAGAGAACAGCGGCGTATTTTCATCGTCTTCTACTTCTACTTCGTAAAGGAGCGCTCCGGCTACCGGACTCCAGCTCAATACGACGCTGGTGCTGCTAAGGCTGCTCACGCTGAGTCCTGCTGGGATATCGCAGGCGCCGCCTGTTCCGCCACCGTTGTTTCCGCCGCCTGTGCCGCCCGTGTCGGTGCCTGCACCGGCATTAAAAAATACCCAGGCAGAATATTCGCTCGAAAGTCCGCCGCCGCACTTGCTTTTTACTTTCACCTGATATTGCCCGTTGGCAGCTAATCCTGTAACCGTAATCGTCGTTTCGCTGGTCAGGGTATTGAATGCAAATGGCGCTGTATTTTCGTCGTCTTCCACTTCCACTTCGTATTGTTGTGCACCTGCCACGGCATTCCAGCTCAGGGTTGCTTCCGTGTCTGAAATATTGCTTACGGTGAGGCCTTCGGGGATGGCGCAGGCGCCGACTGTGCCGCCGCCGTTATTGCCCCCGCCGCCGCCACCGGCAGTTGCGGTTTGGAAAGGCACATAATCTGTCCAGGCTGATTTATCGCCATTGCATCTGGTGCGCACTTTAAACTTATAGGAAGCATTTGCATTCAGGCCAGTTACGAGGTAAGAGGTGGCATTAACCGGGATTTCGATTTCCAGCAGAGCCGGGTTGTTGTTGGCGTTTTCAACTTTCAGCCAGTAGGACAATGCCCCGGGGGCAGCGTTCCAGCTCAATAAAACGCCATCGCTGTTGTTGAGGGATTGCAAGCCGGTCGGCGCATCGCAGTTGGCCAAAATTCCGGAAGTTGCCAGCAAAAGAAAGAAAAGGGTAGATGTCAAAAAGCGTGTCATGATCTTTATGTTTTAATTGATTAAGTAATGAGTACGCCACAAATATGGGTGCATGCCAAAGCCGATTACAACTTTATACCGGCGAGCGGGAAAAGGATGCGCCTGAGCAGGCAAGCGGAGGGGGTTGGACAAGATCGACCGGAAGTTGATGGGTGCCGGATGACGGGCTAAAATGGAACTGAAAAGTGAACGGCAGACCCTGTTTTTAATCCGATTTTTAGAATTGTCCAAGCTCGCTTTAAGGTACAGGGGGCCAACTTTGTCCCATCAAAAACAAACTTTTATAAAAAGATAAGATCATGCAAAAGAACATCTTAATGGCGCTTTTCTTCGCAGTGGCAGCATGGCTGTTCCTGCCTTCCTGCGGTTCTGACACGAACAACAACGAAGGGCTACAGGCGCCGGAAACAGCGCAAACGGAAACACCGGCAGCAGCCAGCCAAACAGAAAAAGACGACGATGACGACGATGATGCTAATGAGGCCAAAGCAACAGCATCCAGCATGAAGGGCACGGAAACCGTGGCAGCAACCAACATCAAAAACCTGCTGACAGCCTACGCAGGCGAAACCACGGCGAGCGCCAAATACGCTGCTTATTCTAAAAAAGCGCAGGAAGAAGGCTTGACGCAAATCGCCCTCTTGTTCAAAGCCACTTCTACTTCTGAAAAAATCCACGCCAACAACCACCGGGCCGTATTGGAAGAACTGGGTGTTGCCATCCCCAATGTCAATCCCGAATACACTGTCAAGACCACTCAGGAGAACCTGGCCGATGCCATTTCCGGAGAATCTTATGAGATCGCGACCATGTATCCGGATTTTATGGCTACAGCCACCGCAGCAGGCGACGACCTTTCGGGCACCAGCCTCAAATACGCTTACCGAACCGAACAAAAACACAAACTGCTTTACGAAAAAGCCATGATGGCCCTGCAAAGCAATCAGGTCAATACCTTGTCATCAGATTATTCGGTATGCCCCACTTGCGGCAATACCTACGATTCCAAAGCGCCAAAACGCTGCCGCATTTCGATGACCGATGGGGCGAAGTTTATAAAAATTAATACAGTTTAGGTTGAACAGAGGTGTTTTATCCTAATGCCTCGATTTTTTTGTAATAGTATGGGCCAACCCGGTTTGGGTTGGCCCTTTGCTGTTTTTTATATCCGGGTATGATTGAATTTACAAAAACGCACAGGCTCATTATTTGCTCTAATTCGGCATCCGCCGCAACTTATCCGGCTTCAAAATCTCAATTTGACCCTCATTGATGTCGATCAGCCCTTCTGTTTTGAAAGAAGACAGGGTACGCACCAGGGTTTCTTTCGCCGTGCCGACGACGGCAGCCAGGTCATCGCGCTGGAAGTGGATATGGCTTTTCCCCTGATCGTGCAGGTTCACGAGCGCAGAAGCAACGCGCTTTCGCACAGAATTGTAGGCCAGTTCCAGCAACATTTGCTCCTGCTCCGCGACGTGGTTGGCCAGCAATTTGATGAACTGGGCATTGACATCGCGGTTGCCATAAACCAGGGCAAAATAATCTTCCTGGGGAATCAGGCGGATATCAGAGGGCTCCATAACCGTGGCGCTCTCGGTGTACTGCCCGTTTTTTTGCAGGGGCAGGTAGCCCAGAAAATCGCCGGGGCCGGCAATTTGTATGATGAATTCACGGCCTTCATCGTTCGTTTTGAACAACTTAACCGCACCTTTTTCAATATAGTACAGATAACGGGGGTAATCGCCTTCTTCAAACAATACGTCCTTTTTCTGGTAGCGGCGCAGTTCCCGATCTGCAGAAAGATTCTGGAGCAATTCGAGCGCTTTGGCTTCGTCTACAAAGCCTTCAAACTGGGCGTTGGGGGCCGATGCCTTGCGCAGGCGCTCGTGTTTCTGCAGCCGGCGTTCTATGGTTTGGAGCAATAAAGCGATGTCGTAGGGTTTGGTCAGGTAGTCGTCGGCGCCCAGCAGCATGCCCCGGCGAAAATCGTCTTTTTCTGACTTGGCGGTCAGGTAAAGAAAAGGGATGTCTGCGGTTCTGTGGTTGTTACTCAAAATTTGCAAAACCCCGTAGCCGTCTAATTCAGGCATCATGACATCACAAATGATCAAATCGGGCTTTTCCTTCAATGCTTTTTCCACGCCGATTTTGCCATTTTCCGCACCAATAACCTCATAGTTATTGAGCGTCAAAATTTCTGACAGGTTTTCTCTATGTTCGTCGGTGTCTTCAATTACAAGTATTCGGTACATGCACCCTTTTTTGATGAGTTTACAGGAGTCAAATTTGATCACGCAATAACGCAAATATATCAATTTATACGCAAAAACCGGAGGCAGTTTGTGAAAAACTGTCTCCGGTTACGGGCGCGTTTCATTCCTCCGAATGGGCTTTGTCAGTCAGTATTGCGTGTGCGGGTCAAGGGTTGAGAAAGCGCTAGCCAATCGCGATGGTTTTAGCGGCTTTATCTGCTTTTTTTGATTTTGGCAGCGTGAGCAGCAAAATGCCATCCTGATACTTCGCAGAAATGTCATCAGATTTCACGTTTTCAGGCATCGTGAAAGAACGGCTAAAAGAGTTGAAACTGAATTCCCTGCGGGTAACCTTATCCTCTTTGTCTTCTTTCTCACTTTTCGTTTCACCAGAAATCGTCAAACATCCGTTATCGACTTCGATTTTGAAGTCTTCTTTCTTAAACCCGGGCGCACCCACTTCCAGCTTAAAAGCATTTTTACCTTCGACGACATTGACCGCCGGAATGCTGACTCCTTTTATGGCGGGATTAAACCCGTCCCCGTTGCCAGCAAAAAAATCGTCCATCCACGTTGGAATTGTCGGAAACACGCCAAACTCCGGATTCCATTTAATAAGTGACATGGTACAAAGGTTTGGTTAGGAATATATAACAACCCAAAGTTCCAACTTGCCGCCTGACTACTCAATGACCTTCATCAAATGGTATTATGACCTTCATCATCATTTCGGATCAGGCACTTTTTCCAGCTTCAAAAGGCCTAATCAAATACTTTCAGGACCCAATCGGCACCGACAAAACGGGCATATGAGTGTGGTTGACGGTATCTTCAACGATGCTGCCAAACAATAAATGCGAAAGACCTCTGCGCTGGTGCGTTCCCATGACAATCAGGTCTGCTTTTACGGTTTCGGCATAAGTCAGTATGGCCTCTTCTTCGTTTTGGGTCCAGCCCCTGCTGTGCAGGTGGATGTCCTTCAACCCGATTTTTTGGATGAGCTGATCCATCCCCGCCTTGACGCCGTCGCTGGCCAAAACATGGATGGGGTCGTTGATGTACAGAACCTCAATCTTAAAAGACAATAAGTCCTGCCAGATTTTAACCGTTTGAAATACGCTTTTTTGGTCTGCTTTCAACGTTGAAGGCACGACGATGCGCCGGATATTCAACTGATTTATGCCCCCGGGGATAACCAGTACAGGGCATGGGGCGTGGCGAATCACCCGCTCGGTATTCGATCCTACCAATACTTCATCCCAGCCACTGGCGCCTAAAGTGCCCATCACAATGAGGTCAATACCCTCCGTTTTGACAAGCTCCTGAAGGATCGGAATCATCATCCCTTCCTTAACATTCGACTGGATAGGGAGTTTGGAGAATTGGGAATCGTTCTCCAGATCCACTCTGAGCAGCCGCATGCGTTCGGTCGCTTCTTTGCTGTAAGCGTCGGCTGCAAATTCAGCAGCGGGTATATCGTAACGTTGGACCGACATGAGGTAGGGCGCCGTTTCATTGACGTGCAGCAAATAAATTCCGGTATTCGCCCGAACCGCAAGCTGGCCGGCGATTTCCAGGGCATTGAGCGAGGTATCCGAAAAATCTACAGGAACCAGTATTTTTTTCATAACCATTGTTTTTCAATACTACTTAATGGGTACCGACAAGACCGGCACATGGCTGTGATTAACCGTATCTTCCACAATGCTGCCAAACAACAGGTGTGAAAGCCCCCGCCTTTGGTGCGTGCCCATGACAATCAGATCTGCTTTAGCCTTTTTCGCAAAATCCTGAATGGCGTCTTCCTCATGGAGAACCTGTCCATACTGATGCAGTGACACGCCGGTTAATCCTGCTCCTAATACCAGGCGATCTTTTTCAGACTGAACATCACCGGGGGCAAGCGCATACAGCGGATCGTTAATATAAAGCACTTCTACTTTAAATCCAAGCAAATCGTCCCAACTCTTTACGGTTTCGAATACCCCTTTTTGGTCTTCCTGCAAGGTTGAAGGCACCATGACGCGTTTAATGGCCAGGGTATCTATGCCTTCGGGTATGACCAAAACGGCACAGGGTGCATGGCGGATCACGCGTTCGGTATTCGATCCCAGAAACAGTTCTTTCCAGCCACTCGCCCCCAGCGTCCCCATGACAATCAGGTCAATGCCGTCTTCTGTCACCAACTCTTTGATGATCGGAATCATTGATCCGCCGATGACTTTTGCTTCCACGCGAAGACTGCTGTATGCAGGTTCTTTTAATATCGTCGCTTTGAGCACTTCAATGCGTTCGGTGGCCTCTTTGTGATAGGCCTCAGAAGCGGCGACAGCAGCAGGGAAATCGTCATAAGGATCCGACATCGTATGAGAAGCCATCACGTTAACATGCAGCAGATCAATACCGGCATTGGCACGAACGGCAAGTTGGCAAGCCACGCTCAAAGCGTTGAGGGAGGGTTTTGAAAAATCAACAGGGACAAGTATCTTTTTCATAAAATTTGCTTTTGTACTGCAATTTATCCTTTGAAAGGCACAAAGCTGTTGACAGAAATCACCCCCTCCCATCGTATTGGTCATCGCCTTTTCCTGCTGTCTGTAAATATTTATGACACCCTTCAGGATGATATATATCTACGCCGGCCATGACTTTATTCCTTGTTTTCAAGGCATGACAAACCCCACCTTTGAGCCGGGTACGTGAATAGCCATGAAACAAACCAATTCACCATATCTGTTGCTGATTGCAGGCCTGCCCGGTGTTGGAAAAAGCACCGTAGCAAGGGCTTTTGTGCAACGCTATGGTGGCGTTTCAGCCAATACAGACCTGCTTCGTAAGACCATGAACCTGAGCGGACACTACAAACTGCAGGATAAAGAACAGGTGTATCAGGCCCTGGCAGAAAAGGTCAGAGAAGCCCTGCAGAATGGACAACCTGTGGTGGTGGACAGCACTTTTATCCACAGGCGAACCCGTGCATCCTTTGAAGCGCTGGCCAGAGAATGCGGCGTTCCTTTTTATTGGGTAGAAATACACGCAGCTGAGCCCTGCATCCGCGAACGCCTGAAAACACCCCGGTCAGACAGTGAAGCTGACTTTTCAGTCTTTTTAAAACTACGCGCTCAAAACGAACCGATCGAAGTGCCTCATCTGGAGCTTTGGTCAGATAAGATGCTTTTGGAAGACATGGTTCAGTCTATCAATCACTACATGCATACACCGCAATGACGAACGAACAAATACACAACATCCTTGAAACCGGGTATTTCCCGGGGTCAAAAGAATCGTCTAAACTGGTGGAGACGCACATCTCCTGGGTAATCTTAACGCCTGATTATGCCTTCAAAATAAAAAAGCCCGTACAATTTGACTTCCTGGACTTCAGTACCCTCGAAAAACGGCGGTTTTATTGCGGAGAAGAACTGCGTTTGAACAAACGCCTGGCGCCGGATATGTACCTGGGCGTTTTGCCCATCGGCATAAAATCAAGCTGGCCCAGTATCGGTTCTATGAACGACCCGAGGTTGGATTATGCCGTGTGGATGCGCCGGATGGATGAAAACCGCCAGATGGACTTGTTGCTGGCCGATAACGCCGTAAGCACGACTCAACTGGATGCCCTTGCCCGGCAGTTGGCTAATTTTCATCACCGCGCCGTGCTTTCAGACCCTGAAGCCTATACTCCGGGCGACTATCTGAAAGATTTCGAAGACCTGTACCACGAAGAAGAGGACATGGTTAAATGGATCGGTCCCGAAGCCATTGACTACTTCAATAGCTGGCGAACCAGCATACCTGCTTTTTTAGACACCCACGCCAGGCGGATGCGGGCAAGATTTGACAAAGGGCTTTGGGTTGATGGCCACGGAGACCTTCACACCCGAAACATCTTTTTGATGGACGCGCCTGTGGTTTTTGATTGTATTGAATTCGATCCGCATTTCAGACGCATGGACGTGCTCAACGATCTGGCATTCCTGTGCATGGACCTGGAAGCGCGGGGGCACCCCAATTTAGCGCAGCATTTTATCACCGCATACCGGAAAATTTGGGACATCCAATCCGAACCCGAAGACGCGCAGCTGTTTCTTTTTTTCAAAGCATACCGGGCAAACGTTCGCCTTAAAGTATCTTTGCTGGAGTTGCGGCAACATCAACCTGCCGCTCTGGTGGAATCGGTGCGGTCTTATTGGAATTTATTGAAAAATTATTGCACACGACTCCAACCGGAAACTTCACATATCGGTTAGTAGTTGTATTTATGATTAAAACCATTTTCAACCTCGAAAGGTATTTACCCGGAAATGAGGTCGCTCTGGTCTCCGGCGGCGAACCGTACTTTTCCCGCCTTTTTGAACTCATCGATTCGGCTAAGAAGCTCCTCCACTTTCAGGTGTATATTTTTGACGAAGACGAAACGGGGAAAGCAGTCGCCGAAGCGTTGAAAAAAGCATGTCAACGCGGAGTTGAGGTTTTTCTTGCAGTAGATTCCTACGGCTCAAAAGACCTGTCGCCTGCTTTCATTGCCGATCTGAAAGAAAGCGGGGTGCATTTCAAATTCTTTTCTCCACTACCGAGGCATTTTTATGCTTTTCGCCTGGGCAGACGCCTGCACAGCAAAGTTGTCGTTGCCGATCAATCCCTTGCGCTGGTAGGGGGCATCAACATTTCAAATAAATACAGGGGCACTGCCGAAGAGGCGCCATGGCTGGATTTTGCCCTGCACATAAAGGGACCGGTTTGCGTTGGCCTGACCCGAACCTGTGAGCGCATTTATCGGGAAAAGTATTTTGGCAGGGTCCGCTTACGACGAAAAAAAAAGGTGCTCCATCCTCCCAATGCCGTCCGGAGCAGGTTCGCGCTGAACGATTGGTTCCGGCGTAAAAACCAAATCGGTGCTGCTTACCGGGCTGCTTTTCAAAAAGCGCGGCATTCCATTGTCATTGTCGCCAGCTATTTTATGCCCAGCCGCACCATCCGCACAGCGCTGAAAAAAGCGAGTAGGCGAGGCGTTCAAATCACCGTCCTTTTACCAGGTAAGTCCGATATTCCGATGGCCAAACGAGCTACTCGCTACCTTTATCAGGAGTTGTTTCAAAATAAGGTCTCGATTTATGAATGGGAAAACAGCATCCTGCACGGGAAAATGGCCATAGTCGATAAAAAATGGGTGACGGTTGGCTCCTACAACCTCAATCACCTGAGCCAGTTCAGCAGCATAGAGGTCAACGTGGAAGTGCTGGACAAGGGTTTTGCGGCTACAGCACACGAGTATCTCGAGACATTGCTGCAGCAATCAACGCTCATATCCGCCGATGTCTTTGGCCAAACCCAGAACAGGTGGAACAAATTCCTGGATTGGGCTTCCTATACCATTGGTCGCTGGACAATGTTGTTCCTGTTTTACCTGGTTCAGCGGGAACATCGGCTTAAAGAGAAAGAGTAAAGAATTAGCTCAATGATTGACATCTCAATTCTCTAGTGATAATAGTTTGTTACTTTTTTCATTGCCAAAAAAGCCATGCCTACCGGCAGCTACGGTTTATACATAAGTTTTTGTTAGCAATTGCCATTGCCGTGAATCATGGT
>CALEYL010000022.1 GCA_937926205.1 uncultured Saprospiraceae bacterium
CTGCAATTCGTGAATCAGCAATGTCATTCCACAGCACACTCCCCCTGCCAACTGCAAACTGAAAAACTGCCAACTCTTCCCACCCCATCTGCAATTCGTGAATCAGCAATGTCATTCCACAGCACACTCCCCCTGCCAACTGCCAACTCAATAACTGCCAACTATCCTCACCCCATCTGCAATTCGTGAATCAGCAATGTCATTCCACAGCACGCTCCCCCTGCCAACTGCCAACTCAATAACTGCCAACTATCCTCACCCCATCTGCAATTCGTAAATCAGCAATGTCACTCCACAGCACACTCCCCCTGCCAACTGCCAACTCAATAACTGCCAACTAACTACAAATCCGCCACCTTCCTGCGCAGCACAAAATGCTTACCAAGATAGACCTTGCGTACCATTTCATCCGCTGCCAGTTCTTCTGCAGTACCGGCTTTCAAAATCTGCCCTTCAAACATGAGATAAGCGCGGTCGGTGATGGAGAGTGTCTCCTGTACATTGTGGTCGGTGATGAGGATTCCGATGTTCTTTGTTTTCAATTTTGCGACAATAGACTGGATGTCTTCCACAGCAATTGGGTCAATCCCGGCAAAAGGTTCATCGAGCAGGATAAACTTGGGGTCAGTGGCCAGCGCCCGGGCAATTTCTGTACGTCGGCGTTCACCACCGGAAAGGGTGTCTCCATTGCTTTTCCGCACTTTTTCAAGACCGAATTCCGAGATGAGTTCTTCCAGCTTTTCGTGTTGCTGCTCCTTCGTCAGTTTTGTCATTTCCAGCACGGCGGCAATGTTGTCTTCCACACTTAGCTTGCGAAACACCGAAGGCTCCTGAGGCAGGTAGCCAATACCGCGCTGGGCGCGTTTGTACATGGGCAGGCTGGTAATTTCTTCGTCGTTGAGGTAGACGTTGCCGTCGGTAGGACGAATAAAGCCCACAACCATGTAAAATGTCGTGGTTTTTCCGGCGCCGTTCGGCCCCAGCAATCCAACGATTTCACCTTGTTTCACCTCCACGGATACGCCGCGTACGACCTTGCGCTGGCCATACACGCGAACAAGGTTGTCGCTTCTCAATATCATCATAGCCTTCTGATAAAATAATCTCGTACGCCACCAGGCGCATAATCTCAATTAAACAGTTAATCTTCAATATAGATCACTTTCCTCAAAAAGCGCAAGCCCAGCGTTACTTCAAAAGTCAGGTTGCGAATGCGCCGCTCGGGCAGGGTGCGTTGCTGCGAGGTGTAGGGATCGGTGACATTGGGAACCGGGGGTTGGCGGTACTGGTCAGAAAAATCCGGGTTGACGGTAAATTCCAGAATACCGCCTACAAATTCAGACAATTCCACTTCAAATCCACCGCCAATGGTGATCCCATAATTGATCCGGCGAATAAATTCATACGTGTTGAATGGGTAAATGGCGAACCCCGGGTTCAATTCATTAAACTGCTCGTATTTACCAAGATTGGTACTTACCGTGTAATCGCCCCGAACCCCCAGGAGGTAAAACACTTTGGTATCGCCGGCAAAGTCGTATTTCTGCTTGCCGCCAAGGGTAAGTGAGACGTTGTTGAAAATAAATTTGGTTGCCGGCGCCCGGCTAAATCCACCATTGAAAAGACTGGAAAACAGCTGGTTGCGAAAAGCGCTGCCTTTTTGATGGTAGCCTGCCTGAGCAAACAGGGAAAATTGGTTGCCTTCTGTCAAGGTCTCTACAAAAAGGATCCCGTGGTAGCCCAGCAAAGGATCCCGCTCAAAATCATTCCAGCGCTGTACCCCGATGGTGAGTCCGCCTTTAAGGCCAAAATAATAACCCTGTGCAGGGGCCTGAGTCCAGATCAGGGCGATAACAGCAAGTAGAAAAGTGCTCTTTTTCATGGTTGGATTGCTTTCAGCCACAAATTTGCTGATTTTTTTTGAGAGTAGTGGTTTCTTGACAGAAGGTAACGAATGCTATTCTTTCACTATTTTTCCCCAATAGCGATTGTCGTTCAAGTCTGTTATGGTGAGGAAGTAAACACCACCCGGCAGGTCGCTCAAATCCATGTATCCCGAATCATCTATGGTTTTTGAACCGACTATTTTGCCGCCTGCTTCTGTCAGAACAGCTTTTACGGGTATGGCGCCTGCTTCAAGTGAGATGCGGAAAAGGCCGGATGTTGGATTTGGAAACATCGAAATGCCCCCTGCCAATGTTGATGGCGAATCGGCAACACCCGTAATGCCAGAACTGAGTTTCACCACCCAAAAGTCGAAGCCCCCTTGATTTCCAAGGACATCGCCATCGATGGAAGTTGTAAAAGCAGCAAAAACAAACCCGCCCTCAGTTGTTTCTTCAACAGCAAACATCTGGTCGTTGCCACTGCCTCCAATGGCTTTTTGCCAGATGAGATTCCCCGAAGGATCGAGTCTAACAATCCAGCAATCTGAATCCCCGCCATGATAACCGGTTACCTGGCCGTCGTTTGAATTGGTATGCCCCCCAACAATGTATCCGCCATCGGAAGTTTGCCGAACAACAGTACAGATTTCAGAACTGGTTCCCCCAAATGTCCGCTGCCATTCCAGATCCCCTGTGGCGCCTAATTTCAGAACCCAATAATCGCTACCGCCATGGTTGCCCGACACATCTCCGTTATTGGAACTGGTAAAACCGACGGTAACATAACCCCCATCGCTGGTTTGTTGTATGGAAGTAGCCACATCAATCACATTACCTCCGAAGGTGTTGCTCCATTCAAAAGCACCCGTGTCGGTCAATTTGATGATCCATACGTCTTCTGCGCCCCGGCTAAAAGACAGGTCGCCATCAATGGATCGGGAAAATCCGGCTATGGCAAAGCCACCATCAGCGGTTTGAATGGCGTCGGCAGCAGAATCAAAATCGCTGCCTCCCAACGTTTTTTGCCACTGAATGGCCCCGTCCTGGTCCAATTTCAATACCCAGATATCGAATTGTCCGTGATTGCCCGTCACATTACCGTTGTTCGAGTTGGACAATCCGCTTACGAAATAGCCGCCATCGCTGGTTTGTACGACGGATCCAAAGTTCTCATTTCCTGAACCGCCAAGAGCCCGTTGCCATTCAATTGCGCCTGTTGCATCCATTTTGACAATCCAGTAGTCTCTGTTACCGTGGTGGCCCGACACATCGCCGTCATTGGAATTGGTGTGGGCGCCGAGAATATAACCGCCGTCGCTGGTCTGGCGGATAGAAAAAGCCTCATCGGTATCGCTGCCGCCCAGTGTCCGTTGCCATTCGATTGCGCCCGTCGCATCCATCTTTATCAACCAGCAGTCTGCTGCACCCTGAAGGTTGCCCACATTGCCGCTGTTGGCTGATTCGGTTGTTCCGGTAGCAATATAGCCGCCATCGGCAGTAGGCTGAATATCGTATCCCACGTCGTAGTTAATGCCTCCCAACGACTGCTGCCATTCAATAACAGGTTGAGCGAGCGCACTGATGCCAAGCAGGCAGAGCATGAAAGTCAACTTTTTTTTCATGTGCAAAAAGGTTTTAGTGTATTAAGGATTAAATATATCGTTTTGGCGTAAGGCACAAAAAATATTTCAATGCATTGAAAATCAATGCATTGAACATAAAGCCACTCTATTCCGGCACTATTTTCAAATCTTTAAAACTTGCCCCTCCCGAGCGTGGTCACCAAATTACCAAATCCTCACTTTGCCCTTTCCGTCACAAACACCACCAAATCTTCCATGGCCTGGCGCACTTCGGTGTGGGGAAATTCGTGCAACAACGCGAAGGCTTCTTCCCGAAACCGGTACATGGCCTGGCGGGCGTAGTCCAGGCCACCGCTTTGGCGCACAAAATCAACCACTTCTTTCACTTTTTCCGGGCGATCGCTGTGGCGGCGGATGTTGTTGATGATGAGGCGGCGTTGGTCTTTGGGCGCTTTCGACAAAGCATAGATCAGCGGCAAAGTCAACTTTTTTTCTTTGATGTCGATACCGAGGGGTTTGCCCACATCGTCGGCGCCAAAATCGAACAGGTCGTCGCGGATCTGAAAAGCGATGCCGATTTTTTCCCCAAACAAGCGCATGCGTTCGATGAGTGCTTCGTCTTTGGTGGCCGAAGCCGCGCCGGCAGAGCAAGCCGATGCAATGAGCGAAGCCGTTTTCTGGCGGATGATGTCGTAATAGATGCTTTCCTCTATGTCCAGCCGGCGCGCTTTTTCAATTTGCAGCAACTCCCCTTCGCTCATGGCTTTCACAGCTTCCGACACGATTTCGAGTTGCCGGAATTCCTTGTTGCGCAGCGACAGCAGCAGCCCCTGAGAGAGGAGGTAATCGCCGACCAGCACTGCAATTTTGTTTTTCCACAGCGCATTGATGGAAAAAAAGCCACGTCGTTCGTAAGAATCGTCCACTACATCATCGTGTACAAGAGAAGCCGTATGCAGCAACTCCACCAACGAAGCAGCATTGAACGTAGACGGGCCGGATTCGCCGCAGAGTTTGGCCGAAAGAAACACAAACATGGGCCGAACCTGTTTGCCCTTCCGGCGGATGATGTAGAACATGATTTTGTCGAGCAGGGGGACAGTCGTGCGCAGGGCGTTGCGAAAATGCGATTCAAATTCTTTCAGCTCCTGCTGAATCGGCTTTTGTATGGTTTGAAGTGAAATGGTCATTGTATTAATTTGGCAGCCAAAGCTAAGGAACATCGCAATAATAAGCGCATCTTTTTGGTATGGGGCTTTTGATCAGATATGCTTACATAACCGTTTGGGCTATTGATTGTTGTTGAACGGTGGAAAGAAGTTGTAAAATAGCCGCAACCAAAATGCAACCGACTCAGCTGGCTACAAAAAACAACTCCGAAGCCACATAATCAGCCACAAATTTGCCCTGCCTGGTCAAATAAAAGGTGTCTTCCCTGCGCTGTAACGTGCCCGCTTCTAAAAAAAGCGCCGCTTCTTCAAGAAAGTAAGCTTCAAAGCGCTGGCCGATTTCCCTGATTTGGGGCAGCTTGCAACCCCATTGTGTGCGCAGCGAGGTCATTACGTATTCATTGTAGCGTTGTTCCGGAGTCAGAATTTCTGTTTCAACCAAAGATGCCCAATCCGGCGTTTCGGATTCCAGGGCCTTGATGTAACGGCTGTTGTTGGCCACATTCCACTGACGGCTGGCGCCATTGAAAGAATGCGCCGACGGGCCAATGCCGAGGTAGGCCTCACCGGTCCAGTAGCTCGTGTTGTGGCGGCTGTACCTACCGGGTTTGGCAAAATTGGAAATTTCGTAGTGCTCGTAGCCTGCTGTTTCGGCCCGTTGCATCAGGTATTCCAACTGGCGGGCAGCCTGGGCTTCATCAACAGGACTGGCCTTTCCTTTTTTTACAAAATGATCCAGCGCAGTTTGCGGCTCTACCGTCAGGCAATAGCAGGAAAGGTGGGGAACATCGTATTCCAGCACCGACTCTATATTGGCCGCCCATTGGGCGTCGCTCATCCCGGGCGTTCCGTAAATCAGGTCGAGGCTGAGGTCGTAAAACCCGGCTTTCAGCGCATTTTCGATGCAGTGTCGGGCTTCCCCGCTGTTGTGGGCGCGGTTCATAAATTGCAGGTCGGCGTCGTGAAACGACTGAATGCCGATGCTCAGGCGGTTGACCGGTGTTTGGCGCAAAGCCGCTATTTTTGATGGGGTCAGGTCGTCAGGGTTGGCTTCTAAAGTCACTTCTGCGTCAGGCGCTACGCGGTAAAGCCGGTAGATTCGCTCAAATAGCCGGTCCAACTCCGCAGCTTCCAGCAGAGAGGGTGTTCCGCCGCCCAAATAAAGGGTTTGTACCGTTGCATCGCCTATATAGTCGCGCCGTAGTTCCATTTCCCTCAACAGCGCTTCCATCAGGCTGTCTTTTTGCCGCAATGAAGTCGAAAAATGAAAATTGCAATAGTGGCAGGCCTGTTTGCAAAAAGGAATATGGAAATAGATGCCGGGCATGGGTTGATTTGAAAATTTGAAAATTTGAAAATTTGGTGATTTGAGGGTAAACGAACAACCAACAACCAACAACTTGCTCGGAATAAGTTTGACAAAGTAAGCATCTTTTCCTGATCAGGCGTACAACTTTTTGGGACATCCACTGCTCTTTCAGGATTGATCAATGGGTTTAAGCCCTTCGCAAAACGAAGGCATGTAGCTAAAAAGACACTTTTAAAAGATTTGAGGGTGTTTTTAAAATCTTTTAAAAGTACCTTTGCCGCGCGTTTTGCGAAACCAACGCATACATACCAGGATGAATAAATTAGTTATTGCCTTTTGGAGCCTCATGCTCGCTCCCATGTTTTCCTTCGCACAGGAAGCAGTTTTCGATTACAGCGACCCTAAGGAATATGAACTGGGTGGCGTAAAAGTAACCGGCGCAGAATACAGCGACGACAACGCCATCATCGGTATCGCAGGCCTTCGGGTAGGCGATAAGGTGCGTATTCCCGGACCTGAAATCCCCAAAGCCATTAAGGCGCTTTGGAAGCTTCGCCTGTTTGAAACCGTGGAAATCCTGAAAGAGAAAACCATTGGCGATGTCATTTTCCTCGAAATCGTCGTGCAGGAACGTCCTCGCCTGACCCGCCACTCCTTCACCGGCATCAAAAAATCTTACCACGACGACCTCAACGAGGAAGTAAACAAGCACCTGCTCAAAGGGGGGATTGTCACCGAAAACGTGAAAGTCAATGCCGCTAAAAGCATAGAGGCGTTTTTTATTGAAAAAGGCTACCTGGATACCAAAGTCACCGTCAAAGAAGAAGCCGATACTTCCCGCATCAACGCTGTTGGTCTTGTATTCGATGTAGATCGTGCAAACCGCGTCAAAATCCAGGACATTACCTTCAGCGGCAATGAAAATGTAAAGGCCAAAAAGTTGCGGGGTAAGTTGAGCAAAACCCGTGTAAAGCGCCGCATTTTTGCTTCCTCCAAATTGCTGAGAAAAGAATATGCCGAAGACAAGAAAAAGCTGATTCAATATTACAACACCCTCGGTTTCCGCGACGCTGCCATTGTTAAAGACAGCATCTGGCGCGAAGAAGATGGCGACCTGCGCATCCACATCACGATAGATGAAGGCAAGCGCTACTATTTCCGCAACATCGAGTGGAAGGGGAATTCAATTTACGACAACCAGACCCTTTCATCGGTGCTCGGCATCGAAAAAGGCGCCATTTATAATCAGGAATTGCTGGACAACCGCCTCCGTTTCAGCCAGGATGGCCGCGACGTGAGCACGCTCTACATGGACAACGGCTACCTGTTTTTCCAGGTTGAACCTACCGAAGTTGCCGTAGAAAACGATTCGATTGACCTCGAGATGCGCATTTTTGAAGGCCCGCAGGCTACCATCGACAAAGTCATCATCAAAGGTAACGACCGCACCCACGAGCATGTTATCCGCCGGGAATTGCGCACGCGTCCGGGTGATAAATTCAGCCGTTCAGACATCATTCGTTCGCAGCGCGAAATCATCAACCTTGGCTATTTTAATCCGGAAGCGCTGGGCATCAATACCCCGGTAAATCCGGAGCGGGGTACAGTTGACATCGAATATAAAGTAGAGGAAAAACCCTCTGACCAGTTGGAACTCTCCGCAGGCTGGGGTGGCCAACGCCGCGTCATTGGTACTCTTGGCGTCTCCTTCAATAACTTTTCGCTGCGCAATTTCTTTAAAAAAGAATCCTGGAAGCCGCTGCCTCAGGGCGACGGCCAGCGCCTCTCCCTTCGGGCTCAAACCAATGGCGATTTCTTTCAATCGTACAACGTTTCGCTGACCGAGCCCTGGCTGGGTGGTAAAAAACCGACTTCTCTCACGATTGCCGGTTTCTACAACCGTTTCGCCTACGGCACCCGCGGCACCGATTTTTACCAGAGCTTCAACATCATTCAGGGAACCGTCAGCCTGGGAACGCGTCTGAAATGGCCGGATGACAACTTTGTTTCGAGCACCGCCATCAACATACAAACACTGCAACTGACCAACTGGGCAAGGGGCTTGTTCATCACAGATCGCGGAACGGTTGTTTCGGAAGGCAATTACAACAACTTCAGCATCAAGCAAACCATCGCCCGCTCCACGATCAATGACCCGATCTTCCCGCGCGACGGCTCAAGCATTTCTTTGTCGGTACAGCTGACGCCGCCTTATTCGCTGTTTAGTAAAAAGGATTACGGCGATCTGCCGGAAACAGAAAAATTCCGCTGGCTGGAATACCACAAGTGGACATTCAATGCAGAGTGGTACCAACCGGTTGCCGGCAAACTGGTTTTGAAAGCCAGCCTGAAAATGGGTCTGCTCGGTTCCTATAACAAAGATATCGGTACTTCTCCTTTCGAGCGTTTCCAGCTTGGCGGCGATGGCATCAACAATCAGCAGTTCGGTTTTGCCGGCGTCGATATCATTTCGCTCCGCGGGTATGAAGTGGCAGACCTGCCTGCCAACGTGATTGGAACCGGCGGTACATCTGCAACGCCGCTGTACAACAAATTCACGCTGGAATTGCGCTATCCATTGTCGCTGAACCCAAGTTCTACCATTTATGTCCTTGCTTTTGCACAGGGCGGAAATGCCTGGCGTACGGCACGCGATTACAATCCATTCGACCTGAAACGGTCGGCAGGTTTGGGTCTTCGTGTCTTCCTCCCCATGTTCGGGGTGCTGGGTTTTGACTATGGTATTGGTTTCGACAAAGCCGGCGAGCGCAGTATCCGGAATTATGGCGACTTCAACATTATTCTCGGATTTGAACCGGAATAGGTTTAGTTGGCAGGGGTGAGGGTGCTGTGGAATGACATTGCTGCTGCGCAGTTTGCAGGAAGTAAAACGGACTAATATGGATCATCCCGAATTTTGATACCCGGGTGCAGCGCACCCAAATATCATTAGCAATCAGGATCATCCCGAATTCATGAGGTGCAGCGCACCGTAACATTGGCATCTGGCATAGTTTCTTGTACAGTGCAGTCCACTTGTAAATCGATGACTCAACCATCAATTGCATAGCAATCTGCCCAATAAACCCGAAATGTAAAACTGCCCACTGCCAAC
Organism: uncultured Saprospiraceae bacterium; assembly: GCA_937926205.1. GTDB lineage: Bacteria > Bacteroidota > Bacteroidia > Chitinophagales > Saprospiraceae > JABWAJ01. The sequence continues at coordinate 9,063 of CALEYL010000022.1, forward strand.
TGACAAACTGCCAACT
>CALEYL010000023.1 GCA_937926205.1 uncultured Saprospiraceae bacterium
GTCCAAAAGTGGCCAAACCTGCCGAAGCATCAACAGCTACTGTAGAGAAAAAGCGTCCGGGTCGTCCAAAGGTTGCAAAACCGGCAGTTGCCGAAGGCGCTGAGAAAAAGCGTCCGGGGCGTCCAAAAGTGGAAAAACCAGCAGGTGATCACAAAAAATCATCTGGTCGCAAAAAGCAGAGCGGTAAATCAGGTGGGCAGGACAGTTCAAAATCGGAAGCCGTACAGCCTATCTTGCAAAGGCCTGAGATATTTCCAATTTATTACCATTTAGAAAAGAAAATTTCTAAAATGGAGAAAAAGTTGAAAAAGACATTGAAAACACTGGACCGTTTAAAGAAATCTATCCAGAGTTAATTGTTTTTTTCTGATAAAACACGCGATGTCGTCAACAAGGATGCCGTCGCGTGTTTTTATTATAACCAATACCAATGCCAATAGCGTCATGCTTGAAACGCAGGTTTGTATTGTAGGCGCCGGCCCAGGCGGTGCTGCAACGGCTCTGAAATTGAGTTATCTTGGGATCCCGTGTGTATTGGTTGATAAATCTATCTTTCCAAGGGATAAAGTATGCGGCGATGCCATCAGCGGCAAAGTGACCACTTTGCTGAATCGTCTCGATCCGGAAATCATGCAGCGGTTTCGTGCATCGTCCATACAGCTTGGGGTTTGGGGGATTCGTTTTATTGCACCCGGACGCAATGAATTACGCCTGCCTTTCGCGTCCGATTATGCCGAAACGGATGCACCTTCTCCTGGTTATGTTTCCCGGCGTGTAGATTTTGACAATTTTTTAATTCAGGAAGTAAAGCGTCGGAATAACATCCAATTTTTTGAAAATACCGCCATTGAGGATTTTGAATACCAGGAAAACCACTGGATCGTAAAAAATAAAAGCGGGGAATTTGCTGTACGTGCACCGTTGCTTATTGTTGCGAATGGCGCTCATTCAGCTTTCAGCCGGAAAATTGCAGGCCACGAAAGAGAATTGAAACACCACGCAGGCGGCGTACGCGCCTATTTTAAAAATGTCAGGAATACAGATAAAGATAATTTTATCGAACTGCATTTCTTAAAGCAGTTGGTGCCCGGATATTTTTGGATTTTTCCACTTCCGGGAGGCTATGCCAATGTCGGATTGGGGATGCGGAGTGATATTGTCAGTAAAAAAAGAATTAACCTTCGCAAAAAACTACTGGAAGTTATTGATAATCATCCGCCTTTTCGGGAACGGTTTGAAGGAGCAGAGCTTGTCGGAGAAATCGTTGGATACGGATTGCCTCTGGGTTCTAAAAAAAGACTGTTGTCTGGTGATGGATACATGCTCGTTGGCGATGCGGCGCACTTAATAGACCCACTCACCGGAGAAGGGATTGGCAATGCCTTTTACAGTGGCTTTATTGCAGCTGAACAGGCGCAGCAATGTTTGGAACAGCACAATGTTTCTGCCGCTTTCATGCAGGCTTACGATGTGCGTGTTCAAAGAGTACTGGGCGTAGAAATGCAATTGAGCTACCGCCTCCAGAAACTCATGGCCTATCCTTTACTTGTTGATGTGGTAACCGGCATCATAGCCGGCAATAAGCGCGCCGTTGACATGCTGACGCACATGTATCACGATCTGGAAATACGCCGGAGTTTAGCTAAACCCTGGTTTTGGCTGAAAATGCTGTGGAATAAAAAATAACCAGTGTTTTACCCCAACAAAGATTTTACTTTGCTTAACGCAGCATCCAGGCCGGCCATGTTTTTACCGCCTGCCGTCGCGAAAAAAGGCTGACCACCGCCGCCGCCGTCTATGGCTTTTGCCAATTCCCGCACCATGTTTCCGGCGTGAAACCCACGCGATTCCACCAGCCCTTTACTGATGATAACGGTAAGCAAGGGCTTGTCCTGTACCGAAGCCCCCAATACAATGAGGGATTCACCGAGCTCTTTTTCCAGTTGATAAGCAAGTGTTTTTATGGCATTGGCGTCGTTGACCGCTACTTTGTGCACCAGCAGTTTGTAGTCGCCCATAGATTCGGCTTTTACAACCAGCTGATCTTTCAGGGCAGCAGCCTGTTCAACCATCATTTTTTCTACCTCTTTGCGCAATTGCCGGTTTTCCTCCATCAATGCCACGACACTTTGAGCCGTATTTTTCGGATTTTTGAAAACCGTTCGTATGGCTTCTAATTCAGCCAGTTCCGATTTTACAAAGTTGTCTGCATTCCCGGCGGTCAGGGCTTCAATGCGACGGATACCGGCTGCTACAGCGCCTTCGGAAACGATTTTAAACAAGCCTATTTTGCCGGTTGCATCCACGTGGGTGCCTCCGCACAACTCAACGGAATAGTCTTTGCCAAACGTAATTACCCGCACCGTTTCGCCATATTTTTCGCCAAACAGCATCATGGCTCCGGTTGCTTTGGCCGCTTCAATAGGCATGTTCCGTACTTCTTCCAGGGCGATATTTTCCCGGATTTTTTCGTTGACCATACTTTCGATGCGTTCCAATTCTTCGGGACTTACTTTTTGAAAGTGGGAAAAGTCAAATCGCAGGCGCTCTGCATCCACGTCCTGGCCTTTTTGAAGGGCGTGTTTGCCCAGCACCTGATGCAGGGCTGCGTGCATGAGGTGAACAGCAGAGTGATTGCCTGAAACTGCCAGGCGTTTGGACGCATCCACTTCGGCGCGCACATTTGCCTGAACATTTTGGGGCAGTTTTAGCAAAATGTGAATGGCCAGGTCATTTTCTTTCAGCGTATCAACTACTTCAATTTTTTCATCGCCGATGTACAAATAACCTGTATCGCCGGCCTGTCCGCCACTTTGGGCGTAGAAAGGGGTTTGTGACAGGACAACCTGGTGGGTTTCCTGTCCTTTGGCAACAACAGTTCTGTATTTCAGAATTTTAGCGTGCTCTACAACGAGTTGGTCGTAGCCGACAAATGCACTGTCCAGTTCTTCTGAAACGACAGTCCAGTCGCCAACTGCTTTCTGAGCATCTGCTCTTGAGCGGGTCTTTTGTTCGCCCAGCGCTTTTTCAAATGCGGCCTCGTCAACGCGCCAGCCGCGCTCTGAAGCCATCAGGCGGGTCAGGTCAATCGGGAAACCGAAAGTGTCGTACAATTCAAAAGCATCTCTGCCCTGAATGACGCCATCTTTGATTTCCAGCCCGTCGAAGCGGCGCAAACCATTTTCGAGGGTATTTAGGAATGCGTTTTCTTCTGCTTCAATGATTTTAGAAATCAGGCTCTGCTGGCTGTTGAGTTCCGGAAAAGCATTGCCCAGAACATCTGAAAGCACGGGCACGAGGGTGTGCATAAACGGCTTGCGAATGTCGAGAAACGAATAATAATAGCGGACAGCACGGCGCAAAATCCGCCGAATGACGTAACCCGCGCCACCGTTGTCAGGCAATTGGCCGTCGGCGATGGCGAAAGAAACCGCCCGGATATGATCGGCAATGACGCGCATGGCGATGTCTGTCATGGCGTCCGGTTCATAACTGAAAGTGTAAGTCTTGCCGCTTGCTTTCTCTATGGCATGAATCAGCGGCGTAAAGACATCGGTATCGTAAGTGGCCGTTTTTCCTTGCAGAACCATGCAAAGGCGTTCGAACCCCATACCCGTATCCACGTGCTTGTCGGGCAGCGGCTCGAGGTTGCCGTCAGCTTTGCGGTTGAACTGGATGAATACATTGTTCCAGATTTCAATGACGCGCGGATGATCCTGATTGACCAACTGTTCGCCGGGAATTTGAGCGCGTTCTTCGTCGCTGCGCAAATCCACATGGATTTCTGAGCAGGGACCGCAGGGACCCGTTTCACCCATTTCCCAGAAATTATCTTTTTTGTTGCCATTTATGATGTGATGATCCGGGACATATTGGCGCCAGTAACCCCGCGCTTCTTCGTCAGAAGGGATATTTTCTTTGGTGTCGCCACCAAAAACGGTCGCAAAAAGGCGGTCTTTGGGCAAATGATACACCTCCGTAAGTAATTCCCAGGACCAGGCAATGGCTTCTTTTTTGAAATAATCCCCAAACGACCAGTTTCCCAGCATTTCAAACATGGTATGGTGGGTACCGTCGCGGCCTACATCTTCGAGGTCGTTGTGTTTTCCCGACACGCGCATGCATTTTTGCGTGTCCGCAATGCGGGGCGCAAGAGGCGTTTGGTTGCCCAGAAAATAATCTTTAAACTGCACCATGCCTGAGTTGGTAAACAGCAGGGTAGGGTCATTTTTACTCACGATCGGCGCAGAAGGCACAATTTTATGCTGCCTGGAAGCGAAAAAATCCAGAAAAGTCTGACGGATTTCTTTGGACGTCATCATGTAATTAACAATTTTGGCAAAAACAAGTCGCGAAGATAAATAAAATACGCGCTTTTAAAATACACGATCTGGTTTGCGTATTCTTAATTGATGGGGCTCCAGTATCCACAAGCAATTGGTCGGATCATTTTCATTTAGCGCTTTTAGCAATAACAATATCATATCACTCATAATACCGAGTGTTATGGGGCGATTGGGTCTTACAACAATGATACCCGGTGTATTTTCGGCAGGAAATCGGAGAATATTCGCAAAATCAAGGTCCAGAGTTACAAGGCACCGCCTCTCTTTAAGGCAGACATGATAAATGCTTTCGTCTGGAGAACCGGATAATTCTTCTTCAAGGACAGATTCTGCATTATAACCTGTTTGCTGGAACAATAATGTCAATGAAGGACTAAAATTTTCGTCTAATTTGAATCGCAACATCAGGCTGCCTCCATATTGATATTAACATAATTTTCTGCTGACATTGCTGCTCCATAGGCAATACAAGCCAGGATATCCTCATGTTTCAATTGAGGGTAATTTTCCAACACATCATCGAAAGTATTGCCAGCAGATAAAAACTCCAGAATAAGTGAAACCCAAATACGCGTCCCTTTAATGCAAGGTTTACCGAAGCAAATTTGAGGATCAACGGAAATTCTTTCCAGTAGCTGATTCATAGATTTAGATTGATAACAAATAAACTTAAGTTATCGCTGGTAAGTTTCAAAGCATCCGGTTTTTCTGCCCAACATTTCCAGAATCAGTAAAAATCGGGGAATGTTGAGCAGAATGGACGCTCCTAGTACCTCAATTTTTTCAGGTAACCATAACTAATCGCGGCACTTTCCAGGGGCTTGTGGTTGCGACAGATGTCCTGCTCTACATAAAATTGTTTGAGCCCGGCCGTATTGCGCTCCCGGAACATGGCTTTCCAGTCAATACTGCCATTGCCCACTTCCGTAAAAAATTGTTCCTCCGTTTTGTCCATGTCTTTTACATGCCAGAGGGGAAAGCGTCCCGGATACATTTTAAAATAGTTGATCGGATCTTTTTTGGCTTTGTGAATCCAATACAAATCCAGTTCTATTTTGATCAAATCAGGGTCGGTCTCTTTCAGCAGCAGGTCGAAGGGAATCTGCCCGTCCATTTCCCAAAACTCGAAATCATGGTTGTGGTATCCCATTTGTATGCCGTAGCGTTTGCAGACTTCGGCGCTTTTGTTGAGCAATTCGGCAATTCTTTTGTAATCGTCTATTTTTTTGCGCTCAAAATCATGGAGGTAAGCACAAATAAAGTACTGTTGGTTCAATTCAGCGGCATCTGCCACGGCGCTTTCCCAATCGTTCAACAGCGTACCCCGCTGTTTGGGGTTAATGGCTCCGGTTTGGGTATGCCCGCTTCTGGCTCTCAGGCCATTTTGCTTGAGTAATCGTTTAAATTCAGCCGGCGTCATGCCATAAAACTTACCCTCTGAATAACCGGCGAGTTCGACTTCCTGAAAACCTATTTGGGCCAGCTTTGCCAGGGTACCCGCGGGGTCTTTTCCCATTTCATCGCGTACGGTGTACAATTGAATGCCGATGCGGCCGGCTTTCTTTTGCATGTCAAAAAACGGCTGAGGTATGCCAAGACTGGCCGCAACTACTGCTGCTGAAGAATTACGAATAAAATTTCGTCTATCCATGACGGTCTGTTTTTTCATGAGTTGAAAGGTCAAAACTTTTTCCGGGCCTGAATATACTGGAATATCAATACGAACAGGCACAAAAGCAGTCCTGAAAATTCGCGCATCAATTCGATATAAGGGGTTTCCGCTTTCATGGAACTGGCGATGGAAGGCGTTCCCATACGGATCCAGTTCACAAAACCCGGCGCCAGAAAAGCAGCCCAGGCAAGTACAACACCGATGCCGGCCAATAAAACATAGCGATTCCAGCGGCCGAATGCAGCAAAGGCGCAAACGCCTGCAACATACCCATACATCAGCATCCATCCCAACGGATCGGGGTCGTTGTATTGGACCAGCGCAAATAGAAAAAACAGCAGTGCAAGGAACAGGTGCAGGTATTTCATCGCAGTGGTGTTAAGGTGTAACCCTGTTCGCGAAGCAGGTTGACAACCCCTTGTTTGCCGCCCAGGTGCCCGGCGCCGACAGCAAAGAAGGTTACTTTTTCCCGCATCATGGTTTCCATGACCGGAATCCAGTTTCGGTTGCGGCGTACCAGCAATAAATCTTCGTATTTGCCAAGGCCGTCAGAACTGTCGCCCATCATGGACTGCATGCCCTGAATGTCCTGATTTTTATACATTTCCACCATCCTGGCGAATTCGTCATTTCCTGCATCATCGCCTGAATTGATGGCGTCTATCAGCATTTTAGCCTGTGCTTTATATGGGATGCTGTCAAACATACTCATTTGATAAGCAGCCGTTTCCAGGCCGGCTATTTCTTTCTTCTGCTCCTGTGCTATGGCCAGCAGTTCAAATTCATAAGAAGTCGTCGTGGATTCTTTGGAGTTCCCTTTTCCCATCGAGGCAGCCACGTCTTCAGAAGCCAGCATGGAGAGAAACATGGGCTTTATCCTTTCGAGAAAGCCCAATGGCAGGCCAATTTTGTCGAAATGCGCTTTGACATCCGTGTATTCATCCTGCGTAAGCAAGTCGCGCAGTGTCGTATCATTGTTCATGTACATTTTCATCATCATCGGCATCAGGGTGCTGATGTCCATCGTTTTTTCGAGATCTATTTCGAAAGTGGCGCGTTTGGCTTTTTTAAAAGCTTCTTTTGCCTGGTCGGATAAAACATAGTCATCCTTTGGAATGAGGTGAATGGTACCGTAGAGGTAAGAAGGTTTTGCCAGTTTTTTGCCGCTGATTTCCCAGAGCAGGGCGTTGTCAGGGTTGTCAACAGGCGTTTTTGGCGTTTCGGGCTGGCTTTGAACAAGGGTTGTAATAAAAAGAAACAGAACGGGTAAAATTCTAAAAGTGATTTTTTTCATGACATCAATGTGTTTGATCAAATACCTCGACAATTTTTAAAAGCAGGGAAATGTTTTCAAAAAACTCCCTGACCAGGTCAAAACTCATGTTTGACCGAAATATAAACGGCTCCAGTAAGTCTTTTGGTTCAGAGATGGCCACGTATATTTCCCGTCCGTGAACCGAAAAGTAGAGATCTTTTTTTGACTGCCTGCAAAATTCCAGAATGGCCTCCTGCATGGGTTCGGGGAGGATGCTGATTACGTGGGTCTCTTCGGTGGCATAAACGAGAAATTTTTCACGAAAGTTTTCAATCATAATTTCTTCATCAACGTTGACGCCACCATGCCAGTTGTAGTTTTTTATGGATCGGGTCAGAAAGCGACGTTCCTTACGCGGCCAAACAACGAGCGAGCCTTCGGTTGGTTCATTAAACAAGGCGCAAAGAAAAACGCCCTGAAAAACGGGCTCCAATCTGGCCGTAAAAGCTGAGTTTTCACGCACATCCAGTTCGCTCATTTCAAAATCCATCTCGCCTACTTTGCCTTTGATGTAATCTTCCCCAAGATAGAATTGAGCCTTGGTGTCAAAAATCTTACTTTCCAGAAAACGATCTTTGTGGATGCGTTTTTTAGAATCATAAGATAAAGTGCCATAATTGACCTCGTTGTCAATAAAATCCAGGATCAAAGTGACGATATGGGGTTTGAAGGTGCGCAAAAACCGCCGGATCCGGCCAATGAGATAACCCGCATAAAGGGCAAAAGGAATCATCATGGCCAGCGTAAGCGGGGGAATATCCAGATAAAGCCCGAGGGCGAGAGAGGCCAGCATGAGTATTCCCGACAAAAGAAGCAGGCGCAGCAAGCGTTTGCGGCTGCGTTCCAGGCGCATCAGCTCCGGGTGTATGGTGTGATTATAGTATATTCTGAATTCGTCTATCCGCTTCATGAGCACTTGCGACTATTATGTCGCCTCAAAAATAGCCATCGCTTTTGGAATATTTTCTTTACTTTTGAAACGCCGTATCAGCGCCTTGTTTTTTATCGTGAATTTGTCGAAAAAACAGCGTCTGAAATAGATCTGAAAATAATAGCCAACTGCCTGCTGCTCATGTTTCGCCCCTAATGAATGGACTTTGCCATGCATTTACTATCTCGTTCTGTATTGTCAATAGGGCTCATCTTTGTCCTGATCTTGTTCAGCGGCAGGGGAAATTGTCTATTCAGCCAGTCTAATCCGCAAAGCATTCAAACAGACGATACTTACGAAACGGATTTTCTGGTAACAAATATTTTTGCCAAAGGCGCCTGTAACAACATCACGAATGTAACAAGAAATGGCCACCCCAGAGGTGTGGGCTACTTTGAAAATGGCAGCGACATCATCGGACTGGAACGGGGCATCATCCTTTCTACCGGGCCCATTCAAAATGCCCGGGGGCCAAATACTGTTTCCAACAAAAGCGGTAATTTTGGAGACAGCTCCGGCGATCCCGACCTCAACATCATGACCGGCGCCAATGTCGTGGATGCCATTTCCATTGAGTTCGATTTTATCCCCCTGGATTCCTTCATCACGTTTCGCTATGTTTTTGCTTCTGAAGAATATTGCGAATTCGTTGGCAGTATCTTTAATGATGTATTCGGTTTTTTTATCAGTGGACCCGGTATTTCCGGACCTTTTTCCAACAATGCCGCCAATGTAGCCCTGGTGCCGGGTACTTCCAGTTATGTGGCCATCAATTCTGTGAACCACCATTCCAACTCCGCTTATTACATCCGGAATGAACTTCCGGCCGATGCCGCCGAATGCGGTTCCACTACGGCGCCGACTCCCAATCTTGGAAAAATCGAATACGACGGGTTTACACGGCCATTGACAGCTTTGCTCAAACTCATTCCCTGCCAGACGTATCACATCCGGTTTGTGGTTGCCGATGTCGGTGATAATTTTTACGATTCTGCTGTATTTCTGGAGGCGGGCAGTTTCAACCTTGGAGGCCGGGTTAGTCTCGGCGTTCGGGGCAGCGCTTCGGAAACGGTCGCCTACGAAGGCTGTAATGATGCCTATGTGCGCTTTGAGCGCGGCGAAGACGACGACGATGATTTTCCCCTTACGGTGCGTTTCCGGGTTTCCGAAGCCAGTCAGGCCACTGCAGGGCAGGATTATCAACCACTCCCGCTTTCTGTTACCATTCCGGCAGGGCAAAACAGCGCTACCGTACCTGTTCAAGTATTAAACGACACAGAAATTGAAGGGCAGGAATCCCTGATTGTAATTCTGGACATTCCGTGTGCCTGTTATACCGATACCACCATTTTATACCTGAGCGATCCGCCGCCATTATTGGTAGATTTACCCGACCGGGCTGTTTGTCAGAATGCGGCTGCACTTTGGGAACCAGACGTTAGCGGCGGTATCCCGGATTATACTTATCTGTGGAGCAATCAAGCGACTACGCCTTCCATTACTGTGTTCTCAAACAATACTTCGCCGTATTCGGTGACCGTAACAGACGCCTGCGGACACAGCGCCTCTGATACTGCAGTTGTGTTCATGACCCAGCCGCCATTAGCAGCACTTTCCGGTTTTGACCGCATTTGCGAAGGCGATACTGCCTGGCTCCAGGTTGACTTTACAGGGGTGCCCCCCTGGCAATTGATTTATCGGATAGATGGGGTAGATCAGCCGCCAGTCAACGATATCGGGAATACGCCATTTGCACTGCCGGCTACCCTTGGAGGGCTCTACGAAATCACGACTTTCAGTGATCAGGGTTGCGAAGGACAATCTTCAGGCACAGCGATGGTTGACCTCAGGCGCATTGAGGTGCAATCACTGGCCGATGCTGTGGATTGTTTTGGCGATGCCAATGGCGGTATTTCCATTCAGGTCAGCGCAGGAACGCCTCCTTATGATATTTTCTGGAATCACGGGGTTCAGGACTCTATGCACCTGAGCGGTCTGCTCGCCGGCGCTTATACCTTGCATGTTTCTGATGCTGAGGGTTGCGAAAAAGTCGTGGAAATTCTCGTGCCAACGCCCGATTCTATCGGAAGGGTAATACCGGATTGCCATACTTTGTCACAGGGCATGCTCTTGCTCCAGGCCAGCGGAGGAACGCCACCTTACGTTTATTCAGTGGATGGCGGCGCTTTTGACGATGCCGATATTTTTGAAGACCTGACTGCCGGAGAGGAATATGATTTGCTGATAAGGGATGCTGCCGGTTGTGAAATGGAGCAGGACAATTTTTTAATGCCCGCTGCTTTTCAGGAGGATATGGCGACCCTGCCGGCTCAGCTGAATACGCAGATTGGCCAATTCTATACCCTGAACCCGGAATTGCATATTCCGTTTTCACTACTGTCCAGCATACGCTGGTCGCCGGATGTGCACCTCAGTTGTTCAGATTGTCTGAATCCGGAACTCGATGCCCGCGAAAGTGCGGTTTACACCCTTTTTCTGATAGACCGTTTTGGTTGCCGCAGTGAAACAGCTGTTTCCGTTTTGGTAGAAGTAGGTGTTCGCGCTTTTATTCCAAATGCTTTTTCACCAAATCAGGATCAGATCAACGAACGGTTTACCATCTATGCCGACCCGGATCAGGTTCGCGAAGTTTTGCTCTTTCAGGTTTTTGACCGCTGGGGCGGAATGCTGTACGAAGCCAGAAATTTTCCCCCCAATGATGAAGATTCAGGGTGGGATGGCTTAAAACTTGGCCATGCGCTTGATCCCGGAGTCTATACCTGGCAGGCTTTGCTGGAATTAACGGACGGCGTAAAGAAGGTAATCTCGGGTGATGTTGTGCTGATGCGTTAATATTTTATTCATAATCATGTATTTTGCGGCTAAAACCAACGCTTGTCATGCAGTCAATTGCAGATATTTTTCGGGATTACATCGCCAATGATAAATTAATGGAGGCCATTAACCTCCTCCGTGAGTTTTTCAAAGGGAAAAAATTTCAGTCTTACGATACGCTGCTGTTGCTGCAAAGCCGGTTTAAAAAATACAAAAACGATGAACTGGCCAGGCTGAAATCAGACGAATATCTGGCCACGGAACGCCAGCAAATTGTTCAGGCCATGCTGGCTCTTGCCAATGAAGTCGAGGCAGAACAACCGGCTGCAGAGCCTGAACCCGATAACCAATATGACATTACAGCCATCGTTGCAGCCATATACGCCAATGTTCACGGCATGATCATCGAAGACATTGATTTGACCATGTCAACGCTGCATCAGGATAATCCCGGATTTTCAGGAACCCGGGAGCTCATTCAGAAAATTTTCGATTACTACGACCTGCATTACGAAATCCGTGGCATTGAATTGCTGCAATATACGCCGGACATGGCCGTGGTGCAGGTGGTTCAGCGGACTATGAAAGCTTCCGGCCCTGATTTTATTAACAATGAATCTGTCGTTTTACATACCCTGAAAAAAGATGGCCGTGTCTGGAAAATTTATGGTTCTGCGGCCAAACAAATTACAGCCTTGTAATCATCTCCGCCTTGCAATTACCGCTTATTTATCATGTTATGACAAAACTTTATTTTTCAAAAATGAAAAACCTGCAGCTTCCGGGTCTGATGGCCTGCGTTTTATCTCTAACGATACTGGCATCCTGCAACGAAAAGCCGCAGGAAAGTACGGGCAATACCACTTCCATGAATGCGAATGACCAATTTGTGCTGGTGGGGGCTTACACCAAAAAAGAAGGCCATGTTGACGGAAAAGCCAAAGGGATTTCCATCCTGAAAGTGGATGCGAATACCGGAGCTTTATCTCCGCATACGGTAAAAGAGGGCATCATCAATCCTTCGTTTGCTACCTTTTCGCCAGATGGCAATTTTGTGTACGCTGTGAGTGAAACCGGTGAGGATGTAGGGCCTTCGGGCACGGTGCATGCTTTTTCTGTGAATCCTCAAACGCAGGAATTGACAAAACTCAACGAACAGATCACCCACGGTTTTGCACCCTGCCACGTCAATGTTGACCGGGAGCGCCGATATGCCTTTGTGGCCAATTATGTAGGCGGCGTCGCAGCCATTTATCCCATCCAAAAAGATGGCAGCCTCGCGCCCGCAAGCGATGTGAAGAAATTTGAGGGGAAAGGGCCGCATGCTGAACAGGAGGCTTCCCATCCGCATTCCGTCATTTTATCGCCCGATGAACGGTTTGCTTTTGTACCCGACAAAGGGGTTGATAAAATCTGGATTTTTGAAATTGATTATGCTCAGGGCAAACTCAATCCTGCAACGCCGGCTTTTGCAACGGTTCATGCCGGCGCGGGACCCCGGCATCTGGTTTTTCACACCAACGGAAATTTTGCCTACGTTATCAACGAACTGGATGCGACCATTACCGGCTTTAGTTATGACGCAGCCACCGGAGCGCTTACCGAAATTCAAAGTATCGGCACTTTACCTGCCGATTACAAAGGATTCAACGCCTGTGCCGATATCCACCTGACGCCGGATGGACGCTTTCTTTATGGTTCGAACAGAGGGCACAACAGCATCGTGATTTATTCGGTCGATGGAAAAAGCGGGCAATTGACACTTGTCGGGAACGAGCCAACCCGCGGCGATTTCCCCCGCAATTTTATGATTACTCCGGATGGCCACTGGCTATATGTTGCCAATCAGAATTCGGGCAATATTGTTCATTTTAAAATTGATTCTGCCACCGGAAAACTGAACTTTTCTGGTGAAACTTTAACGCCAACGCCGGTTTGCCTCAAGGCGAAATGATAATTGGTTAGAAGCTGTCACAAAAGGGGCAATGGGCAAAATGCAAATTTGCAAAGGGCCGTTTGCAATAGATAATCAAACGGTTTTCAAGAACAAACTGCTTCTTGGGATAAATTTTCGCCTGTTTGCCCACTTGCATGTTGCCTTTTGAGGCATCTTCTTTAAACATTCAAAAATGCATCCAATTCACACGATAGACCTGGGATTCCAGGGCATTGCTCATGCTGTTGCCGCTTATGTCGTTGAGACCAGCGAGGGCCCGGTGGTCGTTGAATGCGGCCCGCACAGCACATTTCCTGCGCTGGAACGGGGTTTGAAAGCAATCGGCTATTCCGTCAACGAGGTGCGCCATGTATTACTAACCCATATCCACCTGGATCATGCGGGCGCTGCATGGGCTTTTGCGGAAGCCGGCGCCACCGTTTATGTCCATCCGCTTGGCAGCATGCACCTCGCTTATCCGGAGCGCCTGATGCAGTCGGCAAAAATGATCTATCAGGATTCCATGGATCGATTGTGGGGAGAAATGCGCCCTATCGCCGACGAAAAGTTAAAGTCGGTAGCGCATGAGGAAAACATCACCATTGGAGATACGGAGTTTAAAGCCTGGCATACCCCCGGACACGCCATACACCACATTGCCTGGCAACTGGGTTCGGTTGCTTTTACAGGCGACGTTGCCGGCGTTTGCATCGAAGGCGGGCTCATTGCGCCTCCTTGCCCACCGCCTGATATCCATATTGAAGATTGGCAGGCTTCCCTGAATTTGTTGCGGTCACTGGAACTATCTGCGCTTTACCTCACCCATTTTGGAAAAATAACGGACATATTGCCCCATTTGGATGCTCTGGAAAAGCGCCTGCTCAATTGGGCGGAATGGATACGCCCCTATTATGAGCAGGGAACGCCGCAGGAATTTATCACACCAAAATTTCAGGCCTTCGTCAACGAAGAACTAATAGCGTCCGGGCTGAACGAACAGGACCGGGAACGCTACGAAACTGCCAACCCTTCCTGGATGAGCGTGGCGGGGCTGATGCGGTATTGGAAGAAGAAAGGGTAGGGTTTATTATGCTGACTGCCTGTAGGCTTTGAGCTTTCAAAGGGACGCCCTCTTGCTGTTCTGTTATTAAAAAATAAATATGTTAAACCCGCCCCAAAAATTGACATTTTACCTGAAATAGTTTTTTTTTTTGTAACATATACACGGGAATATTGATTTTTTGAATTACGCCTCTATTTGTTCAGCAAAAAACCGTGGTGTCTGAATGTTTGCTGAACCTTTCAAGGACAACGTGCAACACAAATTACACTAAGAACAACACACCTTGCCGCCTGCTTGGGGGTGGCTGCCTGTTTGCTGTCCGGAGGACAAGGAGCACAGGAGATTGGTTTATTTGTTTATTCGAGGATTTGTTTATTCGAGGATCCCGCTCGGGCGAGACAAGTTTTGCCAATTTGCCTATTTGCCAATTTGCTTTTTTGCCGATTTGCATTTTTGCCAATTTGCTTTTTCATTCATTCATCAACCATAAAAATCAACCATGAAAAAAATGCTCATTCCAACCTTATTATCCACAGCGTTAATCCTGCTGTTTTCATGTGATCCGGACAGCAACCCGCCGGAAATTACCTACCCGAAATCCTTTGAATTATCGGGCTATTCCATTGACGAAACCCAATACCGCGTTGTCACAGAAAACGGCTTCGCGACCCTGCCCGACAACAGCCCGCTCGCCTCTTTGTACACAGCGGGATTGACGGAAACGCTGGACAGCTTCCTGCCGGAATTCGAGCTGTGCAGGGTGGTGCTTCTGTCCGAAACGGAAGCCACCCTGCATGCGTGTTCAGGCGAAAGTGTTGCAGCGACCTACAGCATTTCCGGTGACGACCTCGTTTTTACCGTTACCGAAGCCGGCGGCGGCCAGGTCGGCTTGTCCAAAACGAGCGATTTTTCTACCCTGAAATTTTGCAATACGGCCATTTACAATAGTTATTATGATGATTTTTTTGACCGTGTCGAATACGTCCTCGACTTCCGACTTTGCACGGGCGACCTGAACACCCTGCTGAACGATGTCCGCGCAGAGCAAAACCTCATGGCCGGAGATACCGTGGTGGTGAGTTATGTGAATTTTTTGTTTCCGGAGGGGTAAGGGGGAGTTTGCAAGGGGCAAATTTGCAAGAGGCAAAAGGCAAGGAGCAAAAGGCAAACACGCTAGCTGGCAAGTTTGCCCACTTGCCCACTTGCCAATTTGCCCACTTGCTTATTTGCCCACTTGCCCACTTTCTATTTTTTCATCCAAAAAAATTAAAACCATGAAAATTTTAATGCTCTCAATGTTGGCCGCCATCTCTTTGTGGTGTGCCGGGCCGGAAGCCAATAAGGAAAGTTTAAAAATGCAATCCCACGAAAAACAGCTGCGTACAGATACGCTCCCAGCGGGAATAACCGACACGATGCCGCTTAAAATCCCCCTTAGTAAAAACCCCTATTATCCGGATCGGGAGGTTCCTTCGGAACTTGACGGGCATTATCTTTTGGGGGGGCGTTTTGATGCTTATGATTTGACAAATATTGTATCTCATTATGTTTCTAACCCTGACACAACTAATATGAATCAGGTCTTGATCCGATTAGATTTCTTTGATATGGAGAATAGAAAGCGGGGCTCTTATGATGTCAGGGCAAATAATCCTTATAAAAAGGAGAATTTTCAGCCTTTTTTATCCGAGAGCTATTTGGATGCAAGTCATTCAATTGTAGATAGACGAGCTTATCCGAACTACAATTGGCGTAAACATGTACGCCAATATGCTACCTGGATGACTGTGGGAGCCAACAACCAATGTGAAACAGTAGTATTAGGGTATTTCCTTCAAGCACTGGACGAAGACAGAAGTCTGTTAGGGGTCATGTCAACTTTTGTATTACTAGATAATAAAGGAAAAGAAATTGCCCGATTTGAAGATGTAGAAGACGTCTTTTTTGGTGAAGGCTTAGTGACCTGCGATCAAAAATATTTTTGCTTCCGCTATGGTGGTTCATTTACTATTGGAGGGGAGCGCATGTATAATGATCATTTCCGAATTTACGATATCAAATCAAAAAAAATTATTTATGACTGGGAATTGCCAACAGTGTATCAGTTAGCTGGCCCTGCCGAACAAAAAGGGGGATGGGTATGGCTTTCTAAATCATTAACTGAGGGGCTACCTCAAACGCTGACTTACCTTTCGTTTGACCTTAACAATCGAGTATTATATGTTGCTCCGGAAGACCCACGGCTACCCTACATCCGGAGTTTTACCGAAGACGGCTTCATCATTCAGGATCCGAAAACAAAAGTATTTGAACGAATCTGGTATAAAAACTGGCAATCGGAAAAATTTTAATTACTCCTGAAACTAATATCCACATGAAAAAGCAATTTATCATAGCAGCGATATTGCTGCTTTCCGGGGCAGCGTTTGCCCAAACCAATCTCGTAGCCCGATACCGCCTGTGCAACCAATGTGCTAATGGGCTGGATGCGACTACTTCCAACCAAACTTTTACTTATGGAAATTCTTCCGAATATCCTACTAACCTCATCGCTGATGATTATGGACCCCGCCAAAACGGTACGGATACCTACGACTGGCATGGAGGTATAGATTACAATAGCGGCAGCGGAAATGCAGACATGGGCGACCTGATCTTAGCCCTGATGGGTGGCACTATTACCGGAACACTTGGTTCGGGATATAAAAGACTTATTGTGCAGGCTGGAGGGCAAAATTTTGGTTATGGGCATTTGTTTACAACAGGAGGAGACAACAGCACACTTCCAAACAGAAGCGGCGGTTGCTGGTTGAGCGTGATGAATGACAATTTCAGCCGTTGCATTGTCATAGTTGCTGATGGTGATACTACAGCCATCAGCACAGTAGGGGGCGGTACGGTCAGTTTCGATGGCAAAATCTTTTCTGTAAGCAATACCATTACAGCAGGAGCGCCCATAGGCCCCACAGGTTATTCAGGTTTAAATTCAGGCGCTCATTTACACTTGTTTTCAGAGCCTAATGGATCTACCAACGTTCATGACACAATAACGAAAAACCCATTGCAGTATGTAAACTATGCTGCGCCGGCCTATGAAATTCAATTGCGAAAAGTAACCAATTACAGCAGCAATACAACTGAACCCTGGATTGGCATCTCTTACCCGGGTACCACTATTTCTCCGATTGTCGTTCGGCCTATTATGCAAAACGAAGGAGCAAATCTCAATCGCTACAATACGCTGAATCATGTAAACCGGGTAGAGCTTTTGATAAAAAAGAAAGATGAAAACAGCTATAAACTCATTGAGGGGACTACTCAAAAAAGCGACATTCGCCTGGGTGGCCGTATCGGAGAAGAGATGCTACCCGAAAATATGTACACAGATGGCAGCATAGCAAACCCAGGTACACCCCAAATTGGAAATTTAACCCGACAAGGCATTCGTCCTTTTGCCTATGCAACCAACAACGCCCACCCTTACGACGACTATTACTTCCCCAACCTCATCCCCCGACTTCACAGCGACACCAATTTAACTGCCGGCGCCCTTTCGTACTGCCCATGAGTAGCCGCTACAACGACGGGCGTTATCAACTAAAAGCGCGCATCACAGATGTGCGCAACAATGTGGTGGATGGCCCTGTTCAGAAATTTGTCATCGACAACTATAAGCCTTTCATCCGCTCTGTAAAAGTTCAGGCGAATGGCCCGAATGGCCAAACCTTTTACCACAGAACATGGCAGTGTACACAATGCAGCGATGGAGAAGGGGGGATTCGCCTGCAAACCGAACAAATTGCATCGTGTATTACCCGGGCATCCATACTTGGCAACCTGTATGTCACCGTAGAAGCCAGCGAGCCACTGAAAAACCTGACGATCCAGGCAAATGATATAACCAATATTGCTACGGATTGGCAGGATGAAGCTGGCCAGATACGGCGATTTAAAATAACCCCTGAACAAGTAGCTACCCTGTTTGCCGGAACGATGGCTATCGAATTCAAATTCAATGGTTTTGACTGGGATAATGATGATGATGACAATAACAACAACCGGCTCCTTGCACTTAACTCCAGTCATGGAGCAAGTACTTGCCTGAAAATTCCCAAACGCACCGGCGCTGCTACCTGGGCAGACAATACCAATATGAGTACAGGTACAGATGTTGTTCACTATTTCAATGTCAACTGCTGTGAAAAAAACCGAAGCAGTGAGGAAGAGCCCAGCGTTGGCATCACCTCGGACGAAAGTTGCTTCAACTACGGCACGGGCATTACCTGGGAAACCATTCAGCCATCTAACCAGTCTGCCACTGACGGCGTCATTACCCTGCATGTGGAGGGCGGTATTGAACCCTATCGCTACGCATGGTCAACCGGCGCCACAACGGAGAAGCTGGAAGGCATCGGGCCCGGCGAATATTGCGTCACCGTCAACGACGCGCTGTGCTGCGAGCAGGTGGTCTGCATCACGCTGTGCCCAAAGATCACCATCCCGGATACGGATGCTGGCGGACCAAGCACCTGCAATGGCTCCGACGGCCAAATTTATTTCCGTTTCGGCGGACCGGAAGGCGGCACGCCTCCTTACACCTATCTCTGGAATACCGGCGCAACAACGCTCAGCCTTTTTTACATTCCCAGCGGGGTCTATTCCCTTACGGCTACAGATGCCAACGGTTGCACGGCAGAAGCCAGTTATACCCTGTTGGCTGCCGGGGAGCCTATGGTTATTTTTGAATCGGCGCCTGGCTGCCAGGGCATGAACAATGGCTATGTGAATGCAGGCGCCTTTACCCCGGATGGTTTCGGCGGCCCCTACCATTTTGTCTGGAGTAGCGGCTTCATTGATCTCAATACCTATTACAGCGAACTCAACAACATTGGCGCGGGCAACTATTGCGTCACCATTACCGACGCCAATGGCGGCGGCGCCTGTCCGGTAGTGCGTTGTGCAGAACTTAGCGATCTGGTTCCCGACGGCCCGCTGACCCTGAAAAAAGAAGCCGTGGTCAATTCCTGTGCCGAATCGGCTTCGGGCAGCATTACCCTCGATATTTCCGGAGGCATTACGCCGCAGCCGGGTGGCATTTATGCTTATAACATCCAGTGGGGCAACGGTCTGGGTTCCGCCCAAACGCTTCAGAACCTGGCCCCCGGGACTTACTGCTACACCGTCACCGATTATTGCGGCGCCACTGCCTCTAATTGTGTGGAGGTAGAGGAACAGGAAAATACGGCATTCGACCTGGAGTTGCTGGCGATACAACACGTTTCAGAGCCCGATTTGGATGACGGACTGATTTCGGTCGCACCCACAGTCCCCGGAGAATATTCCTTTCAGTGGAGCAATCATGTGAGCGGCGCAGGCATCAACAGCCTGGCGCCCGGAAGCTACTCCGTTACGGCAACAAGCCTGAGCACGGGTTGCAGCATCATCAGAAGCTACACGATCGAAACCTGCTTCGAGGTTCCCAATTTCAACGCCCGCCTTATCGGCGACCTGGTAGGATCGGAGCCGGCAACATTCCGGGTGCAGGTTTCTGTGGCAAGCGGCGCGTTTTCCGGGAACATTCCGCCGGGGTTTTCCATTGTTTGGGAAGCGCATCAGGACGGCATTATCGGGCATGGCGCAATGGTTACGCTCCCGGCTAATTTTACAGGGAATTGGATCAAGGCTACTATATCAAATGGATGTGTAGAAAAAGTACTGAGCAAGCAGATATTGCGGTGTCCAATGGTAGATCCGGGCCTCGAAAATCCGGCTGGTTTTTTCATTGCCAATCGGAGGGATCCCTGCCGTGGATTTTCCGACGGCAGCATTACGCTGGCTATTCCTAAGCCCGGAAGCGGCGCCGCGGTGACTGCTGTACTCGACGGCAATTTTGAAATCCCGGTTAGTGGCGGCGATGATGATTTTTATTACATCGAGATCGGAAACTTGGCAGGGAATATTGATTTTACACTCAAAATTACAGTAGGTGATTGTGAATATGAATTCACTTTAAGGCTGGGAGAACGGAGCTTTGAACAACAATTTGATCGTATTGAGGGAGATATTTGTTTTTATGATCAAGCTTGTGATGGAAATATACTTAGCGGCGACGAACAATTCCAGGAACCAATCCAATTTGATTGGCCCAACACAACGGGTAGTTTATTTAGCGGTACTTGTAAAACCCCCTTGTTATGTGGCTCTAATCATACTGGGCAAATAAGGCAATTTGGACAGGCTGTTACAACAACGGTGGGATATCTGAATACGCTTAATCAGGCATTGCTCTCGGATGTATATCCTCCTGGCTATATAGAGCAACTACAGGCATCTTTTGAAGAAATAAGTGAATGCCGCAATGTACGGTATTGCCGCGGGAGTTTGAAGTTTTTAGGTCATGCGCCAATTTTTCCATTTGTGAGTAGTAATGGCTTAGTATTTACTGATCCGAACACTGGGTGTCAGTTTGTTGATTGTGTAAGCCCAACGCCAGATTTCCTCGTATGCCCTGAAGACGCTGATGTATTTGGAGGCGTATCACCAGAGATAAATAATTGTTTTCCTCGAAGGAGAAATGTCTTTGACCTTATATTAAACAGGGCTTCAATTGAGGATCAATTTCCTAATACTTTTCCCGGTTCTGAATTGGACGACTTTTTGCAGATCCATGCACAGAATGAAGCAGCTAAATGTGCTTTTGTTGTTTATTGCCAGCATAATTTTACTTTTCTTTCTTCAAATATTAGTGAAATTATTTGTGGAGAGGCACTCTATGCTCAAGGTTCTTACTTAGGTAATAGTTGCGAGGCTCAACAGGTAAGTCTTGCTGGTAGCGGAGGCCCTTTGTTTGGGTACTTAGTGTTATGTGATGCCGGACAAGATTTTTTAGGGCTGCATCAAGCTCAAGTAAATTATGTCAGGAAACGTCACTATGTTTTTGCTCCTTCGGAGAATTTCAATGAAGATGTATTTTTCAAATCCATTCTTGATGCCTACGACCAGGAACACCTACTTGACTTCGGCATTGCACAGGATGGTGACATTACCAACCCTAAAGGGTTAATAAATACGGCCCAAGGCTTTGTCATGGATGATTTCGATCCTTTCGGTAATCAGGTTTTAAAACATAAAGCCGACACCGTGGTCACCCACTATGTCTCCGACTGGGAAAAAGAAATCACCGTGTACGTCGAAGCCTTGCAACCCGATACGGCGTATCAATTGATTTACGAAGACACTTCCGATTTTTGGATCAAGCCAATCGCTACTTCGCCAGGCGGTTTGGTTCAGGTTCGGCATTTGTCAGTATC
Organism: uncultured Saprospiraceae bacterium; assembly: GCA_937926205.1. GTDB lineage: Bacteria > Bacteroidota > Bacteroidia > Chitinophagales > Saprospiraceae > JABWAJ01. The sequence goes on from CALEYL010000023.1 coordinate 21,409, forward strand.
TCAGGGGCAATCGGATGTCATACTGGCCGGTGGTACTTTTCAGGGAGATTTGGTTTACGATGGCGCAATCATCGCTTCTTCGGCGGAACCTTCAGGCTTTTTGCTAAAAGTTCGAATGGCGGACGGTGTTATGGCCGATATGCATACTCTTATTGGCTTATCCGACCTTGTTTTTTCAGAAAACAGAAAAAATGCCGTAGTCGTGGCAGGGAAGCGCTCCGGCGATATCCTCGTCAACAACCAGACCTGGGCGATGCCTTCCGGCGCTGGCGTAACAGCCATCCGGGTGGATGAGCAAAATCAAATAGCCCTGGTGGACAACATCGAACTACAATCTGGCACTTTTGGCCTGGCGGATATCGCAACCAGGGAGTCGGATTATGACCCCGATTCCCCCGTGTCCATAGCATTATGGGGATCAGGCACTATACTCGCAGGCAATCAAAGTCTGTCTTATCCTGCTGATCACCTCGTGATCCTGACCGTGACCCACCAAGGGGCGCCAGTTCAAGTTGTTGCTACGCCTGCTGCCAATCTGGATCAGGATGGCTTCGACATGGCTTATGATAAAGCCGGCGATGTTCTCTTTGCTGGCTTTACGATCACCAACACGGTCAACCTTTTTGGCGAAAGCTTCCAAAGCGCAGGTGGTCAGGATATTGTGCTTGCCGCAATACGCCCCGACGGCATTCTGGGCTGGAACAGCCAATATGGCGGCACGGAAAATGAAAATGTTTCTAAAATACTCCAAAACCATGATGTCCTTTATTTTGGGGGAGCATTTGACGGCAGTGTGGGCGACAAAACCATCGGCCAATATATCTTTTCCAACTTAGTGGCCGCAACCAAAAGGGCCTACATCTCTTTTGTGTCGCCGTGGGGCGCAGGAGGAGTCGTTGCACTATCGGAGCAAGAGCAGGGCGTCGTTCCCGCCGCGGACATCCTAAGCCCAGGTCCTCTGATCCATCAGCCGGAAACAAGGGTTGAAGTTTTCCCCAATCCATTCAACAACAAAGTTCGGGTTCGGGCTTTTGGCGAAAACATCGCCGCCATACAAGTTGTAAATGCGCTGGGGCAACCTGTCTATGATTTTAGAGACCAGGTTTTCAGCGACTTTGAAATTGACTTTGGCGAAAACGCTAAAGGGATTTATTTTCTGAAATGCTACGACCATACCGGGGGGGGGGGGGGTGCAACCAAAAGTGTGGTAAAAATGAACTGAGAGATGGTCTTGCTGTAGCTCTGAACAGGAGACATTCCGAATTTTGGATAAGAGGCTCTCTAGGACCGGTTATCTAAAATTCGGGATGTCTATTGTTTCCCAACTTGCGCTCTGACTGAGCGAGGACAGGTTTTGCCAATTTGCCTTTTAAAAATCAGCAAGCGCAATTACCGGGATACCAAATTCTTCATCGCCTCCGCCGGTTGTATCAGCTTTCCGGTCTCGTTTGTATTCCTTGTAGCCACCCCGGTAGATTGCAGAATTTGATAAGCCTGTGTCGCTGTCAAATCCGGGCGCATGCTTTTCATCATGCCCACCAATCCCGCAACAGCAGGCGTAGCCATGGAAGTGCCGCTGAAACTGGCATATTTTTGTTGTCCCGGCACAGTGGAATAAATGTCTACTCCCGGTGCGGCAATTCCCATTGACAGGGCAGTGACATAATTCGAAAATACGGCCCGGTTCAATTCGCGGTCAATGGCACTGACTGCAATGACGCCTTTCACATTGGCGGGGGAATAGTCGACGGCATTGCGATTGGCATTACCGGCGGCGGCGATAACGATGGCGCCTTTATCAGCGGCATAGCGTACGGCTTTTTCGTAAGCGGTTTGTTTGCTTTGGTTGCTGAATCCGCCCAGAGACATAGAAATGACGGCAGCGCCATTATCTGCAGCTTCGATAATTCCTTTGAGGATACTTTGCTGGGTTCCCATGCCAGAAGCATTCAACACCTTGAAACTGGTTACCTGAACAAAGTTGTTGTTTTTGGAAAGCGATGCGATGCCGACGCCGTTATTGGATACCGCCGCAGCGATGCCTGCACAATGGGTGCCGTGAGATTTGGGATCGTTGTCATTGCTTTTTTTGATGGAGCGGTAATTGGCTTTCAGGTCTTCGTGTCCTGCATCAACGCCGGTATCCAGTATGGCGATCAGGGCTTTTTTTTGCGGCTGCAATTTTGCGCCATCCAGATATTGGTACAATTGATCCACTTTCATGGCTTCAAAGCCCCACTGTTGCTCAACGCCGGGGTCATTGATCCCGTATTTATTCGGTGCCGGGCTGTTTCTTTTTGCTTCAATCGGCGCAATGCTGATGGTTTCATTTTCTTCGACCCAGTCTGTCAAACCGGAAGCGTTCAAAGCTGCTTCGATCTCCGCCAATTTCGAAAGTTGATGATCTGGTATGTTAACGAGGTAGTAATCGTCTAATTCAGTCATTTCTTCGCTCTTTGGGAAAAAGGCGCGCTCAACGCGGAGGTCGTATTTACGGATCAGGCGATTAAGCGACTCCGGACTTTTCCCTTCCGGCAATTCGACGAGCAATTCTCCGTTGGCATCCAGCCCTGAAACCGCTTCTGACGTTGCGGCATTCAAAGGCAGGCGGTGTTTGTTTTGGTAAAAAAGCACCAGAGCACCCAAAATAGCTCCTGCACTAAGGAAAAACATCAAAGGCCGCCGGAGCAAAATCCTGAAAACAATACCGGCAGCGCCCAACATCACCAAATCGCGCAGCAAGACGGGGATTTTTAGCCCAAATGCGGCGTCGGCACTGAACCACCCCACCAGATACATGCCCAGCGAAGCAAACAGGATGTTGCGGAACAAATTGCCCCAGGGCTCCCGCTTCTGAAAATAATACCAGCCAGCGAGGGCTGCAAAACTTGCCAGGAAACCAGTGCTGAAAAGGAAATTGCTCATAATGATTCAGAATTTTATAAATTAGAGTTTGTTCAGGAATTCATTAATGGGCTGTGAGTGGCAAATTTTATTTTATACCTGCGTTGGATTTTTTGACTACGTCGAATCTTCGATTTCACCGTAGCTGCTGGCTACGTCTGCAAAATTGACTACGTCGAATTTCATTTCGCCTTGTCTAAAACAAAATTTCCTCACACTCGCTCCATCATGAAAACCCGAACAAGCTCTTAAAAATAACCAAAAAGGCTGAAATGGACAAACTTAGGCGATGAATACAGCCGGGATACTGTTAAACGCGCGTTATTGCGCGATTAGCGTTCAACCATGTTTGAACAAAGATGTTATTTTTGCACACTTTAACAATAACACCACAAACGAAAGAATAAGATGGCAGAACACATCAAATGCCTCATCATCGGGTCAGGCCCGGCAGGATATACCGCAGCAATCTACGCAGCAAGGGCAAACCTCAGCCCGGTTCTGTATACGGGCATGCAGCCCGGAGGGCAGTTGACGACGACCTCTGAGGTTGAAAACTACCCCGGTTACCCCGACGGTATCGACGGAACAACCATGATGGTGGATTTTCAAAAGCAGGCGGAGCGTTTTGGGACGGAAGTTCGCATGGAGATGATCAGTAAAGTAGATTTCAGCGGCCCGGTTCACAAGGTTTGGACTGAAAGCGGTAAGGAAGTACATGCCGACTCGGTCATCATTTCAACAGGCGCCACGGCCAAATGGCTGGGCCTCGAATCGGAACAACGCCTGGCCATGTCAGGTGGTGGTGTTTCTGCCTGCGCGGTATGCGACGGATTTTTTTACCGCGGGAAAGAAGTGGCAGTCGTTGGCGGCGGCGATACGGCAGCTGAGGAAGCATCCTACCTGTCGAAATTGTGCAGCAAAGTCCACCTCATCGTGCGCCGCGACGAAATGCGGGCCTCTAAAATCATGCAGGATCGTGTGGAAAAGACTGCCAATATTGAAATTCACTGGAATTCTGAAACACAGGAAGTTCTGGGGGATGAATTCGTAGAAGGGGTGCGCCTGCTCAACAACAAAACCGGCGAAACCAGCATCATTCCGATCCAGGGATTTTTTGTAGCCATCGGCCACCAGCCCAATACCGAAATTTTTAAAGGTTGGCTGGAAATGGATCAAACCGGTTATCTGCTGACCAAGCCCGGTACTACCCTGACGAACATTGAGGGCGTTTTTGCCAGCGGCGATGCACAGGACAACGTCTATCGCCAGGCGGTTACGGCAGCAGGAACGGGTTGCATGGCGGCATTGGATGCGGAGCGGTATTTGACGGAAAAGGAAATTATTTAGTGTCTGATCTTTATCTGCCTGCGGCAGACGGGCCTGCCTGCCGCAGACGGGCCTGCCGGAGTGCAGGCCAGCCTACCGGAGTGCAGGCAGATAAAGATCAGACATGCGACTAAATGGGCAGACTCGGGCTAAACCATTATTCGACTTCCCCTCTGCATGGAGCAACGTATTTCACATACGCTCCGATATACCAAATGGTAGTTTGGTTTGGACCCAGCAAACCTGCCCAGAACGAGTCATACGCCACTGGCACCATCCTGACATTGGTGTTTGCCCCTATAATCCTTGAGGTTGAAAATTGTGACAAAAAAAAGCCCCGAGTAAATCGGGGCGAACAAACACTGCACTAACTACAATTTTCCTTTGGTAATGTGTATGGAGGTACCCCTATAAGCCAGGAGGTGGCGTTATGTGACAGGAATAAAAGCAGCGTAATAATGTTTTTTGGCTTGCCTTACTACCAAATGAAAGGAATCAGGGCCTTCCTTTCTGCCGGATAATCGGGAAATGTCTTTTGATACCAGCGATGGTGTGCCAAAGCCCGTGGCGCCAGATTGGCGAAGGTCCAGATCAAAAATGCAAGGGATGGCAGACACCAGCTCATAAGCGCAAATCCGGCCCATTCGATGGTTTCTCCCAATAGATTCGGGCAACTGATCCACTTAAACAACCCACCTTTGGGAATAGCATATCCGGTAGAACCTGGTTTGCGCAAACGGATCAAAAGGTTGTCGGAATGCCAGTTAATGGCCAGCCCGATCCAGAAAAGCCCCATGCCAGCCAAAAATCGGGGATCCTCGAACCAGGTGGCATCGTAAGCAGCAAAATTGGAAAAGAAGTAGCCCAGTAAAAAACCGTTGACCAGATTGAAAGTCATGGCCGACAGCACAATAATCCAGGGCATGCGTTTTCCGGTCGTTCGGATGCGCAAGGGGAACAGGATGCTCCTGTTGAGGTAATGGAATAAAAAACAGCCGCTGATCACCCATACCTCTGTAGAAAGTGGCTTTTCATTCCAGCGCAAAGTGCATAAAAAAACCACCACCACTGTAAACTCCATCAGGAACCAGCCAAGGCGGTTGGAAATGGTTGGTCCCCAACCCGCCTGAATGTGACGACCATAAGGCGCATTCCTGCGCAACAGGTATACAAAAGTGATGCAGGCCAGGGCAATCCATGCCCAGTTAAGTTGGTAAAATAGCGAGATGGTCATAGATTATTGGTGTTAGGATGATGCCTGTTATCCTGAATGAGAGGTGACACCTTTCCAAAAGGTGTCACCTCTTGTTGTAAATCGCCAGCGCTTCTTCGACCGTCTTCACAGGGCGTTGACAGGCATAGTTTTTACAGACGTACACATCGAGGGTGCCAGTCGCCTTCTTGCCGGCCAGCAATGGCCAGTTTGCATCCTCCTCTTGTGTCGCCATAATAGTAGCATGTGGAAGATAATGGCGATTCAGGGTTTCGGCTGCAGTAAGCGCATCCTGTCCGACCAAAGCAATTTCTCCCGGGGGATAGGCCATTGCACCCATTGCACTGGCCCAGCGTGAAAATGCGGACGGGTATTTGACGACGGCATCTTTCATTTGAAACAACATTTGCGCTGCCGTTCTCGTCATAGCCGCATCGTCTGTCAATACGCCCAATCGCCTCAGGTTGTGCACCATGGTTGCATTTCCCGAAGGCTGGGCGTTGTCGTACAGTTCTTTTTTGCGGTACAGGATGTCGTTCTGTTTTTCAGAAGTAAAATAGAACAACCCCGATTCGGCGTCCCAAAACTGTTCCTGCACAAAATGAGTGTATTGCTTCGCCATGTTCAGGAGTGAAGTGTCAAATGTAATGGCGTATACATCCAGCATGGCAGCGATGAGGAATGCATAATCATCTAAAAAGGCATCGTATTGTGCTTTGCCTTCTTTGTACGTATGATAAAGCGGAAGGCCGTCGCCCTGCCGGAATGCCTTTAACAGGAAATCGAGTTGCCGGCGGGCAATTTGTATATATCTGGTTTCGCCGGTAGCTCCGGAAGCGGTGGCATAAGCTGAGACCATCAGGGCGTTCCAATCGAGTAGTATTTTATCGTCGAGACCCGGGCGAATGCGTTTTGATCGCGCAGCCATTAGTTTTTCACGGCAATTGAAGAAAATGCCGGACAGTTCATTCGGGTCAAGGTTTTTACTTTTTGCAAATGCCTCTAAAGGAATTCGGCGCCACAGGATGTTTTTATGCTCCCAATTGCCGTTTTCTGTCACATCATAAAATTCACAGAACAAAGGGGCGTCGTTTTCGAGAACAGCGTCTACTTCTGCTTTTGTCCACACGTAAAACCGCCCCTCTTCCCCTTCTGAATCGGCATCCAGCGCTGAAAAGAAGCCACCCTCTAGGCAGGTCATTTCTCTTTCGATAAATGCCAGCGTTTCCTGAATGGTATCGAGGTACAGGCTTTTCCCTGTGACGCGATAAGCATCGGATAACAAGGTTACCAGCAAAGCATTGTCGTAGAGCATTTTTTCAAAGTGCGGGATCAGCCAGGCCCGGTCCGTTGCATAGCGCGCAAAACCACCTCCAAGCTGATCGTAAATGCCGCCCATGGCCATTTTGTCTATGGAGAACCGGACATGATTCAATGCTTCGGGCTCACCGGTGTAAGTGTGGTATTCCAGCAGAAATTGCAGCGACATGCTGCCCGGAAATTTGGGCGCCCCGCCAAAGCCCCCTTCAACAGCATCAAACTGAGTCTTTAACTGCCGGAAAACGGCGTCCGTCATTTCCGTAGAAAACCCCTGCTCTGAATCGGCTTCCGGCGTGATGGCTGATACAAAAGTCCGGTCTGTTTTTCGGATCATTTCGGCAAGCCGGTTTGCCTGATCCTCTACCACATCCCGGCGTTTGTGCCATACATTCTGCATTTGTTGCAGTACCTGCATCCACGAAGGCCGGTTGTAGGCAGCTACAGGCGGAAAATACGTTCCGGCGTAATAAGGGCGGCCATCAGGCGTAAGAAAGCAGTTGAGCGGCCAGCCTCCCGAGCCTGAAAAAACCTGGCAGGCTTCCATGTAAATCTGATCCACATCCGGGCGCTCCTCCCGGTCTACCTTGATGCAGACAAAGTGGAAATTCATGTAATCAGCCACGTCTTTGTCTTCAAAAGATTCACGCTCCATCACATGGCACCAGTGGCAGGTAGAGTAACCGATGCTGACAAGGATGGGTTTATCTTCCTGGCGTGCACGCTCGAAAGCTTCGGGCTTCCAGGCATACCAATCTACCGGATTATGGGCATGTTGGCGTAAATAGGGACTGGTTTCGTGTTGTAAGCGATTCATGCATGCAAAACTGCAAAAAAAAACAGGCAATCTCTGCCATACTCCCGTATCTTTCCGTGCCGATACGGGCAGTGTCCATAAAAAGTCATTCATCTTATCGAAATTACAAAAATGAACGCACCAAATCTCCGTTCTTTTACACTTCTGTTTGCCATTATGGCTGCTTCTTTAACCCTAATGGCGCAGCCGGTTTCGCCCCTGGGCAAATCGGGGAATGCCTATTTCCACTTTACCGGAACCATCGGAAAAATCCCGGTTACCATGGATTTGATGCAAAAAATTAACCGGTACGATTATACAAACAATACCTATGATTTTTTGGGAACCTATTACTACAACCGCATCGAAGCGCCACTTCAACTTTATGGCTACCTGGATGAAAATAACAACGTGGTGTTGATGGAAGATGCAGGATACGAAAGTACCGGACGGTTTATTGGAAGGGTAGGGAGCGATGCCCTGTTTAGCGGCGTATGGATGAACAGCGACAGCAGCCGCATGCTCAAGTTTGTACTGAAAGAATCCTATCCGGAAGGAACGCTTGGGTTTGATGTTTTGGCCATGGCTGATTCTTTAAAACTAAAGCCCGATATGAAGGAGAGCCCGCAGGCTACGTTTGGACAATCCTGGCTTCAGCTTCGAAAGACTAAAGTTGCAGCGACAGACCAGTTTGTTGAAAATGCCCTGCGCAACGGCATGATCGGAGATTCGCTTGGACGCTTGTACAAAGACATTCCGAAGATTTTTACGCTCCTGAAAAATGATTTTTTTGCCCGGTACAAGGAAGAAGTGAATGAGGAAATATTTGATGAGAACGAAACGTATTTAACGGGGATGTGGAATTATGAGGAATCTTCTGATGCTTTTGTTTTTTACAATCAAAATAGCCGTCTGACCATCGGATACAGTTCATTTGCTTATTACGGTGGTGCTCACGGCAATTACGGAACCAGTTTTGAGACGTATGACATCAAAAACGGTAAACGCATCAAACTAAGCGATGTGTTCAAACCTGGTTACGAAGAAAAAATTTCTCCAATGCTGGAAAGGGCATTGCGTCGGCAATTTGGACTGACCGCCGATCAGGGGCTGAGTGAAGTTTTGTTTGAGGACAGCATTAGCTTGACGGAAAATTTCGGTCTCACAGGAAAAGGCATTTTCTTTAATTATGTGCCTTATGAAATTGCCCCCTATGCTGCCGGCGAAATCAAAATTTTCGTTCCGTTTGCAGAGCTGGCCAATTTGTTGCAACCTGCATTTTTACAGAAATAGGTCATTACATTTCGCTGTCTGTAAAATGTCTGCGCCCAATTTCCTGTGCAAACTTTGCCGCATTGTAACCTGCTGAGTGATTCCGGGCAATGGAAAGCGTTTGCCAGGTTTCATTTTTGATCATTTTACCAATAAAAACGATTTGGCCAACGTGGTAGCAATAGTGCGCCAATTGTCGGCTTATGGCTTCCATAATGGTGTGTCCTTCATTGCGGATGTAAACGATTTTGTCCATGTCCTCCGCAGTCAGGCTGTCAAGCGCCTGGAAAAGGCAATTCCAGCCCTCTTCCCAGCGGGCCATGATGGTTTTTTTATCCGGAACTTCATTTTCAAACTCTGCATCCCGTTGGCGCCAGGGTTTTTCACCGTCTGTCGTTAAAAAATCAGTCCAACGCGACAGCATATTGCCCCACATGTGTTTAATGATGATCGCTATGCTGTTTGATTCCTCATTGTATTGCCAATGGAGTGCCGCTTCGTCAAGCTGAGCAATGGTGCGCTCTCCCAGCGTTTTGTAATATAAAAATGGTTTGCGCACGCTCTCTAAATAGCCTTGATGATGATTCATAATAATTCGGTTTAATTAACCGGAGTAAGATAAAATGCGTTTTTGAAACGGGCCGTTTTATTTTTGAAATTGTTCTTTAAATATTTGAAAACGGTAGATGCATTTTACATACATCAATATTTCAGCACGTCGTTTTAGAGGTTGTTCAGGATTTTCTGATTGAGCGAGGGTGCGGAAATTTTATTTTAGACGAGGCGAATTTTGCAGACATAGCCAGCAGCTATGGCGAAAAAATTCAACGTGGTATCAAATAAAATTTGCCACTCACAGCCAAATCGAAGATTCGACGAAGTCAATTGAGGAATTCCCGAACAAGCTCTTAAAGAGGGATTTTGCTGAATTTCTGAACTTGTTATCTAAAAAATACCCATGCTATGGTTTCCAAACGCACACTCGTTATTTTTAAAAAATTGAGGCGGTTTTTCTTCACCACCGTTTTGGGCGGGATTGTGGTTATTTTGCCCATTTACATTTTCGGCGCGCTGATCAGAATCGTATTTTCTTTTACTTCCCGCTTTTTGTCCCCAATAAGTCAATTGCTTTACTTCTCCAAAGATGTCAACACCTGGATTGTTGACTTGTTGGCTTTTGCCATTGTGATTTTTCTCTTTTTTCTGATCGGTTTAGGGGTTCGCACAAGGCTGGGACAACAACTTCTGGCTTTTATTGAAGAAAACTGGCTTGGAAAAGCCCCTTTCTATACTTTGTTGCGCGATACAGTACGACAGGTGTTGGGCCAGGAAAAAATGCCCTTCCGCCAGGTCGTTTTGGTAGATGTTTATTCCAATGATACCCGGATGACCGGTTTTTTAGTGGATTCAACCCCCGATGGCATCTACCATACTGTTTTTGTTCCTACGGCTCCAAATCCGACCAATGGATACATTTTTCACGTGAAGCGCGAACAACTGGTTTTTCTGGAAACCAAAACAGAAGATGCCCTGCGCTCTGTAATTGGTATGGGAACGGGGTCTTCGGCATTGTTTTCAGAAACGCAGGCCAAAGAGTAGTCTGATTGTTTTTGTTCTTAAAACTCTGGTTGTCTTTTTCTTAGATTTTATGCTGGCAAAAATGTGTCTTCTTTTGGGTACTTCTTCCCGTGCTCCGACACATTCAGTCAAACAATTATTACGCAACACTTTTAAAATCTAAGACCATGGCACCGTTCAAAAATCTGTTATTCCTGTTTTCACTCGCAGTTCTTGCTACCATTTTCACGACAAATAATGCTGCTGCACAATCTGCAACCCGCGTCCGGCAACCGGCAGCTGTTTTCACGGCAGTTGACAGCAGCGAAGTATGGATTGTCGCCAAAATGCCCAGTGTTTTGCCCGATGGCAAACATGTATTGGCTACGCATAAGAAAAACCGTACACAGATTATCCTGGTTGCCCGCGGAGGAAAAATCGCTCAGGTAGGCCATCAGGCTCCAGGTGCTGCATTTAAAGCCCTGCCGGCCAATGCCACACCATGTATTTCAGGCGGTTTTTGCACCACATACCAGGCAAGAGTTTGTTACACCTCGCCATGGGGATCCTGCATCTGCGTTTGTGGTGGGTTTATTACTACCGGAAATTAATTCCCTCTCATACGAATTTCCCTATGATCCCGTGAACATAAAAAGCGACATCGAAAGCATGCTTTCGGTGTCGCTGTCATAAATAGCCATTTTTCGCACCAAACATTTCCTGACCATGAAACTCCTATTGATAGGTTGCTGCCTGCTCTTTAGCGTGCGCCTCTTAGCTCAAGAAAACGATACATTCGCTTCCGGACTCCTTCCGGAAGATGAAACATACGATGCCCAACCCCGCCAGGCTGCCGAATCTGGAAGTAAAGCTGACCTGCCGGTATCTGTTGACCTCACACCATACTGCCCGGAAGTCCGGCACCAGGGTTACATCTTTTCCTGCGTTGGCTGGGCAGTTGGATATGGCGCACTTTCCATACAACGCGCCGTATTAAATCATTGTACCGACAAGACGGTCATCACCCGCAACGCCCACTCTGCACTTTTTTTATACAACCAGATCAAAAGCGACGATTGCGGCAAAGGCTCCCGAATGACCGATGCCCTCCAGTTTCTCGTCAATAGCGGCGATTGCCTTGCCAGCCATTTCGATTTCGACATCAATAATTGTGAGCAACTGCCTGATAGCTCAGTCCGAGCAAGTGCAAAACGTTATGCCATAGACGACTATCTCGCGCTGTTTGGCTCTAAAGAAAACCCTGAAATTAAAGTCCTTCGGGTGAAAAAAGTATTGGCGCAGCAAAAGCCGGTAGTCATTGGTATGAATGTGCTGCGCAATTTTTACGATCTCCGGAATGCTGTTTACTGGCATCCCGAATTGGGGAATACCGCGCCTGCAGGCGGGCATGCCATGGTGGTGGTTGGATTTGACGATCGAAAAGGAGCTTTCCGTTTGATGAATTCCTGGGGAAAAAATTGGGGAGATCAGGGATTTATCTGGGTTAAATACAAAGATTTTGGCGACTTTTGTAAATATGCCTTTGCGCTCTATCTCGTTGCCCCTGAAAAGGCGCTTCCTCAGCATTCCTCAGAATCAATAATGAAGGAAAAACCCCTGCTTGAATTGGCGGGACGCTTTCAGTTTCGCTATCTGGATGGATGGCAGGAACACTCGGGGCAACCAATCTTTGAAAGCGCAGCCGCTTTTCTTCAGGGGCAAACTTACCAGTTGGAAAAACAGGATTGGACAGTAGGACAGCGCTTTCAACTGCTGGTACAGGCGACAGACAAGGAGCAATACCTTTACGTTTTTAGCGTAGACGCCAAAAAGGAGGTTCATTTTCACTGGCCGAGACAGGCAGGATTGAATGAAAAATTTGCAACGCTAAACGAAAGTGCACTCCTTGTGGCAGGCGATACAGAGTTGGTTATTCCCGGTACGTCGAAAGTATTGCGTATTGAAGCGGCTGGCGATGATTTTTTGGTTATTCTTTTTTCAGGACAGAAAATTGACACGATCAAAGAACTTGCAAGCCGATTGAGCCGGATGGAAGGTGATTTTACGGCAAACCTTTTAAAAATTCTGGGAAAATTTGCAATTTCACGTAACGATATTACCTACCTCCCTCATCAAATTGGATTTGATGCCGCCACGCGCAGTGAAGGATTCATTGTACCGTTGGTTTTGCAAGTAAAAAGTCATTAACCTATAACCTAAAGCCCGTCATCCCTTTACAGGACGGAGCGTAAAAAGACAAACACTATGCGTATTTTATGCTTTTTCCCAATGCTGTTTCCGGCACTGTTGCTGGGACAGAATGTCATGAACCAAGGCTGGAAAGTGGATTTTTCCCTTCATGGGGAAGCTGCTTTTAAGACGGCGATAGAAGCCACCAACGGCTACATCGTCAGCGTTGGCGCGACCCATTACAAAACCCAGGGCGGAACGGATGGGTATGTCAGAATGCAGGATCCCAGTACCGGCCAGACACGCTTCGAAAAATGGTTTGGAGGCAAAGAAGATGATGCTTTTTACGGCGTTGCTCAAACCTATAATGGCCTGTTTCTGCTGGCAGGCGCTACAACTACCGTTGGAAAAAATGGCAAAGATGCCTGGATCGTTGTGATCAATGAAAAGGGTGAAAAAATTAAAGAAATGCGATTTGGAGCAGGCGGAAACGATGCCTGTCGCATTATTCTTACTTCTCCCGATGGCAGCGCTTTGCTGGCCGGGTATAAAAATGATAAGAAATCGGGAGATGTATGGCTGGCAAAGCTGGAAGGGGATAGCTTGTCATGGGAAGCAGAACTTGGACGCAATGAATATGAAAATATCGCAGGCATTGTTCGTGCAACGGATGGCGGGTTTGTCTTTTGTGGAAATACGGCAGGTAAAGCCAAACCGGGGACAGGCTATGTCTATGCCGCAAAGGTAGACGGGCAGGGCAAGGCTGTAACAGGGTGGCCTAAATTTTTGGGTGACAAGGGTTGGAATGAAGCTGGTTCCATCATTGCGACCCATGAGGGAGGATATGCCATTGCAGGAAAAACCAATGCAGGGAGTGTGGGAAATTTTGACGCCTGGTTGCTGAAACTCAGTCGTGATGGGTTTCTTCAGTGGAACAAAACATATGGCGGGAAAGGCGATGACCTGGCTTTAGATCTTGTACAGAATGAAAAAGGCTACCTGCTGGCAGGCGCTTCCAATTCCCACCTTCGGGGAGCGCGAACCATGGAATCTTACCTTGTTCAGGTCTCGCCGGGCGGCGAACTGGATTGGGAAGATTTTCTTGGGGGGGATAAGGATGATGTCATCAACCAGGTGCTTTACCTGCACGACGGAGCTTATATTTTTGGGGGAAACAATGGAAAAACACCCCGGATACTGCGTATGGAATCAAAGCAAAGTGATCGAATGGCCTATGCTGGTCTCCGCAATTTGGAAAGCTTACAGACTTCAGCTTTCAGCATCCGAAACGCAGATGGTATCATCAAGCCCAATGAGCAAACAGCCATGTCTTTTTTGATTACCAACAATTCTGATATTGATTTGCCGGACCTGCGTGTTTTTGCAGAGAAAAACACAGACACTGATCAGGTAGAAACCTGGAATGCGAATTATTTCGGCACTTTGCGAAAAGGAGAATCCATCATGGCCAGCGTACCCGTTTCCGGAAAAGCCAACCTGACGGACGGCTCCTGTGAATTGGCTTTGACCATTGCATCGGGTGATAAGAAACTCAAATCATTTAATCAGACCCTCACATTGCATGAACTGCGGCCGGCTATGCTGGGCATCAAGGGGTATAAGTTTGTGACGAGTTCGACTTCAGATGACATTACCCTGAAAGTTGAGATTGCGAATAATGGGGATGCCAGCTCCGGGCCAGCCGAAGTGCGCTTTAGTTGTCCTCCCGGGATCAGCGTTTCCGGTGAAAGAAACAAGATACTCGGAGTAGTTGGCGCACACAAAACGCGCGAAGTTAATTTTTCCTTCAGCAAGGGAAAATTCAGCGAAGCCGTTGCTAAAATCAATTGCACCGTACTGGACGGCGGAGAAGAAAAAGCGCGCAAAACCATGGAATGGCAGGCGGGTGGAAAAGCCTTGTCTGGCGGGCCCATCATGATCTGGACCGATCCGGCGCCACACGAAAACCCGAACAGCAAAAAGGTACGTACCAACGACAATCAGCTCAATTTTAAAATGACGGTGGTCTCTTCCAAGCCATTAGACACCAAAAATTTCAAAGTCAAGATCAATGGCGTTGAAATGGAAGGTTCTAAGTTCAATGAAGAAGACCTTTCTGCGCCGCAAAGAGACGATGAGCGCTATACCTATACGTACAAAAATACCGTTCCGCTGGAGCAGGGGGACAACCAGGTGCAGGTTTTGATAGACGGCGAGGCATCTGATTTACTGGATGTTGAGTTTTTGCCCGACCGTGCCAATCTCCATTTACTGGTAATCGGCCCAAAACACGAGGACCTGAAATTTACGGAAAAAGACGCTGCCGATGTTGCAGCAGCTTTTCAGAATCAGGCTGGCGAAAACAAACTATTTAATCAGGTATTTACCTACGAACTCCATACGCCGGAAAAAACGGATGCTACGGCCATCAAACAAGCTTTTTACGATATGGCTTATTTGTGGGATGACAAACAGATCGGTGTAAATGATGTGCTGCTGGTATTTATTTCCTCCCACGGGAAAATATCAGAAAACCGGTTCAAAATTCTTCAAACCGGGTACAACCCCAAATATGAAAGGTTGACCATCGATTTCAAAAGCGATATTCTGGAGGTTTTGTCGCCGATCAATTGTAAGAAGCTGATTTTTTTAGACGCCTGCCACAGTGGCGGCGCAAAAGACGGTTACGGGGCCCTAAGCAAAGCAGTGGTAGATCTGGCCAAATCCCAACCCGGCGTCAGCACGTTGAGTTCGTGCAGCAGCACGGAAAAGTCGTATGAAGATGCGAGCTGGGGGAACGGCGCTTTTACAAAAGCCCTCATGGAAGCTTTCCACGATACGGAATGCACCGATATCAATGGCGGTTTTTGGGCAGATGGCAACAGAGACGGCATCATCAGGTTGGGGGAATTGTATGCTTTTTTACGCAGACGGGTTCCTGAACTTGTTAAGCAGGCTATACCCAATGCCCCTACTACTCAAACGCCATTTATGCCTGAAAATCAGTTGGATGCCGAGTTGCCGATCTATTATATTGAAAAAAAATAGCGCATGAAAACAGCAAAGTCATCCCTGATTGCAACCGCCTTTTTGCTGTTGACAGTACAACTCGCTACCGCGCAATGCCCGACTTTTGGTACTACCGTAGTCGTGACGAATACCAGTTCAAGTGCACTTACCCCAAACTCATTTGCCTGGGCCATCAATTGCATTAACAACACGACTCCGTTAACAACCATTACGTTTAACATTCCTGCTGCGGGTGTCAATACGATTAACCTGACTACTGCTCTGCCGGGAGTAACCAAGCCCAATGCGCTGATAGACGGAACGGCCATTGAATCGGTCATCGTTGACGGCACCAGCGTAGGGGCTGCCGGCCCGGTCAGCGGATTGGTGCTGATTGGATCCGGAATTACTGTCCGTGGCATCGAAATCCGCAATTTCACCAATGGAGGTACAGGGGGGTATGGTATAAGAATGCAGGGCGCCACCAACTACAATATTGCCGACAACAGGCTCTACGGCAACCGGATTGGAATTGGAACGACAACTACTACCCTGAATGTGAACATTACCGGAAATACGATTGGCCTGGATGGTTCCGGACTTCCCGACGGTAATACTGAGGGAGGTATTTTATTTCCAACAACAGTGGCAAATATCAACGTCAGCAACAATACGATAGCACACAATGGCGCTGGTATTACCATACCAACGGGAAGTACGGTGCTCGTTTCTGAAAACAGCATGTATTGCAATGCAGGCCAGGGTATTGCGCGCACAGACGGCCCTGCTGTTCCGGTGATTACGAGCGCTTCTACTCAGGTAATTAAAGGTACCGCAACAGGCGGGCATTTGGTCGAAGTTTTTGAATACGACCCCAGCGGCTGCGGTTCTACTGCGCTTTGTCAGGGACGCACTTTTCTCGGAGCCGTGACAGCTACAGCTACCGGAAACTGGACCCTGAACCTGACGGCCGCAAACCCTGTTACGCCTGGTAATTTTGTTACGGCTACGGCTACGCAATCGGGTAACAATACCTCCCGTTTTGCCACTTGCCGAATTATTGTAGACTGCAATTCCTTTTCAGCCACGATTAATGAAAACCCCATCGATTGTCATGGCGATAGCAATGGCAGTCTGACAGCAGTACCTGCCGGAGGGCAAGGCCCTGTTTATTTCTATTCGTGGAGCAATGGCGCTATTATTCCCACGATCAATGGACTTGATCCGGGAACTTATTCTGTCGTTGTGACCGATGCAGCCGGATGTACAGCTACAGCATCCGCAACATTGACCGATCCGCCCCCGATGACTTTGGATTTTTCAAAAACGGATGTTTCCTGCTTTGGCGCTGCAGATGGTACCGCCATGGCACTTCCTGGCGGAGGCGTGCCCGGTTATACCTATCTATGGAGTAATGGAATGATGACGCAGTCCATCAGCAGCCTCGCGCCCGGAACTTATTCCGTAACGGTTGCAGACATCAACCCATGTCGCATCATCGGTACAGTCAGTATATCCGAACCTGCTGCGTTGACCCTCAATATGAGTGCTACGGATGAGACCTCTTTTGGCGGAAATGACGGTACAGCTACGGCTACAGTTGGCGGCGGCAGCCCGGCTTATGGCTATCAGTGGAGCAATGGCGGAAATACAGCAAGTATCAGCAACCTTGCCCCGGGTACTTACAGTGTTACCGTTACCGATTTAAACGGCTGTACCATTGAAGGCTCGGCTACAGTTGCAGCATTTGATTGCGGTTCTTTTTCAGCTACAATAGATGCTGTTATGCCGCTGTGCAACGGAGACCTTACGGGATCTGCAACAGCAATCCCACAGGGTGGAAACGGGCCGTATCTTTATAATTGGGATAACGGGGCTACAACCCAAAGTATTAATGGATTGAACAATGGTACTTTTTCTGTAAGCGTTACCGACGCAGATAATTGCCCTGCTGTAGCCAGTGTACTCATCACACCGCCACCGGCTATCCTCATTCAACTGAGTGCTACCGATCAAACCCTGTTCAATGTGAATAACGGTACCGCAACGGTAACTGCAAACGGCGGAACCGGGGTATTGCAATATTTGTGGAACAATGGCGGCACAACCTCGACAATCAGCAACCTCGCGCCCGGCACATATACGGTCACGGTCACGGATGCTAATGCCTGTACCAGAATTGGTTCAGTGACCGTAAATGCTCTTACTTGTCCCGGATTTTTGGTTACTGTGAATATTTTGGATGTCAGTTGCAATGGCGCCGCTGATGGCGCCGCAACAGCCATTCCTTCCGGCTCTGCCGGCCCGTTCACCTATTTATGGAATACCGGCGCCATGACACCCGGCATCAGCAACCTCGTTCCGGGGATTTACAGCGTGACGGTTGCCGATGCGCTTGGATGCCCGGAAACAGCTTCGGGGGCCCTCACCCAACCAGATCCATTGACCCTTTCGCTGTCTACGACCAATGAAACGGCGCTTGGCGCAAATGACGGGACGGCAACGGCAACAGTTGGCGGCGGCAGTCCGGCTTATGATTATCAGTGGAGCAACGGCGGAAATACAGAAAATATCAGCAACCTTGCTCCCGGTACTTACAGTGTTACCGTTACCGATTTAAACGGTTGTACCATTGAAGGCTCGGCTATAGTAGCGGCATTTGAGTGCGGCTCTTTTTCAGCCTCTATAGATGCCGTTATGCCGCTGTGCAACGGAGACCTTAACGGATCCGCAACTGCAAATCCACAAGGTGGGAATGCACCTTATTTTTACCTTTGGAATACTGGGGCCACAACCCAAAGTATTAATGGACTGAACAATGGTACTTTTTCTGTAAGCGTTACCGACGCAGATAATTGTCCTGCTATAGCCAGTGTACTCATCACACCGCCACCGGCCATTCTCATTCAACTGAGTGCTACGGATCAAACCCTGTTCAATGTGAATAACGGTACCGCAACGGTAATTGCAAACGGCGGAACCGGAGTATTGCAATATTTGTGGAACAATGGCGGCACAACTTCAACGATCAGTAATCTTGCGCCGGGCACTTATACCGTCACAGTAACAGATGCCAATGCCTGTACCAGAATTGGTTCAGTAACCGTAAATGCCCTTACTTGTCCCGGATTTTTGGTTACTGTAGATATGATGGATGTCAGTTGTAATGGCGCCGCTGATGGCGCCGCAACGGCTATTCCTTCAGGTTCTGCGGGGCCATTTTCCTATTTATGGAATACCGGCGATACGACTTCCGGGATCAGCAACCTCATTCCCGGGATTTACAGCGTGACGGTGAACGATGCGCTTGGATGTCCGGAAACAGCTTCCGGATCCCTTGCTCAGCCAGATCCATTGATCCTTTCGCTGTCCACAACCGACGAAACTTCATCTGGCGCTAATGACGGCACTGCATCGGCTATGACGACCGGCGGAACAGGCGCCATTCAATACAGTTGGAGCAACGGCGGAAATACGGAAAGCATCAGCAACCTTGCTCCCGGAACATACAGCGTTACAGCAACTGACGAAAACGGGTGTATCCGGACTGGATCAGGCGTAGTCGCTTCATTTTCCTGTACCGGGTTTACCCTTAGCATCAACAATGTCATTTCGGTTAACTGTAACGGTGAAACAACAGGAGGAGCAACGGCTTCAGTTTCAGGCGGCGGCGATCCATGGAACTACACCTGGAGTAACGGGGCCAACACCCCTGTTATTTCTAATGTCGGAGCGGGGGCATATAGCGTAACCGCTGAAAATGCTGCGGGTTGTATGGACATCGCAAGCACCTTCATCAATGAGTCACCCGCTTTGATCCTGAATTGTTCTGAAGATATGATGGTCTCTCAGCCCGGAGGCAGCGACGGACAGGGACGCATCGAGATAGGCGGTGGCAGCGCGAATTACATCATCAGCTATAATGGCCCGATGAGCGGCCAACTCAATGGTGTTGCACCTGGTGTCACCCTAATATCCGGGCTGGTTGCCGGCGTTTATTCTGTTACCATTACGGATAATCTGGGCTGTATGCAAACATGCGGTTTTACCATTAATGCAGCTAATTGCGCGCTTAATATTGACAGCATTGCTGTGCAAAATGTCAGTTGCTTTGGATTGAACGACGGCACACTAGCTGTATTCCCGGTTAATGCCATTGGCGACCTAACTTTTACCTGGAACAACCCGGCATTGAACGGACAACAAAATCCCGGAAACCTTGCTGTTGGCAATTACAGTGTAACCATTACAGATTCGGCAGGATGTTCGGCCAGCGGCAATGCCAGCATTGACCAACCAACAGCCTTAACTTTAACCATTGTGGCCAGCGGTGAAAGTACGCAGGGGGCCAACGACGGTACTGCTACAGCCAATGCCGGAGGCGGTATTATGCCCTATACCTATTTGTGGAGTAATGGCGCTTCAACAGCTTCCATTAATAACCTCTCACCCGGCGAATATTCGGTAACCGTTTCATTTACTTCGCCGGGAGCCGGTAATTCCTGCGAGATTTCTGAGAATGTCACCATAACGACAGGCGGAACCGGTGGCGGATCCTGTCGGGCACAGCCGGCTTATGCGCTTAGTGTTCCTGATGAAGTTTGTCAGAATGCTGTTTTTACGCTTGATGCGGATGATTTGTTTCCTTCACCGGATGTCCGCTATGTTTGGTTCCTGCCCACTGGAGATTCTGTCGTCACAACTCAGTCATTTGTCAACCTAACTGCGACCTCCATGGCATTTTCGGGCGAATATTTTGTACTCAGAGACTCGTTGGGATGTCGCTCCAATCCGCTTGGAGGTGCACCCATGACAGTGGTCGGATTTCCCGACGGCGCTGTATTCGCCGGACTGGATACGGTGATCTGCTCCGCTTCTGATGCTGTTTTGACGGCCTTACCTCTGAGCTCCGGAACGGGAGCCTGGCGTTCATTGGGTGCTGCGAAACCGGGTAATCCGGTACAAAGTACGACAACTGCCTCCAATTTGCAGGTTGGCGCCAATCAGTTTGTTTGGGAAGCTTCCATGACTGGCTGTTTACAAGTGGTTGCGGATACCATAACGTTGTTTTTAGAACGGGAACCTGTGCTTGGCGATGACAACTACCAACTTCAGTTTACCAACAGCATACTGCTGATGGAGGTTTTGCTGAACGACAACCTGACCGGATTAAAAGACACCCTTGTGTACCTGCTCGACGGACCGGAAGAAGGCGTTTTGGAATACCGGGAAGCAACACACCGGTTTAGCTATCAGGTGGATGATGGCTTTAGAGGGGTGGTTACTTTTCGATATGTGGTTTGTCCCCCTGAATCAGATTGCCAGTTGCCGTGCGACACAGCCACTGTTCGCATTGAAGTACTCAACATGCCTTCTGTTTCTGAGGGCCTGATCCTCAATGAAACAGGGAGGAACGGATTTATGGAAATGAAAGGCACAAAAGGCTTCACCCGGGTTGAAATTTTTATTGTGAACCGCTGGGGAGATCTGGTCTACAAATCCAGGGACTATGCCGCTGAACCACGACTCTGGGATGGCACCATGGGGGGCAACGGAAATGCCCTGCCACAGGGGGCTTACTACTATCAGTTACGGGCTTACGAAGGAGATAAACAGGTTGGGGAAACACAGACAGGCGTTATTCACCTCTTTGAACAAAAATTTTAATCCCATGAGCGGTGTATTTTTCAAATGGGCAAATGTGCAAATGTGCAAATTGGCAAGCAGGCAAACGGGCAAATATGCAAATGTTCACAACCTGACCGGCCTGGGCGAAGCCCTCATAACTTGTCCCGTCCGGGTGAGGTCTTTAAATTATCAAATTATCAAAACTTGTCCCGCCCAAGCGGGGTTTTCAAATCTTCAAATTTTACTCCTGCTCTTCCTGCTCTCAGCCCCTCTCATGGCGCAGCAAACCCCCTTGTCAAGCCTCTATCGGGACCAATGGAGCATTCTGAATCCGGGAGCGATTTCAAATAATTATTTACTCAATGACCGGACCATGACCCTGAGCGCATCGTGGCGGGAACAATGGTGGAATGTGCCGGAGTCGCCTAGTACCCAGTCCATTAACTGGGAATGGGTTCAGGATGATTTTAACAGCGTTTGGGGCGCCCATCTGCTGAATGACCGCACCGGAAAGATTGGCCAGACCGGCTTGTTTGCACGCTATGCCTACCGCATCCGGCTCAGCCGAAGGGTAGACCATTCCATTACGGTTGGATTTCAGGGAGGCATTGTTCAATACCGGGCACGTCTAGGTGAAATTCAGTTTCCTGATCCCTTTACGCAGCCTTTATCCAATGAAGTTGTATACCGGCCTGATTTTGGGGTTGGGCTTTTTTATCATTACAAAAACCGTTACTACGCAGGCCTTTCTTCTCCGCAGACTTTTGGTTTTGAATCGAAATTTGGAGAAGACCCATTGCTTTCTATTCGAAGAATACAGCATGTGTATGCGGTGTTGGGAGGCTATTGGGATGCGACCTGGATTGGAAACGAAACTTCGTTTATTGAACCTTCTGTTTGGTTTAAATACGTACCCGGAGCGCCGCTAAATATTGACCTCAATTTTCGCGGGCAGTTTAGTGAGCTGGTATGGGCGGGTACCGGAGTTAATATGGGTTTCGGCGCAGAACTGGAGCTTGCTCTGCACCTTGAAGCAGGTTTGTTTTTTGGAGAACAGAGTGGTTTAAATTTTGGCCAGTTCAAAGCGGGTTTTGGCCTGGATATTCCAATCAGGCATGCACTGGTAAGCGCTTTTGGAGCTGCGGCAGAGGTCAATTTGGTGTATTCCTGGCAATAAACATACAGCTTGCAATCCATTTGCGAATGATCGCCTCAAAGAGTTGTTTTTTACTAATAAAGAACTTAAATTGCTGAAAATCTGACTCCTATCTCTGGTGTGATGCCTGTTTATTATCTAATTGATGGCGAGGGACTTTGTTTACTCCGAAAGGGGAATGCAGAGTGAACACGGCCGGCCTGCTTCCGAAGTAGAAATAAATCAAAACCTGCTTTATGGCGCAATCACAATACAAAGTATTATGTCTGATTTTCTCCTTACCGGTAATTTTTTTTTCGTCCAATTGTTTTGCTCAAAAAATCAAAGCCGTCGGAACAGGTCAGACTACCGGGCATGTTGCCACGCTGTTTGTTACCAATAACAGCAAGGAATTGCTTGTCCTGAAGTTAGGGCCCTTCCTGATACCATCAACTAAAAAATTTCAGGGCTACGGCGTCCCGGATATTTACCAACTGAATATCTCTCCTGACAGCACCTTAAAAATCCCATTACGCGGTTTTTGTACAAACCCATTTATTCCACCCACGGGAGCCGGTGAAGACCTACCGCCTTTTTCACAATGGGTAAAAACGAGCGACCTGCCTTCTTTGACACCGGAAATGGTTTTGACTCCCCAAAATGGGTTTTTCCGGAACGCGCAAGGAACGCAATCCGGAACTTTCATCTCCACTTATCCCGGAACGGATACACCATTTCATTACACCATAGATATAGATAAACACCCCGAATCGGCTGCAACTTTTATAATCGATCTCATTCATGCCGTGGAGAGCACCTATGAAAGATTAGAAATTGAAGGCCAAATTTCAACCCCTTATGCTCAGGATCCTCTGCGACAGAAGGAGGCAGTAATACAACAGGTAATCTGGTATGTACTTGGCATCTTGACTGGGAACGATTACGATCGGGAGGATTTTGCAGAGAATGTAATCCGCCAGTACGAAACTGATACCCAGACAAATTTAGATACGGCGGCTCCTGAAATTCGGGAGCAACTCGATGAAGGCATTAACAACTTCTGGGATACATTTACGCTGGTTGGGGTAGAGGCTAAAGTTTTGAAAACAAAATCGGAATAACTGGAAAAAACGGGCTGTGCTACCCGACTAAACTCCTTTTTTGTAACCCAAAACCCGATTGCTATGCAAATAAAAACAATCATTATTTGGCTGGTTTTTTTACTGATTCCTTTTTCAGGATTTGCTCAACGCGGAACCATTAACTGGAATAAAATTGAATTGACCGGAAGTCGCTTCAAAAGCAATCTTATTGTTCTTGTAGATAAACAACCAGAGTGGCCTTATTATGTTGCAGGCGGTGTTGCGGGTGGTATTGGAATCTATTTTATTGTTCGGGATGATCATGAGGGAAACACCCCTTTGTTAAACGTCAACGATGACGTATTAAATGTCTTTTGCGGGAGTTCTGGTACTGTCAATGTATTGGGAAACGACGTGGGTGAAGGGATGCAGGTAACCGGGTTTACTCAACCTGTCGGAGCAACTGCCATGCTCGCAAGCGGGGGAAATATTATTATCACTAATATTGGAAGCGCTTCTTTCTCATTCAGGTATACGGTTACCGACCGGGCGGGTCAAACAGCAGAAGGACGTGTAGATGTGGTGGTTGCTTTGCCGCCTTTAACGGCAATTACTGATGCTTTCACCGGGAACTCAGGAATGCCGCTTAGCGGAAATGTTCTGAATAACGACGTGGGTACCGAACTTACTGTTGTTTCCAATACCACGCCGGCAGGAGGACTCTTAATGCTCACTTCCGACGGACAATTTTTATTTGATCCGAATCCTGGATTTTGTGGTAATTCATCATTTTCTTATAGTATTTCAGATGTATGTGGGCAAACGGCTTCTGCAACAGTTAATCTGGATTTTGCCGATTTCGAAACTCCGGCAATAAGTTGCCCTGCAGCAATAACGGTGCCCTGCGGCAGCTCCGCCGATCCATCGGTGACAGGGACCGCCACTGCGACGGACAATTGCACACCATCGGGCCAGCTTTCGATTACATTCACGGATCAGACTTCTGAAGGTCAGATTATTCGTACGTGGACGGCGACGGATTTGGCTGGGAATGCGTCTTCGTGCAACCAAACCATTGTGTACAGCGATGGGATAGCGCCGGTAATAACTTGTCCTGCAGCAATAACGGTGCCCTGCGGCAGCTCCACCGATCCTTCGGTGACGGGGACAGCCACTGCGACGGACAATTGCACACCATCGGGCCAGCTTTCGATTACGTTTACGGATCAGACTTCTGATGGTCAGATTATTCGTACGTGGACGGCGACGGATTTGGCTGGGAATGCGTCTTCATGCAACCAGACGATTACATTCAACGATGCGG
>CALEYL010000024.1 GCA_937926205.1 uncultured Saprospiraceae bacterium
GAGAACCTCTATGAAGGCTGGAGGCTCTACGATGTGTATAAACCGTAGCTACCGGACAGGCAGGCAAAGTCCGCAGCGGATACGCAAAGTCCGCAAAGCGAGACGTCCCAAACCTTGGCGCTCTTAGCGGAACCTTGGCGCCCTTAGCGGGAAAAAGAGTTCCCGCCTGCCTACCGGACAGGCAAGCAAAGCCCGCAACGGATACGCAAAGTCCGCAAAGCGAGACGTCCCAAACCTTGGCACCCTTGGCGGTAAAATTGGTTACATCCAGGTCTTTATTACCTTGAAAACGGTAAGCAGCTTGCCCCGTGTTATCAGGGGTAGCCGGGGAGCATGTTGCTCAGTGAAAGTACGATGCCTACTTTAACCCCCGCTTTGGCGGGACAGGCTTTTAACCCCCGCTATTGCGGGACAGGCTTTTCTACTTTAACCTTCTATTTTACCCTTTAACCTTTACCCTTTCTACTTTAACCTTGCCTTTACAACCCCACCTTCACCACCTTCACCGTTTTCCGTTGCCCATACAAGCTCAGGCGCACAAAATAGACGCCGGCACTCCAGGGCAGCATGTCGATCACGAGGGTAGCGTTCTGGTCGAAAGCGCCATTTTTGGCCCGGTGAACCAGTCGGCCTGTTGCATCAAAGACCATGACCTCAAGTGAAACGGGCGTTTCGAGGTCGGTGCTGACAACAACCTGATCGGAAGTCAGCGTGGGGTTTATCTTAAACGGAAAACCGGGTTCAGGTACATCAATGTCCTTTAAATTGCCGCAATTGGGAGTCGATGCGAAGGCTGCCACCGGGACTTCCGAAACGCCCGGGGCGATGGGGCCCACAACCTTATCATTTTGTACTCTCAGGTAAGAAATGCCGCACTCCGACAACCACCAGGTATTGTCGCCGCTTTTGTGCGGGGAGAGGATGTACCGGTCACCGACGTGAAAATTGTTCAGCATGACCAGGCAATTGGCGCCGTTGCCATTTTCAATATTTAGGTTTTGCCAGGTTTTGACTTCTCCAAAATACGTTTTTTCGATGAACAACTCAATACCCGTGGCGGTGATCCCAGAAACGGTTGCGAGGTAAACGTTTTGCCCTTCCCTGATCTGACCGTCATTACCAAAAGTCAGGGTTTCGCAAAAGGTAGGAATGTAAACGCAGGAACAGGCATGGCTTTTTCCCAACATTCCGATGAGCGCAAAGAACAGAAGTGTAGTGGCTTTTTTCATAAGGTGGTGTTTGCTCAGAAAGACGGGAGAAATCAGGGAAACGGTTGGGATGTATTTATTTTGTAAAGTATTTCCCGACAGGCTGGGCTCTGCGAAACGGCATACAGTGGTAAAAATGCTCACACGCCGTCCCGAAGCAAAAAAAAAGCAGTATGCCTCCTACCCAATTATACCGCCCGGGTGCAGCGCACCCCAACCTTATATAGCACCATAATTTTTTTAGCAGTCCGCTGAACGGGAGTTCAGCGGTACGGCGCCGCACTCGATTCTCCCATTTGCCTTTCCCAAAAAATACCGCATTATTGCAACAAAAAAATGAAACACTTTTTCCTCGGAGCTGCGCTGCTGCTGGCGTTTGGCCTGCGCGCTCAACCTTCCATTCTATTAGTCGACGATTCCGAAGATAATTTTGACAACACCGGGTTTATTGCCCTGGCGCTAGATTCTGCCGGGTCTGCCTATACACTTTACGATGCTGTGGCGGAGTAGGCCAGTCAAATGGCGTTTATGTTGCCCGAATGGAAATTGATGGTAAAACTGCCGCGAAATACCTCGTGCTGTCCAAATAATATCCGTACTTTTGTTGTAAGGACAAAGTTGCCGGAAGAAACTTCTTAGCGCAAGTTTTGTTTATTTTAAAAACAAAGCGGCGCGGCTGAACTAAATTCTCCGGGCTGCGGTTTTGACCTTGATGATTCACTTTACCTAACAAAAAAGAGGATTCTGTTTGAGTGAGATTATTTTGACCGTAGACAACGTTGATCTCGTCGCACTGTACGGGGAGAACGACGCGAAACTAAACTTACTGCGAAAGGCATTTCCGGAAGTAACCATCACCTCAAGGGGCGACAGCCTGAAACTCGCGGGGGATAAGAAATACACGCAAAGAGCCAAGTCGAAATTCGAAATCATGGTGCGCCTGCTCAAAGAGCACGAAGAACTCCCCATGAATGTCGTGGAAGACCTGCTGAACGGCAGCAACCCTTTTGAAACGAGACTGGGCAGCGGCAGTAGCAACAAAACCATTGTGCACGGCGTGGATGGCAAAGAAATCAAGGCCAAAACCCACAACCAGCGCAAACTGGTGGAGTCTTCTGAACTCAACGACATCGTGTTCGCCGTTGGTCCGGCAGGCACCGGAAAAACATACACCGCGGTGGCTTTGGCCATCCGTGCCCTCAAAAATCGCCTCGTTAAAAAAATCATCCTGACCCGTCCGGCAGTAGAGGCCGGAGAAAGTCTCGGTTTTTTGCCCGGCGACCTGAAGGAAAAAATTGACCCTTATCTGCGCCCGCTTTACGATGCCCTCGACGACATGATTCCTGCCGAAAAACTGGCGCATTTCATGTCGACCCGCGTTATCGAAATTGCGCCGCTGGCTTTTATGCGCGGACGGACGCTGGACAATGCCTTCATCATTCTGGACGAGGCCCAAAACTGCTCCACCATGCAGTTGAAGATGTTTCTGACGAGGATGGGCCCATCTGCCAAGTGCATCATTACCGGCGATTTGTCGCAGATTGACTTACCTTACCACCAGAAATCGGGCTTGCAGCGGTCCATCAACCTGCTGCAGAATCTGGAAGGCATTGGCACCATTTACCTCGATACCGAAGACGTCGTTCGCCACCGTCTCGTGAAGGAAATCATCAGAGCTTACGAAAAATCGGACGCCCTGGCGCGCAAAAGGATGGAAGAGGAAGAAGAAAAGAATCCGAGAAGAAACCAGCGAAAAGCATTTACAGAAATTGAAGAAGAATCGTCACTTGCCGGGCTGGACAATGCAGAGGAGATTAAACCGGCAGAAATATTATAGCCTGATGGAATACGTGGTACGGATAAATCCGGAAAAGCAGAATGAATTTCTGCAATTGCTCAAAGCCTGGCAGAGCCTGGGCGTGGTAGAATATTATGAACTGCTGAAAGAAGGTGCACAACTCCTTTCAGGCCAGCCATCGGCGAGCAGTGGCGTGCAGAACAGCAATACTGCTCCCGACTGGATTGACCACTACCGGGATTTGGTGGATTGATTATTTTTTTAGCGCAACACATGACCCATACAATCAGTAAACCGGTTCGCAGCATTCGCGGCGCCATCGAACTGGCAAGTTCCAAAAGCATCAGCAACCGCATCCTCATCATCCGCGCTTTGAGTGAAGCGCCCTTTGCCATCCACCGGCTCGCCAACGCCAAAGACACGCAATTGCTCAACGCACTGCTGGAAAGCAATGCGCCGGTGCGCGATGCTGGCGCAGCAGGGACTACGTTTCGCTTTCTGACGGCCTGGCTATCCCTTCAGGAAGGCGAGCAGGTGCTGACCGGCACTGAACGCATGAAACAACGCCCCATTGGCGCTCTGGTGGACGCGCTTCGGGCCATTGGCGCCGACATTCAGTACGTTGAAAAGGAAGGCTATCCGCCCCTGCGCATTGGCGCACCCACCGGAATGGGCAAAACGAGGGAATTGACCGTGCCGGCCAACATCAGCAGTCAGTACATTTCGGCCTTGTTGCTCATTGCCCCTGCTCTGCCGGATGGCTTGAAACTGACGCTGGATGGTGAAATTGTTTCCAGACCTTACATAGAAATGACCCTGAATCTGATGGCCGCTTTCGGCGTTACGCACCATTGGGAAGGCAATGTCATCGACGTGAAAGCGCAAACCTACCGCGATCAGACAGCTGGTTTGGGTTTTACCATCGAAGCAGACTGGTCGGCAGCGTCGTACTATTATGCCATGGCGGCCATCTCCGACGAAGCGGATCTGTTTCTGGGAGGCTTGTACGAAAACAGCCTGCAGGGCGACGCGGTGTTGTCGGATATCATGCGCAAATTTGGGGTGCAGACCCATTTTGAAGCAGACGGCATCCGTCTTGTTAAAGCAGCCGGGACAACACCGCCGGCATTTTTTGAATACGATTTTGTAAAATGCCCGGATATCGCCCAAACCTTAGCCGTCGTTTGTGCAGCGCTGGGCACGCAGGGCCTGTTTACGGGATTAGACACTCTACGCATCAAAGAAACCGACCGAATTGCTGCCCTGCAAACGGAATTGCAGAAAACCGGCGTTTATCTAAGTAAGATGCCACCCCGCTTTTCCAAAAAAACGGAAAAGGAGTACTATATGATTGAAGGGAAATCGGAGCTGACCAGCACGCCTGTTTTCGATACCTACGAAGACCACCGCATGGCGATGGCTTTTGCACCCCTGGCGATGCTAGGACCCATTGCTGTGGCCGAAGCCGGCGTGGTAGAAAAGTCGTACCCGGATTTCTGGGAAGATCTTCAGGGAATTGGGTTTGTTGTTAGGTAGCGGGATTTAGTTGGCAATTAGCAGTTTTTACAGTGCTAATGATGCAGATAGAGACAATTCGATGTGCAACTGGCATTTTTTCAGTTGCTGAGGTTGATTTGGCAAAGCGTGACCACTTAAACCTTAGCGTCCTTAGCGAGACCTTGGCGCCCTTGGCGGGGAAAAAGGTTCCCGCCTGCCTACCGGACAGGCAGGCAAAGTTCGCAAAGGAAACGCAAAGGTCGCAAAGGGAGACATCTCAAACCTTAGCGTTCTTGGCGAGCCCTTGGCGCCCTTAGCGGGGAAAAGTGTTCCCGCAAAGCAAATCTCAAAAAACCGTGCGCATGCATCCTTTAAAAGATGGAAGGCATGCCACAAAAAAATAAACATAATGGCAAAAAATAAAAAATCAAAAACCGCTGGCGTAAAGCTCAGCACCAAAGACCTTAAGCGGGAAGTCCTTTCCCTGTTTCGCAGAGAACCTAAAAAACAACTCAACCCCCGGCAGGTCATTCAAAAATTAAAAGTCGAAAACAACAAAGATGCCGTAACGCATGTGTTGGAACAATTGGTGGCGTCGCAGCAGATTGTGTCGCTGCCGGATTATCGTTTTCAACTCAACCGGGCAGCCATCGCCGCGCCATCCGGCCGGGGACGAAGCGCAGGCAGCAGTGGCAACATCCGCACCGGCATTGTGGACATGACCCGAACGGGTGCAGCTTATATTGTTTCTGAAAGCAAAGAAGACGATGTATTTGTGCCGGTAAAGGCCATGAATACAGCCATGCACGGCGACCGTGTAGAAATTCGCGTGTGGACGCCCCGCGGCAGAAATCGTCCCGAAGGAGAGGTGATCAGGATCGTTGAGCGGGCAACCGAACATTTTCTTGGCACCCTTAATTGTTACCCCAAATACGGCATCGTTTCGGTGGAGGGCAAAATGCCCCTCGACATCATGGTGGATCTGAAAGACCTCAAAGACGCCAACGAAGGGGATAAGGTGGTCGTGAAGATCACCAAATGGACCACCGGGCGTTTTCAGCAACCTGTCGGGGTGATCACCTCGGTGCTGGGCGCTGCAGGCAGTCACGACATTGAGATGAAAGCCATCCTCATCAACAACGGGTTCAATATCGAATTTCCGGAAGAGGTGCTGGCCGAATCAGAAAGCTTGTCAGAGGAGATTCCGGCAGAAGAGATTGCCCGTCGCCGCGACATGCGCGGAATTACCACCTTTACCATCGACCCCGATGATGCCAAAGACTTTGACGATGCCCTTTCCATTCGCTACCTCGAGAATGGGGAATGCGAAGTTGGCGTGCACATCGCGGATGTATCGCACTATGTTTTGCCGGGAACGGCCCTCGATAAAGAAGCTTACCTGCGCTCAACCTCCGTCTATCTGGTAGATCGCGTGTTGCCCATGTTGCCGGAAAAGCTTTCCAATGGCCTGTGCTCCCTGCGACCCAATGAAGATAAGCTGACTTTTTCGGCTGTTTTTGTATTCGACCAGCAGGATAAAGTGAAAGAGCGCTGGTTTGGAAAAACCGTCATTCATTCCGACCGCCGCTTTGCTTACGAAGAGGCTCAGGAAGTGCTGGATGGCGGGGAAGGTGATTTTGCTGAAGAACTGAAACACCTGAACCGCATCGCGAAACGCCTGCGTGCCCGCCGTTTCAAAAAAGGAGCGATCAACTTTGAGTCGGATGAAGTGAAATTCCGTTTAGACGAAAACGGCGCCCCCATTTCAATGTATGTCAAAGAGCGCAAGGAAGCCCACCTGCTCATCGAGGATTTTATGCTGCTGGCCAATCGCGAAGTGGCGACCTACATCGCGAAAAAAGCAAGCGGTCAGGCGGAGATTCCTTACGTGTACCGCATCCACGACGAACCCAATATGGAAAAAGTGGAAGATTTGGCGCGTTTTGCTCTCGAACTGGGTTTTCAGATGAAGATCAATACGCCCAAAGAAATCGCCAATTCCTACAACCGGCTTGCCGAAGCGGCTTTAGTGGACCCGGCGCTGAAAATGCTGGAACCTTTAGCCATCCGAACCATGGCCAAAGCGGCATACAGCAGCGATAACATTGGCCACTACGGTCTGGCATTCGATTACTATACCCATTTTACTTCGCCCATACGCCGATATTCCGATGTGTTGTCGCACCGCCTGCTGGAACCCAACCTGAAGCCGGATGTCTTTTTCCGGACGAACAAGGAAAAGCTGGAAGAGCAGTGCAAGCACATATCCAAACAGGAACGCTGTGCCATGGAAGCGGAACGCGAATCGGTGAAATACAAGCAGGTCGAATTCATGGACAAGCACATTGGCGAAGTCTTTGAAGGCTTTGTTTCCGGCATCGGCGAACGCGGCCTCTACATCGAACTCAAAGAAAGCCGCGCTGAAGGCATGGTTAACTTTGACACCATGCCCGAACCTTTTGAATTTGCCGGCGGCAGTCGCCTGCGGGTGCACGGTGCGCATACGGGCAAGGTCATCAGGATGGGTGACGTCGTGCAGGTTCGTGTGGTGAGTGCGAATCTGGCGAAACGGCAGATTGATATGCAGCTTGTGTAAGGAGGGACTGCTGATCAGCGGAAGGGCAATAATCGAACTTTTGCTTTTGAAGAATCCAGGGTAAGCATGCATCCTGCCTGTAACTGTTCATCGAATTGGGAAAGGCATTGCAATACTTTTTGTCCGATACTTTCCGGAGTCAGGTCTTGCGTTCTAACTTGGAAAACACTAGGTGTATTTGCAAGTTCATGTCAATCAGTATGCTCATACTCACGCAACTGGACGCAGGGGAACTTCTATTTCTTCAACCCGCCAGGCTGCATAAGAGAGCGCTTGTTTTATGTCCTCTGCTTCAAGGTAAGGGTATAATTCAAGAATTTCAGGTGCAGTTTTACCTGCTGCAACCATCCCGACGATTGTACCCACTGTAACGCGCATGCCCCGAATGCATGGTTTTCCTCCCATGACTGCTGGATTAATTGTGATTCGATCGAGCATTTCCATTGCTATTGCTGCTTTTGTGTATTTACAAAAATACGGTAATTATCTTTCAAAACCACCCGTTTTATCCTTTTGACGCCATTCACAAATGTAATTACGCGCCCTCAGTGTAGAACAGGCTTTGCTTTTTGCCATTTTGTTTACTTCACCCCGCTTCCATTCTCCCAGCCTTCGGGCGGCGAAACCAGTCCGAGTTTTCCTTCGCTGTTTTCAGCCGTCAGGATCATGCCCTGCGATTCGATGCCGCGCAACTTGCGAGGGGCGAGGTTGGCTACGACCAGCACTTGTTTGCCGACCAGCGTTTGCGGATCAAAGTGTTCGGCGATCCCCGACACGATGGTGCGTTGCTCAAAACCCAGATCTACCCGCAATTGCAGCAATTTATCGGCTTTGGGTACGCGCTCCGCTTCCAGAATGGTGGCCACACGCAGGTCGAGCTTGGCAAAATCGTCGTACTGGATCTCGCTTTTTACATCTGCCGGATTGGCAGCAGGCGCCGCGGCGGGCGCTTTGGGCGCTTCCGCAGCAGCGACTGCTCTGAGGCGTTCGGCTTCAGCCTGAAGGATTAACGCCAGCTTTGCCTTTTGCCGATCCACGATCTCCATGCGGGCCGGATCGCGGCGGTCGGCGATTTTCGGGAACAGCACCTGTGGCTCGCCCACGCGGTGGCCGGCAGAAACGACGGGTTGGCTGTTTTGCAGGCCTTCCAGCATCTTTTCCAGGTCGCCGCGTTGCAGATCAGGCAATGCCAGCAAGGCACGAACCCGGGGCGCTGTGAACGGGATAAATGGTTCGCACAAAACGCTCAATAGGCCGACGACCTGCAGACAGGTAAAGAGACACTCGCGTATGAGCGGACTGTCCGGATCGGTTTTGGCCACGTTCCACGGCGAAACTTCCTGGAGATAAGTATTCCCCCAGGACGACAGTTCCATCAGTGTTTGGGCCGCCTGCTTGAAGTTGAAAGCTTTCAGTTCGTCGTGAACGCCAAGCGCCAGCCGGTGCGCATCGGCCAGCGCATCCATCCAGTCAAAATCGGCTTCCGGCGCTACGCCATTGAAGTATTTATGGGTCAGTACGATCACCCGGTTGACGAAATTACCGAAGTTGTCCGCCAGTTCTTTATCATGGAAATCAATGAATTCATCCCATTTGAAATCGCTGTCCTTGTTTTCCGGCATGTTCCGGATGAGGGCCCAGCGCAGGGCATCCTCTTTGTTCGGGAAGTCTTTAAATTCCTCGAGGTAAACATGTTGTTCAATGCCCCAACCCCGCGATTTGGAAAATTTTTGCCCTTCAAAATTGAGGAACTGGTTGGCGGGCACATTTCGCGGAAGCGCAAAATCCCCGTGTGCGTGCAGCATCGCCGGAAAGACAATGCAGTGAAAAACAATGTTGTCTTTACCGATGAAGTGGATCAACTCGACGTCGTCGCCATACCAGTAATCCGTCCATTCTTTGCCGTTGTCCAGAGCCCATTGTTTGGTCGCTGAAATGTACCCGATCGGCGCATCAAACCAAACGTAAAGCACTTTGCCTTTGGCTTCTTCCAGCGGCACCGGGATGCCCCAGTCGAGGTCGCGCGTGATGGACCGCGGTTGCAGCCCTTCGCCGTCGTTCAACCAGGAAAGGCATTGGCCCGTGACGTGTTTTTTCCAGGCATTGGCGTCATGGTGTTGTTTCCCGCCAAGGGTACCTTTATCGATCCATTCCCGCAGCCAGTCAGCGTGTTTGTTTAATTTAAAATACCAGTGTTTGGTAGCTTTGAGTATCGGCGTCTCCCCGCTGAGTGTGGACCGGGGGTTAATCAGTTCGGTAGGGGAGAGGGCTGTGCCGCATTTTTCGCATTGGTCGCCGAAAGCTTCCGTGTGCCCGCAATTGGGGCAGGTGCCGATGATGTAACGGTCGGCCAGAAACTGGTTGTAGGCTTCGTCGTAGTATTGTTCGCTGAAGCGCTCCTCAAACTCGCCGCCTTTTTGGTATAGTTTGCTGAAAAAATCCTGCGCTGTCTGGTAATGAATCGGCTCGCTGGTGCGGTGGTAGATGTCGAATGAGATGCCGAGGCGCTGGAAAGTATCTTTGTTGAGGACGTGGTATTTGTCAATGATTTCTCGTGGTGTTGTTCCCTCTTTTTTCGCCTGAATGGTGATGGCTGCACCATGTTCGTCAGAGCCGCAAACCCAAACCACATCGCGCCCTAACAGTCGCAGGTAGCGGACATACAAGTCTGCAGGCAGGTAAGCCCCGGCCAGATGGCCCAGGTGCAGGGCGCCATTGGCATAGGGCAGGGCGGAAGTGATGAGGTGTTTTTTATGCTTGGTCATATCGATTGCTTTTATGATGCAAATGCAGTTACAGGCCGCGAAGATAAGGATCGTTGAATAAATAAGTGTCGCTTTCGACAGGCAAGGGATTTTTGTTGTTAACCAAAGCCTGTCCCGAACTTGTTCGGGGACGAGGGTTCCCGAGCTTAGCCATAGCTAAGTGAGGCGGATACTCAACGCAGGGTAACGGCAAAAGCCCTCCTGGAAAAGTGAACAGTTATTTATGCAACGGTCCTGGGTGTTTGAACAGGAAAGAGCGGTTGTTTTGCATGGTGTAATGGCTTATCTTCCTCTTAGAATAAATCTTAAACCATACTACTTGACATTTTTGCACGCTTAACGTTTACTAAACTTTCATAGTTTAGTAAACGTAATCCTGCATCACCCTGATTATTGAAAATGTTCGGCAGTATGATTTCAAACAACAAAACGATTGTTGATTTTGATCCATGTTGAAGGCATATTGTTTAGATAAGTTAAACAGCAAGAGATGGAAGCGACAACTTTAGCCTTGTCAGATTATTCCTGTTGGATTGTATGCCAAGACTAAAAACGGTATACGTGTTCAGTACGCCGGGTTTATCAGCCGTTCACGCAGAACTGCACACATCAAAATGGTAAAATAGACATAGAACTCCCGCTTTCGGGGCTTTTTGGTTAATCTTTCTGTCCGTTTCAGCAACCTTTTATACCCGTTCGGCATTTATACAATTAGATACCACATATAGGGTATTTGCACTACAAAATTTAAAACTTAACTTTGTAGTGTAAAATAATTACGTCCATACCTCGTTTTATGGATTCGTTGCAACACAGCGCACTATGCGATTAAAGCAACACAAAAACAGAAGATTTTACATCAAAAGATATAACTGGGGTTTAGTTTTATTTTTGGGAAGTGCAGCTCTATGCTGCACTTTTCTTTTTGCCCCCAACTGCTCCTTTCTATTGTGTGATTTTGGTTAACTTGCGCCACAGCAGCAACCAGATATAACCACTTTATCAACACGATCCACCACGATTCATGCACATAAAAACTTTTGTCGGCGTTTATCCAAATCTGGAGCGCATTCGCCCCTCTGTTGACGCTTTTTTTAACCGGGTTAAAGAGCGTTATCCCATACAGCGAAGGTCCAACCAGTTCATTCAGTTACCGGGGGAAAGCTTTTATGTTTACCGCATTGAAGGAGGAGATCGCAATTATACGGGGGTCATTGCCTGTCTGGATGTGCTCGATTTTCTGGAAGGCCGCATCCTTAAGCACGAACGTACCATCGCAGCGGAAGAAGAGAAACAAATGCGCCTCCTGCTGGAACGCCGCGCTGCCGTAAAGCCTGTGTTAATGGCCTATCCGAATTCGGAACAGATTAAAAACTGGATCGAAGAATATATCCGGAGCCATACGTCTTTTCTTGAAATCGTGATTAAAAAAGAAAAGCACCTGCACCGGCTTTGGAGGGTTTCCGAAGCGCAGGATCTTCATGTGCTGACTGCGCTGTTCGACGAACATGTTCCCAGAGTATACATTGCCGACGGACACCACCGAACGGCCTGTTCAGCCCTGTTGTACAAAAAAATGATGGCCGAAAACAATGGCATACCCGTCTATGACCGGTTCCTCTGTGGCTTGTTTCCGGAGTCCGAGCTGGAAATCTTTGCGTTTAACCGATTGGTCCAACTTCCGGAGGGCCTCACGGCAGAAACCTTACTTTCTCAGCTCAGCACCCTGTGTACCATCTCCCTGCTGAAAAAAAAGCGCCAGCCCCTGGTGAAGCACGAAATGACTTTGTTTGCAGGCGACCACTGCTTCAGCCTCTTTTGGAAACAGCATGTGCTTGATGAATACGCAGGCGCGCCTGCAGTACTCGATACAGCTTTGCTGAATGATAAAATCCTCAGGGATTTACTGAGTATTCATGATTTGCGTACCGATAATCGAATCAGTTATGTAGAAAGCCCCAAAGGATGGCGCACGATTTCCCGAAAAACCCACAAAGACCCCAATCTCATCGGATTTTGCCTTTTTCCGCTGAGCGCCGATGAGTTTTTTGCCGTTTCGGATGCGGGAGAGGTACTTCCGCCCAAATCCACCTGGTTTGAACCCCGTATGAAGAATGGCTTGCTCGTGCAGGAGCTATAAAAAAAGCCCTGACTTTGAAGCCAGGGCCCGAAAATATAAAGCTATGAAAACTAAAACTATTGCTGTTAGTTATTCTTCTTCCTCAACTTCCTTACCCCCTTTCAGGTGTTCCTGGTAAGTTTCCAGTTCCTCCCATTTGCCGTCGTTTGCCAGTTGTGCCTGCTTCGCCCATGTAGACGGATCATGCATATTGTACTGGTTTCCAGCCTCATCAAGTATGGCCCGCATGCGATCAGTAGCGGCTCCTGCCAAATCTGCCCAGGTTTTGATGCCTGCAGCGTGAAGCAGTCCTTCGATCTTAGGTCCGATGCCTTCAACGAGTTTCAAATCGTCGGCTTTAACTTTCTTGCCGGAAGGTAAGGTGATTTTTGCAGATGCAGAAGTTTTAGCCTTGGTTTTTTCTGCAACCGGAGCTTCCTCAGCCGGAGCTGCAACAACCGGAGCTTCTTCAGCCGGAGTTACTCCCGTCGGGATCTTTACGATCGGTGATGCCTTTTCTGCAGCCGGTTCCGCTTTCTTGGGAGCTGGCGCTTTTTTAGGCTTTGCAGGCGTATCCAGGCGCTCTTCTACTACTTCAAATGGAACAACACTTACAAAAGTGCGGTCCAGGCGACCTTTTTTGAACTTAATGTGGCCGTTGGCCGATGCGTGCAGGGTGTGGTCCTTACCCATATAAACGTTTTCACCTGCATGGTACTTCGTACCGCGCTGACGAATGATGACGTTTCCTACTTTAACTACCTGGCCGCCAAACAGTTTCACGCCAAGTCTTTTGCTTTTACTGTCCCGGCCGTTGTCGGAACTACCGACGCCTTTCTTATGTGCCATGATTCAAAAAAATTTAAAAAGTTGAACAATGGGCCGATCAGCCGGCGATACTATCAATCTGAATTTTCGTGAAAGACTGGCGGTGGCCTCTTTTCACTTTGTAGCCTTTACGTCTCTTTTTCTTAAAGACGATTACTTTGTCGCCTTTCTGGCGATTCAACACAGTGGCGGTCACCTTTGCGGCGTTCAGCACCGGCGTGCCAACCGAGACGTTGCCGTCGCGTTCGATCAGGAGCACCTGGTCGAATGTGACTTTATCGCCTTCCGTGGCTTCTAACTGGTGGACGAAGAGCTGCTGCCCTTCCTCGACTTTAAATTGTTGACCAGCTATGGTTACGATTGCGAACATGGTTCAATTGTGATTTAAATGAACTAGATAATGATTTTGGAGCGCAAATGTACGCTCTAACACCGGGAAATGAAACATTTCTCCGGATTTTTATTTTGACAACGCGCTTCATCCGGCCAATCTCTTTTTTGAACCTTCCTAAAACCAGCGTGTTGTCACCTTGTATCAAACCTTCAACAGCATGTCAATCTTCGGATTTTTCAAAAAAGACCCCCTCAAAAACCTGGAAAAACAATACGCCCAAACCATGGAAGCCGCCATGCATATCCAGCGCAGCGGCGACCTGAAAGCGTATGCCCGGAAAATTGAAGAAGCGGAAGCCATCCAAAAGGAAATCGAATCGCTGAAACAACAAGCTTCGGAATAATCTTTTCATTAGGGCGTGCCCCCCATCAGCAGCGCTGTTCAAACCTATAAGGTTTCCGAAATCTTATAGGTTTACAGCGCTGCCAATGGGGGTCGGGCTGTCCGCTCTCACCTCCGCAAAGCTGCGGTGCCGCTTCCATCCCTCACGCGGCAGTTGAATTCCTGAATATACCTTCGAATACCTGCACTGCCGGGCCACAAAGCCAGACATCTTCAAACCGGTTGCCGACAGGTTTGAAACGTACCCTGAGTTGCCCGCCTTTGGTGGTAATGGGGACGTTAGCAGCAGCAGGCGCCGGGTTTTTCAAATATGCCGCAATGGCAGAAGCGGTCACGCCTGTTCCGCAGGACAACGTTTCGGCCTCAACCCCGCGTTCATAGGTGAATACCCCAATACCTTCGGCCGCCGCCGCCACAAAGTTGACATTGATGCCCTGCTCCCGAAAGGCTTCAGAATAGCGAATGGCCTGCCCTTTTTCGGTCACCGGCCATCCATCGAGCTGTTCTACAAACTGCACATAGTGCGGCGAACCCGTATTCAGGACGTAATCGCCATTGGGCAGCTGTGTGACCGATGCAACATCCGCCATTTTTAATTCCACCCAGTCGGGAGCGCTTATACTGGCTTCGTGCGGCCCGTCAACGGCTAAAAATCGGCAATGTTCTCCAATGATTCCCAGGGCACGCGCAAAAGCAACGGTACACCGGCCTCCGTTTCCACACATAGAACCCTCACGGCCATCCGCGTTGAAATAAACCATCCTGAAATCAAAGTCCGGTACCTCTTCCAGCAAAATCAACCCGTCGGCCCCAATGCCAAAACGCCGATCGCACAAATGCGCAATCAATTTCGCATCGGAAGCATCCGGAAAAATGCCTGTCCGGTTGTCTACCATCACAAAGTCGTTGCCGGCGCCCTGGTATTTGAAAAATGGAATGCTGTTTGTCATATAGAAATGTTGCGGTGCGCTGCACCTTCTTGTGTCTTTGAATCTTGTGGTGCGCTGCACCTTCATGTGTCTGAAAAATGTTGCGGTACATTGGAAATGATTGATTATGACTTCCTCTTTCCCAGCCATCCGCCTGCCTACTTTAACCTTTCTCCTTTCTCCTTTAACCTTTGACCTTTCTCCTTTAACCTTGAATTACATGCTCCTCTCTACTCCCTCCCCGTACTATCTCTTACCTGCTCTTCGGGAACGGGTTGCATGTAATTGGGATTTGGTTTTTTTAGCAGCATGACTGCTCCGATGGCCAGCATCAACAGGAGTCCCAGTAGCGGCAAACGCCACCCGCCCCAGATGTTGTCAAAATATGCTTCGTGTTTTTGCATGATTATTATTATGTTAAACGTTGGAAATAGATGCTGGTTTCAGCGTAAGTTTGTATATTGAATGATGAATTAATCACCTGAATTTCTAAAATTGCTCATCTCAATGACCGGGATCATGAAAAAATACGGCATTGTCATTGTTAGTTCCCTGCTAAGCGCCGCACTGGCGGTGTTTTTTTACCGGCTTTTGGGTCCTTCAGAACAGGTTATTATCCGGGAAGGCCCGCCTTCACAACAGACTGGCTGGACCGACGATCCATTAGCAGGCGTCAAACAACGCAGCTTTTTATCCTCTGCACCAACCAATTTTACGGCCGCCGCCGCCGCCGTAACGCCAGGAGTTGTCAATGTCCGGGCTTCACAAAGCAGCCGCTTTGATTTCTGGGGCAGCGAAGATGCCTATGGTTCCTCTTCCGGTTCCGGTGTCATCATTTCGCCGGAGGGTTACATTGTCACCAACCACCATGTCATTGAAAATGCCAGTGAAATTCTGGTAACACTGAATGATAAGCGCGGGTTCAAAGCCGAAATCGTAGGCGTCGACCCTTCGACTGATCTGGCCCTGCTGAAGATCAAAGGTAGTAAATTGCCCTTTCTCGAATTCGGCAATTCTGATTCTCTGCGGGTGGGAGAGTGGGTGCTGGCCATTGGCAACCCCTTCGAACTGCAATCCACGGTCACAGCCGGTATTGTCAGTGCCCGTGGCCGCAGCATTGATATCCTTGAAACCCAGGACCGCATAGAATCTTTCATCCAGACAGACGCAGCGGTTAATCCCGGAAACAGTGGCGGCGCCTTAGTGAATACGAATGGCGAACTGGTCGGCATCAATACCGCCATCATTACCCGTTCCGGTCGCTACGAAGGCTATTCTTTTGCCGTGCCGGGCAACCTTGTGCGCAAAGTCATCAAAGACCTCCGCGATCACGGCGCTGTTTTGCGTGGCATCCTCGGCGTCTACATTGACGACCTGACCGAAGAGCGTGCGCATCAATTGGGGCTGCCTGCGATAGAAGGGGTGTACATTACCCGCATCACCCCCAACGGCGCCGCCGATAAGGCCGGGTTGCGCGAAAACGATGTGGTGCTGAGTATCAACGGCATCAAAACCAAAACCCTGCCCGAAATGCAGGAGCAACTGGGCAGCTACCGCCCCGGCAATACCCTTCACATCGATTACATGCGCGACGGCAAAAAGCGCAGTACGAGCGCTCTGTTGCAAGGCAAACCCGGCGAGGTTGCTGCTGTGAGCTCTAAAGACGACGGTTTTCTGCGCGAACTTGGTTTTGAGCTGCGCGACCTCAGCAAGGAGGAGCAAAAGCGCCTCAAAGTGAAAGGGGGTGTCCGCGTAGTGAGCATCTTTCGCGGCAGTAAAGTAGAACGCACCAATATGGATCCCGGCTTCGTCATCACCCGTGTCAACAGCGAAGCAGTGGCCAACATTGAAGAGCTGACGCAAAAGTTGAAATCCATGAAAGGCAAGGTGCTCATGGAAGGCGTTTATGAAGATTATGCGGGGGAGTATTATTATGCTTTTTCGATGGATTAGGGAGCCAATATGAGTCAAGCGAATCAGGGGCAAAACCCGTTGGCATGCGCCACGAATTGATCTGCCGTTTAAAAATGACGCGGAGTTTCACAGAGTAAACGCGGAGTTTCACGGAGTTTTATGAGGCTCTTCGTAAAACAGCTTGCATTACTCCGCGAGACTCCCTTACTCCGTGGAACTCCGCGACCAAAAAGAGTCCACAGAGACTTGCCCATTGACGCTTTAGCTTCTAATGGGGCATTCCACGATAAAAATAGCCCCTAATTCGCATGAGTCATCCCGAATTTTTAGCGAAAACAGGCGAAAAACAGGATATATTCGCGATTATTCAGCCGTGTTAGTGGTCAGTTGGCAGTTTTCAGTAAACACGACTGAAAACTGCCAACTGACAAACTGCCAACTTTTAATTGACGAATTGATTGCTTATTACACCAACAACTGTTTTAAAAATTCGGGATGATACATGTTTTACCCCCCCAGAAACCTGACTTTTCTCCCAAACTCTCCCAGTCAGAAACCTGACAATTTTACCCCAATCGCCCCCACCACGCGCCAAATGGGTGTATCTTGACCCGCAAAAACACTATGAGAACATCCCTCCTTTCGTTTCTCTTTTTACTGGTACTGGTATATACAACCCAGGCTCAGAATCTTTTGGATAGCCGTCAAAGTAGTTTGTATACCTACATCTACCGCATCAGCAATGAAGAAGCAGAAGGCATTTACCACGATAAAAAAGGAGAGGCCTACCCCGGGTATTTCCACACGCTTATTGATTCTTTTTATACCGACAGCATCCCATCGCTGCATTTGCCGCAGGGGCACTACCTCCGAACTGCTGTCCGGAAAGGGGTGTTGCAGGCAGAAATAGCCAGCATTCAGGATTTTTATGTGGCGATCTTCAACAACAGCGCTGATTTGTGCATCGGCGTGCAGGACAGCCTTGGCCTTGTTTTGCCGGAAGCTGTCGTGAAGGCCGGCCATCGCCAAATCCCATTCGATCGTCAATCCCAACTGTTCCGTTTGGCAAAAGCCAATAAAAAAGGCATGTTGATGGTGGAATACGGAGGTTTTAAAACCTGGTATGACCTCGACCGCCGATGGAACAACCCGGCCTGGAAGCGGACACTAAACGGCAAGCCGCTGAGATACATATGGCAACCACTGCGCTTTATCACTTACCTTCCTGCTGATGCCGTGCGCTCCATAAATCGGCGGCGCCCTCAGCGCACTGTTTATCAGGTGCAGCGCTTTTTTGTACAGACCTATCACAAAGTAGCTTGCCTGTTCAACCGGGAACAATGCGACGAAGACCAGCTGGAAAATAAGTGGCAGGGCTACCTGGTGTTCAATAAACCAAAATTCCTGCCCGGCGATACGGTGCGTTACAAAGCCTTTTTGGTCAATAAAAAGGGGCGCCCGCTGGAGGATTCTGTTATGGTAGCGCTGTCTAAATCCTGGAAGGATCAAAAAGAACTCGCCCGAATTGCGCCTTACCGCCCCGGGGCTTATTCGGGGGAATTTGTGCTGCACGACAGCTTAAGCTTGCAATTGGACAAAAGTTATGAGGTGTTGTTGCAAAAGAAAAAGGACCAAACCTACATTCGCCGCAGCTTTCGCTATGAAGACTACGAATTGCACAGCATTTCGCTTGCCGTACGCAGCGAGGTAAACCGACACTTTCGTAGCGGAGATTTTGAAATATTTCTAAAAGGAACGGATGAAAACGACCTGAATCTGGCAGATGCGCGGGTGGAAATTACTTTGCGACCTCTCCGCGTACTCCATTTTGTGAACGACAGTCTGTTTCTGCCGGATACCCTTTTGCATCTGGAGCAAGCGCTGGAGCCTTCCGGAGAAACGGTCATCGCCATTCCCGATTCTATCTTTCCTGCCCTCAACCTGGAGTACGAGTTGTTGGTGAACATGTTGACCTCCGACAACGAGCGGAAAACCGAGCGGCAGGTCTTGACTTTTTACCATCAATTGGAAGAACCGGTCTTTGAATTGCGCAGCGACTCCATTCGGGTTTCTTTCCAGCGCAATGGCAAATCCGTACCGGCAAGCGCCGCTCTTTACGGCTATGATCAATTCGACAACCTTTTGCCCGCGCGCCCGGTGGATCTGCCGCATCAGGAGAAATTAAACACACAATGGCTGCGGTATGGCATCAACGTCAATGGGATGAGCCGGGATTTTAGCGCTGCAAATGAACCCGCGTTGTTGCGTTGCCGTTCAGAAAGGGGGACTGATTCCCTTAAAATGGATGTGGATAATCCCCGCAAGATTCCCTTTCGCTACTTTATCTACGAACTCAACCGCGAAATCGAACGGGGATTTGGTACCAGCCTGTCTTTTCTGCGCAGGGAAACGGGGATGCACAAATATCAAATCGTTTTGCAATATCTCTGGGGTGGCGTTGTTCAGGAAAACTACTATGAAT
The DNA here is from genome assembly GCA_937926205.1 of uncultured Saprospiraceae bacterium. Lineage (GTDB taxonomy): Bacteria > Bacteroidota > Bacteroidia > Chitinophagales > Saprospiraceae > JABWAJ01. The sequence continues at coordinate 18,873 of CALEYL010000024.1, forward strand.
CAACCTTTAGCCCCAACAAACTGAACATCCGGGTAGAGCAGCCTGCCCTCGTTTATCCGGGCCAGCAAACGGACATTCGCATTGCGGTAAGCGACCAGGAAGGGCGGCCCGTGCCCGATGTAGACCTCACGGCTTTTGGTCTGACCAATAAATTCAAATCCGGCTTGCCCGGTATACCCGCCCTTGGATTGGAGCAGCGCGGTCGCCGGCTCATCAACAATTTTTCCCTGGAGCCGAAACCAAAAATGCGTGTCTCCGCAGCCCTTGATTTTCCTTTATGGCGACAAAAAGCCCGATTGGATACCATCGAATATTACCACTTTCTGTACCCTGGTCGAGACATTTACCGCTTTGAAACAACTGCGCCGGACAGCGTGACCCAGTTTTCGCCTTATGTCGTGAATGCCGGGGTCGTTCAACCCGTTCATGTCATCTATGTGGATCAAAAACCGGTCTATTTCAGCTGGTCGGAAAACGAACGGCCCTATGCCTTTAGCGTAACGCCGGGTTATCACCGGATCGAGCTGCGCGGCAGCAACCGGCTTTACCGAATTGACAGCCTGTATGTTCCGGCACGACAAAAACTCATTTTCAGCCTCAGCGATTCTGTACAGACACGTCACGTCAGCAGCATACCGATGCCTTATGAATTAACTAGTGCCGAAAGGGACAACCTGTACCGCTATATTTTTCCGTATCGCTATGCTTTTGGCGGTGAGATGCCCTACCTGCTTCAAAAAGGTAATGCGGTGTTGCTGCAACAAAAATACCGCCAGTTTGATCCTCCGGGCGCAGCCAATAGCTATGGCAATTCCCGTCTGGCGGGACCGGTAATGTCCGACAGCCTGCGCTTTGTTTTTCCGGAAGGCTATGAAACCCGGTTTGTGCACGAAGCTTTTTTTGAATATGATTTTTCAAAGGCATTGCTGAAAATGCGCCAGGTTGACCCCAAAACCCGTTACCCGCTCCGACTAACTGGAACTGCAAGTGAACAATTCAAAGATTGGGTTTTTTCTGAGCCGTATTTACTGGCTGAGCGCAGTCGGCGACTCGATGCTTACCGCCGGCAATATGCCCGTTATCGCTACCCTGTCAGCACCGCGCCCAATGAAGGAAAATTGCAGGTTGAATTGCCTTCAAATGCTGAGGCTGCCTGGCCTTTGAATGTGTTGCTGCTGCACGGCGGGAATCCCGCTTTCCTGCGTGTTTATCCCGGCACGGCCCAGGTGTTCCATGCCCTTTCTCCGGGTATTTACCGGCTCGTTTGGATTTATCCTGACGATCGCTATGCCCATGTTGACTCGCTGCGGGTGGAAGCAGGGGGGCTGACCTTTCAGCGAATCGAAAATTTGACTGTACTGGATCGCGACACCTTCAGCATGCGGATGAACCAATTGCTGGAGCAGCAACTTTTTAGTCCGAACCCCAATCAGAAAGCGGTTAAACAGGAAATCGGGCAAATGATGAACCTTTATCAGGGAAACTTTTCGTGGTCGGGGCCGGGCAGAATGATCCGCGGGCGCGTTACAGATGAAAACGGCGAACCGCTCATTGGAGCATCTGTAATCGCCGGAAACAGAAGCAATGGTACCATAACAGATATAGAGGGGTATTACAACCTGTTTTTGCCGGAAGGCGTGGATGAAATTGAAATTTTTTATGTAGGCTATGAAACGCAACGGATTACGGACATCAGTCAGCGCCCGCAAGTGGATGCTGCGATGGCAATGGGGGAAGGTGCTTTGTTGCAGGAAGTGGTGGTCACAGCATACAAAGTGCCGCTCATTAGCCAGGATCAGACAGTTGCCGGAATGGCGCTGACCAGTGATCAGATTCGCAACCTGTCAACGCGTGACATAAATGCGTTGAGCGGGCGTATAGCCGGGCTTAGTTTGGAAGAAGACGGCGAGGTGAGCATACAGGGGAGTCGGTTAGATGCTGCTTATTATTACATTGATGGCGTTCGGGTAGATGCAAATGCACTCAACGCTGTTGACCGACAACAAATCCAAAGCATGGAGCTGGTTAGCGGCGATGCAGCAGCCGCTGTTTTCGGACCTGAAGGAGCTAAAGGCGTGGTTCTCATCACGACAAAAAAAGGAGGAAAAGGCGCCGATTTTGACGATGCTTTTCTGGAAGCAGCCAGCCAGGCCAGTTCCATTCGCAGCAATTTTTCTGATTACGCTTTCTGGCAACCTCGTTTGCGCACCGATGAAGCTGGAAAAGCGACGTTTAAAGTTACTTTTCCCGACGACATCACCAACTGGCGGACTTTTGTCCTCGCCATGAACGATCACAAGCAAACAGGGAGCGCTGAGGGCAACATCCGCTCTTTTAAACCCTTAGCTGCAAGGCTCAGCCTGCCGCGTTTTCTGGTGCAAGGTGATAGTGCCTGGGCCATCGGCAAGGTGCTGAATTATACGCCCGACACAGTGTCGCTTCGCGCCGGTTTTGCCATTGGAGCGGGGGAGGCCAGATTGCGGGATTACCAGGTTGCCGATGCGGTGACGGATTCCGTATTGCTTGCACCGACAAGCGCTGATTCTTTACAGTTGAAATTTTTCCTGCAAAAAGCCGACGGCTACACCGATGGGGAACAGCGCAGCATTGACGTGTTGCCAAAAGGCCTGGAGCGCACTGCCGGTCAGTTTGTCGCACTTGAGGGCGATACGACTTTGCAGTGGACCTTCCCGGATAGTTTGGGCGAAGTGCACCTCTATGCCCGTGCCGACGTACTGGATGTGGTGGAGGAAGAAATTGCCCGGCTCATTCATTATCAGTACGATTGCAACGAACAAATGGCTTCCCGTCTGAAAGCCTTACTGGCAGAAGCGCAGATTGCCATTTACAAAAACAAACCTTTCCCCCGGGAAGCTCAGGTTGAAAAGTTAATCACCCGCATCCTGAATAACCAAAACGGGCAGGGGCTTTGGGGCTGGTGGAACAAATCAGCTACCAGTTTCTGGATCAGTACGCATGTGTTGGAGGCGCTGGCTCAGGCGCGCAGTATGGGGTATCGGGTCGCCCTGGCAGAGCAAAAAATCACGGAACAGGCGATTTGGGAACTGGAATCCAATACCGGAAACGACCAAAAACTGGAGTTGCTCTATTTGTTGCGCAGCTTTGGGGCTAAATTTAAGTATGAGGCTTATTTGCCCTTTATCGAAAAAGATACCACCTTATCCGTCTTCAACCGATTCCGCTTGATGGAGTTGCAACAATTGTGCGGACTTGAATGGAACAGAGACACCTTAAATCATTACCGCCAGGAAACACTGTTTGGCAATGTCTATTTTTTGGATGATGGAAGCCGCTATTCGCCGGACAGGAGTAAACTCCAACTCACGCTGGCTGCTTACCGCCTGCTGCAGCGTGACTCGCTGCCCGACAAGGCCTTGCTCGGGCGCATCCGCAATTATTTGTTGGAGCAGCGCAGCAACGGACAATGGAACAATACTTATGAATCGGCGCAGATCATTTCGGCAATTTTACCGGACCTTAAAACCAAAGGCGATACTTTGCTGCAACCGGTGCTCAACTTATCCGGAGCAGTCGCTTCCGAGGTGAAAATGTTTCCTTATGAGGTTGTTTTTGCTCCGGGGAAGCCCTTAAACGTTTCCAAAACCGGCAACTTTCCGGTTTATTTCACAGCTTATCAGCGTTATTGGGACACGGCGCCGCGGGAAACCAGCGAAAATTTCCGCATTCGATCGGCTTTTGCCAGTGGGGGAGACTGGCTCCGCGCCGGGAAACCGGAAACGCTGGTTGTGACCGTAGATGTAAACAAGGATGCCCGGTATGTTATGATAGAAGTGCCCATTCCGGCAGCCTGTAGCTACGAGTCTAAAGAAAGTTCTTTTTCAGGAGAAGTGCACCGGGAGTATTTTCGACACAAAACCGCCATTTTTTGCGAAAACCTGAGGCCAGGAACATATAAGTTTGCGATCAGGTTACTCCCGCGTTATACCGGGAAGTTTGTGCTTAATCCGGCTAAAGTGGAACTCATGTATTTTCCTGTTTTTCAGGCAAATAATGAAGGCAGGAAGGTGGAGGTGCTGCGGTGATTTGCGGTCAGTTATTGGAACATTACTGCCTTCGCCTCGATGCAGGGTTTCCTGCTGTTGTAGTCGCACTTTTTGTGTGGAGAATGAGCACTTTCAGGCAAATTGATCCCTAATAACTGGCATTTGAGCTTGTCCTCGAACAGCTGTATTTTAAGAAAAAATCTGTATATTTATTGAACCAAAACAAGCTTCTTTTAATGCTCTAAAACAACACCCACCTGGTTTCACCCTGTTTGTTTTTGTTTCATCAAAATTTACAGTCATGAACAAGGAATCGTTGTCAAAACCCATAGGCATTATCGGATTCGTCGCCATGTTACTGGGAGCAATTGACCCTTTGGAAGGCTCTTTAATCATAGTCCCGGGAGCCGGTTTACTTGCACTTAGTGCAATGTTTCAGGAAAGTCGCCGTCGCCGCTTGTTGTACCTTGCTTTTTTGATGATCCTGATTGGGGTTGGCGTTATGTTTGTTTTTAGCTGGATGGGTGGTATTGGGGGAGATTCAGGTCGCTCTATGTTGCTGGCACTTTTGGTGTTGCCTTATCCAATTGGTTGGGTTTTGGGTCTGGTTGCAGCGATCATGATGTTTAAAGACAGCCAGAAAGCAGAAAATGTAGCACACCCGACGGAGTAAGTAAGGGTTGCGGGTTTATGTTGTCATGAATAGAAGTATTGGAGTTAGCAGGTTAATGGTATTAGCCGGGAAATAAGCGCATCTGCGTCATTAGAACAGCAAAAGTTTGCCCTTAGAATTTCATTTTTTGTGTAGTTTTGGTGGCGATGAGTTTCATTACACCACATTTCAAACACATTAAAATGAAAATCAATTTTTTAGGTCTTATATGCGTCTTGCTTTTTGCAAGCATTTTTATCTGCACTTCCTGTAAAAACAATGCTGAACAAAGCGACAGCGCCAATGCTGCCGGGGTAGTTTATGAAAAACCGCGGGTTCCCGACTGGCACAAAAATGCGACGATATACGAAGTCAACCTCAGGCATTATACGCCTGAAAATACCTTTAAGTCTTTTGAAGCAGAACTGCCCCGACTGAAAGATATGGGCATTGACATCCTGTGGTTTATGCCCATCCATCCCGTGAGCGTAAAAAACCGCAAAGGTGAGTTGGGCAGCCCTTATGCTGTGGGCGACTACTATGCGGTGAACCCGGATTATGGGACCATGGACGACTTCAAACACCTGCTCAAAGCCATCCACGATGCCGGCATGTACTGCATCATTGACTGGGTGCCGAACCATACGGGCTGGGACAACCCCTGGATTACGGAACACAAAGACTGGTATACACAGGACAAAGACGGCAATGTTATTGATCCAATTGACTACAATACCGGGAAATCCTGGGGTTGGACGGATGTTGCCGATTTGAACTACGACAATCCCGCCATGCGGCTTGGGATGATTGAAGTCATGAAATTTTGGGTGACAGAGGTCGGTATTGATGGTTTTCGGGTTGACGTTGCCCACGGTATTCCGGTTGATTTCTGGGCTCAGTGCTCTGATTCCCTTTACGCCATTAAACCCCTGTTTATGTTAGCGGAAGCGGAAGTGCCGGACATTCGCAACAATGGCGCTTTTGTGATGGATTATGGTTGGGAGATGCACCATCTTTTGAATGAAATAGCCAAATATCAGGGCGCCAACCGCGAAAAAACAAAGCAACTCTCCCAGGGTAATGTGGTGGAAGGCGGCGACAAAGCGCCTGAGAAAAAAACAGCGCTGGACATTGATAAAATGCTGGCCAAAAAAGACAGTCAATACGTAAAAGGTTATGCCATGCAGTTTACCTCCAACCACGACGAAAACTCCTGGTCGGGGACAGAATTTCAGCGCATGGGAGATGGACACAAAGCCTTCGCCGTGCTGACCGCTACCTTCGATGGCATGCCTTTGTTGTACACCGGGATGGAATCGGCGATGGACAAGCAACTGGAGTTTTTCAAAAAAGACGTCATCCCCTGGGGCAATTACCAATACGCCGGATTTTACAAAACACTTTTTGAGCTGAAACACAAAAATCAGGCGCTTTGGAATGGGGAATACGGCGGCAAGCTGGTCAAGATTCCCACCGGAAACGACGAAAACATCTATGCCTTTATTCGCGAAAAAGCCGGGGACAAAGTAGTGGTCATCATTAATTTATCAGCTAAAAAACAAGCATTTACGCTGAAAGGCAGCAATTTCGGCGGCGACTATACCGAAGTTTTTTCCAACAAAGAAGAGGCGCTGAAAGACGGCATGAGCATGGAGCTGGGGGCTTGGGATTATAGGGTTTATTCGAATTAACTGATGGGGGCTGGGTTTACAAGATGATTACGATCTGGAAGAGTATACTGGCAAACTGACTGAAGAACTCAAGCATATCCCGGAAGCGGAAAAAAACGCAGCGTGACGAAGCATTCTCAGACTTTACTCACATCATTCAATTTGTCCAGCTCCAGGCGGACCACCCCGTCTTCGGGGTAGTACATTTTATTAAAGCGGTAGTCCCAGAGAATTTCATTCGCCATGTACGAATAGTTGGCGTGTACTGTTTGTGAAAACGTTTCGTCGAAGCCCTGCACAATGACCAGAATTTCGGCATTCATTTGCTGCAGGCGTTCCGGTGTTTGGTTGTGGAATGGGCTGTCAGAACCGATTTCGTGAACCAAAGTCCAATTGAGCGGGAAAAGGGTCACCTTTTCCCGTTCCAGTTTAAGGCCGACATAACGTCGCGTAGCTTCTCCATTCCGATATTCCGTCCAGGAAAAAACAACCTGGGTTTCCAGATTGATGATTTTGTTGCTGCGTTCGTTGACGATGCGAAATTGCAGGCTTTTCCCGTCTTTATAGGGTGCAATCAATGCATTTTTGCTGAACAGGATATGCGCTTTAGGGCGCGAAAAACGCGAAAAGACCAAACCGGTAACCAAGGCTACGGCAATCAATCCAACCATAGCATCCATCACTGCAATTAAATTTGCTGCGATGCTGTGGGGGCTCATGGCGCCGTATCCCACTGTTGTAAAGGTTTGAATGCTGAAGAAAAAAGATTTGACAAAGCGCGTCCAGAATTCTGTTTCATCTACCCCGATCAAAGCGCCGGGACCCAAAAGGGCCAGTAAAAAAGCGAATACGCCATTGATGGCAAAATAAAATGCGACGACCAAAAGCAAAAAAAGTGCCCAGGGCATTTCGATAAGCGGTTCGTAAATCAACCACTGTCGTCTTCCGCTGCGCTGAACGTTGAACCGGCCATTCTTGTCAATTAATCTTTCACCGGAAGCGCCTACTTTTGTGCCAAATCCCAGATCGTTCTCCTGATCTTTGCGACCGGGGAACAAACGTCCTGATAAGGGGCGTTGCTGTTTCATAAAAAAGCGATTTTTAGCATAACAAATTTTCTTCAATTTGGATGTAACTATGGAAAAATATGTCATTTCCCCGGACATCAGAAAGGCAGCTACCCTGCCCTCCGATTTTTATCGCAATGCAGCCGTTTTTGAAGCTTCCAAAGAAAAAATCTTTGCTTCCGGCTGGAATTTTGTGACCGAATCGACGTCCATTGCCGATCCCGGTCAGGTTTATCCTTTTACCTTGCTGGAGGGTGTATTGGATGAACCTCTGGTGCTGACCCACGACCAAAATGGCCAAAAACATTGCCTGTCGAATGTTTGTACCCACCGGGGAAACATCGTGGTTGGCCAGCCCGGGAAGTCGAGGATGCTTACTTGTGGCTACCATGGCCGTTGTTTTCGCCTGGATGGCAGCTTTAAAAGCATGCCCGCATTTGAAAGTACATCGGATTTTCCCACACCGGCCGACAACCTTAGCTCAGTGGCATTGGAAGAATGGCTGGGCCTCGTTTTTGTTTCCCTTAATCCTCGGGTCAGCTTTGAAGAAATGACGCGTCCGATGCGCGAGCGGATAGATTGGCTGCCTTTAGATACCTTGCACCTTGTAGAGGAAGGTACAACCGATTATCATGTCAACGCCCATTGGGCTTTGTATTGCGACAATTTTCTGGAAGGGTTCCACATTCCGTTTGTGCATCCTGCGCTCAATGCAGCCATCGATTTCGGGCAATATGCCTACGAAATATTCCCTTATGGCAATTTACAGGTGGGCATTGCTGATGAAGGCCAGCCTTATTTTGAGATCCCTGAGGGGCATCCTGATTTTGGTCGCAAGGTCTATGCCTACTATTTCTGGATGTTTCCCAATCTCATGTTCAATTTCTACCCCTGGGGGCTGTCGCTCAATGTCGTAGAACCACAGGGCCTGCAAAAAACGCGCATCCGTTTCCGCACCTACGAATTCCGGGGTACCAGGCACCGGAGGGCATTAAACAGCCTGGAAATGACAGAACTGGAAGACGAAGCCGTGGTGGAAAGCGTGCAGCGTGGCATCCAATCGCGCTATTACCACAGCGGGCGTTTTTCACCGACGATGGAGCAGGGTGTGCATCATTTTCATTCTTTGCTGGCGAATGCACTTGGGGGGTGAATGAGCAAATTTGCAAATAAGGCAAGCACCAGGTAGAGAGTAGAAGGTAGAGGGTAGAAAGAGTGATCGAAATTAGCAGCCTGCCTCCTTTACCCTTTATCCTTTATCCTTTAACCTTTAACCTTTCTACTTTACCCTTTCCCCTTAAAAACGGTGGACGCCTGCCTGCCGGCAGCTACGGTTTATACACAACTCAAAGAACGTA
>CALEYL010000025.1 GCA_937926205.1 uncultured Saprospiraceae bacterium
TTTCATGTTCGCTCTTTTGCAAACAAATGTATGATATGTTTTCGATTTAATTCACATAGGCGCTGGTAAAATTGCCGAGATAATCGCCGGTAGTCCCGTCGTATTTTTTGATGGCCGTATTGCCCCTGCCTGTAACCAGAAGGAAGCCGTCGGGATGCCACAAAACCTCCTGAGGGAAGGAAAGCCCGCCACTGCCCGCCTCGACAAAATTTTCTATAAAATTGCCATTGAGGTCGTATAATTTGACCTCATGGCTGTTCCGGCTGTTCACGAAAACTTGCTGGGTTGTTGCACTGACATTCGAAAAAAGGATGAAGGCAAGTAGGATTTGGACCTGAGGTCCGGGTTTGGACAAGTAAAGTCGCATGATTTCAGGTTTAAACATTTATTTCCAGATCAATGGTTTGACAACATTCTGGTTTCCTGTCCGCAAGCGCACGTAGTATATTCCCGGATTTGCCGGCAGGCCCTTGCTTGTTTTTCCGTTCCATATCCGGCTGTAATGTCCGGGTGTTTGTTTGCCCGAAACCAGGGTGGCTACTTTTTGTCCAAGCACATTGACAACGTCCATCTGTAACAAAGCCGGTTTTTCTAAAAAATAGGCTATGGCTACAGCCTCACTGGCAGGGTTGGGCGAAATTGAAATGATGCCAAAATCATTTTGCCCCATTACCGGTTCTGCGACGGCTGTGGGGGCTTCCGGCATCCAGGCTTTGGTTACCCACGCGCCACAACCCAGAGTCGCTTTGAGCAAAAGCCCCCATACTGCCATAAAGAAACAGGATAGTAAAGGTAAAGTAAACGGGTTTCATAGCTTTTTTACATTCGACGCAGCCTGATACAGGCAATGATTCAGCCTGCACATTAATAAATGAAGTGTTTGTCCACAGGGAATGCTGCGCAGGAAGCGCTTTAATGATAAAGATAGCGCCTCCTGCTTCAGGCGAGTTTGTCTGTTCTTGCTAAATGTCATAATGCCTGGGTACATCCAGCCTTTTCAGACATCCTCTGATTCAATGTTACACTTTTTCAATCTCCGGCATATCGCTTACGATTTGCCACTCGCCATTTTCCAGTTTTACCAGCGAAATGAAGGTTGTAAACCGAAGCTCCCTGCCTTGAAACAGCGCTTTTACCGTGGCTACATTTTTACCCAAATCCGTTTGCAATACGAACACTTCCCGCTTGTCTCCACCGATTTTTTTGTCTTTCATCAGTTGGAGGTAGAGCGTTTTGTCCATCAGACTGAGTTCAGGGCTGCCAAATGCACGGTTGACAACCGCCCGGAATTGCGGATGCAGTATTTTTTCCAGTTGCGACACATCCCGCTGGTCGCCGGAATTGGAAAAAGCATGAACAGCGGCTTCGATTTTTGCCAAATCAGCAGCGTTTTGTGCGGACGCTGTAAAACTGCCGAGCATGAGTACCGAAAAAGAAAATAAGATGTTTTTCATTGCTAAAATGTTGATTGTTAAAAAATATATTGAAGTCAAACTGTGAAGTGCATTTGTTAATAAAAAAGCAAGCATCATACGTGCATTTAGTTGTGTATTAAATTATTGATATATCAATTGTCTGAATAAAAAAAGCACTTTGGATTCACGTCAATGACCTGTTCATGTGTAGTTTTCGTAGATCTTGTTCAAGGTTGCTTTGAATTGTGCCAGTTCATCTTCGGGTATGTCTTTTAACCCCTGCTTGCGTATCGCCTTTGCGATTGGCGTAATTTTTCGAACCAGCGCTTCTCCCTCCGGAGTCAGCATGAGCTTGTATGCCCGCCGGTCATTCTCCATATCTTCGCGGCGCAGCAGGCCCCCTTTTTCCAAAATGTCGAGACTACGGGTAACAGAGGCCGGATCTTTAAAGGTAAGTTCTGCTAACTCCCGCTGGTTGATGACTTCCCGTTCGCTGATCCTTTTCAGGATGACCCACTGCTCCGATGAAATTTCTATGCCTCCCTGCTTAAGGGCTGCATTGGCATACCGTTTCATTTGCCGCTCTGTGCGTTCAATGAGATAGATAAAAACGTCTTCCAGGACAAGATCTTTCATTGTGTTTTATATTATTGACATATCAACGAAATAGGTTGTAAAAATGTTTCACCCGTAGTCGATTTTTAATCATTTTTTCGAAGAAGCTTTGTTTGTGATGGAAAAATGATCGTTTTTGAGACCGGGCAAGGAATACAGGCAAACAGGTAAGACCAGACAATACAAGGGTCAATACCGCTCGCTATCCTCTTTAATCCGATAAGCTGAGGGGGTAATTCCAATCTCTTTTTTAAAATACCGGTTAAAAGAAGCTTTGTTGTTGAATCCGGCTTCGTAAGCGATTTGAATGACAGTGTAGTGCTTGAAAGCCGGGTCTGTCAAAAGTCTTCTCACATGTTCCACCCTGTATTTATTGATGAGTTCAAAAAAGTTGACGCCGTAGTGCTCGTTGATAACCTGTGACAACTGGTGGCGGCTGATGTCGAGGTAGGTTGCCAGATCGGCAAGCCGCAACTCGTTTTCCTTAAAAACCTGTTCTTCGTTTAAAAGCCGTTCCATCCTCCTTTTGATGGATTCACTCGCAGCCTCGGTCAGACTGGACGTCTGGTATTTTTTGACCGGCAAAAAATGTCCGATGGGCTCGCTGCTGAAAACCCGCTTTTGCACCAGCCCCATATAGGCGATGGCTAAAATACCCAGCGCCATAACCGTGCTGATGGCATAATCCCAATTCGGGTTAAAGAAAGAACAATTCACCAAAACAAAATAAGAAAGGAAGGCGGCCGTGTACATCGTCATGCCCCAGGATATTACGCTGGTCCAGACTTTGATATTCGAATCTACCTGCCATTCATTCTGGTTCATGGAATGGATTTTAATGGTATAAAACAGCAGATGGGCATTGAGCAGGGTTGCCGAAGTGCCGATGCTGAACAGATCTTTCGGTGCGCCGGTTTGAATTCCAAAGTTCGATAAAATGGCGGGCAGAGACAACAACAGCGATGCTGCGGGTATCAGGTAGTGTAAGGAGGCTTCTTTGGCGGTGTAATCTTCTTTAAAAGTGTCTTTCAGATAAAAATACAAAGAAGGGCCAACCAGGAAAGTCAAAAAGGGCCATACGTTTTGCAAATAGGGGAAACTGAATGTGTACCTCGTCCAGATCAGCACATAGGAAATGAGGATCACAGCAAACGAAAATACAAGAAGGGACAGCCGCTTTTCCCCGGCGGAAAACCTTGATTTTCCGAATAAAAGTACCAACCCAAGCAACAATCCCAATACTGCGATTACCGCAAGTAAACTTGTCCAGGTATTGAATCCGGGCGCTACAGACTGCTTCAATCGGATAAATGCCGCATTGTTTTGAGCCAAACCATCGAACTCTTTTTGCGACAACAACGGGTAATTGAGCACGCCGGCAGGAATGGATTGGAGATGAGCCCACGCGAGGCTGTCCTGGTGGAGCACAATATAACACTTGGCCATCCAGAAAGCAGCCATATGCTGTTTTTGCGCTTCCATCTGACGGACTTCGCGAAACAGATCCAGTGCTTTTTCCACTTCGCCGTTGCGGTAATAACAGACGGCCCCGTTGAATTTCATGCCCTCGCTGAGGAGGGGCGTTTTTCCCAATTCTGAAGCAATTTGATCGCATTGTTTGGCCATGACAGCAGCAGACAGGCGTCCGTCTGTCAGTTGCCCGAAAACATATCCGGAATTACAAACGGTAATCAGCAGTATCAGTAATTGTTTGATTTTCATAGCTTGGCATTAATAGACTTGGTGCGATGGGAATCATCTCGGGCTAAAAATGGCTCTTTTTCACCCACTCTTCCCCTTTTTTTCGTTACAGAACAGGGCTATGCTCCTCAAAAAAGGCTGTGATTGGGCAAAAAAATAGCTCATTTTTCCCACCAAGCTGACCCATCGCGCCAAGTCTAATGTTGAATCACCACGGCCTGACGGGCAATGGCGCCGCTCCTCAATTTTGCGCTGAGGTAGTAGACGCCTGACGGTAAATGGGACGCATCCCAACTTGTGCTTCCTGCGAAGTTAAATTTACTGACCAATATTCCACCTGAATTGTACACCTCTACCAAAGAATCAGCCTCGATAAGCTCCGGGCTGGCGACTTGGAAAAGAACACCAACAGAAGGCTTCACGAAAGAGACTTCTTGATAAACTTCGCGGGTAGCAGATGGGGGTATCGGCCTCAGCACGACGGCATTTGGCGTGATCAGACCAAGCGCCCCCGGAGCTGCGAGGTTACTGAGGAGTGCGCCATCGGCGTCGTAAATTCTGACAGCATGGGCGCCGCCACTCCCAATGATGAGGTTGCCATTTGGAAAAAAATCAACGCCTTCCCCCCGGGGCAAGCCGGAGATAAAGACCCCCAGATAGTTCCCTAAACTGCCAAATCGTTTAACCGAATTTCCGTTATAATCCACAACAAAGAGTTCTCCGTTTTCTGCAAACCAGATATTGGTCGGCCCGGAAAGATTGGTACTGATAAAATTGCCGAGATCAGCGCCCGTAGGGCTGAATTTTTTCACAAACTTGCCATTGTAGGAAGATACGTAAAGGTTGCCCTGTTCGTCCCAGTCCAGTCCGATGCTGCTTTGGACGCCCACTGAGGTAAATTCATCTACGAAAGTGCCGTCGAGGTTATAGCGCCGCACCTTGCCGTTGCCCTGCCATTGCAATACATAGAGCAGGCCATCGGGGCCGATCTTCATGCGCGTTGGCCCGCCGATTCCGGTAGCAAAGTCGCTGATGAAAGCGCCCGTTGTGGCATTGAATCGGGCAATATTGCCTGTATTCAGGTTGGAAACCAGCATCTCATTCCGCGACTCAAGAAAAAGGATGTCTTGTGGCCAGGCCAAGTGGCCGGACTGATGGGGGATGAAAACCTGACCATTCGCGCCATTTTCATCATATTTCAGGATTTGCCAGGGCGGATTCTGAAAATTGCCTGCGTCACTGATGTAAACCTGAAAATTTTGAGCGCTGAGAGAACCCAACATACAGATTGTGAGAAAGCCATTGAGGAAAAATAACTTTTTAGTCATGGTGATGCGTTTTGAATAAAATAAGGATAAATCAAAGCCTCTGGCGCCTAATTGCCGTTTCACTTTATCAAGATTTACCTTTTTTTACTTCAAAAGGTCCCTTTTTGTCGTCTGAACACACATTCGTAAAATGATTAACTTTACCACACATTCTTTGTCAATTCCATAAATCGAAAATGATGAAAAACACAACTTTACTTTTGGGTCTCTGCGTACTCATTTCAAGCTGCCAGCCGGCAACACCAACCGTCGATTTTGAAAAAGAAAAGGCAGCCATCCAGGCGGTCATAGCGAAGGAAACTGAAGCTTACTACCGCCAGGATTTTGAAGCCTGGAAAAGCACCTATCTTGATTCGCCTGCATTCCGGAAGTATGGCTACTGGGAAGGTTTTCCTGAAAAAGTCACTTTCTACAATGGCTTTGAATCCCTGAAAGCCGATAAGAAAAAGCAATTTGATGCTGATGAAACCCTCTGGAAAGGCTCAACGGAAGAACGGGCCAATGAAAACTTCAGAATTTCAACAGACATGGCCTGGTATACTTTCGAGCAGTTTTCCTATGAGAAAGATACCCGGAAATTGCTGGGTAAATCGCTCGAAACCCGGATTTTGGAGAAGCAAAACGGCGAGTGGAAAATTGCCTATCTGGGCTATCACTATTTCCCGGATCCTGAAAACAGCAGTACCAGCGGGGAGTGATTGGGGGCGGGAGCCGAGTCCCGGCTCTTTTTTGTCTTTGCATGACTATTCAATGTTTTTTAAAATATTTTTAGACTAATCTAAATTTATTTTAAAATCATCCTTATATTTGCATAAAACACCGTTTATGCATGGTATAAGAATGACTTTTATATTCGCCTGTACCCTTTTTCTTCTGGCAGGATGTGAAAAAACCGCCCCGCCTCTGCCGGAAGATGCTGCCCTTCTCGACGGTCCGGTAGAAGGCCTGACTACCGAGCAAAACCAGCGCTTTTTAAAAGGCGATATTGCGTTTAATGATGAAGTCTTTACAGCTGCCACCGGACTGGGACCGGTTTTTGTGGCGACAAGTTGTGCCGCCTGCCATGCCGGTGACGGGAAAGGCCACCCTTTCACTACCCTGACGCGCTTTGGGCAATCGGATGAATCCGGCAATCAGTTTCTTCATCTTGGCGGGCCTCAGCTCCAGCACCGTGCCTTACCCGGGTTTCAGCCGGAAGAATTGCCGGCAGGGGCGCCCTTCACGAAACTTCTTCCCCCGGCCAATACCGGCCTCGGTTTTCTGGAAGCTGTGCCTGACGCGGTCCTCATGGCACTGGCTGATCCGGAAGATGCAGACGGCGATGGCATCAGTGGCCGTCCTAATTGGGTGAATCTGCCGGACTACATCAGTCCCCGACCGGACGCCATTGTTCAGGACGGTAAGTACATTGGCCGCTTCGGAAAAAAAGCCGCCGTTTATGACCTGTTGCAGCAAACGGCGAATGCCTATAACCAGGACATGGGAATTGTTTCTTTTTACGAACCCTTCGACCCTTACACCGGCCTGGAAATGGACCCGGAAGTCAGCAACCAGACCATTCATGACCTTGTATTTTACCTGCGCACGCTTAAAGCCCCTGTCCGGCGAAATGAGCATGCCATGGAAGTCAGTGCGGGCAGAACCCTGTTTGAGCAAATTGGCTGCGCAAAATGCCATGTTCCGACGCTTAATTCGGGCCCTTCACCCATCAGTGTATTGGCTTACCGCGAATTTTCTCCTTATACAGACCTGCTGCTGCACGACATGGGCCCGGATCTGGATGACGGATACACAGAAGGCTCTGCCAAAACCGCAGAATGGCGGACCCCGCCTTTATGGGGATTGGGGTTGTCAAAAGACGCACAGGGCGGGCAGTACTTCCTGATGCACGATGGCCGCGCATCCGGAATTGAAGCGGCTATTTTGCTGCACGGAGGGGAAGGCAACTCAAGCAAGGAAGCATATAAGGCATTGAACAATCAGGAAAAGCAGCAACTCCTTGTTTTTTTGGAATCACTATGAGGTTATGGACTAAAGCAGTTTTTATCTTCACAGCCAGACAAATGGTTGTTAGGTAGTCCTTCTACTTTCTACCCCCGATATCTCGGGGCAAGCTATCTACGCTCTACTTTAACCTTTAACCTTGTAAAAAATGGACAGAAGAGATTTTATCGTTTCCGGCAGCCAGGCCGGTTTGGGAATTTGCCTGGCGGTTGTGTTGGGCGAAGGATGTGTCGCGGCTTCTCAGTTTGCTGAGGCAACTGTAGATAAGAACACACTCATTGTAAAGAAAACGGAATTTCAGTACCAGAAAAAAGGAGAAATGCATACGCGCAGCTATGTTTTACTCAAGCCCAAAGGCGCTGTTTTTCCGGTCTGTTTGTACAAAAAAGGAGATGAATACATCGCCTGCCTGATGCGTTGCACCCACGAAGATTGTGAAGTGGAAGTGCAGGGATCCCGTTACATCTGTCCTTGCCACGGCAGCGAATTTTCCAACGAGGGCGCTGTACTCAGCGGCCCGGCAGAAGAGGCGCTCAGGAATTTTAAAACCACACAGGATGAAACCAATGTCTATATTTTGGTCGCTTAGACCCATATTATCAGCTTTACTGCTGCTGGTCGGACTTCAGCAGGCTGCAGCGCAATCAGAAACAGGATGGTTACAACGCATTATGCCTGAAAAGGATTCTGTACCAGGGAAACTGAACATGGATGCCGTACTTGATCGCCCTTTCCTGAAATTAGGCAAAACGCCGCTTGCAATAGGCGGCTATGTGGAAGGTAATACCGCCTGGTTTTCGGAAGACGGGGTGTCAGAGGGACTTTCTTTTCAATTTCCGCGACTGACCATATTCATGGCTTCAACGATTGCCCGGCAAATCAAATTCATGACTGAAATTGAATTTGAAGAAGGCGGACGCGAAATCAACATCGAGTTTGCTGCCCTGGACCTTCAATTTCACCCTGCTTTCAACCTGCGCGGCGGCATCATCATGAACCCCATCGGCGCATTTAATCAAAATCACGACGGCCCGAAATGGGATTTCATTTCGCGTCCGGTTTCTGCCACTCAAATGTTGCCTGCAACCTGGTCAAATGCAGGGTTTGGCCTGTACGGCAAATTTTTTTCCGGCGACTGGACGCTGGGTTATGAAGCATATCTGAGTAACGGTTTCGACAACAGCATCATCGATAATGCTGAAAACCGGACTTTTCTGCCTGCTACCAAAGCCAACACAGAGCGTTTTGAAGAAAGCTTCAACGGACAACCCATGACTACGCTTAAATTGAGCATCCGGCAACTGGACATCGGTGAAATTGGCCTGTCCTACATGGGGGGCATTTTTAATAAATTTCAGGAAGACGGGCTGGTACTGGATGAAAAACGCCGTGTAGATACCTGGGCTGTGGACTGGAATGCGACCATACCGCGCATTGGTACCAAAATTACCGGAGAATGGGCCTGGGTTCGCGTTGATGTTCCGGAAACATTCACTCAACAGTTTGGCAGGCGCCAGTCTGGTGGTTTTTTGGATATTGTGCAGCCGGTGCTGCAAAGGAAGGTACTGAATTGGGAGAAATCAGTGATCAGTTTAGTTTGCCGACTCGAATACGTAGACTGGAATGCAGGCGCCTTCCGCGAAACGGGCGGGAACATCGCCGATGATTTTAAAGCCATTGTACCCGGGCTTAGTTTTCGTCCCGGTGCACAAACCGTCCTGCGCCTGAATTACCGCTACCATTGGCAGCGTGATCTGCTGGGCAACCCACCGGTACGGACGGCAGGCTGGCAGTTTGGGTTCAGCGCTTATTTTTAGAGCACAAAATGACAGAAGAGGCAAACAGGATTACCATGCCAACCATACAGTATGGCTGTATACGCAAAGGCAGCGCCAATGCCAAAACCGGAGAGGTTCAGAAAAAAATAAAGGGGTTGGCGGAAAGGGTTATGATGATGAAATTGATAAATTAGAAACAAACAAAGTTTGAGCTGTCCGTTTCTGGACGCTGAAGCCCATTATCGGCCACTGCTTACGGCACAATCGACGGCGTAGGCGTAAGTGTAAGCGTCAAAGTCCGGGGCCCTCCACCCTGAAAAAATGTCATTTTTGCGTACTTCAAATGGCCATTCACAGGCGCGTCTGCATCTACAAAAATAATGCCCTCCGGTGCAACGACATAGGCCTTCACCGTAACGCCATTGAAGAGGACATTGGGCATGGGAAGCCGGACTTTGGGTGCATTCTTATCCGCAGCATAATAGCCGGTAACTTCGCCGTTTTCTAGCCTGTTGAAGTGCAAAATACCTTCATGGACTGTATCAGAACCTTCACAGGCTTCGAAGTGGTAATCGCCCAGTACGGAATCGGGCAAGGCGATATAAGCCTGGGTTTCATCAAAGTAATCGGCTAAGGCCATGGTTATCGTTTCGATGTGGACCGGCGTATTTCCGGTATTCGACAACATGGCTACGATGAGTTCCTGATCCGGGTAAAGCGCAAGCATCGCCCGGGCCCCTGTCTGGCTGCCGCTGTGAAAGTCGTGGCGGCGGCCGCGAATGTCCTTCGAAAGAAACCAGCCCAAACCAGCAGGCATCCAGTTGCCATCCAGTGCAACCAGAGGGGTAAACAGGGCCGTTTTGCCTTGTTTGGTATAAAATACGCCTGGCGGGCGCAAATGAACCCGACCAAATTCCAGCAGGTCAGGAACCGTAGATAAATAGCCGCCGCCAGCCCATTTGTAGGAAGGACGGCTGTTTTTTACCGGTTCCAGGACGCCTTTTTTATTGATTTGATAAGTCAGGGTCATGTTGGTAATGGTGCTGTCGGGGTGGTTGGGAATGGTATTGTACATGCCCAGCGGCGTAAAGACCTCTTTCTGCATCAGGGTAAGAAAATTTTCGCCGCTGGCTGCCTCCATGACAGCGCTCAGCAGGGTGAAGCCGAAGGTACTGTACTGAAATTTTGTGCCCGGAGCAAAGGAGAGCGGGTCGTTGATGAAAAGCGGCAGGGCATCTTTTATTGTCGGGAAGTTTTTAAAATCAATCAATGATCTTGAAAAATCAGTCTCCACATAATGCCGCACCCCGGAGGTATGTCCGGCCAACTGCCGGGCTGTAATGCCTGAATAGACCAGCGGTAGCTCCGGCAGGTACCTGGTTATGGGCGCATCCAGATCAATACAGCCATTCTGGTACAAACGCGCCAGACAGGATGCGGATAATATTTTGGATAAACTGGCGATGCGGAACTTCATCGATAAGTTCATCGGAGTGCGCTTTTCAAGGTTGGCGTATCCGAATGATGATTCCCAGAGCACTTCCTCCGGTTTAGACACACCGACGGTGAATCCGGCAACTTTGCTGGTTTTTCTGACTTCTTCGAGCAGGCGCTTCGACAGGTTTATGGCGTTTTCCAGGCTATAATACCGGATGCTATCTTGTGCAGACATAGTTGAATAAAGCATGAGTGCCAGTATGGCACAATGGTATTTTGACATAAGGGTGTGACTATTTTCAAATAAATTAACGGCTATTTAAGGGAAACCATGCAAAAATAGCGCTAAGATTTGCGAATCGTGCAAGCTGGCGGGCATGAATTAATTTCTGTACCCAAAGCGCTTTTTATTTTTCACTCATATTCTCTATCTTGCATAGCAGGGGGTGACTGTGGCCCTGAATCTGTATCTTGAGCCTTGGATCTATAAGCAATTTATGCAACACGAACTTTTTAAGGCAGAAACAGCCTTGTTAACTGCAAGAGCAGTAGTGCGCCGCTTTCGTGAAGGCGATGGCGAACCCCTTTACGAACTGATTGACAACAACCATCTTTATCTTTCTGATTATTTTTCCCAGGTGCTGCACGCGGCGCCGGATAAAGAGACCGCCGAGCAGTTTGTGCGCGAAAAAATGGCAGCCTGGTTGCTCCAAAAGGAATACTGTTTTGGTATTTGGGAGAATCGCAGCGCGCAACTTATCGGGTTGATCCAACTGACCGGCATCGACTGGAATTTGCCGAAGGCAGATTTGAGCTTTTTTCTGGATCAGAACTTTAAAGGCAAAGGCATGATGACAGAAGCCCTGCAGGCAGTCATCCGGTTTGCTTTCACCCAACTGTTTATTGAAAAACTATCGCTGCGCACCTCCATGGAAAATTACGACCTGCACCGGATTGCGCGCAAATGCGGGTTTCGACGCGAAGGCGACCTGCGCTCGGAAATGCGCAAGGGTGGCGGCGATTACATGGATGTGATGCTGTTTGGCCTGACCCGGACAGAATCAGGTTTGTAGCCCAAAAAATCATCCTACCTTTACCGGATGGAAATAGGTCAAACGCTGTTGAATTTAGACATACCGGCTTTAAATGCCATGCAGGAAACCGCCCTGCCCGCCATTCAAAACCATCCCAACGTCATCTTACTGGCGCCAACGGGTTCCGGAAAAACCCTGGCATTTTTGTTGCCCATCCTGAGTCGCCTGAAACCAGATAAGCCGGGCGTACAATGCCTGATCCTGACGCCTACCCGGGAATTGGCCATACAAATTGAGCGGGTGTGGCAGAAAATGTCGACCGGCTTCAAGGTCAATACCTGTTACGGTGGCCACCCCATGCAAACCGAAATACAGAATTTGAGTCAGCCCCCAGCGCTGTTGATTGGCACACCCGGCAGGATTTCTGAACACATGCACCGGAAAACTTTCGCTTTAAAAGGGATCAAAATGCTCGTGCTTGACGAATTCGACAAATCCCTGTCGATGGGCTTTCAGGAGCAGATGACAGAGATCATCAAAAAGCTGCGTTTTCTGGAAAGACGCGTGCTGGTGTCGGCAACCAATAAACCAAACATCCCTGCTTTTACAGGCATTACCGATCCGGAAATACTCGATTTTTACAAAGAAACCGAAAAAACCACCGATGGGCTGGAAATAAAAAGGATCATTGCACCCGCCAAAGAAAAAGAGCGTACCCTTTTTAATTTGCTCTGTTTTTTGGGCGACGAGCCTACCCTGATTTTCTGTAATCAACGCGATACGACTGAAGTGGTCCGGGACTTTTTGGCCAAAATGGGCATTCCCAGCGAGGTATTTCACGGCGGCCTGGAACAGCCCGACCGGGAGAAAATTTTGGTCCGTTTCCGGAATGGCAGCATCCTCTTTCTGGTGGCCTCTGATCTGGCAGCAAGGGGACTGGACATTCCGGAAGTCAAAAATGTCATCCATTATGAGCTTCCTTTTAAGCACCAGGATTTGCTGCACCGCAATGGCCGGACTGCCCGGATGAATTCGGAAGGAACGGCCTACCTGATCACGCAGGAAGGCGAGCCGATTCCGGCTTATCTTACTGAACTCCCGCCAGTCTTTGAACTCCCCCCGGCCCTTCATTTGCCAAAGCCATCCCCCTGGATAACACTGTACATCAGCGGGGGAAAAAAAGACAAACTCAGTAAAATTGACATTGTCGGCTTTTTTTCAAAGAAAGGCAACTTGCAAAAAGACGACATCGGGAAAATTGAAGTAATGGATTTTATGTCCTTTGCCGCGGTGAAAAAAGACGTTGTCAAAAGCTTGTTTAAAGCCATTCAGTCAGAAAAAATGAAAGGGAAAAAATACAAGATTGAGGTAGCAAAGGACTAAAAAATCCCTCATTTGAAGGGATTGTAAGAATGCGGCTATTGGATTTACTTTACTTCTTTTCACTGACAAAAACCATTCGCTATGCGCCATCGTTTGCCCATCCTGCTTTTTGCCCTTTGTGTTTTTTCATCTCTGAATGCCCAGAGCGGTGAAAAAACGGTGGAAAAGATGCACCGCAGGTATACCGGAAAATGGTGCAACACGCTGACTTTTGTGCAGCGTACCGAAAATTATCAAAATGACAGCCTGACTAAAACCAGTACCTGGTACGAAACCATTGCCTACCCCGGGCAGTTTCGCATTGATTTTGGCGACCCCGCCGAGGGCAATGCCACAATGTTTTTAGGGGATTCGGTGTTTACTTTTCGAAAAGGCAGCCTTGTCAAAAAAGAACAACGGGCGAACGACCTGATTTTTCTGCTGGGCGGCATGTATTTCCAGCCCATTGAAAAGGTAAAAACCCTGTTTGGCGAATTTGGGTTCGACCTTAAAAAAGGCTATAAAACGAGTTGGAAGGGCAAAACAGTCTACGTCATCGGCGCCATGCCGGGAGATGAAACATCCAATCAATTGTGGATAGAAAAAGACCGGCTCATCCTGTTGCGCATGATCAAACACGAAAACGGCCGCAAAGAAGAAGCCATTTTTGAAAACCACATTCGAACGGGGAAAGGATGGACAGAAACCAAAATTGCTTTTTATTTTGACGATAAGCTATTTCAGATGGAATATTACAACGAAGTGAAACCCAATGTTCCTATAAAAGCTGGCCATTTTGACCCGGCGCAATTTGGCAAGGTGAACCATTGGTAAGACACTGTTTACCGGATTCCATGCGTCATAATATTTGCAAATCCCGATAAATTCGTTGAGATCAAACTTAGTCTGCTGTATACGACTACACGCATTCCGGTGAAGGATGCCCTATAAATCCAGTTTGAACTGTGGCGTTGCCAAATTTTGGGTATTCCTATAAATATCGCTTAGTTGGATAAAGCAATTCAAGGTATTCAGATAAATGCTTTTTTCCAGCCCAATTGTTGTGACCATTTTCCAGTAAGCGGCCGTTTCTTGATGATGAAATGGAAGTTTAATCCAATTAAAAAATTGACGCATCTTTTCGCCGCCGCTCCAATTCCTGGTGGATCATTTTGTCCAGATATGGCGCGTCTTTGAGGGTAGGATACTTTCTGGAAAGGTAAATGGCCGCGCCAATAAGCAACAGCAGCGTCATAGGGATGCCAAAAAACAGGCCATAAAGAAGGGATTTCCACTGCATTGTTCTGAAAAGAACCACAGCCGGAACAATAAACAACAGCAGAATACTTGGCAACAGACGGTCGCGCAGGCGTAAAATATAGCGAGCCTGCTCGTTTAGTTTCCGAAGCATGCCATGCAATTCATGCGTCGTAAAATGCTGGGGCCCAAACTCCAGCACCATGCGCAAATCGTCGTTAGCCTCCAACTCAATGCGTTGCAGGCACTCTTCAACTCCCCCTTTGCGCCCGGCTTTATTGCGCTTTTTCAGGATGAACATGCTTCCGATTGTTTTCTTAATTCCCTTTCAGACCATCAAGTCTGGCAAATTGTCGCTGGAATGATTTATAAAAATACGATGATAGTACACATGATGGCAACTAAATCAACGTGTTTTAACAAAAAAATGTTGGACACTACTGATAAAGTACGTTATCAGCGCCTAAAAGTTGCCTGTCACACCTTTCCGAATGCTAAGCCACAGGTATCAATTGGCGCCTGAATACCACCCTTCCAAAATTTTCCCTCACCGGGTATATGGCAAATAAAAATTATGATTAATTTTACTGGCACATAATCCTATTTTAAGTTTTTTAATTCCATATCCATGAACATGAACAGTAATCCGAAACGGGAAGGTAGCGGCATGGGCCGATTATCGCAGGACTCCAATCCTAAGCCGCCATGAGTGTGCTTACCTGACTTTTAAACAGGCAGATGTACGGTATCTGCCGGAAGAAGCTGGTCCCAAGGGCCGGCTTCTTCCATTTCAGGCCAATAATTTGCTGTTAATCTCCACCGTATTGGTCAGCAGGCGATGGATCGGACACTTGCCGGCGATGACCAGCATTCTTTGCTGCTCCTCTTCAGAAAGGTTTCCCTCGAGCCGGATTTGTCGTTCAATATGAGTCACCTGGCCTTCAGCTGTTTTTTCTGTCCACATTTCCAGCTCCAGATGAATCTGTTCCAGCGCAAACCCTTTGCGGTCGGCATACATGCGCAAAGTGGCTGCGGTGCAGGTTGCCAGTCCGGCCAGAATAAATTCACTTGGGGAAGGGCCGGCATCCTGGCCGCCATCTTCTATGCTTTCATCCCCGATCAGGACGTGGTTGACCGTTTCAAGGGTGGTGGTGTATGGCGTTTTGCCAATGGAAGCTTTAAGTGTTGTCCGTTCGTTCATGGGAGATGCTTAATTAGGTATTAGGAAAGACAGGAGGGTCAATTTTCAGTTTCTTCCTCAATTGGCGCTTGTTCGCCAATGCTGTTTTCATCCGGATCTTTGAATTCTTTTGGGCGGGGCAGGTCCTGAATGCTGCGCAGTCCGAAATAGTCCATAAATTTTGGACTGGTACCATAGAGCAGCGGTTTGCCCGGGCCGTCGCTTCGTCCGGTGATCGTCACCAGCTCTTTTTCCAACAGCTTTTGCATGGCATAGTCGCAGTTAACGCCACGGATGCGTTCGAGTTCACTTTTGGAAACCGGCTGTTTGTAAGCAATGATAGACAGGGTTTCGAGTGCTGCCTGCGACAGGCGTTTTTTCATGGTTTGCTTCAGATAGGCGCCAACACTACGGTGGTAGGCCGGTTTTGTTAAAAACTGGTAGCCTCCGGCAATTTCCATAATTTCAAAAGCAAAGTCATCCCCGCTATAACGTTGCCTGAGTTGTGCAATGGCTGCCAATAGGTCTTCCGCGTTGAAAGACAAGCCGAAAACCTCTTCCAGACTGCTTCCGATTTCTTCCAGAGAGATGGGTTGTTCGGCCGCAAAAATCAAACTTTCTATGTGTTGGGATAAATATTCCAAAGTGCGCTCTTTTTTGCAAAATTAAAGAAAAGAATGCGGGTTATTGGTGAAAAACAGCAAGCCCCTCGATCGGATCGGTCAAAAAAGTACCGGTTTGCAACCCCATCTCTGCAGCTGTTTTGCGAATAATTTCTTCAAAATGACAGGCCACAGAACCTGTGAAATGTACCGGAATGGTTTTGTCTCCGGAAAACTTCAGCACACTCTTTTCAAAAAATGCCCGGAATTGCTGTGCCGCCATGTTGTTCATGTAAGGATGTTCCAGCCACTGGCGCACAAACGGCGCAAATTCAGCCAGGTAACGATTAGCGGCAGGTTTGCGGTAAACGGCGTCAATGATGTCATCGCGCTTTAACTGATGTGCTGTTTCCAGAGCGGCGTGAAGTTCTTCCGGAAGTTCGTCGTTCAGATAAGCTGCAATCAGGGTTTTCCCAAGTACGGCGCCGCTGCCTTCATCTCCCAGAATAAATCCCAGTCCGCCAATGTTTTGAACAATTTCTCCTTTGTCGCAATAGCAGGCATTGGAACCTGTTCCCAAAATACAGGCAATGCCTGCTTCCCGACCGCAAAGTGCGCGTGCAGCCCCGAGAATATCGGTTTGCACTTCGATATTTATTTTTGGAAACACCCGTCGCAGCAGTTTTTTCATGCGTTCGCTGGCATGAACTTCCCGGCAGCCTGTTCCATAAAAATAAATGCCATCCGGAACAAGCTCCAGATAATCGGCAACAGATGAGGCCAGGCCAATGACTTCTGCGTCGCTCAAAAAGGAGGGGGGCAATCCGGGGGTTCTTTTTTCCCAAATTACACGGCCCTGCTTTGCGAGCGCCCATGCTGCTTTGGTGCCGCCGCTGTCTACGATCAAAAAAGTACGTTCTGTCATGCTTTTCAGGAGTTGTTCGTGTACGATAAAATAGCTTTGCGCACACTGCCGTGTTCTGCCAGTAAGTGCGTTGCATCTTCAAAATTCAGATTCAGAGCCTGCATCAGCATGTGGGTACCGCGTTCAATCAGTTTTTGATTGCTCAATTGCATGTCCACCATTTTATTGTCAACCACGCGCCCCAGCTGAATCATGACCGAAGTACTGATCATGTTCAGGACTAATTTTTGTACAGTCCCCGATTTCAGGCGGGTGCTGCCGGTTACAAATTCCGGGCCGGCCGCCACTTCGATCGGATAGTCTGCGTGATCGCATACGGGAGCTCCGGGATTGCAGGTGATACAACCGGTAACAATACCCCTTGCCCTGCAATCTGCCAATCCTTGAACCACATAAGGCGTTGTTCCCGAAGCGGCTATGCCGATGACAACATCCTGTGTATCCACAAAATGGGCGCTGAGATCCTGCCAGGCTTGTTCCGTATCATCCTCCGCAAACTCCACGGCTTTTCGGATGGCTGTTTCACCGCCGGCGATGATGCCTACGACCCAGCCTTCCGGCACGCCAAAGGTTGGCGGGCATTCAGAGGCATCCAATATGCCGAGGCGGCCGCTCGTGCCTGCGCCAAAGTAAAAAAGGCGTCCTCCGGCTTTCATCTTTTCGGAAATCACCTTTACCAGCGGCTCTATTTGTGGAATGGCCTTTGCAATGGCAATCGGCACGCGCTGGTCTTCCCGGTTCATGTTTTCGAGTAATTCCCGCACTGACATTTTTTCTAAGTGCCGGTAAGGGGAGGGCGATTCAGTAATTTTTTCAAACATGACAATGTTTTGAATATTTAATGATCTGTGATGCCATTACAAACGCACGACACCCAGTCCGGGTTGGCCGTTTGGATACAAGCTGCCGTCTTTCAGCAGGAAACCACCGCTGACGATGTCTCTGGCCAGGTCGAAACTGCCATCGAGGTCGAGGTATCGTGTGGCAGGGCTGGCCATGGCCGCATGTAAAGCTGCACTGATGCTGATGATGCTTTCGTCCATGCAGCCCCACATGAGGTTGATGCCAAAGCGGTTGGCTGCTTCTGCGATATGCATGGATTCATTTACACCGCCGCATTTCATCAACTTGATGTTGTAAATGCCAAACGGGTGTGGCGGAATGGCCATGCGCATGGCATCGGCAGGGTTGTGCAGGTCTTCATCGGCGGCACAGAGCTGTCGAACCGACTCCGGTAATTGCAACATCCAGGCCTGATTGCCAGCATGAAAGGGTTGTTCTATGAATTCAACCCCGGCATCTTTGGTGCCTTCAACAAAGCGGAGTAAGTCTGAAGGGGTGTACCCCTGGTTGGCGTCAACCCGGATTTTGATGTTTTTGCCCACGGTTTCACGCAGCCTGCAAAATACTTCGATGTCTTTTTCTACAGCCAGACCGGTTTTCAGTTTGATGATCCGGAAGCCGAGTTTCACGTCTTCTGCCGCTTCTTCCAGTGTAGCTTCCAATGATTTAATGCCGATGGTGATAGAGGTAGGCAGCCCCTCGTGCGCTTTGCCGAGAAAATCCACCAGCGGCACACCGAGCATTTTGGTGAAAGCATCGTACAAAGCAATGTCAATCGCTGCACGGGAAGCCGGATAAGGCGCCAATACTTCCCGTATACGACGCAGGATGCTGGTGTATTGCCGAATATCTGCTCCAAGCAGCAGAGCCTCCAGATGGGTATTCAATGCTGTAAAACTCTCCAGCAGGTCTTCTCCGGTAACAAAATCGGAAGGGGAGCCGGCGCCGAGGCCGTACGTTCCATCTTCCAGTTCAAGAACGACAAAAATATTTTCCACTGCATCCACCGTGGTATAGGCGATGGTATAGGGCTTGGTTAACTCCAGATTTTCTTTCCAGCAATGTGCACGGACAATCTTCATACAGGGCGGGTTTTTTGATGAATGGACAAAGATTGCCCCAAAACTAAGGTTTTCATCATAACCCTCCTTGAGCAATTGAAATTTTCGACTTATTTTTGTGCCGTGAAACGGTATTACCGTCATATTACCCTCTGGCTATGTTTGCCCAGCCTTCTGCTGTCTACCAGTGGGTTCAGCCTGCACACCTTGTATTGTCTGTGTAAGAGCGAAACTCAGATTTCCCTCTTTTTTATTCCGGACGATTGCGAAAAGACAGAAAAACAGCAAGAAACAACCTGTTGTACTAAAAACAGCGCATGTTCTAAAGTCACCGTAGCGAACGATGCTAAAGCGCAGCAACACCAGCACGATTGTTCGAAACGCGGCCTGCGTTTTGCTAAACTGAATACACCTTATTTACCTGTCATAACACCTTATAATTCCACGCTTTTTTGCCCCGCTTTAGCGCCCTCTCCTTTTCAATTTACATTGGCGATTGCAGCCGTGGTTGAAAATAATAACCATTGGCAAAAACAGCACTTCCCTCTGGCCAGAGCCGGAATGGAATTACGCCGATTTCTGAAAAGTTATCGGTGTTAGTCGTCTGATTGTATTTTTGGTTTGTTTTACAAACCATGCAGGACTTTGTATTAAGGTTCTGCCCGTCTTCATTTTTCTTCATTTCCAGTTAATTACCGGGTTTTTATTTTCTGCTGGTTTGCAGGAAGTTAACATCCAATGTAATTGAAAACTAGTCATAATCATGCGATTGTTCAAACTCATTCTATTTATATCCATTTGCTGCATCGGCCAGATTTATGCACAAAATGAACATCAGCACCATTTACTTTCTGGCGTCGTTGTCAATGAAAAAGGCGAAAGTCTCGCCGCGGCTACGGTGCAATGGGAAGGCAGCGATGTTGGGGTTGTGGCCGATATGGAAGGCCGGTTCAGCATCGAAAAAAAGAATACCCCGGCTAACCTCATCATCAGCTATGTTGGGTATGCTCCCGTCAGCGTTCCCATTGAACCGGACGAAGACAATGTCCTCATTGAGGTCAGCGGAATCGTGGATCTGATCGCCGTGGAAATTGCTGCAAAGATGCACGACAGCTACGTTTCTACGCTCAGTACCCTGAATGTGGAAAGCATTACCAGTAAAGAACTAAAGAAAGCTCCCTGTTGCAACCTGGCTGAGAGTTTCGAAACCAATGCTTCCGTAGACGTTTCCTACAGCGATGCCGTCACTGGCGCCCGCGAGATTCAGATGTTGGGTTTGCGGGGAATTTACACCCAGCTTTTGCTCGAAAACCGCCCCACTTATTATGGGCTCGCCATGCCTTTTGCACTTGAATACATTCCGGGTACCTGGCTGGAAGGCATACAAATATCGAAGGGCGCCAGTACGGTGCGCAACGGATTTCAATCGATTACCGGACAGATCAATACCGAATTGGTGAAACCCTATCGGGATAAGCCTCTGTTTGTCAATCTCTTCGCTTCCAACGCAGGGCGCTACGAGACCAACGTACACCTCAACCACAAATTTTCAGAGAAATGGAGCACCGGCTTGTTGCTTCATGGCAGCGTGCAGGACGCTGAGTTTGATCACGTTGAGGACACCTTCATGGACATGCCGCAAAAAAAACAGCTGAATGGCTTATATCGCCTGTTTTATGAAGGTGAAATTATATGTGGCCAGTTTAATGTTCAGGGGATTGTGGATCGCCGCGAAAGCGGTCAAATGAGCAACCTCGCTGAAAATGGCAATCCACTGTATCGCGTTGGCCAAAATGCTGACCGCGTAGAAGCCTGGGGTAAACTGGGGTACAAAGGATTTAAAGAACCCTACCGTTCTTTAGGCTCTATGTTCAGCGCTACCTGGCACCGCAGCGACAGCTATTACGGCAACCGGCTCCACGATGGCGAGCAACTCAGTTTTTTTGCCAATGTCCTCTACGCCACCATTCTCGGTACGACCGATCACCAGATGAATTATGGGCTGCAATTCCAGTACGATCAGTACCGGGAAAGTTTAGACCTGCTCTCTTTTGACCGTACGGAGATTGTTCCGGGGGCTTTTGCGGAATATACTTTTAATGGCCAGCCTGAAAAAGTACGCGGTTTCGGCGCCATTCTCGGTCTGCGCCTCGACCACCACAACATGCATGGTCTTTTGTTGACACCGAGGGCCAACCTGCGGTATAATTTTGACGAAAATACCATTCTGCGCGCCTCGGCAGGGCGTGGCTATCGCACGGCCAACATCATCTCCGAAAATGTGAGCATGCTTGCCAGCAGCCGGACGGTGCGGGTTCTGGAAAACCTGGAGATGGAGGACGCCTGGAATTATGGCGTCAACCTGACACACAATGGCAAATGGGCTGATCGCCCTTACAGTTTTGTGGCCGACTTATACCGGACCGATTTTGTGAACCAGGTGGTGGTAGACATGGATCAGGATTACCGTTTTCTTTATTTCTACAACCTGCGCGGTCGCTCTTATTCCAACAGCGCACTGGTCTCCCTGACCTGGGAAGTATTGAAAGGTTTGAATGTAAAAGCAGCTTATAAATTCAACGATGTGCGCACGACATTTACGGATGATGGTTTGCTGGAGCGGCCATTGACGCCGCGGCATCGTGCCCTGCTCACTGCCGACTACGAAACGCCAGGCAAAAAATGGATGTTCAGTGCTCAGGCACAATGGACCGGGACGCAGCGTCTGCTTGATGATGCACACCTGCCCGCCGAATACCACAATCACGGCAGTGACATGGCTCCTGATTATGTACTGGCCAATTTTCAGGCAACCTACCGTTTTGCAAAACTGGAAATCTATGCAGGCGGCGAAAATCTGACCAATTACAGGCAACACCAACCCATCATTGCCTGGCAGGATCCTTTTGGACCTTTCTTTGACGCCACTCAGGTATATGCGCCAACGATGGGCGCACGGGGATATATCGGCCTGAGATGGTGGATTGGAGATAAGGAATAGTAGCCTTCCCTTTTCTGTCCATTTGGTTGGATGTCTGAGTATTCGCTGTTTGTCAACGACGAGCAGCGAATACTCAGACATATTTAGCAAGAACGAACAAACTGTACTGGTTCTTTCTGGTACAAATTGCAGCATTTTCTTTTTCCGCAGGGGAGAGGCCTGGCCAGACGGCTATGCAACCTTTTGCGGATTAATCCTTCTATACTAAAAAACAAGGATTTATGAAAAAAGCTACTCTATTGGCCCTTGGCCTTGTACTGTTTGCCAGCGGCATGTGCCAATCCGGGCTTACTGCAACCGATTGGCAGTCGGATCTTCGTTTCCTGCAACAGACTGTGCATCAGGATTATCCTTTTCTTTTCAAAAAAATTACGGCAAAAGACTGGGATGCCGGTGTGGAAAAACTTTACTCGGAAATTCCGTCGCTTCAGGAACACGAAATTGTCGCTGGTCTGGGGCGCATTGTTTCTTCTTTTCAATACGGACATACCGATATAGACTGGTCTGCAGCGCCGGTGAAACACCATATATTGCCCATCAACCTGTATTGGTTTAAAGACGGTATTTTTATTGAGGGGGCGCGTAAGGACTATGAAAAAATTCTGGGCGCCAGATTGCTCAAAGTTGAGGGCATTCCTGTTGAAGAGGCACTGATGGCCGTCCGCCCACTGATATCTGCTGAAAACGATCAGTTTTTTAAGGCTTACGGATTGGATTTTTTACTGGTACCCGAAGCCCTGCATGCCCAAAAGATTACCAAATCCCTGAAAAGTGTCCTTACGCTGACCCTTGAAAAAGCAGGCAAAACCTTCGAGCAAACCATACCGGCAGTAGAAGCTTTCCGGTTTCCCCGAAAATACAGCCTGGCGCAGCAGGGTGGCGAGTGGCTAAGCGCCCGCGACCAGTCTCAAACACCGTACTACCTTAAAAATCTGGATAAGATCTACTATTTTGAATACCTGCCGGAGCAGAAAACCGTATACGTGCGCCACAGCCAGATTCAGGATGACCCTGCAGAGGCCATTCCTGCTTTTTACGACCGGGTTTTTGCATTCATTGAAAAGAATGATGTCGAGCGACTGGTGTTGGATGTGCGCCTCAACGGCGGTGGGAACAATTACAAAAACAAGCCCATTGTAACGGGCGTCATCCGGTGTCATAAAATCAACCAGCCCGGCAAATTTGTCGTAATTCTTGGACGACGCACATTTTCTGCGTGCCAAAACCTGGTAAACGAATTACACACCTACACCAATGCCGTATTTGTCGGAGAGCCCACGAGTGAAAACATCAACTTCTACGGCGACAACAACCGGGTCGAATTGCCAAAATCCAAAATTCCGGTATTCCTGTCTTTTGCCTGGTGGCAGGACAAGCCACAATGGGAAAATGACGACTGGCTGGCGCCGAATATTGCTGTGGAAATGAGTTTCGAAGACTACCGCACGAATCACGATCCGATTTTGGAAGCTGCGCTGAAAGTGACGGCAGGAGATGCAGCGGTTGACCCGATGCTGGTGTTACAGGATTTGTTCCTTGCTAAAAAGTTTGAAGAACTGGAAGCCACGGCGATGAAAATGATCAAAGATCCCAAATACCGATATGTTAACTTAGAAAAAAAAATCAATGATACGGGCTACAGACTGATGAATCAGGGCCAGCTCGAACCGGCGCTTTATGTTTTTCAACTCAATACCAAACTGTTTCCCGATTCGGCCAACGCCTGGGATAGCCTTGGAGAGGCTTGCTGGAAAACAAAACAAAAAGATAAAGCCATCGAATGCTATAACAAAGCCATCGAGCTGGACCCGAATGGCAGTGTAGGCGCAAATGCAAAAAACATGCTGAAACAGATTGAGGCGGGAAAATGATGCTATTCAAAGACATCGCGCTGATGGGAAAAGGCTAATACACTGCCGCCAGCCTGATCCTGTTTTTCAAATTTTCGAAAATGCTGTCGTTGTGGATGCAATTTTACACGATGGGGTGTTCTTTTACCTCATATTGTTGATAAAAAACGGTTTTTCCTGTAACGCAAAGCTTTTTTTGATGTCCTTGACAGATATAGAACAACCCGACAGCGCAACATGAGTAAAATCATTACCTGGGCTACGCCCATCTATTCGGAAAGCCATACGCCACACGAGACAGACAGTTTGTTTTTTGCATCTGACGTCGTACGGTACATGAAGTTCAACTCCCCGTATTCGATAAAATTTTGTCTGAACGAAACTTTGCGTTACAGTGTCAATAACCAGAATCTGATTGTGCCGAAAAACAGTTTTCTCGTAGTTGACAATGGACTGGAAATGGAATGTTTGCCCTGTGAGCCCGGTGTTTCTGCATTTACGGTGTATTTTACCAGTGAATTGATTCAGGATGTCCTCAGAAACCGGCAACTGGATGAAAAAAAACTGCTTGACACCCCTGATTCGAAGGTCGAGCCATTTCATTTTTTTCAGCATATCTATAAATCGCCCAATGCCTTATCCAGGCAAATGCTTTACCTCGCACAGCAAATGGCAGCTGCTGAAGCCTCTGAGAGCAACTTGTCGCCCGATGTTTTTTACAGCCTCGCAGGTAGTTTGTTTTCCTTGCAGCAGGACGCTTTTCGCCAAATCGGACAGGTAAACGCCCGCATGTACGCTACCCGGGAGGAGCTTTTTCGCCGGGTACTGCAGGCCAGAGAATTCATGCAGGATCACTGGGCCGCTGAGTTAAGCCTCAATGAAATTGCCCGCCAGGTTTGCCTTTCTCCTTATCACTTTCACCGCAGTTTTCGCGAAGCATTCGGTTGTTCGCCCATGAAATGGTTTCGCCGCCTGAAATTGGAGAAAGCCAGAGATTTACTGGTTACCCAAAAGAAGACCGTTACTGAAATTGCCCTCAATTGTGGCTTTTCCGACGTTTTTTCTTTTTCAAAAGCGTTCAAGCGGGAATGGGGCGTCAATCCTTCTGAGGTTTAGTATTCATAGGGGCAGGGGGTATTGCAGTTTTTTACTTTCCTAGTGGTTGTCTGCCATGTGATAATCGTACCAGAAAAACAATTAACAGGTGCTTCTTGTATACCTTTTGTTGACGGAGGGGATTGTGTTCCCGTTTAATCAAAATTGGGCGCCTTTTGCGATTGAGCTAACCTGCTCCTGCTAAACCTCAGCTGATAAATGTTGTGATACTCTTGTGATAATTGAGCTTCAATTTTACAGCGGAATCGGGGTGCTTTCTTTCAACAAAAGTTTTGACGTATGCTAAACATCTTGGTCATAGAAGATGATCCAAACATCGCCGAACTGATTACCATCCATTTGAGGGATTTACCTGCCCGGGTTTTTACCATGCACCATGGATGGCAGGGACTGGATGAAGCCATGAGCGGGAAATACGATTTTCTGGTCCTGGATCTAATGCTGCCCGGGGTGAGTGGCATGGAAATTTGCCGCCAACTGCGCCTGCGAAAACAGTATATTCCGGTATTGATGCTTACCGCAAAGTCGGAAGAACAGGATAAAATAGCGGGGCTGGAAATGGGTGCTGATGATTACCTGACCAAGCCATTCAGTCCGGGAGAGTTATTGGCCAGGGTAAAGACCATACTTCGCCGGACCCGCCTCGAAAGCTGGGAAATGGAAAAAAAATTAATCCGCATCGAACGCGGCGACCTGTGTATGGATATGGCAATGAAAACGGTTCAAAAAGGCTCCCGGATTATCGACCTTACGGTAAAAGAATACGAACTGTTACAATTGTTTATGAAAAACCCCGGGCGTAGTTTTACCAGACTGGAGATATTGGATGAAGTTTGGGGGGAACAGTTTGAAGGTTTGGAGCATACCGTGAATGCACACATCAACCGCCTTCGGGGCAAAATTGAAGAAGATCTGGCCCGGCCCAGTTATATTTTGACTGCCTGGGGAATTGGATATAAATTTAATGCAGCATTGTAAATGTCAGAAGGCAAGAAAGGATTGGTATTAAAAGGCGAAGCAGGCAAGGAGCTCTCGGCAAAATCGCGCCTCAGATGGGTTATGATTACGGTACTTGTCGCTTTCGCAATGCTGACAGGGTATTTTCTCACCTGGTCTTATTTCAACGATCTGGCAGAAGCGGAAAAAGGCAGCTTGATGCGGCTGAACGGCATCGCTTACACGCTTGCCATGCAAATAGATGGCGATGCACATCAGCGGTTAATGTCAAAATACCTGATAAAAGATGCCATAGAATCTTCGAAACAGGATAGCGATTACTTTCAAATCCATCAATTGCTGTTGCGGATTTATGAGGCGAATATGCTTAACACGCCGATTTATACCATCGTACTGGATAGCACGAACACTTGCTTTTTTGGGGTTACTTCGGCCGAAACACCTTACTTTAGGCACCCTTATCACTCCGCGCCCGCCCTGTTGATGGAAAAACATGCCGAAGGTGCAATGATCCCGCGTTATGAGGACGAGTTTGGCACCTGGTTGTCGGCTTTTGCTGCCGTGCGTAATAAGAAAGGAGAGATGGTCGCCCTGGTACAGGTAGATCAAAAATTTGATGAATTTTTAGCGCACGCCAGGTCTAATGTGATCTTCAACTTGTTGGTCAGCTTACCGGTGTGTTTGTTTTTTATGGCGCTTTTGGTACGAATATTAAATCCGATGCTGCGAAAAGAACGCCAGACACAGGAGGCTCTTGAGCTGGCTAATATAGAAAATCAGAGAATCAATGAACAACTCAGCCTCAGCCTGGAAAAGATCATGACACTTGACGCTTTCAGAAAAGAAATGATTGCTAATCTGTCGCACGACCTCCGCACGCCAATGGCCACTATTCTTGGTTATTTGGAGACCGTTCTCCTGAAAAAAAACCAACTTTCGCAACCTGAGCAGGAAAAATTTCTAAACGTCGCACTCTCAGAAGCCAATCGCCTCAACCGCCTCGTGGCGGAACTGTTCGATTTGTCGAAATTGGAATCCGGGCAAATTCAAATTGAACCGGAGCCTTTTAATATCGCTGAAATGGCACAGGATATCCTTCAAAAATACCAATTGCAGGCAGAGGCCAGGCAGGTGAAATTGTTAACTGAATTCTCCGAAAACCTTCCGCTGGCAATGGCAGATGTGCGCTGGTTAGACCGGGTTTTACAAAATCTGATGGACAATGCCCTGCGCTACGTATGTGAAGGCGGTTTCGTCAAGTTTACCATCTTTGAAGATGCTTCCAGTTTGCAGGTAAAGGTATGCAACAGCGGCGATCCGATTCCTGCGGGGCATCTTAACCGGGTATTTGACCGGTATTTTAAATCAGCCAACCGAAAAAAAGACAGCACTGGATTAGGGCTGACCATCGTAAAAAAAATAATGGAATTACACGGTGAAAAAATTTGGGCAGAATCGAACGACACCGTGACGACTTTCCGGTTTACGCTGCAGCGTTTTCCCTTGTGATACTTTCGTGATAACTGGATTTCATCTTTGTGAAAATTTGATTTTTTCACACAACCAAAAGTTGATTGGATATGAAATCCCACATTCTTTTTTTCGCTTTGTTGACTTTAACCTCCCTGACAGTTTTCACCGCCTGTGAAAAAGAAGTAGAGGTTATTGTAGATTCTACTCAGCCCCGTGGCGCATTTACACCCTCAAAAAACGGGACCTTTGTGGAGCAAAATGGCACTGGCTCAAAAGGTGCAGTCCAGCTGGGGACAGATGCTGACGGCGTTCAGTTTCTCAAGTTTGGATCAGATTTCAGCACCAACTTCGCTACGGGAACAGTTACTGTTTACTTAAGTACTTCAATGACTTTTACACCAGATCCTGGTAACGGTAATCCGGAATTGCGTCTGATTGGCCCGGTTTCAAAAGCGGGCGAAAATTACTTTAAACTTGATCCAGCTGCCGCTGTAAAATTTACCCACGTCATCCTTTGGTGTGGTTCTGCCAACATACCTTTTGGGTACGCGCAGTTGCAGTAGAACCAAAATCATCTTCTGATTGGGTCCGCAGAAAGTTTATGCTTTTCTGCGGGCCATTCAGGAGACTTCCGGGTAATAGACTGCAGGCTTCTTTCGAAACTTTCTCTTAACGAAATACTTCAGAAGATGAAAAAAACAGGCTTAATCGCACTTGCTGTGTGGCCTATATTCGCCATTGGGCAGAGTGGCTGGACGCGCCCGCTGGAAGGCTGGTTCGTTAAATTGGATGGCTCCTATTTAAATGCTGACCGCTATTTTAACCCCGATGGCGAAGAACTGAATACAAGTGCTTTTCGCCAAACCTCCTTCAACCTGTACGCTGAATATGGTTTCCGCGACCGCCTTACATTTATTTTACAGGCGCCCTTACTACGGCTCAATAGCTTTGAAACCACCAATACGGTTGCAGGCTTTGGCGACCTTCGGCTGGAGGCCAAATACCGTTTGACGAATAATGAGCTCCCCATCTCCATTAGCATAGCCCCGGAATTGCCCACCGGAAGGGCTAATGCTTATGCCTCAAATATGGCTTTTCCTGAAGACCGCATTAACCTGCCAACCGGTGATGGCGAATTCAACCTTTGGACGACACTGGCCGCATCAAAGTCTTTTGGAAAACTTTATGCCACAACCTTTGCTGCCTATAATTTTCGCACCAAATACGAGGGCAAACAATTTCGTGACCTCTACCAATTTGGTGCAGAAATAGGCTACAACCCTTTGAAATCCCTTTGGGTAAATGCTAAGCTACGCGCCCAGTTCAGTAATGGTAAGAGCCAGTTCCCGGAGCTAGGATTTGTGCGGGGCGACGGCACCACCTATACCCTTGTCAGTGTTGAGGCTTTTTATAAAGTCAATAAAAACTGGGGCTTTGCAGCAACTGGTTTATCAGGCGCGAACTGGATCGTGCCATTTCGAAACATCTATGTAGCGCCTTACTTTTCTGTAGGCGTCATTTATGAGAGATGACTTTTTTATTTTTTAATTCCAAAATTTATAACTCATGTCAGCTTTAAAAATCGTTTTTCCGTTTCTACTGATTCTGGCTTTTGTTTCCTGTCAAAAAGAGGATGAAATTACCAACCCCGGCGACGTAGAAAACCCCGGCGACAGTATGATGCCGACAGGTGTTTTCAATGCTGTCCGTTCCGGGATTTTTCAGGCACAAAATGGCTACAACGCAGAGGGAATGGCCCAGTTGGGCAACGATGACGCCAACATAAAATGGCTGCGTCTTGCCCCTGATTTTAATGCTTCACTATCTACCGGAGCCGTAACGCTTTACCTTTCTAAAAACAAAAACCTTTCACTAAACAGTACCGGCTCTTTCCTTAGGGTTGAACTTGTGACCAGGCCCGGGGAACATTTCTATAAAATTGACCCTCCGGTAGGCGATGACTTTAAATTTGCTATTCTGTGGTGTGCATCAGCTGGGGTGCAGTTTGGCAACGCGGAATTGAAATAAATGGCCGGGCAAAGACGTCCTGATTCTTGATTCCCTATTCCTTATGCACCATATAAACCTTGTTGCCATGAGACTCATCCTTCTTTTTTTTCTGTGCAGTACCACAATTAGTATTGCACAACCCAATTATGAAGCATACAACTCCCTGCTGGGTAAATATGTCAGTGAAAACGGTAAAGTCAATTACCAGGACCTGAAATCCAATGCTGGTGAACTGGAGCGCATTACACAGGCCTTCTCAGCACAGACCCCTTCTCTCGACTGGAGCAGAAATGAACGTCTGGCGTTTTGGATTAATGCATACAACGCTTTTACCCTTAAGCTGATCGTTGACAATTACCCCGTCAGCAGCATAACAAAGTTGGACAACGGGAAGCCATGGGATGTGAAACGAATCAAAATCGGAGGTGTTCTTTACTCTTTGAACCAGATTGAAAATGAGATCATCCGCCCAAAGTTCAAAGATCCGCGCATCCATTTTGCACTTAATTGCGCTGCCAAATCCTGCCCTCCGCTTTACAACAAAGCCTATTTGCCAGCTATTATTGATAAACAACTCGACCAGCAGACCCGTACCTTTATTCGTGGTGTCGAAAATGAAATCAAGGGAAGTAACGTCAGGATTTCAAAAATTTTTGACTGGTACCAGGCCGATTTTGGAGACTTGATTGCTTTTTTGAATCGCTATAGTACTGTGACAGTCAAACAAGGTGCCGCCATTAATTTTTCCGATTACAACTGGGCTTTGAACGAGTAATCTTCCGTTTTTGAAGGGGCATTATTTTTTAAACCATACTTTTTTTCGCGGGATTTTGACAAGCAGCAGGCCTCGTCGGCCGCCAGACCAATTCTTCAAAATTCGTTTTCCGTCACATTGCTGCAAAATCTTATCTTGCCGGGAAAAATTAGTATGAAAAAAAGCTATGGCCTGCCCGGGCTGTTTTTTTTACTGTTTTGGGTGACCCCATTTCAGCTTCAGGGACAGGAAAAGCTGGCTGTTGTAAAAAACCGTGAAGTCAGTTTCCTGGGGGTGGTCAAGTCACGGGACGACAACCAGGCGCTTATCGGCGCCAATGTGCTGGTGCGTGAAACCAAAGCAGGCGCTTACACCGACCTCAACGGGAATTTTAGCTTTCAGCTTCCTCAAGGCAATTACACTTTTATTGTCAGTTACATCGGGTATGAAAGTACGAAGTTGCAGCTAACGTTGACCCGGGACACCACGCAAGTGTTTTTGCTGGATCCTCTGGCTAATTTTCTGGAAGAAATTGAAGTCAGCGGCGCCGCGCAGGACCGTAACATTTCGACGCCAAATCTTGGAGCTGCCCGGCTCAGTTCTACCACGATCAAAGCCCTGCCGTCGTTGCTGGGAGAAGCCGACGTGCTCAAGGGGCTGCAACTGCTTCCCGGGGTCACCTCGGTAGGTGAGGGAGCCACCGGCCTGAATGTCAGAGGAGGCAACATCGATCAGAACCTGATTCTGATGGACGATATTCCGGTATTTTACTCCAGCCACCTGCTTGGCTTTTTTTCGGTGTTCAATCCGGATGTCATGCGCGACGTGACGTTCTACCGGGGGGGTATACCGGCGGGATATGGCGGTAGAACGGCTTCTGTACTGGACATCCGGCTTAAAGACCCTGCTGCGGACAAATGGCTGTACCAGGGAGGGATCGGCCTCATCTCCAGTCGCATGATGGCAGAAGGGCCTGTGGTGCCCGGTAAGTTGTCGCTACTGGTGGCGGCCCGCGGTTCGGCGCCCAACTATATTTTTAAAGTCCTGCCCAATCCTTCACTCCGCGAGATTGACGCTAATTTTTATGAATTCACGGCCAAGGCCCGCTACCGTTTTAGCGATTATGATCAACTGTCGCTGACGGCATTCTTCAGCGAAGACGCCTTTCGAATTCCCGGCGATTCGCTCACTGCGCTGGAAGTAAATGCCACTTCCACTTTGTTTAAATGGCGCAATTCCGGGGCCAGCGCCCGTTGGAATCACTTCTTTAACGATGCTTTGTCCTTTCAGGTAGCTGGCGCCATAGGTACTTACCAGCCTGGCTTTTCCATTCCGGACGAAGCCTATGCTGCGAAATTTTCATCCGGTGTCAGCCAGCGCTATGTAAAAGCAAGCCTCAAGGAATTTAATGCAAAACACAACGCCGAACTTGGCGTAATGGTCTCCGGATACCGCATACAAACCGGTGATTTACAACCTGACTCTGAAACCTCTGCCATCAACGCCTTGTCTTTGCCGGATGAGCGTTCCACCGAAGCGGCCGCTTTTATCAACGACGAATGGACCATCTCCGAAAAAGTGAGCGTCATGGCTGGATTGCGGTATTCCTGGTACAGCTACAACGGCCCGGGACGGGTATTTCAATATGAACCGGGCGAACCTCGCGAGTTGTCGGGTATCAGCGACACCGTTTATTACAATCAGGGAGAACGAATTGCCACCTACGGCGGATTTGAACCCCGTCTGGCGCTAAAAATCAGTACCGGACCTTCGGGATCCGTCAAATTTGGTTACAACCGCGTGATTCAATACCTGCAACTGGTATCCAATACGACTTCTGCTTTGCCTACCGATCGCTGGAAAAGCAGTGACCTTTATACCAAACCACAGATAGCAGATCAGATTTCGGCCGGTGTTTTCCGGAATTTTAAGAACAACGAATACGAAGTCGGACTGGAAGGGTATTACAAGCTGGTGCAAAATATGC
The DNA here is from genome assembly GCA_937926205.1 of uncultured Saprospiraceae bacterium. GTDB lineage: Bacteria > Bacteroidota > Bacteroidia > Chitinophagales > Saprospiraceae > JABWAJ01. The sequence continues at coordinate 31,691 of CALEYL010000025.1, forward strand.
CTGACTACCGCAGCGGGGTCAGTCTGCTGCTGCTGGAGGCAACTGAAACGGCTATTTTACAGGGCAAAGGCCGGGCTTATGGCGTAGAACTTCTGGTTCGAAAGACCAAAGGCCGCCTCACAGGCTGGCTGAGTTATACCTGGTCGAGCACACAACTGCTCATTGACAGCCCCTATGATGAAGACCGGACTTTTAGTGGGAAATATTATCCGGCGAATTTCGACCGACCGCATGTAGGCAATCTTTCTGCTACGTATCGGAAGAACCGCCGGGTCAGTTTTTCTGCCAATTTTACTTTCAGCGCCGGGCGCCCGGTTACTTTTCCTGAAAGCAAATACACGGTAGATGGCATCTTCATTCCCAATTACATCAATCGAAATGAAGATCGCACGCCTTCTTATCACCGGCTTGATCTGGGTATGAAAATTGATCCGGATCCACGCAATACCCGGCGTTGGAAAAGCTACTGGAACTTCTCGCTGTATAATGTTTATGCGCGGCGTAATCCATATTCTCTCTTTTTCAGAACCAAAAACAATACGGCCTATCGGGCATTGAACCGGGTGGAAGCCTACCGCCTGTCTACAATCGGTACTATTGTTCCGGCCATTACTTACGAATTCAAGTTTTAACCGATGAAAAAAAACGAAATTATCATAGCGCTCGCCCTTTTTGCCGGTCTCTCTTCCTGCATAGACCCCATAGATACGGGTACAGACGACATCGTTCCGAAGTTGGTGGTTGACGGACAGGTTACCAACCTGCCCGGGCCTTATTCTGTAAAACTGGGACAAAGCGAGCCTTACGACAATGCTTCCATCACCCGTGCGGTGGCCAATGCAACTGTCTACATTATGGACGATGAAGGAAACCGGTTTGATCTTCTTGAAGGCACCAGAGGAACTTATCGCACCGATTCTACCAGCTTTCAGGGGGTTCCGGGGCGGACTTACACCCTTCACATCCGAACGCTGGAAGGGAAAGAATACCAGTCGCAACCTCAGTATTTACAGGCTGCTCCGCCCATAGATACCATTTTCAGTCGCTTTGTGGAAGAAGTTAGTCCCAATGGGATTGCCCGTGATTTTTTTGAAATCTATTTGAAATCGCAGGATATTCCCGGTGAGGAGAACTTTTATCGCTGGAAATGGGCGCACTATGATTCCTTGAAATACTGCAAGCAAGGTTTTGCGCCTGTTTTAGATCCAGAAAATGGGCTCAGCACCAATTATCGCCTATATACGTATTGTTGTGAGCCCTGCTGGGAGATTACCCGTTGTAACAACTGCTTAGATCTCGGCAACGACCAGTACACAGACGGTCGAATGCTCGAACGTCTGATCACAAAGATCCCTTACGATTCCAGAGATGACTATTTTATGGTCGTAGAACAGTATGCCTTGTCTGAAAAGGGCTACCGTTTTTGGAACAGTGTGTTAGGACAAACCAACAATACAGGGGGGATTTTTGACAACCCGCCAGCTTCGATTCCTGGAAACATAAGCAATGTAAACGATGCTCAAGAACAGGTTTTAGGCCTTTTCCTTGCTTCAGGAGTAAGCCGAAAAAGTGTGTATGTCAAACGCGATTATGTGCTGAAACCACCGCCTGATGACCCCAACATAGGGGTTACGATACTCCTTTCTCCTAACTGTCTCGGTTGTATGGAAAGCATTTTTCGCACGGGGCGAAAACCGCCGGGATGGTAAAGGCCTGTGTTTTATTCACCATTGTTTTGAAAAAGGATTTTTTTTATCCGTAAAATTTGGGGATTTCGTGCTCAAATTAGCGGTCTGACCAAGATTTTCATCCATTCTGTGGCTAAAAACGGAACAGGCTGAATAGCTTTGTCCCAAATTTGTGCTTTTGCACTCAGGTGCAAAAGCCTCTTTTGTCATGCAGAGCACTGTCCAGGTTTCCAATCATAACCGGATAGCGGACAGCGCAAAGTATAAAAACCATCAGCACATGCCGCCAAAGCTTTCCGTTGTTGTAACGGTTTACAACGAAGCACCCAATATCCGGCCATTAGTGGAACGCATTTCCGAGGCTCTGGAGGGAATAGATTATGAAATCCTGTACGTTGATGACGGCTCAACCGACGACACCCTCAAGGAGTTATACAGCATTCCGCACTCCCGTTTGCGGGTTGTGGAATTTCGCAAAAACTATGGCCAGAGTCTAGCTCTCATGGCCGGGATCGATTATGCACGGGGCGAATACATTGCGACCCTGGACGGTGATCTTCAAAATGATCCCTCTGATATTCCTGCCATGATGGAATTGGCAGAAACCGGCAATTGGGATCTGGTTGCCGGCGAACGCGTCAATCGCCAGGATGGCTTTTTCCTGCGAAAAATTCCCAGCCGCCTGGCCAATTTCATGATTCGGAACGCTTCTGGCGTAAACCTGCGCGATTATGGTTGCGCACTGAAGGTATTTCGCGGCGAACTTGCGAAAGAGTTGGGCTTATACGGCGAATTGCACCGCTTTATCCCGGTGCTGGCTCACCAGGAGGGCGCCCGAATCACTCAGATACCGGTAAAACACCATGCCCGCCGGTTTGGACAATCAAAATATGGACTTGGCCGCACGTTCAAAGTCATCAGCGACCTGTTGTTGATGCTTTTTTTTAAGCGCTACATGCAGGCGCCCATGCACCTTTTCGGCAATACGGGCGTGCTGTTGTTTGGCATCGGCGCGATCATCAACTTATACCTCATCGTGTTAAAAATACTGGGACACGACATCTGGGGTAAGCCGCTGATGATCCTCGGGTTGATGTTGATACTTGCGGGTATCCAGCTCATCACTGTGGGCATTGTCATTGAAATCCAGATGCGTACCTATTTTGAATCGCAGCAAAAACGTCCATATAAAGTACGGAAAGTTACCTAACTCAAAGCAAGCATGTCCAAGCGCATCACATTTGCAAAAGGTTTGTCAGGCGCCCTTTTTTGGTCGGTCATTTCTGCAGCTTTCATTGGCCCGGGAACGGTAACCACGGCTTCGAAAGCCGGAGCAGCCTTTCAGTTACAACTGCTTTGGACACTGATTTTTTCGATATTGGCGACCATTCTCCTTCAGGAAGCAGCGGCAAGGATTGCCATAGGTTCTGGCAAAAGCCTGGGGCAGATTCTTGCTGAAAAATACAGCGATGGCCCCGGACGGCGTATCTGTGTCGCCTTGTTTGGGGCTGTGGCGATGGGGTGTGCCGCCTACCAGGCCGGGAATATTCTGGGAGCTGTATCTGGTCTTGAGATCATCAGCAGTGTGCCACGCCGATGGCTCACCCTCGCCGTAGGAATCATCGCTGTAGCGCTGCTTTGGAGCGGCAGGTTTAAAGTCATCGCCCGCTTGCTGGGCCTGGTCGTTTTACTGATGGGCATTGCGTTTTTTGCAGTAGCGATGCAAACCAATTTTACAGCAACCAATTATGTGAATGCGTTGGCGCCTTCCCTGCCCGAAGGTTCCTTATTGCTGATCATCGGGTTGATCGGAACGACCATGGTCCCTTACAACCTCTTTTTAGCTTCAGGTATTGGCCGGGACCAGTCGCTGCCCGAAATGCGCTGGGGCATCAGCATAGCCGTTTTGATCGGTGGCATGATATCCATGGCCATTCTCGTGGCGGGTACTTTTGCCCCACTTGACTTTAGTTTTCCGGCACTGGCGACAACCCTGGGGGCGCAACTCGGACCATGGGCAGCCTCTCTGTTTGCTTTCGGATTGTTTGCGGCGGGCGCCAGTTCTGCCATTACGGCGCCATTGGCAGCTGCGGTAGCGGGGCAAAGCCTTCTGGGAGAAGGCAAGCCCGGATGGCAGGGCAACGGGCGTTGGTTTCGCGCCACCTGGGGCCTTGTACTGGCAACAGGTCTGTTGTTCGGGATGCTGGAAGTAAAGCCCATTCCCATCATCATTGCTGCGCAGGCAGTGAATGGTTTGTTGCTGCCCCTGGTTGCAGCATTTCTCTTGCTGGCTGTAAATGACCATGCACTATTGCCCGCCGGTTATCGGAATGCAGTCTGGCACAATGTTGCCATGCTTACTATTACCGGCATTGTTTTTTGCCTTGGAATGAACCAGGTCTGGAGTGCGCTGAAAAACCTCTTTTCTTCGATAGATACAAGCGCTGCGTGGTTATGGGCGATCAATATTGTCGTGACGGCGGCGGCCTTGTTGCTGCTGGGCAGGCGGCTTTCCTGGCGGAGAACATGAGGTTTTTTAACCTTTGGCTTTGGTTTGATGACTTCTGTTTGGGGGCAAGCATAATGCAGCTATCGGGTTTTGAGACTCCCTTGTTCAAGGTGTCCCGGAAAGTACGCGGAGGGCGCTGAGTAGTGTCAGTCCATTTAGCCTAATGTCTGAGCTATCGGATTCTAAAGCTCGGACAATACTCACAGGGTCTTCAAATACTCAATAACAGCCTTCCGTTCTTCTTTGCTGAGTTTATCGCCGAAATAATGTCCCTGATTGCTGTAACCCGGCAAAGTGGTATCAAACGTCCATTTACCTTTTGGCTTTTCAGGCCGCTCGTAGCGCCACCCCACTTTTTCGTAATCATAATCCGTACTTTCGCCGGATCGGCTCCAGTAAACAGGACGTTGTGGGCTGTTGAGCAGGTCTTCAAGTGTGGGTACGGAGCCATTGTGGAGATAAGGAGCGGTGATCCAGATGCCGTCAAGAGGCGGCGCTACATAGCCGGTGTCAGGCTCAAACCACGAGCGTGGCTCCGATTGGGCAAACCAGCTGCTGTTGTACCATTCTATGATACCGGACTGCATGCCGTTGACTGCATAGAGCGGATCGGTTTTGACAACATTTAGCGAAACCAGCTTATTAGGATAGGTTTCCGTTGCGCCATAAGTACCGTGGCAGCCACTGCAATGTTCCATGAAAATTACCTCGCCTTTTGCGGCAAGGACCTGGTCAATGGGTTTTGAATAGTGCGGCGGTTCCAGGGATTGCACCCATGCGACAACGTCCCTGAAGTGGGCGACTGCTTTTCTGGCTGCTGCACTGTCGGGAATACCGAGGACAGAAGCCTGAAACAGTAGTTTAGAAAAATCCCCGCGACCGACGCCATTGTAATAAAGTGCATTTTTTTTCTTTACATGCCACAGTGGGGGAACATCAGATGCAATGGGGTAGTCCGGAATCTCGTAATTGGCCTGTTTTTGGTAAGTCAAATCTACCGGATTCCGATAGTTCATACAGGCTTCAGCCAGACGAAAAGCCGGATTGCCTCCAGGCTGGTTGGTGACAATGTGGGGGGCCATTTTTCGAAAATAATGCCCAAAGTCCTCATATGCCTGCCACTCTTTTGATTTTTTTGAATATTTGACGTTCATGCCGGCGTTGATGACACGGGCTGCCGTCAGGAAATCTTTTCGATAATCAGAAAAGCTGTTGCCCATGCCAATGACCATATTGCCTTCAAACCAGCTTGCATGACAGGTAAAGCAGTTACCACTTGCTACAGTAGCGCCGTTGGCTGCTTCAAAAACATTGAGCATGTAGGGGGCATAAGCATTAATCCCTTCTCTTTTTAAAATGGCATCCGGTTTTTTGAGCATCCGCTTTTTGATAAGTGCATAAGGGATGCCCGAGCCGATGTAATCGCCGTAGATGAGATAATGCAGCCCGGCTTCGGCATTGCCTTCTCCTGACTGAAAAGTAACGGGTAAGGTTTTGGTACGCCAGGTGGTATTGCCCACAGGATTCGGCGGCCCCTTGTAAGCACCGCAAGCTGCAATGACCAGCATTCCCAAAAGTACAAGAACCTTTTTCACGCCAATAAAATTTACTAATTGGTTGTTTTTACCTGTTCCGCATCGCGCAACCCGTAAATCAAACGATTGAAATCGGAACTGTTCAGTTCAAGTTTTCCTTTCAGGGTCACGGCCTCGGTGGTGTATTTAACCGGCTCTTTTGCAAATACTTCCATTACGGTTTCAGGGCCTGCGCCGCCGCAAAAGAAGCACATGTTGTAGGGGAAAGCCGAGAATACAAATTCTTTATGGCCTTTATAACCTTCTACTGGGATGATGTACCCCTTCACGGTGACTACCTTGCCCTCCATGGCTTTGATTTCATCACTGAATACCGGTACATCAACCTTAAAACCCAGCATTTCGTCGTATTGCTTCTTGTAAGTAAGCTTGGAGAGCGTCTTCCAAAGGTATTCCTGTGCAAAAGCCTGGCTTCCGAAGCCGGCGATCATCAGGGTGAACGATAAAACAAGAATCTTTTTCATATTACTTTATAGTATTGATCAATGAGATACAAAAGCTGAAACAGGTTGCTTTACAGACTAAACCTGCAAAAGGCAAAGATAGTTGTAAAGTCGCTTTTACCACATAGTTCAAAGGTGGGGTTTTTACAATTGCCCGCGCCCGGCATACTGTTTGCTAATCACACCCGGCCTGGGTTTGACTATGTGGCGATACCATCACTTTCCAAACACGACAAACTCTGTTCTCCTGTTCTGTTGCCTGCCTTCCGGCGTTTCGTTGTCAGCTACAGGTTTTATTTCTCCAAACCCCTTGAATCGCAGACGATCAGCAGCGATGCCGTTTTGGATGAGGTAATCATAAACCGATTTGGCACGCTGTTCAGAAAGGCGCAGATTGTCCGCTTCCGGCCCTACATTGTCTGTATGGCCATTGATCTGAATTTTCAGTTTTGGTTGTTCATTGAGCAGTTGTTTCAGGCGCTCCAGTTCCGTTTTAGATTCGGGTTTTAACTGAGCGGAGCCGCTTTCAAAAAAAACATTGCGCAGCACAACTGGTTTGTTTTCAGCTCCGCCGGCTACTTCTGCTTTCACCGCAGATAAACCGATTTTCAGCAGGAATGGTTTATCGGCATGGGCAACTTCGTTCAATTCGAAATATTCGGAAGAGAAGAGGTAGTCAGGCATAGAAACATTCATGGCATACGCATTTCCGCTGGGCAGGCAAACCAGAAACTCCCCCTTTTCATCAGTGGCAGCCACTGTATAAGTTTTTCCACTTTGCAAATCCGTAACGACAACCTGTGCACCGGATAGTGGTTTTTTTGTCTCCTCATCAAAAACCTTTGCTTTTGCGTAGGTGACTGGTATAGGTTGCGCTGCGGCGTAAAGAGGGAACTGGTAGAGGTCAACACCGCCGCTACCTGAAGCGTTGTCACCGGAATAATAAGCGGTTTGACCGTCCAGGCTGACTACCAGGGCGCCTTCATTAGCTGTTGTATTGATCGGATAGCCCAAATTTTGAGGATTTGACCAGGTTTTACTGGCCGTTTTTCTGGAAAAAAACAGGTCATACCCACCCATACCCGGATGCCCTTCCGACATAAAATACAGGGTTTGCCCATCAGGATGGATAAATGGAGAAGCCTCATTGTCCGGGGTATTGATGGAATCGCCGAGGTTCACCGGATCGCTCCAGCGACCACTGTTTTGACGATAGCTCACCCAAATATCCCTTCCGCCTTTTCCTCCGGCGCGTTCACTGGCAAAATAAAGCGTCCGGCCATCTGCGGAAAGCGAAGGCTGCGACTCCCAGGCGCCGGTATTTACCGGGCTGCCCATGTTGACGGGCTCCGTCCAGGTGTCGTTGCGCCATTCCGACAAGTAGAGGTCACAACTGCCCATGGCGCCCATTCTGTTGCAGGCTGTGAAAACGAGTAGCCTGCCATCTGCAGAAAGTGCCTGAGCGCCTTCGTTTTGGGGCGTATTCACAGCTTCAATGGGTTCTCCTTTCTGCCAGAAATTGTCAATCAGGCGACTGGCGTACAGATCTTCGCGCCCCTTAATCCGTACTGTGTAAATCAACAGGTTGCCCTCGGCTGTAAACACCGGCAAAGATTCGTCATCCGCTGTGTTTACTTCACCAGGCAGTGATTTTGGTTCGAAAGGCATGGGGTGTTTCACTGCTTCAGCTGCGAACCGGGCATTTTTCAGGTATTTTTCAGCGCGTGCCCGTGTGGGGGACGGTTTGGGATCTGATTTCAAATAACGGTCAAAATATGCGGCTGCTGCTTCAAAGTGATCCTGTTTCCAGGCGCTCATAGCTACCTGGTAAAGGGTGTTTGGACGGTATGCAGGATCCATTGCCAATGCTTTTTCGTAAGCCTGAACGGCATCGGCATAACGACTCAGGTCGTAGTAAATGGCTCCCTGCAAAAGCACCGCGTCAATGAATTTCGGATCTGCGCTGAGGCTTTTTTCAACGGATTCCAGCGCCTCAGACAATTGAGAAGCGCGGCTCAGCGCAATGGCTTTGTCATAGAGCTTTTTTGCTTTGCCGGAAGTTGTTTTTTCTGTAGTATAGGTTTGCGAAAAGGCGGTTGTTGCTGAAAAAGAAATCAGCATGCAAAACAGAAATGGATGGAGTTTCATGACGGAGAATTTTGAGACATCCTCTTTGAATATCGTCTGCGATAACTATTTGTGACAGGAACTAAACGAATGTTGGAGCGAAAGATTTGAAAAGGCAGTGAATTTTATTGGAGTAGAAAGGTATGGAGCCATTTTTAGCGTTCCTGCAATAATAAAAAACCGCCTGTTCCTTCGTTTGAAGAGGCAGGCGGTTTTTTATTTTAAATTGGTACTATTTATTTCACTTCTTCAAGCAACTCTGCGGCGCGGGTCAGGCCCTGATCGGCAGCCGCTTTCCAGTCGCGCAGGTAGCCGCTTTGGCCTCCCTGGCGCAGGGCCATGCCACGGTGAAGGAGCAATTCGGCATCTTCTGCATCCCCTTCATTGTATTTGGCCTCCAATGCACTATTGAAGGCTTTTTGGGCTTCAGCGGGTTCGTTAAGCGCCATGAGCGCCTTGCCGTAATTGAACCAGGCTTTCCGTAGTTTTTCGAAATTCGGATTATCAGGGGTAAAAGCCCGTAACGTAAAGAATTTCAGCTCAGTGGCAGCTTCCTTGTATTCTTCACGGCGCAGATGGCATTCAGCTTTCAGGCGGCGTGCATTCCAGTGAATAGGCTGCAAAGGAATGGATAACTTGATGGCTCTTTCGAGTTCTGCTATCGCATCGCCATCCCTTTTCTGCATAATCCGTATGGCAGCACGGCCAACAAATGGTTCCGGACGGGAAGCGTTAATGGCGATGCACTTGGTGTAGTCTTCAAGTGCTTCTGTATAATTTTTCAGGCGGTAGTTCAGATAGCCACGGCGCTCATAAGCCAGAGCGTGGCGTTCGTACTTTTCAATAGCCGTATTCAGCGCAGCGATGGCTTCGTTTTCACGACCTTCTTCCTTGATGAGTTTTCTTCCGGCAAGAAAAGATTGCACGGCAACTTTTTCGCTTTTCGGCTCAATGGTTGCCTGCTTGATAACCTGGCCATTTTCCGTCATCCATGCAGAAAGATCGCCTGCGACGGCAAACTGGGCAATGTATTCCAGCAGTTTGATGGTATTGTCCCAGCTTTTGAAAGTAGACTGCCCAATATAGCGCGGGATGTTGAGGGTGGCAGTTTCCTCTATAAAAATATCCTCACACTTAAACAGCACGTCCATCCGGTAGTGGGTTTCCGCACGCTGGGTGTAAGTTTTTGTCACATAATCATAGTTTCGGGCATTGCCGAATTCCAGACAACCTGAAATAATAGTCTTGTGTATCATATCCCGCCTGATTTGAAATATATATAGCCTGATTGCTCGTTATTTGGATTTCATCTGGTCGCTACATAGCAGAACAACTTCATTCTCCCGAAATAGTTTTCAGTGAGAATGAAAAAGCACGCTTGTTTTCCCGCATTTTCGGGACGGGTATTATGAAGTAATGTTGTCGTAAAATCTTCGTAGCCTGAAACACAGAGAAGCCTTTTTATGCTTCTGCGTTTATTGTTTTCTGAGAGAAAGCCATGTAATTCCCCACTGCATTTTTAGCAGTGACTGGGGTTTGTGGTTTTCATGAAAGTCGTGGCAAATAAGTAGGTCGCGGACGTTTTTTCTTTACAAATGCGGTGGATTTGACTTGATGGTCATCTCGTTCACTGTGCTTTCTGTTGCCGCACTTCAACCACTTCCCTGACAGGAGTGGGCAAAAACATCAAAATAAATTTTAGGTAAAGTCTCGGTTTGCGACCGGATAACAAAGATGCGGATTCTTTTATTAGTAAGCAAGTCTTAAGGCATCTTTTTCTCAGCATCTCTGATCTTTTTGAAAAAGAAGGGTTTTTGTACTTTTTATGGCACACGAAGGATTGTTGTTATGTTGATGCAAAATATAGATATATGCGTTGGTAAAAGAACTGTTTGATCTTATTAATTTGGCAATGGGGTAATTTTTTTATTTTTTATTTGCCGGGCTTTGTGTTAAATCCACACTTTGCATCCTTCCGTACAATTGGTGCAAATGTCAATTTGATTTCTTCCCTTCAGCAGTTGTGCCCGGAATTGAGCATAGGCTGAATTGTGCCAGATGAGCTTAAGTGTCGTTTCACGCAAAGATCCCATCGGATGATTTGCGTCTTTATCGAAGCAGCATGGAACCACATTGCCGTCCCAGGTAATGACACAAGAGTGCCAGAGTTTCCAGCAATGATTGAGTAATTTGTTTTTCACGGAAAAGGTGCCGTCTGTATTCCTGCGGTAACGGGAATAGCGTTCAATACTGGGGATAAATTCGTTGCCGTTTTCATAATCATAAACCTGTGCTGTTTTGAGTTTTACCTCGTCAATGCCAATTTCAGCAGCAAGGCGGTACACTTCGGCGATCTGGTGCTCGTTTGGTCGAACCACGAGGAATTGAAAAACGAGATGCGGGCCTGAAGACTTCAGCGCCTTCTTCCACTTCACCACATTGCGGGCGCCCTGTAGTACTGTTTCCAGATTGCCGCCCTTTCGGTAGTTTTCATAAACTTCCTGTGTAGTGCCATCTACAGAAATAATCAACCGGTCGAGACCGGACTCCACCGTCCGTTTTGCATTGGCCTCATTGAGAAAGTGACCATTTGTTGAGGTGATCGTATATATTCCTTTTCGGGAAGCATAGGCTACCATGTCTAAAAAGCCGGGATTGATATAGGGTTCGCCCTGAAAATAGAATATCAGGAACATCAGGTCGCGGGATACATCATCTATTACTTTACTGAAAAAATCTGCCTTCAGGTTGCCTGTCGCGCGAGTAAAATTGCGCAAACCACTCGGGCATTCCGGACAGCGCAGGTTACAGGCAGTTGTTGGTTCCACAGACAGGGTGAAAGGCAATCCCCACTGAACCGGGCGTTTCATCAGCCGGGTTACCTGATAAGAAGCCCATACCAATACCATATTTTGTATGCGTCGAAACCTTAATTTGCGCAACAGGCGAATGGCATCTTTCCAATACAGTTTTTTCATAGTCTCCTGATTTCAGGAATTTATTGCCTTTTTTCAAGAATGCCCTGATATTCCGATTTGAAACTTGAAATCCCTTCAGAATCGAAAGATACAATGTTCGCATACATTTTACTTTTTCTTCTTCCTATAATGTCGCCTCTGACACTTTTAAACACGCCATTCCCGAAATGAACGTTAATTTTAACCTTTTCAGGCATGGTCAATAATGGATAGTTTTATACCTTGCCTTGCAACAACTTATCTACAACCAGGATACCATGAACCGATTTTTACATTCATCCCGCATCAGGGCTTTCCTGATTTGTTTGCATGTTCTTCTTTTCATTTTCATTGATAGTGCCCGGGCACAACAGCCCGGCACTGCCGCAGCCAGAGCTTATCACGATGGCGAATTGGCATTGTTGGAGAAAAAATTCAAAAGAGCGCTTCAGTTTTTTGAAGATGCTATTGTGCTGCAGCCGGATTTTATGCAGGCCCGCCGGGCTGCGGGATTGTGTTACGAACAGTTGAATGAATTCGATAAAGCCATCAAATATTATGAAGACATTCTGCGCGTAAATCCTGCTTTTTCCAGGGTACTTTACTATCAAACGGGCCAACTGCATTATAAAACAGGAGAATACCGCAAAGCGCTTGGGTTTTTTCGGGAATATGAACGCCTGCGTTATGACCCTTTTGAAACATTCGGACTGAACGGGGAGCAGGAGGCGCCTCAGGAGCCCGAACTAGATAAAAAGCTGATGGCCAATATTCGCGCCTGTGAAGTATCCCTCGACTCGCTTAAGTTTGTCAATCTGACAGATGTTAACAGCTTGGGTCCCGCGATTAATACGACCGCAGACGAATATTTTCCATTTGTGACCAACGACCAGTCACTCATTTATTTTACCAGGCGACGCAATGAACGCAGCGATGAAAACCTGTTTTTCAGCAGAGTAGAAAATAACCAATGGACTGCCGGTAAGCAGGTTGGAGGGTTTAATACGCCCCGCAACGAAGGGATGTGTACTTTTGTTCGGGATGGCAGGCACATGTACTTTACCGCCTGCAACCGGGAAGGCGGTCAGGGGCCCTGTGATCTTTGGGAAGCGAATGTAGATGGTGTTGAAATGTCAAACCTGCAAGTTTTGCAAGGGAAAACGAATTCAGAGCGATGGGAGTCCCAGGCCGCCATCAGCTGCGACGGGAACAAGCTGTTTTTCGCCAGCAACCGCCCCGGAGGGCTTGGTGGTACCGACTTGTGGTGCTCTCTTAAACAGGCCGACGGCAAATGGGGAGAGGCGGTTAACCTTGGAGCTCCTATTAACACTGAACTGGACGAAGAAGCGCCCTTTATTACCAATGACGGGAAAACCCTTTATTTTTCATCTACTGGGCATCTGGGATTGGGGGAGCAGGATATTTTTATGAGCTGGATAGATGAACGAACGGGGAATTGGAGCCCTCCCATTAATATCGGCCCACCGGTAAATTCTCCTTTCAGAGAGCTTGGTTTTTTTCTTTCTGCCGATGGCGTCAATGGTTTTTTTGCGTCTAACAGGCCGGGTGGCAAAGGAGGCATGGATATTTACGCTTTCAAACTTTCTGAACAATTGTACAGCGACCCGATTACATTCGTGGAAGGGTTTGTTAAGGACTCAGTTTTGGACATGACCATGCAGGCAACGGTGGAAATCGAAGGCAGAAACCCCATCGTTACCGCCAAAGATGGTCGATTTTTTTTATGTATTGGCGCCAGGGAAAATCTTAATGTCCAGGTAGGGAAGAAGTACTACAAGCCTTACCAAAATCAGTTTCTGATCCCTGAGTGGGATAACCGAAATTTTTATACCATTGAATTATTGCTTCAGCCCACTACTGCGCCCCCGCCTGTTGCGCCTCCGGTTGCCGAAGCAGACCCCCCCCATCTTACACCAAAAGGCAAGACGCTCAGAGAACACCATCACAACGTCTACTTTAATTTTGACAAATCAGCAATTGATGCCAATGAAGTCATGGAGATGGAAAAATTTTTGACACTGCTCCGGGATAAAAGCATTCAAAAAGCAGAAATTGTTGGTTTTGCTGACGATATTGGCAATGATGCCTACAACCTCCGTCTTTCTGAAGAGCGCGCTAAAAACATTGCTTTGCTGCTTACCTCAAATGGCGTCATTGTTGACAGAATTTATATGGAAGGAAAAGGTGAAATCCGGAACAATGATGAAAAATCCAAGAACAGAAGGGTAGAGGTGAAAATTTTTGTCTGGGAGTGACCCCCTTGTTATATTTGATGTAAAATGAGTAAAATGCTGAGAAAAATCCTTTGGGGACTGATTGCAGGATTCGTAATCATACAATTTTTTCGGATAGACAAGACAGTCAGGAAAGCAGATCCTGCCACTGATTTTGTGTGGATAACAAACCCTCCCGGCGAAGTCATGTCTTTGTTGAAGGTTGCCTGCTACGACTGCCATTCCTATCAAACCCAATACCCCTGGTACACAAATGTTGCACCCATATCCTGGTGGATTGGGCATCATATTGAAGAAGCAAGAGATCATTTGAATTTTTCAATTTGGGGAACCTACGATAGCAGCGACCAGTTAGATTTGTTGTACGCCTGCGCCGACGAAGTCGAAAAAGGGCGAATGCCTTTGGCTTCTTATACCTGGATACACGGGGCCGCAAAATTGACCGACTATCAGCGTGGACTGCTAAAAGATTGGTTCAATTCCGGCCAAATCGGAATGAACAGGCATTAGTGTCTGTGTGAAGCAAACATGATTCATGCGAACCAGGGGCTAAACGTGGATGATTTCTATGCAGACTATCTTTTGCTTTATGCATAAGTGCTCCTGATCCTTTAGGTGATTATTATACTCAAAAAGAGCTTACTCAATGATAGGCATTTCAATTCTCAATTAATAGTTTGTCACTTTTTTCATTACCAAAAAAGTAACCAAAAAGGCTAGCCTGCGCAAACTCCGTCCGTCAAACAGTGCGCAGGCAGGCCCCCCGCGCAGTGGAATAAATGAGCAGAAGTTTTGTAAACGAGAAACAGCTCCCGACCTGACTCCCTCTTGATAATGAGACTACTCTATCAAATGAAACCGAGCTGCCAGCTGATTGTCAGAAAAACTAATGCTGGTCGGGGAGTTGTTGCCATATAGCGCCCCGGCAGGCGTATCGGCTCGCTGTGGGCTGGCTTGTGGGAGAGGGCGCCTTTTTTTGCCTTTCACAAATCTGCACGATATTAGAGCAGGCAACAGGCGTTAATACCCAATGAGATCGGACTCAGAAACCAGGCAAAAATCAGCGGCGAGCCGAGGAGCCAACCTAAAACCAGATAAAAGATCGAATCGTTGATGGTTCCTCCCAACAAGCATGAAAATAAGGGCGCCTTATGGCAACGAGCCTTTTTGCTTACTTTTTGGGCGGCAACAAAAAGTAAGATAAACCCAGAAGCAAAGACCTGTGTATTAAGCTTTAGCAAGCATTGAAGCAGATGCACTGAGCATAAACATGATAAGGTATAAAAAGAACAGCAGTAAAAGTAATTTAGCCCCTGATTCGCATTAGTCATCCCGGGTTAAGGAAAAGGACGGCCTGCCCCAATTAAGAGACCTGGCCGTCCCCGCCTCGCGGTCAGTTCAATAGTGCAAATTCACTCACCACAATTTCCGGAATCGTCCGCTTAACACCATTGCTGTCTTCATAATTTCTGTAAGTCAGCTTTCCCTGAACCGCAACTTCTTTTCCTTTTTTCAACAAAGTGCCCATCAATTCAGCTGTTTTTCCCCAGGCTACACAATTGTGCCATTGGGTATCGGTCACTTTTTCTCCGTTTTCCTTTTTATAGGTATCGCTGGTTGCCAGAGAGATTTTTGCAACACTTTTGCCACTTTCAAGTTGCTTTACTTCGGGGTCTTTACCAAGATTCCCGATCAACATGATGCTGTTTTTGATGTTATTCATGATTTTATATTTAATTTAAAGAAATAAAATTTTATTAATTAAAGACATCGAATTAGTTCAGTAACATAAATTCATTTACGATCACTTCCGTTGTAAACCGCGTATTCCCCTCTTTGTCCTCAAATGTCCGATGCGTAAGCTTTCCCTGAACCGCCACTTCTTTCCCTTTTGCCAGCAATACCTGCATGATTTCTGCGATTTTCCCCCATCCTACCAATTGGTGCCATTGTACATCAATAATTTTTTCCCCTTTTCCATTTTGGAAAACCTCTTTGGTAGAGAGCGATACCCGTGCAATGGCATTTCCACTTTCCAGTTGTTTGTACTCTACTTCTTTTCCCAGGCATCCGATTAACTGCACATGATTTCTTAGATTGTTCATAACGACATCATTTTGAAGTGAATGAAATTTGTTGACGAGGCAAAGATGAAGGCAGCCTGAGGCAGGAGCCGTTTAATAAACATCTAATGCCGTTTGTATCCGTTTGTAATCAATTATTGTGATATAAAAAAATGATAATCATTACTTTATGACAAGCTATTGTTTTTTAGAAAATTCCTGAATTTTGCAAAGCTTCTTCATTAAGATGAAAATAAGCCGCTTGATCATGCGTTACATAGATCAGATACAGAGGCCTTGTTAAAGCCCTTCTGATCTTATTTTTGCAAAACAATTACCGGACTTTCGAAGCAGGGTTAGAAAAAATCTTTGTGCAGGTTTGCATATCAAAACATAGTATATTGCTTGATTTGGCTTATCTTTCTATTTTTGTGCTGATAATCTGTAATTTTCCGGCATTGATCCCTCCAATCCTCAATCAACTGAGTGCTAAATTTTTTGTAATCCCTATGGTGCTTGCTTTAGAGCTTCTGTACTTTAATTTCAGTAAAAGTACCGTGGCGGGTAGCCTGCACAGACAACATTCAAACAATAATGCACACGATCAAAACTATTTTGGCGGATGATCACCGGATATTTATTGAAGGCCTGAAAGCCGTCCTAAACCGACACCCTACATTCCGTTTTGATATTTTAGGCGAAGCCGGTAGCGGAATGGAGCTCATAAGGACGTTGAAAACGTCCGTTGACGCAGATCTCCTCATTTTGGATTTAAACCTTCCTGAAACCGACGGCCTTGAGGTAATGCGCATGCTCAAAGAAAGCAAAACGGCCGTCAGAATATTGGCGCTTACTTCACATGGCGAGCCTGACATCATTAAATCGGCTTTCCGTTTTGGCGCAAACGGGTATATCCTCAAGAACGGGAGTATTTCAGAACTTTATCATGCCATTGACGAGGTGATGATTGGTTCCCGATACATAGGAGAAGGCCTGGCTCTGCCCGATGAATCGGAAAAGTACAGCAAAAACAAAATTTTCACCAAAACCTTTCTACAGGAAGGCCGCCTGTTTAAAAGACACAATCTGACCAAACGGGAGTTAGAAATTTTGCGACTTATTGCTCAGGCTTTTAGCAATAAAGAAATTGCTAAAGAGTTGTTTATCAGCGACCAAACGGTAAGTGTCCATCGCAAGAACATCATGCGCAAACTTGGTGCATCCAATACGGCGGGTCTTATCAAAATTGCGTATGATAACAGCATCGTTTAACGGTATTCGGGTGAAATTCTTAATGGTATCTTAAAAATACCACATTTAGGGTATCTCAACACACATATTTACGCTTTATATTTGTGCCGATATTGTAACAAGGACTGACAACACCGTACTGAAAGGATTGAGGAATTACGACACCAGATCGACCGATTTAGCCTACTGCCCTGCTCGGGGAAACGCATCTGAAAAAAAAATTTAGTGAATCTGTTGTTTTTCGATGGAAATATTATACATTTGTCCCGTTGAAAAAAAACAAATTGCAATCCCATGACATTAAAAAGTACACTTCAACAAGTTGTCCTCTATTATTATTACCGCACACTACCTCGGTTAAGTTTCTTGACTTTTCGCATTCAATTTTCCAAAGCACTAATAAAGTACTGATTTCACCGCATCTATCTCAAAGCCCTGCTGCTTTGAGCGGAACTGCCATTTTTCAATGGCAAACAGTTGCACAACGGTGTGTCTGTCTACTTTGACAAGTTTGCAATCAATTCGTTTCCAAAAATAAATTTTGTAAGCCTGAAAAGTTATTTAGTGCCCAGACGACGACCTGCACGAATGCTTTTTATCTCCTTTTTTATAAAGACGACGACCTTAAGGAGAACATGCTTACTACACAAACTTTTGGCTATTCAGCGGTCCTGTTGCTTATCTATCGAACAATAAGCTGTGGGATTACTTATCTCAGATAGCACCATAATCTTTTTTTTAACCTAATTCTTTTTACACAAATTGTAATCTTATGGAAAAGACGAATTCTACTTTCGTTTCTCCGCG
>CALEYL010000026.1 GCA_937926205.1 uncultured Saprospiraceae bacterium
AAATTCGTCAAGCCCGACAAGGCGCTCACATCGCTCACCTGCGTGCTACTTAAGTCTAGAGACCTCAAATTCGTCAAGCCCGACAAGGCGCTCACATCGCTCACCTGCGTGCTACTTAAGTATAGATCACTCAAATTCGTCAAGCCCGACAAGGCGCTCACATCGCTGAATTTAGATTCTGCCAAAACCAGGACGTCCAATCCGGTAAAATCGTTCAACGCTACAGATGGGAGATTATCCGGCGCTATTTTAAGCCATTTGATGGCCGAAGGGTTTAGGGGCAAATCGGCGTTTTTTTGCCAATGAAAATACCAACCTTTTCGGGTGGCCCAATCCAATAAAAATTGAAGATAGACGTCTGCAAAGATATATTGGTTTGATAATTTTCTCACGACCATGCCATTCAAAACACCCCACCTTTCGCTTTCTGTAAACCATTGGCTGACATATTCGTCCGTCAGCACTTTGGCAGCCAATACTTCAAAAGAAACCTTCCCGGATGTTTTATTCCAGTCCATCAACTTTTCGAAGGCGTAGAGACAATCATCTGCTTTATAACCGGGTATGGCTTTGAAGCCCTCAAAGAATAAGACTAAGGTCTCCGTCCACGCATCATTGTGGGCTACGGATTTTAGTTCATCCCAGAATGCTTTTTCCAAAACTTCCGTTGCTCGTCTGCCCGTTGCCTCGAAGAAGCGCCGGTGCAGGAATTCCGCCGTCAGGAATTCCTGGATAGAGAGGTGGAGGAAGCCGTACATCCCTTCACCCCGCGGCATGAGGATGTCGCTTCGGATTTCTAAGCTGTCAAAAAATCCTTTTGTTTTTTTTCGCCGTTGTTCTTCGGTATCGCGACGCAAAACAGCCTCCAAAGCATTTACAAAAATTTCTTCGGCCTGTGCTCTGTTGATCGTCAGCAAAGCATCTGTTTTTGCCGTACCCTGACGCCGTTTTTGCATTTCATACGCCAGGTGCGTGAGGCAGTGGCGAATTTCATCGTATTGCAAATCGTGCATAGTCAGGTTGCGCTGCCGCAAGATGATTTTCAGGTAGGCCTCGATGATCTTGTCGTACAGCTCGTAGCGCCCGTCGGGGAAGTCGCGGTTTACGTTGTGGTAAATCGCCATCATGGTAAGCAGGTTGGGGATACGAGCCAGGTGGCGGATGTTTTCGTGGCCTTCAATCGCCTCCATGAAGCGGGCCAAGCGGTCCGGGCGGAGGTGTTCCACTTCTTCGAAAAGATCGAACCAAAGCGTCATCAGTTCGCGAATCTGAGCAGTATCGAAAGGCGCGAGGTAAACTTCTTTGAAGTTTGGAAATCTTATTGTTTTAGCGTCCTGGTCTTTTTGCGGATCTAAAAATGTATCGGCGATCTCTTTTGCTTCAAGCAGGCTCATGTATTCGTCTTCGGCTTTTGCGGATAAGCGTCCCAATCCAGCTCCGGATTTGTGCTTTTGTCTAAACTCCATTCTAATCCCTTCATCCTCCAATCCCTTTGTAATATCAACAATGTCGTATCTCAGCCAAAAACTAGCTTGGCTAAATCCTATGACCCTTGTTGTACACCACCATCGGGGTTTAGGACATTTTTTCAAACCCTCTTCCAAAACATTGGAAAGCAATTTTCTTTGCTCCCGATCTGTCACTTCATCTAAGCCATCCAGAAGGAAAAACACCTGCCCATTTTCCAACAACATTCCTATGGTATCCCATTCCGGGTGCATTTGTTTGAATGGGGGCTGTAAAAAAATAGCCTGCATGAATTCGTCCCAGGTCTTCACTTGCCGAAATACTTCTTCTCTTAAGGTAACCACCAAAGGCACCGGATGCCCCAGTCGTTCACGGAAAGCTGCATTTTCAGGTGCGCTGAGGACATAAGCGATGCGGCGGAGCAGGGTGGTTTTGCCGATGCCCGGGTCGCCTTTGATGAACAGTTTGTGGTACTGTGGGTCGCTGAGTAAAGTATCGAGGGCAAGGAGTTCGCCCCAGGTCTCCGGTTCAGTTTGGGGATCTAAATAACTTTCGCTGAAATGTGGTACCACGTAAATGCGGTTGCTGGAGGGGCTGGACAGCTCCCGATCATCTGCGCCGGTGCTGAGAAAATCTACATGTCCAAACCCCTTCCGGATGGCGGCCATGTAGTCCACCAAAAAGGCATTTTCTGAAGGTTTGATTATTTTAATATTGGACATAGGCCCTAAAGGTTCAGTGTTTTCAAATCAGGATCGGTAACGCCCCCGGCATCAATGACCATATTGCGTATCCAGAGTACTTGTCGTAAAGACTCGTGGGGAAAAGTTCTGGCCCATTGGCCTTCACTTAGTTCTTTCTCCAGTTGCCCCTTCATGGCTTCTGCTGCCGTAAGGTTTTCTGGCAAGATCAATCCTTCCATCAGGGGGTGCCCGCCTTTTTTCTTTTTAAAGGCTTCCGGATTTTCACAAAAAGCCAGGAAGGTGCTGTTGTAAAATTCTTTATCTGAGTATAGGTAGCAAAGCTGGTAAACCTCGTAATGAAACGCATAGAGGTAGGCGAAAATGAGCAGTTTTTTCAATTCCCGTTCCCCTTTTTCAGCATAACCCAGAATTCCATCTCTTGAACAAAAGGAAATCAAGACGTTTGCTAAGATTTTGATGGAACGCGGATAAGGGGGCAAAAACTTGTAGGTTTTGGTCAGCGCTAAAATGTTGGCATAAAGCGGGGGTACCTTAGCCGCATCCTGCACCTCTTTTTCCAGGCGGCCTGCTATCAATTTTGCAAAGTAGTCTTGCCGGGCATCGTGGTCGGGAATGGGCAGGTGGTAGACATCCTGGCAAATTTTTTCCAGATAGAGCCGGGCAAGGTTTTTCAGTTTGACCTGATCCTGATCTTTGTCTTTCGCGCCGCCCAGTACTTTTTCATAGTAACGGGCAATGATCTGCTCCACCGCTTCCATGTCCATACCCAGCACAAATACGCAATTTTTTAGGTTGAGGTAAACCTTGATGGTTTCGAGTATTTTGAATGCTGTTTCCGGTTCGCAGCGGTCGAGGTCGTCAATGAAGATGACGGCTTTGCCGTGTGGAACCAAAACTGGTTCTTTGCCAATCAGGTTTTTTATATGGAATTTCAATCCAATAAGTTTGCTTATGGCATCTTCCAGTAGCCGTTTTTGAGTCAGCGATTCCAAGGGCATAGACATTTGCTCTTGCTGGTAGGCTTTTACATTATCCGTAAACTTGGAGGCAAAGCCTTTCATCCCAAACTCAAGTCCAAAATTTTTGAATGTAACGTCAATACTCTGGAGAAAGCTCAATGCTCCGGGAACGACAGTCTCCTCAATGGTTTTCCATACTTTATGGTGCCAGGCCAGCTGGTCTCGGATTTCTTTTAATAAGGCTGCAAGAATATTGGGTTCATGTTGATATTGCCACGCTTCAAACCATACCGGCCTAATGCCATCAATTTCTTTCTCTTCATCACTTTCTTTCCCATTTTTTCTGTCGAAAAAATTACCACCTAAATTTTCATAAAGCTGCATCAGCAGGCTGGTCTTCCCCGTTCCCCAGGTTCCGTGAATGGCCAATGCTTTGGGTGGCTCGGCATTTTTCAACTGTTTTAAGATCAGTTTACGCAGGTCTTCACGTCCTAAGTTGCATTCAATGACAGGTTCGTCATTGTGGGTCGCGTTTTTGTATTCGGCCATAAGGAAAGTTGGGTTTTATCGGATATAGTTACAAATCTAAGGAGTTTAAGGCAGCCGTATTGGACAAATTTTGAAAATTTGATCAATACGGACAATGTAATTGGCAAAAGCCGGATAATATCTTTTTGGTGAAGTTTACGTATCGGCGGTTGATGTAGGGGTTTTATGGGCGGAGCCCAGGGAATAGAACACGCGAGGCCGGAGCCGTCGCGCGAGCGGTGGAATAGAACACGCGAGGCCGGAGCCGTCGCGCGAGCAGTTACTAAGGCTTACAACAAAAATGGGTTTTGAATGCGCACACCGGCAATTACCCCGCCATTGTGCAGGTCTTCCGTCAAAAGGGTATGGCAACGTGCACTTTTGGCGGCACTGATAATCAGGCTGTCCCAAAAAGAAATTTGATGTTGTGCGTGCAGGTCAACGGCATCTTTGATCTGAACCAGGTCGATTGCGATGACTTCAAAAAGCGCCAAATCATCTAAAATGGCCTTTACTTCAGGAGGCGCCTGTTTGAACTTTCCAAGCATGACTGCTGCGAACTCATTCAGCACCTGAGTACTGATGACAAATTTCACTTTCCCCTGTGCCTGCTTCAAAAGATGGAGACATTTCTCCTTTTTTTCCTGCTCATCTGCACTGAAACAGTAAACAAGAAAATTGGTGTCAAGAAAATACTTTCCGGTCATATAAGGAGGCTCTGTCCCACTTCCGGTCTTTGGTATTTACCGACAGATGTTGGGTGTGATCAATTAATTTTTGGACAGGATCCTGCTCAGGGGGGCAAACAGTTTGCCTCAATAAGGTTCTGATGAGGTCATTCAGACTGCCCCCATGCTTTTCAGCATATTCCCGGCTCTTTTGGAGCAGGTCTTCAGGTATGGATAATGTTACATTCTTCACGTCACACAGTTTATGTGTGCAAATATACAGGAGTCAGCATCAAAAAGCAAGTTCCTCTATATCCCGGTACGTTCGAACAAGCTCTTAGTGAAGAAGACCGGATAATATGATGATAATAGTCTTTGTTAAGGTTTATGCACCTGTGGTTATGCTATTTTTTACGGGCATAGCCCGTGGAATAGGACACGCGAGGCTGGAGCCGTCGCGCGAGCGGGTAAATAGGACATGCGAGACAGGAGCCGTCGCGCGAGCGGTGGAAGCAGCTTCAAATAATCCCCATCTTATCCATCAAAAACGTGGCGCTTTTATTTTTGCAAATGCCTGGCCGTAGTTTGTAGTCGAAAGCCAGTTCGTTTTGGAGGATTTCCACCTCAAAGCACTGGTTGCTGAGCTGATCCGGGTATTCATTGGTGATCAGGCATACTTCCAGGTCATGGGTGGCGATGGCGCCGATGGCTTTTCTGGCCACCATTTTTCTGATGACGCCGAGGGTCCCACTCCGTTTGTCGTCGGAATTGGTACCCCGCAGGATTTCGTCCAGCAGCACGAAGCAGACCTGGTTTTCGAGCACGTCCATGATGCCTTTCAGGCGTTTCACTTCTGCAAAAAAGTAGGATTCATTGTCGCTCAGGGAGTCAGACAGGCTCATGGAAACCAGGACATTCAGCGGGTGGATTCGGGCTTCGGCGGCACAAATGGGCGCGCCAATTCCGGCAAGCACCATGTTGATGCCGAGGGTTCTCAAAAACGTGCTTTTGCCCGACATGTTGGAGCCGGTCAGGATGATGAAAGACTGCGTGTTGAAGTCTACCGTGTTGCAAACCCGGATTTCCTCGCGGATGAGTGGATGCCCGAGGTCCTGAAAAGCAATTTCAAAGTGATTGTTCAGTTCGGGAAAAACAAAAGCCGGGTTGTTATAGGAAAAATTGGCGAGGCTGTTCATGGTTTCAAAATCGCCGATAACCTCCAGCCAGACCGGGATTTGAGCAGCGTGCATTTTTTTCCAGTGCAGCAGCGATTTCAGAATGTGGACGTGGTAGAGCAAAAAGCCATTGAACAGGATGGCCGCCAGCCCGTTTTCGATGCTGTCCAGGCCGGAAAAAAGCTCGGAAAGTTTTTTGATATGCGTACCGGCAAATCCGCGCTCGTCTTTCAGTTTGTTTTTTAGCGCATTCAGGGCTGGCGCTTCAAATGCCTCCTGCTCTATTTTTTCAATAATCAGGCCGTACATGCGGATGGTTTCGGAGACCTTGTTCAAACGCACAATTTCCTGGCGGATTTGTTTCATGAGAACGCCAAGCATTGACAAATTGAACAAAAACAGGCCCACGGTGATGTCGCTGAAAATGGCCTGTTTGGTAGCAATGGCCAAAACCAGGAAAACCATCAAGGCCAGGGGGGAGGCGTAGGCCAGTGCCACCCAGATTACCGACAGGGTTTTTACCGGATTTTTCGCCCAGTTGATGAGACTTTGATAGGTTTCACGGTGGTCGGCGATCAATTTTGCCAATGCAAAAACATCCTGCCGCCAGCTTATTTTTTGCGCCAATTCTCTGATGGCCACCTGATTCGCAAGAATGGCATCGTTGGGCAGGAGCGTCAGCAGCAATTCCGCCAGTCTAGTTTTTCCGATGTACGTGGCGGTCCTGTTGAGGTGCTGAAACAGGGAGTTTTTTCCAAAAACATCCAGGTCGTGTGCATAAGCATGGGCCGGATTGTCAAATTCGCCGCCGTCTTCGAAGGGGATGGCGCTCCGGTTCAGATAAACCAACTCTGATTCGTTGATCCCGATCAGGGCTTTTTTTATTTTTCTGTTCCAGGATATTTTATCGTGGATTTTGATGAAAACCAGAAAAAGGACAGCGAGAAACAGCGCAATCCAAATTGCCGGGGCGTGGTTGTTGGCGAAATAGTCGTACAAACTGTAAATAAAACCCAGTGCAATCAGGAGGCGGAGGGCGCTGATCAGGTTGTGCTTTTGGGACAATTGGAGATAAGCGCTGGTGTGTTTTTCTTTAATTTCTTTGTATGGATTCATTCCCTTTATTTTCATCCAAAATTCCCGCCAATCCGGCTAAAAACCATTTCCGGCTTCCAGGCAATGTTCTTCCCGAAAACCATTCTTGGCGACGTCAAGCCGGATTCGACAAATCCGTGCTGTTTTAAAAATTCAAGGCCTGCGGTATTTTCTGCCGGCAAAACGGCTTTGTCCACATCGGCATATTTGTATTGCATCAGGGCCAGTCCGGCGTCGATGGAATCGGCAACAATGGGGCCATTTCTCAAATCGGGCAGGTAGTAGCCCAAAACGCGGTCATTATCCAGATAAACGACAGAAGTTTCCAAAAATTCCGGGATCAGTTTCCGGCGGTTTTCTCCGGATGCTTTTTCGTCCAATTCGTAAATGCTGGAGCGATAAGCTTCCCTGAATGGCGCCAGTTTTGGAGAGACAGGACCCCCTTTCCAGGGGAATTCCCGTTTAAAAAAAATGTATGCTCCTACCGTTCTGAACCCTGCTTTTTCATAAACCGATTTTCCGGCCATTGTTGCGGTCAGTAAACAGGTTTCTACGGGAAAATCCTGAAGACGCCGGAGCAACTCAAGGACAATCTGAAGTCCGATGCCCCTTTTCCTGAATGCACCATCCACAATGATGTGGGCAAGCCAGGCCGTGTTTTCAAAAACAAGGTATGTGCCTGTCCCCACGATACGGTCGTCTAAGGTTGCTTTTATGGGATAACAAAGATCGGCATGGACATAATATTCGATTTCCGGCATGATGTCAGACCAATCTTCCGGTTGTAAATTGCGGACTTCATCCAAATCAGCGTGGCTTAATGGTGCAAACTGCATGCTGGCCAATTGGCTGATGATGCTCATGAATTTATGTTTTAGAATACGGGGCTCTAAGATAAAACTTTTAATCCCGTAAAGGCTTCAAACCGTGCCACAGCCTTTTCGAACAAAGCGAATTGGACTGCATCCGGCGATTTGAAAAAATCATATTTAAAATCGATGCCGCTTTTTTGCAGGGTTCTTTTCCAGGTTCCGATGATTTGTCCGTCATGGACAATGGTATTGTCGAAAGGAAGAAATGGTTTGGCGTCAAAGGAATTTCGGTAAGAAAGCATAGGGCTTCGGTCTTTGTACCCCATGACCATTTCGTCATAAATGGGTAACAGAGAGATGTCCCGGTATGGTTTTGCAGGGAGCATTTGATCTGGATCAAAAAAATACGTCTGGCCTTCGACCTGCTCGCCGGTAATCACATTCCCGAGCATGGAAAGACCGCTCCTGCAGTCGGCTACCGTCAAACCAGACCACGTTGCAAAGTCCTTGAGTGTCGCGGGGCCCCTGCTTGTAAAATAACGCTTCGTTAGTTCGGCCAGGGCTTCGTCCCTGCTTTTTGCGCTGAAAGGCGGCACGCGTTCTTCCAGCAAAGCATATGTAAATTGATTCCCTTGCCTGGCGCCGCTACAAATGACGCCCCCCAGTTCGGCATGCATCATGATGCAGCTCAGGCGGGTTCCTTCCGCCATGATGCCCGCTTTGCCCATGGAATCGTTCAAGGCATTGCGGGTCAATTGTTTACCGCCTTCCAAGGCCTTGATGATCACGTCGTGGCACCGCTGAAACACCTTTTGATCCAGTTCACACTTCCGGTACATGAAGGCATTGGCAGCATGCACGCGCGGAGCTGTCAGTTGCAGCATCCAGCGAAGGTCTTTTGCAGCTACAAAATGCCAGGTCGGCCTCAGCAGGTGGGTGCGCACAATGGTTCCGGCCGTCAATTCCCGTTCGATGTCTTCGTCCTTCAAATGTGGCAGGCGCAAGCCCAACGCCCATTTAGCCTGTGCATATTCCTGGCCCTGTATGGCGCCAAACCAGTCCAGCATTTCGCTTGCTTCCCTGAACTTAGTGCCGGAAATTTGTTGGTTGGAAAGCCGGTAGCGGGCAATTTCGGGTAAGGTCATCATGCTTGACTGTATTTCTTTTGCAACCACCCGGTCGCGAGCAGGGCGATGCCCACAATTCCCATAATGAGCTGGAGCGGGTGGTATTTTTGCACCAGCAAAATCTGAACAACAATCCAGCCGATCAAAATAATGCCCTGTGCCATCACCAACAGAGATGCTTGTTTGTGCTTGCGGATAAGTGCTGTAAAAACAAAGAGGCTAAACAGGCCATTTGCAACAAAAAGGATGAGGCCCGGGATGAAAAAACTGGAAAAAGGGGTTCGTTCCAACCAGTTTTGCGGCAATTGCAAATTGCTTCCATCCGGCCAGAAAAGAAGGCTTCCGCCGCCATATAGCGCACCGATGCCGTTGAACAGCAAAAGCACAGCGGCAATGACATTCAAGAATCTTTTCATAAGGTTTGCAAACAAAGGTCTTAAAGCCTGTTTGCATGGTTAAAGTTCGGATTTTTTTTCAGACAACTCAAGGCCCTGATCGGATAAAATCGGGCATTCAGAGTACCTTTACGCGGTGCAACGCAAACCATGCGTTTCCCTGAACGGCAACATCATCCGATCCATTAATCCTTGTATTTTTTGAAAATGGTGGTGGCAATGTGTCCGCCAAATCCGAAGGTATTGCTCATGGCATAATGCACCTGTCTGGACTCGGCTTTGCCCAGGGTTAAGTTGAAAATGTCTTTAAACTCGGGTTCGATTTCGAGTGCGTTGATGGTTGGCGGGATGGTGTTTTCCTGAACGGCTTTTATGCAGGCGATGGCTTCGGCTGCGCCGGCTGCACCCAGTAAATGGCCCGTCATGGATTTTGTGGCGCTGATGTTGAGTTTGCTTTCTCTGCCGAAAACCCGCTCTATGGCCTTCAATTCGCTGGTGTCGCCGGCAAGGGTTGAGGTCGCGTGTGCGTTTAGGTAGTCGATATCGGCTGCACTTATGCCTGCATCTTCCATTGCGGCAAGCATGCCCAGGTATGCGCCTTCGCCTTCAGGGTGGGTTCCTGTTAAATGGTAAGCGTCTGCCGCCATGCCGCCGCCTGCGATTTCGGCAAGGATGTTTGCGCCCCGCTTTTTGGCGTGCTCCAATTCTTCCAGAATGATCGCGCCGGCTCCTTCCCCCATCACAAAACCATCCCGGTTGACATCAAAAGGCCGGGAAGCAATTTGAGGCTGGTCGTTTAGGGTTGACAGCGCTTTGGCTGCACTAAAACCACCGACCGAGCTTTCGACGATCGGCGCTTCCGAACCGCCGGTAATGATCATATCGGCTTTGTTCCATTTGATGTAATTAAAAGCGTCAATGATGGCTGTGTTTGAGGTAGCACAGGCGGAAACCGTGGTGAAGTTTACCCCCCTGAGGCCGTATTTTATGGAGATGATGCCGGATGCAATGTCCACGATCATTTTGGGAATAAGGAAAGGGCTAAACCTCGGCGTACCATCCCCCAAAGCAAATTCGGTCACCTGCTGCTGAAAAGTGTGGATGCCACCATTGCCTGAACCCCAGATCACGCCAATTCTGTTTCTGTTGAGGTTTTCAAAATGGATGTCGCCGTTTTTGACGGCTTCCTCTACGGCAATGATCGCATATTGGGTAAACAAATCATACCTGCGCGCTTCCGCTTTGTCAATATGGTCTAAAGGGTCAAAGTTTTTCAGCTCGCACGCAAATTTCGTTTTGAACTTAGTGGCATCAAACCTGGTGATTTCGGCCGCTCCGCTCACCCCGTTGATGAGCGATTCCCAAAAATCACCGACATTGTTTCCGATAGGGGTCAAAGCCCCCAAACCTGTTACGACGACTCGTCTCATTTATGCTTTCGTTAAATCGTTAATGACTGTTTGTTTTATTTGCAGGAAGTCCTCATTGCTGGTCAGCCGGGTCAATTGCACGGCAGCCAGCATGTTGGTAATGACCATCAATGCCTTTGTTCTGGTGCTGATGTCAAAATGGAAAACGCCTTTCGTTTTTCCCTCGTCGAGGATGTCCATAACCCATTGCAGGATTTCACCTACGAGCTTTTTCAACTCAACCTGTATTTCCGGCTCAACGGTATACAGGTCGGTGGCCAAAGAACCTACAATGCAAATTTTGTCTTCCGACTTTGCCGTGGTGTAAATGCTGAAAAAAGCATTCAACTTTTGCAAAGGCTGCTGGTCTGCTGATTTTTGCTGAAGTTGCCGGAGCCTGCTCAGGTGCTCCTGAATGATCGAAATGCCCAAATCTGTTTTGGTCGGAAAATGGTAGTGTACAGATGCATTCTTAATGTTCAGCTGCTTTGAAATGTCTGAAAAGCTAAACGCATTGTAGCCTTTTTCCCTGATGAGCTTGTCGCCAATTTCGAGGATTGCTGCTTTTGTATCCATAACGAATGCAAAGTTATCTATCTACTAGTAGGTAGACAAATTTTCGAACCTTTTATTTTGTAAAACTTACTCCTGCTCAGGAATCAGATCTTTTCTCCCTTAATGAGGATGGCAGATTTTATGGATTGTTCTTTCAAATGCAAAAACTGCTTTCTGCTCTCGTCCTGCATGAAATTTTGAAAATCAGTTTCTGCATCAAACTGAATGAGGTGAATTTCGTAAGGCTTTTCTATATGCATTTCGACGATGGAGTCATCTGATGGCCTTACCCGAAGCAGCAACTGCCCGTTGTATTTTGAAATGATGGGAATGGCAATGTCTTCAAATTGATGAAACACAGACTCCTGATCGTTTTTCAGGTATATCAGTTGGGTGATGTAGAGCATTGTTTTCTTGTGCTTTTAAAATCATAAGATGATCTGCGAACCTTTCAAACCTCATCAAACGCTTTCGCATAAACCACGGTTCCATGCACATTTTCCAATGCACCCGGCATGAGTTCGATACCCATAAAGGCTGGCGAAGGGACTTCAAAAGGTGCTTTGATGCGCCATTTTTCTGCCGGTACAAAACCGAATCGGGGGTAATAATGCTCGTGGCCCAGCACAATGACCGAGGCATGTCCCAGCGCTTTCGCCTGTTCCAGTCCGAAGCGGATGAGTTGCCCGCCAACCCCCTGGTTTTGGAACCCCGGCCGAACCGCCATCGGAGCAAGAGCCAGGCTGTCGTACGCGTTCCCCTGCTCGTCTTTGATCTTAATTTTTGTAAAAAGAATGTGGCCCACAATGGCGTCTTCATGAACGGCCACCAGCGACAAGGCGGGGATAAAGGCATCACTGCTTCGCAGCTTATCCACGAGGATGGCCTCTTCAGGTTGGCCAAAAGCCAGGTGGTTGACTTCATAAATGGCCGGAATATCGGATGTTTGTTCTGGTCGGATCAAAAGATTCATGCTTTCATATTGTTGTCAATTCCCAAAGTTCCGTCAGGTAAAGTGCTGTTCTCCTGAATTTTCCGGAATATTGGTTCTCAAACGATACCGATCAGGTTTCGTTCCGGTCCTTTCAATCATTTTTCTCGCTTCCAAATCGAGTTTAACGACCTCTCCATACCATTGAACCCCACCTTCGAAGGTATCTTTTACGCGATCATACAACTGCTCCATCAATTCAGTATGAGTAAGTTCATCCTGTTGTAAAATCGATAAAATTTGCCCCTTTATCCGGTTGTATTTTTCCAGTGTGATGCGCTTATTTGTCTTTCCAGATGCTGGGTGCAGCGTTTGAATATACTCCACATTCATTTTAGTCAGTTTTTTATTACCATTTTTCTCCCTGCACGGCAACTGAAAAGCCTTTTGCTACCACCACTGCCCGCACCGCCGGATCCCACATCAGGGGGTTGGTGTGGTTGAAATGAATGAAGCAGACTTTTTGTCGTTCTCCCGGCGCTTCAGATTCGAAAAGGGTCATGGTTTCTGAAACGAAGGGGTGCGGTACTTCTGCGATGTTGCGAAAAGGCAGCTCATTGGCAGCATAAAAAGTAGCGTCTAAAAAAGCGACATCTACCTGTTTTATTTCAGCGACAATACTTTTTTCGTATTTGGACCATTTGTCGATGTCCGGAATGAACAGGTATTTTTTTGCTGTTGTGAGGATGCGAAAACCGGCCGTTTCGGAATATTCGTCGCGGTGGGGTACCCGAAAAGCCTGCACCTGAACGGCATCGGAGCAACGGAAGACCGAATCAGCGCTCAGCTCCTGAATCGCGATGTTTTGCAGGCTGACCAATTGACTCCACGGACCATTGGTCTCCAGAAAAGCTTTCATTTTTGGCAAAGCGTATACGGGCACTTTTTGGGCATTGAGCGCTTCTCGGCCCAACTCCATCAGGCCCGTGTAATGCCCCATGTGTGCATGGGTCAGGAAGATGCCATCGGGCAGGTAGTTGTATTGCCCTCCTGTGAGGGTTGCAAAAAGGTGTAGCTGCTCATTGAGGTCGGGTGTGGCTTCAAACAGCCACCATTTGCGCTCGCCGGGGCTGACGACGGCCAGGGAGACCACATTTTGTTTCTGTTCTGGATGTGTCCAGGCCATTTCACAACAGGAACGCTGACAACCGATGTGCGGGTAGCCGCCATCCTGCGCAACGCCAAGGAGCAGGACGTAAGGCCCGGCGTCGGATTGGGCAATCACAAGCGTCGGAAATGTCGAAAAGAGCAGTAAAAGGATTTTTAACATCATGATTTTGCTGCTGCTTATTGGATGAAATAAACCAAACTCTGCCCACATACCCGATCACTGGCATCCCCTGTGCATTGGTACTTAATTTTTGTAAAAATATAAGTGTCGCCTGTCTTTGCCCTGGCAATGATTTCGTCTGTTTTTTCTGTAAATTTTGCCGATTTTTCATTGACCACCGATTCCTTTTGCCCGTTCGCAGCGATCCGGACTACTTTGTATTGATTTGGGGTGCACCTGACATCGAAATCGAAGTCGGGCAACAGCATGGTCAATCCTTTGATCTTCTTAAATTCCCCGGCAGTCAAATCCCTGTTGAGGGCGTTCAGGAACGGCACTGCATCCGGTATGCGTTTGGCGCGCAGGGTTTCCTGATAATTGAAGGGGGCTCCGGTTTTTGATGCGATGCTGATGACGACTTCGCCCGGCTTTTCAACCCTGATGTTGTACATTCCGCCGCCGATTTCCTGAGCAGTTCCGCCTTTGATGCTAAGAATTACAGAATCTTTCGGGCTTTGAATTCGGACCGGGTTGTCCACGCCAACGTACAAAACACCCATTTTTAATGGGATAATGGCGTACTGGCTGAATCCTGAGGTTGTCAAAGCGCCTAAAAGCAATAGGGTTACTTGAGCTTTCATTTTCATGGTTAACTGAAATTTTAATCGTTAATAATGGGCGGCTGTTCCGTTCGTCTGTTCTCCCGGATGCGGCGTGTTGCCGAGGTGGGAAAAGCCAAACCCTATTTCATCGAAAACGGCGGCTTCCTTGCCACCACGGCTTCATAGATCAAAATATAAAATCCGAGTCTGAATTTGTATGCCTGGAGTAACGACAATGTCCCAATTAGCACAATAACAGGCACAAGTAACAGATATTGAATGGATACTTTGCCAAACATCAAATAAAAGATCAACATAAAAAAAGCAAGCAAGGCAGCAAGGCAAACGCCGCGCATCATCTTTGAATAGGCCAGATATCGGTCTATTTCAAAAGCAATTTCCAGATTTTCTTGCCGGATACTGGCAAACCAAATAGCCCAATGTCCGGGATGAATGTCGCTGATATCTAATTCAGGGATACGCTGCCGGATAATTTCAAGCGCTTTAACCTTTGGTTCATCTTTGCTTTTGTATAAATTTGTGACATACCGATTCACCGGATCGAACACAAAGCCGATCAGGTAGGCAGCCAGCGTAAAAATCAGAATGGCTGTAAAACCAGCGCTTCCCAAACCGGAAAAATAATCCACAACAGCAAATGTTTTTAGCCCGTGGAGTACAAGGAGCAACAGCAGTCCACCAGGCACGGTGTAGCCGAAAAAGTCGTAAATACTGGTTTTAATATTCATGTCGCTGCTGATTTTAGTGTATTTATACTCCGAGCCGCCAGGTATTGTGCATCAGGCGAGTGCCAGATTTCGGAAATCTCTCTTGCCCAAAATTTGACAGTATGAGGCATCCTTACTGCGCTCCAAATTTATAATTGTACCCCCCCGAACGACCTGTGTTTCGTAATAATCCGTGCTGACATACCGGAAGTCCATGCCCTGAATTTCTTTCCGGAGCGTCATAGTATTGAAAAGGTTGGTCACGGTTCTCACGACAAAAGCGGAATCCTTTTCTGTTTTTATACAGGAACTATCTCCACTGCCATTCGTCGTTCAGGACATAAGGAATATCCAGTTTAGCTGCCAGAGATTTCAACTTTTCTTTCAGCGCCCCCAGGTTTTCCATTTGGCTTTTGGGCAAAACGATGGCCTCCCCGGTTTTGAGTTTGAGGTAAATGGCTTCAGAAATTTCAATCATACTTCCTAATTCTGATAAAGGCATTTTACTTTCGATGTCGCCTTCCTCAGCAAAAAGATCCTCTTCACCAATGGTAAGTTTCAGCGGTTTACCAATCCGGTCCCTGAAATTTTCCCGAATATAAGCCTGGTAATGCCTGACGTAGCGCCTCCTTTCCCATAGGGGGTAAATGAGGTACCAGAGGATGGCTGTAACGAACAGAAAAATGGCCGCGGCCTGCCTGCTGACAATGAGGTAAAAAAGCCCTATTAACACATAGGCCAGCGGTGCAATCAGCCGGGTTCTTCGCCGCTTTTTCATAATCCGCTCAGACATCGAAGCGCCATAGAGCTGATGAGTAAGGAAGTCGTTTTCGGAAAGCGAATAGGTAATCGTCATGCTGTGTGATTTGGCGCCAAACTCAAAGGCTCATTTTTTGATCTCCCCGGCCAGCAAATATCCGGCTATGATAAAGCCCGTTTTTTGCAGGGTTGCCATGGAAGCCGCATTGTCAATTCTGCAGCGGGCTGCAGGAATTCGACCCGAAAGATAACATTCCCGCTTGAGTTCCTGCAGCAAAAAACTGCCCAGTCCGCGATTCCGGAAACCCGCTGCGACTTCCATATACAAGTCTGCGAAAGGTGGATTGTAGTGTCCGAAAAACCCGCCGGTGGCAACAACCACACCCTCTGATTCGAGTAAATAGTCCCCGACCGGTTCCGTTTGATGATCAAAGATGGCATCTTCAGGCCTTTTTTTGCGAAAAATTACTTCCGGAAGTAAGTATTCCGTAACAGGTTGATCTTCAAATAAGACAGCAGAAGCTTCGATGTTTTGAAAAAAACGATATGCCAGCGAAGTGAAAAATGGAACATTACTCTGGCATTCCACATACCCTGCCTTCGAGGCTTCGAGCAAAGCCCCGAAAGCCGGGATGGCATGCTTTCTGAAAGTCGGAATGAGGTAAAATTCGAAAACGGTATCCCTTGCAGCAAGGCTTTCGAAGCCTTTTATGGCGCCATAGCCGATTTCAACACCCGCCGCAGTCAGCAAATAGAGATCAGACCAATTGCGTTCATGACATGCATGGTACCGGATCTGGCAATTGGCTTCCTGCAGGAACAATTCGCGGAGTTGGCGGATGCCTGCTAATGTTGTTTTGACTGCCTTTATTTGCATAGTCTGTTCGAAACTGCCTCATTTGACTTTTATCTTAGACGAAATGTAGGCGGGCAGGGCGCTTACGGCATTTGCTAATTTCTCATTATTAGCTGCTTTTTTCCCTTCATCGTCCAGATTGTAATTGTAATTCAGAAACAGATAATACATCAATACCCTGTTGTAATCATCAAGGTCATTGTCTGCAATCATTTCCAGCATTTTCGCTTCCATTTCCTCCGCCTGAAGGGTCTCAGACATGGCCCTTCCCAGCCTTCCGATGCTGCCAAAATAGTGATTGTTGCTCGGATTTTCTATTCTCAAACTGATTCCTAAAAGCAAATCCAGTACATTGATGTCCAGAACTTCCAATTCCCGGATATAAGTTTTTCGCCCTTCCCAGGCATAACTGCCGTCAGATGCTCTTTCAAACCTGTCGTTCATGATGTCCAGGTGTGCACGTAGGAACAATTCCCAACTAGTCGTTTCAGCTGACAGCCGGGCGATGTTCAGGGCATGAATCCGGGGGCTTTGATCCATGCTGCAAAAACCCGTAACAATGCGGTTTCTTTTGAGCTCCAGCGCATTTTTCGGCGAATCATAAAGTTCTACGTATTCTTCAAATTCATCATCTGAATTACCTTTTTTCAATGCCTCTGTGAGGGCTTCTTTCAGGAGTATTTGAAAACGGGGATCCTGTTTGTTCAGACTGTCAACCCGAATCAGCCTCAGCGAGTCCCATATCAGCATGTTTTCCCAGGATTTTTCGAAGTCATTTTCATCGTATTCCGGCTTTTGGGTGGCTTTATTAACATAGTCCATAAAAGTGGCCATTGCGGGGCCTTGTTCGGACAAATATCTGTTTTCGTACCTTTCCGGATTTTCATAAAATATTTGCGTTGAGGTATCGACCATGCAATCGGAATACTGAATCATGCGTGCATATTTTTCCGGTATGGGGCGCTGTGAAAAATCTTCTGTGAAATAAAATGCGCTGATTGATTCAGGGTTGAATTTGCTCTTGCTGTGGTATTCCAGTACCCATTTTCCCTTCACGGATTTGTCGTATTCGTTCTGGCTATTGCCATCAAACTCAAATTGGTATCCGCTGCTGCCGTCAAATCCCAAACTACGCAATTCAAAAACATCATTCCCTTTATAATCCTCGTATTTAAACTTCACGACCACCAAATCTTTTTCCGTTTTTGCTTGATCATACTTTTGAACAAAAGCCTCATAGGAAATACCCGCTTCGATGTCATTTTTGGCAGCTTTAACATCCTTCTTTTCAAGTGAAATAAAATGTGCTTTGGCCTGTGGTATGGACAGGTAAACTTTGTCCAAATCACAGACTTTGAATTTTAAGTTCAGGGAGTCTACAATGTGTTTTAATTGCGTTACGGTATTGTCGGAATAAATCAAACCGTTTGGGTAGCTTTCAAATTCCGAATTCTGGGCCGCACAAAATATTCCGGAAAATGCTAAAAAGAGCAGGCTGATGTACTGTTTCATTGTGTAAAGGTTTAAAATGGGTTAAGCAATAGGTTTCTGTGTGTAAAACACATAACGAAGGGATGCGTCCTAAGGCACATTTTGGTGTGTTAACGTTTAAAAAGCTGTTAGATGATTTTCGAAACGATGGTTCTTAACTCAGGAATCAGCTGCATTTCAAACCAGTTATTCCTGGACATCCAACGGAAATTTAGCGGAGAGGGGTGAGGCAGGGGGAGGCGTTTGTCCGGTAAATAGGCCTCCCAACGGCGAACCGTTTCTGTGAGATTCTTTTCGGTTCGCCCCTTCAGATAAGCATCCTGGGCATATTTTCCGATCAGCAAGGTGAGTTGGACAGACGGCATCAGCGTTAGAAGTCTGGCATGCCAGGCCGGTGCGCATTCGTGACGTGGAGGCAGATCGCCTGTTTTGCCTTTGCCCGGATAACAAAATCCCATTGGTACGAGGGCAAATAAACCAGGGTCGTAGAACTGTCCCTTGTCCACGCCAAGCCAATTGCGGAGCGTATTGCCACTGGCGTCCTGCCAGGGAATTCCGCTTTCGTGCACAGCGCTGCCGGGCGCCTGACCAATAATCAGGATGCGGCTGTTCGCTGAGGCCTGTAACACAGGGCGCGGTGCATGGGGCAGCTGTGTACGGCAGATTTGGCAGGCCCGGATTTCTTTGAGCAGGTCTTCCATAATACCCCAAAAGTAACAAAGAAATCAGCCTGGAGACAAACGTAATGGCTATGCTTTTCCGGCAGCCCGCTGGTGTTTCGTCATCGCACCCATTACCAGCTTCATGACGCGAACCTTTCCCCAGCGGGGCAAAGTGCGGAGGGAGCCAACTAAAAATTTGGTCAGAAAACCGGGCAGGACAGTCGTTTTCCGCCCCAGCGCTTTTAGGATGGGTACCCCTATATCTGATGGTTTCAGCGCATTTCCCAGCACCATATCAGCCCGTTCGGCAAAGCCGCTGTGAACCGGAGCTGGTGCGGCAGCCAGCACATCCACGCCATAGGGTTGCAACTCCAGAGCCAGGGCTTCGGCCAATGATTGTACATACGCCTTGGTAGCTGCGTAATGCGCTGCATACGGCGCTCCCTGAAAAGCGACAATTGAACTCATCAATACAATGCCCCCGCGCTTCTGGCCGGCGAACAAACGGCTGAAGTGGTGGGTGAGCATTACCAGCGCGGTGCAATTTACCTGCAAGACATCTAAAATTTCCTGTGGCTGATTTTCTATAAATAGCCCCGGGGTAGCATAGCCTGCAGAAGCGACCAATAGTCCGACGTCCAGGTCTTCCGCCGCCGCAATCACCTGTTCAATGCCCTTTTTTTCAGACAAATCCGCTGCAACAACACGGGTGTCTATCCCGTACTGTTTTTTTAAATCCGAAGCTAAGGCCTCCAGTAAATCGTGGCGCCGGGCGCTCAGTAAAACGTTCAGGCCGGATTCAGCCAGTCGCTCAGCCAGTTCACGGCCAATTCCTGAAGATGCGCCGGTCACTATAGCCCAGGGTCCGTATGTTGATTTTAAGCGTGCCCGCTCTGATTTGGAAAGTACCATATCGTTTTCGTGTTGATAAAAGTTTGTGCAAAGCTCGGCACGCTTGAAGGCACGAAACGATAACAAATGTTTAGATAGTAGCAGATACAGCTTTTTTCAGGCGACTGAGGTGCACCGGAGTAATGCCGATGTAGGAAGCAATCATGTGTTGCGGTGCGCGGTTGTGGATGTTGGGAAAAATTTGGGTGATGTGGCCGTATCTCATCCTGGCCGTTTGGCTGTACAGGTTGATGATTCTGGTGTCCAGATAGATGAAATAATACTCGGCGATCAGGCGCCCCAGCTTATCTCCTTCTTTGAGGTTTTGATACCCCCATTCGATGACCGGCCTTGGCAGAACAATAGTCTCTGTTTCTTCCAATGCCTGAAGGGAATATTGTGCGGGTGTTTTTTGCAAAAAACTGGAATAATCTGCGATAAACTGATTCTCCAAAGCAAAATGAGTGGTGTGTTCGACGCCGTTAACGTCTGTAATCATCACCCTGATAATGCCGCGTTTGATAAAAAAAATCTCATTGGCGACGCGATCGGGCACACTTAACAATGCTTTCTTTTTGAACGTCTTATGGTAACAATCCTTCAATAATCCGGTCATTTCCTCGTCTGAAATTGCAATCATTTGCCGAATGGCGAGCTCAAGCTGTTTCATGATGTTGCTTTCGTTTGAAGGTTCTTCTGTGTTCCCGGCTATAACAACGGATGAGCAAACATGTTGTGGGGGCATTTTCCAGCTTATGTTACTCTAATTTTTCTTCAGCTGTTCCATCATCTTCAGAATGCGTTCTGCTTTTGTTGTGTCGGTTTTTGCCTCATAAATCCAGTCCAGCCAGGCTTTTTTTTCGCCCTCTGAAGAAGCCAGAAAAGCCTGATAGACCGCCGGGGCTTCGTCTTCAAAGCAGGCCAGAATTTCTTCGGGAATTTCCAGGGCATCGTCATCGGCGTATAGCACAACCTGCACAAAATCGCCTTCCTGCTTGCCGATTTTTTTCCGGATTTCGGCTTTCACGGGCAGGAACAATTGGCCGTTTCCCATGGGCATGAGTTTGTAATGCTTTAAAGGATAGCCATCAATGCTGCCTTTTACTTTTACCCAGCCAAAGGGATTGTTTTTGTTCTGCAGGACTTCCGGAATGGCGGCATAAACCCAGCCGCCTTTGCCGGGGAATTTTTGCAGGAGGTAGGTCTGGTTGACTAAAGGTTGTTCGTCGTTTTTCATTTCTTACATAACTCAGATGAGGAGCATCCTGGTTGAGTACGTGGTTAAAATTAAGCTCTAAACTGTTCGTAGGCTTCCTGAAGTTTATTCGTTCCACGAAAAATGACACGGAGTTCCACGGAGTAAACGCGGAGTTTCACGGAGTTTTATGACGTGATTCGCGAAACGGAAGGCTTTACTCCGCGACACACAAGAGTCCACGGAGGCTATCGGACTTACCCGACCAGCGGGTAAAGACAGACGCCATGCAGATAATGGGGCGATCCCGCTTCATCAGTTTTCATAAATCCGTAAGCGGTTCGTTACAGAAATCAATTCATTTTGTAAAGCCTCTAATTTTTGAAGCAAATTTAAGGCAACATCAATGCCTTCAAGATTGACGTTCAGTTCGCGGTGCATCCGGATCATTTTTTCCAAATCGTGTATGCTGTCCAGATGGATGCATTGCGCCTGCCCGATGATTTCGATTTCGATCAATCCGATTTCATACAGGCTGCTGAAAAACGACAATTCTACCTGATAATGCCGGCACAGGCTTTCTATGGGTATGAAGTTTTCAGCATTCATGGCTTTCTCAATTTAGACAGTTCCGTAAACAATGCCTTTTCTTTTTCGCTGAGGTTTTTGGGGAGCACGATCTGGTAGGTCAGGTATAAATCGCCAAATTCTCCTTCCTTTTTGTAAACCGGAAAACCTTTGCCTTTCAGTTTTACTTTGGTTCCGTTTTGCGTTTCCGGGCTTACTTTCAGTTTCACTTTCCCGTCAAATGTATCAGCGGTAATCTCTCCGCCCAGCAAAGCCGTATACAAATCCAAATCAACCGTTGCATAGAGGTTGTCGTTGTCCAGCTTGAATTTTGTGTGATTTTCAATGGAAAACCGGATGTGCAAATCTCCCCTCGGTCCGCCATTGACGCCTTCGCCGCCGTGTCCTTTGATTTTGATGACCTGCCCGTTTTTAACGCCTGCAGGAATGGTGAGCCGGATGTCTTTTCCGTTGACGCTTAAGGTGCGTTTGTGGGTTGTGTAAACGTCTTTTAAGTCGAGGTGCAACTCTGCCTGATAATCCTGTCCTCTGAATTTCACATTCCGGCGTCCTCCCCTTGCAGAGCCTGCGCCAAACATCGATTCAAAAAAGTCGGAATAATCTCCTTCGAAAAAGCTTCCGGATGTGTCCTGGTAAGCAGACCTGCCCTGCTGCTGGCGCTGTTGTTGTTGCGCCCGCTCAAAAGCTTCGGCGTGTTCCCAGTCTTTTCCGTATTTATCGTACTTCTTGCGGCTTTCAGGATTGCTCAATACCTCATTGGCTTCATTGATCTCCTTGAATTTTTTTTCCGCAGCTTTATCGTTAGGGTTTAAATCCGGATGGTACTTTCTGGCCAGTTTGCGGAACGCCTTTTTTATCTCCTCATCCGAGGCCGTTTTATCGACACCCAACACCTTGTAATAATCAATAAAATCCATGTTTTCGGTTTATTGTAATGGCTATCTTACCACGTAGCAAGATACGCATTTTTTGCCAAAAAAACGAACGCAATTTCATGCTGCCGAACATTTTTAATGTTCCTTTTAGCAGTTGATTATGGGCGCTATCCGAATCAGGGGCTAAGCTGTTTGCCTGCTTCTTAAGTTCATTCGGCGTGTAAGATTACGCGGAGTTTCACGGAGTTTTATAGCGTTATTCATGAATCGGTGTGCTTAACTTAGCGAGGCTCCTCCCACTCAGACTTTGCGACAAAAAGGAGTCTGCGGAGACGCTCCAATATTCGTTCTGGGCCCTCTTGTATATGGCTTTCAATAGCCGGCTTTCGCTTCAAAAAAAGCAATTTCTTCAGCGCTTAGACGGTCCTTGGTAAGGGTTATTCCAAAGGGGGCTTTCTGATTGACAATGAGCCAAATGCGGTTTTTCCTGCATTCTATTTCTTTCACCCACGACCAGTCTTTTGTTTCTGTCAGGTCTTTGTTCAGGTGCTGAATGGTGATCTGGTCATTATCGAAGGTCACTTCTGCATCAAAATTGATGCTTTTCCCTTGTTTTTTTGCGCTGAAATAAAGGAGGGGTAGCACGATCAGCAGGATGCCCAGAAAATAAAGCACAGCAGAAGGGATGATGTCCATCGCCCGGATGGGCTGGACATACCCCAAGATGACCGCTGCGATGAGGTATCGCCAAACGCTTTTTTTAACAAAGAAATAGGCCTTTGCGCGCAATACGTTATCGAAGTTTGACACCAGTCTTCGTGTGACCATTTTGTTTTTTTATAGGCCAGATATGACAAATTTTCGAGATTTGTTATGTCTGCATTACACAAAACCAATTGCAACAAAGAATAGCCAAAACAAAGCCATCAATTTCTGTCCCATCAGCATAGCTCACAAACCCACTCCATTTTCGATATTTTGCGACAACTCACTGATGAACCGGGCCATCGGAGCGCCGTCTGCCACATCGTGGTCCAGGAGAATGGTCATGTTTAATATTTCTCTTATTTCAATTTTGCCCCCGACGACTACAGGTTTCTGAACCACCCCACTTAAGCCAAAGCATATTGGATGAACCGACGCGGGCACAAACCAGCCATTTACTTTTCCCATCATTCCAACAGAGGTCATGGCAACGTTCCCCATTTTAGCAAAGGCAAAACGCGGATGGCGGAGCAGGTACCGCCAAAAAAACCTTCTCGCAAATCCGGGAAGCGCATAGTAAAACCTTTCCAGCCGACTTGATTTTTTCTGAAGAACAATGTCTTTGTCCGTAAACGGCTTTTCTCTCGCATCCCTGATTTGGCGGGCAATTTCCTCCATGCTTTTTTCATTGGCTTTTTCAATGACAAGTGGGATGGGGATTTTATGACCCTGCATTTCTTTTTCGACAATCAGCGAAATGTTGATGTCTTTAAAGACAACCAGATTGTGCTTCCCTTTTAAATAAGCGGCAATATTTTCATGGTTTTTAAGGGTATCGCTAATGACCTTAATCAACCATGATGTAAAAGAAATTTGACGTTGCGCTTTCCTGAAATCAGCAATTTTTTCCCTGCCTGACGTGACATCAACTTCTATCAAAGCGGTGACATGGTGTTTTTGCTTTCCCATTTCAAAAACATCTATCGTCGCTATCCTGGTTTTTGGAAATTCATGAATTTTATATCCTTCCATGTGCCTGATTTGTCTTCAGTAGGGGTGATGGGACGCCTGGATATAAAATTACGCGATTGCTTTCGCATACCCAACGGTTTCGCGATACAATTGTGGCGAAACATCCGCATTCACTTTAAAAAAACGGCTAAAATAATATTCGTCTTCATAGCCCAGTTCATTGGCAATTTCCTTAACCGTTTTGTTGGTGAGGTACAATTCTCTTTTGGCTTCTATGACGATTCTTTCGTTGATGAGGCTGCTGAGCGTTTTGTTAAAATGGGTTTTGGTTATTTTAGCCAGCGCTTTGGGCGTAATGTGCAGCATTTCAGCATACTCGGCCGGAGAGTGTTTTGTTCTGAAGTTTTCTTCTATCGCATCTTTAAGCTTCTGAAGGATGAAGGGTTCTTTGTGGTCTTTAAGTTCAATTGAAGCGGAGGGCTGTTGCTGTGTTTTTAATCGCACGGTGGTAATCAGGAAAATTTTCAGGTAGGAAACCAGTAGTTCGTACTGTGCCAGATCCGGGTGCTGCATTTCTGCTTTAATTTGTTCGCACAACATCTGGAAAGTCGCAGCTGCAGCCTCGCCAACGCTGACAAAGGGCGCCTGATAAAGGTTGTTGTAGAGCATGCCGTGGCAGGAAACCTCGGGATGGTGTTTGTAAATGCAGAAAAAATCCGGGTGAAAATAGATGGCAATGCCTTTTGCGGGTTGGGTTGCGGCAAACATGTAAGGCTGGTATGGCGAAAAAGCAAACAGGTTGCTGCCTTCGAAAACATATTCCGTAAAATCGGCTTTTAATTGGCCGCTGCCTTCCTTCATCCAGATCAGGGAAAAATAATTATTGCGCTGCAGGTGGTCAAAATACCGACTGTCTTCAAACTCTAAGTATTTAAAAGCAAGATTCCCATTTTGCGGATCTACCAAAGTAAAAGAAGGAGGCTTGAGCATGCCGTATATTTTTGCGTTTGCCTGGGAGGCATCAAACCGCCTCCTGTTCCAGAAGTTTTCGTTTTAAATCATGGACTTCTGCTTCCAGAGCTGAAATTTGGCCTCGCTGCGCTGCAAATGCTTCCGAAATATCCTCCATTGTATACCGCGGCGTAATGTGCTGCGGGCAATTCCAGTCATATGCTTCAACATGCAAAACCATCATTCTTTCCGGGCGAAATTTATAGTCTCCCAAATCCAGCGAATTGTACAATTCA
Organism: uncultured Saprospiraceae bacterium; assembly: GCA_937926205.1. Lineage (GTDB taxonomy): Bacteria > Bacteroidota > Bacteroidia > Chitinophagales > Saprospiraceae > JABWAJ01. Next base: position 24,727 of record CALEYL010000026.1, read on the forward strand.
GGATCGTTTTTCAATTCAACGATTTCTGCTGTGGCCAATATTTTCAACCGCGCTTTCGCCGGATAATCCACCATGATGAGGGACACCTTGTTGTTGGTCGCCAGATTTCCGACTGAAATGTACTGCATATTCCCCCGAAAATCTATAAATCCAATCCGTTTTGAGTCCAGAACTTTGACAAATCCTTTGGGGCCGCCCCGATGCTGGATGTAAGGAAACCCATTTTCCCCCACCGTCGCCATATAAAAGCTGTCTCGTTGCGAAATAAAATCGATTTCATTTTCCGTCAGGCCATCTACATAAGTCTGCTGTTCCATTTTCGCGTAACTGGAACGACTCCCCGCTTTTTCCTGTAAAGCTTTGACGGCATCTGTAAAGGCCAGTGCTGCAAAATTTTTTGCCATGGTTTGTTTTGTTGAACTTTGTTGGAGTGACCGATTTTGGGGCCGGGTATAACGCAGCTATTGGCCTACTTGCTACCATGCCCATTTAGCCTTTGCCTGTTCTTTAGGATTCGAGAGCAAGGCATGCGAAGGCCCCAAAAACGGAAGTTTATTTGTATAAATGACCGATTTTGGGGGCCGAGTATAACGCAGCTATCGGAGCCCCCGCCTACCGGCCGGCAGGTAAAGACAGGCATTAAGACAAACAATCCACACAAAGCAGACTAGCCCGGCTCAGCAACTGCGCCATTTCTTTTTCAAAGTGTTGTAGCTTGTCTTTTGCGTACCACAGGTGCAGTTCATTTTTGAAAGTGGCGGCTGTATCCGGGTTGGATTTCAGTTCCTGCACCAGTTTATGGGCTACGTTTGGCCTGGGCCCCCATATCCCGGTGACATTAAGTTTTGCATCCAGTTGGATCAGCTTGGGAATAGACCGCGTTCCATTGGTCAGATAGGCATTCATCAGCGCTTCGTGCTGGTCGCGGTACACCAGCTTCATTTCAATCCTGCCCTCGCTCAGCGCGGCCAGCGCATTCAATGCGGGCAATGTTTGGGCGGCGTCGCCACACCAGTGCTCCGTCAGAATCAGCCAATGTATTTTGTGGGGCAGGTTTTTTACCTGTTGGGCCAATGCTTCTGAAACCCGGTACGTTTTTTCTACCCGGTGCATCCGCCGCTGGTTCAAATGGATGTATTCTTTGATCTTCAGATCGGGATTCAGGGCCAGGTCTTCGGCCATGTTGTGTTTGTATTGCTCATAGCTGATCCCTTCTTCAAGCCATTGCTGATAGTCTGATTTGCTCAGGGCGGTGTTGTTGCTTTCAGTTGTCATGTTGCTTCAGTTTTAATGCTGCAAAGATGCAACAAAGAACGCTGCCCGAAAATGGAGGATGGACGCAAAGGGATGGACAATTTTCCCCCTGTAGTGTTTAAAACATTATTTAATCCTTCTCCCCTGCGTCGTAAAAGACAAGCCCTGTTGTCCGGAAGTCGAAATCATCACGCCTTCAAAAAATGGCTCGCTGGCCTTCTGGTGTATTTTCCAGTCAAAATGAAAATTTGCGCCGGTACCGCCTTCCTGGTCTGCTTCATCAATGACGATTTCTACCGTTTCCATGGGCGACAGAAAAATGGGTTTGTTGAAATAGCTTCTGATCAACTTCCCCTTTGTATCAAAATATTCCGCTTTTTCAATGTAAATGGTGTCGGATAGATTGGTATTTCTCATGCTTACAGTGACTGTTAAATCATGCGTTTTATGCTCGCTTTGGCTGTAAATCCGGGAATAAACCGACAGGTAAGTGGCGCCTGAAATGAACGAGTCAGTTATTGGGATATCAACGGCCTTTTTGTCCCAGTTTACAGGATTCATGGAGCTGATTCCTTTCTTGTCGCTGCAGGCCTGAAAGAGGGTGGTTGCTAATAATATCAGGGGGAGTATCTTTTTCATGATTCTTTTGTTTGGAAAGTTAAGCGCTGGTTGGATATCTATTCACCGCCATACCTGATTTAGACGACGCTTCTGTGCTAAATATACGCGTAATATCTAACGATTGGCCTTTGTTTTTAGTTTCTTCCCAGACATGGCCTGTAATATACCCAGGGCTCTTTCCCGGTTTTTCATTGTTTAGGAATTTGACGCCACAGCATGAGCAACAGCCATCCGTGTTTTCTGTGTCATCGGCGTCATCAGCGTTCTAAAAAACACATTCTTAGGAACACCGATGACACGAATGACCTTTAGTATTGTAGAAAGAAACTTATTGTCACATTGTCATTATTATTATA
>CALEYL010000027.1 GCA_937926205.1 uncultured Saprospiraceae bacterium
GAAGGCTGGAGGCTCTACGATGTGTATAAACCGTAGCTGCCGGCAGGCAGGGTAGACGGGGAATCCTGCTCAAATTGAAAGCAGAATGTCTCTTTCTACTTTCTACTCTCTACTTTCTACTCTCTACCTAAATCACCCCCAACTCCTTTCCAACCTTCGTAAAAGCGGCCACGGCCTTTTCCAAATCCTCCCGTTCGTGGGCGGCAGACATTTGCACACGAATGCGGGCTTTGCCTTTCGGTACTACCGGAAAGAAAAAGCCGATGACGTAAATGCCTTCTTCCAGCAGGCGCTTTGCAAAACGCTGGGAAAGCGGCGCGTCGTAGAGCATAACCGGTACGATGGGGTGCTCGCCGGGAATGATGTTGAAACCGGCTTCTGTCATCGCCTGGCGGAAATACCGGGTATTGACTTCCAGTTTGTCGCGAAGGGCCGTACTGTTGCTCAGCATGTCGAGCACAGCAATGGAGGCGCCGACAATGGCTGGCGCCACGGTATTGGAGAACAGATAAGGGCGCGAGCGCTGGCGCAGCAGTTCCACGATTTCTTTTTTGGCCGCCGTGAATCCGCCCGAAGCGCCGCCCATGGCTTTTCCAAGGGTGCCGGTAACAATGTCGATGCGGTCCATGACATTGCGGTATTCGTGGGTACCCCTGCCTGTTTTACCCAAAAAACCGGTTGCGTGGCACTCGTCAATACCCACCATGGCTTTGTATTTTTCTGCGAGGTCGCAAATTTTATCCAACTGTGCGATGGTGCCGTCCATGGAAAAAGCGCCATCGGTGAAAATCAGGCGACGGCGTGCGGCACTGGTTTCTTTCAACTTTTCTTCCAGATCAGCCATGTCGTTGTGTTTGTAGCGAAAACGCTGGGCTTTGCACAAACGGATGCCGTCAATAATGGAAGCGTGGTTGAGTTCGTCGGAAATGATGGCGTCTTCTTCTGTCAGAAGTGGCTCAAACAAGCCGCCATTGGCATCAAAAGCTGCGGCATAAAGAATGGCGTCTTCCATACCGAGAAACGCCGCAATTTTGGCCTCCAGGGCTTTGTGGATGTCCTGCGTGCCACAAATAAAACGCACCGACGAAAGCCCGAAGCCGTGCGAATCGATGGCAGCTTTGGCAGCGGCATTAACGGCCGGGTGTGAAGAAAGCCCAAGGTAATTGTTGGCGCAGAAATTGAGTACTTCCCCGCCCTGAGTGGTGCGAATATGGGCGCCCTGCGGGGTGGTAATGATGCGCTCTTCTTTGTAAAGCCCCGCATCGCGTATTTCCTGCAGTTCCTGCTGCAGCGCAGGTTCGACGTTTTGGAACATGGTTGTATTTTTTTGAATGGCTAAGGTAGTAATTCTTTTAGTTTGCAGTCATTGAGTTGGCAGTTGGCAGTTTTGAGTGTACTTCTGATTAAGCGGGCATTTTCAGATTGAGCAAACGGATAAAATAGTTTCAGTCTTTAAGTTGCTTTTTTGATTTAAAATATTGAATATTATATTTTTATAAAAAAATTAACCTTTAATAGAATTACGCTCACTCCTGCCAACTGCACTCCTGCCAACTGCCGACTATTCGTAAGTCTACTGATTATTATTTACTCGCATTTTTAATATAAGTTCGCTCACTCCTGCCAACTGAAAAACTACCGACTGCCAACTCAAACAACCAACATCTCCACTGCTCCTGGTCCCAGACAAAACAAAGCATCCAGCATGCTAAGGTTGGGCAGGAAGTCGTAGCGGTCTTCAAAAACCTGATGGTAAGGGACGGGCGTAAAGTGCGGATCAGCGGCATGCAGGTGGCTCCTCGGATGGATGGTGTTGCGCAGGTCGATTATACCCGGATTGCCTTTTTCCTGATAGCTTTCCGTTAGTTGCAGGTTGACGTTCAGCCGCAACAGGCACAGCATGGTCTGCAAAATTTCAAGGTTAAAATCGAACAGGAAGGGATAGGGTTTTTCGTAAAAGGGTTTTAAATCGTCGGCATAAAATTCAAAGAAAGGCGCATTGCCGTAAGCGGAGCGAATGGATTGCCAGTGTTGGCGCTGCCAGGATTCGTAATAAGCAATGCGTACGTCGCGGATGCCCTGCTGCTCGTTTTTGCCTTTGATGAGCGGGATGGTGAGCCGGGTCAGGCCGTTCGCTGCGGCAATGTGGCAACGGTTGCGGTAGCTGCCTTTTTGGTAATGTTCCCACTGCTCGATGAAAACAGGTTCACCGATGGCCAGTTTGGCGAAATATTGGATAGCGGGAAGGTATTGGATTTCGAGTAGAACAGACATGCTGGCAATATTGTATCGTGCTAACCTTTAGAATTGGGGCGGTTAATTCGCACCAATTGCTTCTCAAGATTCCCTGCCCGGGCTTCTATGGCTTCATGGATACGATGTGCCAGGGCTTTGTAGTCTTTGTCTTCGGTACAGATAATAATTCCAAAATGGTCGGGTAGAAAACGATGTAACCGCTTAAAATGATTGTAATTGAAGGTCACCACGATGCGCTTTTCGGCAAGCGCAAAATTGAGTACTTCTTCGTCCGGGATGCGCCTGTTGTCGTTCCCAGCCGCTTTTGTTGTCAACACATCATGTCCTAATTGTTGAAGCATTTCTACGACAGCGTAATAAAAATTTTCATTGGCATAAATACGCGCCATCAGTCAATTTCTTCATTTTCAATAATCTGATTATCAATTTCTTCCTGATTAGCACGATAATAATTCCAGGCATTCTTCAAGTCTTCCGGGGTTAACGTCGGAAAATTGTACAAAATTTCCATATCACTCATGCCGAGCCTACGGGAATTAACCAAAGACCAAACTGGGATTCTGGTTTTGGCAATGCACGCATCACCGCCACATACCCCCGGCGTTTTTTCGATCCCCGGGAATACATTCGTCAGATCGCTAATGACCCATTGCAGTAGTTGAGCCTTATCCGAAGGTGACATTTTGGGAAGCAATGCCCCTGCTTCTTGAAGTGCTGTCGGCATGTCGATTCTTTTTGCAAAAATATCACAATCAAGTGGATGGAACAAATTGTGGACGATAACATTTGTTTTTCAAAAGCAAGTGTTATCCCTTGAATTTTGAGCCAACCCCTCTCTACCGCTTCGGCCTTGTCCCCCTAAACCCCGGCGTATTGCCCGCCATTGGATTACCGCTGCCAAATCCTGGCATCTTCGTCATCTGGTGCATCATTTTGCTCATCTGCTCAAACTGCTTGATGAAGGCCTGGATTTCGTCGAGGGTTTTTCCACAGCCGCCCGCAATGCGCTTTTTGCGGCTCATGTTCAGCAATTCCGGGTTGGCGCGTTCTTTTGGCGTCATGGAAAGGATGATGGCTTCTATTTTGTTGAAAGCGCTGTTGTCGATGTCGATGTCGCGCATCATTTTGCCCATACCGGGAATCATGCCCATCAAACTTTTCAGGTCGCCCATTTTCCGGATCTGGTTGATCTGGCTCTGGAAGTCGTTGAAATCAAATTTGTTCTTTTTGATTTTCGTTTCCAGGCGTTTGGCTTCCGCTTCGTCAAACTGATCCTGTGCACGCTCCACCAGTGAGACAATATCTCCCATGCCGAGAATCCGCTGCGCCATCCGGTCGGGGAAGAACACATCGAGGGTGTCCATTTTTTCGCCGGTGCTGACAAATTTGATCGGTTTGCCAACGGTGTATTTTACGGAAAGCGCGGCTCCACCACGGGTATCGCCATCGAGTTTGGTGAGCACGACGCCGTCATAATCAATGACATCATTGAAGGTTTTTGCGGTATTGACCGCATCCTGGCCCGTCATGGAATCCACGACAAACAGCGTTTCATTGGGTTGAATGGCGGTGCGGATGGCCGCAATTTCTTTCATCATATCCTCGTCAATCGCCAAACGACCTGCCGTATCCACGATTACCGTGTCGAAACTGTGCGATTTGGCGTGCTGGATGGCATTAAGGGCAATCTGTACCGGGTTTTTATTTTCCGGCTCTTTGTAAATTCCTGCACCGACCTGCCCGGCCAGTACCGTCAACTGATCGATGGCCGCCGGACGATACACGTCGCAAGCCACCAGCAGCGGACTTTTGCTGCGCTTGGATTTGAGGAAAAGCGCCAGTTTCCCAGAGAAGGTCGTTTTACCGGAACCCTGCAGGCCCGCAACCAAAATGACTGTCGGTTTTCCGTTGAGGTTGAGCCCTGCTGCTTCTCCGCCCATCAATTCCACCAGTTCATCCATGACGATTTTCACCATCAGGTCGCCCGGTTTCACGGATTTGAGGACGTTTTCTTTGCCCATGGCCTTGTCTTTCACCTTGTCGGTGAATTCCTTGGCAATTTTATAGTTGACGTCGGCATCCACTAAGGCGCGACGAATTTCTTTGATGGATTGGGCTATGTTGATCTCGGTAAGGCGGCTTTCTCCCTTAAGCGTTTTGAAGGCGCTTTCCAAACGATCGCTCAGACTATTGAACATGGTTGATCTGCATTTATGCGGTTGTACAAAACAGGGGGCAAATATAGAAATTTCAGCGCAATTTTGATGTACCTGATTGTTGCCCGAATACCTTACTCAGCTTAACAATAATTTATTGTGCTGGTTTTGTCTTTTTTCAAAATAGGTTTCACTACTTTTGGAAGAAGAGAAAATGATGCACTGAATTTTAGTGCATTGGCGATATTTTTCATTCATCATAAAACGAAAATACCAATTATGAGTGCGCCATTAAAAGTCATCATTATGCTGGTGATTTGGTTGCTTTACTCACTGATTGCTTACAAAGGGTGTTTGCAGCAATGCTGTTCGGCAGATGCCGCTTCGATCTCACAGGCAGACTCGAATGCGGTGGATTCCGGCGCTATGGTGCGCTATCCCCTTGACTTTCAGTGGGCCAACGCCACCGCTTTCACCAATAGTGGCTTTCCTGAGATGAAGCAACGGTTGCTCGCTCAGATGAAAGACAACAACCTGTTGCAGATAACAGGTCTTTATTACGAAGCCGAACCCAAGCCCGATGGCTACGACAACATGGGTTTTGCCCGGGCAGACGCTGTGAAAAAATTATTTGCAGGCGATGTTCCCGACGATCGGATCCAACTTCGCGCTCGCCTTGTGGACGAAAAAGACGGCGTTCGGAAAGGCTATTTCGAAGGCGTCGCTTTTGAATGGATCACACCGGAAGCCAAAGTGGAAGAAAGTGTTGAAGAACTCGACGACCGCATCATCATCCGTTTCCCGACTGGTTCTGTAAAAAGGGAATACGATCCTAAAGTAGAGACTTATTTATCAAAACTGGCCGAACGCGTCAAGAGAACGGGCGAACGCATTTCCCTCATTGGGCATACCGATAATGTTGGCTCCGATCAGGTGAACAACGAACTTGGATTGGGCCGCGCCAATCAGATCAAAAATACCCTTGTCAAAGCAGGGGTCAATGCTGATCTGGTGAGTGTCGATTCCAAAGGGAAAACGCAGCCGGTAGATTCCAACAATACGGAAACCGGACGCCAGAACAACCGTCGCGTAGAGGTGCGGTTGATGAAACAGTAATATTCTTCAAACTCTATCAAAAACGACAAACCATGTTGCTCAATACTTTCTTTTTACAAGATGCCGCTACCGCCCTGGGCCTGCCTTGCTGGTTGCTGTGGGCGCTTTGTTCATTAGGCGCCTTTCTGCTCGGCCTCTTACTCGGCTGGTGGCTTTGGTACCAATACCGTCGTCGCAGTGTTGAACTGGAGGAAGACCTGAAAAACCTGAGGGTTAGATATGGCGACCTTGAAAAAGACTACGCCAGCCTGAAGTACCAGCTCGATGAAGTCAACAAAGAAAACAAAGCCTTACACGTGTCGCTGAACCAATGCGATTCCGACAAAGCGGTGCTGAAAACCAAACTCGCCAAATACGAAGAAGGTGAAGGCGTTATGGTTGTTGGCAGAGGAGCAGGCGGCGTTGTTGATTACGCGGCGCTGCTGGGACAGGAAAACCTTCAGATCGTAGAAGGCATTGGCCCGAAAATCGAAGAGTTGCTTCAGCAAAACAACATCAAAACCTGGTCAAATCTGGCCGCCTGGAGCACCGACGACCTGAAGGATATTTTGGAAAAAGCCGGTCCAAACTACCGCATCCACGATCCATCTTCCTGGCCAAAGCAAGCCCTGCTGGCTGCTGAAAACCACTGGGACGACCTGATTGCGCTGCAAAAAGCCTTAGATGCCGGCAAGGACTCTGAAACAGGCGATCCAACGCCTTCCAAGGTTGAAAAAATGATTGCCAAGTTGCTGGGCTTCACGACCAACCACGCCGATCTGAAAATTGTAGAAGGCATTGGTCCTAAAATCGAACAACTACTGAAAGCTGCGGGCATCAATACCTGGTCGGATCTGGCACAGGCGCCACTCGATCGCCTGAAAGAGGTCCTTGCCGGTGGCGGAGAAAGCTTCCGTCTCGCTGATCCGTCTACCTGGGCGAAGCAGGCCGAACTTGCCGCCAATGGCAGATGGGGCGAGCTGAGCGATTACCAGGCCTTTTTGGACGGGGGGAAAGACCCGATGTAGACCTGTATAAAGTGAGGGTTTGGCTCGAAGTCAAGCCCTCACTTATCCCCAAACCGAATACCCAAACGCTACTACCAAGCCCGCCGAATAACCTGCCCACCACCTCAAATCAGTGTATTGCTTGATGGAGATTCCAAACCTCCGATGCAGGTAGACGCTCAAAATGACCTTTTCTAAAGTCGCACCCAAAACGGTACCCATGGCGATGCCGGTCAGGCCGAAATACTGCGCTAAAATAAGGCTGAGCAGGATGATGAATATTAATTCGATCACCGAAGAAAGCAAGGCAATTTTATTGGACTGCAAAGCCATCAGCACCGAACGGGGGAAAAGCACCCGACTGATGGTGACAAGCAGGAAAGCGTTAAAAATGACTGCGCTTTCTGAAAAGGCTTTCGTAAATACGATGGGGAAAAAGTACTGACTGGTCAGCATCAGCAGGATGGAAAGCGGAAAAAGCAGGTGAAACTGACGCAGGGAACGCATTTTCAACTGAGCCAGGCCATTTTGTAAATTGCCTGCCAAGGCCGGGATCATGGCCGTGCCCAGACCATTTGTCAGCGCAACAACCAGAGGGAACTCGCGGGCGCCGTAGCGAAACACCGCAAAAGTGGCTTCGTCATCGCGGTACAAATACCCTACCAGCCAAAAACTGAAGGAGTTGACCAACCCGCCAATCAGCGCATACAAGGCCAGCGGCCAGGCAATGCGTGTCCATTTGCGCAGCAGCGTGCCATCCCATACCAGTCTTCCCGATTGCCATACCAACACGCTCAGCCACACAAATTTCAGGGCGCCAAGAGCAATCAGCCCATAAAAGCTCCATGAAAAATCGGCGCCAAGAGCTACCGGGATGAGCACGACGGCGATTTGTCCGCCGAAACTCAGCATTCCAAACCCAAAAATCAGCGCTGCTTTTTTGTGCAGCAGGTAGATGTTTTCGATGAGAAAAGCGGGCAGGTTGAAAAGTTGCCACAACAAAAACAACTCGTAATAGGGTAGACCTGGTCGGCTGGCAAGGGTCAAAATGGCAATATCTTTCCCAAGCCAAAGCCCGGCAAACAACAAAGCGCTCAGCCCTGTGAAAAGTAAATAGGCGCTTCCGGTAAGCCGCCGCTGTTCTGTTTCACCAAGCGTGGGAAAGTAGGAGAGGAGGGCCTGAGAAAGTCCGGTCACCCAAAAAGCGCTGACCAGAATGCCGATGTACTGCAGGATTTCATACACGCCGATCTGACCAGCAGGCAATCCAAATTGTGCCAGCAGGATGCCCGTCAAAATGGCGCCCCCCTGCCGCATCAGATAAAACCACTGGAGCGCCCCCGCAGCGTCAAATCGCTTCATCCTTGTCTTTGAAGACCACGCCGTATTCTTCCAATTCTTTCAATACGGGCTCGTACACTTCACGCATAACCGGAATCTGTACGCCTCTGGATTGGATTTTGCTTTCCATGACCAATTTCACGAAAATACCCAGCGGCAGACCCACCAAACGCGCCATCGCCGTGTCCGATTCGTTTTCGCCTTTCATCACCATCGTGGAAGTGTGCTTGCGCTTCCTGCCTTCGAGTTCGTATTCGATCTCGTGCTGCATGATGACCATGTCTTTGTCATTGGGATTCAGTTTCCATTTACTCAGGAGCAATTGTTCCAGGATGAGGGCAGGGATGGCATTGGGAACTTTGATCCTCGTTTTTTTGAAAAGGCCCAGCCACTCTAATTTTTTCATGACTGGCGAGTCTGGATCTTCGCGAATCAGTGCTGCGATGCGCTCCTTGACCGAACCAGTCCCTTCCGGCACATAAGCTTCCATGAGTTCGTGGTATGATAATTTGCCGGAATCGTAGATCGGGAAAGCGGTGTCGGTCAGTCCGATTTTGATCAGGGCTGCCCAGGCATCACAAAAGCCTTTATGGCGCAGGGTGCCGCGCAGAATATTTGGAATGCCGCTCAGGCCATAAACGTCGCGATACAGCAAAGAATCGCGGTTGGCGTAAGCTTCCCACTCGCCCATATCCTGAATTTGCACCGGCCAGTGCTCCCGAAACAAGCGGTGATAAGGGATGTATTTGAACTTGCCGTTTTCGAAATATTGGGCTGTGCCTGTGCCCGATCGAACAACGTTGCGGGGGTTCCAGGTAAATTTATAGTGCCAGGGGTTATCGTCGCTTTCCGGGGCGACAAGTCCGCCGGCATAGGAACGGAAAGCCGTGATTTTCCCACCTTTGATTTTGATGTTTTCGATGCGCTGCATGGCCGACATGTGGTCGATTCCGGGATCAAGCCCCAATTCGCCCATGAAAATCAGTTCGTGGCTGCGCACTTTATCGCCGAGCTTCTGCATCTCCTGTGAAACGTAAGAAGCCGTAATCAGGTGTTTTTTCAATTTCACACAATCCTGCGCGACCTCAAAATGGAGGTGCGCTGGCAACAGCGAAACGACCACATCCGCCCGTCCTATGAGCTCGCGTCGGTCGTTGTCTTTTAGGGCGTCGAGCCACGTGGCGCGGCCGTTGGGGTGGTTGTTTACCTTTCGTTCGGCCAGAGCCGGATCTGCGTCTGCAACCGTTACAAACCAGTTATTTTCCTTAGCTTTGTTCAGCGTGTAATTGATCAGCGCAGTTGCAGAACGACCTGCGCCAATGATCAGGATGTTATTCATGATGATTTTCAATTTGCGCGCAATTTATACTCTATGAAGCAAATTAACTATTCATGACGGAAAAACAGTTGCACATTGCGCTGCGGATTTACGATGCGAAAGAAGAACTGACGGCGTCCGACGCTGAATTATTGTCTGAAGCACAGGCTGCTTTGTCAAAATCTTATGCACCGTATTCCAAATTTCAGGTTGGAGCTGCGGTGCGTTTGAAAAACGGGATGGTCATCAGCGGCGCCAATCAGGAAAATGCCGCCTATCCGATGTGTCTTTGTGCTGAACAGGTGACGCTGGCGGCCGCTGCTTCGCAATATCCCGGCATTGCCATTGATACCATTGCCATTACTGTTCGCAGTTTGGTCAAACGGATTGAACAGCCCGCTTCACCTTGCGGGGCCTGTCGCCAGGTGCTCTGTGAAACGGAATCCCGATATGGTCAGCCCATTCGGGTGATTCTGCAGGGCGAAAGCGGCCCGGTGTTCACGCTGGAACGGGCCGGGGATTTGATGCCGCTGTCGTTTGACGGCAGTTTTTTGGAGTGAGTTCTATATCTTTGGTCATAAATCACCATCTATGAAAAAGACTTTATTCGGTCTTGGCGTTTTGTTGAGTTTGTTAAACGCGTGTACCAATCCGGCGCCTGAAAACGGGGCTGCATTGTTTACGATAACCTATCCCGACAGCCTGGGCCCCGGGCCTTTTGACGGGCGCCTTTTGTTGATGCTTTCTACAAATGGCGAGAAAGAACCCCGCATGGAAATTGGTGACGGCCCGAAAACGCAGCTCGCTTTCGGTATGGATGTCGAAAACTGGCTTCCAGGGGAAACCCGAAGCGTGGACGCCAAAGCTTTTGGCTATCCCATTGAATCGCTTACTGATGTGCCGGCAGGAGAATACTACGTGCAGGCATTGCTTCACAAGTACGAAACCTTCAAACGCAGCGACGGGCATACCGTGAAGTTGCCCATGGACCGCGGCGAGGGCCAGCAATGGAATCTGGCGCCCGGCAACCTCTACAGCAAACCGGTTAAAATCAATTTTGATCCCTCCAACACTGTGCCAACGGCCATTGTTATGGACCAGCAAATAGCGCCCATCCCGCAACCCGAGGATACGGAATACGTGAAACACATCAAGATAAAAAGCAAATTACTGAGTGAATTCTGGGGCCGCGACATGTACCTCGGCGCGCACATTCTGCTGCCTGAAGGCTGGGCAGAACACCCGGATGTGAAATACCCGCTGGCGATTTTTCATGGCCATTTTCCGGCGGATTTCAGCGGGTGGCGTACGGTGCCTGCCGACACCACCATGCCTTGTGAATACAGTGAGCGCTTTCATTTAGACTGCTATAACCGCATCCAGCAGCAGGAAGCTTACGATTTTTACAAGATGTGGACAGGCCCCGATTTTCCTCGTGTACTGGCCATTGAAATCCAGCATCCAACACCTTATTATGACGACTCTTATGCCGTGAATTCCCAAAATCTGGGGCCTTACGGCGATGCGCTGACTTACGAACTCATACCCTATATCGAAGAAAAATTCCGGGGCATTGGTGAAGGCTGGGCCCGTTTTATGTATGGCGGTTCCACCGGCGGCTGGGAAGTTCTGGCGGCCCAGGTATTTTATCCTGATGAATACAATGGTTGCTATGCGGCCTGCCCCGATCCCATTGACTTTCGGGCTTATACAGTTGTCAACCTGTACGAAGACAAAAATGCTTATTTTCTGGATAGCGAGTTCAAAAAAACGCCTCGTCCGGCACAGCGCGACTACCTTGGCCACGTCAGCGCCACACTGCAGGAGGTCAATTACCGCGAACTGGTACTCGGCGACAAAAGCCGCTCGGGGCAGCAATGGGACATTTGGGAGGCCGTATATTCCCCTGTCGGGGCAGACGGCTATCCTCAGCGGATCTGGGATAAAAAAACGGGGGACATTGATACCACAGTTGCTAAATTCTGGCGCGAAAACTACGATTTGGCTTACATCCTGAAACGCGACTGGAAAAAGCTGGGGCCAAAGCTGAAAGGCAAAATCAAAATCTATTGCGGCGACATGGACAACTACTACCTCAACAACGCCGTCTACCTGATGGAAGACATCCTGAAGTCAACGACCGATCCATACTACGACGGCGAAGTTGACTATGGCGATCGGGCCGAACACTGCTGGAATGGCGACCATTCTCAACCCAATGCCATTTCCCGCTTGAGGTATCACCGCATGTTTATCCCGAAATGGGCCGAAGAGGTGAAGACGAGGGCGCCTAAGGGGGCGGATTTGAAGGGGTGGCGGTATTGATAGGAGCGGGAAGCTACGGGGCATCAAGTCCTTCTGTAATCCTCCAGATCATTCACAATAGCCAAAAGGTGCTCTATAATGTTGTTCCTTCTGGTTAAAATGTTTTCAGAGGAATCAGTCCCTCCTTCTTTGGCAGCAAAGAGCAAATGGATTTGGTCGCTTTGAACAACCACTCGATTGGCTATGTCTTTGTATTCTTTGGCAACTTCAAATAGAATATCTACGGCTTTTTCGAGGTCCCCTTTGCTAATTAATTTTCTTATGGTTTGGATGTCGCTTTTTAAACCCTCTTCGATAATTTTCCGAACCTCCCGATTGGAAGTGGCTTGGTAATTGGAAAGTTCAAAGGCGTTACCGGTCAGATACAACTTGTGCAACTGATCTTTTAGCAGTTCCAATTCCTTAGGAAAAATTGAAAACTGGTTGTGTGACAGATTTAACTCCCGCAATGATTTCAGGTCAGCGATTTCTTTTGGCAAAGTTCTCAACTTATTGTAGCTAAAGTCGATGGTCTGAAGTTTTTCGCAGGAACTGATGCTGACGGGGACGGTTTCCAGATTTTTCTCGCGGAAGACCAATTGGGTCCTGCTTTTTTCCTTTCGGATGATGTGTTTAAGGGCATGTTCTCCTGCGTACACAAATTTATGGATTTTTAGCCGGAATGCACTGATGGCGCTTTTATAGCCTTCAGGCCATTTCCCCTGCACCAATTTTCTGTAATTTTTTTCAAGTTTGTTCCGACTATCCTTTTTTATATTCCATTTTTCAAATTCAGTAAGCAAATCAGAAATATCTTCCATAAAATCTTTGTAGGCAAGGGGGATAATCTGCTGCATGGATGTGGCAAATACAGATCCGTCTTTTTCATCTCTTTCCAGAGACTCCTGCCTCAATTTGTTGATTTTTAATTCCCGGAGGGCAATTTTCGCCCAACGTTCATGATCGTCTATGTCATCAAGGCGTTTGCACCAATGCATTAATTCTTCAACCGAAAAATAGCTTTCTTCTACCTGCCGCTTGAAAAGAGAAAGCAAATTGTATTTGAACAGAGCGGGCGTGCAGATTGGATCGCCGCCGTCCGACAAGCGCCAAAGGTCATCATACGCGTGGATGCCCAATTGCCATAGTTTGTCTTTGAGCGCATATGGAAATGAAGAAATCGGGCATATCCAGTATTTTCCTAGGGGGCCTATTTTGAGAGCTGCTGCGCTGCTTTTGTGCTCGTTGCGTAAACGCGCCATAAGGTCATGGCCATATTCACGCCTTTTTCTTTTCTTTTGTGCGCTGCCAAGGAGATAGTCAAGAAGCAGGACATCATAAACCTGAGATTTCATTTTTTCAACACAACTGTCAATGACTTCATTGTCTTTTCCTGGCGATTCAATTTTTACCCGATAGCTTTTAGAAGAGATAATTTGTTCAATCAAATCTTTTTTTGAAAGTTTGCAGCTGTCATTATAGGAAGAAATCGGTTTTTCGGCATAGTCATCTATTAATAACAATTGCCATTGAAGCTTATTAGGTGTTTTATTTTTTTTGCTGAGCTCTTGTAACCCACAGAGGTATTTTTCGTGTCTTTCGATTTTTTCTTCCATATACGATTCAGAATGGAATTTAAATGGGGTTACCACTTCATAGTGCCCAGTTCTGCCAATTTTTGCGATATAAGAATTCTTCATCATTCGCAGTTGGAATTCTAAATTAGCGCGTGCGGAATTTGTTGCGTAACGTTCTTCCTGATGCCAGGTATGTATCTGTGAAATGGTCTTTTCAAATAATTCCCTGAATCCTTTTTCCCTATTTTTACGAGGGTAAACTGGTATGTATCGATGCCAGATACTTGAATCAAAAAATTTGAACCGGGAGTCCAGACGGAGTTTTTCCAGATGGGGCATGTCTTCCGCCAATTCGTAGCCATCCTTTTCTGTATATAGCTCCATAACATCTTCATAGCCAATGGTTATGACAGGGTGGTAATAAAGTTTTGGGAGCGGTACTAAATGTGCACTGTCATTCGGCTGCCAGTTTTTTTGTTCTACGATTGGCCGGAGCGCATGCGGACTATTGCTACTTACCAAATTATAATAGGTAGAGGGATCCGCCATGTGTTTCATTTTCAGAAAAAGAACGATAATCCGGTGTTCGAATGGAGGCTGCTCGTCCAGTTTTTGGGGGTAAAAAGGTGTGATTTTCATTGAACCAGCCAGCGGGCTGATTAATGCAATCAGATTGTTCCATATATTAAATTTCAATGCGGCTACTTTATCTTTATCATCAAAAAGAATCGGTTCGGGCTGGAATTTATCATTCATCGCATAAAATAGTAAACTAACAGGTTTCATAGGAGGTCTGTAGGTTTTATGTAACGTTTGTATTTTTTGCTGATTACCGGAAAAGATGAAAACAGGTGTGGAAATTTGCTGTAAAAGGAGGTAATGCAATAATTGAGATTATCGGATTTGCCGGCTTTGTCGTATCCAAGAGCAAAGGCAACGTCTTTTTTGATGCCATTGTATTGAATGAGCGATGCCTCAATACGCCTTAGTTCAAGAATGGCTTGTTGTTCTTCCAAAGAATGATTCCCTTCCGGAATAGTTAAAGCTATTGGAGCGTGGTTTTCGGTATGGTGCACGATGGTTCCGGGCACAAAAGCACGAATTTCTTCAGGCAGGCATTCCGGGTCAATAGCATCACGGTTGAGAATTTTCCGGCGCATCATCATGCTGCGGATGCTGTTAACCAATTCACGAATATTTCCAGGCCAATGATAATTCAACAGCATGGCCATTACTTCTGGCGGAATTATTTGTTCGTCGTAGGATTGTTGTTTTAGATAGTGACGAATGATGAGTGGTATATCTTCCCGGCGCTCCCGAAGAGCGGGAATATAAATAACCATAGCTTTTAGGCGTTGGTACAGATCCTCTCTGAAGTTTCCGGAAGCAACTTCTTCACGAAGGTTACGGTGCGTAGCTGTGACAATTTGAACATCCAGCTGAATGTCCTGATCCCAGCCGATAGGACGAATAAGACGGGTTTCAAGAAAGCGAAGTAATTTTATCTGGATATCGGCATTGACATCGCCGATTTCATCCAGTAGCAGTACGCCTCCATTGGCCTGGCGGAAGTATCCTTCTTTATCAAATTCGGCGTTCGTGAAGCTGCCTTTTTTATGTCCAAATAGTTCGCTTTCAAGCATTTCTTTAGGAATGGCTGAAAGGTTTACGCCAACAAAAGGGCCATCCCGCCGAGCGCCCTGCTGATGCAGAAACCTTGCTGCTACCTCTTTGCCGGTGCCTGTTTCGCCAGTTAGCAGCACCGTTATTTCCGGTTCTTCTGATACTATCGTTAATGTTCGCTTGATCTCTAATACTTGTGTCGTTTCTCCAATAAAAGGATAAGATTGCGAAATCTGATGTTTTAAGATAGCCGTTTCCTGCTTTAATTTGATGTTTTCTTTGTGTAAATCCCGGTTCTCAATTATCGTTCGGAATTGTTTGTCCCAGAGTTTGTAGTCTAATTCTTTTTTGTGTAAATAAGTTTTTGCCCCTTTGTTTATGGCTTCAATAACGACACTGATCTTACTCTCTTTCGTAATCACGATGATGGGAATATCCGGAAACTTTTCTCCCAGTTCCGGAATCAGGTTTAGGCCAACGGTCACATCTTCATTGCCATGCAAATCGAGGTCTAATAATATAAGGTCATAAGTATCTTTTCCGTTTAATTTTTTTCTCAGTTCAAATTCATCTCGCGCACCTTCAAAAAGATAACCTTCTCTTAGCGCAAGGCGAAGATTTTTATGAAACTCAAAGTCATCATCTACTACTAATATCCGATAATTAATTTTCAACATAGGTTTTTTCAATGGCGTTTAGTGTATGTTGTATGTAAGTAATCGTTTCGGCACAATTGGTATCCATGAACAATTCTTCTCTTAGTCCCTTGCTGGCGAAAAAAGGCTCAACCTTTTTAATGGCCGCATGTATGTTATCCATTGTTTTGGCAAATGGTGTGTATTGGAACAAGGGATAATAGTATGACCAACGAGTTAAAAAAATAGCCCAGTGATTCCAGGTATAGCCAGAGTCAAAAGCTTCTTTGGCCGCGGTTTCATAAGAAAGTTTCCACTCCGTTATGGCATCCCGGAGAGCGGAAATCTTTCCATGGATATTGGTCAGTTCACCAACGAGGCTATCTTTTCCGTGCCCTTTAAAAAAACGGGTTAATTTGTCTTCCATTTCAATCCCTCCGGTATACACTGGCTGCCAATTTTCTGATACTCTTTTAGAATTTGCCAGCACTTCAGAGAAACGCGAAGGTAAATTTAGTAAATCCAGATAATTAGGATGTCGTATTTCCTCGAAACCTGCACTTAATAAAACCGCATTTGGTGTTTGAATAGCTAATCCTTTTTTCCAGAGCTGTTCAGGACTAATCCGGATTTTACCACATTTAAACGGACTAAAAAGTAGCAGGATTAAGCCGTCGGTTTTATTAGCTTCTTCAGAATAGGGCATTAGTTTACAGGCCTGGGCTTCAAAATATGAAGCATATGCCCTTATATATAATTGATCTGAAGTGAGGTAATAGATTTCCATTTAATAATAAGTTTCTTCAGGCATGTCTGATAGAAGTTGCCTGAAATGACTTCTGAGGGTACGCAATACCTCCCCCGCGTCAAATTCCGTGGTATCGAAATAATCGGGAGTGACCAGATGTCTTTCTAAATCAGCTTTTAAAACCATATAGAGATCTTTGATCGGATCGCCATAAACTTTTTGCAGGTTGGGCAAACAATCATCCATGAGCTCTATTCGTTCATCCAGCAAGTTTTCAATCGCTTTAACCTTTTTGTGGTCTTCTTTGTCAAGTCCGACAGAAAAGGCTTTTGTCCGAAGGTATAATATCTCGTGTTCAGATAGTAAATCAAAGAAATCAGATACGAAAACAGGCTTGTTTCGAGTATAAAAATGGCACAAATGCAGCAACAGATCTTCCTTTAAATCAAATATTTTAGCTTTAAAATAATGGGTATAGTACTCCCAAACATCTTCGAATCTGCTGTAGTTAATTAAACGTTTTTCCCAGTTTAAAACGACATCAGCCGCTTCACCCCCACTGCTGCCGCCAAAGGTGCCTTCCTGAGAGTGGTCTGTATCTGCAAGGAGCCCTTTTTTATTGATACCGGTATAAATGTAATCGCGACCATCACTAAAAAGGAAGCATTTAATATTGCGGGAAATGCCATTCGGCGGATTGATAAAATGGTCCAGAATTTTACTGACTTCATTACCACTATACCCGGCTCTTCGATGTAAAAATACATATATTGGAGCATTGGCGTCACAAGCTTCAATCAATTTCTGAATTTCAACCTCTCTTGTTTTAAAAGGAGTTGTATCGCGTATGCAATAGATACAATCTGCGCCGTATGCCTCATTGTTTTCCGGATGGCTGACTCGCCATGTGCCACTACCTGGTTCTGAAATACTTTTTTCCCATTTCCATACAATAATCATAATTCTTGGGGTAGCTTGCTTTTCTTTTAATATCATCATACTCATCCGCTTTCAGAATCATAAAATTTCTTATTATTTATGAACCAAACATGACCTTTACCAGGTTGTACTTAAGTTCAATATCATCTTCTTTACCCACCGCACTTTCAATTCCGGAAATGATGGATTCAACTGGCCGGAACAAAGTGAATTTTGTGAATTCTTTGTAAGTTTTACTTTTTTTGAGATAGTCCCACCAATCTTTCCGCCCGCGTCCGGTCGTAACGACGAAAATAAAATTATTTCTACGGTTCCCGTTGCTGTCCAGGATTAAAGGCATTATTTCGTGTTCAATAAAGATGCCCAACCTGCTTTCTTCCTCATAGCGTTTTTCTGAGTATTTTACACGCAAAATACTATCAATAAAGGTTAAATGCATTACAAGAAAGTTGCAATCTTTTATGTATTCCTTTACAGGAGCTTCATTACTGGCACTTTCAGTACTGTCCCAGTCCTCAATGCTTTCATTGTTGACGCTGATATTAATTTGTTTGAAAATTTGCCGGTAATGCTCGTCATCGCGAATTCGATGGCGAATTCTATTGTCAAAAATACATATTTTAGTTGCCCAGGTTTCTAAAAATTCCATCATCCGCAGTTCATACTGAATCGAGGCTTTATTCAGATTGGGATCCCCAAAATATTGTTTGTATATACCATGGCTCCGGAATCGGAAAATACTGTCGTCACTGGAGGTACCTTTATGAGCAAATTTGATGACGGTCTGGTTTTCTGTTTCAACAGGAGGCTTGGTAGTGTATTGCAATGCTGCTGTTTCCCCTTTGCCATCGTAATAAATGCCAAATAAATCATTAAAACCATCCCTTGATTTCTCTACAAAAGAAAGGAAAAAAGTTTTTCTACCCAACCAATGATGCAACCAACGCCGGTAGGCTTCATGGAAGCGCTCTTGCTCCGAATGAAATAATTGCTCAGCCTTGGTAACGATTCGAATGACTCCGGCGCCACTTCTGGCTTTTATCCATTGATCTTCCCAATGTGCTGCGCCGATTTCTACGATGCGGAAACGCGAACTGTTTTCCCATTCCCAGTCGTTATTGGCTCCTGATATTTCTTTAATATCAGATCCTTTCCATAAGTAAAAGAACTTTTTGGTATACCCCAGAGCGTTTTTATCCCCATGCGGATATTGGCGCACAAACGCATCCTTATCAGGAATGGGCTTTCCGGTCAGCTCATAATCGTTGTGTGCGGTTTCTTTAAGGGAAGAGGCTATGCCAATCCAGGGGTAAAAGCGCTTGTCGCGGGCACTGTCCCGAACAACCTCTATTTCAGGCAGGGCGTCATCTTGAGGAATTGTCAGTTCATCTTCGCTTTTATAGGGCACGTAGCCCAGTCTTCGGGGGTCATCGTCGCCTTTTTGTACGCTGCTGAACGTATTGTTAAACAACATCGCTGCGCATACCTTATCCTGATAATTACCTCCCAA
Organism: uncultured Saprospiraceae bacterium; assembly: GCA_937926205.1. GTDB lineage: Bacteria > Bacteroidota > Bacteroidia > Chitinophagales > Saprospiraceae > JABWAJ01. The sequence goes on from CALEYL010000027.1 coordinate 18,510, forward strand.
GAAAGGGGTGTAACTGGAAGGATGCATGATGCTTTGGTAGAGGCTGAGGTGTTTGCGCCGGATAAGATAAGGACTTTCATCTGCCCGGACTATCTGCGAAAGTTTGGTTGGAATTTCCAGCCATACGCCAATTTGGTAAAGCTCTTCTTCGCTTGGAACATCCTCCCTTAATGAGCAGGGTCTGACAGAAAGCGCCAGCACCAGTCCGTTCTTTTGGGCATTAAGAAGATCCTGACCAAAGTAGTGCTTTATGTTCCGGATCTCATTTTCAATGATCGTAAAAAAGGCATGTCTTCCAACGACGCCTCCGGGAAAAAAAACGAAGTATTTTTGAAGGACGTTCCTTAGCCTTGAATAGCCTTCGCCAGGGTTTACATATCTGGAGCGATCCTGGAGTTCTGCAAAATTTGGGTTTTTCTCGGTATTTCGGCCATACTCGCTGTATTTCAGACGTTCTTTCGTTTCCGGTATTTCAACGTAAAAAACTTTATTGCTGCCATCCTCTTCATAGGGATCCGTTGGTGCAGGGGGGGTCAGAATATTCAAATAGGCGAATTCTCCCTGTACTTTTACCTTTTTTTCCAGTATGCCGTTTGCATGCCGGGTTGCTTTGGGTTCATAAACAATTACTTTGAGGCGGATGTGCGTTATGTCTTCTGTTTTAGCAATGGTACCCAAATAAAGCGGGTTATTGATGAAATCATACCATAAGACGCTAAACAGGTCCTTTACTTCCCCGCCAAAATTCTCATCACGGGTAACGCCGCTCCAAAAAGCGCCTTTTTCGGCCAAAAAGCCAATCAATGGCTGGATTTCCCGGGCAAGCGAGCCTTTGTAACCAATGACTGAGTTGTCTTCTGATTCGGTAGGTACATTGTTTTCAGAATCCTGCAGCTCTCCCGGGAAATAGATATTCAGCAGTTCTTTCGCAATTTCACCCGCATATTCTCTTGCTCTTTTCAGGATATTTGGATCCTTCAGTTCAGGCATGGGACGGGTGGCAAAATCCAGCAGGGATTCTATGTCTGATTTGACAAAGCCCTTAAGATGCGTTTTTCCGGAAGTACTCCGCCACAGGGCCCGCTTGCGGAACCACCAGCTTAGGGCTGTAAGGCTGTGAGCACTCACATTGTGTGCATAGGAATCTACCAGGATGGACGTGATGGCATTTTTTAGCTGTTGGTCATAAATAGTTTGTGTGACATCGAAGTTTTGTTTATAGCGTTCGTAGTAGTGCCATGCATTTTCTCTGTAATATGTGTCATATTCCAAGTCTCTGAAAATGGGGCTGCTATCTTCCCAAAACTTTGGCGACAACAATTCATTTAATTGTGCAATGACATAAGGGATCAAAGAACTGGTGTATTTATTAGGGCCGACGACGTCCCAATCCAGGATGAGCGCTTCGTATTCCCAGGAAAACAACTTGATGATGTTGCCGATCATTTGTATCCGCCACTCTATGCTGCCATCAGGGTGGATCTTTCTGAATTTTTTGAGGTCAGTTTCGTGTAGAACTATGTGAATAATTCCATCCACCTCACCAAATGCGATTAATGGAACTGATAAAAAAAAATGAGTGTTCAAATCTGGAAAATAATGCTTCAAGATATGATATTCATTTTTTCGTCTTTGCAGGTTATCGGGTAGGGGCTTTCCCGGATCGTGTTTTTCTATTGGTTTAAAGTAAGTTTTTAAATTATCGGTTGAAAATTTGGGAATGTCTTCAAGGGATAGTTGCTTGGTATTAATCGCTTCAACTATATTTGAGCTGACAGTATTTGGATTCTTTGGTAAGTTAAATTTATTTTTTTCCAAAAATTCCCAGCATGGGTCAAGCTCCTTTGCACTTTGCTGTGGATCAAGCATTTTTTTTTGCTTATTGATGCCAGCATATATTAAATCAGGTATATCTTTAACTTCTTCTGACCTTTCCCTTGGAAGCGCAATAATCCAGCTGGTATGTTTAAACGACACAAAGTTAAACCGTCTTAATGCTACATATAGCCGATCTTGAAGCATGTCGTAGAAGCCTTCTATATCAGCAAATTCATGGATGACACGTTCTTTTGAAAGGTGGTAAGCTTTATCCATAGTATTAAGGATTGAATTAGTTCGTCAATATCAAAAAAAGAGACACACTTAAAACAAAGTGGGTCTTGGGCTTAATAGCATTAATTAATGTTAGAAGTTGTCTTATTGCTTTGCCATGCAAAAAGCTGATAGTCGAAAGTTGGGGTTAACTGGAATGCTTATGAAAAAGATGAAAAAAATTGCCTATTAAAAGAAGTTTGAAACGCTTTCTATAATTAGTCTATCTGCAATGTTTTTTTCCGTAAATGTGGTGAAAATAATTCTTTGAAACTGTTGACGGCCTCATTTGTATAATGAATAGCATTGGCAATCAACTCAATACTTTTATAAAAAAATGGATTAGATTCCTTTAATGTCATTACATAAATTTCTTTAATCTCTTTTGCAAGTGCCCTCATTTTCGGTGATCGTTGATATAAAACATAATAGGTTAAGTTGTTGAAACTCTTTGTTTTATAGAAATTTCTATAAAATTTGTTATACTCAGCTATGTAAGCCATGTATTTAAATGGCTCGATTTTGCGCTTACTCACTTTCGAAAGCAATCGAATCGCTTCGCGTGAAACTTCTTTTGATAAAGATATTGATAAAAATATTGATTGATACTCTAAAGCTTCAGAATAACATCTTTTTTCGTCAAAATTACTATTCAGGAAATCATTATTAGCAGTTTTTAATGCCTCTGCTATGGCTCCACTAGGGGACAAAGACAAATGAAGTATAATAGGCATTGTTATATTTCCATTTCTAAGATCACTAAATCCATCTTTTGGAACCTTCGCTGAAGTAGATAAATTATAAGAGGAAGGTAAAAAATCAGTATTGTCATTTACCCATTGTCTCATTATTCCAAATATGCTGACAAATGATAATATATTTTTCTTTGTTTCTTTATTTACACCAGCAATATCAAGAATTAACTTTGTAGATAATACATACAGAGCCGCACAGGTTAAGTAAATCCTGCTGAAATATATTTTGTTATATGAAGCATTTCCAAGATGGTGCTCCTCCATGAAATATAAAAGAGGTTTAACTGGATTCAAATCAATGAAGTCTTCTATTTCCTTTCCTATGCTCAAATGAACTTCTCCACGATTGCTAAGCCCGTTCATAATATTTGAGCGTAGCAAGTTACTGACAGTATCATTATTTGAAATGGGTTTATCAGCATGGACTTCGCTAATAAGATCATCAATTAACTTTGATATTTTCCTGTCTTTAGGATTACTATATTCTTGGTAAGTACAATAGCGTTTTTCAATTAATTGGCCTATGTCACAATAGAGAAAAGCTTTTGTAACGATATCTTTTACCTGGCTTATTATTTTTTGTCTTTCGATATCCTTGTTTTTTTTCAAATGGACAGTTAATCCATTTTTGTCATCTTCTATATACTTAAAAATGAGTTCTTTCAAATATGATGCATGCTGTCTGTTCTGTTCTATTGATAAGGCATTGTCAATGTTGTACTTTTTATCTAATATTTGATTGTCATAATATTGAACACACAGTACCAGTTCAAAAAGGAAAGGGATTTTTCTGAAAGAAATATCAGAAACTTTAACGCCTTTCATTACGAGTAAATACATTCTGGATATATAGAACGGCCTGATTGGATTTCCGGTAAGTCTTTTTTCAACAAAGTCTAGTTGAAGGGCTTTTTGTTCTGACCTATGTTCTTGTAAAACCGCCCACTCTTTAAAAATCAGCCATTCTTTGGCTACTACGTTTTTCGAGTACCTTTTTATGTCCCTTGAGATAATATTGCTGTCCGCTTGTACCATGAGATTGTCGCTTCTAAATCCAGTTTCTTGTTCAGGAGTATTCAAAACAAAAGGCATTTTACATTACCCCTTCACCTCCTCCACATTCCCATCTTCCCTAACGATCCAAATCAAATCTGCCAGTGCTGCCATCGAAGGCGACTCATCCAACAAAAAAACCGGCAAGGCAGCAACATCACTGCAAAACCGGCTTAAAGTTTTATTTAGAATTTGTTTGTTCGAATGACTGGTGAGTACGGCAATTTTAGCATTAGCGGCAGGGGTGAATGTTTGTTTTCCGGGTTTTGGCATAAATACTTTCTGGTTTAAAGCCGCCAGAGTATTAATGACAGATTTCCGGGTTCGCGCATTCCGAAACCAAATGGCAATCACCTGACCCCGATAGGCGTTTGCCTCCTTTACCATTTTGCCCGCTACACCCGGGGCCCTGTTCAGGGTCTCCCGGATGCTACGGATATCTTTATGGGCTGCAATAGCGGTCATGATCCTTTGTTTTTTGGTTTTGGTTTTTTCGGTTACCTTATCTTGTAGTAACAATCAGGCCAAATTTTGAATTTACTATGATTATAAAATTAATTTCTACGTTTTTGGATTTGTTAATCAATCACTTAGAACAGTTGTTAACACATGTAAAAAAATATAAAATAAAACTGGTATAGCACTTATGTCTAAAAGGAAACGATATTTTTTCGTTTTCAAAACGATATTTTTTCGTTTTTTCGTTTTTGATGCTTGAGAACGCACGCGCTGAACCGGCTAAAACTGCCGGCTCAGGCGGCGTGTGTAAGTCATTTCGGTAAAACATGGTACGATTCTTTTGTGGATAAGAAGGCTAAGCGGCGTTTGTCAGAACGGCAAAAACCGTTACCAGCAAAACAATGAATACGAGGGTTGCAACGAGGCGCTTGTATTCCCGCTCTCTTCTGTAGCGATAGTATTCCCGGTCGTAATCGTACCCGAAACCTCCTGGCGGATAAGTCTGGCGAGGGACTGGATAATGCATATCCCTGTTGGTGGAACTTACCGACAAAAGACCTATGATCAATGCGGTAATTAAAAGAAGCATTAACATGGCTGCTGAATTTTAGTGAATGAATCAAATTTCGTTCTTATGTACGTTCGTTTTTAGTCAGAACACAACTATTTGATGTGGACCAGGATCGCCAAAATGATGACCATCAAAACGATGAAAATCAGGGTTGCAACGAGTCGCTGGAATTCGCGTTCTCTTCGGTAGCGGTAATATTCGCGGTCAAAATCGTATCCGGTATATCCCCCATGGGGTTGCGTCTGTATAGGACGGTTCGGCAGGTTGTGGTCGTCGTTGCCGAAAAATACGGATACGATCCACACGATCAGTGCAAAAACAAATAGTAAGCTGAGCATCTCATCTGTAGTTTATCAGGGTAAATGAATGGTTTTGGGAATCGGTAAATAAGGCTTGTGGTGGGCCTCTGATTTGCCCCGTTTCTGCTGGTGGGGTTTCGAGGGGTTCTGTATTTGGAATCAGATTCAGGGCTTCAGCCCCGTAAACGGTTAGCCACAATCCATTTGCCAAAGTATTTTTTGCAGTTTTCATGATGTTGTGTGTTTAAGTAATGCTTTCAATCACTGGTTTTGGAAATTAGATTAGAGGACGGTTTTGGTCTTGGGGTTATATGGTGGCCCCCGGACTTTTTGATTTCTGCCTGGTGGGGCGTTTCTGTTTTGAGGCGCCGAACCTGGTGGAATATTTTGTGCCTTTTGGCCTGGAATTTGTTCTGTTATACTCATGATTGTTTTATTTTTTCAGATAAAATTGATGGATTCGTTCTCCTGTCCGGCTTCCCGGCCTTTCTATTGTGGTGGCGGTCTTCCGCGGTAGTTGGCCTTTGGTGTTTTGCAACTGTTTTGTGCAAAAGCACCTGGTACGTTTAACAGCGCCGTGAATTCCTGGAGGACCTTTTGTTTTTGAGTTTTTGACCTTGTTTTCATTTCCTTTTCGATTTTTATCTCAATTCCTTTGATACTTACTTATTAGGCAAGGGCAATGCCAAATTCTGGCGAGGGCTTGAAACAATTGTGTAATTAATTGATTTTTAGGTATTTATTTTTAACAGATGTAAGTCGCTAAATTTAAAAAACCTGAAAAAACCGAATTATTTCCGATTTTAAAACGGGCTATATCCGCTTTTCCGGTTTCTCCCCGGATTTCTTATCTTTACCCTCACAACTCAAAGACATTCATGAGACAGATCTTTCTGACAACCCTGATCGCGATTTGCGCTGCAGCCACCCTGCCGGCTCAGACCGCTGACAAGACCTATGCCAAATCCATTGCCAAACACCGCAAAGCATACCGTAAAGATTTCCTGACCGACGAACGCTCGCCACTCAAAAAAGAAGACCTTAAATTCCTCCGCTTTTACGAACCGGATGACACCTATCGGGTGGAAGCAAGCGTAGAGGTACTGGAAGGGGAGGAGCCGTTCGATATGGCAACTTATGCGGGGACCACGAAGCCTTATATACGTTATGCGGTGCTGAAGTTTGAACTGAGGGGAGCGCCCCTGCAACTAACACTTTACCGCAGCCTGTTGCTGGCGAAGATGCCCCAGTACCGCGACTACCTGTTTTTGCCATTCATGGATGCATCCAACGGAGCGGCTTCTTACGGTGGCGGACGCTACATGGACTTTAAGCTTGCAGATATTGCAGATGGAAAAATGACAATCGATTTCAACAAAGCCTACAACCCATGGTGTGCCTTCAGTGATGGCTACCAATGTCCGGTGCCGCCAGTTGAGAACCAACTTGACGTCGCCATTGAAGCGGGAGAACGGCAATTTGCAAAAGAAAAAAAGCATCACTAAAAGTATCCGAAAGCAGCGATCGTCGTCTAAACAGGTGTATTGACCGAAAGTATAAGGGCGCCATTGAACATGCTGCCCCATTTTTGCATTATCAATTCAAAACAAAATTTAACGTCCAATGAGTAGATCATTAATTGTGATAGCAGTTGTAGCAGGACTTGCACTGATTTTGCTGGGCAAAGGTTGCAGCAGCTACAATAGTTTTGTCGGCCAGGAAGAAGATGTGGAGAATGCCTGGAGCAAGGTGCAAAGTGCTTATCAGCGCCGCGCAGATCTGATACCAAGCCTGGTTAATACGGTGAAAGGCTACGCCAATTTTGAGCAGAAAACGCTGACGGATGTGGTCAATGCCCGCGCTAAGGCGACGAGCATGACGATTGATCCTTCAAACATCACCCCGGAACAACTGAAAGAGTTTCAGGCTGCTCAATCCGGTATTTCGCAAACACTGGGCCGCTTGATGATGATTACGGAAAACTATCCGGACCTGAAAGCAAACCAGCAATTCCTCGAATTGCAGTCTCAACTTGAAGGAACGGAAAACCGCATCAAGGTGGAGCGTGATCGCTTCAACGATACGGCTACAAAATTCAATAAGTCCATCCGGACTTTCCCAAACAATGTTTTCGCAGGCATCTTTGGTTTCTCTCAAAAAGCGCAGTTTGAAGCGCAGGCAGGAGCTGAGAATGCCCCTAATGTGAGTTTTGATTAACCAGGACTTGGCGAGGCGTCAGTTGGTAACCGGCAGGCTTTGTTTGCACCGGTTGCCAACTGGCTAACTGCCGATTCTGAACCCAACCTATCCACGAATGCTAAAATTCTTCAGCAAAGAAGAAGAAGCGCGTATCATTACTGCAATCAGGCAAGCTGAATCCGGCACCTCAGGTGAAATACGCGTACATATTGAAAAGGACTACGAAGGAACGGCCCTGGAAGAAGCAACCCGTGTCTTTCATAAACTAGGTATGTCCAAAACCGAAGCCCGAAACGGCGTGCTGTTATTTATCGCGCCGAAACAAAAGACATTTGCCATTTTGGGCGACCAGGGCATCAATGCTGTGGTACCGCCTGATTTCTGGCAGGCTGAACGCGATCTGATTCAGCAACATTTTCGGCAGGGGGCCTTTTGTGAAGGCGTCTGTAAAGCTGTTGAACAGGTCGGCGAAAAATTAAAAACCTATTTTCCGGTAAAATCGGATGATATCAATGAACTCCCCGATGAAATATCTTACGGCGATTAAAACTGGTTTGCTTTTGGGCGCTTTTCTTTTTACTGGTCTTTTACAGGCCCAAAAAACGATGCCCCAACCGACCGGATATTTGGTCAACGACTTTGCAGGACTGATGTCGCGCCCTCAATTGGATGATTTGGGGCGCAAACTCACCAATTATGCCAGGGAAACTTCGATCCAGATTGTTGTCGTGACGGAAACATCGCTGGAAGGCGAAGACATTTTCGATTACTCAAACCGCCTCGCCAGAACCTGGGGCATTGGGGCCAGCAAAGAAAAAAGCAACGGAATCCTTTTGTACATTGCCAAAGACGAACGCAAAGTGCGTATTCAGACAGGCTACGGCGTCGAAGGTTTCCTGACAGATGCTCTTTCCCGGCGCATCATTGAACAAATCATTGTCCCCGCTTTCAAAAACGGAGATTATTATGGTGGAATAGACGGCGCTACGTCTTCCATCATGGAGCTTGGCAAGGGAGAGTTTACGAATGAAGGCGGAGGCAAACGCAAGTCCGAAGGTGGCCGGGCCCTCTTTTTGGTCTTTTTGCTACTGTTTGCTCTCATTTTCTTTTTGTCCATTTACAACCGCAACCGCAGAGGCGGGAATGAAGATGATGGCGGGTATTATCGCGACGGGCGTTATGACGAACGCCGTCGTGGCGGTGGCTGGTTCTTCTTCCCAATGGGTGGCTGGGGCAGCGGCGGTGGCGGCGATTCCGGCAGCGGCTGGGGTGGCGGTGATTCCGGCGACTTTGGCGGATTTGGCGGCGGCGACTTTGGCGGCGGCGGCGCTGGGGGTGATTGGTAACGATAATGACAGGCTATGACTTTATTATTAAGAGGTGTATTTGTTTTTTTTCTGATATCGGGCGTTGCCTGTACGCCCAAATTGGTCACCCGGTTTGTGGAAAAAGCTGATCTTGAAGCCATCCCCCAATCTTACGAAGCGCCACAACAAACCATAAAACAAAAAAACGGCTGCAACGATTACGAAGCCTATATTCCAGATACCACCCATCTCGACCATACACCTGTTAAGTACGTGCGCATCAATGTGCATTGGGTCAACAACAGCGACAGCTCCGCCAACTTTATGGATCAGGAAGCCATTGAATTTACGAGGACCCTCATCCATGCCTGCAATTACAACCTCGAAGGGAATAAAAAAATGTGGCTGCCCAATGGCAATGACACGCCTTTGCTGCCCATCCGTTATCGACTCGTGCTGACCCCCCGCCCCAACGATCCGAACGACGATGGCATTTATTTTCACTTCGATGACGAATTGTGCTATTATGTTCACAAAGGCAAAAATGCCAACCTTGGGAATAAACGCGTCGTTCAGAAATACGGCGTCCAACTGGATACGGTACTGAATGTTTTCATCATGCCCCACCATCCCGACAGCGTTGCGTCGAAAACGTATTCGGCCGGACGCGTTGGCGTAGCTTTGGGCAATGCCCTCAAGATGGCAGGCCCGTTTGAAAATCTTCATACGACACCCTGGGATAGCCGGGGTGTGTTAAACCACGAAGTTTGCCATATTTATGGACTCGGACATGCCTGGTTGAATGACGGTTGTGACGATACCCCCCTTCATGGTCAGGATTGCTGGAACAAAACCGATCGCCCGGAATGCGACACCATGACATCGAATAATATCATGGACTATAATTTTGCCCAACACGCCTGGTCGCCTTGTCAAATTGGAAAAATACACCAGCGCATGTCGCAGTTAAACAGTCCTGCTCGCCGGTATTTGCAGCCCAACTGGTGTGAATTGCATGAAGACCGGCACATCGTCATTCGGGATACGGTGGTTTGGGCTGGCGCAAAGGATCTGGAGGGCCACCTGACCATTGCTTCAGGAGGGCAACTGACGATTCAATGCAGGGTGTCTTTACCCAAAGATGCCAAAATTACGCTGGAACCCGGCGCTGTACTCATACTGGAGAATGATGCCCGCCTGCACAATGCCTGTGGTGACCAATGGGAAGGCATCGAAGTTCAGTCGCGCAACAAAGAATCGGGCAAAATCATTGAAATTGGCCACCCTAAAGTGGAAAATGCCCGTCATGGTTTTTGACAGACCCACATCGCTTTTAATCTTTCTTTCAATTTCCGATCTTACGCGCCGTATTTTTGCGTTAAGCATGAAGCAGTACGAACGCAGCATAAAGTTATGAGGATATGATCGACCTTTTTATTCCCGAACCTGTAAAACGACGTCTGGTTCTTTTACTCTGTTTGATGTCCGGGGCTATTTCCCTTTGGGCACAACGTCCCCCGAGCAGCAGAACCAACCCGACCGGTAACGCGCAGGGCAATACTTCCGTTTTTGCAGGACAGGAAGATTTTGACGATCGGGATACCTTCGGTGTTTTTTCTTTTTTGGTCGATAACCCCAATCAGGAAACGCCGTTCTCAGATTCTTTACTCGGAAATTATTTTCGCCAATACGATCCTGCCCGAAAACGCGACCTCGATCTGGGGCATTTGGGCAATTTAGGCTCTGCGCACCAACCTGTTTTTTTTCAAACCATCCTCCGGAACGGCTTCGATGTTGGGTTGCACCAATACGATGTCTACATGACCCGGGCTGCCGACCTGCCTTTTTACCGCCTTGAAAAAGCCTACACCAATGTGGGCTATACACAGGGCTCTGAACAATCAGATGGTTATTTTACCGCACAGTTTAGCCGGAATTTTGCAGACGGCCTCAATTTTTCGATTGACTACAACAATATCAGTCAAATTGGCCGCCAGGATCAGTATCCCAATCAAAATACGCGCAATACGGCACTGGCAACCGGGTTGTGGTTACATGGAAAAGGCGGGCGTTACGATGGGTTTCTGACATTTGCAAGCAACACCATTGAACAGGAAGACAACGGCGGTTTGTTGCAGGAGCCCGCCCGCGGCACGACTTTTGAAAGTCCGTCAACCGCTACTGTATTTCTGGAGGACGGGCAAACCAGGCATGCCCATCGGGAGTGGCAATACCGGCATTACTACCGCTTTGGCGGGGAAGCAGACAGTACCGGACGCCAGCGACGTGCGTTTACGCTTTCTCACCAGGTGAACTTCCTCAATAGCAAGTACAAATTTACGGACGCTTATGCCGTCGAAGATGATAGTTTTTACAATTGGTTTCCCCAGTTTAAAACCGATGAACGCGGGGCACGTTTTTTTCTCAGCCACACTGCCGTTGAAAACCGTTTCACCATCAGTACCTCTAAACTGCGAGACGGCAAAAAGGCTAATGTTGCGCGGGAACAACGCGACTTGCTGGAAGCAGGTCTGACGCATATTTACCATCGGGTACTACAGGAAGGTGCTCCGGATACGGTGCTGAATAACCTGATGCTGAATGGTCGATGGCTTATTCAACCCGGTCAGCGCCTCCGGTTTGAAGCCTATGGGCATTTGAACCTCTGGGATAACGGCGGTGATTATCGGGTTGGCGGGGAACTTGCACTGGATTTCGGGAAAGTAGGCGCCTTAAAAATTCAGGCTTACAATCAGCTATACAGCGCGAATCTGCTGCAGTACCGGTATTTCCTAACGCAAAAACAACTGTGGGAAAACGGGTTTAAACAAACCCTCGAAACAAATCTTCGGGCGACGTACTCCCTGCCAGCCATTCAATTGGAAATTGGCGGCGGCTATTCTTTGCTCAATCAGTTCATCTATTATGATGCTTTTGGCATCCCGCAACAAACAGCATTGCCTGTGAGTGTATTGCAATTGGTGATCCGGAAAAATTTCAAATTGTGGCGATTCCATTTAGACAACACCGTTGCCCTGCAAAAAGCAACGGAAGATGTCATTCGTCTTCCGGAAGTTTTGGGCAAACACAGTTTGTACTATGCAGGAACCTGGTTTAAGGTGCTTGATGTGCAACTCGGTGCAGATTTGCGTTGGAATACCGATTATTATGCGAATTATTACAATCCTTTTACCGGGCAGTTCCACCTTCAAAACCAGCAGGAAACCCGCTTATACCCGGCGCTTGACGCTTTTTTCAGCATGCGGGTAAGGTCATTTAGGGCATTCCTCAAATGGGAAAACTTGGGAAGTGTGCTGGTTCCTGACCGCCTGTATTATCAAACGGCCTATTATGCCTTTCCGGATGCAGCCATCCGCTGGGGCATCAAGTGGCGGTTGGTCAATTGATCGGGCTCCTGAAGTGAAGGCGCTCCTTTTAACGAAGCTGCCACAAACTCCCAAAGTATTTCATAAGGTACGACTTCCAATTCTGCATTCTGGCGCGCTGTTTTCAACGGCATACTTTGCAAAGCCTCCCAATACCGGTGCACTTTCCGCATGACCGGTTTATAGACAAAGTTTCCCTGAGGCAATTGCAGCAGCATCTTGATGAAGCAGTTGCTGCGGAAAGTATCGTCTTTGCGCAGGTAGCGGTGGGTGTACATGTTCAGCGACTCAACCCGGTCAATGATCATATTGTAATCGCCCTGAGCAAGTAAAAACAAAATTTGTAAAATTAAGATAGAAATATTGGCGCCTTGTTTGTCTTGAGAGAAGGTAGGCACTTCGTTTAGAAATTTATTTGCCCTGAAACGGGGTAAATTGCTTTTTAGAGGATCGGGTTTTATTTTCCCTAGTAAAATAAAGTAATGAACATAAGCCTGAAATATATTCCATTCTTCGGATTTGTTCTGAATCAGATGTTTGAATTTTGGATGCCCGGTTGCTTGCGTGTAGATTTGAAAGGCTTTCTGATATTGTTTTGAATGAAAGCAGATGGTGATGTAGTAATACAAAGTATTGAACCAGTTGATTGAACCTTCTGGCACGCTTTGGAGTGCTTTCAGGGAGAGTTCTTCTCCTTCTGCATGCTGTTGTAGTCGAAGGTGACAGGCCAGGGATTTGTTCATAAACAGCACAGCAACTGTTTGAGAATGAGCAACAAAACGTTCATTGGATTGAAAAAAATCAAGCGCTTCTTTACATACTTTTAGTGTGTTTTCGTAATCATTTGTAATTTCATATCGAAGCAAAGAGATTTGGTAGAATAAATAGTTTAAGCGGTACGACTGGGTTTCTTTCATGATTATCACCAATTCCTCGTAATACTGTTGCGCAAGATCCGCCAATTCTACTTTGCTGCCCAGTGACTTGGCATAATTGAAGGTTATCGCCAGATAATATTCCTCTGCTTTGAGTTCAGCAAAATAGACGTTGGTATACTCCAAAACGATTTTTTGATATTCTATGTATTTCTTTTTGTCTCCTGTAAGACCACCGTAATGGCCTTGTAAATCCCTCGCGATTCCCAGAATGATATCCGTAAACCCAAATCGCAAAGCTTTCTTAAGAGTCTCTTGCGCAAGCGGTATTGCTGCTGGTCTTGCATGTCTTCCTAACAAAATTTTGGCAGCAACCATATCTTTGTAGCACGAATAGTATGCTTTTTGGTAATCGTTAAAAACTGGTTGGTTGGCATCAATGAGAAATATTGTATTTACCAGCCGGTCCCTTAATTGACGTTTCAACCTGGAATAATAAAGCCCTCTGTTTGGGTTATCTCCGTAAAAGGTTGTGGCCAGCTCTTCTTCATCTACTCCTTTGCCATTAGATAAAAGCTCATACAGAACTTTAATATGTGTCTTGGCTTTGCCCTTCAAAGCAACCTGTTCAATTTTTTTGATCTTATTTTTAGAAACAAATTCAGCGAGCGCTATTATTTCTTGCATAGAATGTATTTTTTTGTGTAAAAAAAGAAGCTAAAGATGTTTTTAAAGTGTTTGATTATAAGATAAATATAACATTTTACTCGCAAAAGTAGCCAAATATTATCTGTTTTTTTTTGGATTTTTTGTTATCAGAGATTAGTCCACATAACTATAGTTTTAAACCAAATTTAAAAATGTTTAAAACTATGGCTACGATCATCGCTTTTTTGTTGTTCATTGGCGTTATTTCTTCTCCTGAGCAAGCTACAGAAGAATTGAAGAACTCTCATCAGGCACAATTCGAAGAATACTGCATTTTGAATGGTGATATTGATGGCTGGTAACATACCAGCATGGGTTGTATGTATTCCTGGCATATGTAATTTACAGTGCGGACTTGTTCCATTGTAAAGAAAAGATGTATAGGGCTAACAGAAGAACACTTGTCTGAAAGCATGTAGTATGTTTCAGGCCTAAATGCTTTGCTGTAAGGCAAGGATTCATCTGAATTATAGCTATTTTTATAATCATCTTGAATCGTAAATTGCTTTTTAAGAGACACTTACATTTTTTTTTGCAAAAAAAATGTGAAATCTTCTATGTTCAATCACGTATCTTTCTGTAATTGATCCTGACAGAAGCAGGCTTTACTTTTGTAACTGTGTTTGTTCATAGTGTTTGTTAAGGCATAATTGAGCCTGGCGCCCAAGCCCGCTTTATTATGCTTTTTTTTTTGCACAAATGAGACAAAAGGCCCTCAACGCGCTGATTACACTGAAGTTACCCCATTAGTATTGCGGTCGGAAGAAGACCATACGTGCTTGGAACAAGCTTAACCGTTTGCTTGAGACGGCTTTTTATTGCCACCTTTCGGGGGATTGTCTGTATATTACTTGCCAAAACCATTCGCATTTTTACCTTTCCACGTTATATTTGACGCACCATTAGTTACGAAGCAATCTACAACTAGCACTCACTGCAATGAAAAAAACGGTACTCTGTCTAATGATGGCGCTGGCGCTGCTGCAATCCTGTATCAATACCGAAACCGCCGACATCATCCTGATCAATGGCAATATCTACACTGTAGATGCCACTAAGCCCCGTGTTGAGGCCATAGCCATTAAAGGGGACCGTATCCTCCAAACGGGCAGTACCGTTGAAATAGAAGCGCTCAAAGACAAAAACACGAAAGTTATAGACCTGAAAGGGCAGTTTGTTATGCCAGGCTTTATCGAGGGTCATGGCCATTTCTCCGGTTTGGGCGCCAGCCTCATTAACCTCAATTTCCTGAAATCCAAAAGTTGGGACGAAATCGTTCAGGCAGTAGCTGAAAAAGCAAAAACAGTAAAACCCGGCGAATGGATAACGGGGCGTGGCTGGCATCAGGAGAAATGGACGGAACCACTGGAGCACCAGGAACAGGGATATCCCTATCACGATTTGCTCAGCGAAGTATCGCCGGATAACCCGGTTTTGTTGCGCCACGCCAGCGGACATTCCCTGTTTGCCAACAAAAAAGCCATGGAACTGGCCGGTATCAGTGTGGAGACACCCGATCCATCCGGAGGACGAATCGTGCGGAACGCGCGCGGCGAAGCGATTGGCGTCTTTGAAGAACGTGCCATGAGCCTGATCAATCAGGCTTACCAGGAATACCTCGATGGTTTGTCACAAACGGAAGAAAAAGCGCTGTGGTTGAGAGGTATCGAGCTCGCGGAACAAGAATGTTTGAAGAAAGGGGTGACTACCTTTGAAGATGCCGGATCTACTTTTGAAGAAATTGAATGGTATAAGGAGCTGGCTGAAAAGGGGGAACTGGACTTGCGCCTTTGGGTTATGTTGCGTCAAAGTTATGCCGATATGAAAGACCGGATGGCCGGCTTTCCCATTATTGATATTGGCAACCATACGTTCACCTGCCGGGCCATTAAATCGGAGGTGGATGGCGCATTGGGATCTTTTGGCGCCTGGCTGTTGAAGCCTTATGCCGATAAACCCGGTTTTGTGGGCCAGAATACAACGCCTGTTTCTGAAGTACAACACATCGCCCGCCTGGCCAGGGATCATGGCATGCAGTGCTGTGTGCACGCCATCGGCGACCGCGCCAACCGGGTCACCCTGGACGTATATGAAGAAATGATTAAAGAAAATGCCGGCAAAACTGATCTGCGCTGGCGCATCGAGCATGCCCAGCATTTGGACACAGCCGATATACCCAGGTTCAAAACCCTCGGGATTATTGCCTCAATGCAGGGCATACATTGCACCTCTGATGCCCCTTTTGTGGTCAGACGTCTGGGCGAAACGCGTTCGAGACTGGGGGCTTATCCTTGGCGCAGTTTGCTGGACGCTGGCGTACTGGTCGCCAACGGCACCGATGCGCCCGTCGAAGATGTCAGCCCTATTGAAAGCTTTTATGCTTCCGTGACCCGCCGCCGGGCTGACAGCGGCATGGTCTTTTTCCCGGAACAATGCATGACCCGTGAAGAAGGTCTTTATTCCTATACGATGGCCAATGCCTATGCCGCTTTTGAAGAACAGCTAAAGGGATCCATTACCCCCGGGAAATTAGCCGATCTGGTTGTTCTGAGCAATGACCTTTCCAAATGCGCGGATGAAGACATCCTCAAGACCCAGGTTGTGATGACAATGGTGGGCGGAAAAATCAAATTTGAAAATTAATCAATTTTCAAATTTGATGATGATCCGGCAATGCTGTGATCTTCAAATTACCCAGTCACCAAATACTCGAATCATCAAATCATCAATTCAATACGTATGAATCGGAAGATTAAAATGGGAATGGTTGGCGGCGGACGTGGCGCTTTTATTGGCGCTGTACACCGGATGGCTGCAGCTTTGGATGGCGAAATCGAACTGGTTTGCGGCGCTTTCAGCAGCGATCCTGAGCGGTCCAAAGCATCCGGAGAGGATCTGCACTTGCCGCCAAATCGCGTTTATGCAGATTATGAAAAAATGATTCTTGGGGAAAAGGCGCTACCCGAAAATGAGCGAATGGATTTTGTAGCCATCGTCACGCCTAACCACATGCACTTTGGGCCTGCAAAAATGGCTTTGGAAAACGGCTTTCACGTCGTTTGCGACAAGCCCCTGAGTTTCAATATGGAAGAAGCGATCGAGCTGGAAAGTTTGGTCAAAGAATCAGGCTTGCTTTTTGCCCTGACGCACAATTACACCGGGTACCCGATGGTAAAACAGGCAAAAGCCATGATCGCCAATGGTGAGCTGGGAAAAATCAGAAAGGTTGTAGTAGAATATCCCCAGGGATGGCTTTCTACCCGGGTTGAAGAAAGCGAACAAAAACAGGCCTCCTGGCGTACCGATCCCAAACGTTCCGGAATTGCCGGCGCTATGGGAGATATTGGCACCCACGCTGAAAACCTGGCGGAGTATGTTACAGGATTGCAAATCAAAGAATTGTGTGCCGATTTGAGCGCTTTTGTGGATGGTCGTGCCCTTGACGATGACGGGAATGTATTGCTTCGTTTCGACAATGGGGCGAAAGGCGTTTTGCACGCCAGCCAGATTTGTGCAGGCGAAGAAAACAACCTCAACCTAAGGGTATGGGGCGAAAAAGGCGGGATTGAATGGCGGCAAATGGAACCCAATACCCTGTTGGTGAAATGGCTGGACCGGCCCACACAAATATTGCGCACAGGGGTTGGAACGCTAAGCCCTCAGGCTACTGCGCACACCCGGTTGCCGGGAGGACACCCTGAAGGCTACCTGGAGGCTTTTGCTAATATTTACCGCAATGTGGCTTTTTGCCTGCGCGCGCACCTGAATGGCCAGACTCCTGATGCTCTGTACCAGGATTTCCCCTCCGTAAAAGACGGTGTGAGGGGCATGCGCTTTATTGAAAAGGTAGTAGAGTCGGGAAAAAGCGATCAGAAATGGGTTTCTTTTTAGCCATTTGATGCAGGCTGTTTTCTCTAATCAATATGTATCTGTTAACATTTAGTCAAATAAAATCACTGGTTTATGATTCGACATTACAACATGCTGTGGCGGGCCATATTGCCTGTGCTGATGCTGTTGCCCTTGCTTGCATTCGGGCAAACAAAAGCAAATTACACCATCAGCGGCAAGGTCACAGATGAAGCGGGTGAACCGCTTATTGGCGTAACAGTTGTTCTGGCAGAACTGCGTGGTGCAGGAACCATCACCGACCTCGACGGGATGTATTCCCTGTCCGGTTCTGCCACAGCAGGCGATTACACACTTGAGATGAGCTACGTAGGCTATGCAACCCAGCGTTTTAAGGTTGCCATCGGCAGCAGCTCAACGATCGAACAAAATGCAAGTCTAGGAAACGATATCCTCAATCTTGATGAGGTGGTAGTTACCGGTGCTTCTGCAACGTCCACGCGCAAGCAATTGGGCAACGCAGTAAACGTCGTTGAAGGCAGCCAGCTGGCCAGAGCCGGGACGGTGAACGCGCTGGGCGCTTTGTCGGGTAAGGTCATGGGCGCACAGATCACCCAAAACGACGGTGGCCCCGGCGGTGGTATTTCCGTTCGTTTGCGCGGTCCCAGTACCATCAACGGCGCTTCGCAGCCGCTGTTTATTGTGGACGGCGTTATTGTGGACAACAGTTCACAAAACGTAATCAACCGGAATGCCGACGCACAGGGTACCGGTTTCCAGTCTGGTCAGAACCGTATTATTGACATCAACCCGAACGACATTGAGCGGGTGGAAGTCATTAACGGTGCTGCCGCAGCAGCCATTTACGGCTCGCTGGCCAGCAACGGGGTTGTACAGATTTTTACAAAAAGAGGAAAAAGCGGAAAACCGCAGGTCAGTTTTTCAACAACCGTTTCCATGAGCCAATTGCGCAAGCGGTTGGAAATGAATCAGGAACCTTTCCGCTTCGGTTATCCCGGCAACGCACGCCTGACAACGGTTGGGGATCGTCTGACCACCATCGCTGATTTGCGCAGCGCAGCAGACAAAGCTGCCAACCCCGGCACAGGGCCAAGTGCGCTTGGCGGACCGCTTGTAGAAAACAAGTACCCTGTTACGCGTTACGATTATCAGGATGATATTTTCGGTACTGCTTATGGAACAGACAATTATCTGTCTATTTCAGGTGGTTCTGAAAAAACGCGTTACTATGGTTCGCTATCTTACAGCGACAATGAAGGTATCCTCAATACGACAAATTTCCGCCGCTATGGCGCACGTCTCCGCATTGACCAAACGCTGACTGACTGGGCCAACCTGTCTATCGGCGTGGGATACAATAACAGTTCTTCGCGCGACCTGCCAAACGGCAACAACTTCTTCAACCCGATCAGTGCCATGGTCATCATCGACAACGTGTGGGACATCAACGAACGCGATCAGGAAGGCCGGTTGCAGCAGGTTGAACTCGTGCGGATGAACCCGCTCAGTACGATTGAGCCTTTCGATATCGGCCAGGAAACCAACCGCATGGTGGGGGATATTCAATTGAATATTTATCCATTCAAAGGACTCAGCTTCAAATATGTGCTCGGACTTGACGCTTACGGACTTCGCGGCCACCAGTTGCAACCCCGTGTACCTTATGCCGGTGTAGCTGCTACTTTCTTCCCGGACGGGTATGTCAG
The DNA here is from genome assembly GCA_937926205.1 of uncultured Saprospiraceae bacterium. GTDB lineage: Bacteria > Bacteroidota > Bacteroidia > Chitinophagales > Saprospiraceae > JABWAJ01. The sequence continues at coordinate 37,789 of CALEYL010000027.1, forward strand.
CGTGGGTAACGACAATGTTTACAAGACCAACAACGATGTGACGCTGAGCTATCAGGCGAACATCGGGTCTAACATCTCTTCTACGACCACCGCAGGCAGCCAGTTCCTCTACGACCGCCGCAATTTTACTTTTGCAGAAGGCCGTGACCTGCTGCCTTTCATCAGAACCGTTCGTGCAGCGGGTAACTTTTTCACGCCGGCTTTTGAATCCAGTTCGGAGACGGCTGTTTGGGGCTATTTCCTGCAACAGACATTTGGTTATAAGGACCTCTTGTTCCTGACCCTTGCCGGTCGGGTTGATGGTTCTTCTGTTTTTGGTGAAAACGAACGCAACCAGTTTTATCCAAAAGCCAGTGCCAGCTTCGTTTTGTCTGACCTCGGATTTTGGAAAGACGGCAGCCTGGGCAATACCTGGAATACCCTCAAACTGCGCGCCAGCTATGGCCAGGCGGGTAACCTGACGGGGATCGGCGCTTATCAGCGGTTTACCAATTACAGCAGCGTTGTTATCGTGGGCAGAAGCGGCCTGCAGTCGGCAGTTGCACTTGGCAACCCGGACATCCGGCCGGAACGCCAGACAGAAATCGAAGTTGGAGCAGATATGAGCTTCCTCAAAAACCGCCTCGGCTTCCAGTTTACTTACTACACACAGGACATTACCGACCTGCTCCTCGACCGGGTTATCGCTTCTTCAAGCGGCGGTACGAGCACCATTTCTAATATTGGGGAAATGAGCAACGAGGGCCTGGAGATGTTGCTGACGGCCAGCCCGGTTCGCAGCAGCAATTTCAGCTGGGATGTTTCTGCTTCATTCAGCACCTTTAAAAATACGATCAATGGTATTGGCGGTGGTCGCGGCGGCATTGTGCTTCGTGGCGGCGGTGGTACGCAAAGTGCTATTGATGGCGAATCTTTGGGTGTATTCAATGGCGTATACTACGCGCGTAATCCGGACGGTAGTCTGCTGTTGTCGGCATTGGGCTTGCCTCAGGTAGAACGCGGCAGCGATGCAACGGGCGTACCTGCGCGCAACGATCAGGGGCAGCCGGTTGGCGACCCGATCCGCAAGGTTTTGGGCGACCCTAACCCGGAATGGACAGGAACTTTGGTTAACGAGTTTCGCTATAAAAAATTCGGATTCCGTTTCCAGTTTGATGCCATCTACGGTTTTGATGTCTGGAACTGGAACAAGATTACAGCCAATAACGTCGGCAACGGCCCTCTGGCAGCGCAGGAGTTGCGGGGTGAAGTGCCACGCGGTTGGGTAGCAGCCATCGGCGGATTCATTGGCCCGCGCATCCAGGAAGAACACGTAGAGGATGGTTCATTCATCAAGTTGCGCGAAATTGCCCTGACGTATGATGCAGGAAAAGTTGGCGCTTTCAAAGGCCTGACGTTCAGTCTTTCCGGTCGCAACCTGATCTCTTTCGACGATTATTCCGGCTACGATCCTGAAACCAACTCTGCCGGTCAGAATGACCGCGTTCGCGGCGATGATTTTGGAAACGTGCCCATTCCGCGCACCATTATGTTTGGCATCAATGCCTCTTTCTAAACTGCTTTTATCAACAAGAATTTTTTAATTATGAAAAAAATAAAATTTCAATACCTGATTGCGGCGTTGTGCCTCTCGGTTTGCTGCTTTACAGCATGCGAGCGGGACTTCATCAACCCCAACGCCGCTTCCGAAGACCAGGTACTCAAGTCTACGGACGGCCTGATCGCTATGATCAACGGCATCCGCGCCCGTTATACCCTAGGAGGCACAGGCGGGCTGTACCTGACCATTACGGCTAATGGATTGACCACAAAGGAGCTTACCGTATTAAATGCTGGTAATGCTTCTGAATTCCAGCTTTCTACCGGAGGAGCCAACGTGACCAACAGCAATTCCCTGGTCGTTCGTCTTTGGGAAAACCTCAACCTGATTCGCTCAGATGCCGAGAAGGTCATTGCCAATGCGCCAACTGTCATTCAGGATGCCGGCACCCGGGTCGGTGTACTGGCCTACGCACACATGTACAAAGCGCTGGCACTGGGTACAATGGTTCAGTTTTGGGAGCAGGGCGTGACACAAACTGCACCCAATGCAACTTTTTCTTCACGCGCTGAAGTATTGCAAACTGCCATTACCCTTCTGGAGCAGGCAACGGATCTGGTGAAAAACCAGGCATTATCAGCTCAGTTTACGGCCTCGGTGGGAACTGACATCGATTTGGTGAATGCCTTGCAGGCGTTGACGGCACGTTATTATATGATGGCCGGCGACTATGCAAAAGCCAAAGCGGCGGCTGATTTTGTTGATTTGACAAAAAAGTCGGTCTTTACATTTGACAATGCTTCGCCGAACCCGGTTTTCCGCACGTCTTTTGTGACCAATAACCTGTACAATGTGGTGACTGATTTCGGCCAAACCGGCGCCCTCGCGCCCGATGCCGGTGATGGTCGCATTGCTTTTTACCTGACGCCGAATGCGCAATTGGGAAAAGGCTTTTTCACCGCCGATAACGCTCCGATTCCAGTTTACCTTCCCGGCGAGGTTACCCTCATCAAAGCGGAAGCGCTGGCACGGCAGAACAGCATCCCTGCAGCCATTGTTGAATTGGATAAGGTGCGCACGAAAACAGACGATGTTTTTGGTGTAAATGCAGGCCTTGCTGCTTACAGTGGCGCTACAACTCAAGAGGCTGTATTGCTTGAAATTTACCGCCAGCGCTGCATCGAGTTGTATATGACCGGACTGAAATTAGACGACAGCCGTCGTTTTGGTCGCCCGGGCCCTGGCGATGCCAATGCCGAGCGTTCCCGGAATTTCTACCCGTACGCTTTGAGCGAAAGGCAGAATAACCCGAATACACCGGCTGATCCGGCGAATTAATATCTTGTTTGATTTGATGCCGGGCGCCCCGACTGTTTGATAAGATGGTCGGGGCGTCTTGCTTTTGGAAAGCAATCACATCGCCCACCTCGCCACCGGGGTCACTTCGTGGCTGCAAAAGTCTCCCTCCAGATATTTATAATACCCGGCCACAGCAATCATGGCGGCATTGTCCGTACAATATTCAAATTTAGGGATATAAGCTTCCCAACCGTGTTTAGATGCAGCCTCCAGTAAAGCATTCCGGAGCCCCGAGTTGGCGGAAACGCCACCGGCCAGGGCAACCTGGCGGATGCCGGTTTGGTTAACCGCTTTTTTGAGTTTATTCATCAGGATGCTGACGATCCGCTTTTGGACCGAAGCGCAGATGTCGGGCAGGTGGTTTTGGATGAAATCGGGTTCGCGAGCGATTTCTTTCCTGAGGAAGTACAAAATAGAAGTTTTAAGGCCGCTGAAGCTAAAATCCAATCCCTGAATCTGCGGTTCCGGGAAATCAAAAACCGGACTCCCTTCTTTGGCCAAGCGGTCTATGAGCGGCCCTGCGGGATAATCCAGTCCCAGCAGCTTTCCGGTTTTGTCAAATGCTTCTCCTGCAGCGTCGTCTATGGTTTGACCAATGATTTCCATCTGCGCATGGCTACGTACCAGCACGATCTGGGTGTGTCCGCCGGAAACGATCAGGCACAAAAACGGAAAAGGCGGCTGGCGCTCTCCGGCAAAATGCGCCATGACGTGGGCCTGAAGGTGGTGCACCTCGATGAGGGGAATGTCTAAACTCAATGCCAGTCCCTTTGCAAATGAAACGCCGACGATCAGGGATCCGATCAATCCCGGCCCCCGGGTGAATGCCACTGCGCCGAGCTCATGACGGGAGACTCCGGCCTTTTTCAGCGCTTCATGCACTACAGGAACGATGTGGACCTGATGGGCCCGGGAAGCCACTTCCGGTACAACGCCCCCATACAGGCGGTGTATTTCCTGCCCGGCGATGCAATTGCTCAAAACCCGGCCATCGGCAACCACTGCCGCTGCCGTATCGTCACAGGAAGATTCAATTCCGAGAATAATCATGATGCTTGTTTGATGAACAAGTTTTGATTTAAAACGCGAAACTACCGCCCCCGGATCGGAGCTGAGGCATTCGATTGAAAAAAAGATTGCTCTTTTTAATTTTTTTCTGTTTAAGCAGGCACCAATCAAAGAAAATCCTGCATCTTGAGAAAGGATTTCAGTTCAGATATGGCATTTTATCAAAAAGCCGTATTATTGCGTCAAAACAAACCGAAAATGAGGCTTGCTATCAATCTCGTTCTATTAGCCATTGCTGGCGTATTTGCCTGGCTCCTTGTGAGCGGCATCCGTGAACCTATTCAATTCGTCAACGAAAAGAATAGACGTGAAGACGCTGTTGTAAAAAAACTTGCGGAAGTTCGAACTGCGCAGGAACTTTACCGAAGCATCAAAGGGGTCTTTGCGGGCGACTTTGACACACTAGCCATGGTGCTTAAAACGGACAGTTTTAAGATTGTCAAAGTACTGGGTGACCCGGATGATCCTAATTTCACGGGTCAGATTACCTACGAAACGTACTACTCTCCGGCTATTGACTCCGTACAGGCGCTTGGAATTAACCTGGATTCGCTGAGGTATGTACCCTACGGAAAAGGGGCAGCTTTTGAAATTCAGGCAGACACCATTACTTACCAAAAGGCCAAAGTAGAGGTCTGTGAGGTAGGTGTCAAGCGTAAAGTTTTCATGGGAAGTTATGCCGATGCGAAGTTCGCGCGTTACGACAAGAACTACGATCCGGAAAAACCCATCAAATTCGGTAACATGAACGCGCCTAACCTTTCCGGGAATTGGGAAAACTAAGCGTAGATATTATTGAAGATAACTACCTGAACAAATCGGCTGCTGCCGCCAACAACCTGTCCATTCTAATCGGAGTGGACAGGTTCGCTTATTTGGTAAGCACCCCCGATCATCAGGTACTTGCTCTGCGGGAGTACGAGCGGGAATCCGACATTTCAACCGCGTCCAAACAAGAGCAGAAAGCCATTTCTTTGCCTTTTCTGGAAAAAATCTGCGCCGGGGATGCTCATTTGGGCGCATCTTTCGCCCGCATTCACGTAGCATGGTCGAATCCGTTCACAGCACTGGTTCCAAAGCGTCTTTACGACGATGAACACAAGGCAACTTACCTGCAATACCTGGTTTCGCCGGAAGGAGAATGGACTTATGCTGTAGATGACTTGCCGCATTTCGAGGCTTGTAATGTTTATGCCATAGAGCGTGAAGGCCTGGCCTGGTGCCAAAAGCAGTTTCCGGGAAGCAAACTGGTCCATATCACCACTACGTATTTAAGTGCTGCGCGAAACTTAGCGGCAAACCCGCAAGGGGTGAGGCGCCTTTTTGTGCATACCGAAATTGGAAGACTTCGCCTGGCCCTGCTGGATGAGAATCGCTTGTTTTTCAGCAATACCTACACTTACCAGACGGCGAAAGACTTTCTCTATTTTGTGCTGGCGCTTGTTGACGAGTTTGACCTTGATCAGGAAACCACACCGGTTTTGCTGTCGGGGCAATTGATGGAAGATTCAGAAATCTACCGGCTGCTATACCGGTATTTCCGGAAATTGTCTTTTGTATCCTGTCCGCCTCAGATATCCCCGGGCGCAAAATCAGGCGCATTGCCACAGCACCTTTTTTCGGATCTCTATTTTCTGGCGCTTCAAACGCTCTGACGTCTATCATCTAACTTTTAATCGCTCCCCATGCGCATCATAGGAGGAAAATTTAAAGGAAGGCGGTTCAGTCCACCGGCTGATAACTGGCCTACCCGCCCCACAACGGATTTTGCAAAAGAAGGACTGTTTAATATTCTGACCAATATCCTCAGGTTTGATGAAGTAAAAGTGCTTGACCTGTTCGGCGGCACCGGCAGCCACGGCTATGAATTTATTTCCAGAGGGTGTACCGATGTTACCTACGTGGATAAATTTCCCGCATGTGTGGCATTTGTAAAAAAAACGGCTGAAACCCTGAAAATTGAATCGGAGATCAAAATCGTGAGGTCGGACGTTTTTCAATTCATCAATTACGCCACCACGCAGTACGACTATATCTTTGCGGGCCCGCCCTACGGCCTGCCAACCCTTGACAGCATTCCGGATCTGATTTTTGAAAAGCAATTGCTTCAGGGAGGCGGCCTGTTTGTCATGGAACACAATCCAAACCACAACTTTAAAAATCATCCACATTTCTTTCAGGAACGGAACTATGGAACGACTATTTTCAGTTTCTTTAAATAGTCGCGTTTCCAAAGCTTCAATTCCCTAAATTTGCCGGCCAGATGAGCACTTCCAGTAACCTGTTACCAATAAGCAGCATGAACATCAGCAGCATCATACAACAAAACGTTATCGAAGCCGTACAGGAATTGTATGGAGCCATGGTCGCTTCCGATACCGTTCAAATCACCTCCACACGCAAAGATTTTGTAGGCGATTATACCGTGGTGACCTTTCCGTTTACGAAAGTTAGTGGAAAAAAACCGGAAGAAATCGGCGCAGAACTGGGTGAATACCTGGTGGCGCGTGTACCCCATGTGGCCAGCTACAATGTGGTAAAAGGTTTTCTCAACCTGGTCATCGGCGATGGGTTTTGGCTCGATTTTCTTCAGGCCATTTATGAAAATGAAGACTACGGCGTTGCCGAACCCAAAGGCGAAAAGGCGATGGTTGAGTTTTCATCCCCGAATACAAACAAACCCCTGCACCTTGGGCATATCCGGAATATTTTGCTCGGATGGTCTACCTACAAAATTCTGGAGGCCTCCGGATACGAGGTCATCCGGGTGCAAATCGTGAACGATCGGGGCATCGCCATTTGCAAAAGCATGCTGGCCTGGCAAAAATATGCGGGCGGCGCCACCCCGGAAAGTGCCGGCGTGAAAAGCGATCACTTCGTCGGGAAATTCTATGTTCTGTTTGAACAAAAATTTCAGGAAGAATACAAAGCATGGCAGCTTTCAGAAGGAGCGGCTGTGTATGCCTCCAAACACAAAGCAGGGCAGGACGAAGCCGGCTTTTTTAAAGATTTCAAGAATACTTATTTCAACGAATACAGCGCGCTGGGCAAAGAAGCCAAAGCCATGTTGCTGCGCTGGGAAGCTGGAGACGGGGCTACGCTGGAGCTTTGGCGGCAGATGAACAGCTGGGTTTACGCAGGTTTCAACGATACCTACAACAGCCTGGGTGTTGCATTTGATAAGCTTTATTTTGAATCGGAAACCTATTTATTGGGAAAAGACACGGTTGATCAGGGACTGGAAAGCGGCGTTTTTTTCCGGAAACCCGATGGCTCGGTGTGGATTGACCTGGAAGACGCCGGTCTGGATCAAAAAGTGGTGCTGCGCAGCGACGGGACGGCCGTGTATATGACCCAGGACATTGGCACTGCGCAATTGCGTTACCGCGATTTTGGCGTCAAGCGCATGATTTACGTGGTGGCCGACGAGCAGAATTACCATTTTCAGGTTTTGTTTGAAATCATGAAACGCCTGGGAGAGCCTTATGCTGCAGGTCTGCACCACCTTTCCTACGGCATGGTGGATCTGCCTTCCGGCAAAATGAAATCCCGGGAAGGCACTGTTGTGGATGCCGATGATTTGATCGAAGAAGTGATCGGCGAAGCGCGTAAGGATTCTTCAGAACGCGACACCCTGGCCGGCGTACCGGCTGCTGAGCAGGAAGAAATCATTCAGAAAATTGCTCTGGCAGCGCTCAAATTCCACATCATCAAAGTGCACCCTAAAAAAAGGATGACCTTTGATCCTAAAGAATCGGTTGACTTACAGGGACAAACGGGACCCTATATTCAGAATGCTTATGTGCGGATACGTTCAGTCGTTCGCAAAGCCGAGCAATTGGGCAGTCTGGCCGCTGCGGCTGATTACGCCCAAACCGAGCCTGCGGAAAAAGAACTGTTGACGCAGTTGTATGCTTTTCCGGACGTGATTGAAACAGCTGCCAGGGAATACGATCCATCTCATGTGGCGTCCTTTTGTTACAACCTGGCCAAGTCGTACCACCGTTTTTACCACGACCACTCCATTCTTGGCGCGGCCGATGAAGCGGCACGGGATTTTCGCCTCATGCTCAGCATTGCGACCAGCAATGTGCTGCGCAAGGGGATGGATTTGTTGGGTATTGATATGCCGGACCGGATGTAAATAGTGTCTGTCTTTAACTACCTTCGGTTGTCAGGCCTGCCGGCCGGAGGGCAGGCAGGTAAAGCGAAGACACCAGCCTAAATGGGCAGACCCTGATTAGCGAAAAGCATCAGGATTTTTCTTTATTTTGAAACTCAAATTTTCAGCATATGAGCGAGACCAAAGCGTCTTTGAATTTTATCGAAGAGATCATTGAAGAGGACATCCGCAATGGGAAACACGCCGGGCGCGTGCACACCCGTTTTCCCCCGGAACCCAATGGCTACCTGCACATCGGGCACGCCAAAGCCATTACGGTAAACTTTGAACTTGCTCAGAAATACGGCGGAAAAACCAACCTTCGGATGGACGATACGAACCCCAGCACGGAAAAAACGGACTTCGTTGACAACATCAAAAACGACATCCGCTGGCTTGGGTTTGAGTGGGAAGGCGAAGAACTCTACGCTTCTGACTATTTTGACCAGTTGTATGACTTTGCCGTGCAACTGATCGAAAAGGATCTGGCGTATGTGGATGACTCTACCTCTGAAGAAATTGCCGCCATGAAAGGCGATCCTTCGAAGCCTGGTACAGAAAGTCCTTACCGAAGCCGCTCGATTGCCGAAAATCTCGATTTGTTTCAGCGCATGAAAAATGGAGAATTTCCGGACGGTGCGCGGGTTTTGCGTGCTAAAATAGACATGACTTCCCCGAATATGCATTTTCGGGATCCCATCCTTTACCGCATCAAACACGAACACCACCACCGCACAGGCGACAAATGGTGTATTTATCCCATGTACGACTTTGCACACGGACAATCGGATTCCATCGAAGGCATCACGCATTCCCTGTGTTCGCTGGAGTTCAGGCACCATCGCCCCGTTTACGACTGGTTTATTGAAAAACTGGGCATTTTCCCTTCCCGCCAAATCGAATTCGCCCGGATGAATGTGGCGTACATGATCACCAGCAAGCGAAAATTGATGAAACTGGTGGAAGAGCAACTCACAACGGGCTGGGATGATCCGCGCATGCCTACCATTGCCGGTATGCGCCGCAGGGGCTTCCCGCCTGATGCCATCCGCGAGTTTTGCCGCCGGGCCGGTGTGGCGCGACGCGAGAACCTGATCGAGATCGAATTGCTGGAATTTTGCGTGCGGGAAGAGCTGAATAAATCGACGCCCCGCGTGATGGCCGTTCTTGACCCTTTGAAAGTGGTGATCACGAATTATCCGGAAGGGCAGACTGAAGAATTAACCATCGAAAACAATCCGGAAGACGAAAGCATGGGCATGCGTACCATGCCGTTTTCAAGGGAATTGTACATCGAGCGCGACGATTTTATGGAGGATACGCCGAAAAATTACTTCCGCCTTGCTCCCGGCAAGGATGTGCGACTCAAAGGCGCCTACATCATCCATTGCGACGAAGTGCTGAAAGATGCAGATGGCAATGTAAGCGAACTGAAGTGCAGTTATTACCCGGATAGCCGCAGCGGCAGCGATACTTCAGGACTTAAAGTCAAAGGAACCATTCACTTTGTATCGGCGCCACACGCCATAGCGGCAGAAGTGCGCCAATATGGCCGTTTGTTTACCGATCCGCAGCCGGATAGCCACGAAGGCGTTGATTTTCTGGAGTTCTACAATACCGATTCGCTGCAGACAGGAACTGCTTACGTGGAACCCAGTCTGAAGACAGCCAAACCCGGGGATCGGTTTCAGTTTATGCGCAAAGGCTATTTTTGCATGGATCCTGATTCTACAGCTGCCAAACCGGTTTTCAACATGACGGTTGGATTGAAAGATGCCTGGGCGAAGGAGCAGAAGAAGGGGTAACGGTAGACGGTAGACGGTTGACGGTAGACGCCTGCCGGCAAGGCAGGGTAGACGGGGCATCCTGCTCAATGAAAGCACCATGCCCCCTTTAACCCCGCTTTGGCGGGACAGGCTTCTTCACTCTAACCTTTAACCTTAAAAATACTCACAGATACTGCCTTAGTAGCGGTCCTAATTCTGCTTCGCTCTGAATTTGTTTGAGTTTTCCTTCATAAACAAAGGTAATTCCACCGGTTTCTTCTGAAACGACAAAGACTGCTACGGTTGTTTTTTCCGTGATGCCAACGGCTGCGCGGTGACGAAGGCCCAGTTCTTTGGGCAAATTGGCGTTTTCGGATACGGGCAGTACACAACTTGCCGCTTTGATTTTTCCATCGGTGATGAGCACGGCGCCATCGTGCAGGGGGCTTTCTTTATTGAAAATGCTGATCAGCAGGGGTTCGCTGATTTGAGCGTCGATGGCGATTCCGGAACTGGTGAGCCCCTCGAGGTTAAGGTCTTTGGTCAGGAGGATGAGCGCCCCTGTGCGGCTGTTGGAAAGGCGCAGTAAACTTTGCTTTATGGCTTTTACCTGGCTTTGTTTCACTTCTGATGCCTGCCGGGGCCGGTCGTCAAACATGCGCCGCAGCAACAGAAAACGCTGCCGGAGTGTGGTGTTTCCGAGAAAGAGCAGGAAGCGTCGCACTTCCGGTTGAAAAATAATGATGATGATGATAACGCCGACATTTACAAACTGGTCGAGCACCGCCGAGAGGAGGTCCATGCCGAGCTGATTCACCAGCCACCACACCACATACATCGTGAGTACGCCGATGAAGATGTTGAAAGCGATGTTGCCCCGAAGCAATTTGTATATCTGGTACATCAGATACCCTACGATGAGGATGTCTAGGATGTCCCAGAGGCGTATGGGCAAAAAACCGATTTCGAAAAGCAGCATGATGAAAATTGTTGACGGCATGGGTACAAAAGTAGGAAAATTGAAGCAGACGCCGCGTTACCGGTTTTCAAATACAAATAACAGCTTCTGCAGATATTGGCTGCTGGTTTCTTTCATAAAATAACCAAATGCCATGGCCGTTTTGTCGAGCAGGTTGATGTTGAAAAACGTATAGTCGAATTGGTGCTCCCGACCGGAGGTGAGTTGACTCCTGTTTTGCGTGAGCAGGGCCAGTTCAGAAGCAGAGAGGTTATTGACTCCGCCGGCGTTGACGTATTTTCTCATACGGCTTTCACAGGCTTTCAGGGCCTGATCCAGAATATCGAGGTCGCGGGCGGCTTCTGCCAGGATTTTACGTTGCAGGTTGAGTCCGTTGATGGCCCGGGTCTTGTCGTTTTTTACTTCAATTTCTTCTTTTTGGATAGAGAAATACCCCTCGTCTATGTCCGCAACGAATGCTTTCAGTGTTTCAAGGTGCAGCATGGCCAGGGCTTTCATGGGGACAATGATGTCCACAAATTTTGAGGTCATGATCCGATGACTTGCTTTTTCACCGGCGAGGCTTCCCTGATCATGGCGGGTTCCGGTATTGACAAACAAAGACCACCAGGCACTGTGCGTTTCGTAGTCGACGGCTTTGGTCTGACTCAACAGCACGGAAAAAGCTTCCGCTTGTTTTTGAAAAACGGCAATTTTTTCCAAAACGACATCAAGGGGATCTGTTTGGGGTTCGGGGGGCATTGAAAAATCAGGCTCAGGGGTTTGATCCTGTGGCGGAGGCTGTTGATGGTCTTCTTCACCGAATAGATGTTCGTATGGATTGGGCATGGCAACCTGCTGATTTGCTGCACAAAATAAGCGAAAACGGCTGATTTTTCAACCATTCTTTTTGAACCTGCGTCAATCGCTTGCCACAATGGTGCAGTTTTTTGCATCGGGCTATGTGGCCTTTGCTATTGCCTGATGTTCAAACTCTCCCTATCTTTGAAGTTCTTTTTTATCCAAAACCGGTCCCATGATTCAGTCATCACGTCTTTCCCTGTGTGCATTATGCGTAGGTTTTTTACTTATATTTTTTCTTCCTGTACTTTCGGCGCAGGAAATTCGCCAGAATGAGCGCGGAGAAAAAATTATTGTTTATCCCGACGGCTCCTGGCAGTATTTTTCCGGCTTCGGTCAACCTGCTGACGAATCCAAAACGCAACCCGAGCCTGCCAATACTACCGTCAACTATCCCGTTTTCGCCGGTGAAATTGAGCCGCTGGAAGGGTCTGTTTCCCTGACGGAAAAGGACATTTTCAAGATAGCCGTGCGTCGTTCACAATTGGCCAAAGATGCCGCTGACATTGCGCGAAAGCGATCAGAAGAAGCAACGGCTTCCCGTGAAAAACTTGAAAAAGACATGCAGGCTGTGCCGGCTGATAATGAAGATCTCCGGCAGCAATTCAACGCGCGTTTAAAAACGGCCAGAAAAATAGAGCAGGATGCCCGATTTGAAGCGCAACTGGCTTTAAATGAAGCAACGACGGCAGAGCAACTGACACAAAAAGGCGGCTATATTGAAGATTTTAAAGCTACCCAGAGCCGCCGGAAAAATGCCCAGCGCGCTGCGCGCCAGCAGCAACTTTCTTCAACAGGCTCATACGAACGCGGGGGAATGCCCGTTTCAGATTACTATTCGGCAACCGATGAATCTGCCGGAGACCTCATTGCGAATCCGCCCAGCAAGCCTTGTCAGATGGCTTTTGAAGGGAAAGATGAACAAACCGGCCAGTATCGTCGCGATTGCCAGAAGGAGTTGCTGTTTACCCATACCGATGAGCGTTTGCGCGCATTTCTGAAAGACAAGGAATATTTGCGCTGTGAAGGTTATTTTACGTCGCTGGCAGGCTACCGATACCTGACCCTTCAATTTACTTTTGCTTATCCGAATGCCCGGGAAGCTTATGGGTTCATAGAAGAGGGCAGTATTCTGACCATCAAAATGCTGAATGGCGATTTTATCAACCTGAGGGCAGGCCGTATGGATCGGGGCAGCTACGACACCAAAAGGGAGGTGCTCACCTATCGGGTACACTACCCCATAGACCGTACCCAGATGAACCTGTTGATGCAAAGCGAAGCTGACCTGGTCCGGGTATTCTGGAGCAGCGGATTTGAAGAATACGAAGTATATCAACTGGATTTTTTCATCCATCAGATTGGGTGCATTGAAGGAAAATCGTAAGGGGCACGCATCGTTAACCCCGGGCAAATAGAAATATGGAAAATCAAGATCAAGGCTTGCACGTATTGGGGCTGAGGCTGCCAACGGATCCGCGTTGGGTAGATTTGGCTGAAAAAGACCTCGGCGAAATTCTGACCGACCATGCTTATTGTGAGCAAAAAGCGGCAACGGCCTGCATTTCTCTCATCCAGCAATTTCCGGAAAGAGATGAACTGGTTCGGGAACTGGCGCCCATCGTGACGGAAGAATGGGGCCATTTCAGACTGGTGCTGGCAGAATTAGACAAACGCGGTTTGCAACTGGGCCGGCAGCGCAAGGATGAATACGTGAATGAACTGCTGAAATTTCAGAAAAAAGGCGGCAGTCGCGAAGAAATGCTGCTCGAAAAGTTACTGACCTGCGCCCTCATTGAAGCGCGCAGTTGCGAGCGCTTCCGCTTGCTGTCACTGAACATCGCCGATGAGCACCTCAAAGGTTTTTACCACAAGTTTATGGTCGCCGAAGCCGGCCATTACCGCCTTTTCCTCGACCTTTCCAAACTCTATTGCGGCGCTGAAGCTACCCGCTCGCGCTGGAAAGAATACCTCGTTTACGAAGCCGGGATTATGGATAAACTGGAAGTGCGCGGGGATCGGATGCATTGAGGGGAGGCTAAATTACAAAACATGAGTCACCCCGAATTTTCAAAACAGTTGTTGGTGTAATAAGCAATCAATTCGTCAATTAAAAGTTGGCAGTTTGTCAGTTGGCAGTTTTCAGTCGGGTTTACTGCAAACTGCCAACTGCCCACTACCACGGCTGAATGATCGCGAAAATATCCTGTTTTTCGTCTGTTTTCGCTAAAAACTCGGGATGACTTATGTAAATAAGCATTGCCGTTTGTTTAACCGATTACCCTTTTGTCTTTGGCTACAAATTTGGCAAATGCCAATAAGGCGCCTGTTACCATAATATTTCGGAAGAAATTCACCATTTCCAATTCTTTTTCTCTCGTTAGGTCAGCAGTCATATTTTCTGTTCCTAATTCGTGTCCCATTGCTCGTGGCAGGTGAACCAGCACAGCCATTAAGATAACATACACTGCCATTAGCGTATAGGCCAGCTTATCGTATTTACCAATTACTGCGCTGGTGATGAAAAGCAGTATACAAACCAAAGTGAAGTAGTTCCAAAAATAGGGAAATGGGATATAGTCGGGGACAAAGGAAGCACCAACTTCAGGTTTGCCCAGATGTAGTCCGACATAAAGCAAAAACGAAAGTGGAAAAATGTATTTTCCCAAGTTTAAAATCTTGTCCATTGTCTTGATTTTTAATTGCCTGGAAATGGCATGAGTGGTCTGATTTCAACCGAACTGTTTGGGTATTTAAGAATCGGGCAGGTTTTACTCCATTCTTGCACTTCATCCAAATTGTTGGCACTGGCATTGCGGAATAATAATAGATACGCTGTCATTGTTTTGAATTTTATAGATGAATGATGAGGCAAAATTCAGCAACAAAATTTCCGTGAACGATGACAAAAGTCTATGTTTTACAATTTGGATTTTAGTCGGCTAAAAACATCTTTATTGATGCCCAAATAAGAAGCAAGAAGTTTGCTTGAAAGCCTTGTCATAAGGGTAGGCCGGTATTCCATTAACCATTTAATTCGGTCTAATGCTGACAAAGAAACGAAAGTATTGATGCGATAAACGGAGTTGGCATAAGATGCTTCAAGAATTTGTTTGTATACTTTGTCGAACTGCGGGACTGTTTTCATCATTATTTGAAAATTTTGCCTGTCAATGGCAAATAATTCGCAGGGTTCAACGGTCCTTATGTTTTCTGTTGCAGGATTGCCACTTCCAAAACTCAAAAGTTCAGAACACCAATTGTCTTCAATAACAATGTCTCTTGTCGTTTCGTTAAAGTCCTTGTCGTAAACATAAACCTGCAAACAACCTTTGGCAATAAAATAAACGTATTTGCAGATTTCGCCTTCCTGTAAGAGTTGTACGTTGCGTTTGGTGGTAATGTGTTTGAAATTTGAAAGAACTTTATCCAAATTGTCAAGGTCATTTCCCAGCCTTTTCATTATGTGATTGCGTAAAACTTCGATCATTTGCTTACTTGTTGCTGATGTTTGAACGGTCTTACACCTAACAGCTGGTATAAACGCTTGGTTTGCCCGGAATAAACATACTTGCTATATTATCATCAGTTTTCTTTTTTTTCTTCTTTATTTACATTCGGTTCTTCACCCGATTCTCCATAATCCTGTAACGCCTTTCCTATCTTTCTACTGAACTCTTTTAGTGTCGGTTCGATTTTTTTCATCAAAGTTGAATCTACAATTTCGCTGATTGGTTTTGTGATAAACGCTGTTTCGATTGTATCTCTATTCGAGTAAATCCTTCCGCCAACAGCTGCGTTTTCGACATTTATTTGCCTATCTCTGAATACTCCGCCTGCCGTGGAAACAAATTGTGATTCTTTACTTAATTTGATTTCTTTATCTATCGAAAATTCGAGCAATACTTTTCCATTCGTAAAATTTATATTACTAACCTTTCCAATTTCATATCCATTAATTAGAATTGGTGTTTTTGTCGAAATTCCTGATACATCATTTGCAAATGAATATAATTTCATTGAATCATCGAAAATTCCTTTTCCTGAAATGAATTGGTATACAAGAATGAAAGTCATAATTACCGCTATTGCTAAAATTCCAACGCGTATGTGTTTTTTTTCTTCCTGGTTCATTTTCGTATCTGGGCATAAAGTTTAAAAAGATATTCTTCTTTTTCTCCTTCTGTATTAAATACAAGTAGTTCATAAAACATCGACTTGGGTTCATCACTATTCAAACATACCATTTCTGTGGGCTTATGAGCTCTTGATAATCTAACTCCCTTGCCAAGTTCAAAAGAATTTTCTATGTATCGTTCTGAATTTTTAGTAAACAGCGTTAGGTTGTAATGGTAATACTTCTTTCCTTGACCGTCTTCAGTTATCTCTCCGGATGAAAAATTTAATTTCAATGGAAAAACATCCTCCTTCCCTTTAAGTTGGTCCATGTTCATGGTTAGGACATCGAATTCATGCATGAGATTGTTGTTTTTGTAGCATTCCGTGAATATTCTCAATTCCTTATTTGAGGACTTCCCGTTTAATTCATATAAGATTGGCGGCCGTTTATTTAATTGGTAGTATAAGGTAATGATATCTATTGCTTCTTTCGACCGCTCTTTGTCAGCGGACGGAACTGTTAATGTAACTTCGCAATCAGCTTCAGGATTTGCTTCCTTTAAATTAAATTTAGCCATGTTTATGCTGAAAAGGGAAATTCCAAAAAAGATGAAGCAGTTTAATGAGTTCATAGTTGGAGTAATTTTGATAACCGGGATGTGTAATAACTTAATTATCCGCATTCTCATGGGAAAATTAGGTCTTTTTTCGAATAGCTGGTATTATACCCGGCATTTATTATGATTTCACAAATTTCTGAGTTATAATTTCTCCGTTCCGTCCTGTTAGTTTTACAATGTACAACCCTGGAGGTAATTCGCCGGAGAATTTAACCATGTTTTCATTTTTACTCATCATTTTCTGAAAAATTACTTTACCGTTAGTATCGAGTATTGATAAATTTTGAACCTCTGTATTATTGAATGCTATATTAAATTCGTTCAATACTGGATTTGGGTAAATATTAATCCATTCTTCTTTTTTCTGTTCAAGGTTAATGATTGGCGTGAGACCACAATCCATTTCCCCCAAAGGATATATCAATGCTTCTCCTTTAGTATGGCAAAGAAAATGATATCCCCCGGAAACAGATACTTGATAGGTTGGCATTAAAAAGACCCAATTTAAACTACCTATTCCTTCAAGCCAATCTCCATGATAATCCCCATTCTCCAGGGTAATTTTTTTTCTTGAAACGTTGTCCAGCGTGGTTACATATTCTATATTTTGGACAATTAGTTCAATGCTTTCATTTAAATTCCAGGCCCAATTTACGTGGAATGTATCTCCAACTTCTAAATTAAAATCGTAAACTAATATTTCGTTCAAAGAATCCTGAGGAATTACATAAAACCGTCTGTTTTCTTCTCTGTACAGCATGTCTTTATAATCAGAAGAATAAGGATGTGCCCTGTAATTTATTTTTGAATACATCTTTCCATTCGATTCAACTAATTCATCCGGAATAAAACATACATTTCCAAAATCTTCACCGGTATCTCCATATCCATGATAACACCAACTGGCGTTTAACATTGGAAACTCCGCCTGTGCTTTAAGCTGATTCGTGAATACAAATAAAACTGAGATTGAAATGATTATATTAATTTTCATTTGCTTTGTTTTTTTTGTGTACAAGATATTCATTTACGGTGTGACCAGCTTTTACCGGGCAGGATTATAGCTTATGATCAATCGGTCAATTCGTTTTTTATTTTCCTGTTGCAATAAAGATGGATATAAATTCATCCATATATTCACCATCAGAATAATCAATCCAAAAGAGTAGTTGCCATAAATAAACGCTATCAAAGCAACAAGAACCATAAAACCAAACCCTATTAAATGGCTTATTTCGGAAAATGTCATTTCTGTCCGTAACTGTTTTAGCGTCGCTGCATCAATCTTGTTTTTCAATTGGAGATTTTGGTTGAAGTATTTAAAAAACGTATTTTTTACCATCCATTTAAAAAATCCGAGTCCTATTTTTTTGTTTAAAGCTTCATCTTTTATCAAATTCAGATTTGATAGCTTGTTATAGTATGCTTTCTTTCTCAAAACACCATTGAGCATCATTCCAACGATCCAGGAGAAAATTGCTATGGTAAAGCTGTACACAAGATATTTGATGATGATCATTGTTTTTAAATTTCAGAACGGTTTGCATATGGCGTGAGTGCGCAGAACCCTCATGAACATTTTATGCTTTGTGTGTGCCCGGAATAGGCACATCGGTTCTCCAAAACAAAGATAATTCAAAATCTTTGGAATCGTGAGCCTGAAAACTTGAGGGCGAAAGTCCTTTACTGACAAGTTGCCAAAGCCAGTAAGCAATCCCAATGCCTGCCCCAATGAAGTCGGACGTCGCCGTGTGTGACTGCGAGTCTGAAGGCTGGCTGCCGTCAGGTAGATAAGCGAAACTGTAAAGGTCGGCACGGACGAGCAGGAACTACGTAAGAGGCACAGTTAGGTGGGTTGGCAGCCGAGGCCATATTAGCGGAGCCAAACCCTGTTCGCCCTGATATTGCTGTGAAAGTACAATGTTATCGCTTTCTGGTCAATTCAAATGCTTTTCTGTTCACTTTACCTGATTTGTTGAGGTACGGCTAAGTACTATGCCTCACTTTTGTCGTGAACTAAAGATTAAATACCATGCTGCAAGTCATTTTTTTATCGCTGGGCATGTTGTTCAGCACAAGCGCCTTCGAACAAAGTACCAATGACAGGATTTTAGGGCAATGGACCGATGAGGACCATACCCGTATTCTGGAATTTGTAAACAATGGTTCCTATTACGACGCCATCATCCGGAAAGCTGAGCCATACTCTCTTATTGGTAAAAAGCAGATCAGCGGCCTGAGGTACGACAAAGGCAATGCATATAAAGGCGGCACGCTTTACGCCATTCAAAAAGGGAAAACGGCCAATTGCTCGGCCAAACTGTTGAGCGACGACAAACTGGAGCTAAAGGTCAGTAAGGGACTGGCTTCCAAATCGTCCGTTTGGACAAGGATTAACTCCAAAAATGCTAAAAAATGAAATCATGGATATTCCCGGTGCTCCTGTTGTGGGGCCTCCCTGCCATGGCACAAATTCAGTTTAATTCCTTCGACGAGGTCTTGAAGTATGCCGATGCGCACGCCGTAGCCATCAAAAGTGCAGTCGTCGGTGAGCAAATTGCCGTTTCAGAAAAAAAAGAAGCATGGTCTGCCCTGCGGCCCTCGGCCAACCTCTCGCTTGGCTACAACGACAACATTACGCTGCAGCCGACCCTGGTGCCGGCTCAAATATTCAATCCGGGCGCGCCCGATGATGCCTTTGAGGAATTGACTTTTGGCACCAAGTATGTCTATTCCCTTGGGGCGCAGATACAGTGGGATGCCTTGAATTTCCAGAAATGGTTTGCCCTTCAAACGGCGAACCTTGAAATAGACAGAAGCAGGGCCAACACGGCATTGATTATGTCCTGAAGCCGTTTAAAGAAGAAGAAATCCACAACGCGCTTCATAAATACAAGCGGATAATTTTCAATTTACAAGCAAAAAACCAGACACCGGTTTATTTTAAGGTGGATCAGCCCAAACAGTACCAACAGCGTTTTTTAACCGAATTCCGGGAAAAGTCGATTGTCAAACACGTAGAGGAAATTGCTTTGTTTTACCTGGAGTACGAAACGGTATTTATGTACACCTTTTCTGGTGAAAAATTTCCGCTGTTCAAGAAAATGGAATACGTAGAATCGGTCTGTGATCCACAACAGTTTTTTAGGATAAACCGGCAGATGCTGGTCAATCGCTCTGCTGTGGTTTCTTTTGAGCCGTTTTTTAACAGAAAAATTGTCCTCCAACTAAAGGTGAAACTTGATGACAAGGCCATTGTAAGCCGGTTAAAAGTAACCCTGTTCAAAGAGTGGTTGGAAAAGTAATCATGCCAAACTTCGTCTGGAATAAGTGTAAACTTCCCCAAAAATGTTACCAATCAAAATGATAAATTTAAGGATCAAAGCTTGATTGGTTATGAAAAAATCATTGAAACGCTGAATGCTCTGGCTGAAAAATACTAGGGCTACGTTTTTTGGAAACTGTTTCATAAACGGCGTGCGGGCGGGTATAAATGGAACCATAAGCGAGTTTACAGGGTGTATTGTGGGCTCAAACTAATATCCGGTGCAGGATATGCAAAACGCTGCCTAAAAGAGACAGAGAGCCTTTATACATGCCGGACAAAGCTGACCAGGTTTGGAGTCTACCCGCCTGCCGGTCGCTACGGTTTATAGACATCTTTATATTGTATCCTATTCCCACGTTTGATTCTTTTATTGGTTATCGTATTTTGTCATCGAAATTCCAATCTGCATGCTGTTTCCACGCAGTTGAGGTGCTGATTGTTATCTCAACTTTCACTCCTTAGCAGTTTGTCATTCCCGAAAGGGAATCTGCAAAAGCGCGACAGTTGATTAAGTTTGATTACAAATGACTGTTTATTAATAGTTTAAGCATAAAGACTGTCAGCGTAAAAGCCACAAAACACCTTGTATGACGTCGCAGATTCCCTGCGGGAATGACAAAAGGAGATGGGATGTACATTGTAGCCAGTCGATAAAGAGTACGGGACCATGGTCCACGGCATGGGTAATTGCTAACAAAAACTTGTGTATAAACCGTAGCTGCCGGTCGGCAGGGACTTCATGCATGATAGTTTATGGAATGGAAGGCGGTTTAGGGTTCTGAATGTGATGGATGATTACAACCGAGAAATCCTGGCAATGGAAATAGACAGTTCGATACCTGGTGAGAGCGTCGTTTGGGTGCTGGATCGTCTCAAAGATGAACAAAGAATCCCATAGCAGATTCGGGTAGATAACGGTCCGGAATTTCTCAGCAAGGCGTTTCAATTATGGCGCCAGGAGAACCGGGTGGCCATACAATATATTCAACCGGGTAAGCCTACTCAAAATGGGCATATAGAAAGGTTAAATGGTGGCTATTACAGCTTACAGTCGTTTTCATTCCTCTTTTAAGAGTTCTTCAATGATTGGGATTAGTTTTTCTTTAACCTCAATAGTTGCTTCTTCCACATCCCTACTTGATCCCATAATTATTTTTCTAATGATGCCCGATTTATCTACAACAAAAGTGGTAGGATATCCAAATGGAGATTGCAGGTCAAGCATTATAAATTCTAAACTATTTGGAATTACTTCAAATTTGAATTCTCTTTTTGAAAAGAAATCTTTTTCTAAACTTTCTTTATCATCTAATGAAAACGAAATGAATCTCAAATCTTTATTTGATTCATATTTTGTAACAATTTCATTTAAGCCTTTCATCTCTGCTAAACATGGAGGGCAATTAATAAACCAAAAATTTATAATTGAGACCTTTCCTTGTATCGAATCAATGTTAATTGGGTTTCCTTTATAGGTATTACCACTAAATTCAAAAATCATATTTCCGATTAATTTCTCTGCAATAACAGGAACTTTCATGCCTTTGGATTCTTCCAAAACTTCTTTGAAAGTGGATTGTCCCTTCACTTGAAAGGAAGTTACTATAAGGCAAACCAAAAAAAATAAACACTTTCTTATTCTGTTCATATAGAGTCAAATTTGTATTTAGATAATGGTTTCTTTCAAAAGTAACCTTATACCATAAGGTTTGAATTCAATAATAAAAGCCTTCTCTATTCTTTTCTTACAGTTTTTCTCTTTTTATTTTGACTAATTGAATATTTTAATGCCCTACTTAAATATTCCCGCAATACCACCAAGCCGCGAATACCCGGCAGTAAACCCGTATGGTGTTTATGTGCGGGTATTCGCTTACCAACGTAAGTTAGCCGTTTTTTTCAAATCAGTCCTTGCTTAATGCTGTTTTTCGACAAAGTTGGCGGAGGCAGAATGAGCGGTTCATAGAGATACTTCTGCCTGAATCAGCACCGTTTTTGGGGAAGCATAGTACGGCGAACTGCCAGCTGTAGAGGGTTAGGCCTCATTAGCTTATTCCGAATTTCCCCAATTTCCCTAACACACCAATAACCACCTGTAACTTTGATACCATCAGGGACAGTATACATTGAGGGGAGTGTATTTTGTGTGTGTTTACTTTTAGTATTTCAACTTCTCCATCATTTCGTTGCTGATGTCTTCGGTGTAAATACCATAGCCATTTACTAAAAGCCCTTTTAAGTTATGCTTGTCTGATGAAATAGCGTAGAGTATAGATTGGTCTGCCGGGTCGCTATCAACATCAAAACGGAAAGCCTTATCAATGTGAAATTCATCGTGGACGATTTTAAATTGTCCGCCACGGCACTCAATGCAGTTTTGTTTTAGGTTAAAATCTTCGGTGTAGCCTTTGGCCTTTAAGTCGTTGATGGCTTCGGTTAAGATGGTGTAATTTTCCATATTTTTATTATTATTGAAAGAATAGTTTAGTGCCCCCGAGGAGCATTGGTCTATCGGGCCTTTAATTTTTCAGTAGTGCTGGTTTCGGGATTAATTCAGGGATGTTCTTTCGGGCGAAATACATCGGAATTGTTATATACGCAATTGCCAGAATGGATGCACTTGCCTGATTGCCACACGATGGTAATTTCACCATTGGTGTACAACTTATTAATGTTGAATTTATCCATGATACTTTTTATCAATTAAAAACTCATACTCTGGATGCTCTTTGATGTATTTGGCAATGAATGGACAATACACCATGATTTTTAGTTTCTTTTCTTTTGTGTATTCCAAAGCAAATTTTGCCAATGCCGATGAAATTCCTTTCCCACGCCCTGCTTCGGGAACGAATGTGTGCATAAAGGCAATATTTCCTTTGTACCACCTGTAATCTATATAGCCAAATTCATCCCCAATTTTAGCTTCAAATCTAAGACGTTTATCATTATTAATGATTTCAACTTCTTCCATTAGAACATTATTTGCTTTACTGAATTAATTTCATCGGCAATGATGGTGTGAGGCATGTTCGGATACACTTTGAACAATACTTCTGCACCCATTTTCTGTAATTGAATTTTACTTTCTTCACTTCGTTTAAACGGAACATGCGGGTCGTGGTCGCTGTTGCCAATAAATACTTTGCTGCCGGCAAAATCGCCTTTGTAGTTTGATTTGTTTATCAAATCGCCAATCAACCCACCGGTAAATGCTGCAACACCTGCATAAGGCTGGGCATATCGGGCAGCCACTTCAAGGGTCAAACAGGCTCCCTGTGAAAAGCCCATCAGGTACAAGTTTTCAGCACCAATAACTTCGGCAGTTTCTTCAATTAATCGCCCAACTATGGCAATAGCCGATGATAACCACGGCTCATTTTGATTTATTGGTGCAAGAAAACTATATGGGTACCAGGTGTGGTTGGTGGCTTGCGGAGCTGCTATGTAAAAGCTTTCATCGCAAAACTCATTTGCAAGCGTGATAATGTCATGAGCAGAGCCACCACGACCATGCAGGAGTATGATGGCTTTGCTTGCCTGATTTAGCGGCGATCCCTTTTCCAGAATGTTGTATTCATGCATGTCAGTCCATGAATTTATCGGTGTTCAATTCAATTGGTTTAAGGCCTTTTTCAATTTCCTTGCGGTTCACTTCTTCCCAAGGGGGAAGTTTTAATGATTCTCCCAACTGCTCTTTGGGTTCA
The DNA here is from genome assembly GCA_937926205.1 of uncultured Saprospiraceae bacterium. Lineage (GTDB taxonomy): Bacteria > Bacteroidota > Bacteroidia > Chitinophagales > Saprospiraceae > JABWAJ01. The sequence continues at coordinate 61,277 of CALEYL010000027.1, forward strand.
TCGTAAGTAAAGCCAATGTCACTGGTAGCTACTTCAAACAACACCCCACCCGGCTCACGAAAATATATAGAATGAAAATATTGCCTGTCCAGCATAGGTGTAACGTTAAGGCCTTGCTGTAAAATGCGTTCCCGTACTTCCTGTTGTGTTTTGTCGTTTTCTGTTGCAAAAGCTAAATGATGCACTGTGCCGCTTCCACCCAAGCCACGCAAGCCATCTGGTTCACAAATTACATCTACAAAATCGCCTGCCTTGCCACTGGCTGAAAAACGAAAGCGATTTCCTTTTTCAGCCACCAGTTTGTGATCCATTTTTTCGGTTAATAACCCTGCTGTTCTTTCGTAGCCTTCTTCACTCAATGACACTCCATAAAAGCCTTTTACAGCATATTCCAAAGGGATTTGCCCGTAGGTAAAACCCGGCCTGTTGTCGGTTTTATTGGCAACCAACTCTACACCCAAACCATCATTGTCTTCAAAATAAATGAATGATTCTCCATTAAAACGCTCTTGTGGCTTATCGTATAGAATGTTGAATTTTTCCAAACGCTTCATCCAATAATCTAAAGCATTTTCAGGTATGGAAAATGAAGTTACCGTAAGCTGCCCTTTACCTTTTCTACCTTTTGTAAGCCCGGGAATAGGGAAAAACGTCATAATCGTTCCCGGATTGCCAACTTCATCACCGTAGTATAGGTGATACACCTCAGGAGCGTCGAAGTTGATGGTTTTTTTTACCATGCGTAAACCTAGAATGCCTGCATAAAAATCCACATTTTTTTGCGTGTCAGACGCAAGAGCTGTTACGTGGTGTAGCCCCAATATTTTATTGCTCATATTGGCATAAAAATTGATTTACGAATTTGTTGATTTATGTTTTTTGTTCGGTGTCCATTGCCAGAGGCATCTACTACCAAAAACACATCGCCTGCTTTGAAAGTTTTTTTCTCGCCCATGCTGTTTTCAATTTCAATCTCACCATCTAACAATACGATAAACTGCATTTCAATGTTCACTAATCCAATGGCAATGTGCAATAAAGTCATCTATGAACTCCACCTTAATTTGCCAAATATCACTTATTATTTTCATGTGTTATCATTTTAATTGCCTAAGCTTCCAAAGCATTTTTTCGTGTATTTCCATCAAACCGGTAATGAAATCACTGGTGCCTAAATCATGATATCCATTAGCAAAACGATAGATATTTTCACACAAGTAGATAATAACACTTTCATGGTCAGATAAAAATTCATCGGCCAGCATCACCGCTAATTTGTGTGAAACTGTTTCTAAGTTTTCAGGTTTGTTTCCGATTTTGGTTTCTATACTTATTAAGATTTTAAAACTTGAATTGCGTGGTGAAGGCGGCAAAAAATACCTGCATGCCTGGGCTTACGTCTTTTAAATATTGCCCCGGGTAAAACCACATCGCTTCAGGTGTGAGCTTGATAAAAGCATTGGGCTGATATTCCAAAGCCAAGCCTAATTGATGCCCTATGAAACGGCTGGTGCTTTGGTCATCAAAAATCAGCATCACATTAGGACCATAAATTCCTTCGTTTACGGAGTATCGCCAAAACACATCATAGTCGGCACTTACTTCAAAGTACTTGAATGGTTTAAAACTGAAATTAGGATGAAAGTCAATTAGGTTTACAGGCCCAATCAAAGCTGCAAGTCCGAAATATGCCCCCCGTGGGAATAATGGATTGAAGGTGTTGAGTTGATTGTCGTTTTTGCTTTTATCTCCACTTATAATTTCAGTTTTTACGCCTATTGTTGGCTCGGTTTTCCTTTTATCAAACGTATAGTTCAGATCTATTGAAGCAGTATAAGCATTGATGTATTGATTGCCCCAAGAACCGAATTGATATAAGGCTTCAAAATCGTAGTTCCATGTGTTGGACTTTCGCCAAATTCTTGTTCCAACTGAATGCCGAACCTCTTCACCTATGCCTGAATTGTATCTTTTGCTTTGATTATAGTAGCCAATGTAATAAATGTCTATATTATGAATTTTGGGAATTGCATTCCATACAGTATAAGTGCTCCAAAGTTTCTCTTGTTCATTGAATTTGTCATCAAACATGGCTTGTTGAACCCTTACCGGGTGCGAGTAATAGGCATCTATCTTTAGATTTTTCTTCTTCCAAAAGATCTTTGCCGCATCATAACTCTGCCTGTTATTTGGCCCTTCCCGCACAGCTATTAATCGCTGTGAACCATACAAGAGTTCCTGTCTTCCAAATCGAAAAGTTAGACTTTCCAATGGATTTACATCGAAGAATATTTGCTGAATATCCAGCACATTTTGGTCAATAGGTCTATTGGGTGTCACCCTGCCTTCCGCAAAGGTGCTGTTGAACTGATTGAAAAATCGGAAGTGTTTTGAAAAGTGAAAATCAGTATGGTACAAGAAACGTGTGTAAAAAGAATTATACGATTCTACCGGAATATCACCCCAGTCTTCATTGGTTAAATGCTGAAATTGGTATCTCACTTCGCAACCATTTGAAAGGTAGCTTGTTGCGTTAGCATTTAGTTTTGTGAACTTTATTTTTTTATACCAACTTTTGGTGGTGTCATTTTTTAAATAGCTGTAATCTTCATCATATCTGAGGTTCTGAAACTTGTATTGGGCTTTCAACCCAAAACTTAATGTAAAGAATATAAATATTGTACACCATGATTTCATTTTTAAAATTTTCGTATCAGAACCACACCACCAATAATCATCAACATTCCGATTATTCGATAAAAATTAATGCTGTGCTGTTGGTGAACCAATATGTTGAAGTGATCGAGAAAAAGAGAAATCAGCAACTGTCCTCCTACAATTAAACCAAATGTTAGTGCAGGTCCTAATTTTGGAAATGCCAATACTACAACTGTAACATAAAATGCCCCCAAAGCACCTGCCGTCCAGACATAAGTCGGAACATTCTTAATGCCAGATAGCTGAAAAGAATTTTTTGTAACAGTAACATAGAATAAAAGTGCTATTGCTCCTACAATAAATGAAATGAGTGATGCCCATACAGGACTGGCTATTTCTTTACCCATTTTCGTGTTTAACCCTGCTTGGATAGGTAGCAAAGTCCCCGCTAATGCCACCAATATTATCCAGATAATTTTGTCCATTTTATTTTGTGTTTTGGTAACCACCAAAGAATCTAACAGGCGACCATGTTGTTATTATATCAATTTTATTTTTATCTAATCCTGAATATTCCTCTGCTCCATAAACAACTTCCCCATTCAAAAAAGTAAGTACCGATTCAAGTTTCAAGATTTGTTCTTCGTTCACTTTAAAATAATCATCTGATAACAAAGCAAAATCTGCTAAGTAGCCTTCTTTTATTTTTCCCCGGTCTTGATCCATCCGAATGAGTTGAGCACTGCCTTGTGTGTAAAGTTTGAGTGCTGTGGCTCTGTCGAGCAAATTATTTTTACTCATGTGCATAGTGCCTCCAATTGTTTTTCCTGTAGTGAGCCAATACAGACCAATGAAAGGATTGTAACTACTTACACGTGTACCATCTGACCCCATGCCAACAGTGATGCCCAATTCTAACATTCTTTTAACTGGTGGCGTTTGTTCTGCTGCTTGCTTTCCATAGCGTTTAATAAAACTTTCTCCTTGAAAAGCCATACGATACTGTATCGCTATACCACCACCTAATTCTTTAATACGTATGAGATTCTGTTCAGAAACAGTTTCAGCATGGTCAAAAAACCAGAGCAATCCGTTCAAAGGAGTTTCTTTGTTGATTTCTTCAATTACATTTAAAAAGCGTGTGATGCTTTCATCATAAGTTGCGTGGATACGAAATGGCCATTTATTTTTTACAAGTAAACTCAGCACCTTTTTTAGTTCGCCTTCCATAGCCGGACTTAGTTCCGGTCTTGGCTGATCAAAGTTTTCAAAATCAGCTGCACTCATTACCAGATTTTCACCACCGCCTTGCACGTGGTATTCAATTGCATGATAGTGGTCATCGCATCCTTGTCCAATTTCAACTGAGCTTATCCAGCGTGAATAATCATCATATTCTTTTCCTGCTTTTTGAGCAAATAGATAATACGGAAGCCTCACCGTAAGCTCATTACTTTTGCAAAGCTTATTGCTGATTCCATAATCATCAGGATAATTTTGAAACCCACCACCCGCATCCATCACGGTAGTTATTCCGAAGCGGTTCAACTCACGCATAAAGGATTTTGTGGAGTTCACCTTTTCTTCATCATTCAACTCCGGAAGTTTGGCAAGGGTGGAGTAAAGTAAAAAAGCATTGGGCTCTGCTACTAATAGTCCGGTCGGGTTTCCCTGAATGTCTTTTTCAATGAGTCCTCCTTTTGGGTTGGGTGTTGTAGCATCAATTTTCAATTCTGCCAATCCAGCCTTGTTCAAATAAGCATGCCCATACAAATGGAGTATGAAAGTAGGCACATTACCTGTGGCTGTGTTTATTTCTTCCAAGGTAGGCAAACGCTTTTCTTCAAACTGATATGCATTCCAACCACCTACTACTCTTACCCATTGGCCGGCAGGTGTTCGTTTCGCTTGTTCGCTCAACATTTCTAAGGCACGCTTCAAAGAGCGAACACCATCCCAACGCAATTCGGTATGATAGAATCTGCCACCACGAATTACATGCAGGTGTGAATCAAAGATTCCGGGTATGAGACATTTGCCTTTTGCATCAATCATTACTGTGCTTTTACTCCTGTAAGCCAGAACCTGCTTATCTGTACCAACTTTCATAATTTTACCATTGGCTACGGCCACTGCTTGAGCGGTTGTTTTATTGTCATCTAAAGTGTAAACCGAAGCATTATAAATGATGGTTTCTGCTTTTTGCGCAAAAGCCAAATGGCAGTATAGTGCCAAACATGTTGCTAGCAAGAGTTTCATACCCGAAAAATTTATTGTTGATTACTTTTTACCTTCCTGAGCTTGGAACATTTCTTTGGCATATTTGATGCCCAAGCCATATCCACCACCATGCTCTTTAGCAATTTCATTAACTGCATCATAAGTAGCAGGTCTTGCCCAGTCTCTTTGTAACTCTAATAAATATTGAAGGCTAGTCATTGGATGAGCGCCCGCCTGAATCATACGTTGCACAGCCATATCATGGGCTTCTTTACTAACACCACCACAAGCATCAGCAATAAAATAAACTTCATACCCATCAGCCAATGCGCTTAGCACAGGGCCAACTATACACACTTCTGTCCATAGCCCTGCAAACACAATTTTCTTTTTGTTCTTGCCGGTGATGGCTTTGTACGCAGCTGTGTCTTCCCAAGTGTTCATGGTCGTTCTGTCAATGATTTTCACATTAGGAAACGCTTCTGTGATTTCAGAGAAAATAGGCCCACTAAATGATTTAGCAGCAACGGAAGTTATAACAGTGGCCACATTAAAAGTTTTAGCAGCTTTTGAGATAAGTGCCGCATTATTGCGGATAATCTCTATCGGATGCGATTGCGTTGCAAAAGCCATCTGTGGTTGATGATCAATCATCACCAGAGTGTGGTTTGAAGAGTCTAAGAGTTTTGGGCTTGGCTTTTGGGCAAATAACATGTTCGTAAGCAGCAATGCTGCCACTGCGAGAATTGTTTTTAATTTCATGATTTTGTATTTTAAATGTTTTACCATACAAATAAAACACAAACCAATCCTTTCAGTTATGCAAAAAAGTCGGCAGTTTTTGTAAAAAATTCCGCTTATTAATTAGGTATGTGATATTCTGTACTCTAGTGGCGTCATACTTGTTTTCTGCCGGAAAAAGTTCGAGAAGTGGGCCTGATCCTTGAATTTATAAGCAATAGCAATTTCATATACGCTATGATTGGTAAATCGCAACATGGTTTTGGTTTCAGATATGATGCGATTGTCTACATATTCTTTGGGGGAAATACCAATAGTTTCCTTTAATGCTTGAATAAGATATTTTGGCGTAACGTAAAGCATATCTGCAAAGTCATTTATGGTCTTTGTTTCGCGAAGTTTCTCATTTACCAGTTTTTTAAATTGAAAGCCGATAAGTTCTTTTCTTGTCGAGAATGATTCTTTAGGAAGGTTGTTTCTCTCATATACTTCATTCACTTTATGAAAGAGGATTTGGAGATATAGTTCAATAATTGGCAGACCGCCTAATATTGGCTTTTCGTATTCATATAACATTTTTTCATAAATATCTGATAGCTCAGTAAAATCAGATTCCTGAATAACTAAAAATGATTCTCTTGATGGATCCAGGATGGAAAAACGTTTTAATGCTTCTGGGTTGTCACTTGGTATAGATAGAAAATGTGTTTTGAAATGAATCACATAGCCATCCCAATTTGGATCAGAATCAAAACGGATGAGTTGTCCTGGTTTGAAAAATACCAGTGCATGAAGGTTCTCCAGATTATATTCCTGTTCGTACACGCTCATTTTGAAATGCGCTTGTCGCATCAGTCCGATTTGGTAAAACGTGGTTCTAAATAGGGGCATCTCTTTTACCACACCCTTACTTATATCCCTGAAACGAAACACATGCACGTCATCACTTTTAGAATGCAGTCCACCCTGAGCCGCTTGATGGAAGTAATTAATTTCAGTGAACTTATTTATAGACTTAAACGGCATAATCAAATTTAGATAAATAGTTTAAAGTAGTGTCATAAGTGGCGCTTTGCACTCTTCCCGCTTTTTTGTGCTTGGCTTGCGTGAAGCAAAAAGTGGGAGGTGTGCAATAGGGGTGTCATGAAATTTTTGTACAAGAGATTTTTGATTCTTTTTCTGCGGGTGGTGCGGGAAGATTTTGTTGTGTTGTTGTACAAAGTGATTTTTTTGTCAATAATGTTGAACATTCCAAGTTTTAGCAGTTTGCCGAATTACCATTGCCCGCCAACTTAAGTATCCCCGTAATACCTCTTACAAACGAAGTTAGCCGTTTTTTTCAAATCAGTCCTTGCTTAATGCTGTTTTTCGACGAAGTTGGCGGAGGCTGAATGAGCGGTTCCCGAACAAACTCTTAATTTCGTAACAAACCGGCATAAAAAAGACAGCCGGATCTTTCGTTCCGGCTGCCAGGCAATAATCGTCCAATACTTGTTTTTTCGGGAATCAGCTGGTGTGCTGGCCCCGAACGGTTATTTCCGCTGTAGAACCACCCGCTTCGTCACATCGGGGAATTCGCGACTTTTCACTTTTATCAGGTACATGCCGCTGGAATACATGGACAAGTTAAGACTTTCCAAAGCCGTTTGCACCTCGTCTATTTCCCTGAATTGCAGCAGCTTGCCTTCTACGCTGTATACCTCTATGCGCACACTGCTGCCCTGGTACTGTGCCAAATTCACATTCAATTCGCCTCCCGTCGGGTTGGGGAAAACATCAAATTCTACCTGCCTCAGCGTAGCCTGCGGGGTGGATGGCGTGTCGGGCGAGGCGAGCTGCGTATTGCTTTCTGTGTAGCTGACATTGGAGAAATTAGCTGTCACGGTGCTGTTATCCGAGTTGTTGGTGAGGACCAAACCCATCTGTATGCAGTTGTCCATCACGATGCTCTGGGCGCCCATTATGTACCACGCTGCGCCATTGGGCGAAACATACAGGGCAAATTGATTGCCCGTGCGAACGATGCGCAGCCAGTAGCGATTCTGGCTCAGGTACTGCTGTGGGAATGACTGCCCGTTGGTCTCGGTGCGAAATTCCCGGCGGTTGAACTGACCCAAATTTGTCATCAACTGCGCTTTTTTTGCACCGGCATCATTGCTCTCGCGCATGACCACGCCGGCCCATCCCGAAGCGTTTCCGGAAATACCTGTTACGAGCGCCGTGATGCTGCCGTTGCCGCAGAGGGTGCGTTGTGCAAAGGCTGTTTCGTCGGTCGTAAAGGGCGATGCGTAGTAACAGTCAGTACTGGTGGCCGTCCATACACCGGTGGCGGCGTTGTACGCCATATCGTTGCCATCAGCACAACCGGTCCCATCAGATGTTGCCATCCACCCGGCTGGCAGACCCGTCACGTTTACAATGGTGGTGCAGCTTGCAGGATTGTCTTTTCCGTCGGTCACGGTAATGGTCACCGGAACGCTCTGGCCCACCTGTAAAGCTGAGATTGTGCCCGGCGAGATCAGGGTATTGGCAATGCCACAATTGTCGGTGGCTACAATTTGCAGGTCCAGCGGGCTGTTGCCGCCGTCTATCTGGAAGCTGGCTTCGCCGTTGAAGTTCAAAGTGGCCTGACTTGCACAAGTGATGGTGGGCAGTGTATTGTCTACATAGTTCGGATCGGCAGCGTCCATCAGGTCGTCGCAGTCGTTATCGATACCGTCGCAGATCTCTGTTGCAGATGGGTTGATGTTGGAATCGCTGTCGTTGCAATCGCCATTCTGCAAAACATAATCTTCACCGGGCGATTGGCAGGCGTTCGTTGGCGAACCAGCGCCGTAGCCATCGCCGTCGTTGTCAAAATACCAATCGTTGAAAGGGAGGCCATCGTCCACGAGCGCGTTGCAATCGTCATCAGCGCCGTTACAGACCTCTGTTGCAGATGGGTTGATGTTGGCGTCGCCGTCGTTGCAATCGCCATTTTGCAGCACATAATCTTCACCGGGCGATTGGCAGGCGTTCGTTGGCGACCCTGCGCCGTAGCCATCGCCGTCGTTGTCGAAATACCAATCGTTGAAAGTGAGTCCATCATCCACGAGTGCGTTGCAGTCGTCATCGGCGCCGTTACAGACTTCTGTTGCAGATGGGTTGATGTTGGCGTCGCCGTCGTTGCAATCGGTATCGGTGGTGTTGACCAGCTCCGATGCCATTTTGAACCCTGTTGGTCGATTGCAGGCGATGAGGAAAGTGCCGGAATGGTAGCCGTCGTTGTCCACGTCCTGAAACCAGGTCTGGTTCATGAACACAGCAGGATCGCCGTCGTTGCAGTCTACATCGGTGGTGTTGATGAGTTCATCGGCGGTTTTGTATCCTGTCGGGCGTTCGCACCCAGTCAGGATGGCCCAGCCCCGGTAACCGTCGTTATCCCCATCAAGATACCAGGCCTGGCCTGGGAACTCGTCGTCGTCGGAATCGTCGCAGTCGGTGTTGTCGGCGACATAGCCCGTTGGAGCCGTACAGCCTATGGTGGAAACAGCGGGGTCGCCATATCCATCACCGTCAGTATCCGCATAAAAGGTCGTTTGCACCCCTTCGTCGGTCTGGTTATCGCAGTTGTCGTCGGTGCCGTTGCAGACCTCCGTTGCATTTGGGTTGACGTTGGGATCGTTGTCGTTGCAATCGCCCGAACAGGTGGTGAATCCGTCTTCATCCAGATCGAAGCCCTCATCCGTATTCCCGTCGCAATTGTCGTCCATACCGTTGCAGGTTTCGGTGATACCAGGATGGATGGAAGCATCATTATCGTCGCAGTCGATGTCGGTCGTGTTGACCAGTTCGCCGGCCAGTTTGTATCCGGTGGGGCGGGTACAGCCTTCCTCGGCTAAACCATCATAGTACCCGTCATTATCCAAATCGCGATACCAAATCTGACCGGGGAACGCATTGGCGTCATCGTCATCACAGTCGGTGTTGTCCGCCACATAACCGTTTGGAGCTGAACAGTCCTGAATCGAAACCGAAGGGTCTCCATATCCGTCGCCGTCGCTGTCGGCGTAAAAATAGAGGCTACAAGAGGCGAGGGTCCATTTGGAAAAAGAAGCCACGTTTGTAGTTTGTACCCAATTGGCGGAAGCATCGCGGGCGTTGACGCTGAATTTGACCCAATTCGTTCCATCGAAACGATAGGGGAAGAGGACTAACTCTTCATTGGCATTCAGTTCGTGGTCGAGGTAATTAAACCTGACAGTGGCATTCAACGCTGTATTGGTAGTGGGAGAAACGTCATAATATCGGATAATTCCCGTCAGCCCGTTTATGTTTTGGGCAACGTGCCCCCTTTGAATGGTTGTATTGCCGAGGTTTTTATTGGAAGTGATCTGTACGCCGATATTGCCTGGGTTAACATTGTTCGGATTATTGAGCGAAACCGTTTTCTTGATCACTCCGGCGCTTCCGTAGATGTAGGAACTCGAACTTTCGTTTAAAATAATGCCATTGGAGCGCAGTTGGACATTGTTTCCGTTCAGGTTTACATTTCCGGAAATCATTTCAAAATTAATATTAATCTCTATTTCCCTGTTGAGGATAACTTCTGCACCAGCCGTTTTATTGATGTGTAAGTTGTTGAAACGCATCTGGTTGCCAGCCAACGATGTATTGGTAGTACCTTCCAGCCAATAATCGCCTGATGATGGTTCCAGCGTACCTAAGTTGGTAAAGTTTCCCCCTAAATGTAATTCACCGCTTCCTTGAGAAGTTCCACCAAACTGGATGAGGAAATCTCCTGAAATTGTAACGGTGCCTCGGCCGATAAATGTACCACCGTTGCCCACGGTCAGATTTTTGGTTGTTAAAGAAGAGCCGTTCTGGTTACTTTCAATGATAAATGTCCCTGAGCTTAAGACAAAATTATTCTCGACCACTAAGTCAAAATTGAGTAAAGAATAGTTGACGGAGGGCTTGTTGATGGTCAGGTTGTAAAAAGCGTAAACATTGGGGAAACTATTGGTGCCGCTCCCGGTCAGGATGACCGTTGAAGTATGTGGAGTGAACGTGCCGTCATTGATAAAATCGCCGTTGATGGTATAGGTGCCGTCACCCTGTGCGATGCCGCCGTTTTTTATCCAGAAATTGCCGTTGCTCACGGTGAGGGTTCCGTAATTGCTTAGAATTGTTTCATTTTCCAGATAGAGAAATTTGACGCTTACTGTGGTGTTGGCCGGGATGTTGGGGTAACGATTGGGAAGGACGACGACACCTTGTGTCGAAGTAGGAATTTGTGGGTACCAATTGCTGGCATTGTTCCAGGTTGTGTTGTCCAGGCAGCCTGTGAAAAAACAATTTCCCGATATTCCATTGGCTGCATACACGGGAGTGTTCCCATGGAGTGCCGTGACGGTGCCCGCATCGTAAATAAAAAAGTTGTTGTTAAAGTCTATTGTGCTGTTGGCGGCAGACTCTTGCAGGATAAGCCCGTTGTTGTAAAAATTGCTGGAGCCCGCAATGGCGCCCGAAAAGACACGGATAATTGCGGTACAATTGATTTCATTGGTGAAAATGCCCGATTGCTGGAGGATGGCATATTCGCCGATCGACCCGTTTTCGCCAAAATTGATCGACCCGCTGTTGGAGAAAGAAGTTCCGGCATTTGTAATCCCATCATCGGTGATTCGGTCGATGCTGATCGTCCCGCTGGCGGAGTTGGTGAAAACACCGAGGTTTACAATACCTTTTCCTGAGCTTTGTGTTACAGAGCCGATCTCTATGTTCCCGTTATTGGTAAAAGAACCAAGCGCATTCTGGGTGAGCTTCCAGGAGCCTGCGAGGTCAAGGTATATATTGCCGCCGCTCTGGTTGATGAAAGTGCTCTGGTTGACCAAACCATTGCCACCGGTGGCAGCGATGCCTCCAATTTTGATATCCCCGCTGTTGGTAAAGGAGCCTGAAACGGCATTGATACCCCGGCTGTTCGTCTGGTCAACGGCAATTGAACCAGAGCCATTCTGAATAAATGTACCTCCACTCAAAATTCCATTTTGAGTCGTATTTTGGATATTTATGGTACCTGAATTGGTGAAAATAGAGCCAGATTGATTATTTATTCCATTTTCAGTAGTATGTTGGATATTTATGGCGCCCGAAGTGGTAAAAGTGGCGCCTGTGCGGGTGTCGATTCCCTCTCCTCCCACCGAACCGCTGGCCGAACCGATGTTCATTTCTCCGCCATTGCCGACAGAGAAGTCGCCTATGTAGTTGGAGCCGTTGATGGAAAGATTGACCACCCCATCTGAAACAGTATTACCTATGGTGATGATGCCGGCGTTAAGATTGAAGTCTCCGGCATTTGCAATCCCGATATTTCCTACCGTTCCGGATGTACCGATTTTCACCATCGTAACCGGGGCTAACAGTCCGGCCCCCGACTCTTTGATGTTCAATGTGCAGCCGAAACAGGAAATCCCGTTGCCTGAGACATTATCAATTTTGACAGTAGGGGTCATATCGTAATGGTAAACCGGGTCATTGTCAATGGTCAGTTGGTCTTCGACCTGGATGCCGTCACCATTGATGTTCCCGATGTTCATGTCGCCATATAATATGGCATGGGCAATTCCACCCGACCCTGCAATGTACATCGCTGTTGCGCCAGTATTATTGATGTTAATGGCGCCGTTGCTCTTCAGCTCGCCCCGTACCCGTATTCCAACCCCGGTAGCGTTGTTTATATTTAACGTCCCGACATTTAATATCTCCAGTTTTGCATTCTCCTTGATGTCCAGGGATCTGATACTGACAGTTGTGCTGATGATCGGATCGTTGGTGACATTCGGAATGGAGACTTTATCACCGCTTTGTGGTATTTGGGACGGCGACCAGTTGCCTGCATTGTTCCAGGCTTGATTGACGGCTCCGGTCCAGACAATTTCGTAATTGGAGAAGGTATAATTCACGTGTCCGTGTTCCGAGTTACCTTCCCCAAAATTACCATCCGTCTTGGTGCTGCTGATGGCATAGGTTGAATTGACATAACTTCCGCCACCGCCACCATTATCAAACTTGCCGCCGCCGCCGCCGCCGCTGTAGCCGCCACCGCCGCCAGCTGCACCGAAGGAGCTACCGCCGCCGCCGAATCCAAAGCCGCCGCTGCCGTTTGTACTGTTGGTAATAACTACACCGCCGCCACCTCCGTTATAATATCCCAATGACCCTCCATCTGAAGAGCCGCTGCCACCCCCGTCACCAAAGGCGCCGCCGCCGCCGCCCGATACATCAGTTTGTCCACCTACTCCCGAGCCGCCGCCATTACCATTAGTGCCGCCTGCTCCGTGGTTGGTGCCGGCGCCATCGCTGCCATTTTCGGAAGCACGCCCGCCTTGACCTCTCTGGCTATCGACGCATCCGCCGAATACATTGCCCTGGAAAGCGCCGCCGCCGCCGCCAGCTACCGCCAGGATGATCCAATCGGAGGAGCTTGTCGGGCGGTATAAAACAGCGGTGCCACCGCCACCGCCGCCGGCGATATAAGCACTGCCGCCAACTGACCAATCATTGCCATGTTTGCCGACAATAAAGCGGATGGTCCCCCCGGGTTTTAATTCGTTGGCATAATTACCTATCGCAAACTGGGCAGTGGTAATGGCGCCTTCCCCGCCTGCGCTTTTACAATCTGCTCCCGCTTTGGCAAAACCACCGTCACCACCTCTTAAAGTAAAAGTTATTCGGTTTTGAGTGGAGGCAGCAGGAATAGTATAATCCTGTACTTGTCCTGCGGCCAGTTCGTTGTATTGCCCGGTGCAACAGTTGTCTGCATTAATCGTATGGGTCGCTCCATTGTCGTTCAAATTCTGGGCTGAGACATCAGCCATTGGAGCGATCAGCAGGAAGAGAAAAGAGAAGATTCCCGTTAGAGAGGTAGGTGAGGTTTTCATGATGCTTTGCGTGAATGAAATGAATGTTTTTTTCGATACACCAAAGATGGGGCTAAGCCTGTCGTGGCACTGGCAGGCATGTTTCAAATGTTAGCAAGCATGTTTCGCGGCAGAAAAAAACATGGTTCTGTCGAGCATCTGACCGTGGTTTTCCATAAACAGGATTTCCCGGGCCCCTTTTCAAGCCCCAATCTCCTTTTTTGTGGATAACTCAATCCGAAGATCAAGGCTCTGAAAAAAAAATGGCAGCCGGAAACCCGACTGCCGTTCAGTTAAAATGCAAAATCGTTTTTTGTTTACGGCCTCAGGCCTGAAGTTTTAGTCAGTACGATGCGTTTGGTCACTGTGTTTTGTCCCACGTCTACCCGAACGGTGTAGACGCCATCTGCTAAGGTGGACAAATCGATATTTTCAGTCGCTTCGGTCATCGTTGCTGTTCGTTTGCTGAACACCTGTTCCCCCAGGGCATTGTAAACATAAATGTTCACCTGCTGCCCGGAAAATTCCTCAAAACGCAGGCTTAACCGACCTTCTGTTGGGTTGGGAAAGACGTCCACATCCCAGGCCGGATGCAGGCCATTGTTTGATGAAACCGGCAGGACTCCGGCGACACTTAGCGTCTGATCTGGCTTCGTAAAGGTAACGTTGTCAAAGGTTGCGGTCGTGATTACATTGGTGTTGATGCTTTCTGAAAACAATCCGGCATAAATGCAACCATTCATGTTGATGGTGGCAGAGAAGGCATAACTCCAGTTGATGCCGTCAATAGCGGTGTATCCGATGAAGTTGTTGCCATTTCGTACGAGCCGCAACCAGGTATGCTGCGGGCGGAAGTAGTTTAGGCTGTTTACGGCGCCATTGGTGGTCATTCTGATTTCCCGGCGGATGTTGTTGTTGCCCTGCATTTTGAGGGCCACTTTCCTGGAGCCTGGACTGAGGGATTCGCGCAGCATGATGCCCGCCCATCCGCCGCCGGATACATTTTGCACCCGTGCTACGATTTCGCCGTTTCCGCAAAGTTCCTGATAGACTGCATAGAGTTTATCGCTGCTGGAAGTTGAAAATCCTGAGGCATTGATGGTAAATACATCATCGGACTCCTGAAAACAAGGCGGATAAGAGGCGCTGCCGTTGGAGCCGCCAATGTCTGCAGTATGCCAGTTGGCAAGCTCTGAGTTGGTCACATCGTCGATGGCGTCGTTGCAGTCGTTGTCTTTGTTGTCGCAAATTTCTTCAGCGCCTGGATACATTTCATTGTCATTGTCATTGCAGTCGATGTCGGTGGTGTTGATGAGTTCATCCGCTGTTTTATAGCCATCCGGACGCTCACAGGCAATCAGGGTTGCCATGCCGGAGTAACCGTCGTTATCGCCATCAACGTACCAGGTCTGTCCGGGGAATTCGGCTGCGTCGCTGTCATCGCAATCTGTGTTGTCAGCCAGATAGCCATCCGGCGCGGAGCAGGCCATGACGAAAACCGCCGGATCGCCGTAACCGTCGCCATCGCTGTCGGCGTAGAAGGTGCTTTGCACGCCTTCGTCCGTCTGGCCGTCGCAGTTGTCGTCGATGCCGTTGCAGGTCTCTGAGGCAGCAGGGTTCACCATTGCATTGTTGTCGTTACAGTCAATTTCGGTGGTGCTGACCAGTTCACTGGCAAGCTTGTAACCCGTGGGGCGGTTGCAGGAAACAACAGAGAATTCCCCGGCATACCCGTCATCGTCCAGGTCGGGAGACCAGATTTGGCTCGTATACACTTCGGGATCATTGTCGTTGCAATCAATGGTAGTGGTGTTGATGAGTTCACCAGCAAGCTTGTACCCTGTGGGACGTTCGCAATCGAAGAGGGCTACTCCGCCCTGGTAACCGTCATTGTCTAAGTCAATGTACCAGAACTGGCCAGGGAACTCATTGCCATCGGTATCATCACAATCCGTATTGTTAGCTACATAACCCGCCGGAGCAGTACAGGCCAAAATCGTATTAGCCGGATCGCCAAAGCCATCACCGTCGGTATCGGCATAAAATGTAGTTTGTACCCCCTCGTCTATCTGGTTATCGCAATTGTCGTCGATGCCGTTGCAGACCTCTGAGGCAGCAGGGTTCACCAATGCATTGTTGTCGTTACAGTCAATTTCGGTGGTGCTGACCAGTTCACTAGCAAGCTTGTAGCCCGTGGGGCGGTTGCAGGAAACAACAGAGAATTCCCCTGCATAGCCGTCATCGTCCAGGTCGGGAGACCAGATTTGGCTCGTATACACTTCGGGATCATTGTCGTTGCAATCAATGGTAGTGGTGTTGATGAGTTCACCAGCAAGCTTGTACCCTGTGGGACGTTCGCAATCGAAGAGGGCTACTCCGCCCTGGTAACCGTCATTGTCTAAGTCAATGTACCAGAACTGGCCAGGGAACTCATTGCCATCAGTATCATCACAGTCGGTATTATCAGCTACATAACCCGTTGGAACAGTACAAGCCAAGGTTGAATTGGCTGGGTCACCAAAGCCATCACCGTCGGTATCGGCATAGAAAGTGCTTTGTACCCCCTCGTCTATCTGGTTATCGCAATTGTCGTCGATGCCATTGCAGACCTCAGTAGTGCCTGGGTTCACCAATGCATTGTTGTCATTACAGTCAATTTCCGTGGTATTGATCAGTTCACCGGCAAGCTTGTATCCGGTGGGGCGGTTGCAAGAGGCAACAAAAAATTCCCCGGCATAGCCGTCATCGTCCAGGTCAGGATACCAGGTTTGGTATGCATACACTTCTGGATTGTTGTCGTTGCAATCAATGGTAGTAGTGTTGATGAGTTCACCAGCAAGCTTGTACCCTGTGGGACGTTCGCAATCGAAGAGGGCTGCCCCGCCCTGGTAACCGTCATTGTCTAAGTCAATGTACCAGACCTGGTCAGGATACTCATTGCCATCGGTATCATCACAATCCGTATTGTCTGTCACATAACCCGTTGGAGCAGTGCAAGCCAAGGTTGAATTGGCTGGGTCACCAAAGCCATCGCCGTCGGTATCGGCATAGAAAGTGCTTTGCACCCCTTCGTCTATCTGGTTATCGCAATTGTCGTCGATGCCGTTGCAGACTTCTGTGGCTCCTGGGTTCACCAATGCATTGTCGTCATTACAGTCAATTTCCGTCGTGTTGATCAGTTCAGTGGCCAACCTGTACCCTGCCGGGCGTTCGCAGGCCGTCTGGGTAGTACCAGTGGTATAGCCGTCGCTGTCGGCATCTTCGTACCAGGTTTGGCCAGGGAATTCATCGCCATCGGCGTCATTACAGTCGGTGTTGTCCACGACATATCCTGTTCCGCATGTTTCACAGAACAATTGACTGACCGCAGGGTCGCCATAGCTGTCGCCGTCGCTGTCGAGGTAGCAGGTGACCAAATTTCCGTTATTGACCACAGGCCATTCCACTACGTTGTTACAACCGCCTGCAGGGTCTTCAATTTTTACATAAAAAGTATAATTGGAAAGTGTGAAGGGTTCAGTTGGCGTGAAGGTATTGGTGGTCACATCATACGTACCAGCGGACTGGGTAGCCGCAGCATCGGTGAAAATGCCGAGGAAATTGAAGTCCACCGTGGCGCCGAGGCCAAAGGCAGGGCTGACGGAGGAACAATCCGTGGTGGTAGTTGCTGCGACGATGATTTCATTGTTATTGACAGTGAAATTGCCGCCATTGAGGTTGTTAATGATGCCGTTGTTGGTTTGGATGCGGCTGTTCCCGGTGGCACTTTCAATGATGGTACCGCTATTTGAAATTTTTGGATAGCTTGAATTTGAGTAGGTGATGGGCTTGGAAATTTTTATCAGGCTACAGGTACCATTGGTCAAATTGGCCGAAAACTCTTCCCCCGTATTGATGCGAATGGCTTCCCCACCGATATTCCCGATTTCACCGATGTATACCTGACCACCATTTTGGTTTACAAACCTTGCATTAATTCCAAATGTGTTAGCAGAAATCCCTTGTTGAGAGGTGTTATCAATGCGGACGATGGCATTATCGTTTGTCATTGAACCAGAATTCAGGCTTATTCCTGCTCCTTGTATATTGCCATCATATTGGCCAATCAACACTTGTCCATTGCTTTGATTTATCAAATTACAAGCTTCACCAACCCGGATGGCGCCCTGGGCGGTATTGTCAATCACGATGACTCCATTGTTGCTGTTTTCCAACCTCGCATTATAATCCATCTGGATTCCATAATTGGTGGCATTCATGATATTGATAGTACCGCCATTATTGGTCAGCCTACAGCGTTCCGGTCCAAAGTAGATGCCATTTCCTCCGATTGCGGTGGCCCCTATATTGATGGTTCCATAGTTCGTCAAGGTGGCGTCGTCATCACTCAAATCAATACCATTATTAACAGCATTATCAATACTCAGGCTACCACCACTTTCGATGGTGAGGCTGCCGTCTCTGCCTACATTGACCGATTGGGCAACGGCTGCCGTAGTGGCTGAAATGACGGGGTCATTCGTTACATCTGGGATGACAACATTGTCGTTTGCCGTTGGCACACAGTTGGGCGACCAGTTGCAGGCCTCGTCCCAGTCGTTACTGATGTGCCCCGTCCAGGTGCGGGTAGTGGTAGAGCAATCGGGGTTGGGGTTGACATTGGCGTCGGTGTCGTTGCAGTCCGTATTATCCGCCACATACCCACCTGGAACCTCGCAGAAAGAACCGGAAACTGAAGGATCCCCATACCCGTCACCGTCTGAGTCTGCATAATAAGTAAGTAGGTTACAGCCGATCGCGAGGGTCCATTTTGAAAAGGCGTTCACGTTTTCGGTCTCCACCCAGTTGGCCGTTGCATTTTTGGCACTGGCAGCATAATAGCTCCAATCTGAGCCATTGAAACGGAAGGGGGTCATGTCAGCCTCCACAATGCCGTTGAGTTCATGGTCGAGATAGCTGAAGCGCACCGTGGCATCCAGCCCGGAGTTGTTGGTAGGGGAAATGTCGTAGTAGCGGAGAATGCTCATTTCTCCGTTAACATTCTGGGCCACGTGCCCCCGCTGGATGGTGGTCGAACCGAGGTTGGCGGAGGAAGTGATACTGGCTCCGATGTTGCCGGGATTGACCCCCGTGGGTGCATTGAGGTTAACGGTTTTCTTCACTACGCCCCCGGAGGTACTGTAGATGTAGCTATCTGCGCCTTCTCCGATGATGGTTCCGTTGTCGGTCAGTTGGATGTCTGCTCCATTTAAGTCTAAATTGCCACTAAGCATTTTCAGTTCATTGGAGACGCTGATATCAGCATCCAGATAGACGTACTCAGAAGTTTTGTCGATGGTAAGCTTGTAAAAACTGACCGGATCGGGGAAGATACGCTGGGTTGGCATCCCGTTGAACGTCACGGTAGAAGTTCCGGGTGTGAATGTTCCGCCATCTACAACAAAGTTTCCGCCTATGTTATAAAGTCCATTCCCCGCTGCCGTTGCTCCCGACTCGATGATGAAGTCTGCGTCGGTCACGGTGAGGCTGCCGGCGTTCAACAGATCGCTCCCCGCGGTCAGGATGAGCTGTGGGCAGGTAATGGCGCCGTTAAGGACACCGTAGATGGCTAAATCGCCGGAATTGATGTACAGGTTGTTGGTCACGGTTACATCCGCCAAGATTTGAACTTCCTTATCGGAGGGTTTATCGATGACCAGGTCGTAGAATGTGATCGGGTCGAAGCCAATTCCCCTGTAATTTATTGTCCCCGTCATAGTGACCGTGGAGTGGTCCGGAATGAAAGTGCCGCCATTGACCATGAAGTTTCCACTGAGGCCATATTGTCCGTTGCCTTCCACCGTTGCGCCCAGGTCAATAATAAGGTCTCCGCCAGTAGCCAGGCTGCCGTCATTGAACAGGTGGCCCCCGTTTTTCACGTTTACAGACTTCGCCAGTGCAGTGCTGTTAATGTGCGGGTCGTCGCCTACTGGATAAATGACCACATCGTCTGAGGCCGTTGGCGTGCCGCTGGGGGTCCAGTTGAAAGGGGCTTCCCAGGCGATACCATCGCAGCCCGTCCAGATCTTTTTGCCGGAGAAACCACCTGAAACAGAAACAGGTGTATTGCCGTTATCAGCCGTAAAGCTGCCCGCACTGTAAAGGATGACGCCGTTGTTGGTCTCGATATTGCTGCTGCCCGCAGACTCCTGAACAATAACTCCGCTATTGGTAAAGCTGTTTGCTAAATCTATGATTTCTTCTGAAAAAATATGGATGGATGCACCGCATCCATTGTTGAGGAAAACCGGACTGGGACCGTCTGCATTATAGATGGCCCTGTTGCCTACACTACCATTCTCTCCAATTCTTATCGAACCTTCATTGGTGAAGGGGCCATTATAGTTGTAGATTCCGTGTCGGCCAACCTGGTCGATAATGATGGTTCCACCTGAAAAATTGTTAAAATCAGCTCGATTTTGAAGCCCATCCCTAGATGGGTTTGTTAGTAAATCGATGGTGATGGTACCATTGTTGGTGAAAACTTCTGTTAGATGAATAATGCCCCACGACCCCGTTTGCTCAACAAAAATATTTCCATTGTTAGTGAAATTGCCTTCGTTTGAAATACCTATATCGAAGGTATTCCTGACATAAAGGGTACCGGAATTGGTAAATTCACAGCCTGCATCGTTTCGTATGCCGTCGTCCCCAATTTGATTACTTGTCGTGCCTATATTGATGGTACCTCCACTTTGGTTGGTAAAAGTACTGTTCGCAATATTTGCGATACCGTATCGATCCATGCCCTCAATATTGATGACCCCGCCAGACATATTGTTGAAGGTGCTGCCTGAATTCAGGATTCCGTCAACGGTACTGGTTCCTGTGGTGGCAATATTGATGGTACCGTTATTGTTGGTAATCAATCCAAAGTTAAATATGCCGCTAAAACCGTTATAGGGGGATAAATTCAAGGTTGCATTTGGTTGAAGCGTTAAATCTCCACCGCTCAACACCTTAACAGAATTTGCATAGGCTGGAGAAAACTGCCAAATGTATGGGGCATTTGCAGATGCGCCAATTTCGACGAAATCAACACTTGTAGGCACTCTTGCGGGGGACCAGTTGCCGTTAAGGTGCCAGTCGTGAGAAACAGCTCCAGTCCAGGTGATGGTAGTGCTTTCGAAGGCATAGTCTGCATGTCCGTTTTGCGAGTTGCTCAGTCCATCACTACCTGCTGACTTGGAACTGGTGTATGCATAAGATGGATTGGCGTAGCTTCCACCACCGCCACCATTGTCTACACCACCACCGCCACCGCCACCGGAATAACCGCCACCACCTCCACCGCCATGGCCACCACCGCCACTGCCGGCACCACCACCACCAAAACCAAATCCGCCATCCGAGGTACTTTGTCCGCCATTACCGCCACCGGAATAACCCTTTTTACCACCCCAACTTGTAACCTCACCGCTACCATCACTATATGTACCACCGCCACCACCACTGGAGCCACCGTTTCCACTGGTACCTCCAGAACCGGAGCTGGAGCCTCCATCGCCACCATACTCTGTTGATTGGCCACCCTGCCCTCTCTGGCTATCCACGCAGTTTCCCGCAATATTTCCCTGGTAGGCACCGCCACCACCACCGGCTACCGCCAAGATTTCCCATGGGTCGTTATTCGTCGGCCGGTACAATACAGCGGTACCACCACCGCCGCCGCCGGCAACTCCAGCCGTGCCACCCACAACACCATCTACGCCATGTTTTCCGATAACAAATCGGATGGTGCCACCAGGTTTTAGTTCATTTGTGCCCAAACCCACCATAAATACAGCTTCGGTTGTGGCACCTGTTCCACCAAATCTTTGACACGTCCCGGCTTGGGCTTTACCACCATCTCCACCTGTAAGGGTAAATCTGATGGAATTGCGGGTTGAATTGGAAGGAATCGTATAGTCCTGTGCAGATCCCTGGTCTTGACCTGATCCATTCGCATTAATGGTATGCGTGCTGCCGTTGTCATTCAGCGTCTGGGCAGAGGCGTCCAGCGCGAAAGCTGTTAGTAGAACGAGTAATAAGGTGATTTTCCGTAGATGAACAAACCAATTTTTCATAATGCTTCGCTTATATTTATTTGATGCCACAAAGATGGGAGCGAAGCCTGCTGAAGTATTGGTAGCTATGTTTCAAATGTTAGTAAGCATGTTTCCAGCGGGGGGGGAGTTTTACCAATCATGTGTCGCTGAATATTATATTTTAATATATAAATATATATTATTCAATTAATTGCGAAACTCTGAGGGCCTTTTGCCAAATTCTTCAAAAAAAGTGGCGGAAAAATAGTTCAAAGAAGTGAAGCCGACCTCGTAGGCCACTTCGGAAATGGTGAGGTCGGTAGTGGCGAGCAGTTTTTTGCCCTGGAGCAGGCGGAAAGAGCGGATCAGTGCAGTGGCCGAATGGCCAGTCAAAGCCTTGAGTTTCTTGAAGACCTGGGAGCGGCTCATGCCGAGATACTGGCTTATTTGATCCATACTTAAATCGGGGTTGGACAAATCCGCTTCGACCAAAGCATAAAACTTTTGAAGGAAAGGGTGTTCCGGCACAGCCAGTTCGTTTGTATCGGCAGCCGTATTTGCCAAACCGGCATAACGAGCCTGGAGTTTTTGGCGGAGTTCCAACAGTTTTTCCAGGCGTACAAGCAATTCTCTTTTTTCAAATGGCTTGGCCAGAAAGGCATCGGCCCCTTTTTCGAAGCCGCTGATTTTGGAGTCGATGTCGGCCTTCGCAGTGAGCAGAACGATGGGGATATGGTCGGTGCGCTCGTCGGTTTTCAGGACTTCTGTCAGTTCATAGCCGTCCTTTTCCGGCATCATGACATCACTTAAAATGAGGTCAGGAACCAATTCTATGGCCTTGTCAATACCGATTTGGCCGTTTTCGGCTATTGTCAGCTGGTAGTTGTCTTCGAGGCACGCGATGAGGTATTGCTGCACATCAGGATTGTCCTCTACTATCAAAAGAGTGGGCTTCCCCGCTGTCCCGAATTCGGTTTCTTCCGGGGCTGGATTAACCAAAATGGGATCGAGGATGACTTCTTCCAGTATCCCCGAGTCTTCCAAACTTTCCGACTGCATTGACGATTCGTTGAGGATGGGTAGCTCTACCGTGAAGGTTGTGCCTTTTCCCACGCTGCTTTTGGCGGAGATGTTTCCACCCAGTAATTTAACCAGTTCTTGCGTCAGGGCAAGGCCGATTCCGGTTCCTTGTCCTTTTCGGGTAGAAGAATCGTCCACCTGATAAAAACGACCGAAGATGTAAGGCAGGTCGTCTTCCGGAATACCGACACCTGTGTCTTGCACCTGTAGACATAAAGCTGGTTTACCGTCCATTGTTTTCTCTTCCACCCGCAAATAAATATTGCCGCCTTCGGGCGTGAATTTGATGGCGTTTGACAACAGGTTGGTGACGATGCGCAATAATTTGTCGGGGTCATAATCCATCCTTATCTTCTCCTTGTCATTTAGGAAGTGCATCTGAATGCCCTTTTGGGTAACATAAGAGTGATGGGATTCCAGGATGTACCGCAGGTAATTCACCACATTACCGTTGAGCATTTTTACTTTCATTTCATTGGCTTCCAGTTTCCTCAATTCAAGGATTTGGTTCACCAGGTTTAGCAGGCCGAGTGTGTTCTGCTTCACCATTTTTGTACCCCGTTCCAACCACAAATTCGGCTTCTCCCTGATTTGGTCCACCATGCCAGAAATGATGGTGAGCGGGGTTCGAAACTCGTGGGAGATATTGGTAAAAAAGCGGGACTTGGCATGGTCGAGTTCCA
>CALEYL010000028.1 GCA_937926205.1 uncultured Saprospiraceae bacterium
CAGGAAATGAGTACACCGTAACGTTCAAAGCATCTGAAATCGCTAAGATTCAGGGTTATCAGGGCACGCTGACTTTCAACAAAGCAGCTGTTGAACTGGTGAATGTTGCCTACGGCCTTGCGGAGGAAGATAACTTTGGTATGCGTTATGCAACTGAAGGTATGATCACGACCAGCTGGAACTTGCCTAACCGGCAGGCGGGCCTGCCTACCGGACAGGTAGGCCTGCCTACCGGACAGGCAGGCGGTGAAGCGAAGCCGGACGATGTCTTGTTTAGCCTTGTCCTGCGTGCTAAGACGGATGCTCAACTGAGCGAAGTACTAGGCATCAGCTCACGCTACACCGTAGCAGAAGCTTACGATCGCAACGACGGTTTACTGGATCTGGGCATTCGCTTCAGCAGTGGCGTACTGGCCAGTGGTGCGGTGGAACTGGAGCAAAACACGCCCAACCCATTTGGGGAATGGACGGTGATTGGCTTCACGCTGCCGCGCGGGGAGCAGGCTCAGCAAACAGAAGAAGTCACTTTGACGATAACAGACGCACAGGGTCGCGTGGTGAAATTGTTCAGGGGGAATTACGGCCCAGGCCGCCATACCCTGACTTTAGAGGCAAATGACCTGCCCAAAGGGGTGTTGTACTACACCCTCAGGGCAGGCAACAGCCGCATCACCCGCAAAATGACGCCTCAAGAATAATTTAATTTGTGGAGCAAAACTTGTAGTTTCGGAGCCGGGCCTTTTGCCCGGCTCTTTTTTTTTCAGACCTATCCGCGTGAGGGATGGAAGCGGTATGGCCCCGACCTCAGAAGGGGCCATAAGAGCGGACAGCCCGACCCCGCCCGGCTACTTTGACTTTGCTTGCCGAATGATCGGGGCGGGGGCACGCCCACTTCGACTCCGCTCAGTGGCCGACAGCTTTAGATCAATTAAATGATTGGTAATCAAATAAGTAGTTTTGAATTGTTAAACTTTATTTTAGGCCCGGTATATTGAAACATTGAGGGGGCCTTTTTCGTACACGCGAATAAAAACAGTCACCTATGATCTTCGAGAAGTACCTACAACCTTTTTCAAAAAATTGGATCTTGCCGGCGTTTTTGGCAGTGCTGTCATTGGGCAGCGGCACACCTGCCGAAAGCAACGACGACAATGCATTCAATCCCTGCTGCGGGGTGCCACACAACGTGACGATTGCCTGCGCAGACTTACCGTACAACTTCAACCCAACCAACATTCCTCAGTTGAGGCAATTGTTTGGGGCAGCTTCACCAAACTCGTATTGTCAGGGGTATTACTACACCGAGCTTGAGCCGGTTGTCAACTTGAACAACTGTGAAATCGGGACGATTACCCGTCGTTTTGAAGCGTATAATCCCGGCGCAGGCTGGGGGCAGAACAGCACCTACATCTGCGAGCAGATAGTGACCATTGCAGCGCACCACAACTACGAGATCCGTTTTCCAAAGGACGAAATTGCTTATTGCAGCGAACCACAACCGGAAAATATTACCTACAACGAACTTGGCTGTGACCTGCTGGCAGTGAGTGTATCGGATGTCAATTTTGCCATTTCAGGAACGGCCTGCTATAAGATATTCCGCACTTACCGGGTATTGAACTGGTGTGAATACGATGGTTTTTCACAGCCTATTGTTGTGGGCCGGGATGAAGATTGCGATGGCTTGCCGGGTGACGAAGCGGTTTGGGTGCTGAGGCGGCCGACAAATGTGGCTTACATTGACCGCACAAACAATCACACCGACAACAACCCGCCTGCATCCGAATTGCAAACCATTTGTGGGCACACCGGCAATCCGGGTTATTGGCGTTCGATCCTGCTGACAACGGGTTATCCCGAATATACCCGGCGTGGCTTCTGGCAATACACCCAGCACATTAAGGTGGCAGACGACATCAAACCTGTGGTTAATTTTCAGCCACCGGCGCCATTCTGCAGCCTGAGCAGCAACATTGCGAATGGTTGCCCTGCCACGGTTGAAATTCCGTTTACAGTGACCGAAGAGTGCAGCAATGAGGTGACGATCAAGGTTTTCCTTTTTGCCTTCAACCAACCGGTAGCGCTGACGGCAGCCAATAACGTTGCAGCACAGGTATTGACGGGCACTTATCCCAACTACAAATTGCGGGGCTCCTATCCATTGGGCAGCCACAGTTTCGAGGTGCATGTGACCGACGGTTGCGGCAATACCAATTCAAAACTGATTCCATTCACAGTCGTGGATTGCAAGGCGCCCTCGCCCGTTTGCATCAATGGCCTGACAACCAGGTTGATGCCTTTAGAGCCGAATACCGATGCGGATGGCGATGGCGATATTGACATTGCTGCGCTGGCGATCTGGGCTACGGATTTCATCGTCAGTCCGGCCGGCGATTGTACCGGACCGGTGCGTTATTCCATCAGCAGGGTAGGGGAACCGGCAAACATCAACCAAACGGGGATCGTGCTGACGTGTGAAGACGGCGATTCCGTAGCGGTTGCGATTTATGCCTGGGACAGCGCAAACAACCCTTATGCGGTGCAGCCTAATGGTACACTTGGAGGACCGAATTACAGCCATTGCGTTACCTATATCACATTGCTGGACGCGACGGCTGCGCCCTGTCCGTCGCCACCATTGGGGCCGATTGATCTGAACGGCCTGATATATACCATGAACGACAGCTCGGTCGCCAATGTAGCTTTGCTGCTGGAAGGCGGTGTTAGCGATACCCTTGTTAATGAGGAAAATGGGCGCTATGCCTTCAACGATCTGCCGCCGGCATTGGATTATACCCTCACACCTAAAAAGGACGGCGATGATCTGAATGGTCTAACCACTTTCGACCTCGTGATGCTGAACATGCACCTGAACGGGATGCATCCGTTTACGTCTCCTTATGAATACATTGCCGCCGATATAGACGCGTCAGGGGGTGTGGATACGGCAGACCTGGAAGCTATGAAGCGCCTGTTGCTGATGATGGATACGGTTATTGAGAACAATACCAGCTGGCGTTTCGTACCGGCCAGTTTCGTGTTCGAAGATACGGCAAATGCCTTGTCGGCAAATTTCCCGGAATCCATTGTCTTAGATTCGGTAATTGCAGACCAGCAGCACCTTGATTTCATGGCCATCAAAATTGGCGACCTGAATCGCAGTGCCAATCCGAACCTTCCCGGCTCACTGGAAGAACGCAACAGCTTGCCGGGCATCGCTTTTCAGGCACAGGATGTGACCCTGAAGGCGGGAGAAAGCAGCACCCTGACTTTAACTTTGCCTGAAAACAGCGATTACAGCTCCTGCCAGTTTGCACTCCAATTGGATGGACAGGCGTTAGAGTTGCTGGATATCCGGGGTTCAGGGGTTAAGGTAGATTACCACCGCCTCAAAGAAAATGTAATTACGTTGATTGCAACAGGCGAGCAATTGAGTAGCCTGCAACTAAAGGTACGGGCAAAAGCCAGCCTGGTTGTCAGTGAACACCTTCTGATGACTTCTTTGGGCGTCGCCGCAAAAGCGTTCAAATCAAACGGAGAAGAAGCTGCTCTCGACCTCGTCTTTTTGCCGCTCAACTTCAGTAAGGGAGAAGTGCTGTTGCACGCCAACAAGCCGAACCCGTTCCGGGATCGCACCGTCATTGCGTTTACGCTGCCGGAAGCCATGCAGGCCACTTTGTCTGTACAGGATTTGAGCGGCCGCGTGCTGAAGCGTATTGAAGGGGCTTATGAGAAGGGCTACCACGAAGTCGTGCTGGAAGCAAAAGACCTTGGCTCCGAAGGCGTTTTGACCTATACCCTGCAAACGCCCGGGTCTGCGAAGACCGGTAAGATGGTGTTGTTGAGGGATTGATTGGGATACATGGAATAGAAAACGGAGGCTCTGCGGTTAGGAAACTGCAGGGCCTCTGTCGTTTTAGGGTGTTTTTCGGGCATCCAGCCCTGATATCGGCAGAACTACTTACGAGGTGGAAGTAACCATAACATTGTCGCCGGGTATGTATTTTCACAGGCTGCTTGACGACACCGAACAGTGGGAAAGCAAAACAGCTTTAGGGCGAGCGTACTCATTCCCGCAACAATAATACATCGCCTGATTTCAATACACTTTGGCCGTCACTAAATACGACTTCCAACAGCCACGCATATACGCCTTGCCCTAGTGGCGTTCCGCTTTTTTGGCCATCCCACCCATTATTGGGATCAGAGAAAGCGCGATTTTCGCTTTTGAACACAAATCCGCCCCAGCGGTCAAATATGTAGAAACGGAGAACCTGTGCACTCAGGTCATTGATGGCCTGAGGGTAAAAACGGTCGTTAATGCCGTCATTGTTGGGGGAAAAGGCATTGGGTAAGTATATGGGGCAATTGGTGCGCGGGATGGCAACTGTCAGGGTATCTGAACACCCGATTGAATCCTCCAGGATCAACTGGTAAATGTCAGCAGACAGGTGTTTGATCGGAAAATGCAGGGCCTGGAATTGGCTATTTAACAGCAAGGCAAGCGGCCCTGTTCCACCTTGATAAGTGGCGCTTAGGGCACCGTTGGCATCCTCGCAGGTAGCGGCTTCGGTAAGAAAATGCGTAAAAGCTGGCGGAACAGTGCCATCAATGCTGATGAGGGTGTCCACCTCGCATCCTGCTGCATCTTTTACCGCCGGACGGTAAACGCCTTCAGCCAATCCCGTTATTTCAGGTAATTCGATGTAATATGTCCCATCCGAGGTATAAGTCAGCGGTTGTACCCCCCCCACCGCCACCAACGTTATAGCGCCATTGGCTTTAGCGCATTGCGCATGGCGGATGATTACCTCTTCCAGCACAAGTGGAAAACTGTGCTCTATCACAGCAGTTGCCGTCACCTGGCATCCTTCTGCATCCACAACGGTCAGTGAATAGTTGCCAGGCGACAAGTCACCGAACTCACCGGTTATTTGAGGCATGTCGTTATTCAGGATATAAACAAATGGAGGCTGGCCATGCTCAATACTTGCGGTGAGTTGTCCATTAGCTACTCCGCAGGATGTATGTTTTACCGTTAACATTGAAATAGCGGGCGGAGGAACGCCCGGAACTATCACCGTCGCCACATCGCTGCAACCGGCAGCATCGGTTACCTTGATCTCGTGTGGGCCGTGGATCATTGCGGTAAATTGCAGGCTCGCACCTGTCGGATTTCCATCTACCCATGTTAAAAAGGGCGCAGTTCCTCCGGTTAATTCAAGCGCGACACTTCCATTGGGTGCACCACAGGTAGCCCTGGTGGTGGTCGCGTTGATAACAGCTGGCAGATTCACGTCGAGGTTAACTTCCGCATCTATCCTGCATCCTATCTCATCCTGCACGTAAACGGTATAAGGTCTTGCTTCCAGATTCACAAACGTCCCCTCTGGCTGAAAATGCTGTCCGTCAAGGGAGTAACTCAGCATGCCGATCCCTCCGGAAGCTTGTACGACGATGACCCCTTGGGCTGCCATGCAGTCAAAACCGGATGCGTTTACTGCTTCGATTTTAACAGGATGAGATCCCAGATACTCGAATTTGCTGGCAGAGCCAGTTATGTTTAAAGACAGGAAACAATGATAGGATAACGAAGCCGTTGAAAAATTAACCTGATAAACAGCAGACAAGGTATCGGCAAATGCAAAAACAGAAACACTGTCGCAGGCAGGGATATAAGAACTTAACCCAAAAAGATAACCGGGAATACTTTGTGTGGAGGCATAGGTGTAGGTTAGTTGACCTGGGCCAGCCTGTTTAATTTTTACAATAACATCATTGGTAGTAGCGGCCAGATATAAATCCCCATTGTAAAAGGTAATATCTCCGGCTGCCTGCAAAGGGATGTTGCCTAAAAAAGTCCCTGCACCTGTTGCCGGGTCGTAAGTACATATCTTTCCCGATTGTCCAGATGCATAAAAGACACCTCGCGCATCCACTGTCAGACAATTATAAGATTGGGATGCAAGGAATTGAAAAGTATAGATGACAGTACCCGTTCCTGTGGCAGTATCTACTTCCATTATTTTCCCCCAACCATCAATTGCATATAGTTTTCCATTGGGATGAAAACAGATATCTTTCGTTTCAGGTGGGAGATATCCGACCCATTCGTGATAACAATCTTCCATGCGTACCCTGTAAACCAGGTCATCAGCAGTACTTACGTACATGTACATGTCCTGAGGGAAGGCGAACAGGGGCAAAAAAGAAAGCGCAATAAACAATGTGGTACGTCCTGAGCTGTCCACTGTGCTCAGACGTTGGCTTTTAATTTTTTTCATAGCTTTAAATTTACAACCAGCGCAAAGCCCTGGCGAGAGCGTTATTAATTTTTCAATATATTATTGAAATGACCTTAGATGCTTTATAATCTTTCAATTTGTCGGATAGACTCTATAAATTTTGGAAATCAGGTATGCCGTGGATATTAAAAGTTAGGGATACCGCCGAACGCTGCTCGGATAGAGGAAAATGCAACCCAACAGCGTTTAGTGATACCTACATCTCCGCAATGTGTTTCACCATTCCTTTGATGTCATTCCGGTTGAGGTAGCGGAGGTATTCTGTAGCCTGAGCCTGGCTTTGGAAGAGCCCGATGACAATGCTGTAGGTTGTTTTTCCTTCCGTTTTTCCGGCGAAAATATTGACGGGTTGCTCAAATTTCTTTTCCAGGCGACCTACCTGTTGTACGGCATTGCTGTAATCTGCATAAACGCCAACCTGAACCCCGTAGCCAAGGTTGGCACGTGGTGTTTGGGTATCCGTTTTGGCTGGAACATTGGTCCGTGCCGGCAAAGACGGCTGGCTGGATGCCACTCTCGTAACCGGGACATATTCCTGGTCGAAAGAAGCGCTTTCTTCCGGGATTAAGGCCGGCCTGCGCAAGGAAAACTGTGGTTTGGGACTGTCGAGTACAGAGAGGTCAGCTGGGGCTGTGCCGGCATACTGAACGCCCGCGAGGCCCCGGGTATGGTGTTTCTGTAAAACATCGAGCAGGATCGCCGCTTCCATGGATTCCTCGTAGCGGTCGAGTAAAACGCCCCGTTCGTCAAAAACCAGAATGGAGGGCAGTGCGGAGATGGCATATTGTGCCTTGTATCGGCGGCCTTCTTCGTTGTCGATGTCGATTTTAACGGAAAAATAATGGGTGTTTGCATAACGGGACAACACCGGATCGGCGTAAGTGTTTTTTTCCATCCATTGGCAGGGCATACACCAGGTAGCCGTGAAATGTACAAAATAGGGTTTTCCTTCGCGGGCTGCCATTTGCCGCACTTCAGGAAGCGAGGCATTCAGAAAATTGACATTTGCAAAGGTAGAATGGGCTGATAAAACGAAAGTTACCAGCAATGCGGTAGTGGTTCGCTGCTTTTTATTCATGGGACTATGAAAATGTTGTGATTACTTAAATCGTCTATTCTGACTATAAAAGTAGTCCCGTCAAAGGTGCCAGTCAAGGGCAATGAAAAAGAAGCGCTATCCGATTACGGATCGGTATAAATAGTGGTGTAAACGGCGCAAAAGAGCGACGGATCGGTTTATTTGCATTTGATGAATTCCAGCAATGCCTGGTGCTGGCGAAGCAGGGTTTGCGCAGCATCGTAAAGTTGTTCAAAATGCTGGAGCAGAAACTTCATGTCGTGGGGCAGCGCTTCTGTGTTTTTGATTTTGAATTCGTGGCATTTGTGAATGCTTTCGAAAACTTCCTGAATTTCATCAGAGCGCTTCATGAACCCGATGATGGTTTCCCGCTCGCTGTTGTACGGGTTGGTATAAGACTGGATGGCATTTTCCAGCGTCTTTTCTTCGGTTAGGTCTGCCTGCGTGAAATCAAGGATGGAAACCCCGAAAAAATGGGAAAGGCGAAGCAGGTTGCAGATTTTAGGCTCGGCGCTTGCATTTTCATAGGATGCAATGTTGCCGCGGTTGAGGCCGATTTTTTCAGCCAACTGCTCCTGACTCAATTCCAGGCGTTTGCGCAAGTGGCGCAAATTTTGCTGCAGAAAGCTTGAACCATCCTGCAGTTCAGTGTAAGGGTCTTTTCCGTTAAACATAAACAGTGTGCTGTAAAAAAGGAATAATCACCGCTGATTGGCGAAGCATTTTGATGCAGTACCCGATTGAAAGGGGATGCACTTTGGCGCCGGACAATCTTTTCGATGGTGTATAGTATACGCCTGAAGCGGCAATTTGGTTTAAGGATGTTAAATATTTTAACGTTTTAACCCGCAAATGCCACAAAACTGTCAAGATTGCTACACTTGCCATTAAAAATTAGTCTAAATAGAAATTTTCATTTGCAAAAAACAAGGATAAACCGTAGTTTTGTAAAAAATAATTACAAAGCACAATCGTAAAATCACCGGCAATGATCTCATACGCAATAGCAAACCCGATGCAGGAGCAATTAGACAAAATCAGTCAGTCGCTTCGTGCATTTTCCCTGAAACTGACGGGAAACAATGATGACGCGGAGGATCTTTTCCAGGATACAGCCCTCCGGATCATTACCAATGCAGATAAATACAACCAGGGCACAAATTTCAAGGCCTGGGCTGTGACCATCATGCGCAATATTTTTATCAACAATTACCGTAAGAAAGTACGCAGGGGGCTGATCATTGATCAAACTCCGAATAACTACTACATCAACTCCGGCGCAGATACCCTGACGGGTAATGAAGGTGAAACTTCGGTTACTTTCCGGGAACTGGCCCGATTGGTGGATACGCTGCCTGATGAGTTTAAGAAACCTTTTATGATGGCATTCGAAGGGTATAAGTACGATGAAATAGCAGAAGAACTGGGATCTCCGCTGGGTACCATCAAGAGCCGCATCTTTTTTGCAAGAAAAAAATTGCAAAAACTGTACGAAGATACTTACCGCGAGCGGGCCTGAAGATGTGGCATGAAAACATAAAAACCAAAAGGGGCGGGTCGGAAGAAATTCCGATCCGCTTTTTTTATGACCGCTGCGAACAAAACGGATAACGCAGAGAAGCAAAGGGCTAAAATGACACCAGCCACTCCGAAAACAATCGGAATGGCTGGTGTGAAGTAGCATGGAATCCCCATAAGGGAACCCCGCTTTATTTATTTCAGCTTGAAGGTTGACTTGCCTGCCAGATAGCCTTTGTTGTATAGCTCGATCTGGTAAGTGCCGCGCGCCAGTTCCTGACCTGAAGACCAGGTCGTGCAAAGCGTATTGGCATCCTGATTGTAGTCGAATTCTTTGGTCGTGGTAAACTTCACTTCGTCTCCGTTTGCACTGCTGATGAAGACACCGGAGCCAAGAGATTCGACGGCAAGGGTAACACCCTGAGGGTCAATGATGCGGATGTGGTAAAGGTCAGCGCCGGGATCAGCAACTTCATTCACCGTGGTGTTGAAGCAAATTTTGAGCTGATCTACGTTTTTGGCATAGCTTTTCTTCACTGCTTTTCCGCTGTCTTTCATTTTCAGGCCACTGACTTCGATTTCAGTGACTTTAACCACAGAAGCTGCCGTTACTTTTTTGCTCAGCTTGGCTTTTTCGGTTTCAATGGCCTCTTTTTCGCTAACCAGCATTGCTTTCTCATTGGAGAGGGCGGATGCGTTGGCGCGTTCAGACTCCAGATCTGTGGAAAGCGTCTGATTCTGCTCGCTCAAAGTCATGTTCTGCGTGGTCAACTCCTGGTTTTGCTCGCGCAATTGGTTGACTTCAGCGAGATACTGCTGGATTTGAGCCTTCATGCTGCTGATTTCCTTTCTGGCTTTATCCAGGCTGCCTTTGTTTACCAGCAACTGATCAATTTTGTCTTTTTGCGAAGTAAGTTCCGCTTTCTGCTGTTCGATCAGGGCATTCAATTCTTCGTTACTGCCACGCATTTGCTCCAGTTCTGCCAATGCGGTTTGGTATTGCTGTTCAGCTTCAGCTTTCAGTTGTTCTGAAGTCTCTAATTTCTCTGTCAGTTCTGTCTTCTTGTTGCTGTTGGAAACCCACATCACAACGATGACGCCCAGTAAAGCAACGATAATGGCGGCTGCAATAATCGTCAGCTGTTGCTTGGAGCCGTCAGGTTTTGGATTGGTACCATAGGTTGGAGGATTCGTGCTAGAACCGTAGGTGCTCATGTCTGTGTCGTTTTAAATTTGATAATAAATTTCTTCTCACCGTCCGCAAAACGAGGCACGGTTTGAAAAAATTGCGCTTGCGCATGCAAAATTACTCGTTTCTTCTGATATTGGCTTTCTAAAATGATGTCCTCAGAAGGCGCCTGCTAACATGCCAGAGGCAAATTAATGCCCTGAAAGTCAAAATTATAAACTAAAAAATGCTGCGTTTTGGCATTTAAAACCCGACTATTAACATGGTTGAATTGATAGAGCCCGGAAATGTTCTTTTTTTTGACATCGAAACGGTGTCGGATAAAGCATCCTATTCAGAACTGGACGACACTTTTCAGGAACTTTGGCGCATCAAGAGTAAGTCGATGCGTAAAAGCGGAGAGGAAGCGGATGAAGATGAAGTTGCCGCAACGTATAAAGACAGGGCTGCCATTTATGCCGAGTTCGGGCGCATCATCTGTATTTCGGTGGGAAGTTTACGCCGGGAAAAAGACAGCGGCAAATTGTCGTTGCGCCTCACTTCCTTTTTCGGCCACGATGAAAAAGCCCTGCTCGAAGATTTTCTCAAGCTCGTTCAGCAGCACTATGGCGATCCCAATAAACACAGTTTTTGCGGCCACAACATCCGGGAATTCGACCTCCCGTACATTTGCCGTCGCATGGTGGTGCACCAGTTGCCATTTCCGGCCATGCTGAATTTGTCCGGTAAAAAGCCCTGGGAAACCAAACATTTGTTAGATACCATGGAGCTTTGGAAATTTGGCGACATCAAAAATTACACTTCCCTGAAAATGCTGGCAGCTTTGCTGGGCTTTCCATCTCCAAAAGACGATATTGACGGCAGCGATGTCGGGAGGGTCTACTGGGAGGAAAAAGACATAGAACGCATCGCTACTTATTGTGAAAAAGATGTACTGGCTACCGTTCAGCTTTTTTTGCGATACCGGCGCGCGCCCATTTTGGAGGATAGTCAGGTATCGTTTGTTCGTCAATCTTAAAATGGTATTTGTCCATTAGTCTTTGTCTGGGCTTTAGCGTTCGAGAGCAAGGCTTGCGAAGGACCCAAAAATGAGAGTTTACATGGGTAAATGACCAATTTTGGGCCCGAGCATAACGCAGCTATCGGACGATAAAGACAGACACTAAACAAATAGACAATGAAGCTCATCCTGGAAACAGATCGCCTACTGCTTCGCGAATTTGAGTTGTCCGACGGGCCTTTGTATTACGAATTGAATGCCGATCCTGAGGTGCTTCGTTATACAGGGGATGTTCCTTTTTCAAGTCCTGAAGCGGCCGTTGATTTTTTGCGCCATTACAACCACTATGCACAGTATGGCTATGGTCGCTGGACGGTAATCAGTCGGGAAACCGGCGAGCTATTGGGCTGGTGTGGCCTGAAATATCTGCCGGAAGTAGATGAAGTAGACCTTGGCTACCGCTTTTTTCAAAAACACTGGCGCAAGGGATACGCCACAGAGGCCGGAAAAGCTTCCGTACAATATGGCCTCGAAGTCCTTGGCCTTTCCTTCATCGTCGGACGGGCCATGAAGGGCAATATCGGCTCCATCAGGGTGCTGGAAAAATGTGGGATGACTTACTGGAAAGATTTTATGTTTGAGGGGCATCCCAGTGTTTACTACCGCATCCCGGCATTGACCTGAGTTTCGGCCTTCGTTAAAAATACAGAACAATGACATCGGCTGGCTGTTATTCCTTTATCTTTGTGAGATCAATACCCTAACTCAAAATAATTACCAGCATGACTTTGGAAGCAAAATTCCAGGCAAGAATAGACGATGAAGTCAAAATAGAGCCCAGAGACTGGATGCCGGATGCTTATCGCAAAACCCTCATCCGCCAGATATCTCAACACGCGCATTCTGAAATTGTAGGCATGCTTCCTGAAAGCAACTGGATCACGCGGGCGCCCAGCCTGCGCCGGAAAATGGTACTGCTTGCAAAAGTTCAGGATGAAGCCGGACATGGCCTGTATCTCTACAGTGCAGCCGAAACTTTAGGCGTTGAACGCGAAGACCTTATAGACGAACTGCACACAGGCAAAGCCAAATACAGCAGTATTTTTAATTATCCTACCCTTACCTGGGCAGATATGGGCGCCATTGGCTGGTTGGTTGACGGCGCAGCGATCATGAATCAGGTGCCGTTGTGCCGCTGTTCATACGGACCTTATGCGCGGGCAATGGTGCGCATTTGCAAGGAAGAAAGTTTTCACCAACGCCAGGGTTATGAAATCATGCTGACGCTTGCTCAGGGCTCCGAAGCGCAAAAACGCATGGCTCAGGATGCGCTGAACCGTTGGTGGTGGCCTGCACTGATGATGTTTGGACCTCATGACAAAGATTCGCCGAATACCGAACAATCGATGAAATGGCGCATTAAGCGACTGTCTAACGATGAATTGCGCCAGCGTTTTGTAGACGCCACGGTGCCGCAGGCCGATTTTCTGGGGCTAACCATTCCGGATCCCGACCTCAAATGGAACGATGAAACGGGGCAGTATGATTTTGGCGCCATCAATTGGGATGAATTCTGGGAAGTTGTGAAAGGCAATGGCCCCTGCAACCGCCAACGTCTGCAAGATCGGGTGAAAGCGCACGAAGACGGCGCATGGGTGCGTGAAGCGTCTATGGTATATGCGGAGAAAAGGCGCGCCCGCGAGGAAGCAGAAAATCAAAATACCCGTGTGGCGTGATCGGACTTCATTCGCTATTATGTGCAATTTGCTAAGCGAGAAAATTCCATTAAATTTGAAAAAGAATTGGATTTGATTTATCAAAACAGATAGTCAATGGGCATCGAAGAGGCTCTTTTGGCAGAGGTTAAAGAAGTCCGGGCCATCATCCAGTCCCTTAAAACAGACAACTGATCCATGGAAGCATTAAAAAACAAAAAAAACTGGCCCCTGTGGGAGGTTTTTATTCGCAGCAAAAGCGGACTGAATCACAAACACGTTGGCAGTCTTCATGCAGCTGACGCAGAGATGGCTATTGAAAATGCCCGGGATGTTTACACGCGTCGGAATGAAGGCGTCAGCATCTGGGTAGTCGAATCTGCTCACATTACTGCTTCCAATCCGGATGAAAGCGAGTCTTTGTTCGATCCAGCAAACGACAAAGTGTACCGCCATCCGACTTTTTACAACCTGCCGGACGAGTTGAAACACATTTAAGCTCCTTATTAAAGTCGTTCCTATTTAAATTCACTGCCATGCGCACCTTGTTTTTTGTGCTTTGCTTCCTGACCATCGTCGCCTGCGAAAACTCGCACTCTCAAACCAACCCCAAGCCTGCTGCCCCTGCCACGCAAGGCATAAGCGGGGAAAAACTGCATCGGCAGCTTTACGACAAATACGAACTCTACCGCGAAAGCACCATTAAAGGCCGTCGGTTTAAGCATTCGGACATCATGCCTTTGGTGCAGAAATTAAAAGCGCCTTTCCGTACTGAAAAAGCCGGCCAATCCATGGAAGGCCGCGATATTTATAAAGTTCAAATCGGGAATGGACCGGTACAGGTATTGCTTTGGTCGCAAATGCACGGTGATGAAGCTTCGGCGACGATGGCCCTCATGGATATTTTTAATTTCATGACCCGTGACGACCAGTTCAATGCCCTGCGCGAACGTTTGAAGAAAGAACTGACCATAACCTTTATCCCCTTGCTCAATCCCGATGGCGCCGAACGGTTTAAACGCCGGAATGCTATAGACATTGACCTCAACAGAGATGCTGCACGTTTGCAAACTCCGGAAGCAAAATTACTGAAACGGGTTCGCGATGAACTGAAAGCAGACTGGGGCTTTAACCTGCACGACCAGAATCGTTATTACAGCGCCGGAGCCGGCAAAACGGCAACGTTTTCTTTCCTCGCGCCAGCCTATAATTACGCCAAAGATGTCAATGCCATTCGTGGAAACGCCATGCATCTTATTGGGGTGATGAACAACATTCTTCAGGAATACATACCCGGGCAAGTAGGGCGTTACAGCGATTCCTTTGAACCGCGCGCTTTTGGCGACAACATTCAAAAATGGGGAACAAGCACGGTGCTCATCGAATCCGGTGGTCTGGCAGAAGATGAAGACAAGCAGGAAATCCGGCGCCTGCATTTTGCACTGCTCCTTTCGGCACTGGATGCCATTGCTACCCAAAGTTATAAATCGGTGGGCATGGACGTTTATGAATCCATCCCTTTTAATGGCAGCGGCAACTTCTTTGACCTGCTGGTACGTGAAGTGGAAATTGACTTCAAAGGTGCGCTTTATACCGTTGATATCGGTTTTCGCAATGATGAAATCAGCTACAACGGCAACCGCGACTTTTACTACCGTAGCCAGATTGCTGATATCGGCGACCTTTCTATTTTTCATGCTTATCAAACGGTCGATGCCCGCGGTATGCAGGCTTTTCCTGGCAAAACGTATGCTGCCACACTCAAATCGGCTTCTGAACTGGCCAGGCTCGACCCTATTCAATTGCTCAAAGACGGCTATACTGAAATTTTTGTTTCCGACCTTGGTTCAAAAGCGAGATTTGCCAGGCTGCCTTTCCGACTTATTCAGGCAGGCAAAGGAAAGGAAAACAACAATGTTCGCATGAGCGGAAACCCAAGCCTGTACATTCAAAAAGACGGCGAAACCAAATTCATTGTGGTCAATGGCGCTGCCTATGACCTTGATCGCGATCGGGAGAAGATTTTGAAGCTGGTGAATAAGCTCTAAATAGTGTCTGTCTTTAGAGTCCGATAGCTGCGTTACGCTCGACCCCAAAAACAGTCATTTACGCGAGTAAACTTCTGTTTTTGGGGTCTTCGCGTGCCTTGCTCTCGAACCCTAAAGAACAGACACGGACTAAATGGATAGACACTAAATAGGAGACAATAAAACCCTTGCAATCCCTTTCAATCCTTCTCAGACATCCGCCAAGTCCGGTGCAGGAATTGCAATCGCAACTTCTGACCGGAAAAGGCGTCCGTTTGCTGGTCAAACGTGACGACTTGCTTCGTTTGTCTGAAAATGGAGGCTTCTGTGGCAACAAATGGCGGAAACTGCAGCACAACCTGATCGAAGCCCGGAGGTTGGGCAAAAAACGCCTGCTGACGTTCGGAGGCGCTTTTTCCAACCACATCGCCGCAGTAGCCGAAGCAGGCGAGGCTTTTGGTTTTGAAACCATTGGTGTCATTAGGGGAGAAAAACCGCCTGAACCAAGTCCTACCCTGCGCCTGGCGGAAGCGCAGGGTATGCAATTGCATTACATCAGCCGCAGCGAATTCCGGCAAAAAAACGACCCTCGTTTCCTGGCCGATTTGCTGGAAAAGTACGGCGATTGTTATGTTTTACCGGAAGGCGGCACCAATAAACCCGCACTGGATGGTTGTCGTGACCTGATAACAGAAATAAGACTGCAATGCGCAGAAACCCTGCCTGACTATTATTGCGTCTCCAGCGGCACCGGCGGCACGCTGGCAGGCATGATTGCCGAGCTGAATGGGGAAGCTAAGGCGATTGGCTTTTCTGCACTCAAAGGCGGGTTCATGCAGGAAACAGTGGCCCAGTTGCTTTCAATGTATGTACCGGATGCCTCTGAGCTTTGGGAAATTCAGGAGCACTATCATTTTGGCGGCTACGCCAAAACCACTCCTGAATTATTTGCATTTATGGATGCTTTTCATCTCGAACACGGCTTCCAACTAGACCGGGTTTATACAGCCAAGTTGTTTTTTGGCCTGTTCGATTTGATCGAAAAAGGATATTTTGCACCAGGAAGTACCCTCATGGCCATTCATACGGGCGGACTTCAGGGAAACGCTCCGGATCATTGACCAAAAACGACATTCCATGCTAAAACCCTTGTCTGCTCTTCTTGTCCTGGCGCTCTTTTTCGGCGCTTGCCATAAAAATTCGACAACATCCAGGCAGCAAGTCGCACCGGAAAGTTCACTGGAAAAGTGTCGGATGAATCCTCCATGGCTGACGCTGCATTTGCCTGAAAAAGGCTTTGTGGCCGCTAATCCAGACGCTGTTGAATGCAATACGCCCGCTTCTGACGCCTGGAAAAGACATATGGGCAAATCCTACGACTTGATGCTGGTTGCAGACGGGCCTGCAGGCAGCGGGCGCTATTGGACGATAACCGTGGCTGTTATCGCCTCAGAAAAACAAGAACCCGTTCGTGGACTTTGTCTGGAAACAAGCACCGGGGGATGGAGGAGCCTTCAAGGCTTTGAAAGAGCTGGCTTGCCGTGGGCAGAAGACCTGAATGGTGATGGCGATCCCGAACTGATCTTTTGGGAAAGTTTTTCCCTGAGCGATTCTGAAACGATGTATGATGTGAGGGAAATGGGGCTAATGGCCTGGGTATACCGGACAGACTCCTATGGGAAATTCGAACTGGATTGGGAAATGAGCCGTAGATTTGCCCGCAGGATTGCTGCAGCATACCGCAGTTCCGCCCCTTCTCCCGATTTGAAAATAATTCGCCAAAAAGCGGCGCTTGCTTTGGAGGCTTTTGCTGATGGAACTTGCATTGCCGATCAAAAAAACGGGCAATAATGTCGCACCCTAAACTATTCAATAACCCGGTGATACCAGAGGGAATGATTCAGACCATGCCACGTTACTGCTCAAACCTGTTCTTTATACTTGCAGCGGTGTTTTTCCTGCAAAGCTGTGAAAAGGATGCTTCCCAACACATCCTTTTTCTGGGGCATCCTTACGACTGGCGTGCCGGTGACCGCGTAGACCCGCGGGTTGAGGCTCTTGATTTCTCAAAATACGATCAGATCTGGCTGGGAGGCGACGTTTGCGGCCAAACCACCAAATCACCCTCAACACTCCTATACTTAGACAGCCTTTTTCATCTGCGGTCTGAACACACCCACTGGACATGGGGCAATCACGATGTGCTATTCGGAAATACGGACAGCATTCGAGTGCATACGGGCAAACCCGATTTTTATGCCAGCTGGCAGGACGGCTACTGTCTACTGGTGCTGAATACCAATTTGTTCTGGTATTACCCCTCTTCGCCGCCACAGGAAGATTGCGAAGCAAAAGCTGCTCAAATTGCGTTGATAAAAAACGTGGCAGACAGCATTCAAAAAGCTTCCCACCTGGTCATTTTGCACCATCACGGCCTGTTGAATGAATATAAAACAGACGTACCAGGTAATCCGGCAGACGCTTTTAACGGCACAACGATTCCGATTTGGGCTACCTGCGACTCCGCATCCAATTTGACCCAAATGGTGTATCCGTGGTTGACAGCGGTGCAACAGCGCGGCATTCAGGTGGTATTGGTCGGAGGCGATCTGGGCATGCGTGCGAAAAAATATGCACAACAGACGCCGGAAGGAATCTGGATGTTGGGATCCGGCATCAACAACAGTGTAGATGCGCAATACGCGCCCGACTATGTCAGGTCTTTTGCCCCCGATCAGGTCTTAATTCTGAATTACAATTACAGCAAAAGAACCCTGGACTGGATGTTTAAACCGCTGAGTGACTTGCCGCGGCATTAATCATCGTCCTCATCACCGCTGTTTGTGGTTGTCAGATAAATGATGACGAAACCCACCAGAATCATGGCAATTTTGGCCACAAAT
This sequence comes from uncultured Saprospiraceae bacterium, assembly GCA_937926205.1. Taxonomy (GTDB): domain Bacteria; phylum Bacteroidota; class Bacteroidia; order Chitinophagales; family Saprospiraceae; genus JABWAJ01. The sequence goes on from CALEYL010000028.1 coordinate 17,736, forward strand.
CCAAACAGACTCCCTGGCGCGTCCAGCCACATGAGGAAGGAAAATTTCAAACCGATCATGCTCAGAATGATGGACAAGAAGCCGAGACCTGCCAGGATAAATCCGAATAGGGTGGCAATGCCTTTATTTTTTATCATTGAATCCTGTTTTTTATGTTGAAACGTTGGGATTGCCCGATTGTTTGGGCAATTTTCCTTTTCGCAAAGGTAGCTGCTTTCGCGTGTTCCGGCAGCCGTTTTTGAAAACAGGAAACAAAACTAAGGATAGCAATGTATCTAAAAAGGTCTATTTTTGCCCATAAGGTCAGCACTCAAACCGGTAATTTTGTATGATTAAATTGATAGAATGCCCCCGCGATGCAATGCAAGGCATCAAAACATTTATCCCTACAGAAGTCAAAGCGGCTTATATTAATCAACTGCTCAAGGTAGGATTTGATACCCTCGATTTTGGAAGCTTTGTGTCTCCCAAAGCCATTCCGCAAATGCAGGATACGGCCGCTGTTCTCAGCCAACTGGATTTAAGCACGACTGTTTCCAAGCTTTTAGCCATTATTGCCAATGAACGTGGTGCTGCCGATGCTGCCAAATTTGATGAAATTACTTACCTCGGGTACCCTTTTTCTATTTCTGAGACTTTCCAGTTGCGGAATACAAATGCGACCATCGAAGAATCGGTAGAGCGGGTGAAAGCAATTCAGGACATCTGTCTGAAACACAATAAAACGATGGTACTTTATATTTCAATGGGCTTTGGAAATCCTTACGGAGACCCGTGGAATGTGGAGATCGTGCAGAAATGGGTTGATGTGCTGGTGGAGATGGGTATTCGTATTTTCCAGCTGTCAGACACCATCGGCGTCGCTAATCCGGAAAACATCAGCTATTTATTTGCAAACCTTATTCCGCATTATCCCGATATTGAATTCGGAGCTCATTTTCATACGCTACCGCATGCCTGGAAAGAAAAAATTCTGGCGGCCTGGAAAAATGGGTGCCGGCGCTTTGATGGCGCCCTTAAAGGCTATGGCGGTTGTCCTATGGCCAAGGACGACCTGACCGGCAACATGCCCACTGAGAATATGATATATTATTTTCAGGAGGAACAGCAAGCTACCGGAATCAATATGGATGCTTTGATGCGTTCTATGGAAATGGCGGGAACCGTATTTCCACACGACTAGAGCGCTATTCTTCTTCCCCCATTTGGCCTTCGCGGCGCAGGCGTTCAAAAATCTCATCCACACGGTACATTTCATCCAGGGTGTCATCCATGAAAAATGCAATGTCCGGTACCCTTCGCATTTGCTTGCGCACCCGATAGGCTAAGGCCTGGCGGAGTCGAACTTGTTCTTCCTGAAGCTGGAGGATGGGCGCTTGCTTATTTTCAGTATTGTAAATGCTGAGATAAATCTTTGCAAGGCTCAGGTCGGGCGTCATGCGGACTTGAGTGACGGTTACCATGACTTCGCGGCCATAAATATAACCGCCTTCTTCCTGAAGAATTATGCTGAAGTGCCGCTTGATGGTCTCTGCGGTCTGTTTTTGCTTAATGGTTTCCATAGTAATATTGCATTTCGGTCTTTCTTCCCTTGATGGATACCGGGCGGTAAAGATGCACTTTTTTGACCAATTTGGAACTTAATGTCAGTGGGAAACAACAAGCGGGGGCGAATGTTTCCCTTCCCTTAATTATCCGAATGTGCTTGGTTCTGCTCTCTTTATCTACGTTTCGCGGATTTTCCTCCAATAAATGAATGTTGAAGTTTCAATAACCCGCACTTTGCAAAAAAAATTCAAAGCGCATGTTCCAATCTCTACGTTCTTCGGCTGGCATTGCTTTCCAGACGCTGCGCGCCAATCTTTTTCACACCTTGTTGTCGACTCTCGGCATTGTCATTGGTGTGGCCGCACTGGTTTCTATTCTTGCATTGGGAGACGGGATGGAAAAATTCGGACGGGAGCAGGTTTCAGGAACAACGAATGTCCAGGCCATTCAGGCTTCTCCGATTACCCGCCAGCAGATAGACGGCGTCTGGATCAATAAAGAAAAAACCCCAATGCTTGAATCTATGCACCTTGCTGCCTTAAAACAAAGCATGCAGGGGCGCGCCCGTCTGATGTTGCAAACCAACCTCAGTGGAATGATAACACTGAAAGACGATACGGTCAGTAAGCCTGCATTGGTTATTGCTTTTGCCGGCGATCTGGATGTAAAAGAAGCGACGCTTGCTCATGGCCGGATGTTCACTGCCGAAGATATGGCACAAAAAGATTCCGTTCTGCTGCTTTCATGGGCTTTGGCGGATAAACTGGCTGCCGGAAGCACCGTTGAAAGCCTCCTCAACCGGCAAGTTGTATTCAACAAGCAAACCATGCGCGTCATTGGCATTCTGGCTGCGGACGAAAAAGACGAAATCCCAAGAGCTGCCATGCCCATGCACCTGCTGGATACGGCCACGCTGAATGCCAAACCGCCTCAATTATTGATACAGGCCAACAAAGTGGAAGATGTTCCCGCTTTAAAAACCGAGTTACTCGCGTTTTTGGATGCCAAAGTGGCCGGCGGAAAAGCTGGATTTGAAGTCATGACCAACGATGTTCGCGTGGATCAAATCAGCAAAGGCATCCTGTTGTTCAAACTTGTGATGGGACTGATTACGGGCATTGCTATTTTGGTGGGGGGTATTGGCGTCATGAATGTACTGCTCATGTCCGTGACGGAGCGCACCCGTGAAATTGGCATTCGCAAAGCAACAGGAGCCAGACGCAGTGATATTTCCATGCAATTTTTAGCGGAATCTATGGTGATTTCACTTGCAGGCAGTTTGACAGGATTTGTATTGGGTATGGTCATGACCCTGGGTGTTACGCCCATCATTCGTTCGCTCACCAAAGTTCCTTTTTATGCAGCCTTCGACTACAGGACCCTGGTCATCGTCGTTGTAGTCGCCATCCTGGTCGGCATTATTTTTGGCGTATACCCGGCGCGTAAAGCAGCCCGACTGACGCCTGTAGATGCCATCCGGCACGAATGATTTGAAAATTTGATGATTTGATAATTTGAAAATTCGCACCATCTTCAAGTTTTCAAGACTTGTCCCGCCCAAGCGGGGTTACCAAATCATCCAATCAATAACATGAGCTACGATCAACAATTCAGAGATGCACTGGTTGCTGAAACCAGGCGTCGTCTTTTTGAGGAATCGATTCCGAGAATAAAAAAGTGTCTGGCACAGCTAAACGAGCAGGAAATCTGGTACCGGCCAAACGGCAATTCCAACAGCATTGGAAATCTGGTGCTGCACCTTTGCGGTAACGCACGGCAATGGATCGTGTCGGGATTGGGCAAAGCCCCTGATCGACGCCTGCGCCAGGCTGAATTTGATGAAAGAGGACCAGTGCCGACACAAAAAATGCTGGAAGACCTGGATGTTCTGGTGGCTGACATCAACGTTGTACTGGATCATTTGAAACCGGAAGATTTGATCCGTTTGCACCCGGTTCAGGTATTTGAGGAAAGCGGTCTGAGTATACTGGTGCATGTCGTAGAACATTTTTCCTACCATACGGGCCAGATAACCTATGCTGTTAAAGCACTGAAAGATATAGACACCGCCTATTACGGGCAGTTGAATCTGGAAAGGAAAGAAGACTAATTTTCGATGCTATCCACACATAAAATAGCATCGGGCGAGACTGGTTGACGTTATGAAGGGTAATAACGTCCGCTGCCTCGCCCGAGCTAAACCGGTGCATGTACTGAATCATTTAGTTCAGTTGTGCAACCAGTTGACGAATACGGCCGATTTTGGCCCGATTTACCCGGTATGCAACGCCGCCGTTGCTGTGTTCTGACAACAACACACCATACTCGTGCAGCATTCCGAGTAAGTTTTCCAGAGCTGTAGCCTCCAGCCTTGTTTGCACAAGGAGATCCAATTCTGAAGCATTACCGTGCTCCAGAAGGAAATCCATAACCTGACTTCCACTATCGCCCGAAAGCGCCTCCAGAACTGCAATGGCCCGGTCAACTTTGTTTGTGAAAATGTTGTCAATAAAGTTCCAAGTGTTCATCATACGGGTAGATAATTATAATAATTCAAAAATATGCCAACTGATGAGTTTGGAATGTAGATGCCTCTCTTAGTTATTTTTTAGCGTAAAAATCGGAATGGAAATCGGAATGGGTTGTGATAACAGATTCTACGGAGATGCGCCTATTTGGTTGCACACGATCCGGTTTTTTTTCGATCGTGTGCAAGGTCATGGGGAGATTAGCCAGCCAGCGGGCTTAGTTTACTTTATACTCCAGGCCCAATTTGGAAATCTCTTCAATAAATTCATTGTTGGCTTTGACGGTTCTTCCCTTTGCTATCATGCTTAATTTCAGTCGATTGGTTCGGTCAATTAACTCCATACGCAGGCGTTGTTTGCCTTTGTAGCGTTTGCACAGATCGTCGATATTGTCCACCATTTCCATGGTGAGGGCATCCAGTGCGATTTTCAGCGTGATGGATTCGGTCAGGCTTTCCCCGGTACCCTCCAGCAGACGGGCTTCCTTGAGTTTGAATTCCAGTTCATCGCCTCTCCAGCCTCTTTGAAAAGCGCCTTTAAGGAACAGAGCTTTACCCGGTTCGAAGAGGTGCTTGAATTTCTGATAATCGTCGCCGAAAAGCTTTAACTCCATTTTGCCGGCAAAATCGCTGATTTCAAAAATCCCCCAGCCATTGCCGTTTTTGCTCACAGCATGACGTACCGATGATACCATGCCGGCCAGATTCAGCATGCTTTTATGCTGATTTTGATCTACCTGATCCAGAGGGCAGGTAACAAAATGCTCTATTTCAAGTCGATAGTCATCCAGCGGGTGGCCACTGATAAAAATCCCCGTTACTTCTTTTTCACGGGTCAGCCGCTCAATCAGGCTCCAGGGGGGGCATTTTGGCGCCGGGGGTTCCGGAATCAAACCCTCGTCTGAAGAACCGAATAAGGAACTGGAAGCCATGGCTTTTTGCGACTGGTATGCGCTGCCGTAGCGCATGAGGTGCTCCAGAAAAGTGTCGTATTTTTCAGAAGGGGCAAAGTATTGGGCCCGATCGAGGTCTTCAAAACTGTCGAAAGCGCCGCCAAGCGCCAGACTTTCAGTCACTTTTTTATTGATGGCGCCTGTGCTGGGCCGCCTCATAAAATCGTAAATATTGAGGAAAGGGCCATTTTTTTCGCGCTCGCGCAAAATTTCTTCTACCGGACCTTCTCCAACCCCTTTCAACGCTGACAGGCCGAAACGGAGTTCTCCTTTTTTGTTGGCCGAAAAATCAGAAATACTTTCATTGATGTCGGGGCCCAACACCGGGATCCCCATGCGTTTGCACTCTTGCAGGAAAAAAGTGATGTCCGACAGGTTGCTCTTGTTGTGGGTCAGCACCGAAGCCATGAACTCCGCGGGGTAGTGCGCTTTGAGGTAGGCCGTTTGAAAAGCGACCAGGGCATAGCAGGTCGAGTGCGATTTGTTAAAAGCATACGAAGCAAATGCTTCCCAGTCTTTCCAGACCTTTTCGAGCACCTTATCGGGATGGCCGTTGGCTGTGCCGCCTTCCACAAATTTAGGGTACATCGCATCCAGCACAGACTTTTGCTTTTTTCCCATGGCTTTTCGCAAAACGTCGGCCTGGCCTTTGGAGAAACCGGCGAGTTTTTGGGACAAGAGCATAACCTGTTCCTGGTAGACACAATTGTGCACGATGATGTTGTTGGCGATAAAGTTGTGGATGCCTTCAACCGTAATATCGTAAACCAGCTCTTTTCCTGCCGGTTCGATGGATTCGATTTCCTCCCAGCGGACGTTCTTCCTCCTGCTTGTAGCAGGTAATTCTAATTCGTCCGTCAAAGGCTTTACCGCTTGTATGGCGATGCGGGGCCGATTAAGATTTTTGGGTAAAAGGTGCTGGCGGTCAAATCCATACGCTGCCTGGAGTTCACGCCCCGATCCTGCCCATGCAGACTCCAGTTCTTCCACAAATAGTCCACGATCAAGGGTATCTTTTTGCTCCTCTCCGCTAAAATGCCGATTAGGCATGGCTTTCGTAACCAAATGCGGGGCAATCGCTTTAGCAAATGATTTTAAATCGTAAACCGTAAGCTGATAGGCCGTCATTTCCTGATTCCGGCGGTTGTTGTAGTATCTGGATTCGTAAAGGGTAGAATAGATGCCTAAACGCAACAACAGTGTACTGACATCATGAGCCAATCGGTATGAAATGGTCTTGAAATGGCAAAGCTTTTCACCAATGTGGCCGTCACAATCCCATAAAGCAGCCAAAAAGAAGGCGATATCCTGATGATTCAAGCCAAAAACAAAATCCGGCACAAATTTTTCGTCTGAGCGACAGCCGCCTGTTTTTGTTTTTAAATTCCAATCGCGCAATGCAGCGACCAGGCTATTGGTTTGATGGTAGTGGGTTTTGTCAACGCCGGCAACCATAACCTGTGTAACCTCGCGCACTTGCTGTAAAGTACGCGGGGCTAACGATTCAAAAGCTTCAAGACTGCTCTGGTAAGCGTCAATTAAGCGCTGGTCTTTAGAGATAAAATCAGCTGTGGCGCTTTTTCCGGAAAGCGAACCATCTGCCAGCAAATAAGCGAGTACCCTGAGTTTGTTGCGATCTCCAACCTGCTCTTCCGAAACTTCTAATTTTCGGGGTGTGGCAAGGTAATCTCCCGGTTTTAGGGAGCCAATTTCGAGCCAACCCTGTTCAGTGAGCACCTGATGGTTGGCAGTCATTTTTATGAGGGCTCCGTTTTTTAACTTAACTTTTAGTACTTCGCGCTTGCCATTGCATATCCAATGGGTCATTCGTGCACGCCGGCTTTGCAGATGCTGATCCACACCCTGCACGTAAAAATCTCCAACAGCGCCTTCCAGTTCATCAATCCGAACCCGGGCGCCGGTTGTCGCGTCATAGACCAGTGTGTCTCCGGAGAGACACACCCCGTAAGTATCCTCCAGATATTCCTCCATCGCCGGCAAATCGTAGGTGATTGCTTCCCGGCCGTGTTTGCGTGCGATGAAATTGGGGATGTATTCCAGTGGCCCCGGGCGGTACAGGGCGTTCATGGCAATGAGGTCTTCAAAGGTCGTGGGGACAAGTTCCTTCATGTATTTTTGCATGCCGGGACTTTCATACTGGAAAATCGCGACCGTATCACCGCGCTGAAACAGCTTGTAGGTTTCTTCATCATCAAGGGGGATGCTGTCCACATCAATGTCCACACCGTGATTAACGCGGATCATTTTTATGGCATCCTTAATAATGCTCAAAGTGCGCAAGCCAAGGAAGTCCATTTTCAGCAGACCGGCGCTTTCAGCCACGCTGTTGTCAAATTGCGTCACCAGCATGTCCGATTCTTTGTCCACTTTCACCGGCACATACTTGGTGATTTCATCGGGAGTGATGACCACCCCGCAGGCGTGTATGCCCGTGTTGCGTATGGATCCCTCCAGTTTCATAGCCGTTCGGATCATCTGCCCGATGTCGTCTTCTCCTGCAGCGAGGTCGCGGAAACGATAGGCCCTTTCCAGCTCTTCGCCGTTCAGGTCGCCTTTGAGCTTGGCGTCCACATCGCCGGAAGCAAGCACGCCTTTCAGGGTAGCTTTGAGGTGCTGCGGAAAACTTTTGGATACGCGATCCACTTCAGAGAGCGGCACGTTCATCACCCGGCCCACATCGCGCAGCGACAGTTTGGCGGCCATAGTGCCGTAGGTCACAATTTGAGCAACCTGGTTGCGGCCGTATTTATCGATGACGTAGTTGATGACTTTATCCCTTCCTTCATCATCGAAGTCAATGTCAATATCGGGCATGGAAACGCGCTCCGGGTTGAGAAAGCGCTCAAACAGCAGCTTATATTTGATGGGGTCGACATTGGTGATGCCGATGCAGTAAGCTACCGCTGAACCTGCTGCCGATCCACGTCCCGGCCCTACGGCAACGCCCATTTTTCGCGCTGAATTGGTGAAATCCTGCACGATGAGGAAGTAGCCGGGATAGCCGGAATTGCGGATGACCTCCAGTTCAAAATTCAGGCGCTCCTCCACTTCTCGGGTGATCTGGCCGTAGCGCTTTTTGGCGCCCTCGTAAGTGAGGTGACGCAGGTAATCGTCCTGAGACGCAAAACCTGCAGGCACCGGAAAGGCCGGCAGCAAGACGTCCCGCACCAGTTTGATCTCTTCGATCTTGTCGAAGATCTCCATCGTTGTGTCGAGGGCCTGCGGCACGTCGTGAAACAAAGCCCCCATTTGTTCCTGGGTCTTAAAATAGAAGTCGGAACTGGGAAAACGGAAACGGTTGGTTTCTTCAACCAGGCTGTTGGTATTCACGCACAGGAGGATGTCGTGCGGCTGCCAGTCGTCTTCATCTACATAGTGGGAGTCGTTGGTGGCAATAACTTTGATGTTGTACTTTTTGGCGAATTCCAGCAGTTTTTGGTTGACGTCTTCCTGACTGACGCCGAGTTCGTCTATGTTTTCGAGGCCGCGGTGGCGCTGCAATTCTATGTAATAATCTTCGCCAAAAATATCGAGCCACCAGCGCAGCTTTTGCTCAGCCTCTTCAAGTTTGCCGTGAAGGATGGCTTGTGGCACTTCGGCGCCGATGCAGCAACTGGTTGCGACCAAACCTTCGTGGTATTTTTCGATGAGTTCCTTATCGATGCGCGGGAATTTACTGTATAAGCCTTCAATAAAACCCAGGGAACAAAGCTTGGACAGGTTTTCGTACCCGGTTTTGTTTTTTGCCAGCAACAACTGGTGGTAGCGGTTGTCGTGCTCGCCGTTGGCACGGGAAAACGCTTTTTTATGGCGGTCTTCCACTAAGTAAAATTCGCAACCGACAATGGGTTTGAGTTTGCGTTTGGCTGCTTCTGCCACAAATTTGAACGCGCCGAACATATTGCCGTGGTCGGTAAGCGCTACGCCTTTCTGGCCATCCCGAACGGCTTTGTCCATCATCGTCCCGATATCAGCGGCGCCGTCGAGCAGTGAGTATTGAGTGTGGCAATGTAGGTGTACGAATTCTGGCATGGTAAAAAATCATTCCGCCGGCTCCAAAAAAGGAGTCAGCAGGTCGTTAGTGATGATGATAGCTGGTTATTCGTTAATTAAGCTCAAATTCAAGAGCAGTACGCAAATGCCCCCTTGAGAGCTTGGGGACCGGAATGTGTAAAGTACCCCAATAATGATCGTAGCGGCAAATTTTTCAGGAAGATTTTATCCACATTGCGCCACTTTTGCGTTATCTTTTTGGTTTCCAGTTTTGAATAAAATAAAACAACATGTTGTATCTTCTGGTTTCGATTTCTTTGTGGGTTACCCCGCCCGATGCCGTATCGAAAGTGGTTTGGCTTGGGCCAACCGAACACGATTTCGGCGTTCTCAAACACCACAAAAGAAGCACCCACGAATTTCGCTACCGCAATGTCAGCGGAGCGCCCCTCATTGTCGACAATGTACGTACCTCTTGTGGCTGCACGGTACCCGATTGGTCCTACGAGCCGGTTCCTGCCGATTCAGTTGGCATCATTTCGGTGGAATACGACGCCCGCGATATTGGGTATTTTTACAAAAAACTCCGGGTTTATTTGCATGGGCAAAGGAAGGCCGAGTTGCTGGTGATTGAGGGGGAAGTGGAGTGATGGCCGTTATTGAACAATAATTTTCGCCATCCGCCTGAAATTCGTTCCGGTTATCTCCAGCACATAAGTCCCATTCGGAATATCCGGCAGCTCCACTTCATTGGTGCCTTCTATCAAGGTAATTATTTGGTGAAAAACCACCCTTCCAAAAAGATCAAATAATTGGAGCGTAGAAGAACTCGTTTGATCTGTCCCGGTACAATCAAGGAATAACTTTCTGCTTTGAACCGGATTGGGAAAAACCTTCATCTCTTGTACGGACGGGGCTTCTACCGCCACCACTGTTCCGAGCTTGAGTTTAGCGATCATCATACTCTCGTGGCCCGACAAGCGGTAAGTTCCGGTAAGAAAAATGCTTTCTGAATCCGTAGTGCTGATGTGTTGGATGTTTACAGGCGCATGCAACCAATCATTCAACCTGAAACCCATTCCGTTGGAGCTTTGTGCTGTCCCGAAAGTCGTATCGAGTTCACCATTCTCCGTCAGCCGCACGAGGCCGGCAGGTGAAGGGTCGCTGTATAGTTTGTTCCAATAGCTCAGATAATATCCGGCGCTTGTTTTTAAAATCCCGCGAAACCCTGGCGGGCTTGACAACAAATTATAAATATAGGTTTCATAAAAACCGTTTTCGCCAAAAGTAGCATCGGGAGCGCCATCGGGCATCAACCGGGCAGCAAAGGCGTAATGTTCAAATGGCGACCTTGCGTGCACGCCTGCCAACACGATTTTCCCACTTTCTTCGATATGTAAAGCATTCGCCCACCCTGATGTATTGGTCAATCGCACAATACCCCCTTCTCCAAAAGTGGGATCAAGCGGCCCGTCGGGCAAATAGCGACATACCGGAACAGCAGGCAAATAACAGGTAGCAATACCGTCTATTTCCCCTGGGTAGGAACCGTATAATCCACCTGTTACAATAATCCGTCCTTCAGCATCCACTCCAATATCTTCCAACAGGGAAATAGAACAGGTCGGATTAAACCGCTGAAAAAGAACTCCATTTTCTCCGAAAGTGCCATCCAACTGACCATCGGGCATCAATCGGGCGATGAAAAAAGCAGCGGAGTCCGGGAAATGAATGGAGGCGCCATAGAAGGCATTCCCTGCAACGAGCGCCCTGCCATCGGGGAAGAGAATAATTCTGGTCACCATTTCATAGGCCGATGGCCAATCAAGCAAAACCTGTCCTCCGTTTCCAAAGCTGAGATCGGGCTGGCCATCAGTATCCACTTTTACAATCAGATTGACATAGCCGTTTTGTCCCGGTAGTATGGTGCAACCTCCCATCAATATTTTTTGGTCGGGACAAAGGGCAGCAATCAGGCAACTGTCGTTGGTATAACCCAAATCAATCCGGATTTGCCCTTGTGGGCCGGCATCCAAATCGTATTGCCCGTTGGAAAATAGCCGAACGAGGGCAAAATCGGTTCCATCCTGACCACTCGTATGACCTGCCAGTATAATTTTACCATTACTTAGATGGAGGGTAGAATAGGCGCGATCCTGGCGGCTGCCAAAATCACAACCGGTAACCCCGGGCTGGTCTGTTCCGTCAAAAGGCACAAAAGAACCGGGCATTCCAAATGTGGAATCTGGAGTCTGTGCAACCAAAGGGCAATAGGCAATTGCCAAAATCAGTACGATAGTGAATGTGTTTTTCATGTCAGTGGAATTATAAATTTGTTAGTGAATATTTTATATAAAATCTTAATTTTTACAATATTAAGTCAATTACCAGTCCAATACTGAAAAAAATGATGAAACCCCGTGTTGAGTTCGTGAAACCCCGTTTTGACTGAGTAAAGCTTTTTCAAAACCCATTATTCTGCTCATTTTTAATTAAGGAACAGTGTTCCGAAGTTCACCCGTAGCTCGCTTCAAATTGTCCGGCAGTGCAGTTTTCAACCCTTCTCTCAAAAAAATCCTGCCAAGCGCCTATCTTTACCCGGGTATAAAACGTTGTAGAAGTCTAATATCTCAAATCTAACATCTAAGATCTAAGATCTAAGATCTAACATCTAAACCAGGCATGAAGCGAATTGACCGGATGATTGTGCAGGCTTTTGTGCCGCCTTTTTTTGTGATGTTTTTGATCGCGGCCTTCGTGTTCATCATGCAAACGCTGTGGATTTACATTGACGACATCGCCGGAAAGGGGCTCAGCATGCTTGAAATTGTGGAACTGCTGGCCTACAAGTGCGTGGGCGTGGTGCCCATGTCGCTGCCCATTGCGGTGCTCATCGCTTCGGTAATGGTGCTGGGCAACAGCGCTGAACGCTATGAATTGTCGAGCATGAAATCGGCGGGTATTTCGCTGCTGCGGGTCATGCGCCCCATCATGTTGTTCGCTATTGGCGCCACCGTGGCTTCCTACTATTGTTCCAACAACCTCATACCGGCAGCCAACCTCAAATTTGGCTCGCGCATGTTCGATATTACCAACCAAAAACCAACCCTGCGCCTGGAAGACGGCGCTTTCAACGACGCTTTTGAGGGATTTTCCATTTTTATCGGTGAAAAAGGCAGCGATGGGCGCAGCATCAAAAATGTGCTCATATACGACCAGTCGAGTCACCGGAAAGACCAGATCAACCAGATTGTTGCGAAAGACGGTGAAATGTTTGCTTCGCCCGACGGCAAGCTCTTTGTGATGAAACTGCACGACGGTACGCAGTATGTGGAGGCGCAGCCCGGTGCTTCATCCCGCGGCAACTCTCAGGCTTTTGTCCGCACGTCGTTTAAGGAATGGACCAAAGTGTTCGACATGTCTCAGTTCGAGATCAAGCGCTCGGACGAAGAACTGTTCAAGCAAAATCGCTCCATGCTCAGCATCGGAGAACTTCAGGTGGCTATAGATTCCATAACCGGGCGTATGGATCGCCGCGCCAATACTTTTGCGGCCAATATGGCGACGGCTTTTTTCCTGATTCAGGACGACAGCACCCTGATTGGACAGGCCGAAACGCCGGAAGAACTTAAGGTGCAGGACTCCATTCGCGCCCGCCTGCGCATCCGGGAGCAAAATGCCCGTCCCAACCCAGATACTACGACCAAAGTCCGCGTTAATGTTTCAGCAGATGCCGCTGCTGCTATGAAAAAAAGAGAGCAGCGCATTGCAGACACCTTACTCAAAACCACGCCTGTAGCGAAAGGCAGCATCGTTGCCCGCGGGAAGGCCATTCAATCCGATACCGTTTCCCGCCAGCTGAGAAATCCAAAAGATACCATCAAAGTCCTTGGGTTAACCGATTTTCCGACCATGGACGCCTATTTTGCCTCCAAGCCGGATTTTGAGCGGCAACGGGTTTTTGACCGCGCCCGGTCCTTCGCCCGCACCCTTTTGAGCCAGGCAGAATCCGCACAACGTTCTCTCGACAGTATGGACGAATCGAGGATTAAACACATCTATGACCTGTATATGAAGTACAGCATCGCGATGGCATGCTTCCTGTTTGTCTTCATCGGCGCACCCATGGGCGCCATCATCCGAAAAGGCGGTTTTGGATATCCCATTCTCGTGTCCATCATCTTTTTCATCGTTTTCATCATCCTGACCATCTTTTGCCGGAAAATTGCAGAGGCACATTTTCTGCCGGCTGCAGCTGCGGCCTGGGTGCCCTCTATGGTTTTATTCCCGATAGGCGTTTTCCTGACTTATAAAGCGATGAACGATTCGCAACTTTTGGATATAGACCGCTACGCAGAAGTCGTACAGCGCTTTTTCAGAAAGAAAAAAATCAAGCAGCGCGCAGATGCCGGAATCTAAACATCGGATCGTCGTCGATTATTCACTCCTGCTTGAAAACCGTTGGTTTTTTGGGCTAATGGGGCTGTTTTTGTTGACAGGCGGTTATTTGCTGTTGAAAATTAACCCCGGCGACGACATCTTTTTTTTTAGTGAACGGCGCAGTGCTTTTGGAGACGGCTTTTTCAAGTGGGTCACAAAAATGGGGGAATTCTGGATTTATGTGGCGGTACTTCTTTACTTCCTGTTTCAAAGCTATCGCCGGGCCATAGCAATTCCTTTGTTAGGCTTAGTCGTTACGATTGTGGCTTTTGCCTTAAAAGTATATTTTGCCCAGGATCGACCGATGTCTTTTCTTCGCAAACAAGGTCTTTTCGATTTGATAAATACGGTAAGCGGCGTTGAATTAAACGGCGGCCCTACCAGTTTCCCTTCCGGGCACACCACTTCTGCCTTCGCATTGTTCACTTTTGTGGCGCTTTGCCTGCCTCAGAAACGAGTGGTAGGGGTGCTCTTATTTTTCATCGCTTTGTTCACCGGCATTTCAAGAATCTACCTGGTTCAGCATTTTTTTAAAGATGTGTATGCAGGCGCGCTCCTGGGGCTGCTGATCGGCATGACCTGTTTTGTGGTCCAGGAAAGATGGGACAGCTCCCGAAGGCCCTGGCTGGACCGGTCATTGGCAGATATCAGACTTTAGATTTCAGATTTTAGACTTTAGATTGCGGGTGAAAGTACATTTGGAAATGGCAATTCAAATTCTGTGTTTATCTTCGGGATTGAGTTGGGAGAGGGAGAGAGTGGGAGAGTGAATGCTATTGAAAGCAGTTTGCTTACCGTCCACCGTCCACCGTCTACCGTCTACCGTCTACCGTCTACTCCAAAACAGCATTTACACAATTCTCTAATATCACAAACATGAAAAAATTAGCCATTTTTGCTGCTATAGCAGCTTTTATTGTTGCCTGTGGCGGTGCTGCCGGCGATAAAACAGCCAGTACTTCAATGGCTCCCGCTGCAGATGCGCCTGACGGCGAAAAACTGTACAAAACCTATTGTGTTACCTGCCACGGACTGTATGGCGACATGAAGGGCAATGGGGCGATTGACCTCACAAAGTCCGAACTAAGCCTGGAGGATCGCATCAAAGTAGTCACGGAAGGCCGGACCGGCACCGTTATGGTTGGCTTCAAATCTTTGCTGGACGAAGCAAAAATCAAGGCGTTGGCAGAACACACCCTGACATTGAAGAAATAGTGTGGCATGAAATGGGGTTTGTAACTATCTTACCACATAGGTCACAATCATTTATGCCCATTTACAGGTATCTATGTGGTAGATAGTTGCATTTTTCATTCTTTATCCTTTTTATCATGAAAAGACTGCTCCTTTTTCAAAAATTACTGGCGTTTGCAATCCTGTTGCTGTTTACCATTGCCGCTAAGGCAGTAAATACAAAAACGCCCCGCATTCAGGAAAATCGCGAGTTTTCAGTCCGACAGTTTTCGGAAAGCTCGAATGCCGATTTGGAGAAAATGCTGGGTAAAAAATTAAGCTGGAAAGAGCGCTTCGTTTATAATATCCTGAAAAGGAAGCTAAAGAAAGCAGTTCAGAAAAATCCGGCTTTGGGGGCGCTTCCATTTGGCGAAGGTTTCAAATCGCCTTGTGTCAGAATTACCCTGCACAATGGAGAAGTGGTGGAGGCTGAAATTATTGAAATCAAGGCCACCAGAGTTGTATACCGGAGATGCGGCAGACCGGACTCACCTGAAATTGACATTTCAAAAGATGATGTTGATCGCATTGAAGATGCAGACGGGCGGCTCCTTTTCGAGGATAAGGACGAGCCGGATCAGTCATACAGCGTTGTTGATTATGATCAGCCCAAAAAGGATCAAATGGCCGTTTGGGGTTTTGTCTGCGCGGTAGCAGGGTTTTTGTTCGCCCCATTGTTTCTTGTAGGGCTCATTCTGGGTGGAATCAGCCTTGACCGCATTCGGCGGAATCCTGATAAATACAGAGGCCGTGGACTTGCTTTAGCCGCCGTGATTATTGGCGGGGTGGTCATTTTACTGGCGATTTTTATTATTGCACTCTTTGCAGCTTCATTTGGATAAAAAACCATGTCACAAAACACCATAACTTATAAAGCACTGGGCCTGATGTCGGGCAGTTCGCTGGACGGCCTGGATCTCGCTTACTGTGAAATGACCTTTGCTGAAAACGGCGCGCTGTCTGGTTGGCATTTGATTGCTGCCGATACGATGCCTTTTTCAGCAGCATGGAAAAAGAAACTGGTTGAACTACCAACGGGTACCGCTCTGGAATTGGCGGAAGCCCACGCCACTTTTGGGGAATACCTCGGTGATCTGATCAACGGGTTTTTAGAGGAGAACCGCCTTGTTCCTGACTTTATCGCCTCGCACGGACACACCATCTTTCATTACCCCGATAAGCGTTTTACCACCCAAATCGGCGACGGTGCTGCCATCTCAGCCCGCACAGGCCGGGTGGTCATCGACAATTTTCGGGCACAGGACATTGCCCTTGGCGGGCAGGGCGCTCCCCTGGCGCCTCTGGCAGATCGCGTGTTGTTCAATGAATACGATTTTTGCCTCAACATCGGCGGGATCGCCAACCTCACCTTTAAAGCCGATGGCGGGCGATACGTAGCCTACGATATCGGCGGCGCCAACCAGGTGTTGAATGCACTGGTACAAACGATTGGCTTAGCTTACGATGACAGAGGAAAACTGGCAGCGGGCGGCAAACTGGATACGGCATTGAAAAACAAAGCCGACGCTTTGCCCTATTTTAGCCAGCCCTACCCAAAATCTTTAGGCAACGATTGGGTACGCCGCGAACACATCCCGGTATTTCTTGAATCCGAAGCTTTACTGGAAGACAAGCTCCATACCGCCTGCATTCAGATAGCCGGACAGATAGCCACGCATCTTGCACAAACGCTGGAAAGAGAGGGCGTTCAGCGTTCCCGTTACAAACTATTAGCCACGGGCGGCGGTGCAATGAACGATTTTTTAATGGATTGTATCCGCGAGACCTGCTCCGGGCTTAAAGTGGATGTTGTTGTCCCCGATGCACGCATCATTGGCTTTAAAGAAGCGATTCTGATGGCGCTCATGGGCGCCCTGCGCATGATGGGATTGCCCAATTGTATTGCTTCGGTAACTGGTGCGCAACAGGATGCGGTAAGCGGGGCGGTACATTGGGGGAAATAATTTGTTTAACTTCCCAACGCTCTTTTATTAATTTTCCCGGTATCATTTTTCGGTAGGGCCTCGAGAAAAGTAATGTATTTCGGAATTTTATATTTGGCTAAATGCTTTTCGCAATGCGCCAGTAATGAGGCTTCAGAAAGGTTGTTTCCCACAACAAAAGCTTTGCCGCATTCTCCCCATTTTGCATCCGGAACGCTAATGACCGCTGCTTCCACGACACCCGGGCAGCTAAGGAGTACCCGTTCTATCTCTGCAGGGTAAACGTTTTCGCCACCGGAAATGAACATGTTTTTGATGCGATCTACGACATAAAGGTATTCCTCCTCGTCCTGACGCACCAGGTCGCCCGTATAAAACCAGTTGTCCTTGATGGCACTTTGTGTAGCGGCTTCATTTTGCCAATACCCCGGTGTCACCATGGGGCCACGCAGGAGCAGTTCTCCCGGTTCGTTCCGGCCAACGGGTTCGCCTTTTTCGTTGACAATTTTGATCTCCACATAAAAATTGGGGCGCCCGATGGAGCCTTTTTTTCGTATGGCGTCGCTTTGATGGAGGGAAGTCAGGTTTGGACCCACTTCTGTCATGCCATATCCCTGCCGGATGGGCACGTGTTTGCTGTGCCAACGCTCGATCAATGGAATGGGCATGGGCTCACCGCCAACGATGATGTAGTGAAGATTTGAAAAATCAGCCAACTGAAAACCGGGCTGGTCGGCAATCATTTTGAGCATGGTGGGCACCCCCATGAATAGCGTGCATTGTTCCGACTCAAGTAATCCCAGAATGGTCTCCGGGTCGAATTTTTTGATCAGGCAGGTATAAGCGCCATGGTGCAGAAAAGGCAGGGTCAGTACATTCCAGCCGCCGGTATGAAAAGGAGGCATGCAGTTGACCGTGCGGCTTTCCGAATTGATGATGAGCGACATCGCGGTATTGATGCTGTTCCAAAACAACATCTTGTGCGTGTACAGGGCGCCTTTGGGGAAACCCGTTGTGCCGGAAGTGTAAAGGATGAAAATCGGATGGTCTTCTTCGACGGCCCTAACGCTGAAATCCCGGTCTTCCGGTCGCGCCATGTCCAAATCGCAAAAAAAGCTCAGAGCCTCCATCCTCCAGTGATTGGCTACCAGGCCCGAAGCCGGTGATTCGCGTACCAGATGTTCAAATTTTTCTTCCGCTATCAAAAGCGAAGGCATGGAGTTGCCAATCAAAAAATCAATTTCCGAAGCGGTCAGACGGTAGTTAAGCGGCACCAGGATAATTCCCGTTTTCTGGGCAGCGGCAAAAAGTGCCAGGTACTCAAGGCCATTTTCTGCCAACACGGCAATGCGGTCGCCAATACGCAATCCCAATACGTTGCTGAAGTGGTGCGCCAGCCGGTTGCCCACGCGGTTTAGTTCGCTGTACGTATAGGTTCGTCCGCTTTCCCAGGCTTTCAAAGCCACGCGATCAGGAGCGTATAAAGCCCAACGGGCTGTCCAGTCTTGTTGCAGTATTTTCATGTTACCATTGTAGCTTACATCCTGAACAAAGCTGCTGCAAACGCCAATCCACCACCACTGCCAATAAACAACACGTGATCACCCGGGTTTACTTTTCCTTTTTCCCAGGCATCGTTTAAAGCCATAGGGATACAGGCAGAACCGGTATACCCATAGTGGTGCATGATGGTATGGGCGCGGTCATGTGGCACGTTAAGCCGGTCCATGGTTTCCCGGATGCTGTTGATGTTGATCTGGGTAATGAAATAATGCTGAACGTCCTGTGGCTTTATGCCACTGCGCCGGCAAAGCGTTTCTGCCATGGATGACCAACGTTCGGGATTGAGTTCTTTGGGAAATTTCTGAACAAATTTGAGCAAATGATCGCCATTTGCAAACATTTCAGGATTTATGGGTTGTCGCGTTCCGCCGCCATAGATGCCCATCCAGCCGTTGTATTGTCCGGCAGAGTGTAGCTGACTGCTCAGAAAACCCCGGTTCCCGTCTTTTTCCGCTTTCAGAACGACCGCACCGGCGCCATCTGCGAAAAGCGTCACTGTTTTTTTATCCTTAAGATTCAAATATTTACTCATGGCATAAGCGCCTACTACCAGTACGTATTCGTAGTGCTCATCAGCCCGGATGTATTTGCTGCCTGCATCAAGAGCGGTAACAAATCCGGCACAAGCCGTATTGATGTCAAATGTGCCTGCTCTGACTGCCCCAAGCCGATGCTGTAAGACTGCCGCCGTAGAGGGCGAAATAAACTCAGGCGTGTCGGTGGCCAACACAATCAGATCGAGCTGCTCCGGAGCTACACCGGCACGTTCCAGTGCCTGAAAAGAAGCCTTTTCAGCCAGATCGGCCGTAGATTCTCCCTCAAGGCACCAGTGGCGCTCATAGATCTGGACATTTTCGCGCAGCCAGGTATCCACGTCTTCGCCCAGCAATTCGTTGAAAAACTGGTTGGGAATAACCCGTTCCGGCGCATAGGCGCCCACAGATAGAATTGCGGCATTCCGCATATTGTATGGTTTTATACCTCGGAATCAATGAAGAAGGAAAACAAGTGCAAAACCGGCGGGCAGCGCCACTCCTCAGCAGCGCCGCCCCGGTTTTGGGAGTATTAGGCTAAAAGTATACTTTTCAACCTGATCCGGTTTTCCGGAACGGGATCTGTTACTTTTTACCGCCAATAGCAGGTAGGTTGATTTTGACTTCTATGGAATACAAAGGCGCAATCGGAGGAGACGCTACAAACTCGCGCACTTCCTGATCGAGCACATTCACCACCTGGCCTGCAACCGTCAGATACCGGTTGATTTTGTATCCGAGTGCAAGGTCTAGATTGAAGAAACCACCCAGCGGACCATAGTTGAAAGAACGACCGACGCGTGCGTTTTCGATAACCGGTGAACCGCCATAAATAAGATCCGGGTTGGTTTTGGCAGCAACGTTGATGCCGGAGAAGAAATCGTATTTGTCTACCCAACGGCCAAAAAGGGAGCCGAAGAACTTGCTTTTAGAATAGCTCAGGCCGAGGCCCAGTTTGTGCGTTGGGGTATTGATCGGCAGGTCATTTTCATCCACTTTGCCATTCTTGTTGCCGTCGTTGGCCAGGTCGTCTGTATTGAGATTGAAATCAAACCAGGAGTAATTCACCGTACCGAGCAATCCATCGGCGAAGCTGTAATTCAACGATACGTCGGCGCCATAAGTATTGACTTCCCCAAAGTTGACATAGGTCAGCACAAATGCTGCTCCGGTTGGAGGCGTTCCCGGTACGACGGCACTCATGTCCTGATCGCCGCGGTGTGTAACCGTGCGGCCATTGGTGGCAATGTTGATGGCCGGACTCAGGAAGTTTTGCGAAATGTTGTAGTACGCATTGGCGTCGAAGTATAATTTTTTACCGATCGTACCTTTGTAACCTACCTCAAATGTTTCGATGGTTTCCACCGTCAGCGCTTCGATTTTCGAGCCATCGGAAAGTGTAAAGCCGGCGCCGTTGCCCAAAAGCAAACCACCGAAGATGTTGGCTTCCAGGTTCAGAATGGTTGGTGCAGCAATCCCTTTTCCATAGGTGAGACGGGCAGAACCGGTATTGTTGAAATACACCAAAGCTGCTTTCGGAATGAAGTTGAAGCCATACAGGTCGTGGTTATCGGCGCGACCAGCCAGCACTACTTTGAAATTGCTGCCAAACTGCCGCTCCAATTGCAGGTAACCGCCAACCTGAGCAATGTCAATTGTGCCATCTGCATCCAGCAGGTAAGTGCCGTCGCTATCCGCCTTGTCACCCTGGTACTGGACGCCTACAATGAAATCGAATAATTTGCCTGCCTTGTTGTTGTACTGAACTTCTCCGTTGATGCGGCTGGAGTTGTCTTTGAAGATCGAACCGCGGTTCAGGGCGATGCCAAAGGTGGAGTTCCACTGTTCCGTGAAAGAACGACGGCGCGATTCTTCCTCTGAAAATCCGGCGTTTTTGAAACTCAGGTAGTTCTGCGTACGCTGGTTCATGGCGTAAGTATCTTCCGTTCCCGATTTGGTGTAGTAAACCTGTGCGAACAAACGCGGTGAAACGTAGCGCAATTGACCCCAGCCAACCGTCCAGTCAATGATTTGGTTGCGACCGGCATTGGTATTGCCGATGTTGTTGCTTTTGCTGTAACCGCCGGAAAGGATCAGGTCCGATTTATTGGTCAGGGAATAATACAACGCTGCTTCACCCCTGAGGGAGTTGAATTTCGGATCCAGTTCCAGCTCCGGTGCGGCCTGTGCGCCAAAATAAACAGTATCCGTAAAGGCAAATTCTTCACCCTGCGTGTACTCTGCACTGATTTTAAAAGCCAGTTTATCGCTGAATTTGCTGGCGTGGCGGATGCGTCCGCTGATGACGCTTTGATTGCCGGCACCCAATACGATGGTGGTACCCTCAGAGGTGCGGGGATCCTTCGTGATGGTATTCAGCAAGCCGTTGTGGGCGTTCGGGCCATACAATGCCGAAGAAGGACCCAGTACGACTTCTACGCGTTCGATGTCTTCCTTCACCGTGGTGCTCAATGCACCAAGCGGCAGTCCGGTAGCGATGAGCGACGACAATCTGCCGTCATTAATTTGAAGGTTTTTCGGGTTGAAGGCGCTGTTGAAGCCACGGGCGTTCACCCCAATACCCAAAACGCCGGAGCGCACATAATCTACTCCTTTTTGGCGGCCCAAAAGCTCAGCGGCATTAAAAGAAGGCTGTTCGCTGAGTGCCTGAGCCCCGATAACGGAGATCGTAGCCGGAGCATTGGTTAGTTTTTCCGCTTTGCGCGAAACGGATACAATCACTTCCTCGCCGAGCAACCCGGAGCTTTCCAGGTCAAAGTTGAGCGTTGCATTCCCGCCTGCAGGAACGCTGACACTTTGTTCAATTGTTTTGTAACCCACATAGGAAACAATCAATTTTTGAGTGCCTGCCGGCAAATCGAGCGTATATTTGCCCATGTTGTCCGTGGCTGCGCCTGAAGTGGCGCCATCTACAAAAATGTTGGCGCCGATAAGCGGTTCCTTCGTCTCCTGGTCGGTGACCATCCCGGAAACCGTACCACGCTGCGCGAAACCCAGGGTGCATAATGCCGCCAGTGAAAGGCTGAGTAGCAATTTCTTCATGACATGTTAAGTTTTATTGTTTAATACTTTGTGCCGCCTCGCAAACAAGTTTCCAAATTTGTTGTGCCGAGGCGGTTTTTGACCCATTTTTCATTCTGTTTGTGAAAGTAGCTACCGTTTTGCTGTCTTAGGTGGCGCCTTATTGAAAATGAAGGGTTGGACTGAAGCGCAAAATTGTATTTAATGAAGATACAATATTTTGTTAATCAATTTATTACGGCTTAATTAGGCCTCTATGGACTATTGAAAATCCAGATCCCAATAATTATCAGGCAAATGAGCATTACAACCAATTGGCACAACCCATGAAATTTTGGAATTACCGGATCGGGCTTTTAACCGTAATAGCAGTTGTTTATCTCACTGGCAACCTGCTCATTGACAATCACGAAGACAATCTGTCGAGGGGAGGGGATTCCTGCCAGTATTATTTACATCTGGTGTCTTTCTTTTTGTACGACGACGTTGGCAATTACGACCGCAGCCTGACTGCCATGAAGAAGCTCTACCCTGATGTTTCCGACCCCAGAGATGACATCTACGGCATCCGCCCCACACCAACCGGAAGGTATTATATCAAATACACTGTCGGGGTTGCAGTCATGGAAATGCCATTTTTCCTTCTTGCCCATGCCTACGCGAAAACCAGCGGCAGATATCCTGCCAATGGATGGAGCAAACCCTACCAATTGGCCCTGGGACTGTCAACCTTGTGTTATTTGTTGTTGGCTTTTTATTGGCTGGCGGGTATTCTCGAGCGGTATTTTTCCCGTCGGGTAGTTTTCCTTACCTGTCTGACCATTGCTCTTGCGACCAATCTTTTTTACCACGGCACGTATGTGATCATGGCGCATGGGTTTTTGTTTTTCGATTATGTCCTGTTATTGTTGCTTACCCTCTGGTTTTATGAACGGCCCGGCGCAGGTCGCGCCCTCAGCATTGGGCTTGTCGTGGGCCTTATTGGCATTACCAGGGTGCCGGAAATCATTGCCGTGCTCATCCCCATTCTTTGGGGGGTGCAAACCAGGCAGGGATTGTATGACCGGGTTCGCTTTTTTTTGAAAAACTACCGCTTGCTCCTTGCGCTTGGGTTGGGAATACTGCTTGTTTTTTCCATCCAGCTTGCTTACTGGTATTATGTCAGCGGCCAGTTAATTTTTAATCCTTATCAGGGAGAAGGTTTCAATTTTTTCAAACCGAGAATCCACCGAGGCTGGTTTGATTTTTCAAACGGCTGGCTGATCTATACCCCGGTGATGGCGTTTGCGCTGGCGGGCTTCTGGTGGCTGCGGCGTTATGTAGCTGGCGCCGTGTTGCCCATTGTTGTGTTTGTGGGATTGCATAGCTATATCCATTATTCTTATTACGCCTGGACCTTTTTTCCGGGCCTGGGACAACGCCCAATGGTGGAGACCTATCCTTTGCTTTCTCTGGGTCTTGCGGCGTGTTTTTCACAATTGCACAAAGTGCGTTCGTTGTCGTGGCTACCGGCGTTGATATTTCTGCTGTTTTCGGGGATTAATTTATTCCAGACCTGGCAAATGAATGAGGGGATTATCTGGACCGAACGGCACAATCAGGCTTTTTTCTTCGCATCGTTTGGCGCTACCCGACCATCGTTGGAACTGCTGCGTGCTTATGACAGTCGTCAAATCCAGCCCGATTCTTTGCAACTGCAGCTGAGAGACACCCTAATTGCAGAATCTTTTAAGTCTGATAAATGGAAAACTGTTGCAAAAGATACTTTTGGACGAACGAGCGTGCTGGATATTTCATCCGATTCCACCGAGCTTATCGAACATTTTCCGCTATCGCAAGGCATGAAATACATAGGCATCTCCCTGCTGGGTTATGCCCCCGGGAGTAACCGCATCTGGAACCGGGATCTGGCTGCCGATCTCATGGTAAAAATTGTGAGGCCCAATGGCAAGACGCGGGTTTGGGCGGCCATCAAACCTGCTTCCCACATAGGCAATCCGGATTTTAACATCTGGTCAGCCGGAGCAGTCGATCAATGGGGCCCTGCCGGATTTTTTATAAAAGTACCCCGGTCTTTGCCTGAAGGCGCTTATTTGCGGATTTATACCATAAACCGCGCACGGCAGGTGTTTTATGTGGATGACCTCGTGGTGAAAGCCTATCAATAACGGTAAAGGGTAAAAGGAAATGCAGCGGAGTGGCGCCGATGGTGTAATGGTTAGCCCCTCTGGACGAGCAAGAGATTCTGTGCATGCAACCATACTACTGGGCATTTTTGCACGCTTAACGTTTACTAAACTTTCAAGTTTAGTAAACGTAATCCTGTTTTCCCATGATCATTGAAAATGTCAAGTAGTATGGCATGCAACATCTTATTCCTTCCCAACTTTGAATTGGGCTAAAGGCAGTTCGAAACCGGGCAGTACGGATTCTCCTGAAAGCTGTTTGTCTGAAAAACCTGCAATCACTTCAACCTCTTGTCCTTGCCTGTAAACATAAGCTTTCTCCTCATAAGGATCAATCAGCCAGGCCAGACGAACACCGTTTGCCATCCAGGTATCCGTCATTTTTGAGCGAAGTTTAGATAGTCGATCCGTTCCGGAGCGTATTTCAGCGACGAAGTCCGGAACGACTTTGATGAAACTGTCATCGTCATCTGGTTCATCCTTTAAACGCTCTGAAGCAATCCAGGAAACATCCGGCATTTTTGTAGCGCCGTCCGGCAAATCGTAAGTGCCATTCGGGCCATGAACTTCACCCTGGCCTGCCTGGAAATTCCAGATAAACAAGAGGCCATGCAACAGGGATTCCCGTTTGCTGGAGCCTTTTTTAACCGGTGTCATAATGGTTGTAATTCCGTTAGATTCCCGTTCCATAGCCAGATCAGGATAATGATCAGCTAATGCCAAAAACTGCCCACGCGTAAGCGGTTGCTGTAATTCGACCGGACCAAAATGCAGTGCGATTTCCTCCAGCGTCCAGGCGTTTGGTTGAACCGAAGCACTTGTCATAGCACATTGAATTTCAGACAAAAATAAGGCAAATTCATGGCTTTTGCAAACGCTTATTCCCCCGCCCGCGTCGTATTTGGCTTGCGGTTGCTGCTCCAGCGGTTGTTGTTGCTGCCCCAACGGCGGTTACCACCACCGGAAGCATTTC
The DNA here is from genome assembly GCA_937926205.1 of uncultured Saprospiraceae bacterium. GTDB lineage: Bacteria > Bacteroidota > Bacteroidia > Chitinophagales > Saprospiraceae > JABWAJ01. The sequence goes on from CALEYL010000028.1 coordinate 42,691, forward strand.
CAATGGCGCTTCTTTCCGGCCGCTTCTTTGTTTGATCAGGTGCGATGGAATCACTGGACATTTTGGCTGCCGATAAAGGCCAGGGGTGTTCGCGAATAATCGGAATTTCCTGCCGGATCAGCTTCTGAATGTCCTTCAGGTATGCTTTTTCCTCCTGATCGCAAAAAGACAAAGCGATGCCGCTCGCGCCTGCACGTCCGGTCCGGCCAATGCGGTGTACGTAGGTTTCGGGAATGTTCGGAATCTCGAAATTGATTACATGTGAGAGGTTGTCCACGTCTATGCCGCGGGCAGCGATGTCGGTAGCCACCAAAACCCGGATTCTGCCGGTTTTGAAGTTATTCAGCGCATTTTGGCGGGCATTTTGCGATTTGTTGCCGTGGATGGCTTCAGCGCGGACGCCTGTTTTAACCAGGTCGCGCACCACGCGGTCAGCGCCGTGCTTGGTTCTGGTGAAGATCAGTGCCGACGTGATGTCCGGGTTTTTCAACACATGCGACAACAGGTGTTTTTTATCGTGTTTGTCAACAAAGTAAATGGCCTGTTCCACTTTTTCAGCAGTGGAAGACACTGGCGTGATTTCTACCTGTACCGGATTGGTCAGGATGGAATCGGACAGTTTGACAATTTCTGGCGGCATCGTCGCTGAAAAGAACAGCGTGTGCCGGCGGGTTGGCAATTTGGCAATTACTTTGCGCACGTCGTGGATGAAACCCATGTCGAGCATGCGATCGGCTTCGTCGAGGACGAAAAACTGAATGTTGTTGAGCCGTACGTAGCCTTGTTGCATCAGATCCAACAGGCGTCCCGGTGTTGCTACCAGAATATCCGTTCTGCGGCGCAGCGCATCAATCTGTGAGCGATCGGAAACGCCGCCAAAAATGACGAGACTGCGTAAGGGCAGGTTGCGTCCGTATGCTTTCAGGCTTTCTTCGATCTGAATGGCCAATTCCCGCGTTGGCGTCAGAATCAGCGCCCGGATATGTCCGGGTTGAGTAGGTTCATTGCTTTCGTGGAGCAATTGCAGGATGGGCAGCGAAAAGGCTGCTGTTTTCCCGGTACCGGTCTGCGCGCAGGCCAGGAGGTCGCGTCCCGACAAAACCATCGGGATGCTTTTTGCCTGAATGGGCGTAGGGGTTGTGTAGCCTTCGGTATGAAGCGCTTTCAATAGTGGCTCAATGAGGCCTAAAGATGTAAATGACATTTGAGAGAATAAAGTGAAAAAAAGTACATCGTCGGAGGTGAGGCTAAAGAGCAAGGGGCAAATTCAAAATAGCAAAAAACCAGGTATGAAATCAAAAAATAAATGATTCCCGACTTATAATTTTTGCCTTTTGCGTAGATGCTTTTTGCGTTTTTAGCAAAACCTCTGGAGGCAACCCGGCTATTGTTATTTCAGCCGCCTGCCTGCCGTGAATGGAAATTTTTACCGACGCAACTTATGGGAAGGATGATAAAAACACACATTCTGCCTGTTAAGGCGAAGCAAAGATAAGGGAATAAATGAAAATGATGAAAGTTTATTGTTTGGGCCTGCTTATGGGTATAAGATAGAATAAGGTCTCTTCCACTCAGAATCGATTTTGATAAAGACCTAAAAAGCCTTATTGGGGAGTGATGCCATTCGGGAAACCATCCCAAAACGACATCACTCCTCCAATAAAACTTGATTATGACTACCTGTTCATTTCGTTTTATCTGCCTGCAGGCAGGTAAAGCAAACACTAGTTAACTCCTTACCACTTCGGCCAGCGGCCCGGCGTATAAGGAGCGTTTTTCATTTCGAGGTCAGATTCCAATTTTTGCAAATCATCCCAAACGGATTTCAGATCCGTCAATACCGACCCAAATTCTTTAGCCGCAATCCGGTAAGATTCTTTGTGCGTTTCGGTTGGCCCGGAAGTAATGCCAAAAACAGCGCCTTCAACCTGCCCTACACGACCATTGATCGAGGGCGGCGTTTCAAACTCCCTGCGTCCAAGTGTTGCATCCCCGTTAAGCTTTATGGTAATGCCGTTGAGCCTTTGTTCCAGTTCATAAACGCGCTTGGTGGGTTCTGCAGCTGGCGCAGGCATGTCCTGAATGGCAGTTTTGATCTGGCCAAGGCGACTGCTGATGTTGCCGCGAATGTCATTGGCGGCACTAACTGCCCGCCGCAGGTCGGCTACTTTGCTGCAAAACTCGTCATAAGCTTTTTTGTCTGCTGGCGGTAAGACGCCCAGATTCAGTGCTTTGCATTCGAAACTCACCGGCCCGGTCAGCTGACTCAAAATGCCGTCTTCAAACTTTTGCAGGGTCACGGAATACCGGCCCGGCATGACCATATAGCCCAGTTCCGTGCCGCCGAAAAGCTGATCGGGTGCAGGCGTATAACGCTGGTTTGTAGGTGCAGGCGTACCATAGCGGAAGTCCCAAACAATGCGTTGCAAGCCTTTTTTAGCAGGGGCTTTGAGGTGGCGCACCACATTTCCGGAAGCATCCGTAACCGTAAACAGCAGGTATGGATCGGGTTGATAATCTTCGATGCGCAGGCTGTCGATGCTGGGATAATATACTTTTTCGCCTTTTGCCGCTTTTGCTTTTTCTGCCTCCTGGCGCTTTTCTTTAACCGTTTTGATATCCTCCTTCAAATAATAGGAGAACACGGCGCCAACTTCAGGATTCGGAACAGAAAAATAGTTGGAACCAAGATGGCCTTTATCGCGAACGCCCAGCGGGTAAGACTGTACGAACATCTGACCGTCTTTGACCGGGAAGAGTATTGCCGTTTTGTCCAGGTCCGACTTTTTCAGGTTGCGCAAAGGCGTATAATCGTCTAAGATGTAAAATCCACGTCCGAAAGTACCCAGCACCAGGTCGTTTTCGCGGCGCTGGATTTCGATGTCGCGAACCGCAATCGTCGGCAACCCGGCTTTGAGTTGTACCCAATTTCCGCCGCCGTCGTTGCTGAAAAAGACGCCAAATTCAGTGCCCACAAAAAGCAGGTTGGCGTCTACATGGTCTTCGGCGACGGAATAAATGCTGCCGCGCTCGGGCAGGTTCGACTGGATGGCTTTCCAGGTTCTACCGCCGTCAGACGTTTTGAAGAGGTAAGGTTTGAAATCGCCGTAACGGTGGTGGTTGAAACAAGCGTAAGCCACATTCTGGTCGTGCAGCGAGGCAATGATCTGGTGCACATAACTTTGCTCCGGCGCCCCGGGAATGTTGTCAATTTTCGTCCAGCTTTGGCCGCCGTTGCTGGTCACGTGTATGAGGCCGTCGTCGGTACCCGCCCAAAGCAGATCCGGATTGAATTTTGATTCTGCAACCGTAGTCAGCTGGCCGTAGATGTCCGTGCTGCCGTTTTTGGCGATGGCGTCCACGCTCCAAACCTTACCCATCACTTCCAGCTTGTTGCGGTCGATTTGACGTGAGAGGTCCGGACTGATGGTTTTCCACGAATTGCCGCGGTCATCGGTGCGGAAAAGCTTGTTGGCGCCAATGTAAAGGCGGGTATTGCTGTGCTGGCTAATCAGCAGCGGCGTATCCCAGTTCCAGCGGTAAGCGGCTTCTCCCTCGCCTTCTGTAGGCTTGATGTCGACACTTTCGCCGCTTTTGCGATCAAAACGGCTTACAAAACCGTACTGACTTTGAGCATAGATGATGTCGGGATTGCTTTGATCTACCTGCGTTTCAAAACCATCACCCACCGATGTGACATACCAGTCTGAATTGACGATGCCGTTGCCGGAAGTGGTGCGGCTGGGGCCGCCCAGACTGAAGTTGTCCTGCGTGCCGCCATGCACATGGTAGAAAGGCGTTGCATTGTCGGTAGACACTTTATAGAACTGCGTCACCGGCAGGTTTGATTTAAAATCCCAGCTTTTCGCATAATCCCAGGTTTCGTAGATGCCGCCGTCGCAGCCTACCAGCAAGTGGTTGGTATTGGCCGGGTCTATCCAGATGCAGTGGTTGTCAATGTGTTTGTTGATCTCGCCGAGGTTGCGCACGGTTTTGCCACCGTCGTCGCTCACCTTGTAGTAAGTATCGGTAATAAAAATGCGGTTGACATCTTTCGGGTCGCAGGTCATTTCCTGGTAATAGTTGCCGGAGGTGGACACACTGCTTTGCTTTTGCCAGCTGGCGCCGCGGTCTGCCGAGCGGTAAATGCCGCCTTTGCCTTCCTGCGCTTCCGCTACCACATACAGGACATCGGGATTCACCGGCGAAATGTCCAAGCCCATACGACCCACATCGCCGCCAGGGAGGCCGCCCGTCAGTTTTTTCCAGGTCGCGCCGCCGTCGGTGGTTTTGTAAATGGCCGATTCAGGGCCACCACCAATATAAGTGAACACTTTGCGCATGCGCTGGTGGAAGGCCGCGTACACCACATTCGGGTCGCGCGGGTCCATAACGATGTCGTTGCAACCGGTGTATTCGCTCACCGATTTCACGCAAGTCCAGGTTGCGCCGCCGTCGGTAGATTTGTACACCCCGCGATCGCCGCCTTCTTTCCACACCGGACCGTAAGCGCCGACCCAGATGGTGTTGGAGTTTTTCGGATCAACGATGATGCCGGAAATGTGCTCTGAGTTTTTCAGGCCCATGTTTTTCCAGCTTTTGCCGCCATCTTCGCTGCGGTAAACGCCGTCGCCATAGGACACAGAGCGCTGGTTGTTGTTTTCACCCGATCCAACCCAAACAGTGCCGGGATTGGAAGGATCCAGTTCGACCACCCCAATGGAGTAGGAGCCCTGTGCGTCAAAAATCGGGGTAAAGGTGGTGCCGCGGTTGGTGGTTTTCCAAACGCCACCTGCAGAAGAAGCGACGTAATACTCCGCCGTGTTGTTGGGATTCACCGCAAAATCGGAAATCCTGCCCGAAGTCACAGCCGGCCCAATGGAGCGGAAACTCAGTCCTGAAAAGGTGCCGGAGTTGAATGCATCTTTTTTTTCTTCTTTTTTGGCCATGTCGCCTTTGGAGGCAGGCTCAGCCTTCTTTTTTTGTGCAAAAACGGGCGATGCCGTTATCAGGATGGCTAAAATCGCAAACAGGAGTGTTTTTCGCATGTTGATGTATTTTGATTAAGGTATTGTATGCTATAAGGGCATGAATATACAGGCATTCTTCGGAATGCTAGTCCCGCTAAAAGGGGGAAATTTGAATTGGGCGTTTTTTTCGTTGTGGCTTGCGGCCAAACGGAAGGTCGACGTAGTCAATTGATGGCATCAGACAAAATCGCTTGCGGCACTGTACCGCTCTGCGATATTGGGAATCGCCCGATGAACAGGGCCTCCCTTTGCTTGTTAAACGGTCGGGAGTAGCATCTTTCAAAAAAGATAATAAAAATTATCTCCTCTAACACCGGGAAGGTTTCATAAACGGGCACGCTCGCGCGACGGCTCTGCCTCGCGTGCTCCCCACCACGCTGCCAGCAACAACGCCGATACCAAATGCCAAACGCCCCACCAGGCCGCAATCAGCGCCATGCCACCCATGCCACTAAAATAGTTGAAAATGAGAATGAGGCCGAGGCCGGAATTCTGGATGCCGGTTTCGATCGAAATGGCGCGCGCGTCCTGTACCGACAGGCGGAACAGGCGGGCAAAACTGTATCCCCCCAGTAAGGCAAGGCCGTTGTGGGCCAGCACGATGAAAAAAATGAGGTAGAGGTAGCGCAGGATGTTTTCCCGATTGGCAAATACGGCAACCACAATAAAAGCCATGAAAACGACAATGGACAATTGCCGGATTGGGCGCCGGATACGCGCCGTGAAAGCCGGATAGCGATGCCCCAGCAACATGCCGGCCAGCAGCGGCAAAAGGATGAGTTGTACAATAGAGCCCAGCATTTGAAAAGGCGAAACCGCGAGGTCCCGGGCAAAAGCATCAGCGCCGGGCAACAGCAGGATCAGTATGGAAAAAACCAGCGGCGTCGTAAAAATGGCTGCAACGGTCGAAACGGAAGTCAGGGTGACGGACAGGGCGGTGTTGCCTTTAGAGAGGTGGACCGCAAAATTAGACACGTTGCCGCCCGGACAAGCCGCCACTAAAGCCATCCCCAGGGCAATGCTTGTCGGCGGATGCAACACATAAATCAATCCGAGGGTCAGAAGCGGCAACAGGATCAATTGGGACGTCAGCCCGACCAGCGAAGCTTTTGGGTGCTTCCAGACATAGCGGAAATTTTCCATTTTCAAATCCAGCGCCACGCCAAACATCAAAAATGCCAGACAGGCATTCAGCAGGGCCAATTGTTCTGGTTTGAAGTTGACGCGGATGCTATCGAGGGTATCCATAGATGGTATTTAATGTCTGTCTTTACCTGTCGAACCCGGGTAAATGTAAAAAAATATTCCCTCCTTCCATTCTCCCTGACAAAAAATGCGGGTCAGCTTAATCGAATTGGTAATTTTGGGGTCAATACAACAAAGTGTCAAAATTGACGTATAACAAGCCAAATGGCAAGCTCTTATGCTTTGCCCGGGCTCAGGAACAGCCATGACCGATTACCAAAGCATTCTTGAAAGAATCAAACAAGACGTACAACCGCTGTTTGGCAAAGGCCGGGTGGCGACGTATATACCCGCACTGGGAAACACCGATCCGAAAAAGTTCGGCATCGCACTCGAAACGCTGGAAGGCGAAGAATACCACATTGGCGATGCGCTGGAGCGGTTTTCCATCCAAAGTATTTCAAAGGTCTTCAGCCTGACCATGGCGTTTGCGTTGGTAGGCGAGGTCTTGTGGGAGCGCGTGGGGGTGGAACCTTCCGGAAACCCCTTCAATTCTTTGGTGCAATTGGAGTTCGAAAAAGGCAAGCCACGCAATCCCTTCATCAATGCGGGGGCGCTGGTGGTTACGGATGTGCTCATCCAAAATCTGCCCGACCCTAAAGCGGCCATGCTTGATTTTGTCCGAAAACTATCAGGCATACCCGATATTGGGTACGATTTTGACATTGCCCGATCGGAGCAGGAAACGGGGTTTACAAACACCGCCCTGGCCAATTTTCTGAAAAGCCACGGCAATTTGCACAGCCCGATTGAGGAGGTACTGGATGTCTACTTTCACCAATGCGCCATCATGATGTCCTGCCGCGAACTGGCAAAATCGTTTCTTTATTTAGCCAATCACGGTGTGATTCCGGACACAGGCGAGCGCATTCTGACAGCAAGCCAGGCCAAACGCCTGAATGCCGTGATGCTGACCTGTGGTTTTTACGACGAAGCCGGCGAGTTTGCCTACCGCGTGGGCATGCCGGGAAAAAGTGGGGTAGGGGGCGGCATCGTCAGCGTCATTCCGGGCCTGTTGGCCATTGCCGTATGGAGTCCGGAACTGAACGAACGCGGAAATTCTGTGACCGGCGTTATGGCACTGGAATTGTTTACGACATTAACCGGGAGATCAATATTTTAAAGTCCAGCTCAACTATTATGAGAAAGTTAGCTTACACAACAGCCGTGTTATTTTTATTGTGCCTCCATCATCTGGCTGCACAGGTTCCCAGCTTTACCGAAAAGATCAAGCAGGCCGAGCAATTGCGCCAATCCGGCGACTACGCCGGCGTTCAGCGTTTGGTAGATGAAGCTTATCGCCTGGCCCAGAAAGCCGGCAGCAACGAAGGCATGGCCATTGCCCTGCACGAAGGCGCCAAAGCTCTGATTGAAAGTGGCAAAAGCCCCGTTCGCAGCCGGGCAAAAGCGGTAAGAATGTTGCGCGAAAGCATCGAATTGACAACCGATGCCAGCCTGAAAAGCAAAAACCGCGAACTGCTGGCCTCCATGAACCCCAATGTGCCGAAGCCTCCTGAAAACTCAGGCGTGATGGCTGTTGAAACCCCCAAGTTACCGGAAGCCGTCCTGAAAATCATGGAAGACAACCTGCCGGGGTCGGAAAAACGGCGCAACGACATGAATGCGCAGATTTCCAGTCTGAACCTCGAAAAAAATGCCCTCGAAAAAGCCATGCGCGCCAAAGAAAAAGAACTGGAAGCCCTGACAGAAGCGCAATTGCGCCAGCAATTCCTGTTGGCACGCCAGCAAAACCTGCTCGATTCCCTTTCTATTCACGTTTTAGGTGATTCGCTGCTGCTGACCCGGCAGGCCATGGAAATTCAGGAGCGCGATAGCAAACTGGCGCTCCAAAACAGCCGGAACATCTTGCTGGGACTGGGCGCTGTAGCCATCCTGATCATTGCCATCGGCCTGTACATGCGCTCCATTACGCTGAAACGCCTGAACAAGCTGCTGGAACAAAAGAACCACGATATTGCCATGGCACAAGAGCGTTCGGATGAGTTGCTGCTGAACATTCTGCCGGCTGCCGTTGCTGATGAATTGAAAGCAAATGGTGTGGCTGCGGCCCGGCAGCACGATATGGTAACGGTTTTGTTTACCGATTTTGTGGACTTCAGCCGCGTAGCGGCCAATATGGCACCAGCTCAGTTGGTGAAAGAATTGGATTTCTGTTTCCGCGCTTTTGATGAAATTTCAGGCCGTTATCAGCTTGAAAAAATCAAAACCATCGGCGATGCCTATATGTGTGCAGGCGGCCTCACGCCAGGCGATGACCGGCATGCGGTTCGGGTCGTTTTGGCAGCATTGGAAATGCGGGAGTTTGTCGAAAACCTGAAAGCAGAAAAACAAAAAATCAATGCGCCGTTTTTCGATGTGCGCATCGGCATACATTCCGGCCCTGCTGTTTCCGGCGTCGTGGGTACGCACAAATTCGCGTACGACATCTGGGGCAATACCGTCAATCTTGCAGCCCGTATGGAAGAAGGCAGCGTGCCGGGGAAAGTCAATGTTTCCGGAGCAACCTATTCCTTAGTGAAAGACGATTTTACGTTTACTTCCCGTGGCCCAATTCCTGCCAAGAATGTAGGGAATATTGACATGTATTTTGTAGAGCCTGCTGCTAACTGAGGCGTGAGATTTTGGATACTTGACAGATAGATGGGTACAACAGCGCCAAAACAACAGCAATTGCTTTGAGAATTGTTTTGAAAACAAAGGCAGTTTTGCTGCAATCCCCTTATTTTTGCGCGAAGTTTGGCAGCACGATTCCCGTTTTGGGTTTCAGGCTTTTGAAAAAAGAACCATTCTCATTCACAATATGGTAAAAATCGGTCCTGTTGAAATCGGAGAATTCCCTCTGTTGCTGGCGCCTATGGAAGATGTCAGCGACCCGCCGTTCCGCGCTTTGTGTAAGCGCCACGGGGCCGACCTGATGTATACGGAATTCATTTCTTCCGACGGACTGGTCCACGATGCGAAGTCGAGCTGGCAAAAACTCGATATTTTCGACTACGAGCGACCTATTGGTATCCAGTTTTTTGGCGGACAGCTGGAAAGCATGGTGCATGCTGCAGAAATCATTGAAGCGCATAATCCGGACATCATCGACATCAATTATGGTTGTCCGGTCAATAAAGTAGCCTGTAAAATGGCCGGAGCAGGCCTCCTGCAGGATATCCCGCTGATGGTTCGCCTCACAGAAGCCATCGTCAAAGCCACCAACAAACCGGTCACTGTAAAAACCCGGCTGGGTTGGGACGACAACACCATTAACATTATGGAGGTTGCCGAACGCCTTCAGGATATTGGCATTGCCGCTTTATCCATTCATGCCCGCACGCGCAAGCAGATGTACAAGGGCGAAGCCAACTGGGAGTGGATCGCCAAAGTAAAGGAGAATCCCCGCATACAGATTCCGATTTTTGGCAATGGCGATGTGGACAGTCCTGAAAAAGCAAAATTATACCGAGACCGATACGGCGTGGATGGCATCATGATTGGGCGGGCCAGTATAGGTTATCCGTGGATTTTCCGTGAAATCAAGCACTATTTTGCCACGGGTGAATTGTTGCCCCCGCCTGAAACCTCAGATCGGGTTGACGCTGCCAGAGAACACCTGCGCCGCTCCATTGAATGGAAAGGTGAAAAATTGGGCGTTGTGGAGATGCGTCGGCATTATACCAACTATTTTCGGGGCTACCCCAACATCAAAGAGTACCGGAAATTGTTGGTGACTGAATATTCGCCAGAGGTGCTTTTCAGCATTTTGGATGAAATTGAGCAGCAGTTCAGCGAAGTTACAAGCGAACTAGCTTAAAAAGAAGTACTGTGGTTTTTAAGATACAGGATTTTGAACGAAATATCTTCCAGGTCGTTAGCGATGCTTCGCGCGAATTGGGTTACCCGGCATACGTGGTGGGGGGCTATGTTCGCGACCGATTGCTGGCGCGCCCTTCCAAAGACATGGACATCGTGTGTGTGGGCAGCGGCATCGAACTGGCTGAAAAGGTGGCAACGAAACTGCACCCCATGCCGCGGGTTGCCGTGTACAGCCGCTTTGGAACGGCCATGCTGAAGCACAATGACATGGAAATCGAATTCGTCGGCGCCCGGAAAGAATCCTACCGGCAGGATTCCCGCAAACCCAGTGTGGAAGAGGGGACGCTGGAAGACGATCAAAACCGCCGCGATTTTACGATCAACGCTCTTGCCGTTAGTTTGAATGAAAGCGATTTTGGCAGCATCATTGACCCGTTTGACGGACTGCTGCATTTGGAAGAAAAATTGCTCAAAACGCCTTTGGAGCCCGGAAAAACTTTTTCGGATGACCCCCTGCGCATGATGCGCGCCATTCGGTTTGCCACACAACTGGATTTTAAAATCGACGAAACCACCCTACAGGCCATTTCTAAATACAAGCAACGCATCAACATTGTCTCCTTTGAACGCATCACGGGAGAATTGAATAAAATCATCCTTTGTCCTCAGCCTTCTGTTGGCTTTAAACTGCTGTTCAATACCGGTTTGCTGCACATCATTTTTCCGGAAATGGCGGCGCTGCAAGGGGTGGAAATACGGAATGGCAAAGGGCACAAAGATAATTTTTACCACACCCTGCAAGTGCTGGACAACCTGTGCCGGAACACCGATGATCTTTGGTTGCGCTGGGCTGCCATCATGCACGACATTGCAAAGCCGCCAACCAAACGCTATTATCCCGATCAGGGGTGGACTTTCCATGGCCATGAAGCACTGGGCGCTTCCATGACGCCGCGCATTTTTGGCCGCCTGCGTCTGCCGATGGACCACAAAATGAAATATGTTCAAAAATTGGTGCAGCTGCACCTTCGCCCCATCAGCCTGACCAAAGAAAACATTACGGACTCTGCCATTCGCCGCCTGTTGTTTGATGCGGGCGATGACATCGATGACCTCATGTTGCTTTGCGAAGCCGACATCACCTCCAAAAATCCCGAAAAGGTAAAGGGCTATCTTGAAAATTACGAATTGGTGCGGCAGCGCCTGCGCGAGGTAGAGGAAAAAGACCATCTTCGAAACTGGCAGCCGCCCGTGAGTGGTGAAGAAATCATGGAGACTTTCCACATTCCGCCTGGCCGTGAAGTGGGCATCATTAAAAATGCCATTCGCGAAGCCATTCTTGACGGGGTTATCGAAAATTCACACGCCTCAGCGTACGCGTTTATGCTAAAAAAGGGAGAAGAACTTGGGCTGGGCTAGAGTTTACTCGTGTAAATGACCGATTTGGAGCCGAGCATAACGCCGCTATCGGATCATAAAACGCTGACACTACCTCGTTATACCTTCAAACAACCAGTTAGCCAGCAATTGACGGTTGTTTTCCAAAACGATGCGTTGCTGGTCTGAGTAATTGCGGATATTGGCCAATTCCACATAGACAGAGGTTGGTTTGGATTCGCGCAGCATGTGCAGGTCGCGCGAAGTAACCGTTCCCTGATAATAGCCACCGGCGCGGTATTGTTTATACTTGGCCTGCAATGTTTCATGCACCTGCTTTGCAAGCTTTTCGCCCTCGTCACTACTGGAGTGGTGGTAGAAAAAGACGTCGGTTCGCTCGCTGTGGCTGCGGGAGTCGACATGAATTTCAACGAGCAATTGATCTGTTACCCCTTGCAGGCGGTGCTTTTCGTACAACTCGTTGATGATGTCGGAGCGCTGAAAGAGCCGCGCTTTCTGGTTTAATACCATTTTTACGCCGCCCCATAGTTCCTCGTCCTTGTCGCATTCCAGATACTCTCCGGACCTGATGCCGTCGTTGTCATCGCGAACCACCATGTAGGTGGTTGCGCCATTGGCAATCAGCAGCCGACAAAGTCTGAGTGAAACATCATAGGCATATTCGTCCTCGCAAAGAGTATGCCCCGCACGGGTGGCCATGGCGCCGGGGTCAACGCCACCGTGGCCGCTGGAGATGTAAAACACTTTGCCCTTCAGGCGGCTGCTCTGCAAAGGCGTAAAAGCATAGGCTGGGCCAAAAATCGGGAAAATGCGATCGCCTGTTTTGTCTTCTTCCGGATTAAGGATTACCGGTTGCGGGATGTCCAGATCCGGTTCGGGGCAATTGAGCTGATGGTAAGGAACCCAGAGGATTTTATCCGTTTTGAAGGAAGTCTCGCGCAAGTTTTCTGCCAGCATGGCTTCGTTGTACTTCTGGATGCTGAAAGCGCGATCCCAATCATCAATGCCCACACTGGAGCGAATGGTCTTGCCGTCAAATTTATAAAGGAGAATGGGAAGGGTATACGTTTTTCCGGCAGCGAGCGCTGCGTTTTTTTTCATTTTATTGAGCTTGTAAAAAGCGTCAAAATTGCAGGAGTATTTGTCGAGGCTGTAGCGCCTTAACAATGAATAGATGCCATCGCCACGTTGCGCTTCAGACTTATAATATTTGGCAGCATTGCCCTGGCCGAACAGCACATTGCCTGCACCCAGCAACAGGAATAAAAAGAGAAAAGAACGAAACATGTCCACGTATAGCTTTTTTGGAGGCTGCAAAATAGCAAAGTTTATGGAGTTTGTGGCCCGTATCAACGGGGAATGCGATCAGGATAATCGGTGATGATGCCGTCTACGCCAAGTCCGATCAGGCTTTTCATCGTTTCTGAATCATTCACCGTCCAGGGAATAATGCGCATTCCCGATTCGTGAGCAGCCTGTACCAGATGCGCCGTTACCAGTTTGTAATAGGGGCTGAAGACATTTGGCGTAAAGCCCAGTTCTTCAATTTGAGCTTTCACACCTCCGAGGTCTTCCAACAGCAAAGCCAGGGTCATCTCCGGCGCCAGTTGATGCATGGCCTGAAGGGATCGTTTGTCGAAAGACTGCACACAAATTCGGTCCGGATCATTGTAAGCTTCAATCTCGGCAAATACCAGGCGGGCAAAAACGTCGGGCGCAGGGGTGTAAACGCCATCCCATTCCGGCTTGCTTTTGATTTCGATGTTGTAATGCGGCATGGGAAGGTTGTTGCGTTGGCAATATTCTTTTACGGCAGCAAAAAGATCCTTCAACAAGGGTTTTTCTGCGGCTTCTATTTGCTGTTCCGGGAAACCGGGATGCCCCCTTTTGCCGCAATCGTACTTTTTGATTTCTTCATAAGTCATCCGGAATAAATTGAGCGAACGGGCCTTGTCTTTGGCAACCGGACGGCCATCGGGGTGGCTGCAGATGGTTTCAGACATCCATGGGTCGTGGGAAACGACTACCTGGCTATCACCGGAAATCACCACATCCAGTTCCAGTGTTCGGATTTCAGGGTATTGGAGCGCTTTCAGAAAAGCGGGCACCGTGTTTTCAGGTTTCAATCCACGTGCACCCCGATGGCCCTGCCAGTCAAAATTTTCAGGTAATCCGGTGTTTTTCATGTTGGAAGAAGCATTACAGGACAGGACGGTCAGTGATAAAAAAAGCAGAAAACGGCTACCTCTCATGGGTATTGATTTTGGGTTTAATAAGCATCATTAGTCGCCGCTCAGAAAAGCGGTCATGCGCCATTTTCCACCCTGAGACTCAAATTGCGCACGGTAGCCAATGGGTGAGCCAATAAAGCGCCCGTAAACCCAGCCCTCTGTGCCGCCTTTTGTTTTAATCCGATACCAAGGGTAGCTGCGCCCGTCAATGATTTCCTGCTCTGCAGATTGCTCCAGAACGGTTACGATTTCAAATGAAATGTTGCGGATGACCTTGCCATTCAGGCTTGAACCTTCGCGCATACGCACTTCCCGCGCATTGATGGCAGCCATTTCCATGGCGTCTTCCGAATCCGGAAAAGTAGCGGCATAGTAAGGCGCCTGAAAACTTTTCCGCTCTGCTCCGTAGACGCCGCCACGCTGCAGAACATCTTCCAGGTGTTGCCACAAAGGGGAATCCGCAACCTTATCCGGAGCGTCGAGGCCCCATTGGCGCACGAAATCCGGCAACCCGTTTTCAGCATCGAAACCACATTTGATGTGCGGATCAACGTAAGCCAAAAGCAGGTGGGCGTCTTTTTTGGCAACAACATCCAAAAGGTCTTCCCGGAAGACAAAAAAAGCAGTGTCCAAAGGCGCTTCGTCTACCGGCAGCAGTTTGCCCGCCACTTTTTCCTGTTTCAGGGGCATGGGCGATTTTCGGGCGGCCATGCGTTTGGCGTACATTTGCCGCATTGCCTCGGGCGAGCGTTCGACGATTTTTGCCGGGGCCGGCGTTTTGGTACTTTCCTGTGATTCAGAACTGCCGCCGCAACCAGGTAGTAAACAAGCGGTAATAAAGGCAAAGAGGATCGTTTTGTTCATCGTAATTTTCAGATTTTCAACCTAAATTATTTCACTTTGGTGATGCGGATTTCCACACGTCGGTTTTGAGCGCGGCCAGATTCCGTGTCGTTGCTGGCAACAGGTTTTGACATCCCCATGCCAAGTGCTTCAATTCTGGAGCCGTCGCAACCTTGTTGAACAAGGTATTGCCGCACGGCACTTGCGCGGTTTTTTGACAATTCCAGGTTGTATTGGGCGGCGCCGGTGTTATCTGTGTGTCCGGCTAACTCAATTTTGTAGGAGTTACTTTTCAAAAAAGCAACCAATTGGGCCAATTGGGTTGAGGATTCTGGTTTCAGGGAAGACTTATCGTGGTCAAAAAAGATGTTTTTCAAAGGCACGGCAACGCTTTCTTCGGCCATTTCCGGAATGCTGGGCGCTTCGATGTTTTCAATGACATTTTGGGCATTGTTTACTTTCCTCAGGTCTATGGAACCGCTGACAGGAAAATACGAAGCCCCGTTTACCACATAGCCGTAAATTTTACCCAAAGGTACCACAATATAGTATTCCCCTGTTTCCGGATCGGGTGCGATCTCATCAATTTTTTCATTGGTTTCCAAATCCCTGACTTCGATTTTTGCAACAATGGGTTTCCCGTCAAGTCCGGTAAGTTTGCCCGATATGGTTCCAACAGCCTGTGGCCGCGCAGCTTCCGGCAGGCTTACGCTGAAAATGTCTTCTTTGCCATTTTGGGCATCTGCTGCGAAATAAGCCATCGCCCCATCGGTTGAAATCCGGTAACCCCAGTCATCGCCGGAAGTATTGATCGCTTTGCCGAGATTTTCCGGCGCAGACCATTCCAGCCAGCCATCGCCGATACGGGTAGTTTTATAGACATCCATGCCGCCCATGCTGCCGTGTCCTTCAGAGCTGTAATACAGGGTTCGCATATCCGGATGGAGGAATGGTGAACGGTCGTTAAAAGGTGTATTGATAACAGAACCAAGGTTGATGGGAGCGCCCCAGGCGCCGTTGGCTTCCTTCAGGGAAACAAAAATGTCAATGTTGTTGTCTTTTTTCAGACCGAAACAGTTCTTTCTCCTGGCTTCAAAAACAACCGCTTCTCTGGTAGCAGCAACAGAAGCAGCGCCCCGCCATTCGGGCGTGGTTTCTTTTTCAAAAAACAGTTCTTCTTTTGACCAGCCTAATTTTTGTTTTTCACTGTACATCAGTGTACCACTTTTAAACAGAATCAGGGTAGAACCGTCCGCAGAGATGTCCAGTGGCGCCTCGTGAATGCGGGGGTCTTTCCAGGGGCCTGCCGGTTTAACATCTACCCACTGCCCCCCTTCATTGCGGGCATAATAGATGTTTTCGTTGCCGCTGCTGCCATTGTCGACTTCGCGTTCATTGCGACAAAAATAAAGGTATTGGCCGTTGGCAGAAATTACCGGGGAATATTCGCCAAGCTCGGAGTTTACGGCCCCGGCCAGTGGCTGGGGAACAATGCCTTTTTCTTCTGGTTGTTTTAACATGCGGAGCAGGCCTGTTATGCGTGGATCGTCTTCGGGGAAAGCGTCGGAAAGGCGTTCCACTTTTGCTATGGCCGCCTGCCAGTTTTTGGCTTTTACATCAGGTTCGATCATCTGATGAAGGGTTTTGATGGCACTTTGCCGGGGCGCTGCCTCCCTGATAAAGGCCTCAAAACGTTCGCGATCCGCCTCTGAGTAAGTGAAGATACCCCCCGGAGCGCGATCCGCCAGTTCAACTTCTTTTACAACTCCAAAGGATTGTGAAAAACCAGGGTATCGGGTTTTAAAATCTTCCAGATCTTCTCGCTCACCGCTCAGCCAATAATAGAAGTAGATGCTGCGCATGGTTTGAGGCATTTCATTTAATTGGGATTCTTGCAGCTGGGCTTCTGTTTCAATGATATAGGGCTGTTTTATCAGTGCATTAGAAAGCGGCAGGTCGGCTCTGGAAGCCAGTCCCGGAAATTGGCGGAGCAGGGAAAGGATGTCGTAAGTGTCGGTACTGTCTTTTTGGGAAAAATAAAGTCGCCAGGCCGCCTGACCAATTCGCGGCGCCAGTTCAGGCGTGTATTCCAGAATGCTGCTTTGGTATTGTTTTAAAAATGTGACCAGAGAGTCGAATCCGTATCCGGTTTCGATTTCGCCAAGAGCCATTACATTACGGGCGGTCATGATGGTCTGGCGCTGTTTGTTATTCAGGGGCTTGTACACCACCAAAACCTGGTCAAGGGCAGCGATATTGCCTTCCGCGACGGCTTTCCGGACTGCTTTTTCCCGAAGTTCGCTCTTCATCTTGCTGACAAAAGCTTCATCATATCCCTGTTTTCGCAATTTTTTTTGTTTGGAAAAAGGGAGTTTCCTCTTTTTTATCTGGGCTTTACTCAGACAATACCACGATGAATCGGGGTTGTAGCCTGAATAGGCCTCCTGGTTATAGACTGTCGAAAGCCCGTAAAGCGCCTCTGCCGCTTTGGTATCGTGATCGCGATCCTGGTTGTAGGCAGCAAAGGCTTCTTCATATTGCCCCAGCTTAAAAAATTTATGCCCTGTCGAGACCTGCGCAAAGGCCGGATTTGCTGCAAAAAGCCCAAATAATGATACAAGGCTAAAAAAACGAAGGGTGTTGTTCATCAGGCAAGCCATTTTAGGTAGATGAATTGAGTTTTCTCACTTTGAATAACGAAATAATCTGTAAGGAGTGCAACCATAAAGCAAACATCTCGTTCATTTTTTTTCAAAAAAGGATAATTTTTATTGATTTTTCGGCTTTACTGCTATCCTGCATGTCAGAATATTCTATTTTTACCGACATCATATACACTAAGGGTACATTCCCGTAACGAAAAACAAACTGCAAGACTTATGCTGACCGGAGTAATTGTCTGTTTCATCATCGGCTATCTGACCATCGCTTTTGAACATCCGCTTAGATTGGATAAAACCGTTCCTGCACTCATTATGGGGGCACTTTGCTGGGCCATGGTTTCCATTGGGCACCTTGGTATTGTTGGGGAAGAGGAACTGGTTGTGACTTACGCCAATGGCCACGAACAATATTATGAAGGGCTGAATGTCATCCTGTTGCACCATGTGGGCAAAATTGCAGAAATCCTGTTTTTTCTCATTGGCGCCATGACCATTGTGGAATTGGTGGATCTGCATAAAGGCTTTTCAGTCATCACCAGCCGGATCAAAACCGAAAGCAAGCGCAACATGCTGGTCATCATCAGCATTCTTGCTTTTTTCCTTTCAGCTGTTCTGGACAACCTGACGACAACCATCGTGCTCATTTCGCTGTTGCGCAAGTTGGTTCCCAATCGGGAAGACCGCATCTGGTTTGCTTCCATCGTGGTGATCGCAGCCAATGCAGGAGGAGCCTGGTCGCCAATCGGAGACGTGACGACAACAATGTTGTGGATCAATAAAAAAGTTTCAACAGCGTATTTGATTGAAATGCTGTTCATTCCTTCGGTTATTTGTTTGCTCATCCCGTTGTTGTATCTCTATTTTTCCAAAACCTTTTCAGGCAAACTGGCGCCCCCTGAAATCAACCTCAGCGGTGAAAAAGAAAAGCAAAAGCTACTCAGCAGCAATGTGATGTTTATAGCGGGTATCGGCGCGTTGATTTTTGTACCTGTTTTTAAATCGCTGACGCACCTCCCGCCCTATGTTGGTATGGCCTTAGGGCTCGGAGTGGTTTGGTTGATTTCGGAATACATCCATCCAGAAGAGGACTTTGACGAAGAACGCAAGCAAATGTATTCGGCATTGCACGCCTTGTCCCGAATTGAGATGTCGAGCATCCTGTTTTTCCTGGGCATTCTGCTTGCTGTAGGCTCTTTAGAAACCATCATGGTAACCGATGCGCTGGGACATCAGGTCGGTCTGTTAAAAAGCCTTGCTGTCCAACTTGAAACGCTCGTTCCCGACCAGAACATCGTGATCATCCTGATCGGCGTGTTGTCGGCCGTTGTAGACAATGTGCCCATTGTTGCGGCTACGATCGGAATGTATGCCCATCCGATCGACGATCACTTATGGCATTTTATTGCCTATTCAGCCGGAACAGGCGGTAGTATGCTGATCATTGGCTCGGCTGCCGGCGTTGCGGCGATGGGCATGGAGCGTATTGATTTTCTCTGGTATTTGAAGAAGGTAGCCTGGTTGGCTGCCCTCGGATTTCTTGCTGGCGCGCTAACCTTTATTCTGTTGTCTAAGCTGTATTAAACCAGGCTTCGACAGGCGATCAGAAACGCAATAATCCGGTTTTGATCCTCGTGTTTTTTACTGGAATCAGGCACTTTGAAAACGGGTGTAAATTCTTCTTCCAACCCGCTTTATTCTTGGAAGAATGATGGTGGAATATTCTACATTTACACCCGGTTTTCAAATCTGATTTTCTGTTAACAAACAATAAAAACACGACAGAATATGCTGACCGGAGTCATTGTCTGCTTTATCATCGGCTACTTGTCAATTGCCTTTGAACATCCATTAAAATTAGACAAAACTGTTCCTGCGCTCGTGATGGGCGCGCTGTGTTGGGCCATGATTTCCATAGGTCATCTGGGCGTGGTCGGTGGAGAAGATTTGATAGTTACTTTTGGCGGTAATCCGGAGCAATATTACGAAGGCCTGAATACCGTTTTGTTGCACCATGTGGGCAAAATTGCAGAAATTCTATTCTTCCTCATTGGCGCCATGACGATTGTGGAACTGGTGGACCTTCATAAAGGTTTTTCGGTCATCACCAGCCGGATCAAAACCGAAAGCAAACGCAACATGCTGGTCATCATCAGCATTCTCGCCTTTTTTCTTTCAGCTGTTCTGGACAACCTGACGACGACCATCGTACTCATTTCGCTGTTGCGCAGATTAGTACCCAACCGGGAAGACCGCATCTGGTTTGCAGCCATTGTTATCATTGCTGCTAATGCAGGGGGAGCATGGACGCCCATTGGCGATGTGACGACAACGATGCTGTGGATCAATAAAAAAGTTTCCACCATCCATCTAATGGAGTATTTGTTTATTCCTTCAGTGATTTGTATCGCTGTACCGGTGCTGTACCTTTATTTTTCAAAAACTTTCTCCGGAAAGCTTGTCGCACCGCAACTCAATCATGGCGAGGAAAAAGAGCAACAGAAGCTGCTCAGCAGCAATGTGATGTTCGTTGCAGGAATTGGCGCGCTGATTTTTGTACCGGTTTTTAAATCGCTCACCCACCTGCCCCCTTATGTTGGCATGGCACTGGGACTTGGTGTGGTGTGGCTTATCTCAGAATACATCCACCCTGAAGAGGATTTCGATAAGGAACGCAAACAAAAATACTCTGCTTTACATGCGTTGTCGCGCATTGAGATGTCCAGTATTCTGTTTTTCCTGGGTATTCTGCTTGCCGTGGGATCATTGGAATCCATTATGGTCACAGGGCCGGAAGGTATGCCTATCGGACTTTTAAAAAGCCTGGCCCTTAAGCTCGAAGCGGCTGTTCCCAGCCAAAATATTGTCATCATATTAATTGGGGTGTTATCGGCTGTAGTCGACAACGTCCCTCTGGTTGCAGCAACTATGGGGATGTATCAAAACCCGATTGACGACCACCTTTGGCATTTTATTGCCTATTCGGCAGGTACCGGGGGCAGTATGCTGATTATTGGCTCGGCTGCCGGGGTTGCAGCGATGGGTATGGAACGCATCGACTTCCTCTGGTATATGAAAAAAATAGCCTGGCTGGCTGCGGTAGGCTTTCTTGCCGGGGCTTTGGCATTCATAGAACTTGCAAAGCTTTTGGGATAACAGAATGTGCTCGTATGTGGTAGAGGCCTGATTTTGTAAGTCAGGCCTCACATAATGTCTGCCAGACTAAAAATTACGCTTAATGGTGTATAAATTTGCGCCGTAAAGCCAACTATCTTTCACCTAACGGCATTATGTACAAGTATACAAATTCAAAACATGCAGAATTTATCGCTCAGAGGAACGGGATTTATGATTTGTGTATTGCTGCTTGCAAGCGCATGCGGTCCGGATGTTGAGCATCAAATTATTGGAAATTGGCAGGCCGTAACGGTGCTGGAAGAAGGGGACTCCCTTGAAGTTGATCCGCAGTACATCAAGTTGCACTTTGGACAAAACAAAGACTACACTTACAGCGGCCCCTTGAAGTATGAAGAATCCGGCAGTTATTATGTGGAGTCGAAATACCTCTATACCCTGGATACGCTGAATCAGGCTTCAACAGAAAAAGCTGTTCAGATCGTTAAGCTCACAGAAGATTCTCTTCAGCTTTTAATGAAAGAAGGCGCCCGTGAGCGCCTCCTTAAATTCATTAAAGTGAAATAAATCGGTATTAGAGTTCGAGGTCTACGTCCAGTGCTTCGTGCCAGGGCAATCCACAGCGGTTGAGTTCGGTCATAAACGGATCCGGATTCAGTTGTTCTACGTTGAAAACACCTTTTCCGGACCATTTGCCCTGCAGGACCATCATGGCGCCGATCATGGCTGGCACGCCTGTGGTATAGGATACGGCCTGTGTGCCGGTCTCTTTGAAGGCATCGGGGTGACTGCAATTGTTCCAAATATAATAAGTGCGTTCTTTCCCGTCTTTTATACCGCGGATCCGGCAACCAATGGACGTAAATCCGGAGTAATTTTCACCAAGATCGCCGGGATCGGGCAATACCGCTTTTAAAAACTCCAGCGGCACGATGTCCATACCTTTGAATTTTACCGGTTCAATTCCAGCCATACCGATGTTCTGAATGACGCGCAAGTGGGTAAGATACTCGTCCCCGAAGGTCATCCAGAAGCGCGCCCGCTTCAAGGTAGGAAAGTGTTTAACCAGACTTTCCAGCTCTTCGTGGAAAATAATGTAGGAGTTTTTAGGCCCGATTTCCGGATAATTCAGCGCTTTCATAACAGAATGCGGCGGAATTTCCACCCAGGTACCGTTTTCGTAGTAGCGGCCGTTTTGAGTAATTTCCCGGATATTGATTTCCGGATTAAAATTAGTCGCAAAGGCTTTGCCGTGGCTGCCGGCATTGGCATCTACGATATCGAGGTAGTGAATTTCATCGAAGTGGTGCTTAACGGCGTGCGCCGTGAATACGTTGGTAACGCCGGGATCGAACCCGCAACCCAGCACCGCCATAATGCCGCGTTCAGCAAAGCGCTCCTGGTAGGCCCACTGCCAGCTGTATTCGAATTTGGCCACATCTTTAGGCTCGTAGTTGGCTGTATCGAGGTAATTGACACCTGTTTCCAGACAAGCATCCATGATGGTTAAATCCTGATAGGGCAGGGCGACATGAATGACAATATCCGGTTGAAAAGAACGGATCAGCGCCACCAGTTCAGGGACATTTTCCGCATCCACCGCAGCGGTTTCAAAGCTTTTGTGTCCGGTGTCGCGTTTCACTGCCGCAGCAATTTCATCGCATTTGGATTTGGTCCGGCTGGCAAGCAGGATGTCTGAAAATACCTCCGGGTTTTGGGCGCATTTGTAGGCTACTACCCGGCCTACACCGCCTGCACCGATAATAAGCGCTTTTGACATGATGGTTGCAGATTTTATTTTTGTTGAAAAATGTGCGCAAAGGTAGAGAAAGTTTAAATCAATGGACAGCGAACAGGCCTAAATGGATGTTTAGATCACCTTTAATACTACTTTTCCAAACTGTCCTCCTTTTCCGATTTGATCAAATGCCGCCTGACCTTCCGAAAGGGCATAGACACCATCGACTACCGGAATGATGCCGTGCCGGGAAATAAAAGCTACCATGTCGGCAAACTCCTGGTCATTCCCCATGGTAGTGCCCAGAATGGACAATTGTTTCCAGAAAATTGCCTGTGGACTTAACCCTGATACGGCGCCTAGCGTACCGCCGTAAGTGACGATGCGTGCTCCTGGGTTGGCGATTTTCGGAAAAAATGCAAAGCCGTCGCCGCCCGCACTGTCTATAATAAGGTCAAAACCGCCGGCTTGCTGCTGCAGTTGTTTCCACCATTCCGGGTCGCGGTAATTGGAACCGCCCTGCCCGCCCATTGTTCGGGTGCGTTCTATTTTTTCTTCACTGCCTGAGGTTACCCAAACCCGGGCTCCGACGGCTACGGCCATTTGAAAAGCCAGCAAAGCGACACCGCCACCAGCGCCCGAAATCAACACCTGGTCTCCGGCTTTGAGTTGCCCTTTGCTGAACAGCGCGCGGTAAGCGGTCAACCCCGCCAGAGGTAAGGCAGCAGCCTGTTCAAAACTCAGGTGTGCCGGCTTGTCGTAAATTTGCCTTTCGGGCACAGTTACCCATTCTGCCAGCGTTCCGTTTCGGGGCAATCCCAGAATCTGAAAACTTTTGGAAGGATAAGCGGCAACTTCGCCCCAGCCCATCGCCGGGTTGATGATGACTTCCCTGCCTTCCGCCATGCCCGCCCCATCAGAGCCCAAAACAATGGGATAGACTATACCCGGATATTGGCCCTGGGTGATCCACCAGTCGCGACGGTTGAGGGCTGCAGCATGAATTTGTACCAGCACCTCACCTTCTCCTGCCTGAGGCAAAGGCATATCGCCATAGGATAAGGGCGTATTTTTTTCTTTGAGTTGGAGCGCTTTCACGGCAAAAGTTTTTGCAAAGTAAAATAACCAAATTCCCGGACTACTCCGAGCACTCCCGGTTGATGCCCAGTACGTATTTATTTACGACCCCGATGCCTTTTGCTGTTTCAGCCCCTTTAAAACCACTGATCATGTCATCTTTCAGCATTTTCCGGGCAAGTTCGGTCAGTCCTTTTGATACGGGCATATAAGACCAGTGCCATTTTTCTTCGTGGTATCCATTGGGGCGCTCTTTGCCCTGAGGGCTATAAGGCTGGCAGAAGCCGTATTCGCTGCCGTGGGCACGAAGCCATTCGTACACTTTCCGGCCTTCCGGCGTTTGAAAGTGCGCATCGTTCAGGTTGTTCAGGTCAATATCCGTTCCCCAGTGATGGCGCGAAGATCCGGGCATGGAACTGTATTCCAGAATTTTGAGTGCGCGCTCCACTGGATCGGAAATGGTCTTGGCAATATTTTCGCCGCCGACGGGTTGTGCGCCGGTCCATTTGGCCTCCCAAATTTGTTTTTGACGCTCAAAATTGCGCGTCGCGGAGATGATGCGCAGGGAAATGCCCTCCCGTTTTGCCGCTTCATACATGCTGATGAAGGCATCATAAGCGTCCTTGCGCAGGTACATGTCGCTGCGGCTGGCATGCTTCAGGTCAAGCAAGGTGAAAGCGGGGTGCTGAGCAGGATCAAATTTCCCCATGATGTAATCGGTCGTAAACGTTTCCTCAGGGGCTTGCACCGGTTCGGTCGCCGGAGCCGGGGTATCTGCCACAACGGTCGCCGGAGCCGTTTTTTGGGCTTCCGTATTGGGTACATTGGGTTTACTTTCCCGCATCTGGCAACCAAGCGCAGCCACGATGGCGAGGGAAGCATAAATTCTCCAGGGCTTAAACGCCGGCTTTTTCCGGGCGATAAAATGTTGTTCAATCATGTTGCGATCTATACTTTGATAAAAATTTTGCGTTTGTAAAGCAGTAAGGCAATGCCCCAAAAGAAAAGCACATTAAAAATGGCGTAGGCTAAGGAAGCATTGTAGTCAGACAAAACGGATTTGAAGCAATTTTGGTACAACCAGCCCTGTAAGTTTAATCCCGGTGTCCCGTCAGGGCCTCCTGTGAATTTGATCGCTGCCATCAGTTTAACCACGATGCCAGACAGCACAAATATAAACAGCGCGTTCATGCCATACACTTCAAAAAAACGAGCCCAGCGGCGGTATTGCAGAACCTCGATTACCCAGTAAATCATGCCCAAAAACAAAAGAGCTATCCCGCCAGTATAGAGCACGTAAGAGCTGGTCCAGATTTTTTTGTTGATTGGAAAAGCCAGATCCCATATCAGACCCAATGCGGTTAAGAGTACGCCAATGGCAAAAATACCAGTCAGGTGTTCGTATGCGCTGCGCCTGGTTTTTACCCAATTGCCTGCCTGCATGCCAATCATGCCTGTTACAACAGCCGGTAAAGTACTGAGCAAACCTTCCGGATCCCAGGTTCTGGATTGCGACCAAAGATGGCCATTCAGCAAAGCCCTGTCGATCCAGGCGCCAAGATTGGTTTCGGGTTCCAGGTTTGGCGCAACGCCCCCGGGAATCGGCACCAGCGCCATCAACGCCCAATACAGCAACAACAGACCTGCTCCAATCCAAAGCTGGCGACGCATATCGGTTGCTAAAAAAATAAATGCACAGGCACAGTAAACCAAAGCGATGCGTTGCAGCACGCCGGGAATGCGCAGGGTCGTGAGGTTGTAAGCCCAAATGCCAATAAGCAGCATGCCTGTTGCAGCTGCCAGAGCGATCCAGCCAGCTATTTTGCGTTGCCTGGCATCCGGTGAGGCGCCCCGCCAGAAAATGGACAGCAAACCTATGGTGAGCAGCGCAAGATGCGGACCCCACAACGCTTCATGCCCTTCTTTGAACCCAAAACGCGGAAAGGCTGCCATTAGCAAACCCAGCCCGAAAATGATCAGCGTGCGCGTTGCGATTTTGAAGCGGAGCGCTCCCAGCCCTTCTCCAGCCTCTTTTCGTCTGCCCAACGCAATGGGAATGGCCATGCCCACCATAAACAGGAAAAATGGAAAGACCAGGTCCGTTGGGGTGCAGCCGTGCCATTCGGCATGTTCCAGCGGCTTGTAAATTGTGCTCCAGGAACCAGGGTTATTTACTAAGATCATTCCGGCAATGGTCATGCCGCGAAATACGTCCAGCGCCAGCAAGCGGTTTGAAGTATCCATGATTGGTATCGTTTTGTCTTGTAAATGTAATCATTTCGTCTTTTCAATTGGCCTACTCGTCCGTCAATTGCAGTTGTCGAGCAACTTCGAATAAATTGGGCTGTCCATAAAGCAGATACAAACTTTAAACAAATCCACATTCACAGCAAAATCTTATCAGGTATGAAATTGACAAAAGTTTTATTTGCAGTGGTGCTGCTGAGCACTTTAACTTTCCAGGTCTCTTATGCCCAGTGGGGCAGCAGCATCAAAGGCGAGGGCCCTTTGGTTAAAAAAGAAATCAGCCTTTCGGCAATAGAAAGCATTGGATTGGGTATTTCCGGAACGGTGTACCTCACCCAGGGCAGCACCCAAAAAGTGGTTATTGAAGCGCAGCAAAACATCATTGACAACATCAAGCAGGAAGTGAAAAATGGCTCCTGGAACATCAGTTACCGCAATAATGTCAGAGGGCACGATGAGGTTAAAATCTACGTGACCATCCCCAACGTAAAAGCGCTGAGCATCGGCGGCAGTGGTAAAATCCTTGGACAAAACAGCTTCAATAACATTGATCGACTGGCCATGAGCATCGGCGGAAGCGGCTACATTGAACTGTCCGGCATGGCAAAAGATGTCGATGTAAGTATCGGCGGCTCCGGCAAGGTGAAAGCAAGTAATCTGAAAGCGGAAAATTGCAAGGTGAGCATCGGTGGCTCTGGCGATTGTTATGTGGAAGTCAGCGAATCGCTGAAAGCTTCCATCGCAGGAAGTGGAGATGTCTACTACAAAGGCCGCCCGAAAATTTCTTCCAGTGTTGCCGGTTCCGGCAGGATACAGAGCATGGATTAACGTTGGTTTTTACCACATAGATCACATTAGAAGGTTTCACATAGAGCACATAGCATCATAACAAGCTATGTGCTCTATGTGAAAAAACTATGTGCCTATTTGGTAAAACAGCTACTTTGCGTAGCAAAAGACCTGCTATGCCCTCGACCGGAGATTTATTGCTGCGCCATTTTGAAACTTTAGACGCTACGCCATTGCCCCCATTGCCCAACAATGTGGAATGGCTCAATCCACTGCGCACTTATCCGGAAACAAGCCTCGTATTTAAGGCCTTTCTTGATAAATACTACCACGACGACAGACCGCGTACCCTCATTTTGGGCATCAACCCGGGGCGCTTTGGAGGCGGCATTACCAACGTTGCCTTTACCGATCCGGTATTGCTGGAGCAGGTCTGCGGCATTCCCAACAGCTTTGAAAAAAGGGCTGAACTTTCTGCTCAGTTCGTCTATCGCGTTATCGACGCCTATGGCGGTCCTGCTGCCTTTTACCAGCGTTTTTACATCAATTCCATTTGTCCTTTGGGTTTTGTAAAAGGTGGCAAAAACTACAATTACTATGACGAGAAGCCTTTGCAGACAGCTGTTCTGCCACTCATCCGGCAACACCTCGAAGGTCTTTTACGCGATTGCCGTGCCGATCAAACCCGCTGTATTTGCCTGGGAGAAGGGCAAAATTTTGCTTTTTTTCAGAAATTAAACGCGGCCGAAGGCTATTTTAAGGAGGTCATTCCGGTGCCGCATCCGCGCTTTGTAATGCAATACCGCAGGAAATTGGTGGAAGATTATGTGGGGCGGTATCTGGAGGTGTTGGGGATTTGAAAGTTTGGAAATTGGCATCAATCATTCGGACTGTAGAATTAAACACTGTTACGAGACATGCGAATTGGAGTTTACTATGCCAAAACACAACAGCCGCTGCTCCCTTTCGGAAACAGCGGCTGTCTATTATATGCTGACTTTATCTAAAATCTAAAGTCCAAAATCTCACATCTGACTACAGCTTCTTACGCACTTCCGTGATTTCGAAGCCTTCAATGATGTCGCCAACGCGGATGTCGTTGAAGTTTTCCAGCGCGATACCGCACTCCAAACCTTCGCGGACTTCCTTCACGTCGTCCTTGAGGCGCTTGAGTGAAGATATTTTTCCTGCAGCTCCCTCGCGAACGGGGAATACCACGATGCCTTCGCGGACAATCCGGATGCCGGTATTTCTGGTGATTTTACCTTCCTGAACATAACAACCGGCAACGGTACCCACTTTGCTGACCTTGAAGACCTGGCGAACTTCCACCTGGGCCACAATTTTTTCTTCTTTCGTGGGTTCCAACATGCCTTCAATGGCTGCTTTGATCTCCTCAATGGCTTCGTAGATGATGGAGTACATCTTGATTTCTACCCCTTCACGCTCGGCGAGTTTCCGCGCAGGACCCGAAGGCCTTACCTGGAAGCCAATGATGATGGCATCGGATGCAGAAGCCAGCAAGACATCGGATTCGATGATCTGGCCAACAGCACGGTGTATGACATTCACCTGTACGGTTTCTACCGCCAGTTTCATCAGCGAATCGGAAAGTGCTTCCACAGAACCGTCCACGTCCCCTTTGACAATAAGGTTGAGTTCCTTGAAATTGCCCAAAGCAAGTCGGCGTCCGATTTCGTCGAGGCTGATGCGCTTGGTAGCGCGGTTGGTTTGCTCCCGCGTGATCTGAGCCCGTTTGGAAGCGAGCTGGCGCGTGTCAAACTCATTTTCCATGGCTTTAAAGCGCTCGCCTGCCTGTGGCGCGCCACTGAGGCCGAGCACCAGCACCGGCGTGGAAGGACCTGCTTCCGTAACGCGTTTACCGCGTTCGTTGAACATGGCTTTCACTTTACCGGCATGTTCGCCTGCTACGATTGGCGAACCAATTTTCAAAGTTCCGCTTTGCACCAGAATTTTGGTAACATAACCGCGGCCTTTATCCAGCGAAGCTTCTATGACAGCACCGATTGCGAGACGTTTCGGATTTGCTTTGAGGTCGAGAATTTCTGCTTCCAGAAGGATTTTTTCCAGCAACAAATCAATGTTCTGCCCTGTTTTGGCAGAAATGTCCTGCGATTGGTATTTACCGCCCCATTCTTCAACGAGGAAGTTCATAGAAGCCAGCTCCTGCTTGATTTTTTCAGGAGCAGCGCCCGCTTTGTCTATCTTGTTGATGGCAAAAATGATCGGAACGTTGGCTGCAGTGGCGTGGCTGATGGCTTCTTTTGTTTGCGGCATGATGTTGTCATCCGCTGCTACAATGATCACCGCAATGTCCGTCACTTTTGCGCCCCGGGCACGCATGGCTGTAAAGGCTTCGTGGCCCGGCGTATCGAGGAATGTAATTTCTTTGCCATTGGCCAGTTGTACTTCATAAGCGCCAATGTGCTGGGTGATGCCGCCTGCTTCGCCGCCAACGACGTTTGCTTCGCGGATGTAGTCCAGCAGCGAAGTTTTACCGTGGTCAACGTGTCCCATTACGGTGACAACCGGCGCACGTGGCACCAGGTCTGCGGGATCATCTTCCTCCAGCTCATCCACTTCATCGACCTGCTCTTCAGCACTGATGAACTCCACTTCGTGGCCAAATTCGCTGGCTACCAGTTCGATGACTTCCGCGTCAAGGCGTTGGTTGATGGAAACGATGACGCCGAGGTTCATACAGGTCATGATGACATCAGAAACCGGAACATCGAGTAAGCCTGCCAGTTCGGAAACCGAGATAAACTCGGTGAGTTGCAGGTTGCCGCCTTCTTTTTCCAGATCAATGAGTTCCTGGCGTTCGCGGAAGCGATCGCGTTTATCCCGGCTTAACTTCTGGCGTTTTTTCTTACCGCCGCCACCGGAAATACGGGCCATGGTGGCCTTGATTTTTTCTTCAATTTCACGCTGCGACAACTCCGGAGCTTGTTCCGTACGGTGGCCGCCTCCCTGATTCGATCCGCCGCCGCCTGCAGGTCTTCTGGCAGGGCGGTTTTGATCTCCGCCTCCACCTCCACCTCCGCCGCTGCTTCCGCCTCCGGCCTGAGGATTGTTCCCGCTGCCGCCACCTTCATTGGGGCCGTTCAGTTTTTTACGCTTGCGCTTGCGTTTTTTCTTTGCTGCATCATCAGCAGCTGAAGAAGGCGTGCCGTCTGCTTTTTTGCGTTCTTCTCCGGCAGGGCCATCGGTAGCGCTGCCTGTTTGCGGTTTTGATTTATCCCGCTCTTTGGGCGCTTCTTTTTTCTTTTGCGGCTTTTTAAATTTATCCGTGTCAATCTTGCCCAGGATTTTCAAGCCACGCAATTCAGGCGTTTCTGCCCGCATCAGATTGTCGTCCGATACCGGCGCATTTTTCAGTTCATCATCAGCCGCCTCAGGTTTAACGGTTGCTGGTTTTTGGACAGTCGTCTTTTGAACTTCAGGCTCAGCCGGAGTGACCGGAGCAGCTTCCGCTTCTGAGTTGACTGCTTCTTGTTTTTCAACAGTTTCCGGCACGGAAGGTGTCGGATCTTCCTGAATGTGGGCAGGTTCAGCAACAGGTGGTTCAACGATTTCGGCAACCGGTTCCTGAACAGGCGGAGCAGGTGGTTCAGGCGTTTCTGTCTTTTCACTCCCGCCTGATTTGCGGTTGCGGGCATCAAGGTCAATCTTGCCAAGCACCTTGAGTCGGTTTTGCAACAAATGCGGGCGTTCTCTTACCGGGGGCTCGACGGGCTTTTCTTCCTGTTGAGAGCCATCCGTAGATTCCTGTTCAGTTTTGGCTTCTGTTTTAGGAAACAGGGGCCGCTCTGTCTTGGCGGCTGGCGTTCCGGCAGTTTCTTTTTTAACGGTAGGCGTTGTTGCGCGGTTACCGATAATCATTTGATCTGCTTTTTCTTTGTCGTTCAGCGATTTTTGGAATTCCTTCAACAATACGGAATACATATCGTCGGTGATCTTTGCCGTGGGTTTGTTTTCCACATCAAAGCCATTGTGGTTGAGGTGATCGACGATGGTTTGTGTTCCTACGTTGAGTTCTTTAGCAATCTTGATTAAGCGTCTCTCCATCAGGTTGTTTTGTACTATGAGACTTTTCGCGACCAACAGAAGCCCCCGCCTGGGAAGGCTGTCGCTGGATGAACAAGCTGTAAGTAAGTTGAAAAAAGATCAAATGATTATAAAATAGCGGTTTTCAAAAGCCGCTGCAAAGATAAAGGCAAAACCCGCATCCACACTAATTCTTTGATGCTAAATTCAGTGCAGATGCGGGCAAAAGTCTATTTTTCGTTTACTCTTCGTCAAATTCAGCTGCGAGGATGCGCAACAATTCTTCAATGGTTTCCTCTTCCAGGTCCGTACGTCGCAGCAATTCCTGCTTACTTAAATCCAATACGCTGCGCGCTGTATCGCAACCAATGGACTTGAGTGATTCCAGGATCCATTCGTCAATTTCATCGCGGAATTCATCGAGATCCACGTCGTCTATTTCCACGTCTGCATCATCGCGGTAAACATCTATTTCGTAGCCGCTAAGCTGGCTGGCTAATTTGATGTTCGTTCCACCTTTGCCGATGGCCAAAGAAACCTGATCCGGTGGCAGCGAAACTTCGGCGCGCATTTTTTCGGCGTTGATCTCCACTTTGCCGTTTTTGGCAGGGGTAAGCGCACGCTGAATGTAAAGCGCCGCATTGTTGGTGTAGTTGATGATGTC
Organism: uncultured Saprospiraceae bacterium; assembly: GCA_937926205.1. Classification (GTDB taxonomy): domain Bacteria; phylum Bacteroidota; class Bacteroidia; order Chitinophagales; family Saprospiraceae; genus JABWAJ01. Next base: position 73,638 of record CALEYL010000028.1, read on the forward strand.
AATATTTTCGTTGCGCAATTCGCGGACAATGCCGTGGATGCGCGATCCTTTCATACCCACACATGCGCCTACCGGGTCGATGCGGTCGTCGTAAGATTCAACGGCTACCTTGGCGCGTTCGCCGGGGATGCGCACAATGTTGCGCACGGTGATAAGGCCGTCCTCAATTTCCGGAACTTCCTGCTCCAGCAATTTTTCGAGGAACATATTATCTGTACGCGACAACACCACAATCGGATTATTGTTGCGCATGTCTACGCGTTTTACCACTGCGCGAACCGTATCGCCTTTGCGGTAAAAATCGCCTTTGATCATTTCGTTTTTAGGCAGGAGCAATTCGCTGCCTGTTGCGTCGTCGAGTACAAAAATATCCTTTTTCAGGACCTGGCTCACTTCTCCTGCGATCAATTCGCCAACCCGTTCGTTGTAGCGGCGGAAAAGTTCGTCTTTTTCCAGTTCCATAATTCTGGAGATCAGCGTTTGACGGGCAGCCATAATGGCGCGCCGGCCAAAATCTTCAAGATAGAGCTGCTCGTAGCACTCTTCTCCAATCTCATAATCTTCATCAATGGACAGGGCTTCGGAAATTGAGACCTGGCTTCGATCGTCGGTCACTTCACCGTCAGGTACAATTTCGCGTACGCGCCACAATTCAAGGTCGCCTTTGGTGGTGTTGACAATCACATCGAAGTTTTCGTCGGAGCCAAATTTTTTGCGAATCAGTGTCCGGAATACATCCTCCAGCACCCGCACCATGGTGGGGCGGTCTATATTTCTGCCGTCTTTAAATTCCGAAAAGGTTTCTACCAGATTCCACATGTGCAGAAAATTTTAAAATGATATTTTAACGATGGTTTTGGTCACATCCTCATAAGGAATGACCGTTTGAATGATTTCCTTTTTGTTCTTTTTCCCTTCTTTCACTTTAATTTCGTATTCAATGGTGAAATGGGCATCGCTGACTTCAATTAGTTTCCCGCTCTGAACTTCTCCGGATTTCAAAGCAGTTTCTACGGTGCGGCCGATGTTTTGGCGGTATTGCCGCAATAATTTCAACGGCCTGCCAACTCCGGGAGATGACACTTCCAGTACGTAGGTGTCGCCCAGCCATTGGCCTTCATCAATGTGCGTTTCCAACCAGCGGCTGATTTTTTTGCAACGGTCAAGGGTAATGCCCCCGTCGGCATCCACCAGAACTTCCAGTTTTTTGGAAGGGCTGAGCTTGATGTCTACAAGGAAGCAGTCCGTATAGTCTTCTTCTTCAAATTTTTGCGCAAGCAGCGCGGTAATTTTCGTCTCTACCACAGAATCCGATATTTGAGTCAGCTTGATTTCGGGCACGAAAAAAGGGAACCATTCAGTTCCCTTTCCCTCTAAAATCAAACTTGGCGCAAATATAGAAACTTTTTGGCGTTTGCGCAAGTGATTTTTTGTACAGGGCATAGAAAAGCAGCGCAAAAGGAATATCGGGGTTAACTTATGCTAACTTTCAAAAAAAAATGAAAATTAAATCCTCCTCCCGAAACCTCCATCGTGTATCTTTGTTCTGTAGTAAAATTTGGGTTGCCGGCATCGCGCCATCGTCCACCGTCAACCATCCACCGTCAACCGTAAAAATATGCACATAGAAGATTTGCTGCAACGCGCGCTGAATTTAGAATTCCTGACCGCTGAAGAAGGGGTTTTCCTTTTTGAACAGGCGCCTACCGCTGCACTCATGCATGTTGGCAACCAGCTGCGGCAACGCCATGTGCCGAACAAAACGGTGACCTGGATCATTGACCGCAACTCCAATACGACCAATGTATGTGTGGCCAATTGTAAATTCTGCAACTTTTACCGCAGACCGGGGCACGAAGAAGCGTACACCACCAGCATTGAGGAATACAAAGTCAAAATTGACGAACTGTTCCGTTTTGGCGGCGACCAATTGCTGTTGCAGGGCGGCCACCATCCGGATCTTGGGCTCGATTTTTATTGCGATCTGTTTCGGCAGCTGAAAGCCCTGTACCCCAATCTGAAACTACACGCCCTCGGGCCGCCCGAGATCGCCCACATCACCAAGCTGGAAAAGTCTACACACCGCGAAGTCCTGCAGGCCTTGATGGAGGCAGGTCTTGACTCGCTGCCGGGCGCCGGCGCCGAAATCCTCGACGACCGGGTGCGCCGCCTGATCTCGAAAGGCAAATGCGGCGGCCAGGAGTGGCTGGATGTGATGCGTGCCGCTCATCAGCTTCGGTTGACGACTTCAGCAACCATGATGTTCGGACACATAGAAACCAATATGGAACGGATGGAGCACCTCGTTGCCCTGAGGCAGGTGCAATCCGAAAAACCTGCTGACGCCAAAGGCTTTATCGCATTCATTCCCTGGCCTTTCCAGGATGAAGACACCATTCTGAAAAAGATTCGCCGCGCACGCAACACCTGCACCGGCGACGAATATGTGCGCATGATTGCTATGAGCCGTATCATGCTGCCTAATATCACCAATATCCAGGCTTCGTGGCTTACGGTGGGTAAACAAGTTGCGCAAATCTGCCTGCATTCCGGCGCTAACGACTTCGGCAGCATCATGATCGAAGAAAATGTGGTGTCGGCTGCAGGAGCTAATTTCCGCTTTACGGCCGACGGCATCCAGCGCGCCATTCGCGAAGCAGGGTTTACGCCGCAATTGCGCACGCAGCAATACGAACCGAGAGAATTGCCGGCGTTTATCGAGCAGCAGGAGCTGGCCGGGGCCGGGATGGAAGTGGATTGAAAGAAGATTTGGTTGTTTGAAGGGCTTCTTACATCAACATTCATCAATTATCAATCATCAATCATCAATAAAGAAATTGTTTTTATTGATGATTAAAGAATGGTGATATTTGATTTCTGATGTAGAAATGGGGATCTCGAACAGCCGCTGTCGGAAAACGAACCCGGTTTGCTGAAGTTTTGAGCCTATGTAAACTTGCTGAAGTTTCAGTAACAAACGGTACCTTATAGATAACCATCAGGATAAGCGCTAACGTTATACCTGAGCTGTAGCGGCGAATTTATTCGCCGATCAGGTAGCAGTGGCGAATAAATTCGACGCTACAGCAGCACAAAACGCACAGACTTCCCGATCTTTACCCAATGTTTCCGTGTTCTTATAAAGAACCTTGATTTTAGGGTACAATTTCAGTCTATGCCATTCATAAAAGACCGTTGTTGTCTGTTTATTCTTTTGTTGTGCACCTTGCCGTTACGTGGTCAGGAAGCGCCGGAGTCCGTTTATGACCCGGTGACCACACAGCAATTGTCTCTCGATATTCAAATCAATACGACTTCTTCAGAAAGAGCGCCGGTGCTCAGCGGCGACGGGAAAACGCTTTTTTTTGTGCGGAAAGGGTATACCAACAACATCGGCGAAGCCAATGAATCGGATATCTGGGCGAGTTACCTGCAGCCCGACGGCGCCTGGAGCCGCTCCATACACCTGCCAGCTCCAATCAACAACAGTTTGCTCAATCGCGTCCTTGCTGCCGATGTCAATGGAGAGGCCCTTTATCTCGAAGATCGATATCAAAACAACAATCCGGGGGGCATTGCCCTGTCGGTCAGGAAGGGACGTTCCTGGTCGAAACCCCAGTCAATGTTTATTGAAGACTTTATCCCGAGCGCTGTATCCAGACCTCATTATTCCGTTGATGTAACGGGAAATTTTTTGCTGCTGGCTGTCGACTTGCCGGGAGGAGCCGGAAAACGCGACCTGTATGTTTGCTTCCGCAAAGATGAACTAAACTGGACAAAACCATTGCGCCTCGGAGACGCCTTGAATTCTCCGGAAGAAGAGTCAAGGGCGGTACTGGCTGCTGACGGAAGAACGCTTTATTTTACGAGCGAGGGGCATGGCGGATACGGCGGTTTAGACTGGTTCTATACCTACCGGCAGGATGATTCGTGGACCATGTGGAGTGAGCCCCAGCAGCTGGGAAAAAGCATCAATACGGCAAAAGACGATGAATTTATGACGGTCTCCTATTGGGGGGAAACAGCCATCATCACCCGGATAGAAAAGGACGGCACGGAAGACCTGATGATCGTGTTGCTTCCTGAAAATCTGCGCCCGAAGCCCATGACGCTGGTGACGGGCAAAGTAGTCGATGCCCGTACCAGACAGGCTGTTAAGCTCCCGGTGGCTTATCTGCTGCCACAGGTGAAAGGGAAAGAAGCATTGCTGAAAACAAAACAGGATGGACGATTCTCCCTGCTCACACCCTCCGGCCAGGCTCCTGGTGGCTACATTTGTCCGAAAGGATATTTTGTGACCAGCAACGTTTTCGCTTCAGCCAAAGAGGCGCTCCAGGAGGAAGATGTTGACCCTTTCGGTGGACTGGCGGCTGCTAATATGAATCCCTTATATTTTCAAAGGGAGGCGGAAATTGAAAACCTGAGCCTCCGATTGCTTCAGGTTGACATCGAATTGCAGGAAGCAACCCAAATGCGCGCAGCCTGGAAGCAAAAACTGGAGGCTGCCCGTCAGGCCGATCCCAGAGCCTGGAAACCCGATGACGACCCTGAACTGCAGGCCCTTAAGCACCGTTATCAGGAATACCTGAACCGCCAGCGGGATACGATTATTCCGCCAATGCAGGTCATGATTCCACCCAAACCGGATGAAGAGATTGAAGAAAGTGTTATTCCTGCCAGCTTTGATAAAGTTGAGCCGGTAGTGGATGAACTGGAGGAAATGCGCCGCCGCCTCCGAAACCACTATCAGTCTCTGGGAATTGCGGAGAAAAAAGAAGAAGATTCTCCTCAATACCTGTGGGAAAATACCCCGCCACCATTCGAGGAATTGAGCCGGAGCGTGCATGACTCTTTGCGGAAGGAGTTATATCCGCAAGTGCGACAGCAAGTGAGTCGCGAATTGATTGCAGAGATTTTGTCTGAACTGGCACACGATCCCAACGCCATGCCGGAACAGGAAGCCGCCCTGCGCGAGCAAATCCGGCAGGGACTTACGGCATCGCTGATGTCGCATGCACCATTGCCGGAGGAAACAAGACCCGAACCGCTCAAAGACTGGGAACGCCTGTTTGCAGCTGATATCAAAAAAGCTGTTTCGACACAGGTAAGGATGGAATTGGCGCATACGATGCGGCAGGACATCAAAAGAGCTTTGAGAAATGAGGCAACTTTTCTCCTCAAAAAAGAACAATCCTCTGCCCTTCGTAAAGCTTTGGGCGAAAAAGTCATCCAGCAAATCAGAGAAGAGGAAAAGAAAATTGCGGAACTTTCGGAAGACATGCCGCCGGTTCAAGTACCACAAACCATAGAGGAAGATCACTTCAACCAGCCGCAACTCCAAACCGACATCGTTCTGATGCCCATTGAGGAAGGTCAGGTGGTGCTGTTGAACAATGTTTTTTTTGAACATGGATCAGCAAAACTCAAACCGGTGTCTTATGCAGAATTGGACAATGTGCTGGAAATGTTGCGCCGGAATCCGGGTATGGTAGTAGAAATTGGTACGCATACCCACGGAGGAATCTCGCATGCTGTCGGCATGCAATTGACCGCCCAACGTGCTCGGGTTATTGCAGAATACCTGATCAGTAAAGGAATTCCTAAAGAAAATGTACCTTACCGCGGTTATGGGAAAATGATCCCGATCGCCTCCAATGATACGCCGGAAGGTCGCATCATTAACCAGCGGGTTGAATTGAATATCATTAAACTGAAATGAGTTTCAAATCGCTGATTTCCCCTATCTAAAATCTAAAATCTGATATCTAAAATCTCAAAACATGTTTCCTTTTGTTTCAGAAAAAGTGATTGACGCTGTTGGCGAAGCCCTTGACAACGACGGCGCTTATGAAAAAGCCATAGAAGAAATGGCAGAACAGCAACCTGCCATTGTAGCCATGGCTTTGTCTGAAGATTTTCAGGTGTTCACCGAAGAAGAAAGGGATTTTTTCCTCTACCTGTCCCTGATCATGTGGGTATCGGTTTGCAAAGTGGGAAAACCTCAAATCGCGACACCCGAAGCGCTGGAGGCTGCGGAAGAACAAAACTGGGCTATTCTGGAACAATCTTCCGGAGCTACCTTTCACGATCGCCTGGATCCTTTTTTCGAAAATCCTGTCCAGGAAGACCTGCTCGCTTTTCTTGAAGATGCCGTGTCTGAGGAAGAAGATGAAGATGAAGAAGGCATTGTCACTAAAGAAGGCAGAGAAGCCATGTTTATCTCCCTCAAATCTGTCATGGACGTTTTGGTCGGATCATAAGTGAAATGTCGCCATTTGGCCCTTGGGCGCTTATTTCCGAAAATCTGTCAAAGACCTGAAATTGTTAGGAACAATTTGGAGAATATCAGAATAATATTTTGATATTCTCCTTTTTTTTGATTTTTATTTCAAAAAACAGCTGTTTTTTTCTAAAAACAGGCTCATCGGTAAAAATCGTTCATTCATCTTCTGTTTGCAACTCTCTATCCCTTTTATGTGTTCGCTGGGTATGAAATGTTGGCGAAGTCCACCCTAAAGTCGGAACTTTGCACCATCAATAACGAACACCTAATAATGTCATGAAGGCCCGATTTTTTACAATAATGTTGATCTCATCTGTTTTTACGTTTGCATTCAGTACGACTTTGAATGCTTCGGGGTCAGACCAAAGTATTTTTGATTTTTTGAAAAACAACGCAGTTGGCGAAGCGCAGCTGGAATTTAACATGGATTCCCTGCTGGCTAATAAAAATGCAGAACTCGTTGTACCGGCTACGTTTCGTTTTAAAAACGGCAAAAAGCAAACAACAGAGATTACTGCAAAAGTCAATGTTCGTGGCCGTTACCGTCGCCGGATTTGCGATACGCCGCCTTTGAAACTGCGTTTCGACAAAAGCGAACTCAAAGATCTGGGTTTTAGCAAGCACGCCGGTTACAAACTCGTTACCCATTGTACGGATGACCTGGCTTCTGCAGAATACCTGCTTCGTGAATACCTGGCCTACGAATTGTACCAGACCCTGACACCTTACAGTTTTCGGGCTCAATTGCTCAAGATAACTTACATCAATACTGCAGACGGCAGCAAGTCTACCAATTATGCCATCATCATCGAAGATACCGATGAAATGGCCGAGCGACTTGGCGGCGAAGTTTGCGAAAACTGTTATGGACTGACAAACGAAGCATTTGATCAGGATAATCTCCACGTCCATTCTTTATTCCAGTACATGATCGGCAACACCGACTGGTCGCTGGAAATGAGCAAAAACGTTAAGTTGCTGCGTATGAAAGACAGCGGACTGCACATTGTAGTACCTTATGATTTCGACTTTTCCGGATTTGTCAACGCGCCGTATGCTGTTCCTGACAGTAAGTACAGTGTCAAAAGTGTCCGCGAAAGGGTATGGTTGGGCAATAGCCCCGATCCTGAGAAATGGGAGGCTGCCAAAAGGGTCTTTCAATCAAAAAGGAAAGAATTGCAGCAAAAGATATTCCGTTGTAAAGGCCTTAGCGCCGACGCAGAATTGGAAATGAGCGATTACATTGAATCATTCTACACCGGACTGAGCAGTTTTTTTCCAGATAGCGTCACGGTCACAGCTCCTTAAGCGTACGTGACGCGCCCACTCCATCTGTAACAAAAGTGGCAAAAGGCAAGGTGCAAATTGGCAAGGGCAACAGCAGCCTTGCTATTTTGCACCTTGCCTTTTGCCTTTTAAAACAACCTCATTCCACATACTCCTGGCGAACCACCAGCGTATAGTATTCATTGTCCATACTCATATAACCCTGTTCGTAACAGAAGCGATACACATTTCCTGACTTGGTTCGGTATTCGTTGGTGAAATAGCTGAACTTAAACCCTTTTTCTGAAAGCCGGTCGCGGTGCACACGGGCTTTTCCATCCGGATTCAGTTCTTCGAGAATGCGACGGTTTTTACGCAGGATGTTGTTGATGTTGCGCACAAAGTTAGTGGCGTCGCTGTTCAATCGGTTGTTGTGGGCGCTGCGACACTGGTCGGAGCAGAAAAGTTTATCTGCCCGACCGATAACCGGCTCGCCGCATTCCAGACATTTTTTCTTTTTCATAAGCGCTTGACCTCACATTCCTGCCTCTAAAATACAAAATTTTGTGGTTGGGAAAAGCGTTTTTTTACCCTTTTCAGACAGGTTAGATCCTTCGTAAATACCTCATTTTCTGCCTTTCCAGATCTGGTAGGCTTTGACTTGTTCGGCCCTGTTTGCCGGCACTTCCCGCAAGGGTTCGCAAGGGCGCAGGCTTTCGTGGCATTGCGCAGGCAAGCCCTGATAAATGCGGGTGCCCTGTGTTTTCCACGCAATCATATCGTCGCTGACTTCACGGATAATTTTGGCAGGATTGCCCACCACAAGGCTTCGCGCCGGGATTTTTTCACCGGCTTTGATGAAAGCCAGCGCGCCAATAATGCACTCGTCGCCGATTTCCACTTCATCCATGATCACTGCATTCATGCCCACAAGTACATTACGGCCGATTCTGGCGCCGTGGATGATGGCGCCATGGCCTATGTGGGCACTTTCCTGCAGGGTAACTGTAATACCGGGAAACATGTGGATCGTACAATTTTCCTGCACGTTGCAACCGTCTTCAATAACAATACCGCCCCAGTCGCCCCGAACGGCAGCCCCCGGGCCTATGTAAACATCCCGGCCAATGACCACATTACCGGTCACCGCAGCTTGTGGGTGAACAAACGCCGTTTCGTGCACAACGGGAATGAACCCCTGAAATTCGTAGATCATAAACTCAGAATCAAAGCATGAAATAATAGTAAAATCTTTTTTCCGTTTTCAAAGTTGCCAATCGCCTGTTCCTTTTTGGAAAGCAACCGTTTATAGAAAGAAGTGCGGCAGAAAATTGGCGTGTACGCGGTAACTTTAAGTTTGTTTTTTTATTTTACAAATGCTGCTTGGTGCAAAATTAGTCATTTTTTCAAGCGGGATCATGGTTTAAAACGTCTGCTGCTGTGGCGCAAATGGGTTGGAAATACGTGAGTAGTGAAGGAAAAACCTACTACATTGGTCTGTTCCATGGCGAGGAGAGCGGACACCTGCTCATTTATTGCGGATCCGATATTCTGCACATGGATTTCAGTGTACTGAAAGGCAGTACTTATTCTTTTCTGATCGACAATGACCTTTGCGAAGTCGTTATTGAACAGGGCAAAACCGGATTTAGTTATGATTTTGTGGCCAATCGCGAAAAAGAAGCGGCGCGAAAAGAACAACGCAGAAAACTGGATCGCAAGCATCGGATACAAACAATCGCCTTCACGGCACTTTTTGTTGGCAGCATTCTCGCCGCTACCTTTTTTATGACACGGCTGTATAGAAAAAACATTCGCCAGCAGCAGGAAGCAATAGCGGCGGCAACCTTAACAACAAGCGCCGTTGGGGTGGTGGATGTCGAAAGTCAGCGTGGGGATACCCTGGTATTGTATTACCATTTTAATGCCAATAACCTTAACGTGAGCAATGTAACCCTGCTGCCCGGCGGGAAAACGCCGTTTGGCCTGCCCGTGGAAAGCGGGGATGAGTTTGCCATTTCTTACAGGCCTGCGCAACCCGATGTCAACAGCCTGGATTGGAGCAGTCCGACCGTAAACCAGATAGAACGGTACCGGAAAAAAGTGACGGACAAACACGCCATCCTGAATCCCAACCTGACGATGCAGCAATGCAGCTGCCAGATCGAAATAGCCTATCAGCTCAAAGGACTGGAGGGATGGGCCGATTTTTTCTACCAGAATGCCAGCCCTGAAGAAAATCCTTCCAACAACCAATTGACTTACCTGCGGCTCGTGCGGGATGTGCCGTTTAAGCAGGCCTTAGAAAAAAATTGCTGGTAGGAAAGGGCCTCAAATGTTAAAGTCCTGGCTGCGAGCAGCCCTTTCTGAAAAAAAATATCCGGCGCTTTGTGTAATTCCTTTTGCGGATGCATCCAATGGTTTTCACCAACAAAAATCACCGCATTATGAAAAAGCCCAAAGTCATTGCCTTCTCCCTATTCAGTTTTTTCCTCCTCACATTTGGCGCGTTGTCTGTCGCTACCGTTCGCTACGGCGCTGTTGAAAAAACCAAAATTGGAAATTTCCCGATTCCCAAAGCGCAATTCGCCAGCCAGGTACTGCTGCCGGATTGGCACATCAAACCCGATGGCGCCGTAAAACCCTTGCCCGCTTATCTGGAAAAAAGTCTGGCGTGGCTCGCTGCTGCCCAGGCAGAAAATGGCGGCTGGGGCGCCGGCCTGCATGCCATGCAAAATGTAACGGATCCGAGGGCGGTTCAAATAGACCCGGCAACCACTGCCTTTGTTGCCATGGCGCTGCTTCGGGCCGGCAATACGCTGAAAAGCGGGCCATACCGCCAGCAGTTGGTTAAAGCAACGAATTGCCTGCTCGAAATTGTAAAAAATGCTCCGCAGGACCACCACAACATCACCACCCTCACCGGCACACAACCTCAGCAAAAGTTGGGGCAAAATATTGATGTGGCCATGACTGTGCAATATTTTGCGCGCCTGATGCCCTATATTCAGGACGACCAGGAATTGGCGGATAAAGTAGGAGCGGCCATGGATTTTTGCATCCAGCGCCTTCAGGGCGCTCAAATGGCCGATGGCAGCTGGAACGCAGCAGGCTGGGCGCCGGTGTTGAATTCCGCTATGGCCAACAATGCCCTCGAATTGAGCGAGCAGGTTGGCCGGAAAGTAGATGTTGATGCGCTCGAAAAATCCCGAAATTACCAAAGCGACAACATCAGCAGCGACGGCAGCGGTGTCGCAACCGAAAAAGCTGCTGGCATCCAGTTGTATGCCATCGCCAGCGCACAACGGGCTACGGCTAACGACGCCAAAGAAGTAAAAGTCGCGCTTTCGGAACTGAGCATTCCGGCATCGGCCGTAAATGTTGACGACGCCATTAAAGTGATGGAAGATAAAGGCTACTCCAAAAAAGACGCAAAGCGCATGGCCTCTTCCTACGTTTCGAACCAGAAAGCGGGCGAAATGCTGCAACAGGAGGGTGTCCTGAATGGTTTTGGCAACAATGGCGGCGAAGAATTTCTCAGCTACATGATGACGAGTGAATCTTTGGTTGCCACTGAAGACAAGGCCTGGGACAGCTGGCACCAGCGCATGAACGGCATCTTCGAAAAGATTCAAAACCCCGATGGCAGCTGGAGCGGCCACCACTGCATCACCAGCCCGGTATTCTGCACCGCCGCTGTAATCATGACCCTTGGCGCAGATCGCGATGCTGTGGTGTTGAAGACGGAAAAACAGCATTAAGCCCCAGCTGGAAAATGTACATGGCGGTTCCTTATTCGAAATTCAAAAGAGGGTTGAACCGCAGAACAGCAGAATATCGAATATCGAATGCTGAAGTGGAGCAGGGTTGCTTCCCTTCTGCGGTTCCTTGTTCGATATTCAGCTGTTCGAAATTCAAAAGCGTTGCATGTCAATCAGGGAGCTTACATGGCCCTAAAAGTCTTCCTAGGAAAAACTATAATAACTATTATGAAAAAATGGCGTTTCATGCTCCTGCTGCTGATGGGCTTAACCCTTCAAAAATGCGCCCCGGTATACCCCAAAGCCGCAGTAAACAGCGCCCTGCAAAAGGCCTGCACCTACCTCTGGGCGAAGCAATCGGAAGACGGCGGCTGGCACAGCGAAACCACCGGTCTGATGAAAGGCGGCGAAGCCGAGACCGCATTTGTACTCCATACCTTGCTGCGTGTGCCCGACAGCTTGTTTGCGGCTCCGGCTGGAGGGAAGGATCGGGCGCTTGCTTTTTTGCGCAGCCGTATTAGCAACGAAGGGGTTTTGGGGTTATCCGATCCCGATATCATCGATTATCCGAACTACGCCACTTCTTATGCCTTACGCATTTTTACCCAACACGGCGCACCTCAGGACAGTCAATTGATCCGACGCATGGAAAACTACCTGCTGGAGCAGCAATTTACCGAACAGCGCGGTATTGACACCACAAATACCGGCTACGGCGCCTGGGGGTTTGGCGAACGCAGATTACCGCCGGGCGAGACCGCGCATGTCGATTTATCCCATACCCGCCGGATTTTAGAATCGCTGTGCGTCGCACTTTCCGACAATAATGCCCCGGCATTCCGTCATGCTGCCCGCTTTTTGAAAACCCTGCAACTGGATGAAGACGGCGGATTTATCAGCTCTTCTGTTACGCTGGGCACCAATAAAGGCCGCTGGGACGGCGTCAGATTTCACAGCTATGCCACAGCCACCTGCGACGGTCTGCTGGCTTTACTGGCTGCCGGTTATTCCCGCAACGACGCACCCGTACAAGCCGCTTACAAATGGCTGAAAAGCCACCCCGGCCTCGATTCGCCTGCCGGCATGCCCGAAGACGATCCCAACCAGTGGCGCCGGGCCATGTTTTTTTACCACCTTGGCATGCGCGCTGAAGCTTATGCCGCGATGCAATACAAAGGCCCGTGGTGCACTGAAATGGCAGCTATATTATTAAAGAAGCAGTTGCCCGATGGCAGTTTTGTCAACCCCGATGGCGTCATCAACAAAGAAAATGACCCGATGATTGCCACTTCACTGGCCTTGATTGCTTTGACTTCGATCGTGGCAGTGGATTAAATGAATAGACACTAATTATCTGTGTCAGCACTGCCGTTTACATCGCCGACTTTGATGGCGATGAAGTTGGTTTCATAAAGAATACTATTTTGTGGGAGGTTAAAAACCTCCGGAAAAACATCAAACCAGGGATTGGTAGGCACCGGGAATTGGTAATTTGCCGGTACGAAACGCCAACTGGTATTGTTGGTAAAAGTGCTGTCTTTCCCAAGAATAAGGCGCCTGAGCCACAAAACATCCGCAATCGTGATTTCGTTATCGCGGTTGACGTCGGCTGCAATTCGCTTGTAGGGGCCTGCAAGGGGCTCAATTCCTAAAATATGGCGCTGGATGCGGATGATGTCCACCGTAGTCACCCCATTTAAAGGCAGGGTATCCAGTTTCGCGGTAACGATTGCGGGTGGGCCTGAATAAGGAAAATAATAACTACCGCCGAATTGCGTGATGGCGTCGAGATCGAAGTTGTTGTCTAAATGCACCTGCACACCATTTATGGGAGTACCACCTTCCGTTCTGATTGTGCCGGAAATGTTGTAAAAACCACATTCGCAATTTGAAGAAACATCTTCTGCCAATAAGGTTACCTCACAATAGCTGTAATTTGGGCCGCCCACTGTGCCGTCTGGCTGCAGGCTTTCAGGGTTGTAGTTGTTGTCCCAAACATAAACCAGTAAAACAAACCAGCCGCAACTGAAACAGTCCAACGTCAGACTATCCGGGTCGCCAGCATGTGGGGTAATCTGACCAGCCTGGACTAAGGTGCGTTTGTAAACTGAAAAATGGAGGGAATCGCTGCAATCACTGGATGCATCGAGCACCACATCAGCGGCATGGAGGATTCCAATGGTCTCAAAGCTGAACGGGTCCTCGTTTATCGGAAGCAGGAATACCGTATGGTTTTCCTGGCATGATATGGTAGGAATGCAATTGTCTGTTGCAGGTGTCGGGTTTAGTGGATGTTCTCCCGGATCGCCCCATAATAAGGCTGCAAGGAGGAATTCCATTATAAAAACAGCAGGTAAGTTCAGGGCACGGCCTGAGGCGCCCATTCGGAATTTGGGTAAAAAAGTCATGAGGATTATAATTTGTTGAGGTCTTGAGTAAAACTGCAACAAATATACAGTAACTTGTACTTTGACGCCATACCCGAATCAGGTTAGGGTTTGGGGCACTTTTAATTGGGCTTAAAATAGCGATGTCTGGCGTTCAATAAAAACACGATTGATGTGGGCATTTGATTGAACTAATTTTCGGTCGCCCTGTTAATGATAGTATTACTATTAAAACCACTTTTCTACGCTGTAATTCAATGAACTTACCAACTGTGCTTACGCCACTTCAACGGCTTTTTGGGTTACTCAGGCCTGACAAAAAGGACATCTCCTACATTTATATATACGCTGTTTTTGCCGGCCTGATTAGTTTGAGCCTGCCACTTGGCGTTCAGGCCATCATTGGTCTGATTGCAGGCGGCGCCATCTCTGCTTCCCTGATTTTACTGATTGTGGCCGTAACGGCAGCTTCTGCTTTGTCGGGCATTCTGGTCATCATGCAGTTGAGCGTCACGGAATCAATCCAACAACGGATTTTTACACGTTCGGCTTTCGAATTTGGGTTTCGTATCCCTCGCCTCCAACTCGACAACCTGGCGATGCATTATCCCCCTGAACTGGTCAACCGCTTCTTCGACACCCTGACCCTTCAAAAAGGCATCCCAAAATTGCTGATTGACGCTACTTCGGCAGCACTCAGTGTATTTTTTGGGTTGATTCTGATTTCATTTTACCACCCCTTCTTTGCATTCTTCGGATTGGCGCTGCTGCTGATTATTTTCCTCATTTTCAGAATTACCGGTCCGATGGGCCTGAAAACCAGCCTGAAAGAATCGACCTACAAATACGCCGTTGCCCACTGGCTGGAGGAAATGGCGCGTTCCATGACGACGTTTAAACTGGCGGGTAACACCCCTTTACCCCTGGAAAAAACGGACGAACTGGTCAGCAGCTATTTAGACAACCGAAAAAAGCATTTTCGGATATTGATCCTGCAGTATCAGGTCATTCTCGTATTTAAAGTACTGGTTACAGCCGGGCTTTTGCTGTTGGGAAGCGTTCTGGTCATCGATAACCAAATCAATATCGGTCAGTTTGTCGCTTCTGAAATTATCGTCATCACCATCATCAGTTCCATAGAAAAGTTGATGCTGACGATGGATACTGTTTACGATACCCTGACAGCGCTTGAAAAATTAGGCAGTGTGACCGACCTGCCTGTCGAATCGGACGAAGGGCTTTCTTTTGAAAAAATTGATACCCAAAAAGGCATCCAACTCAGCGTTCGGGACTTGTATTTCAAATATGAAGACGCCCGTAAGCCCACGCTCGACAACCTCTCTTTTGACCTCGCTCCGGGGGAAAAAGTAGCGCTGGCGGGCTACAACGGCTCCGGTAAAACCACCCTTGTCCAAACCATTGCCGGCCTGTTCAGTACTTTTGAAGGGAATATCAGCTACAATGGTTTTCCGATTCGAAGCCTCGATCAGGCCAGTTTGAGGCATCATATTGGCGACCTTTGTTCGCATGAAAATATTTTTCAGGGTACGCTGATGGAGAACATTTCTCTGGGGCATCCCGATGTAACCCTGGAAGACGTTGTTGCGGCTACCGACCAGGTTGGTCTCAGGGAGTACATTCAGGAACTTCCTCAGGGATTTCAGACCCTTCTACTGCCGGAAGGGAAAAACATTCCGCAGAATGTACGGACGAAGATTTTGCTGGCCCGCAGCATTGCCCCTCGCCCGCAATTGATTGTGCTGGAAAACCTGCAGGGGTATATGGAGCAACGCGACCGCGACCGCATTACAGCATTTCTGACGGCCCCGGATGCTGGATGGACACTTCTCGCAGCTACTGATGATCCTCTTTTTGCTTCGCAGTGCGATCGGGTCATCATCATGAAAGAAGGGAAAATCATTGCAGACGGCAGCTTTGAAACCATTCGGAAAAGTCCGCATTTCCCCGCAGTATTTCACACAGAACAAAAATCTGCGAATTCCTGAAACGGCCATTGATAATCTGATCAATCGATTAAAAATTTATGCTGAACATTTCTCCAAATACAGTCAGTCACCGCGTTCAAACGGAAAACTATCATTCTTTCCGTAAAACTGGCCCATCCAAAGCCCACAGACGGCTCACCCGTTGGTTGTTACTGACCATGGGTTTTACTTTATTGCTGTTGTTGATGCCCTGGACGCAAAACATACAGTCTAAAGGCACCGTGACGACTTTACGGCCGGAACAACGCCCTCAAATCATCCCGTCTCCCATTGATGCGCGCATCGAGCGCTGGTTTGTCAGAGAAGGGCAACTGCTACAAAAAGGCGATACCATTGCTTTTCTTTCAGAGATCAAAGCGGATTACCTTGACCCCGAGCTGGTGCCACGCACTCAACAGCAACTGACGGCAAAAGAAGGCGCCATCAGTGCCTACCGCGACAAAGCCAGTGCACTGGAAGACCAGATCGCGAATATGGAGGCGCAATTGACTTTAAAACAGCAGCAATTACAGCGAAAAATAGAACAGGTCCGCTTTAAGATTCAGGCCGACAGTGCAGATTATCTGCAGGCTTTGGTACAGGATTCAATCGCCAGAATACAGTTCGAGCGCGCCAAAAACCTCTTTGAACGCGGCATAGACGCCCGTTCAAAAGTAGAAGACAAGCAGGCCAAACTTCAGGAAACGCGCAACAAAATTGCCGCTTCAGAAAACAAGCTGAACTCCAGTCGCGCTGAATTACGCATCGCCAGGGTGGAACTCAGCGCCGTTTGGGCAGAATACAGCGAAAAAATTGCAAAAGCCCGTTCAGAAATTGCAACGGCCATGTCGCAACAATTTGACGCCGCCGGCGATGTGAGTAAACTGCAGATTCAAACCAGCAACTATACGAGGCGCACAAGTTTCCACTACATCACAGCGCCACAGGATTGCTATGTGACCAAAACAGTGACGGCGGGCATCGGTGAAACCATCAAAGAAGGGGAGAGCATCGTGAGCATCATGCCCGCGAATTACGAACTCGCCGTATCCCTTTACGTCGAACCCATGGATTTTCCCCTGGTCAACGTGAATACGGCAGGCGGCCCCAAACCCGAAGTGCGTTTTATTTTTGACGGCTGGCCCGCTTTTGTCTTTTCGGGATGGCCAGGGCAGTCGTTCGGAACCTTTACCGGGGAAATTGTCGCCATCGACAACGAAATCAGCCCGAACGGTCAGTACCGGATTCTCGTGGCCCCAAAACCCGGCGGGCAACCGTGGCCGAAAGAGCTGCGCGTCGGATCCGGTGCACAAGGCATCATCCTGCTGAACAATGTTCCGCTTTGGTACGAATTCTGGCGACAACTCAATGGATTTCCCCCGGATTATTACGAATTTGGGGAGCAGGGATCGTCTGCCGGGAAAAAAGGTAAATAGCAAAACTGCAAATTGTAAACAGGGTACCACCCAATACCCTTTTTGCCAATTTGCCTTTTCATCAAAAAAAGCTCCTCAAATTTCATCAAAAGTTGCATTTAATGAGAAACGGTCTCTTGTTCATAGCGCTGTTTTCTATTCACCTGCTTCCGGCTCAGGATTCTACCCGCGTATTGTCGCAGGAAACTTATTTTCAATGGATTAGAGCCTATCATCCCCTTGTCCGGCAGGCGAATCTGGTGACTGCAGCAGCTGACGCCAGTCTGCTCGAAGCGCGAGGCGGTTTTGATCCGAAACTCCTGTCTGATGTGGCGCAAAAGACTTTCGATGGAAAAAACTATTTCACGTTAAGTGAAAGCGGCTTCAAAATACCAACCTGGTACGGCCTGGAGTTTAAAGGACTTTTCAATACGGCCAGCGGCAGCTATGTCAATCCGGAGAATAACATACCTGCTGCAGGGCAGGCCGTCCTCGGCGTGAAGCTCAGCCTTGGCCAGGGTTTGTTCATTGACGAGCGCCGTGCCATGCTGCAAAAGGCGAAGGTGCTTCAGAATGCCAGCCAGGCGGAGCGCAACGAGGCCATCAACAACATCCTGCTGGATGCCGCACTGGCTTACTGGGATTGGGTGAAGGCGTACGGCGAATTGCAGGCCATCGAACAGGCGCGACAGCTTTCGGAGCAACGCCTGCAGGGCATCGTAGCCGGATTTGTGCAGGGCGATCGTCCGGAAATGGATACGCTGGAGGGCTTTATTCAGGTGCAAAACTGGACTTTTGAACAGAACAATGCCTTGCTGAAATACCGGAATGCGGGACTCCGCCTTTCCAATTTTCTGTGGTACGAATCGAACACGCCGTTGGAGATCGCGGAAACGGTTCGACCGCCCCTCGCGGATACCCTGAATTACCAACCCGATTTTCCGGCGGTGGATGAACTGATCCGCTTTGCGCAGGCACAACACCCGCAATTGCAAGGCTATCAGTTCAAGCTGGCGCAATTGAATATCGATCGGCGGATGGCGCTCGAAGCCCTGAAGCCGCGTATCGATGTGGAATACAACCTCCTGGGGGATGGCTTTCGGCTCGGAAGCTACACCGGAGATCCGGCAAATGGCTTACATGATTTCCTGCTTGGGAACTTCAAGTGGGGGCTGCATTTTAGCTTTCCAATATTCCTGCGCAAAGAGCGCGGTAAGTTGGAGCTGAACCGGATAAAAATAATGGATACTGATTTTTCGATCCTGCAAAAGCGCCTTGAAATCGAAAACAAAGTGCGCGATGCCTACAATGAGTGGCAGAATACCCGCCGCCAGATTGTGTTGTACGAGGACATTGTTGCCAATTACCGCCGCCTGCTGGAAGCGGAAACTACCCGTTTTGAATCGGGAGAAAGTTCGATTTTCCTCGTCAACACGCGCGAGCAAAAGCTCATCGAAGCACAATTAAAGCGAATCAGCCTGCTGGCCGATTTTCAGAAGAATCGCGTCAAAACCTCCTGGGCTGCCGGCCGGATTAATTGATGGAAAAAACCTACTTTTGCCGCAAAAGGATACTATGGAAAAATTAGATGCCCTGCGCCAGGTCGCGGAATTTCACCGCACTTTCGGTCACCCCATTCATCCGCAGCCGCTTATTCCCGACGAGGGACGCTGCCGCCTGCGCGTGTCGCTGATTGCCGAAGAACTGGAGGAGTTGCAGGAAGCCATCGAACAAAAAGACATCGTAGCAGTCGCAGACGCCCTTTGCGACATTCAATATGTCTTGTCGGGCGCCGTACTGGAGTTTGGGCTGGGGGAGAAGTTCAAAAGCCTTTTTGACGAAGTGCAGCGCTCCAACATGAGCAAAACCTGCCAAACCCTGGAAGAAGCGGAAGCAACCGTCCTGTTTTATCGTGAAAAACATGGCGTGGAAGGCTATATCCGTCAGGAAGGCGAATATTACCTTGTTCACCGCGCTTCCGACCATAAGACGCTGAAGTCTGTCAATTATTCGCCCGCCGATCTGGAAGGGATTTTGCGGGGGTGAGCGCAGGATAAAGTGAACCGCAGAACCGCAGAACCGCAGAACCGCAGAATATCGAATAACGAATGATGAAGTAGCGCAAAACTGCTCCCTTCTGCGGTTCCTTGTTCGATATTCAGGGTTCGAAATTCAAAAGAGGGTTGAACCGAAGAACCGCGGAATATCGAATATCGAGTGATGAAGTAGCGCAAAACTGCTCCCTTCTGCGGTTCCTTGTTCGATATTCGGGATTCGATATTCAAAAAATAGCAAGAGACACCCCGAAATTCGGAATGTCTCTTGTTTGGCCTGACGCCGGATGGATGTCGGATTACTCTGCGACTACCTCGAAACGAACTTTCGCATCGATGGTTTTGTGCAGGTCAACGACGGCTTCGAATTCGCCGACTTCCTTCACATCTTCCGGAACGTGGATTTTTCTGCGGTCAATGTCAATATCCAGTTGTTCTTTGATTGCCGTAGCAAGCTGAACGTTGGTGACACTACCGAAGATTTTACCGCTGGTACCTACTTTCGCGCCAATGCGCAACACCGTGCCTTTCAGAGCGTCGGCGATGAGCTGGTATTCACCCAACATCTGGGCTTCTTTGGCGCCTTCGCGGCGTTTCAGCGTATCCAATTGGCCGCGGTTGCTTTTATTGGCAACGAGGGCCATCCCTTGCGGGATCAGGTAGTTGCGGCCATAGCCATCGCGTACAGTTACGATGGTGTGTTTTTCGCCTACCTTTTCTATATCTTGCAACAGAATGATTTCCATGGCAAAGCTTTTTTGTCGTGCAGAAAAAAATTACTTCAACAAGTCGGCCACATAAGGCATCAAAGCCAAGTGACGCGCCCTTTTAACAGCCGTTGATACTTTGCGCTGATACTTGAGCGAGTTGCCCGTGATGCGGCGCGGCAGAATTTTGCCCTGTTCGTTGACGAACTGGATCAAAAAGTCGGCGTCTTTGTAGTCAATATATTTGATGCCAAACCGGCGAAAACGGCAGTATTTTTTGCGGTTCTGGCCGATCTTGGGATTGCTTAGAAACTTGATATCGTCTCTGGTTGCCATAGCAAAGTTTTTTTAGATCTTAAATAAGGATTAAGCCTGTTCTTCTTCCGGTTCAGTGGCATCGGCAGCTTCTTCCGTCGCTTCCGCAACAGCTTCAACCGCTTCTTCGACTGGCTCAGCAACAGCTTCTGTAACTTCTTCCGTTGCTTCTGCTACCACTTCCGTCGTTTCTGCAACAACTTCTTCCACTACGGCTTCTGTTGTTTCCACTACGGTTTCGACAACCGGCTCAGCTACGGCTTCCACAACGGGTTCAGCAACAGGTGCTTCTACAACTGCAGGTGCTTCGGCTTTAGCAGCAGGCGCTTCGGCTTTGGCTGGTGCAGCTGTTTCGGCAACCACGCGTTCCGGGTGCTTCTTCTTCTTGCTGCCGATCAGGCCTTTGCGTTTGTCGTCGTTGTACTTAATCCCGTATTTATCCAATTGTACGGTAAGGAAGCGCAAAATGCGCTCGTCGCGCTTGAGGAAAAGCTCAAAAGCAGTGAGGAATTCAGCGCTTTCCGTTTGGAATTCTACGCAAAAATAAACCCCTGAAGAACGTCTGTTGATGGGGTACGCAAGGGCGCGCAATCCCATTTCATCCACATGCACGATCGAACATCCTTCGGCCTGAAGGCGATCTACATATGTCTGAGCTGTCGCTTTTATTTCATCGCCCGACAGCACTGGGTCTACGATGAAAGTTACTTCATAATTTCTCATTAATCAGACATGGTTATTGATAAAAAATCTTGCGTGGCCCCGGTTCCGACGTTTCGAAACCAACCAAAACCACGCAAAGCGGGCGCAAAGATAATCATTGTAGTGGAATTGTGAAATGGAAGAGGGAATTTTTATGATACGGTTGACGGTAGACGGCGGACGGTGGACGGGGCACTGTGCCCTTCGCGGAGAAAAGAGTTCCCGCCTGCCTACCGGACAGCTACGGTTTATACACAACTCAAAGAACGTATATTTGGAGCCAAAAAGGAAAT
>CALEYL010000029.1 GCA_937926205.1 uncultured Saprospiraceae bacterium
ACGAGCTCTTCCTTCTTACAGGTAATGACCAGCGTGAGCAGACCCAAAAACAGGGCCATTTTTGTTAGGTTTAGTTTCATTTTAATCGTGTTTATTTTTAATTCATATTGGGGGGATTGTTAACTGAAGGGGGAGATTGTTGAGGGTGCCTCATCTGTTGCGGGCAAGATGAGAATTATTGAATGAAGACAAAAAGACAATTTTGGGAGATTATTCCCCAAAAAAAACAAAATATAATTTACAACTCATTAAATTACAATACCTTAATATAAAAATTTATTCCCGTATTTTTTACAGATACATAGCGCCAAACTGATCGAAATATTTAAGTCGTGACAAACTGACGAGTTTTATCGCAGGGGGTAATTTTTGAGATTACCCCTACGTCACTCCTCCATCTGTGATCATAGAACCGATGAGTTTGGTTGATTGCATCGCAGCTTACGCGGATTTCATGTCAGAGGGCGGAATGATTAACTGCAAAAGAGATGATAAGCAGGGGATACCAGACTACTTTTCGGGAGCCTACTCAATTACGATTTCCTTTTGACAATTCAATAAACTCAAAAGAAGTGTTGTTTTTAATCAATTGTGTTTCATACTTTTTTATTTAAGGTTTAGTGTTTGTTCCAGTGCGTTAGATTTCCTAAGGGAAAAATGAAACTTTATTCCAAGGCATCAAAAGACAATTTTGGGTAGTTATTCCAATAAAAATAGCACATAAAAAATCTATTTACTGTATAAAATATTAATTTACAGCTCCTTAATACTATTACTTTATTCCATAATTTTAGGTATGATAAATACAAAACTACTTAGGTTACTGAAATCACTGGATGCCCTTGCTACGGAAAAGGTTTTTCATGATAACTGAGTTTTAGTTTTGCTTTTCGGTGTGCCTTTGCAGAGGACCGCCACGAGGCGCGAAACTACCCGCTCTCAGTATTCAAATAGTAGGACTTAGTATTCATGGGGATTGTTAAGTTTTCTTTCTTAGTTATTGCCGCTGCAGTTTCCTGCAATTACCTCCTGAAAGAAACCTTCATCGGCTAGTGTACATAGGCTTGACCGAATAGCTATCAAAGAAGCCTCAGGGGGCCCCTTCAATTCGTCAGGAAGTTGAACGATAGCTTCAGGTATGCTATGGCCCGCACAGATCGAATGGAGTAGGTTGTAATCAAGCTGGGAAAGCTTTAAAAAACGCATCTTATAATGCTGTCGGGTAAGTGCTATAAAAGTCGGCTGGGGCGCTGGTAATTGCCCAGGTGCTAGACCTTTTCGGACAGCCATCAAATATTCATGCACAGGTTGCTGAAATGCAAATAGGCGAAGGCAATGTGCAGGAATTAGCTTTAGATTCCCAAACAGATCGGGTCCTAACCTTAAAATATGATCTGCATTGGGCAATGTATCTTTTTCATGACCTGGGCCATCATAAACTTCCATATATGCCCGCTCCAGCATAGCTAGTTCAAGGATGAAACAAATCCAATCCACGGCTGTAGCTCCCGAAGTTTCCTGATTAGGTTGGGTTCGCGCCAGATAGGCGGGAAATTGAGCTCCTAGTTGGTGCAGTGTATAGGATCGTGAGGGATGGTACTGTAAATAATCTACAACAAAGGCATTGAAAAGATCTGTTCCTAAGAAGTGCTTCAAAGCTGGATATTCTGCACTGAAACATTCCAATAGCCTGGCATAATAAGCACGTTGGTAAATGGACAAACGTTCTTCACTGCTAAGCTTGTCAGAGGGGTTAATGATCTCTTTGAAAGAACCCTCTAGGAAGTGTTTAGCGACCTGGGTATTGGCGCCCGAATAAACACCTTTTGGATGGGTAATTACAGCGACCATCCATGCGGTAAGTTTTTTATAATAATCGTTCTCGTTCATTCCATTTCCGGTATGCTCAGGTGCAAGGGGTGTGGGATGGTCTCAGTGGCCTGTTCCTTTGCCTTTTTATTGTGAAAGGTAATACTCCCGACGGCGCCGCTCATAAAGTTTTTTGCTTTGTGTAATTCCTCTAATAATACTGGAAAGGCCGGGATTTTTGCATCCCATTCCAGGAGGGTAGACACGCCGCCTGTAAGTTGATAGGCTAGTCGATAAAGCTCCCAGACTCCCATATCTACTGAATGGTCGTGCGTATCTACAATATGAGTATCACAATGACTGTGCCCGGCAATATGGAATTGGACAATACGATCATGGGGCAAAGATCGAATATATTGTAGGGGATCGAAATTATGATTAAAGGCCGACACAAATACATTGTTTACATCCAGGAGCAGACCACAATTGGCCTCAATGGCCATGAATCGCAGAAAATCCCATTCATTCATAGTATCTGCCGTAAAACTTACATAAGAGCTGGGATTTTCCAGTATCAGAGGCCTTTCTAAAAAATCCTGTACCTCTTTAATTCGCTTTACGATGTGCTTCAATACCGTTTCATTGAGGCTTACAGGAAGTAGATCATGGGTATTTATCCCCAAAACCCCTGTCCAGCAAAGATGGTCGGAGATCCACTTGGGCTGGATCTCCGATGCCAGTTTTTTGACCTTAGCAAGGTATGCAAAATTTAGAGGGTCGGTACTGCCAATTGAAAGAGAAACACCATGCATCACAATGGGATATCGCTGGGCAATGAGATCCAAAACCTGGCGGGGCCACCCTTTTGAATCAATAAAATTTTCCGTAATAATTTCAAACCAATCCACTGACGGCCACTGCTTCAGAATATAGTCAAAATGGACATTTCTCAGCCCTAGCCCTAAACCTAAATGAGGCAATCCTAATCTTGGCATATTATTCTTATTCATCGTTATCGTCTACTTTGAAAGGCGTCCTGTAACGTTCAATATAATCTGAAGGTTGAACATCAATGCCTTTTTCGTATTTGCATTCATAATCAAATAATAAGCGAGCAAACTCCCAAACATAGCCCTGGGCCTGGTTGTAAATATCGGGTTTACCACCTAAGTTTTCATACGCAGTATTATAGCCATGTGTATTGTGAGTGCCGGGTAGAATCGGGCTACCGCAAGCAGAATCCGAATCGGGGTTAGGCATCCAATACCCATCGATCTTTATCTGTCCGGGGAAACAGTTTTGACCCGGTTTATTTTGAGAAGTAGGATATCCGTATGAAAACCCACAACCACCCTGGCCTTTGCAGTGATTCTGTTGAGCACAAACATGAGGATCGGCAGTAGCGCATTTACCTACCCCTGGTGCTATTGCTTTTCCGGTAATATCTTGTCCTTTGCAGGCATTTAATCCATAACAAACATGTTGTGGATAGCGCTCGCCATCCTTTTTCGGAGGAGCATTGCCTTTAACAAATTTAAGTCGATCAGAGAGGAACAACAGATCAGCAGCCAAGGCTTCCATTAAGAGTTTTTTCAAAGAATAGTACGGATAACCATGCCTGGCCTCCGGATTACCAGAAGTCAGGGGTACATCGTAATAGGAGGGGCGTATCCAAATTAACAATTTGGATGGCTCAGGATGTTTTTCTACGAGAGCGATGGCCTGGTCGGATAATTTTTTAAGTTTATTTGATAAATACTCCCAATTGAGGTCCTCTGTACTTGGAGTATGTACAAATCCAGGTCCGGCAGTCCTAGGTGGGTAAAATCCCTCAGAGGCCGGTAATTGGGTAAGTGCATTGGCAAGGGGCGACATCAGGTAGACCATTGAACGGATAGAGGCTTGTATCAAAGTCGTTTTTTCATAGGTTCTGACCTTAAAATAATCTTCATCGCTTTGTTCGGGCTCTTGCTGAGTGGTATCCGAGGGCGTGCCGAATCCAGCTACCAATAGATCAATCATCACACCATATAAATTATTGAACAAGTCTGCCACATCCCTGGTAAAATCAATTGTAGTAATATGTACATGTCGCTCACAAGCAGGATCTCCATTACAAGGATCTTCATTCAATGGATTTTCGCCTACATATCGTACAAAAAACTCCCAGTTTGAACATTGATCTATCCCAATAACTGGCTGACTTTGGCCTTGCAAAGGCCCTCCATGCAATATTGCCTTAAAGGTTTTTTCGTGAGATGGGGATCCTATTTTCGGAAAACTGTCATAGTCTATTTTTTCTCCCTTTATGCTACTGCATAAGTCTTTCATAAACTTTTCCCAATGGTCGCTTTCTCCACTCCCTTCACCTTGAAGAATGATAGTATTTATCGCAATCAGCGCAGATTTCAGGTCCGTTACAGGGGTGAGCAGAGGAACATTCTTTTCCTTTCCTTCGCTATTTTTAACAACGGCTGGAGGGTAGTTAAATAAACCCGTAACTTCAAGATCGGTAACTTGTTTGGCTTTATCTCCGGAAAAAAGACTTTTGTTATTTTGAAGAACAAAACCCCTTGCAATCGCCTTATAGAGCTCTACCAAGGGACTATCTTGCATTTCGACAAATCCTGGAACCAG
The DNA here is from genome assembly GCA_937926205.1 of uncultured Saprospiraceae bacterium. GTDB lineage: Bacteria > Bacteroidota > Bacteroidia > Chitinophagales > Saprospiraceae > JABWAJ01. The sequence continues at coordinate 4,447 of CALEYL010000029.1, forward strand.
TTCTACCATTTTATGGTCTCTTTTCGGCGAATCGCCCCACGGAGATCCGGGAAAGCTTGAGCTATTTGGGTGTTCATATGCCTCAAACCAGGCATAGCGCTCAATAGTTTCTTTGGAAAAAGGCCATAAGCTGAGGTATGCCCCTCCATGGTATCCAAAATTATGTTCCATTTGTGCCGGCGTAATTGGAAAATTGAGTTCCCCACGTCGAAACTCCGGAACACCGTCAATAGCAGCAACCATATTACAGGCCAAAGCCAGGTGCAACATCTCCTGGGTAGCGATGTCAGTTATCAGTCTGTTCCAGGTTTTTGCTGCCCCAAGTGTTCTATTAAGCGCTGCAAGCTCTTTAGGATCAATATTAGGGTATGCAGGGTCCACTTCACTAAGGTCTTGCTTTAGGGTATAAGCAGTGAACAGATAAGCACAAAGTAAGGAATGTTCTAAAGCAGCTGCTTGAAGTAAATAATCTTGTAATTGCTTTTTTGTGGTTGGCGTGAGAACAGCCATGGAGGTTGCCATAAACTCGGGTTTATAGGTGTAGAGAAGAGTAGGTTCAAATTATAAATAATAATACATCAATCAATTTTATACATCGTATTTACACCAAAGTGTGGCCAGACTATTGGCAGATCAGGTTTCTTACTTTCCGGAAATACGATACTGATATTTTGTGAATATTGCAATTGAAGTTGCTCTTTTCCATCATTGGTTTTATATTTTGAAATCCAGTAATCAACAGTCATTTTGGTGGTGTCAAGTTTGGTGCCATCCAATCCTCCACCAAGAAATGGTATACTCAACAATCCTCCAGTTCCATTTTCAGTGGAAAGATTCAAATGATTGGAACTAATAAATTCTTTTGATCCATTGGCCTGGCCGAGGATTTTATTTGGTTGAGATTGGTAAAATCCAGTAAAGAGATCAGGAATAGGATTATATTGCCCTTCCCCATAACCATTACCTAATTCCTTCGCCCTAGCAGGGTCTACCGTAAATGGCTTAGCACTCACATTTTGATCAATATCAGGTGATGTTGTTGCCTTAGCCCCACCCAGGCAAAGCATGGCATTCCCATGCGGGATGGTACCCATCCTTGCTATTTGCAATTCCTGATCACCATACATGTTGAAATTTGAAATATTAAGAATCATACCTTGCTCTGCATGTATGGCTTGACCTTCCGGAAAACCTCTTTCCTTAAAAAAATTCTCTATATCCTTTTTATATTTTTCATTTGCGCCGTATGCGCCTGCACTTTTTATTCTTTGTTCATATAAAATAGCCCCTACTTGTTGTATTTCCTCTGGATTACCTCCCAAAAATTGCCCTCTGTTTAAGGTAACAGAGATGGGTTCAAAAGTGGTTGTTTCAATATAAGGAATCACTTCAAGAATAAAGCCCGGGGCTTGAAAAAGATTTGGGTATTCAGGAGTTACCGGCCCGGGAACAGCGATGATGTTCCAGCCCTGGCCAGGATGATTGGTCCATTTACCTACCATGTCGAATAATGGACCAAGAAGGGTCTGTGCCTCTCCATCAGTTATAGAGAGTTTTTTGAATGGCGGGAATAAAGGGTTTTGAATGCTCATTGTTTATGTTTTTAAAAGTTTGTAATATTTTCAATCAAGAAGTATGTTTCGAATATTACCTCTTACAATTTCAATCCTTTCCCTTTTTCTTCTAAAGACATTTTTCGAGGCTAATTCCACGAAAAAATCAGAAAATTTTATTAATTTATTGTTCTAATAAATTAAATTACAATTACTTATACCTGACAATTCATTAACTAAGAGCTTGTTCGGGATTCTCTGATTGGCTACGCCGAACTTATGTTTGGCTACGTCGAATCTTCGATTTGAGCGAGGGTGAGGAAATTTTATTTTACACGAGGCGAAATCGAAGATTCGACGAAGTCAAAAAATTCAACGAAGCCTGCCTGCCAGCCGCTACGGTTTATACACAACTCAAAGAACGTATATTTGGAGCCAAAAAGGAAATGG
>CALEYL010000030.1 GCA_937926205.1 uncultured Saprospiraceae bacterium
TACGTTCTTTGAGTTGTGTATAAACCGTAGCTGCCGGCAGGCAGGCGTCCACCGTCTACCGTTATTATTGATGATTGATGATTACATGATTTATAATTGGTGATGTGGGCATACAAAATCAACGAGTCGGCTGTTTATCGCCCCGGCATTTTCAAATCACCAAATCATCAAAACTTGTCCCGCCCAAGCGGGGTCATCAAATTACCAGAATCTTTCGCAAACGGCACGCTGCTTTTCATTTACCGGCTGCCGGCGTCCCGGCATCATCAAATTTTCAAATACTCAAATCACCAAATCATCTCCTCACGGCCCGGATCAAATCAAAATCTAAGCGCCACAACTCATACGTTTCGATGATGTAGGAAATGTTTTTATGATAACGCTTGCTGGTGGCATACCCCGACATGCGCAAACCTGCGGCACAAGCGGCGTAATAGGGCAAAACCGTTTCGCCACTAAAAAAATCCTCCGGTGCAAACCCTGAACTGGCTTCGTATGACAGCGCCGCTTCCCGGATATCGCAGGGGCCGCCCACCGGAAAAGCAGACCAAATCCAGCCGTAACAGCCTTTTTTGCCCATGCCGCAGTTGCGCGTCAGCAATTGGGTGTGACGGCTGTAGCTGTCGCCGGAAGAATGGTAGACCTCAAAGCGATCGTAAAAATTGTCGTCGTGGGATCGGAAAACGCCAATTGCCGGCGCGTTATATGTAAAATCGCCGTCGTGTAAATCGCCCGAACGGCCACTGCGGATTTTTTGCTGGGCCGAAGGGCGGTGGCGGGCTTTGATGCCAAAATGGTTGTTGCTGTTTCTGGTAAGGTTCGACTGGCCGGCGGCCGATTCCAGCAGCCCCTGCGCCAGTTTGATGCTGGCCGGCACTTTGGAGTGGTACATGTCGCGGAGTGCCAGGTTTTTATAAGTGTCTATGTATTGAACATATCGGACAGCCTGCCGCATTTTCCCTTTTGAAAACCCGGCTTCGCGCAGTTTTTCCAGGACACGGGCCTTGTCCCAGGTAAGCTGCACGCGGAGGGCCTTGCTGCTGTTGAAAAGCCTTTTTTCAGATTGGATTTCTGTGTTGTCGTCCTGCGAAACTTCCAGATTGTAAAAATCCTGAAGCGCCGTTTTGGAATATTGCCCCAATACGCTGAGTCCTTCCCGATAAGCATCGGTCAGATGCTCAATAATGGGCAAACCTGATACTTCTTCCCATCGGTTCTGGTAGAAATACAAACCGTAGAACAGCGCCGTGAGGGCAGTTATGCCAACGACGAAACTGCGTACTGTTTGAGACAGGTATCCCATGGTGGCCATGATGGTGCTCATTGCCTGTTTAATTTCAATTTGTTCGGTATGTAGAGTTGCCCTTTAAAAGAGCGTTGGGCATTTGAAGCACAATGTATTGAATTTATGGAAATTAATGGCGCACTTAGTTCCGGCATTTAAGGTATGGCTTATTTAGAGGGATGGAAGGTAGCTTTGTGAGGAAAAACCGGAAACTGCTCCATAAGTTGGTGCAATCCCGATGAACCAAAGGTAATTTTACTTTATGACTTGATGAATTTTCCCGTAATTACCCGATTCCCTTCTATCAGCCGAATGACATAGCTGCCCGGAATGAGTTGGCTAACGTCAATTCCTTCTCCGTTCCATTTCTGACTTAGCAATACCCGGCCATTCAGGTCGGTGATCTCATAGCTTGAAGCTCGAGGGACATTTGCGGCAATGGTGAGCAGGTCGCCGACGGGGTTGGGAAAGAGTTTCAGGGATGCAGCATTATGCGTTTCATTGGTGGAAGTGAGGAGCTCAGAGAAATAATAATAGGTATCTGAATTTAACTGCCAGTCGTTAAATTGGGCGTTCAGAGAATAACGCTTCTCCGAGAATAGCTTGGCATCATAGAAGTACAAATAATAGGCGGTACTTTCCCATGTTGGATAAACCAGGTCTGCTATATCTACCGTTAAGTCATATTCTTTCACTTGTCTTTCTGTGCCATACCAGTTTTCATTGGCGATATTCCACCTGTAGGTAGCTACATCAATTACATTTCCAGCCACATCGTAAGCATAGGTTTGTTTGCCGTAATTGACCATTCCGCTTAAAGAATTCAGCCAATACCTAGTAATTTTTTCACTCACTTTTCCTTCAGGCGTATAACTGTAGGTATAGTCATAAACCGGCCTGTAGAAAACCCAGTTTTCTATATTTTCAGAATAGTCATAGTAGTCAACTGAAGCCAGAGTACCATCTGCGTTGTGGGAATATACAGTTTTGATAGATTTTTTCCAGGTGCTGCTGGAGAAAACCCAGTCATACCTTACCTCTTCTTCCAGAATATTATCCGGATTATATACGTAAACCTTTCTATCTATACCAAACCAATTATTCAGTTCAAGATTCCAATCGTATTTTTGAGAATCTATTATCCTTCCCAAAGCGTTAAAATCCAGAGTGTATCTATGATAATTTTCCCAACTCCCGTCTGCGGAATTCCAATGTGCAAAAACTGCCTCAATAACCCTACCATCAAGGTCGAAAGTATAATTTTGGCGATCGCTGGTGGTGGATAATTCCCACCCATTGTCAACCCAATTATATCCAATACATTCGATAAAATACCCGGCGGCATTTATCATACATACTGTTTTCATAACAGGCTTCCAGTCATTGGCAGTAGTATTCCAGATTTCATAGATTTCATCAAAATGGGTAAGTGTATTAATAAAAAAGGACCTTTCAATGGGTTCCCAGTTGCCAGCGCCCAGGTTCCATTGATAAAATCGTTCTTCCGTTAAATCACCATTTAAATCCGTATTCTCAGTATATTGATGGTAAGGAATCCATGCCAATGTAATGGTATCCCAGTTGAATTCGGTGAGGACATACTCATTGACCGTATTATTGTGTACTTGCTTATACGAAAGCATCCATTCATTTGTTGAGGTATTCCAACTGGACTCAATTAATTCAACAGCTTCCCCATCATCATTATAGGTATAAGCTGATTTTTTGTTGTTCATGATCACTACGCTATCCAGTTTCAGCAAAGGCAAGAATCCATTTTTGGCGCCAGATAAATGTCGCTTTGTTTGTTTTAGTCCGGGTGCCTGTTCGAGGGCTGGATTATTCTTTAATCTTTTGAAAAAATCATAGGGTTGTGCCTCGGAATACAACGTACCTGCAATCAACAGGATGAATAGGAAAAGTTTTTTCATGGTTATTTGCCTATAATTAAATCTTCATAAAGAAACTTACACAAGCAGGAAAGGGTTCACGCTCAACACCAGAGGTACTCGCTTCGAGAGGTGGAGATGCCGAGATTTTGTATTTGCCATGCTGTCGTGAGAACAGGTAGCTTTGCAGCCAGATTAAAGCAGTTTTCTCAAGGCAAAGAGATCAATGGAATGCTTTTTTTTCTTTGCAGAAGCAATTTAAGGAGATTTTTCTTAAAATACAAAGATCAGGATCGCTCGAAGAGGGCTTTACAATCAAGCACAAAAAGGAATGCCGCAATTGTCATCATACTGACATCCCAAGCACCCAATTGTCAAATCTTCAAATTACCAAATTTTCAAATTGCCCATTCAATACCGCATCATCAACTCCTGCTGATGCTGCAAAAAAGGATCATTGGGCGCAAAATTGAGGGCCCGGTTAAACATGTTGAGGGCTGTCGCATAATTTTGTCTGCGGAAATAAAAGTAGGCTGCCGACTGATAAGCGGTGGTTACCCAGCTGTCGCGGCGCGGCGTTTGGCCAAAATTGCCGAGCAGGCGTTCAAATTCGTTTAAAGCAATCAGGCCTTCGTCTTCATTTTGCAGGTCAAATAAAGCCCGGATGCGGTCAGCGCGGTAGCACAGTTCCATATCGCACACATAAGGGTATTTCTGCAGGAAAGGATAGCGCTGCTTGTAATTCTGGAGCAGGGGCAATCCTTTTTCGTAGTTGCGTTCCTGCGTCAGGGTCTGTTGAATGGCGCTGGCCAAAAATCGCTGGGCGGTCGTATCGGCAGGATCTATCCGGTAAAGAGAATCCATACACGCCGCGATGCGCTCGCTTTGATTGCCCTGTATGGCCAGGTATTGTGCCTTGCGCAGGAAATATATTTTTTTGATTTGCCGCGCCGGTTCCCGGCCAGCCGGCAGACGCCGCAAAAACAGGTCGTAAGTGCGTGTCAGGTTTTCCATTGCAGATGGGCCGGCCACAGCCTTTGCTGCAAGTTCGGAAAAGTAATCTAATATTTTCTGCTGCACCTCGCGCGTGGGATAGTCGCGGCACAGTGCAAAAAGCGGATCGAGGGTTTCCATCCGGTCGGGGCTGGCGACAGCCGACAACTGATACAGACAGGCATAACGCGCATAATCATGACGCGGAGCAGGATACAGGCGGCGGGCTTCATCCAGTTCAACCAGCGCTTTCTGATAGTTGTTGCGGCGGTATAGCGACAAGCCCTGCTGGTAATGCAACACGCCGACCAGTTGCAGCAAGCGGATGCGGTCCTGTTCCGGAAGGTAGTAGTGGTAAAAGAGGCTTTTCGTAGCGCCTGTTTTTAACTCCAAAGGATTCAACAGTTTCATTTCCACCAAAAACTGAAGGTATTCCTGCATGTAGCGCTCGTCTGCTTTTTCACCATTGTCCGATTGATCAAAGGTACGGACAGCGAGTTGTTCGGAACCATCGCGGACGGAAGGATAAATGCGACGCGGCTCAATCAGAATGTCGAATGGCAAACCAAAATTGCTGAGAAACAGCGCATACAAAGCCGTAGCTGTAGCGTCATTATAAGTACCGTTTTTGAACAAGGATTCAAAACTGGCGTTTGATTCGTATTGTTTGAAGTAAAATTGCCGCAGGGTTTCTTCTATTTGCTGAACCGCTTTGCGGACTGGCTTCCGGCGGATGTTGTCGGTTTCCATCAAGCGAAAAGTTTCTTCGATGCTCAGGCGTATTTTCTGCTGGGCAGCGCGATCTTTAACGCTGGCGGTAGACATCAGGATGTGGAGTTGCTCTTCCCAACTCATGGACTTTTCAACAGCAACTTCCGCTTCGCCTTTCAGGGCGCCTCCTTTGGGCGTCAGTTCATTGTAGCTTGCCACGCCGGATTGCGCCGAAAGCATAATGATGTTGCAGGCAAAGGCAAGACAGGTTGTTGTAAAGGCGTTTAGCTGGTGTATTCTTTTGATGCTGGACATGGGCTTGGCGGAGATAGAGCAGTTGGTAAATTTTGACAAATGTAAAACTTTGAGCGATAACGCTCCTTAAGATATTGCAGTATACGTTTCCTGATTAAATGATGTTTCATGACAAATCAAGCAATAAAGCCCGAAAACGCCACGCTGACCGAACTCCTTGAAGGAGGCCCCATTCTTTTGTTTGACGGGGTTTGCAACCTTTGTAACGCTTCCGTGCAATTTATTTTAAAAAGAGACGCCAAAGCTTTGTTTCGATTTGCCTCCCTGCAGTCGCCCACGGGCCAGGCACTTCTGAAATTTGTCGGTTTGCCGGTCGGAGAGATCAACACGGTGATCCTTTTTGAAAAGGGAAAACCCTACCTGCGCTCCGATGCCGGCCTGCGCATTGCCCGGCTTCTCCCCGGCTTGTGGCCCCTCCTCTATGGCTTGATCGTGATTCCCCGCCCGCTGCGTCACGCGGTTTACGACTGGATTGCACGCAACCGGTATCGCTGGTTTGGCAAACAGGAATCCTGTCTGTTACCGACTCCGGAATGGAAAGCCCGTTTCATTGATGTGTAAAAATAACTTTTACATAACAGCCTCGCCTGTGACGATCGCGTTATATCGCCAGTCAAAAGATCACAATGCAACGATCTCTTACTCATTCACTGAAAAACAAACTGACAATGCTGAACAAAATTGCTGTCTTCTCGATGATCCTCTTCATGGTATCCTGCTCCCCTGCGCAATTGCAACAGGCGCTCGGTACTGTACTCGATACGCCGCTGACTTCCGCTGAAGCCGGCGCAGGCCTGAAAGAAGCCCTTAATATAGGTATTAGCAAAGGCTCTGATCAGTTGTCGCAAGTAGACGGCTACTTCAAAAGCCCTTACAAAATCCTGCTGCCGGCAGAAGCGCGAAAAATTACCGATAAACTGAAAAACGTACCCGGGTTTGCCAGTGTGGAAAATACAATCCTTGAAAAAATCAACCGCGGCGCCGAAGATGCAGCCAAAAAAGCCAAACCGATTTTCGTAGACGCCATCAGAGGCATGACTTTTTCGGATGCCATGAACATCCTTCTGGGTGAAAAAGATGCCGCAACGCGCTATCTCGAACGCACAACTTCAGATAAATTGTATCAGGAATTCAACCCGGTCATCGTGGAGTCGCTCGATAAATTCAGCGCCCGCAAGTATTGGAGCGACGCCGTTACCGCTTACAACAAAATTCCGTTTGTGGAAAGGGCAAATCCGAGCCTGGATGAATACGTTACCAAAGAAGCTTTGTCCGGTCTGTTTGCCATGGTGCAAAAAGAAGAGTTGAATATCCGTCAAAACATTGGCGCCCGGACCAGTGATTTGCTGAAAAAGGTCTTTGCAAAGCAGGATAAATGATGTCTGTCTTTAGCGTCCGATAGCTGCGTTACGCTCGGCCCCAAAATCGGTCATCCCGCCCCAGGCGGGGCTTCCGCTTTTGTGGCCTTCTCGTGCCTTGCTCTCAAACTCTAAAGAACAGACATGGGCTACAATAAATAGTCTTTAGCGTCCGGTTAGCTATGTCGTTGATAACAGGAGACATCCCGGTTTTTTGAGATGTCTCCTGCAAATCAGGGGCTATTTTGATCCGGGAATATGCGTTGCCTGTTTTATGTCGCGGAGTCTCGCGGAATAAAGTCCTCTGTTTTACGAATCACGTCATGAAACTCCGTGAAACCCCGCGTTTACTCCGCGGAACTCCGTGTAATTTTTCGTGGGACGAATAAACACATGAAGCATACGAACAGCTTAGCCACAGATTCACATGTCTCATGCCATTGTTGCTACATTTTGAAATTTTGCAAGTGCAGCGTACCGAAACAACAAGCAGCAGGGTGGCCGATTTCTGTGCCGGGTATAACGTAGCTATCGAACTCATCCCCTACCGTCCACAGAAACTAAGTCCCCCTACCCCCCTATCCGCTTCAAAAACAAAGCCGTATCGTCATTCCTGGCGACAAAAATCAGGTTGTTTTTTCCTGATTTCAGTTCCACCAAATCCCGGATTTCGCCAACAATTTTCAGTCCGGAAACAGCCGATGAAGTTGCCCGGAAGTTGTTTTTCCCATCGCCGAGCAGCAGCGTACCATAACTCGCATCGTAACGCCCCATTTCAGGTTTAGCGCGGAAAAAATTGCCGCCGAGCAATAAATCCGGATGGCCATCGCCATTAAAATCGTCGGCCAGTATGGCACAAACCGGAGAAAATTGCGCCTCGATCGGCAGGTTTTTCATCGCAAAGCCACCTTTCCCATCGTTGATGAAAAGCGTGGTTGCCAAATGGTTTACTTCCTGAACCACACAGCGCTGCAACTGCTCCGGGGTGAATATGTCAGTGAGCACCTGATTTTTGTAACTCGAATACTGTAAATATTTCTTTTTCAGACCGGGCAACTGCATCACCAAATCGTGGCGAAGCACCAAAGGATAAGAACGGTCTTCATTGTAACTGCAAATGATCTGCTCCACCGTGCCATTTTGATCGAAATCGTTTACGTGCATGGTGACGGGGCGCTCTGGCGTGGCGCGCAGCCGGGAATTCCAGCCGTGGTTGCCGCCGATCAGGTCTACATCGCCATCGCCGTCAACATCTGCAGCGACAAGGGTATTCCACCAGCCTTTTGTCTCATTTAAACCAGCCTTATCGGTCACTTCTGTAAAGGACTTGCCCTCGTTTTCAAAAACCCGAACCGGCATCCAGTCGCCGGCAATCACGAGGTCGGTATCGCCGTCGCCGTCTGTATCCGTCCAGAGCGCCGTTGTAATCATGCCCGTTTCTTTCAGCCCGGGCGCGACCGAAGGCGTCACATTGCTGAATTTCCCCTTGCCGTCATTTTGTAAAATGTAGCCATTACACGGTACGCCATAGAGCTCGGGGCGCAGGCGAACGCCAACAAACAGGTCAAGATCGCCATCCTGATCGTAGTCTGCCGCCGCCACACAGGAAGTGCTTTCAGCTCTGGAAGTTGGGAGTGATTGAGGTGATTTGGAATAATTTCCCCGACCGTCGTTCAGATACAAACGATCTATCAGCGCGAGGTGACCCGCAACAAATTCATTGCCTCCTGAAGCCACATAAAGGTCCTGATCACCATCCCCATCCGCATCAAAAAAAAGTACGCCGCTGTCTTCTGAAAGTTTATCGTTTTCAAATAAAGCGGCATTGGTAAGTTGAAAGCGGCCATCCGGTTTTTGAACAAAAAGGCTGCCGGGGTGGTCTTTTGCACCGCCAATAAAAAGGTCGTCCAGCCCGTCGCCGTTCACATCGCCTTTTGCAACTTTGGGGCCTTCCGCCGACAACATGTGGTACAACAGGCGGTCCCGGTCAAAATCAACAAAAATATTTTCCTGATGGCGGAAGTCGAACGGATTTGACGCTACGCTGAAAATGGGAGCAGGTTTGGTTTGTTGCACAACCGGCGCTTCAACAGCTTCATCCTGTGACAACACAATCGATTGGTTGGTCGGTACTTTTGTACGCAACGTAATTTTGCCATCCGGCCAAACCACCCGCAGCGTATCGGCCACTTCGATGCTTCCGAGGCCAAAAAGCAGGCGGTTTTCAATGGAGGATTGAAAACCCCGGGTTGGAATCTGCTCTAAATAATATTGTTGTCCCTGATGAAAAACAGTTGCGTTCGCCCCAACGGCAAAAGGATTCTGACCGCTTCCTTTGAGCTTCAAAGCGAGGTAGTGGTTTTCGGGATGCCTGGTTTGAACTTCGTTTCGGTAGACGAAAGCAGGCATGTTCACATTATTCACCACCAAATCGAGGTCGCCATCGTTGTCTAAATCCGCATAAGCGGAACCATTGGAAAAACCGGGTGTGTCGAGTCCCCAGTCTTTGGAGCGGTTTGTAAAATGGAAGTCCTGAGCCTCGCCTTCCCGCGAAAACGCATAATTGGAAACCGGATTCGAGGGGATGTAATCAATGAGTTTTTTATAATCTACGCCTTGCTTACTGATGACAGCACGCTGCACTTCTTCATTGGCAATGTAATTGAGAAAATCCTGGTCTGTCAGATCCTGATAAATGCCATTCGCAACAAAAATATCTTTTTGGCCATTGTTGTCAAGGTCTACAATTAGGGCGCCCCAACTCCAGTCGGTCGCCTCTACGCCGCTGAGGCGGCCAATTTCGCTGAAGGTCCCGTCTTCGTTGTTCAGGTGAAACATGTTGCGCGTAAACTGGTGGTAGTAGCCATTCTTCAGGCCGTATTGATAGCGGTCCCAGTTTTCAAAAGTAGTTGCGGTTTTCAAACGTTCGTTCGGCTCGGGAAGCATTTCCGTTACAAACAATTCCGGAAAACCGTCGTTGTTAAAATCGGCCATATCGGCGCCCATCGACGCGCCGCTGATGGAGCGGATTTCTTCTTCCAGCACTTCCCGGAAAGTGCCGTCGTGGTTGTTGATATAAAGGTAATCCCGTTCAAAAAAGTCGTTCGAGACATAAATATCCAGCCAGCCATCGCGGTCGACATCTCCCACCGTAACCCCCAGTCCGAAACCAATGATGCTGCCATAAATGCCCGCAGCTTCACTTACATCGGTAAACTTTCCGCCATCGTTGCGAAAAAGTTTATCGCCGCCAATGGGGTCGCGCACGCCGCGTATGTTTTTCCTCAGGTTAAAACTGCCGATGGCCTGATAGGAGTTGTTCAACAGGTACATGTCCAGATCGCCGTCTTTGTCGTAGTCAAAAAATGCGGCATGGGTGGAATATCCCTTGTCATCGAGGCCGTATTCAGCGGCTTTTTCAGTAAATGTCAGGTCGCCGTTGTTGATGAACAGTTCGTTTTGTTTGTTGTCGCCGGCCACATCACCTGAATTGCAGACGTAAATATCCAGCAGTCCATCGGCATTCACATCGGCCATCACCACACCGGTGGACCAGGCTTTTGTACCGCCAACGCCAGCTTTTTCGGTAATGTCTTCAAATTTAAAATTGCCTTTGTTGAGGTAAAGGTGGTTCTTCGCCATATTGGAGGTGAAATAGACATCCGGCAAACCATCGTTGTTGATATCACCGATGGAGACCCCTCCCCCGTTGTAAAAATTGCGATAGGTATAAATATTAAAATCGCTGTTGTACACGAGGTTGTTGGCAAAATCAATGCCCGTCTCTTCGGAAGGCATCATGGTGAAGAGCTTATCGCCAATGGGGGTATTCCCCGGTTTGCACCCTGAAAACAGGAGAAAAAAAGCAATAAACACTAGACTTAAGACAAAACAGGTAGTAACCTTCATAATATTTTATTCTAAAAACTGCCAGCCGCCAACTGCCAACTGCCAACTAAATAACTGCCAACTGCCAACTAAAAAACTACTGCGCACCCTGCTTTACCTTTGCTTTCTGTTCTGCCAGTTGTGCTTCCACTATTTTTTCTATGGGCACATCCGTAAAGCTCGCCCGCACGACCCGGTCGTCTTCTTTCCAGATAGAGATGCGGCGGTTGCCGTCCATTTTTACAAAAACAGAGCCGCGTACCGGGTGCTTGATTTCAATAAACCCCTTGCCGTACCAGCTTTCAAACATCTGACGTACATCGAGTTGCAGACTGTCGGCAAACAATTCTTTGTTCCACGGCGCCCAGGCATCGTAGCTAAAGGAAACGGGCATTTCGTAAATTTTATCTTCCCAGAATTTAGGATAGAAATACATCTTTCCGGGGGCTTTCAGCTCGCGGGGGATGTATTCTACACTGGAATTATTCAATCCCTCTTTGATGAGTTCTTTTTTATTCATTTCCCAGCAATGGGCATAAAATTTTTTGCTGGTCATGCCAAAATAGACGCCGAGAAACAGAGAATCGTTGCGCTCGCCGCTGGCAAGTTCCCGTTTCTCCATGCGTTTGTATTCAGAAGTCTCGCTGCAGCCCCAAAAAAACATCAGGCTCGAAAAAGCGGCAGTATAAATCAGGTATTTCATGATACAGTGCTTCTTTTAATTTTAGTGAGTCAGTTAAACAAATAGCGTGTACCCAAAAGATCAATTTCGTTCAAACAACACCATTTTGTCATTGTTTTTTGCAACCAGCAGCAAATCCTTTTTTCCGATTCGGATGCTCCGGATGTCGCGGATTTCTCCTTTGACAAAGAAGCCGGAATCACCGGGCAACAATGGCCAAAAGGCGCCGTTTCCTTCGCCCTGCATTGCCATTCCATAGCCCGAATCGTAAATACCAATTTCCGGCTTGGAGCGGCAAAAATTGCCACCCAGCAACAGATCCGGCTTATGGTCGCCGTCAAAATCCTGGACGCTAATGGCATAAACAGGAGATAACTGGGCCTGAAAAGGGAACGTTTTCCATTCAAAATGGCCTTTGCCATCATTGATCAGACAGCCGCTATCCAATCGGTAGGCACTCAGACGAATGGCGCGCTCCAGTTGCTGCGGGGTAAAAATATCTTCGATGGTCTGTTCTTTGTAGGCCTGGTATTTCTGGTATTTTTTCCGAAGAGACGGCAATTGCGCCACCAGGTCCGGCCGTAAAACCAGCGGATAGGAACGCTCGCCGTTGTAGGTACACAAAATTTGTTCGGCTGTACCGTTGCCATCAAAATCGTTGATGTACATGGTAGCCGGTTTTGTCGGAGAAGCTTTAATCCTGCTGTTCAGACCGTGGTTACCCAGCAGAAAATCCACATCGCCGTCGTTGTCCACATCGGCAGCTTCCAGGCAATGCCAAAAACCATTGCTGCCTGCTAAGCCTGCTTGTTCAGTCATCTCTATAAAACCGCCGCCCTGCTTCAGGTCATTCCTGAAAAGCTTCACCGGCATCCATTCTCCGGCAATCGCGAGGTCAGGATCGCCATCGCCATCGGCATCCGCCCAAACTGCAGCTGTGATCATGCCACACTTTAGCAGTTCCGGCGCCAGTTGTTGCGTTACATCTCTAAAATTAGCTTTACCGTCGTTTTGCAACAGATACCCGTTTACCGGAATCCCATATAAGAAGGGTTTCAGGCGTGTACCCACAAATAAATCGAGGTCGCCATCGCCATCAAAATCAGCAGCTTTCACACAAGCCGTACTTTCAAAACGCGAAATGGCGGGCGCGGGCGAAAGGCGTTTGAAATTTCCTTTCCCGTCATTCAGGTACAGGCGGTCGATAAGAGCATCGGAGCTGCCCGGAAATTCATTTCCGCCACTGGCTACATACAAATCGAGGTCGCCGTCGCCATCGGCATCAAAAAACAGGCAATCGGTATCTTCAGATATTTTGTTCTGTTCAAAGACAGCCTGGTTCGTTTGCCTAAACTGTCCGTTTGGCAGTTGAATGAACAAAGCGCCGGCCTCGTCTTTGGCGCCGCCGACAAAAAAGTCTTCCCTTTTGTCGCCGTTGACATCGCCAAGCGCAATTTTAGGTCCTTCTGACGACAACATGTGAAAAATCAGGCGGTCGCGGTCAAAATCAACAAAGGCATTTTCCCGATGCGCCCAATTAATTCCTAGCGTCGAATTCAGTTCCGAAAAAATCGTTTTAGCGGCTGGAGAAGAAGGAGTCGGCGCCAAAATCGCCTCGCTTTGTTTTAAAACCAAAAACTGGTCAACAGGCGTATTCCCCAATTTCGTAGAACGGCCATCGGGCCAAAGTACGGCGACAGAGTCGACCCTCGCTGCTGTCCCCAAACCAAAGTGCAGGCGGTAATCTACACAAGACTGAAACCCGCGCATGGGTTCAATTTCCTGATAATGGGTTTGACCGCCGGCATAAACAGTGGCCTGTGCCCCAATGGCAAAACGGTTTTTCCCTTCGCCCTGAAGCGAGATGTTCAGAAAATGCTGGCCGCTTTTTTTCTGTCTGGTTTCATTGCGGTAGACAAACGGGGGCATATTGACATTGTTGACCACAAGATCGAGGTCGCCGTCGTTGTCCAGATCCGCATAAGCAGAACCATTGGAAAAACCCGGTGTGCCCAATCCCCAGGCAGCCGCCTTGTTTTCAAAAGTAAGCCCTGTGGCAGAAGGATCCCCCGCCACAACGCCTTTGTTGACAAACAAATAATTCGGCAGGGCTTGCGACGGAATGGTGTCGATCATCTGTTTGATGACCGCATTGTCGCGGCGCAACATGTTCCGGATGGTATTGGGGTCAGAATAAAAATTGACATAATCCTGATCGGTAAGGTCTTTAAAAATGCCGTTCGCGACAAAAATGTCTTTGAAACCATCGTTATCAAAATCAGCTATCAGGGCGCCCCAGCTCCAATCTGTCGCATGAACGCCTGCGAGCCGGCCCATTTCACTGAATTGCCCATTGCCGCGGTTCAATTGCAGGACATTGCGGGGAAATTGCTGAAAATACCCGTTCTGGACATTGAGTTGGTGTTTGTCCCAATTCTCAAATACCGTTTTGGTTTTCATGCGGGCGTCGTCTTCCGGCAGCATTTCCGTGACAAAAATTTCGGGATAGCCATCGTTGTTCAGGTCGGCCATGTCGGCGCCCATCGAGCCCATGCTGATTTCCCGCAGGTGTGATTCCAGGGCCTCGGTGAAAGTGCCGTCGTGATTGTTAAAATAGAGATAGTCGCGTTCAAAAAAGTCGTTCGACACATAAATATCGGGCCACCCGTCGCGGTTTACATCGCCGATGGTGACACCCAGCCCAAAACCAATCGCGCTGCCATAAATGCCGGCCTGCTCGCTAACGTCGATGAAGTGATCGCCCTCATTGCGGTACAATTTGTTGCCGCCCGCTTCATCTCTTTTCAAACGCTGGTCTTTGATGAGGTCGTAGCCTCCGACCGGGCGCAGCGAGTTATTCAGCAGGTACATATCCAGATCGCCGTCTTTGTCGTAGTCAAAAAAAGCAGCGTGTGAAGACAGGCCCACATCGGCGATGCCCCAGGATTTGGAAGCTTCTTTGAAGGTGAGATCGCCCTGATTGATGAACAACTCGTTGTGGCGGTTATCGCCTATGGGCGCTCCGGATTTGCACACGTAGAGATCGAGCCATCCGTCGCTGTTTACATCCGCAAAAGACACGCCGGAAGACCACACACCGTGGCAGGCGACACCGGCTTTTTCCGTAATGTCTTCAAATTTGAAATTGCCTTTATTGAGGTAAAGTTTGTTGTCGGCCTGGTTGCCGCAAAAATAGATATCGGGCAAGCCGTCGTTGTTGATATCGCCAACGCCCACACCGGCGCCGTTGTAGAAATTGCGATAGGTATAGGCGTTAAACTCTTCAGAATGCCGGAGCTGGTTAAGGAACTGGATGCCCGTTTCGTCTGCCGTCAATTCACTGAATAGCGCATCCTTAGGTGCTTTCGGCACCGTGGCTTTGTCTTTGCAGGCGACTGTAAATAACAACAGGAACAGAACAACATAGAAATGGTGGAAGCGCATAGACGACAGGCATTTGAAAGAAGAGCCGTCACAAAGATAGTACGAGTATGTAAAAGAAAGAAAAAAAGAGAGCAAGCAACCACATTGGATTACTTGCTCTCTATGTCAGAATCAACTAAGATTCAACAACATCAATTAATAGCCCGGGTTCTGAACCAGACGCGGGTTAGCATTAACCTGCTGAGCCGGAATCGGGAAAATACGCTTCGTTGGACCGGAAGCTGGTTTGAAGTCCCAGGTATCACCATATGCGCCAAAGCGGATAAGGTCCTGGCGACGCCAGCCTTCGTAGAAGAATTCACGGCCACGCTCTGCCAACAGATTGTCATTCGTAAGGCTGGCATAATCCGGAACGCCTGCGCGTGCACGAACCTGGTTCACCAAAGCCAATGCTTCTGCATCGCCGGCATTTTTGCGGAACAATGCTTCAGCCTTCATCAGCAATACATCGCTGTAGCGCAGAATCGGGAAGTCATTTGCCAGGTCTGGCGTAGCGCCTTTGGCAATTTCAAATTTACCAACACGGGCGCCTGCCTGACGCAGTGCATTCGGGAAGTGTTCGTTGATCTCAGGCGTAAAGGTCAGCGGCTGACCATCCGGGTCATTGGCTTCAGCACCAGCATCAATCAAACGCGTGCCATCAGCAGCAAACTGTGGGCCAGCGAGGAAGTTACCGCGAACACTTTGGTTGCCATAAACACCTTTGCGCTTATCAGCATCGTCATAAGATTCGTAGAATTCCTGAAGCGTGCAATAGCCGTTCCATGGCTGAGCCTGCAACTGGAAAGTAGCCTGGCTGGAGTAGTGCAACGTCATCTGAGCCAGGTTAAAGCCCGTGGCATTCTGCTCATCGTAAGGAATAACGAACACGTTCTCGTTAGAACCTGAGTTGTTCGTATTGAAATTGGTGAAGTAGTCGGATTCAATCGAGTATAACCCAGAGTTGATTACTTCATTACAGGCTGCAATAGCTGCATCCCACTGTGCCGTACCTGTGTAAACCTCAGCATTGAGGTACAGTTTGGCCTGCAGCGCCTTACCAGCATAGTAGTTCATACGTGCATAAGTAGATCCGTCCTTCTTACGCTCCAGGTTTGGAACGTTTGCATTCAGTTCGCTTTCGATGAAAGCATAAACTTCTGCACGTGACTTGGTTGGAGGATTGGCTTCTGCCGTAGAAAAGCTCGATACGATAGGCACGTTGCCATAAGCATCCAGCAGCCAGTAGTAGAACAGCGCACGCAGTACTTTCACCTCGCCGATGAAAGCAGCAGCTTGTGCAGCATCTACTTTTCCGTCTGCAACCAACTGGTCGAACAAGTCGATTACGCGGTTACAGTTGTTAACGCCACCAAAAAGGAAGTTCCAGCCGTTGTTGATCGATTCTTCAGTAGGCGTGTATTCGTGGCGGTGAACGCGCAGCCACTGTCCGCCGTCAAACCAGTCGGCGCCGCGGTGCGGAATCATCATTTCGTCAGAAGAAATTTCCTGTAACGAAAAGATACTGTTGTGGTTAGCCCAACCATAAAGGCTGGTATAAGTAGCGCCCAGGGCAGAGATGAATTGTTCCTCTGTCGTCGGGAAGTTGGCATCAGTTAACTGACCGTAAACCTCTTCATCCAGGTTCGTACAAGACTGGGTGAAAGGAGTCAGAAAGGCCAACATCAAGAGCGCTTTTCCAAAAAAGGATGATTTATTGATCATAACGTGATTTTTTGAAAAAACAAATGATTTATCAGAATCCAAGGTTCACACCTAAAATGATAGAACGGGTTCTGAAATAGTTATTCCGGCGATCATGGCCAGGATACAGCGGATCCGGGTTGAATTCGCGTGTAGCGAAACCACCGTTGTCAGAGCCACCCGGGTCAGCATAACGCACAGATGGATCTACACCACTGTAATCTGTGATAAAGAACAGGTTTTGACCTGATACATACAGTCTCAGCTTCTTAAAGCTGCCACCTGCAGGCAGGTTAACTGTGTAACCCAGCGTTGCGTTATCCAAAGCAATGAAAGAAGCTTTTTCAACGTAGTAGCTGTTGAAAGCTGGCGTAGCCGTCAGGTTTTCATTGAAATACTCCGTTACAACGAGGTTTTCAATGCTACGTGATCCCAGTGGCTCATAGAACGTACGGAAGCTGTTGATCAGGTCATGTCCAAATTCTCCGCGAAGGAAGAAGTTGAAATCCAGGTTTCCAAAAGTGAAGCTGTTGTTGATACCCAATGAGAAGTCAGGCAAACCGTTTCCGATTACAGACTGGTCATCTGAATCAATGACACCATCGCCATTGAGGTCTTTATATACAAAACTACCATCATCACCAACGCGGTCAAACGTGTAGCCCCACATCTGGCCAATCTCCTGTCCACCCTGAACAACCATAGTTGGCAGGTTGTTCAAACCAGGTGCACCCGGTGAAGTGAAATCACTGAATACCCGGCCGCCACTCTGGAAGAATGGGAATTTGGAAGTTCCGTCTGTAGCAACAGTATCCAGAATCGTCTTGTAAGTAGAGAACAGTACGCGTGGCTCCCAGCTGATGCCGTTTTTATCTCCAAAAAGATAGCCAATGCCCAATTCAATACCAGAGTTGTTCAACTCTACGTCTTCCAGGTTAGCCCAGGTTGTCGCTGCCTGATTTGGCGGAACAGGTACGGCTACAGGATAGATGAAATCGCGCGTGCGACGGTTGTAGTATTCAAAGCTACCCGTCAGTCTGGAATCAGCCAATGCAAAATCAAGACCTACGTTCAATTCACCCTTTGTTTCCCACTTCAGGTCTGGGTTCGGGTTGCGATCCGGGCCATAAGCCGGTACAAAACTGCCATTGTAGAAGAAGGAGCCGCGTTCAACATATGTACGCTGTCCGAGAAGGCTGCTTGGAGGGATTGCTCCCGTTTCGCCGTAACCTACACGAAGTTTTAGGTTGTTGACACCTGCGATGTCAAACAAGTTGCTCAAAGTAACACCTGCGCTTACAGCAGGGAAAATACCCCACTTATTGCCTTCACCAAAGCGCGTGCTGCCTTCGCGACGGGCAGATGCCATCAGGAAGTACGTGTCGTTGAAGTTCAGGTTAACCCTGCCGAAGAAGGCAATAACCCGGTAAGCATCGCGGCCGTTGCCAAGTGCAGCCCGTCCACGGTCTAAGTTCTGACCGGCGCCAATGCCGTAGAAACTCAGGTCGTTGGAAATGAAGTCAGCATTGCTTCCATTCGTGCTGTAACTGTCGTTGTTCTGCCAGGAATAACCACCCAGCAAAGTAAAGACGTTGTTGTTGCCAAAACCAACCGTATAATTACCCGTTACTTCGAACAGTTCATTCAGGCGGTCGTTGGTGTTGATGCTGGCAGAACCGTCGGTGTTGAAACCACGGAAATAAGCATCTTTGTCATAAAAGCTACCAAAAGACTCACTTTCGCGCTGTACTGAGTAAGACATAGAAGCGGTAAAGCCGTCAAAAAGCTGATAGTCAGCACGGGCGCCCATTACCAATTCTTTAATGTCGCCTTTGTTGATGCTCTGCTCCGAAATGGCAAGCGGGTTGAAGTAGTCGAAGTTTTCTTCCTGGTAGTAGCCGCCGTACTTCGCCGCCAACGGATTGGTGCTGTTTTCCGGGAAAAATGCCGGAGCAGTTGGGTTGTAGGTAGCTGCGTAGCGGAAAGCTTCGCGGAATGCGTACGTTGCCTTGCGGTTGGTAGCCGACAAGTTAACGCCGAGGGTAAGGCGGTCGTTCAGTGCCTTTTGTGTCAGGTTCAAACGGCCGTTGATCGAGCGGAAACCATCGTTCAAACCAACACCTTCGATGTTACGGATGTTCAAAGACGCACGGTAGGCCGTACCAGCAAATCCACCTGACAATGCAATGTTGTGTGCATGTGAGATGGCGTCGCGGGTAACGAGGTCGAGCCAGTCTGTGCTGCTGCCGCGATCTGATCCCGGGCGCAGACGCTTGAATTCTTCCGCAGAAGCAACGTCAACACTTTTAGCAATCGATTCGCTGCTGACATAGGCGTTGTACTCAACAGAAGAGTTGCCTTTTGCGCCTTTTTTGGTGGTGATCAGGATAACCCCGCTTGAACCGCGTGATCCGTAAATGGCCGCAGCGGAACCGTCTTTCAAAACGTCCACTGATGCGATGTCATTCGGGTCAACACTTTCAAGAGAAGCGCCAATCAAACCATCAATGATGATCAGTGGCTCGGCGTTTGCACCCAGGGTAGCCAAACCGCGAAGGCGAATGGAAGAACCGCCGTTCGGGTCACCGCCCACCTTAGAGATAGACAAACCGGCAACTTTACCCTGAACCAGCTGGAGCGGGTCGTTGATGTTACCACCGTTAAAATCTTCGGCTTTTACGCTTGTGACCGATCCGGTTACTTCCCGCTGCTTCTGGGTGCCGTAGCCGACTACCACAACTTCGTCCAGCAACTGGCCGGCCGAAAGGGAAACATCGATCACATTCGATGCGCCGATGGCTACTGTCGTCGACGAGTAGCCTGTGTAAGAAACTTCCAGCTGGGTTGCGCCGTCCGGTAGTTTCAATTCGTACTTACCGTCAAAATCGGTAATCGTACCGGTAGAGGTTCCCACCACCAGTATGTTTGCGCCGATCAGCGGTTCCTTGGTCGCTCCGTCTGTAATGGTTCCGGAAATTGTGCGCTGCGCGAAAGCAGCAACACTCAATCCGCTAGCCAGTACGAGTAGCAACCATTTGGCAAAATAGTTGACTTTAAGCTTCATACAATACTCCGATTTAGTTAACAAAAATGTAACTTCTTCTTTTTTTATCCTTCTTCGAGTGTTAAGCGGAGGCGTTAAAGGCAAACACCAGCGTATTTGAGTTGTTCATTTAACTGAAAAAAATCATATTAGGTGTTCTTTTAACACTAACTCCGGGGCGTAAAAGTCCTAAATAAGTCTGAAAAAACCAAGTATGGGAAAAGAGATTTTTTTTAAAATAGCCGGATACAAAATTATATTGCGGTTACAAAAGTCGTACCTTATTCGTTAATTCAGGGTAAATCACTTGTTAAGTTACTAACGCCGACAAAAAAATGGCTACACTTTCCCGACTTGCTATGAAACAATTCCTGCTTTTCTGCGTCTTATTGACCCTTTTTTTTCCCATAAAAACAGTGGCACAACAACGTGACCTGATCCTTCCCTCCGGTTTGAGGAAAGTGGATATTCCGTTTGAATACGAAAACAATTTCATTGTTGTCAAGCTCATTTTCAACGATGTTTTCCCCCTGCGTTTCATATTTGACACTGGCGCCGAACACACCATATTGACAAGGCGCGAAATAACAGACCTGCTCCAGATTGACTACCAACGTCGTTTCCCATTACTCGGGTCGGATATGAGCACGCCTTTGTTTGCCTACCTCGCCCGCGGCATCCAAATCAAAATCAGCGATCTATACATCAAAAACCAATCGATTCTTGTTTTGGAAGACGATTACCTCCGCTTTGAGGAATTTGCGGGCATCAACGTACAGGGCATCCTTGGCGCTGATCTGCTCCGGCGCTTTGTCGTGAAAATAGACTACCGCATCCGAAAAATCACGCTCTACGATCCCGCCTATTTCCGGGCGCCCAAAGACGATTTCGTGGAAATACCGGTTGAAATCAAGCGCCATAAACCTTATATCAAAGCGTTTACCCACCTGGGAAAAGAAGATTCTACCGAAATCAAGCTGCTGATGGACTCGGGCGCTAATCTGGCCCTGATGCTCCATACCAATACGAATACGGCCCTCACGTTGCCGGCGCACGTCATCCGGAGCAGCATCGGCATGGGACTGGGCGGCAACATAGAAGGATTCATGGGCCGCATCCCCAGGCTAAAATTTGCCGGTTATGCTTTTGAAAGCGTAACCACCAATTTTCAGGAACTGGAGCCCGATATTGATTCTTCCTACCTCAACAACCGCAACGGCATCATCGGCAACCAAATTCTGAGCCGCTTCACCGTCATCATTGATTATGTGCGCAGCAAACTGTACCTCCACCCGAACAGGAACTTAAAAGAAAAATTCAAATACGACAAAAGCGGGATGTTGCTGGCGGTGTCAGGCCCCAATCTCGGCAGTTTTGTGGTGCTGAACGTCGTGCCGGGCAGCCCTGCCGAAGAAGCCGGCCTGAGGGTCGGCGATGAAATCAAAACCCTCAACGGTCTGCCGGCAGCGCTTTTTTCGCTCGAAGCCATCGCCCGCAAGCTTCAGGGACGAACCGGCAAAAAAATACGCCTTAGTATATTAAGGGAATCCCGGAAAATTAAAGTTTCGTTTAAGCTGCGGGATTTGATTTAGGAAGTGTCTGTCTTTAACTACCCCGGTAGTCAAGCCTGCCGGGGTAGTTAAAAACAGACACTAGCTAATTTGGTAGCATTAATAGATACTCAACACCCCCTCACCGCACCAGCGTCACTTCCCCCGAATACCGCTCCCTCACTTCGTCTGCCCGCTCGACTTCCAGCACGAACACATACACGCCCGAAGCTGCCGCTTTGCTGCCGATGCGGCCATCCCAGCCCGCTGCCGGGTCGTTGGGCGGATTGTCTTTGCGCTCAAACACTAAGGCGCCCCAACGGTCAAAAAACGGGGGTTGCCTGCTGAGAGCAGACTCCGGTTACTAAATCTCCAAAGGTTTGGTAACCGTTGTAGAGCAATGCGCTAAGGTCCCACGGGTTTTGGGCAGCCTGCCCGCGAACGTTTACGAACTTCGAAAGTTTCACAAACGGGGATTGGTACAACAGAAAACGCGCTAAGCCACCATTTTCAAAAATACCCTTAAAAAAACTTGCCCTTTTCAAAGCATACGCTATATATTTGCCTCCGCTTTTGAAACTACCTGCTCCGGCAGGGCGTTACAACAGTGCTGTTAGACCGCTAACAAGTTGCCCAGATGGTGGAATTGGTAGACACGCTACTTTGAGGGGGTAGTGCTCGTAAGGGTGTGCAAGTTCGAATCTTGTTCTGGGCACCCAAATAAAAAGGCTTTTCCGCTTGCGGGAAGGCCTTTTTTTTTCCGTTTTACTACGTATATTTAGTGTCTGTCTTTACCTGCCTGCCCTCCGGTAGGCGGGCCGGCCGGCAAGGCGGGTAGTCCGATAGCTGCGTTATACTCGGCTCCAAAATTGGTCATTTACGCCACAATAAAATCAACCACCGTTTTTTATAACTTTTCCTCCATGAAAAAAGCAATTACCACATCATTTCTCTGTGTGCTTGTCGTCAGTTGTTTTGCGCAAAGCCAAACCAATAACTACCCCTCGCTCCTGCAATTGTGCCATGAACTAAGGTTGCTGGAACGAACCAGTCTGCCAGACGGCGTGCCTGATTACCGCCCCCAAACCATCAAAAAGATCCAGCAAACATTGCGGAAATACAGAGCCCGCCATGCCGCTATAGATACCACCGGCTGGACAAGAGAACAAAGGGTTGACTATGTTTTGCTGCTGGCTGAAATGAATGCGCTGGATTATAATTGCCGCATTCTGAAGCCCTGGGTTCGCGATCCGGCTTTTTATGCCATCGTCTTTAATGAGCAAAGTGATACGCCGGAGCATGAGGGTCCCACCAGTTTTGCAGCCATAGAATTATGGCAGTACGCCTTTCCGCTCTCGGAGGCAGATGCCCGCAAGCTCACGGCACAATTAAAGATCATTCCGGCCTTGTACGAGCAGGCAAAAACCTGTCTGACCGGAAATGCCCGTGATTTATGGGAAGCAGGTATCGGCAACATGAAAGATCAGGTCATGATGCTGGAAGATTTAGAACAAAAAACGAGCAATGGCAGCATGGCCTTAAAAGAGGCTATTGCCGATGCCCAAAATGCCACTAAAGCATTAATTGCCTGGCTGGAAAAAGAACTCCCGAAGAAAAATGGCCCCTCGGGTATTGGCAAAGAAAATTATACCTGGCATCTGCGAAATGTCATGATGATTCCGTTTTCGTGGGAAGAAGAAGTGGCTTTATTGAGCCGTGAACTGACCCGTGCTTATGCTTCTCTGCAATTAGAAAGAGCGCATAACCGCAACCTGCCCGAGTTAAAAGCATTTTCAAATGCACAGGAGTTTAACCGGGGCACAGACTCCGCCGTAAACCAATTGATGGACTTTTTGAAGCAGAAAAAAATATTGCCGGTGAAGGATTATATGGAACCGGAACTGCGGAAGCATATTGGAAATTTCATAGAGGAAGACAAACGGAATTTCTTTGCCAACATCAGCTTTCGCGCACCGGCGGTGTTGTATTCTCATTCCACACACTGGTTCGAAATTGCACGCTTGCGGGAAGAACCGCATCCCAGCCCATTGCGAAAAGAAGCCTTGCCTTACAATTTATGGATGCAGCGTTCGGAAGGACTGGCCACCAGCGTCGAAGAAACGTTTATGCATGCCGGTTTGTGGGATGAAAATCCGCGCGCCCGTGAACTGGTTTGGATCATGCTGGCCCAGCGTTGTGCCCGTGGCCTGGCCTCTCTCTACGCACAGGCAAATATGATTAATTATGAACAGGCAAGAAAATTCCAGGTAGAATGGACGCCCAA
This sequence comes from uncultured Saprospiraceae bacterium, assembly GCA_937926205.1. GTDB lineage: Bacteria > Bacteroidota > Bacteroidia > Chitinophagales > Saprospiraceae > JABWAJ01. Next base: position 23,126 of record CALEYL010000030.1, read on the forward strand.
GGGGTGGACGGGCGATGAAAGTCTCGTAGGCTTTGAGCAGCATTTGTATCTACGTCAGCCCGGTTATGGCACCAGCTATGTAACCGGTAAATATTTTATTGAAAGGCTGATGATGGACATGGGGCGTTTGCAGCAAAATGACTTTACCCTTCATCAATTCTTCGAAGCATTTTACGACGCAGGAATCATTCCCGTTTCCCTGGTATCCTGGCAAATGACTGGGGATGAGGAGGTAATAAAGGGTTTGTTGAAATGATATTCGGAAAGAGGGAGGGGATGAGACAAGGTTAAAGGATAAAGGTTAAAGGTTAAAGGGGGCAGTGTTGCTTTATGGAGCAATCTGCTCCTTCTACTCTCTACCCTATACTTTCTACCGTTTGGGGCAGTGTTGCTTTATGGAGCAATTTGCTCCTTCTACTCTCTACCCTATACTTTCTACCGTTTGGGGCAGTGTTGCTTTA
>CALEYL010000031.1 GCA_937926205.1 uncultured Saprospiraceae bacterium
ACCAGACCTGGCCAGGGAACTCATTGCCATCGGTATCATCACAATCCGTATTGTCAGTTACATAACCCGCCGGAGCAGTACAGGCCAAAGTCGTATTGGCCGGATCGCCAAAGCCATCGCCGTCGGTATCGGCATAGAAAGTGCTTTGCACCCCTTCGTCTGTCTGGTTATCGCAATTGTCGTCGATGCCGTTGCAGATCTCTGTGGCTCCTGGGTTCACTGCTGCACTGTTGTCGTCACAGTCAATTTCCGTCGTATTGATCAGTTCACCGGCAAGTTTGTAACCCGTCGGACGTTCGCAAGCAGAGAGGGTTGACCCGCCCTGATAACCGTCATTGTCTAAGTCAATGTACCAGACCTGATCGGGAAACTCATTGCCATCGGTATCATCACAATCCGTATTGTCTGCCACATAACCCGCGGGAGCAGTACAGGCCAAAGTCGTATTGGCAGGATCGCCAAAGCCATCGCCGTCGGTATCGGCATAGAAAGTGCTTTGCACCCCTTCGTCTGTCTGGTTATCGCAATTGTCGTCGATGCCGTTGCAAACTTCTGTGGCTCCTGGATTCACTGCTGCATTGTTGTCGTCACAGTCAATTTCCGTCGTATTGATCAGTTCACCCGCAAGTTTGTAACCGGTGGGGCGGTTGCAAGAAACAACAAAGAATTCCCCGGCATAGCCGTCATTGTCCAGGTCGGGGTACCAGGTTTGTTCCGTATACACTTCAGGGTCATTGTCATCGCAGTCGCCATTCACTAATACATAATCTGCCGTCGGAGGCTCGCAGCCGCCTACCGGCATCCCCGCACCATACCCATCGCCATCGCCATCAAAATAATAATCACTGTAAGAAGCGGTATTCAGCCCCCCATCTGAAATGGTCCATCCATGGTTGTTGATTAATTCTTGCCGTGCAGCGGCTCCCTGACAATATTTGCTGAAGCCCGCATTAAAATTAACATTCTGTTGAACTGGAAGCGCACTCCATCCTATCAGCAAATTATCGTAATTGCTAACAGAAAGTGTTGCCCCCAGCAACATTTGGGACATGTTGGTTACATTGGCAACGTTCCAGCCACCCAGGTTCTGGTCGAAGGCAACAGCGTTTCGGAACATATTGGTCATGTTGGTTGCCCCGCTCACGTCCCAATTGCTGATATCCTGGTTAAAGGAAGCCGCCCCATGGAACGTATCATAAAACCCGGAGCCAGTAACCTGGCCAACTTCCCAATTCCCAATGTCCTGATTGAAAGTGCTGGCATTGTGGAACATGCCTCCCAAATCAGTGACATTGGAAGTGACCCAGTTCCCGATTGGCTGATTGAAGGCCACAGCGCCATAGAACATTTCATACATCGTTTGCACATTGGCAGTATTCCAATTCCCGATGGCCCCATTGAAAGAGGTGGCATTGTAAAACATGGCTTCCATATCCGTCACCTGGCTGACGTCCCAGTTGTTCAACGACTGATTGAACATGGCGGCACCGTTGAACATATTGTCCATTGAGGTGACGCTCGAGGTATTCCAGCTTCCGATGGGCTGATTGAATGAAGTGGCGAATTGGAACAAATACTCCATATTGACTACCTGGCTCACATCCCAGCTACTGATAGCCTGGTTGAAGGAGCTTGCTCCCTGAAACATGGCATACATAGAAGTTACTCCGGACAGGTCAGGTATATCTGAAGCGTTCACGACGAGGTTGCTGCAACCGCTGAAAGAATTCGCCATGGATGTCCAATGATTGCTGCCCCACTGCTCCACGGAAAGAAGCTTCTGACGGTCGCCTCCATTGTAGAAATGGATGCGGGGGAAAGTGCCAATGATTTTTACCGTGTAATTCCCTGCAGCCGCATAACTATGGGTTGCGTCACCGGTCAGTCCAAAAGTGAAGTTGCCATCCCCCCAGTCTACATGGTAGTTATAAGTTTCACCGGGATAGGTGGGGATGATAATGGAAGTGCTGTTGGAATTGCCCGGGTTGTCCGTCTTCCAGGTGGTGACGAACTGGTCAGGCGTGCTGCACGGGAAGTCGTACCCCCCGTCGGTGATGGTCCAGCCAAAGTTATCGACCATACTTTTCCTTGCACCCGCACCAGTACAGAACAAGCTGTTGCCACCTGAAAAACTTACCCCGTTTTGCAGGCTTTGCCCACTCCAGCCGATGAGCAGGTTGTCATAATTAACGGTAGAAAGCGTAACTCCAGCGAACATGCCGGCCATGTTGGTGACATTGCTCACGTTCCAGTTACTGAGATCCTGGTTGAAGGAGGTAGCACCATCGAACATATAGGACATGTTCGTCACATTGCCCACGTTCCAACCACCGAGATGCTGGTCGAAGGCAACAGCGTTTTTGAGCATGTTGGACATGTTGGTAGCTCCGCTCACATTCCAGTTGCTGATATCCTGGTTGAAAGAGGTGGCGCCATCGAACATATAGCTCATATTATTCACACTGCTTACATTCCAGGTACCAATATTCTGATTGAAAGCGGAGGCATCCTGGAACATGCTAGCCATATCTGTAACGCTGATGGTATTCCAGTTCCCAATGGGTTGATTGAATGCAGTTGCACCGTTGAACATCCCGTACATGGTCTGTACACTGCCCGTATTCCAGTTTCCGATGGCCCCATTGAAAGCGCTGGCATTGTAAAACATGTTTTCCATATCCGTCACCTGGCTGACGTCCCAGCTGTTCAGCGATTGATTGAATGCCTGTGCCTCATAAAACATCTCGTACATGTCGGTAACGCTTGCTGTGTTCCAGGTACCTATGGGTTGGTTGAATGCTATGGCAAATTCAAACAACCTTGACATATCCGTTACATGACTCACGTCCCAGCCACTGATATCCTGGTTGAAAGAAGTAGCACCCTCAAACATGGCATACATAGAAGTTACCCCTGACAGGTCGGGCATATCAGAAGCGTTCACGACCAGGTTGCTGCAGCCTTGAAAAGCACCTTCCATCGATGTCCAGGGATTTGTGCCCCACTGCTCCACGGAGAGTAGCTTCTGGCGGTCGCCCCCGCTGTTGAAATAGATGCCGGGGAAGGTGCCTGTGATTTTTACCGTATAAGTGCCTGCGGAAGCATAACTGTGGGTTGCGTCACTGGTTTCGCCAATCGTAAAATTCCCATCCCCCCAATCCACGTGGTAGTTGTAAGTCTCTCCGGGATAGGTGGGAATGATGATGGAAGTGCTGTTGGAGCTGCCCGGGTTGTCGGTCTTCCAGGTGGTGACGAACTGATACGGTGTGCTGCATGGGAAGTCGTACCCCCCGTCGGTGATGGTCCAGCCGTGATTGTCAATCATGGTTTGACGAGCACTGGCACCCGCACAGAACTGGCTGTTGCCACCTGAAAAATTTATTCCGCTTTGCAGGTTCTGCTGGCTCCATTCGATGAGCAGGTTGTCATAGTTGGCGGTGGAAAGGGTCACACCGTTGAACATGTTGGTCATGTTCGTCACGCCTGCCACATTCCAACCTCCAAGGTCCTGGTCAAAGGCTGTTGCCCCGTTGAACATGTTGGACATATTCGTCGCACTACCCACATTCCAGCCACTGATGTCCTGGTTGAAAGCCGTTGCCCCATTGAACATGCCCGACAAGTTGGACACATTGCTTACATTCCAGCTACTCAAGTCCTGGTTAAAAGACGCTGCCCCATTGAACATATTTGACATGTTCGTCACATTGGGGAAAGTCCAGCTACTGATATCCTGGTTGAAAGCCGATGCCCCGCTGAACATGTTTTGCAAGAAGGGAACATGGCTGACGTCCCAGTTGGATAGGGGCTGGTTGAAGGAAGTCGCATTTTGGAACGAACCCCAAATTACCGTAACGCTGCTGGTATTCCAGCTATTCAAGGGCTGGTTGAAACTGGAAGCGTTCCAGAATAGCCTAAGCATATTGGTCACGTTGCTGACGTCCCAACTGTCAATAGGACTATTGAAGCTGGTGGCGCCACTGAACATGAAACTTATATTGGTCACACTGCTGACGTCCCAACTGCCAATTGGGCTGTTGAAACTGGTGGCACTTTGGAACAGGGAACTCATATTGGTCACATGGCTAACATCCCAACTGCCAATAGGGCTGTTGAAGCTGGTGGCATTTTGGAACATGAAACTCATATCGGTGACGGCGGAGAGGTTCGGGACATCGGTGGCAGTAAAGGACAAATTGCTGCAACCCTGGAATGCTTGTTTCATGGAAGCCCAGACAATGTTGCCCCACTGGCTCACGGTGAGTATTTTATTCTTGTCACCCAAGTCTGCAAAGTATATCTGCGGAAAAGCGCCCCGGATGCGGACGGTGTAGGTGCCGGCCACACCATAGTTGTGTGTAACGCTGCCTGTAATACCAAGCTGGTCAAAAACACCGTCGCCGTTCCAATCCACATCGTAGCTGTACCCAGCCCCCGTGGTGGGGATGGTAATGGAAGTGCTGTTGGAACTGCCCGGGTTGTCGGTCTTCCAGGTGGTGACGAAATGGTCGAAGATTTCACAGTTGGGGTCAATGCCCCCATCGGTGATGTTCCAGCCTTTATTGGTGATGATGCTTTGGCGGGCGAGGGCGCCCAGGCAGTACTTGGTGCTTCCAGCCGAAAAGTTCACATTTGTTTTCAGGTTCTGGGTGCTCCAGCCGATGAGCAGGGCATCGTAGTTAGCTGTGGAAAGGCCTGAGCCGGTAAACATGCCAGCCATACTTGTGACGTTGGATACATTCCATCCACCCAGATTCTGGTCGAAGCTGGTGGCCGAGTTGAACATGAAAAACATTATAGTTACCCCTTGGGTGTTCCAGTTGCCGATATCCTGGTTGAAACTGGTCGCCCCTTGGAACATACTAGTCATGTTATTTACAAAATGGGTGTTCCAGTTGCTGATGTTCCCGTTGAAACTGCTGGCATCTTGGAACATACTATTCATTTTAAATACATTCCACACATTCCACCCATTGAGGTTCTGGTTGAAACTGGTAGCACCTTGGAACATATTTCTCATATCAGTTACATTCCCCACATTCCATCCATTGATATCTTGATTGAAACTGGTGGCATTCTTGAACATGGAAGTCGTGCTCGACACACTGGCCATGTTCCACCCACCGATATCCTGGTTGAAACTACTGGCGCCCTCGAACATTGAGACCGTAGTAGTAGCACTTCCTACATTCCACCCGCCGATATCCTGGTTGAAACTGCTGGCGTTTTGGAAGGTTCCTGAAAAATTATACACGTTGCTGACATCCCAGTTGCTCAATGGCTGGTTGAAACTACTGGCGCCGCTGAATGTGAACAAAAAATTCGTTACCTGGCTCACGTCCCAATTGTTGATGTTCTGATTGAAGGCTGTACACCCCTGGAACATGTATCTCATGTTGCTCACCCCCGACAGGTTAGGTGCATCAGAGGCATTGACGGCCAGGTTGCTGCACCCGTAAAATGCAGCTTCCATGGAGGTCCAGGCAATGCTGCCCCACTGTTCCACAGAGAGGAACTTCTGGCGGTTGCCACCGTTGTTGAAATAGATGCGGGGGAAGGTGCCTGTGATTTTTACTGTGTAAGTACCTGCGGTGGAATAACTGTGGGTTGCGTCTCCGGTATGGTTGAATGTAATATTGCCATCCCCCCAGTCCACATGGTAATTGTAAGTTTCGCCGGAATAGGTGGGGATGATGATGGAAGTGCTGTTGGAGCCACCGGGGTTGTCTGTTTTCCAGGTGGTGACAAACTGTTCCGGTGTACTACATGTAAAGTCATAGCCCCCATCGGTGATGTTCCAGCCTTCATTGGTGATGATACTCTGGCGAGCTGCAGCGCCGGCACAGTACTTGGTGCTTCCAGCCGAAAAGTTCACATTTGTTTTCAGGTTCTGGGTGCTCCAGCCGATGAGCAGGGCATCGTAGTTAGCTGTGGAAAGGCCTGAGCCGGTAAACATGCCAGCCATACTTGTGACGTTGGATACATTCCATCCACCCAGATTCTGGTCGAAGCTGGTGGCCGAGTTGAACATGAAAAACATTATAGTTACCCCTTGGGTGTTCCAGTTGCCGATATCCTGGTTGAAACTGGTCGCCCCTTGGAACATACTAGTCATGTTATTTACAAAATGGGTGTTCCAGTTGCTGATGTTCCCGTTGAAACTGCTGGCATCTTGGAACATACTATTCATTTTAAATACATTCCACACATTCCACCCATTGAGGTTCTGGTTGAAACTGGTAGCACCTTGGAACATATTTCTCATATCAGTTACATTCCCCACATTCCATCCATTGATATCTTGATTGAAACTGGTGGCATTCTTGAACATGGAAGTCGTGCTCGACACACTGGCCATGTTCCACCCACCGATATCCTGGTTGAAACTACTGGCGCCCTCGAACATTGAGACCGTAGTAGTAGCACTTCCTACATTCCACCCGCCGATATCCTGGTTGAAACTGCTGGCGTTTTGGAAGGTTCCTGAAAAATTATACACGTTGCTGACATCCCAGTTGCTCAATGGCTGGTTGAAACTACTGGCGCCGCTGAATGTGAACAAAAAATTCGTTACCTGGCTCACGTCCCAATTGTTGATGTTCTGATTGAAGGCTGTACACCCCTGGAACATGTATCTCATGTTGCTCACCCCCGACAGGTTAGGTGCATCAGAGGCACTGACAGCCAGGTTGCTGCAGCCGTAGAATGCAGCTTCCATGGAGGTCCAGGCAATGCTGCCCCACTGGTCCACGGAGAGGAGCTTCTGGCGGTCGCCCCCGTTGTTGAAATAGATGCGGGGGAAGGCGCCACGGATGCGGATGGTATAGGTGCCTGCTACCGTGAAATCGTGAGTGACATTCCCGGTAATGCCCAGTTCGTCAAAGGTGCCATCGTTGTTCCAGTCCACATCATAGGTATATCCACTTCCTGTAGTGGGGATAGTGATGGAAGTGCTGTTGGAAGAGCCCGGGTTGTCGGTCTGCCAGGTGGTGACGAAGTCGTTAGAGGATTGGGAGAATAAGGTAGTCAGTATGACTTGTGTGGAAAGTATCAGGAAAAGTTTAATCCTTTTCATCTTGTTAGAATTTGAATTTTTGCAAAGAAGTGTGTGACGTGGATGACCAGTGGCTTCAATCAGCCTTCCGTTTTGCCTTGATTTGATACATTCTCGGGCGACTTATCAAGGTGTCCGGTTGTGATTCATAGTACTTAAGCTCCATGAGGAGGGAATTGAACTCTTCCCTGGAAGTCAGCGCATTTGTCAGGATTTCCGCTTTCCGCCATTCCAGGAAAAGTGACAGGATGTGGTTGCTTTCCGTGGGTAGAAAGGCCGCTGGAGAAAATGTCGTTTCGAAACGCTCAAAGCCTGCATCTTTCAGGAGTTCCAAAGCGAAGTCCTGCAGGTTTGATGCCTGGAATGGCTTGTTTCCGAACTTACCTATCAGCTCGACCGAGCGGGCCAAAGCATGGTTGTAAGGGAAGGAGTTTAACCCGGACAAATCCACCACTTGTAAAAAAAGGACTCCCCCAGGCTTGAGTACCCGGGCCAGGTTTGCCCACTCACTGGCTTTGGCAGGAAACCCCGGATTCAGAAACTGTGAAAAGAGGAGGTCGAACGCTCCGGCCTTGTCAAAACCTGCGAGCTCAGAATATGTGGAATTGATATGCTTCTGCCCGCTGCATCCGATTTCGAACAACGCTTTTTCGATTTGGAGTGTGTCTCCGTTGGTTCCAGTCAAGTTGGAGCCATCTGCAGCCGAGGAAGCCAGGAGGACGGCATCACTGCCATCGCCACACCCCACATACAGGCCTCTGCTTTGTGAAACACCATCCAGTTGTTTGGCCAGCCACGCTCGTGTGATGGGGCCATAAATGGATAATAGGAGTTCGCCTATTGCCCGGCCAGCAGCACAGCCTAACCAATTAGTTTCCTGCCTGGGGGACTGGCTTCTGATGTCTGTATGTTTTTCTGCGATGTGCATGATTGTCCGTATTTATTGATGACCGGACAAAGGTGGAGGGGATGGAAAAAAAAAGCTTTACCTATGGTTCAAAAGGCTTTACCTATTGTTCAGGAGGAGAAAAAATTCTTTACCTATTGTTCAGAACATCAAGGAAGTATCAATGTAACTGCATGTAATTCAGTTTTTTATATGTTCACTCGGTCGGGTTGCTATGGTGCGTGTTTTTTATGGAAGATTGTCCGGCGATATCCTGCCTATTCACCTGTATTCTGGTGTAGAAAGTGGGTCAGCTTCGAAAACAGGGTCTTCTATCCGTCAACTGGTAATGGTTAAACTAGCCCAGGAAAGGCTTTGTAACGCCCTAGCGAACCTGACCGCAGACATATTGGGCAAAAAAACATGAGACATCCCGAATTTTAATGCCCCATTAGGGGCAAAACCCCTTGGAATGCGCCACGAATTGATCTGCCGTTTAAAAATTACGCGGAGTTTCACAGAGTAAACGCGGAGTTTCACGGAGTTTTATGAGGCTCTTCGTAAAACAGCTTGCATTACTCCGCGAGACTCCCTTACTCCGTGGAACTCCGCGACCAAAAAGAGTCCACAGAGGCTTGCCCATTGACGCTTTAGCGTCTAATGGGGCATTCCCCGATAAAGCCCGTGATTCGAGGTTGTGTAAAGAGTCAAACCCCGCTGGGCGGGACAAGTTTTGTTGAAATAGTTGAAATTGTTAAATTCGTTAAACACAGATAACGATCATGATACGAATGTACGATTTTAACCAATTTAACCAATTCAACACTCTTTACACAACCCCATGACTCATGTAATAATTTCAACCGATGATATTTTCCAATCGGGTATGCTACCTGAAGTACTGAACCTTCTGGGTCACCACTTTGTCATTGGTCCTGAGTCGAATCAAGTAGGTGCCATCTGACTGAAGCATGCCGTATTTGGATCTTCCATCCCAGCTGATATTGTATGTTCCAGTCTCCTGTCTGGTGTCCAGTAGTTGGGCAACCTGTTGGCCTAAGATGTCAACCACCTCAATCGTGACAGCGGATGGCGCAGGCAAGGAATATTGGATGTTTAACTGAGAAGAGAACGGATTGGGATAAACCTTTACCGCTTCGGGCGTGATAGCCATTTGTATGCCCTGAACAGGAGCAGCAACCAAAGAAGTATTCCCGGTTACCATCACCTGGTCGAAAACAGCATTGGTCGTCGTGGCACCGTTGATGCTTTCTGCAAACATGCCTATGTAAATGCAGGCCGGCATGGCAATGGTTACATTGCTTGGCGTTCCCCAGGTTGTACCGTTGGTTGATGTATACAGACTAAAGTTATTTCCACTACGGACAATGCGAAGCCAGGTATGCAGGTTGGAAAATGGCACAGGCGTCAGGGAAGAAGCGCCACCTGCGACGGTTCTGATGTCCCGGAAAACACCCGAAGTTGACTGTTTTTTGAGGGAAGCTTTGCGTGAACCGGTTGTAAGGTCTTCGCGCATGATGATGCCAGCCCAGCCGCCTGTAGGGTCAATGCTGCTAATGTGGGCAATGATGGAACCGTCGCCGCACAAGGTGCGATAAATAAACTGTTGATTATCGCTGGAAGAACTGGAGGTTCCTGTAGCGCCTATATTAAATACAGGCGTACTTCCTGCGCCGCTACAGCCACTGCTGGTACTTCCGCCTGCACTGCCAACTCCGATGGCACTCCAGGCTCCCGAAATGGCCTCATTTTCGTCCGTTTCAGTATTGCAGTTGTTGTCTTTTCCATCACACAATTCAGGCGCACCCGGGAATATGGTATTGTCATTGTCGTTACAATCCCCGGATATTGCGGTAAGGGCCGTGGCCAGCTTGTATCCCATCGGCTGCAGACACTGAGTCAGCGTCATTCCGTTTGAATAGTTGTCGTTGTCCGTATCCTTGTACCACACCGTTGAGGGGTTTAGTACAGGGTTGCTGTCTTCACAGTCGCCGCTGGTGGCGGTGAGTTCGGCTGCTACTTTGTAGCCCATCGGCCGCAAACACTGGGTCAGCGATGTACCATTGGAATAACCATCGTTGTCGGTGTCTTTGTACCAGACCTGGCCAGGTTTTTCAAGGGCGTCGTTGTCGTTGCAATCGGTGTTGTTGGTCACATAGCCGACCGGAGCACTACAAGCCTGCTGGGAAATGGCTGGATTACCAAAACCATCATTATCCATATCGCGGTAGAAGGTTAATAGAGCGCCTTCATCGATCATGCTGTTGCAATTGTTGTCAATGCCGTCGCAGACTTCGGCTACACCTGGTTTAATGGCAGCATTGTTGTCATTGCAATCGCCGGTGGTGCTGGTCAATTCTGATGCTGCTTTGTAACCGGTGGGGCGCAAACACTGGTTGAGGGTAGCAGCGCTGGTTTCGGCGTAGCCATCACCATCGGTGTCTTTATACCAAACCTGCCCTGGTTTTTCCAGTGCGCTGTTGTCGTTGCAATCGGTGTTGTTGGTCACATATCCCGTTGGCTGGCTGCAAGCCATTTGGGTGACAGCTGGATTGCCAAAGCCGTCCATGTCCATGTCGCGGAAGTAGGTCGTTAACACACCTTCATCGATCATGCTGTTGCAGTTGTTGTCAATGCCGTCGCAGGCTTCAGTAGCACCCGGTTGAATGTTTGGATTGGAGTCATCACAATCAGCGCCATTGCAGGAAGTGTAGCCATCGTCATCGTTGTCGAGATCGTCCTGGAACTCGTACGCTCCTATGTCCACAATGCCGCCGCCATTGATGGCGTCCATCCTTGGGTTGTTGTCAAAATCATTGGAAGGAGCGTTTACATCTGTTCCTCCATCAATGACCGGCGAACAAGGCTGCACATGAAGGTCGCTGGAACTGACAAAAAGTGGGTCCTGATTGAAAATCATCCCAGCCCCGCAGGTGGCCCCGGCCGGACATTCTGTTTCTTCCAGCAGTGTGTAGCTCAGCTGTACGCTGGCCTGGTTGATGAACAGGCTCTTGCCATTGGGGCTGGTGTTGCCCCACAGGATGCAATTGGTGAAGGTGGCCTCGTTTGTGCCGCTCTGGCCATAGCCGTACACGACCCCTCCAGCTGTACTTGCATGATTGGAAGTGAAGGTACAGTTGGTGAACCTGGGTTGGCCTATGCCGGAAAAACTCTCGTTGTACACGGCACCCCCAGAGCCGGCTGTATTGCCCGTGAAAGCGCAGTTGGTGTAGGTGGGGCTTCCGGTACCTAAGCTGCCACTGTTGTACACGGCGCCTCCCGAACCGTTACCTGCTGAATTGTTGACAAAGGAGCAGTTGGATACGGCTGGGCTGCATGTCCCTCCGTTGCCGCCATTGTTGAAGATGGCACCGCCGGATGAGGCTTTGTTTCCGGTGAAAACACAGTGGGAGATAGCTGGATTGGAGCTGTTGTTGTTCCCACCCCCATTGTTGTAGATGCCCCCGCCAAGGCTCTGGCCGGCACTTCCATTGGCATTACCACCAGTCACGGTGAAACCGTCCAGGAGGGCAGTGGAAGGGAGGTGATTCATGGTGACGACGTGGTAGCAGTTGTCCGCATCGTTTCCGACCGTTCCGATGTCACCGCTGAGGGTGGTTACGTTCGCGTTCCAATCCCGCTGGCTGAGCTGGGTTTCCCCTCCGGCAAAGCCACCATAAATCTTGATTCCTGTGTTGATTAAAAAGGTCTTGTCCCTGGGGTTGCCGGGGTTCATACCAATCATTGCATCGGTGATCGGCTTGTAGGTGCCGCCAGCCACCCATATCTCAGTCACGTTCGGGCAAAGTCCATTATTGGCAACATACAGTGCCCTGTTCAGATCCGTGAAGGCATTCGCCCAAGATTCTCCTGTGTTATTACCAGTAGCGGCTGTATTGACGTATAGGTTATTTCCGGCAGGGCAAAAAAATGGAATATTCTGGATTTCGAATGCGCCCATGTCAGTTTGGTCACCAAAAGGTCGTGGGTTACCATCAAAATCGGTCATCGGCGCCCCCGTGTTGGTGCCAAGATTAACTGCAGGTGAAGTGGATTGCAGATGCAGATCTCCTGCTGTAGTAGGCGCATTGTTCAAGTTTGGTAATTCAACAAGCAAGGGGTCTATATCATAATTACCAGTACCTGGGTAACCTCCTTGTACGATAGAGTGTTCTACGATTACTGTTTTGTTAGGATCCAGGTTGTCTATAGGCCCATAGTTGCCCCAAATGATGCTGTTGACAACACGCATATTTATTGATTGCATGTTATAGATAGCCCAAGCATTATTTCCGGATAATGTACAGTTCATCAACAATGGTGCAGAACCGCCCCCTTGATTTGCGAAAGCACTGCCGTAGTCTGCCTTGTTTCCGGAGAACGTGCAATTGTACATTTTGGGAGAAAGGTTTGGGCTAGTGTTGTATACCCCACCTCCTAAACCAGCGGTATTACCAGCGAAGCTGCATGCATTGAATATCGGCTTTGAGTTGTACATGGCCAACCCTCCTCCGCGGTTCAGCGCCTTATTTTCCCCAAAATAACATTCGGAGAAATCGCCACCATCAACAGTGCCTTCTATACAAAGTCCTCCTCCAAGTTGGGCTACATTCTTTATAAACCTGCACCGTTTAATTTGAGGTGCTGCATTATCCTTTATTATCATACCGCCTCCTTTATCACTCGTATTGCCCGCTGTTATCCAGAAACCATCCAGGAGGGTCTCACTGTTGATGCCTGCCCCAGATGCCGTAACTACAGTGTAGGCATTGTCGCCATAGTTGGCGAAGTTGGGGCCGTCGTTTTGCATAAGGTCACCGCTGAGGATAGCAACATGGGTGGTCCAGTCCCGTTGGCTAAGCAAAGTTTCTGTGCCGTTAAAGCCGGCGTAGACCTTAACGCCAGGTTTCAGGTTAAAGGTTGCGGTCTGGTCGTTGTTGGTAACACCCGGCCACTCGTCGGGGTAGTAGGTGCCACTTGCCACCCAGACTTCGTCACCGCTGTTCGCTACTGCGATTCCTCCCTGCAATGATTTGCAAGCACAGTCCCAACTTGAGCCATTGTAGAAATTGGAAGAACTTGCTTTTACGTAACGACGATTATCATAAGATAAGATGCTTTGGAATTCAAAGGCTCCGGCATCAACCTGTTGTCCACCCAGGATGGCATCGACTTTCCGGGGGAGTCCATTCATGTCGGTGGTCGATGTATTGTCTACGTCAATCCCAGCATCGATTGCAGGAGAACAAGCCATCAACGTAAAGTCACCGTTGGCAGCATCGGTGAAAAGCGGATTCACGTTGCCATTGCCACCCGGGCAATCCGTGCAAGGTGTACTACCCCCTTGTATAATGGAGCGCTTAATGTTTGCTGTAGTACCAACGACACCTGCACCGTTGCCCCAAACGATGCTATTGATGACATTCATGCTATTTGATACATAGTTAAAGATGGCCTCACCTGAATTTCCGAAAAATGTGCAATTAACCAAATAGGGTGCAGAATTGGGCCCCCAATTTGCGAAGCCAGCGCCGTTCAATCCCTGGTTACTTAAGAAGGTGCAATTGAACATTTTGGGTGACAGGCCGGGGCTATCATTGTATGCTCCACCTCCTGTATCTGCAGTATTGCCTGCGAAGCTGCATGCAACAAAAACTGGCCTTGAATCAATAGTAACCAGCCCGCCTCCATAAACTATTGCCTGATTTCCCTCAAAAGAACATTCCGTGAATAGGCCACCTTCCAAAGTGCCTCTAATGCAAAGTCCGCCGCCCCGCAGAGCAGCATTCGCAATAAATCTGCACCGTTGGATTCTGGGGGCTGCATCAGCCTTAATCACCATGCCGCCTCCATTTGTAGCCGCATTACCCGCTGTTATCCGGAAACCGTCCAGGATAGACGAACCATTGACGCCTGCCCCGGATGCCGTAACTACGGCGTAGGCATTTTCGCCATTGTTGGCAAAGTTGGGGCCGTCGTTTTGCTGGAGGTCACCGCTGAGGATAGCAACATGGGTGGTCCAGTTCCGTTGCCCAAGCGAAGTTTCTGTGCCGTTAAAGCCAGCATACATCTCTACGCCGGGCTTCAGGTTAAAGGTAGCGGCCCGGTCGTCGTTGGTCACACCGGGTCCCTCGTCGGGGTAGTAGGTGCCGGCTGCCACCCAGATATCGTCACCTGAAACAGCAACGGAAAGGGCCTTTTGCAGGGTTTTAAAGGCTGTGCCCCAGGTTGTGCCATTATTGGCATCATTGCCGGCGGGCTTGACATATAAAATGGCAGCATTTGCTTCCCGGGAAAGCAGCAGCAGGACCACGAACAATAAAAGGCTCTTGAAGAAAGAATTAGCAGCGGTCATTTTTGCTGAATAACTTTTGTAGTTCAACATGATTAGGATTGTTTTGTCCCCTGTCTTTTGCGGCAGGATTTGGCGGATTACAGAATTAGCATTGAAAACCAGTTATTAGGGGAAGGTTAGGAACTGTTGCATTTGGTTGAAGTGATCCAGGCCAATATGGATGGTAACTCAACCACAGATGTGAGTAAGTGGTCGCCATAGGTGATGGTTGTTATTTTTTGCGAGTACATGATTGTCCGTATTTATTGATGACCGGACAAAGGTGGAGGAGGTGGAAAAAGAAAGCTTTACCTATGGTTCAAAAGGCTTTACCTATTGTTCAGGAGGAGAAAAAATTCTTTACCTATTGTTCAAGAAGGAAAATGAAGATAGGCATATCTTTTTGAACACCAACAATTTGCATGTTCAGCTGAACAAGCTTTGATGGAAGCCAATTTTATTAAGGCGAGTTGGTGAAATCACCATTTCTATTTCTCTGTTCACCCATTGCGGGTGTTCCTGGGTGGCTCACCAAAAGCTTCGGCATAGATGCGGGAAAAATAGGCGGGATTAGAAATGCCCACTTCGTAGCCCACTTCAGAGATATTCTTATCGGTAGTCTGGAGAAGCTCCTTTGCTTTGTAAAGTTTTACCATGCGGACGAATTCACTCGTCGACTGGTTGGTGAGTGCCTTGACTTTGTTGTGTAATTGAGTGCGGCTAACTCCTAGCCCACGACATAATTGGACGACACCAAAATCTTCTTCTGTGATATTGTCCAGGACCAATTGTCGGAGCTTTTGAATAAAGGCATCTTCCAATTCATACACCTCCGGCGATGGAGCCGGGACGGTTTCTGCGGCAAGCTGATACCTTTCTCTTAGTTTTCTTCGCAGGGCCAGTAACTGTTCCAGCTGCAGGAGAAACTCTTCCTGCACGAAAGGTTTGGTCAGGTAGGCATCGGCACCTTTTCGCAGGCCCCTCATTTTGGATTCAAAATCTGCCTTGGCCGTGAGTAAAACAATCGGGATGTGGCTCGTTCGCTCGTCGTTCTTCAAAGTATCACATAGTTCATAGCCATCTTTTACTGGCATCATTACATCACTGACAATGAGGTCGGGTACAAATTCAGTGGCCATCTTGATTCCCTCGCTGCCGTCGTTTGCGTTTAAGACCCTGTATCGATTTTCTAATATAGAACTGATGTAGAGACGGATATCTGCATTGTCCTCGACAACAAGGACAGAAGGAAGGTCCTCATCTGCCCTGGTGACATCTGTAGGTGGTTTGGTGGTTTTTGAAATTTCAGCTGGATTCAGCGTAGCTTGATTTATTTCAGGCATTTTGCCCAGCTGAGGTTGAATAGATTTTGTTTCAACGGAGGTGAAATTATCCGGTTGAAGCTTTGCATTTCTGGTGATGGGGAACCGGAGGAAAAAGGTGGTGCCCTTGCCAAAAGTACTTTCTACCTCAATCGTACCTTTCAACAGTTTCACCAATTCTTGTGTCAATGCCAATCCGATACCTGAGCCATGCGGTTTTTGAGATGCCAAATCTTCCACCTGGTAAAAGCGGTCAAAGATGAATGGCAAGGCTTCCGGAGCAATGCCCTGACCGGTATCTCTGACCCGGATGTTCAGCCATTCGTTGACGTCCTCCGTACCCAGCTCTATTTGCACGTAAATATCCCCCTTGCCAGGGGTGTACTTGATGGCATTGGACAGCAGATTGGACAGAATATGCAGCATTTTGTCGGGGTCATAGTCCATGATAACTTCTGTTGGGGTAGAAAGAAAATGGATTCGGACGCCCTTTGACTCGGCCATGGGGGCGATGGATTCGCACAAGTAGCGGAGGTAGGGGATAATATTACTTTGAATCAAATCGGGCTTGAGCGAACCAGATTCGAGTTTTCGAAGGTCGAGAATCTGATTGATTAGCGAAAGTAGCTGGTTGCTGTTTCGATGGATGAGTTCCATGCCTTTCTCAAGCCATTGTTCGGGGTGCTGCCTGATTTGGGTGACCATGCCTGAAATGATGGTGAGTGGCGTGCGGAATTCATGTGAAATGTTGGTGAAAAAGCGGGACTTCATTTCGTCCAATTCCAGGAGTTTTGCGGCCTGCCGTTCTATCAGTGCCTTATCCTGTTTAATTTGCTGAGTGCGCTTTTCTACTTCTGCTTCCATCCGCTTTTTTTCCGTGGAGAGGCGTCGAATCCAAAACCAGGCAGCCCCTAAAATGGGAATGGTTATAAGCAAATAAAACCACCAGGTCTTGTAGAAAAATTCCCGCACGGAAACCTTAATGGCAATTGGTTTTTCAGTCCTTTCACCCTTGTAGTTGAGGGCTTTAATCAGAATGGTGTAATCCCCTACGGGCAGGTCGTTGAGTATTAGTTTAGAATTGTAGCCGATGCTGGTCCACCGTTGTTCCACTGAAGCATCTTGTTCCTGGCCGGGCCTTGAAATACGGTATAAAAAATTATTTCTATCGGGGTTGTTATAGTCCGAAAGCCCGAAATCCACTTCAATGTACCTTTTGTCAGCAGGAATGATGATTTGCTCCGGCCAGGCAGCCTGGTTCTGCAAGTGAATATCGCCTCCCGTTTTCTTATCAAAATAGGTAATGTCGGTCAGGTAAATTTGCAGCCCTTCTTTGGATTCATACCGGGCTTTTATTTTTTCCGGATCCAACAGGTTTACACCGTCCACCGAACCAAATAATAATTTCCCATCACTGGTTTTGAGGCAGGAAAACCGGTTGAATTCCCGATGTGAGATCCCTTCGTTTTCAGACAATTCAAACAAGGTCAGGCCATCTTCAGACAGAACAGTCAGGCCATTGTAGGTAGCTGCCCACCAATAACCTTCATTGTCTTGAAGTAACCCAACCACCGTATTATTGGAGAGCCCATCGTTATCGTCTATTATTTGGACTGAACCAGATTTGGGATCGTAAATATGGATACCGCCACCATATGTCCCGAGCCAAAGTTGGCCATCAGCTGCCTCCCGGATGCATATTATACGGCCATCCCGGAATCCATTCTCCTTTCCCATTCTTTCAGCAACACCATTCCGGTTATCGATTTTCCAAAGTCCGTTCAGAGAAGCAATCCACAATATGCCATCCCGGCTAACATACAATTCATTGGCAGTACCCTTTATATTCAGCGGGACCCCCTTCGATAAAAAAGGCTTCAGTTTTTTTTGTGCCAAATCATAGAAATTCAGGCCAAACTCGTTGTCGACGAAGGCAATTTCATTGTCATTGATGAAGGTAAATTTTTCAAAGGATTTGTTTATTTGAAACAGGGATATGGCCCCGGTATTTTTTTCGAGGTTGGCCAATTGGCCATTGTTCGTTACAAACCAGATTTTACCCTTCCTTTGTATTAATGGAGAAAGCCCGGCAATGAAATCTTTTGAATCAGGATAGGAAACAGCCTTCCATAAACTTGTCTCATTTCCATTCCGGTCAATCAATACCTGTTGGTCTATTTCGTTTACAACGAGGAACTGCTGAGGACTGATTTCCGCTAAGCCTCGTGCCGGCCGGTCTTTAAAAAAATTTTGGATGGCAAAATCCATTTTGAGGTCAGCCACTATTAACCCGCCATGGGTGGCGATCGCTACATTTCGTTTAAAATTGCTGCTGAAAAAATAATTCCCGACAAAATTTTTGAAGCGCCCCTTTTTAGACAATGAAGCAATGGGCGTATAATCATATAAGGCTCCCTTGTTATCCAGCAAGGCAGTTGTAGAGGAATATATCAGTCCCACCGGTGTGTTTTCTCCTCGAGCAATATTGATCAGCGTATTGTTTTGAGCATCCTTATAAAAAGAAGGGTAAGCATTCCCTGCCAGTTTAAAAAAATCATCTATTTGTTTCATCCGTTTCAATTGACCGGATGCGGCATCAAAAAAATAAAAACGGTTCAGTCCCGGGAAGTAAAACAGTGGATTTCCCTGATGATCCACAGTAAATCTGATTATATCCCTTTTTTGATTTTCTTTCGCGGTCGGGATAAAACCAGAATCCAATAAATTATTCCAATCATAATGGCGGATGGTATTCCGTTTTATATTGTATTCAATGAAGCCAACATGCCCCTTGAGTAACCAAATGGACTGCACAGAGCTTACTGCAGGGGTATTCATGATATAATTTTCCGCTTCCGAATCCTTATCAAAAGGAATTGAAACCAGCACCTTTTTTAAGTTGTCTTTTAACGCGTAGATCAGCCTGTTGCTCCCTTTCTTAGTCAGCACATATAACTCGCCTCCGTCTCCTGTCATCAGATTCAAAACAATCTCTCCTTCATCAAATGAAAAGAATTGCTTATTCAGGTTATCAGGGTTTAATACAAAATATTTTGACTTTTCTTTATTTGCTCCAAAAAACAATCCGGTACTTGTTATGCCCTCTAAATGATAAATGTAAGGAGTGGCATCACCCGGGTCAGTCATAGAGACATCATGATATTTATTTCCATCATACTGGTAAAACCCTTGCGACTTTATTATTTCCTGTTCTTGCCCATAGCAATAGTTTAACCATAGCCGGCCCTTACGATCAACAAAAACTTCCGAAATGCAGCTTTTGGGAAGGCCTTGTTCGATGTCGTAAACTGTGTACGAGGAAGGTAAGAGCTTTGGGAAATACTCCAGGGCCTGCCCGATGGTAATCAGCGGGAAAAGGATTAACCAAAAAATGATGGAATAAGTCTTGTCCATAGCAGGGTAAAGTTCGGAAAATTATATTCAATGAAAAGCGGTTTGCGAACTTCATGATGTTGAAAAAATACGAAAGTTTCCGCCGTAGTCAGATTTTGATGAAGTCACAGTGGAGGAGGTGTTGATATACGGTGTCAGGTCAATTGTTAGGCAGCTCTTGGTCGGATTGGAAAATGCCTTCACCTGAGTCATCCCGGTGGTTTCGCTGAGTATGTTGCCCGTCGGGGCCGCTAAACCAAAAATACTTCTGACAATAGAAGCACAATCAGAATTTATACAAACAATCTATTTGTATTTCCAAAATCTTTTTACATTTGTATTAAGTGTAAATAAAACACTTAAGATTTTGCTTTATGCTCACCCATGATCTCTAATTCATGCTAAACTATCAAAACAAAACGCTGCCAGCCCATCTCACAATACCCGCTGTTCTTTTGCTGTTTCTGATCGCTTTTTCAGGTTGCGATACAGACTCATCCTTTGACGATCATACCACCTGGAGTCAGTATGGCGGAGGTCCCGATCAGTCCAAATACTTTGTTGCTCCCGGGATTACAAAAGAGAACGTTCACCAATTGGAAGTCGCATGGATGTACCCTTCAGGGGATGATCTTTCTTATTTCTTCAGCCCTGTCATAGTGGATACGATGATGTATGTGCTGGGAAAAAACTTTTCGCTCATTGCTTTAAATGTGGTTACCGGCAAGGAAATCTGGATTCATACCAACTTGAAAGGGTTGACAAGAAGAGGTCTCAATTATTGGGAAAGCAAAGACAAAAAGGACAGGCGCCTTATTTTTACCCTCAATAATACCATTCAGGCTATTGATGCCCTTACCGGGAAATCCATTATGAATTTTGGCAATAATGGGTATGTGGACATGCGGGAAGGCCTGGATCGCCCCCCCTCATCGGTACGGAGCCTTCAATCTATGATGCCCGGGGTCATTTTTGATGACCTTTTAATAATAGGGTCTGCTCCCGGTGAGCGTTATTTTTCACCCCCTGGCTACGTAAGGGCTTATAATGTGGTGACCGGTAAGCTGGAATGGACATTTCATACAATCCCTCACCCGGGAGAATTTGGGTATGATACCTGGCCAAAAGATGCTTATAAGTATGTGGGCGGTGTCAATGTTTGGAGTGAGATTTCAGTTGACCCCAAAAGGGGAATTGCTTATTTACCCATTGGATCTCCTACCTATGATTTTTATGGCGCAGATCGTATCGGCAGCAATCTCTTTGGCAACAGCCTTGTGGCCCTTGATGCCCGTACGGGGAAACGTTTGTGGCACTATCAAACCGTACATCATGATCTTTGGGACTATGACCTTTCGCCGGCGCCGCAACTGATAACAGTTAATCGCAATGGTAAAAAAATCGATGCGGTAGCAGTCGCCACCAAACACGGCTTTGTTTTTGTCTTCGACAGGGTAAGCGGAGAACCGGTATTTCCGATAGAGGAAAAACCTTTCCCTGCCAGTGAAATGCCCGGCGAGGAATCCTGGCCAACCCAGCCCATATCTTCGCTTCCGGACTTTACCCGGCATGAGGTAACCAAAGAGACCCTTAATCCTTATTTCCCTGACAGCATCAAACAACAGTGGTACGCCAGACTTGAATCTGCCAAATCCGGATTGTACATTCCTCCCTCAGATAAGTATGAAACCATCATGATGCCCGGCGCATTGGGCGGCTCCAATTTTGGCAATACCGCTGCCGACCCTCAAAAAGGGATGGTGTACATCATGACACAGGAATATGCCTCTACGTATAAGCTTAATAAGGTAGAGCCGCCGAAAACAGACCTGTCAGTAAACCAAATATCCAAAGTAAAATCGCTTTATGCAGCCACCTGTCAAACCTGCCATGGAGCAAATATGGAAGGAGGCGTCGGGCCATCTCTTGTAAATGCCGGGCAATATATTTTCTACGGTGATTTCAAAGACGTTATCATAAACGGCAAAGGGCAAATGCCCGGGTTTACGCATGTAGATGAAGAAACGATCAAGGCCCTTTATCGTTTTCTTGGTGGTACCCCTTCGAACTTTAACTTCCCCCGGAGAGCAAAAGAAGAGCCCCTGCCCCGGGAAGGCCCCGTCGTAGCATCAGGCGGCGTTCCTGTTTCGGCAGATATCCAAACAGTGCCGCCAATGTTAGAGTACCCTGAAGGCGTAGCACATCCGACCGACCGCTATGTTACTGATTATGGATTGGAATGGATGGGCTTGTTGTCCCCACCCTGGTCTTCCATTGTTGCCTATGACCTGAACAATGGGACCATTAAATGGAGTCAACCGATTGGAGAAGATTCCTTATATGTGCGGGGAGATAAAACGAAAGGCGCTCCAGGCGGCACCCAGAGGAAGGGGATGGTCGTTACCTCAACAGGCGTCGTTTTTGCTACCGCCAAAGGGGGCAAGTTGTATGCTTTTGATGCTGACAATGGCAAGATCCTTTGGGAAACTACCCTGAGCTATGAATCAAATGCCCAACCCAGCATGTATACCGTGAATGGAAAGCAATACCTGGTGATCAATGCGACCTCCAATTTTAGAAACGACAGTTACGATCATTCCAAAAAACCCGGAGCATTGCCACGGGGGTACGTCGTTTTTGCGCTTCCCGGAACCCAATGATGTTTTTATTTAATACGTTCAAAACCAACCTTACTTCATGAAACGATTGCTTGCAATATCCCTGACCATCTTAGCAGGCTACACAACAGCCCAGCCGCTCAAAGACCGGATCATATCCAATGATCCCGCTAAATACAGGGAACTGTCTGCTGTACACGCAGGGGCCGGGAAAATGGGATTTACCCAGTTGATTGGCCGCAAAGACTTATCCACAAACTTTCTTTACCTGCACGCGGGCGTCATCAATGCCAAATCTGGCATAGGCCATCATTTTCACCATAATATCGAGGAGATGTATGTTCTTCTCAACGGGGAAGCAGAATTCACCATCAATGGTCGCACTTCGAAAATAAAAGCACCGGCTGTTGTGCCTTGCAAAATGGGGGATTCACATGCAATCTACAATCCATCCAACGCCCCTGTTCGATGGCTCAATTTTGCGGTTAGCCTTAACAAGGGTATGAGTGATGCTTTTGATTTGGGCGATGACCGGGTTGGCGCTTCCCTTGACCCCATCCCCGGGTTTGTATCGAGCCGTTTGGAAAAAGACAAACTCAAGCCGGATTCCCCTGACTATAGCAGGAGCGGCGTCCTTTACCGGAGGGTAATCGGGCCGGAGGTGTTTCACACCGACTGGAATCATGTTGATCATCTTGTCATTCCTGCAGGCAGTGCTGCCGGTCCGCACCCCCTGGAAGGTGTTGAAGCTGTATTTTACGTCATAAAAGGGAGTGGAACTGTTACCATCAACGATGAAAAGGGAAGTGTAAAAGCAGATGATGCTTTTTTCGGGGCTTTGGGTGAAAAAATAAGCATAGCGAATAATGGCAATGGCGACCTTGAACTGTTGGTAATTGGTATTGCTGCTTCTAAACAAAAGAGCCTGAGCATTACAAAACCACTTTCCACGCCAAAGGCGATGGTGCTGCAAATGGATTTTATTGTGGATAAAGAAAACGCTGAGGCTTTTGAAAAAATGTATTACTCGATTTACGTACCCGCTATGACCGTGCAGCAGGGTTATCTCAGCTCCAAATTATTGCGCCTTTTCCCGGAAAATGTTGCCAAACAGATCGAAGCCGAGCCTACCAGCTATAATTATCAGATACAAATATCCTTTGCAACAGAAGAAGCCCGCCGCAAATGGGTCGCCAGTGCTCAGCACCAGATCGCATGGCCGGCTGCTACAGCGCTTGCCAGGGAATACAAGTGGCGGGGCTACGATGTGATGGGGGATGATGACCAGAAGTAAAAAATTTGGAAAAGCCTCGTAGTGCGTTGATTCAACGCATCTTTACCCTCAGTAAATACTGGGTAGCTGTGATAAAAAGTGTTTTACCGTCTGGCGTCAGGGCACAATTCGCGGCTGTCAGGTTATTCACCTTTATTTTCCCGATTAGCTCCCCCTTTTTTGTAAATATCCAGACACCGCCAGGCCCTGTAGCAAATACATTGCCTTTTTTATCTATTTTCAGTCCGTCGCACCCTCCCATACCCTCGTTTCCAGGGATATAAAAGACTCGTCCGTTCTTTAAGGAACCATCCGGAGCAATATCATAGGCATACCACCCTCTGTTTTTTCCCTGGGTATTGGCTACCAAAAGTGTTTTTTCTTTGGGAAACAGGGCGATGCCATTGGGCGCTTCAATGGAATCAATCAAAAGGGTAATCGCTCCTGTTTTGTCCATTTTGTATACGCCCTGAAAAGGAATTTCCCTAGTGGGATCTTTAAACCCGCCTTCAAAACCATAAGCAGGATCGGTAAAGTATAAGTCTCCTTTGGCAGACATGCAAAAGTCATTTGGGCTATTGAGTCTTTTGCCGTCATACGTGCCTGCAACTGTCACGAAATCCGGCTTTGGATCATTAATCGGCGCATCCATGCCAGCTATTCTTCTGTCACCATGCTGGCAAATCCATAATTTACCATCATCGGTCAGATAGAGGCCATTGGGGCCCATGAACCCTCCCCTGGGTTTGCTGCCAGTATAGCCCGCAGGATTCAGATAAACTTCCTTGCCTCCGGCTTCTGTCCATTTATAAATGACATTAGCAGGAACATCAGAAAACAAAAGCATTTGCTCTTTTTCCAGCCATAAAGGCCCTTCTGTAAATTTAAAACCCTCAGCAAGAACTTCTATCCGGGCATCTTTTTTTATGAGCCCGGAAAGTTTTTTAGAGCGGTGTTCAATGGAGCCGATCTCTTGTCCGGTCACCTGTATGTAACTGCCAAAAGAAATGAATAGCGCGATCAGGCTCACCTGCCATGTAATCTTATTCATGGTAAAAGGTATTAAGAAACGTCGCATAATAAGTCCCTGAAATACTATAACCGAATGGCTTGCCGGGCAAGTAATTTCCAACCTTTTTTTTGTTTGGTCCAAACGGTAAGTATGCCCAGATCGACATGAGCTTTTCCAAGATCCGCAGACATCTTGTGCCTGACAAGCGCGATTTTACCGACAACAGATATCGTCTGATCGGAGATATCAATTTTAGTAAAATCCGTTTTTCCGCTGGCAATAGCTTCAACAAACGCGGCCTTATCCTCGACGATGCCACTGGAATGTCCATAGGTCAGTTCATCCGCGGCTATGTCAGTAAGGGATGCCCGGTCTCCACTCAACAGCGCTTCGGTTAGTTGATCAACAGCTTCCTTCACCGCAGCTTCTTCTTTCGATTGCCCAAATGCAAGCACGGCGTTCAATAGAAAGAATGCAATTAGCAGATTGCCTTTTTTCATGCTCTAAAATTTATTGATACCCAGTCGGATTAAATGAATCGCATAAGGTTGCACTTCAATTTGGTTGTTTTCCAAAGAAATATCTGACTCCACAATTTGTACAGCAGGCGTTTTTCCGGGGTCGTTATAAGCCTTCAGGTCGTTGTTCTGAATCAGCCACTGCTTCCCGTTCTTATCAATCCCGCTATTCACAAAATCAAAGGCTATTTTCTGTTTTTCAGCTTTTTCATTGACAATGGCCACGGTAAGATAGGTTTTGTCCGGGCTTATGGCGGCTACGATATCGAGGCCTGTCGATTGGGCATCTACTTTTACGGGAATACTCCCGAAATGCTCGCGGTATAGTTTTAACGGCAACCCGGTCGTTGCAAATCCGGCAGCAGTTGGCGTTGTTTTTATGCAGCCGATCACATTGACCGTCTGAGCATAATTAGCCATAAAAAAGAGATCGCTGTTGCGGAAGTATTCGTGCAAACCTTTGGCAATGCCCAGTGCATCCTGGTGATAATAGCGCACGCCCAACTCGCCGTAGATATAATCGCCATACCAGTAGTTCCATTCATCCATGGCGATGCGGATGTTCTTTTGTGCCAGACCGGGGATCGAATCCCGGTATTTGCGGTGAGCCTCGGCCACTTCTTTGATCTGCCCGGCTACCAGGCCAATGTGTTCTGCCGGGTCTTTGGAACCAGTTGCGTAAATATGCTCACTCAGCAGGTCCATGTGTTCAGCGGAGCTGCTGAGCATGGTTTGGCTCCATTCCCCAACATGACCAACGGCAATCAGGCCGGCACCAGGATCAACACTCCGGATGGCTTCAGCCATGTTGTTGTGCTTTTTCACATATTCCGATAAGGGCATGTGACCAAGCTGCCAGTCACCATACATTTCATTTCCGACGGCCCACCACTTCACGCCATAGGGTTGAACATGGCCGTTGGCGGCCCTGAGTTTCCCCATTTTGCTATCTGCCGGACCGTTGCAGTATTCAATTTCTTCGGCAACCTCCTGCACTGTACCCAGGCCTGTGTTTACAGCAATGAAAGGTTCGGCATCAATGAGTTCCATCAACTCCATGTATTCGTGGATGCCTACGTCGTTGTGTTCTATGCCTTTCCAGGCAGGATTTTTACGGGGAGGCCTCTGGTCTCTTTCCCCGATTCCATCGCGCCAGTTGTAGCCGCTGACGAAGTTGCCGCCAGGCCACCGATAGATCGGCGAATTCAATTCTTTGAGCAAACCTACGACGTCTTTACGCCAGCCTTTGATGTTATCGGCCGGCATCAGGGAAACAGTCCCGATGCGTAAGCTGCCTGTCCCTTCGCTGTATATTTCCAGAGCAGTGCTGTCACTGCTGAAGGAAGGCGTCAGCGTTATGGGATAGGTTTGAAAACCAGTGGTGATTTTGTCGATGGTCAGGCTTGCTACCTGCCCTTCCGGCGATATTAATTTAATGGTTACCGGCAACAAGGATTCCTCACCGGCCAGCACAATACGCCCCGTATAATTTTGACCGGCCAGCACACTCAGCCCGTTCTGCCTTATGCCCGTTTTTTGCTTTTTTACTTTAATGACCGGAGTATGTTCGCCAACATAGGGATTCACTTTATCCATGCTCACACTCCCGGCCTGCCCAATCACCTGCCAGGGGGATTTGGCCAGAAAGGGAAACTTCAAAGTAGAGCCATCCCCCCAAAAACGTTCAGAAGCCATCGCCCAGGGCTCATAATCATCTGTAATGGGAAAATAGAATTTGCGATCCAGCAACATCTCAGCCCAAATGCCCTGGTAAATGCATTGCCCCAGGTGTTCGATGAACTGGCCATAGATGTATTTTTCAATGGGCGCGCCGCTTTGCTGTAAATCAACAGAAACAGTGCCTCCCGTAAATGCGGGTTCCTGCTTGCAGCTACTGAGATTCAGACACCCGACAAGGATCAATAACGCATACAAAGTGAAAGAGGATCTTTGATTCATATACAGAAGTTTAAATTGAATACAGACCAGAAAACTTCAAATGGTACAGCCCCGGTTTCCGTCAGCTGATTTGAAGTATGTTCAATTTTGAAAGTGCCAAAAAATAGACACCAAGATTACTAAAATTTAAATAAAGTGTTAAATTTACACTTAATGTTCTTTATTTGTGTGATTACCCCAAAATTTTTTTGGAACATAGCCTCTGAAAGCGTTTTTCCTTCTTTTTTCAGAATAGAATCAAAGCATCAATCAAATACCAAAACCACTTTCATTATGACAAGCTTATTTCGATCGGTGGTCTTGCTGGTAATGTTACCTGTCTTACTGCAAGCACAACAAATCTCTAAAGAAGAATTAATATTTCTTACGCCCGAGTGGAAAGGAGAACGTTTTCCTGACGGCAGACCAAAGGTTTCCGACGACATACTGGCCAGAATGAAATTGGTCACGCTGGAGGAAGCATGGGCTGCCTGTCGTGGTGCTGGCTACAATCATCAATACGAGGGGAATTGGCATCAAATTCACCCGGAAGGCGTATTGGTTGGCAGGGCTTTGACGGCCACTTTTTTTCCGGGAAGGCCCGATATTCACAGGGTAATACAACAAAAAGGCAATGCTGATGGACGCATACTGGCTCCAAACTCCTGGGCCATCGACATGCTTCAGCCTGGCGACGTGTATGTGGTTGATCAGCATGGCGCTGAAATTGACGGCCCAACCGTTGGCGACAACCTGGGAAACTCGATTTTCGCGAGATCCGGAAATGGCGTGGTCTACGACGGCCCGATCAGGGACATTAACGGACTGAAACAAATAGAAGGGTTTACTTCCTATTACAGAACCTATCATCCTTCCCACCACTTCGGCAGCGTAGACTCCAGCGGAAGGGCCGTGCGGTTAAATACAACCCTGGTGGGAATTAATACGCCTACCCGAATCGGCGGCGCTACCGTGATGCCCGGCGATGTCGTCCTTGGAAGAGATGGCGGCGTGTTGTTCATTCCGCCTCATTTAGCCCTGCAGGTGGTGGAAACGTCGGAAATCGTCCGACTCAGGGATATGTTTGGACATCAACGGTTGCGGGAGAAAAAATATACAGCCGGGCAAATCGACAGCCGATGGACCGCAGAAATTGAGAAAGACTTTTCTCAATGGTTAAAAGACAACAAAACATCGCTCCCCGTATCGCCCGAGCGGGTGGAAGAACTGCTCAAGACAAGAACCTGGTAATTCATAAATAAAACCATGATTATGAAAAATTCATTTTCCCGGCGTTCATTTTTGACCAAAAGTGCGTTAGCCGGCGCATTTAGCGTTTCAGGCTTGTCCCAAACTTTTGGTACAGGTTATACCAAAGCAGTAGACGACAATCCGAAACTGTCTGCGCCTTCCGATTTGAAAATCACAGATGTGAAGGTGGCTTATCTGAGAGGCGGAGGAAGAATGTTCATTAAAATAACGACCAATCAGGATCTTGTCGGTTATGGCGAAGCTGTGGATGCCGTAGCAGGTACCTATCACATGGTAAAACGTTTTGGATTTTTTTTAAAAGACCAAAATCCGCTGAACGTCCACCGGATCTTTGACCAGATCAGAAAAGGCGGCGTATTTGGAGGCGCACAGGCGGGCATGTATGTGGCGGTATTATCGGGCATTGAAACAGCGTTGTGGGATCTGGCCGGAAAAGCGCTGGGGATTCCGGTATATCAATTACTGGGGGGCAAATTCCGGGATAGCGTCCGGGTGTATATGGATACCGCATTGTACCAGAACACGCTGCCAAAGCCTGAAGATTTTGCCGCTGCAGCCAAAGAGGCCGTTGACTTAAAGATGACGGCCATTAAATTTGACCTGGATCAGGGTAACGATCCTAATAAATATGATCGGTACAACTGGACGGCAGGGCCTGCAGAAATACAAAGGATGTACGATCAAATGGCCGCTGCAAGAGCAGCCGTGGGGCCCAATATTGACATTTGTGCCGACATGCACGGGAGGTATGACTTTCCAACCGCCCAACGCGTAGCCAAAATACTGGAGCCATTAAACCTGATGTGGCTGGAAGAACCCATCCCGGCTGAAAATGTGGATACTTACGCGGAAATTGCAAAGTCCACCACTACGCCAATTTGTGCCGGTGAAAATGTTTACCTGGCTTACGGCTTCAGACCTTACCTGGAAAAAGGAGCGCTTGACATCGTCATGCCGGACCTGCAAAAAGCAGGCGGACTCGGCGAAGGGCAACGCATAGCGAACCTGGCAAACTTGTACTACGTTCCTTTTGCGCCACACATGGTTGCGTCTTACTTAGGCGCAATGGCATCTGCACATGTGTGCGCCTCGGTGCCAAACTTCATGATTCTGGAGTGGCAAATCTATTACCACAAAGACCCCATGTGGAAAGAAATTGTCAACTTCGACGGCAAGGAGTTTGTGGAAAATGGCTTCATTAAAGTGTCCGACAAACCCGGCATAGGCGTGGATATCAACGAAGAAGGTCTAAAAAAACATGCCGCTCAGGGCATTCCTTTTTTTGAATAATTTGGCAAGGCTTTAATATAGTTGATGATGAGGGTGTCACTTTTCAAGTGACGCTCTCACCTACCCTCCCCGCTACCAGATTACCCTGCCAAACAGACATTTATCAAATCAGGAATTGTCTTTTTTCTCTTTCCCCCACCAACCGGCCAGAATGGAACCGGTAATATTCATAATAGAGCTAAACAGCACAGGCGCTAATCCAACCGTTGCAACTTTACCCATTTGACTGGCGAGACCAGAGGCCAGGCCGCCATTTTGCAACCCGACTTCAATGGCTACTGTGCGGCAATCCTGTTCCGGCATTTTCAATAATTTAGCAGCTCCATATCCTAAAATATATCCGCCTATATTGTGCATTAATACGGCAATTAATAAGATCCAGCCAACATTCAGCAAGGAATCTCTGCCGGAAGCAGTAATTACCGTGATAATCAAAGCAATTCCAACCATGGAAATCAGCGGCAAATACTGTCGCAGCGCTTCCGCAAATTTTTTAAAAAATTGATTAATAATAAAGCCGATCCCTATTGGTAAAATAACTATTTGTATAATATCCCACATCATTTTCCAAAAATCAATTTCAATATACTGACCGCCCAGCCATTTCATCAGCAAAGGCGTCATCAATGGCGCTAACAGGGTGGCAAAAGTGGTAATGGTAACAGAGAGTGCAATATTCGCTTTGGCGATCAAGGTCATTACATTAGATGCCAGGCCACTCGGGCTCGAGCCTATCAGGATAATTCCTGCGGCAATTTCAGGTGGAAAATTAAACATGCGGGCAATGCCAAAACCTAAAAAGGGCATGATTAAAAATTGGCAACACAAGCCTATAATTACTGCTTTGGGCGTTCTGATGATGCCCAGAAAATCATTGAACTTCATGGTAGTACCCATGCCGAACATGATGATTTGTAATAATGGAAGGATTAATTTTGAAAATTTAAAATCGCCTACCTGTACCAGATACTGCGAATAAAACATGCCAATAGCAACCATTGCAAAAATCACTACAGGATATGAAAACCCTTTGAATTTTTCATATCCCTGCATTCCAAATGCAATAAGCAGCAGTCCTGCTATCAATAAGGGGCCATTGTAATTCAATGCACTGGCGAACCAGGAAATCGCAGCTCCGAGTAAACATGCCAAACCTGCAAATACGGAATATTTGTAAAAAGAATTATTCATTTTCTTCATCAAAAAATAGTCAATAAATTCAATTTTAGCACCTGTTGTTCACCCCGACTGCATGTAGACAGAAAAAACCGGTATGGGTGAAGACGCAAAGGATAATTCAAACTCTGCGCCCTCAACCCACCGGTTTATGAAACATTCAAATAAACCTACTGAACATCCCAGAAAACCCTTGTAACCAAATTATCCGTTCCGCCAATCGCGGCAACTGCGTTCATGTAGTTGCTTCGATTCTGCGCCAATTCATAATCCGGATAAGATAACCTCCTGACAAATCCGCCGTTGAGCAGATTGTTATAAAGATTAGGGCTCAAGGCCGGGAAACCGCTCCTTCTGAAATTAGAAAAAGCTTCCGTCCCATTTCTGAGGGCAGCGATCCAAAATTGCGTGTTGATCAGATTCAGCGCGTCCGCCGAATTGTATGCCACACCAGGCTTGGTAAGGAAAGCAATGATTTCTTGTTCCGGAACAGCAGTAGCATTCGGATAGAGTAGATATCTTTCAATATCCGCCCTGATTCCTGCTTCGTAATACTGCTGTGCACTGGCATCGCCACCTGGTATCCAACCTCTGTGTGCTGCTTCCGCAAGAAGCAAAGAAACTTCCGAATACGTTACCCAGAAATCCGGAGCTCTTAAGGATGCCACAATATTCACATTCATTTGCGAATAGTTATACCCCCCGCCGCGAATACCTCTGTATGGCGGATTCACGAGATCTGTGTTGAGAACCCCTACAGGAACGCCAAACTGATTAGCAATATCCGTGTCGGGAGCAGGATCGCCCAAAGGATCAGCCGGGTTGGCAAAAGTTGCTAAAATAAACCGACTGCGCGGATCGCCCGTTGACTTCAACTGATTTACGAAAGGCTCGGCTGCATAGTAAAAATAAGGGTTATTATTTACCAGACCGTTGTTGCCGTCATTAATGTATGCCGTACCATCAAAGGTCAGATAAGCATTGTCATTATTTGACGTCATTACTCCGCCGTTAAATGCTTCTGAAACAATAGAGGCCGCTTTTGTAGGATTGACCTTGGAGTACCGCATTCCCAGTCTTAACAACAACGAGTTGCCCAGTTTTTTCCACTTCTCAACCTGAACGGAAGCAGTAGTGGATGGAATTGAACCATTACTCCCAAAGAAAAGATCAGCAGACACAAAGTCGGCATTGGGATTCAGAGCAGCTATCGATTGCCTGAGTTCCTCCTCCAGGTCCGCATAAATGGCGGCATCATCGTCATATGATGGGTAGAAAAAATCGCTGCCACCAATAAAGGCCAGTCCTGCCTTAGAATAAGGAATATCCGCATAGGTGTCCACCAGCCCCATAAATATCTGGGCTTTCCAAATCCGCAACATGCTCAGTAAGTTTACGCGGTCGGTATTTTCACCTAAAAGCGATATGGCCTGAACCATGTTTTTGATGTCGGTGGGATAAGAATTATTCCATTTCGGATTATTAAAATTATCGTTGTCCGAATTAAAATTAGGGCCAAGCGTAGCGCCCGAGTTGTGCGGATTGACGAAATGCTGAACAATCGTATGTTCTGTTTCCCAGCCCCCGAGTTCCGTCCGTTGCGCGCCGGCAAACAGCAGGGCGGGATCAATATCTGTCAGCGCATAAGGATTCGTATTTATTTCTACAAAATCCTTATCACATCCTCCAAATACGAGGAGGGCTGCGCTCAAAAGCAAAAGTTTATTTATTTTTCTCATGGTCATTAGAATTTGACATTTAAGCTTAAATTGAAATTGCGGGTGGTTGGCAATGACGTATTCTCATACCCGGTTCTAAAGTCACCAGAAGATTGAATGGCTTCCGGATCAAGGTCAAGTATGTCCTTGTAAAAAATGGCCACGTTCCGGCAAGAAGCGGACAACGTCAACCCCTTCACAAAGCCAAGAGAACCTGATTTACGCAGCATACTCGTAAAATTATACGCTACCGATATGTTCCTCAGCTTCACAAAATCCGACTTAAATGTCACGATATCCCCCATTTGATTGTTTCTGTAATCTGCATAGAATTGAGCCGGAGCAACAGGAGTGGTATTAGGCTCTCCGCTTGATGCGTAAACACCGTCAAATACAACGCCATTTTCACCCTCTCTGCGGCCAACTAAGGACTGCTGGGAGTGTCCTTGTCTGTTTGCATTTAAAGCCGTCGAAGAGATGACCGTGCCTCCAAACTTGTAATCCAGAAGTACCCCAATCGAAAGATTATTAAACCTAAAAGTGTTGGACCAACCTCCTGTAAGCTTAGGAATGGAGCTGCCGTAGCTCACATAGTCCGCCGATGGAATTAAACGCCCCTGATCAGTGAGGAGAATTCTGCCCTGGTCATCCCGTGCATAGGTTCTTGCGTAAACCTGGTTCATAGGCATCCCTGTTACGTATCTCAGTTGCCCGATAAACTCGAGCCCGGTAGCGCCCCAGTTAACTACTATAATTTCGTCTGCCGCACCAAGCGAGAGTACTTTGGTATCCAGGAAGGCGTTGTTAAACGAAGTGGTCCAACTAAAACTCCGGCGGTCAACCGGCGTAAGTTCGAGCAGGACTTCAAGGCCTGAATTTTTTAAGGAACCAAGGTTTTGCTTGGATTGGTCGTATCCCGAGGTGTTCGAAAGAATAACACCCAATACCTGATCCTTTGATACTTTGTCAAAGTACGAAACATCAAGCACTACCCTGTTATTGAACATCCGCATTTCCAAACCAACTTCTTTTTCCTCTACTGTAAACGGCTTCAGGAATTGATTGGGAGCAACATTGCCATTGACCGTGGCCGTTGACTGGCCATTGAATTGATTTTGGGCGATGGTATAAGTCAGCACCCCATCATAAGGATTCACCCCTTGTGAACTGCCTACTTCAGCCCAGGAAGCTCTCAGTTTACCATATGAAAGCCACTCCTGATTACGCATCAGCTCGGAGAAAATAAAGCTACCGGATACTGATTGATAAAACTCACTGTTGTCGTCCGGATTCAAGACGGAGAACCAGTCATTTCTACCCGTAAAGTTTAAATATAACATGCTGTTGTATCCAAGCTCTGCCCATCCATAAAGTGAATTAACCCTGAATTGGGAGAACCCGTAACTTTGGTTTTGAACGCTACCGTTTCCGATAGAATAAAGGTCCCGAACAATAAAATTGGAGGCATCCTGAGCAAACCTGCGACCACTCACTCTCCAGGTATTTCCACCAACGTTCGCATCAAGTGAAATCTTGCCGAATTGCTTGTTGCCACCTACGAGGAAGTCCGCATTTACATCTGTGTCCTTGTTTTCCGAGATATTGTATGTGCCCTTATAGGTTCCATCTGCATTTGTTGGTACGCTGGTTCCAATACCTCCGGGCGTATCAAATTCTATGAAATTAACGGAGTAATCATAGTTATACCGGCCTTGCACATACAACCAGTCTGTCAAATCATATCTTAACGTGGCAGTTCCCAGAAACCTGTCCCGCTCGTTTAAGAAGCTTTGACCTACTGCAATGCTGTAATAAGGGTTTAACAAGGTAGTTTGGAAACCAGAAGTCAGGCTTTCTGTTCCATTGGCAGCTACAGCACTATTTTTGAAAGCAGAAAGGGGAATGGAAGTAGCCAATCGGGTTAAAAAGTTGACGGCGCCCGGCCCTTGAATACCAATTTGCGGCGGGTTAATCTGTTTTTCGTTGGTATAATTAATGTTCACCTGGAGTTTAAGCCTTTTCGTAATGTTCTGATTGACCCCTATGTTGGCAATTTTCCTTTTGTATTCATTGGTCGGTGAGATACCCTTGGCATCTGTGTTTGAAAATGAGGCCCTGAAACTTCCGGTCGCACCGCCACCCGACAATGAAATCGTGTTGGTATAGTCCGTACCTGTCTGTAAAAAGTCGAAAAGCCGGTTTGGGTTAGCAGAATAAGGTTGCAATGATCCATCAAAAATGGGAGTCGGCACACCATCTAACCGCTCGCCCCAGGCAAACTGACCCGTAGTAGCAGCATTTGCTCCACTGGATGGTCTGACTCCTCCTGTACCCTGACCGAATTCTGTTTGAAAATCAAAGAAATTCAAAGCTTCCTGCGTGGTATAACTGGAAGAATACTCAACACCAAAGTTTTGATTCAATTTCCCGGATTTAGTCGTGATGATGATGGCGCCGTTGGCTGCTCTGGAACCATAGATTGCAGCAGCAGTCGCACCTTTTAGCACGGTCATGCTTTCAATGTCATCCGGGTTAATATTGGTTAAGTTATCCCCAAGGTCCCTGGTTTGTCTCGGACCGGCATCGTCGCGGTTTGCCCCCTGGGCGCCCTGGTCAATTGGCAGACCATTGATGACAATAAGAGGTGCGTTGTTTGCTCCTGCAAAAGCTGCCTGGCCGCGTAAACGAATTTGCATACTGGAACCAGCCCCGGCAGCCGGAGGTGTAATATTCAAACCTGCTACCCGCCCCACAAGGGATTCTACCACGTTTGTGGTCCTGTTTTCCAGGAGCTGGGTTGGATCCACAGTAGTTACGGAGTATCCCAGTTTCTTGGATTCCTTTCGGATACCCAGTGCCGTTACAACGACTTCATTCAAGCCCTGGGCGTCCTCCTCCATGGATACCTCCAGGGTTTTTTCGTTGCCAATTGTAATTTCAATTGGCCGATACCCAATGTAGCTAAAAACTAAAATGCTGCCCGGATTGACAGCAATCTGGAATGTTCCATCCGTGTCTGAAATGGTACCAGTCAGGCTTTCTTTTACGGTGATATTTACCCCGATGAGGGGAGTTCCTTCTTTGGCAGAAGTCACTTTACCTGTTATTTGTTGCGCATTTGCTGTTATGAAGCAGCAAAGTATTGCAACAATTAGTAAAATTGGTTTGGTAAGTTTTGTCATTTACGTAAGGTTTTAAAGTTAGAAAAAGCTATGAGGCTGCTTTTGTCAGCAAATAAAAACTCACTTTTTAAGCTCATTGGTTTTATCAAGTGTTAAAATTACACTTATTTTTTTTTCCGCCATCACTTTGGCCAATATTTTTTTTAGATTGATCGAATTTTTAGATTTTTCTTCTTCAAATAAAGCCTACAGTGACTTTATCTTTCGCTTTTTAAAAGGATACCCAAATGAGTAGGAAAGTAAAACTATCATTTTAAAATAGCGAAGGTCATGCGGCTATACAGATTGGGCAGCACGTCGAACAGACAAGTTACCGGATGCAGGCCTGTATCCGGTGCTGGTGGGACACCACCTGATTCAGCTCACAGAAAGTGGAAAAAGAGACCTGGCAAAGGTTAAGTAAGTGGCATATCCAGATATCATGAGCTATGACAATCAATAGCATTACGGGGCAGCCAGGAGCTTATTCGGAAATCTCTCAACCCGGATTTATCCCCATATCGTAAGGAAAAATGTGCATATAAATAAGATCAATGCCAAAAGTATACCGGTAAACGGGATGTTAAACCAATATTTCTTTGCCAATGCTAAATAGGTAAGAGCAGTCATAATATTAAAGGCAAAAAAGAAAATGTCGTCTTGCAGGATTGAAAAATAGTTGGCTGCTAAATAAATATTCATAATGCCGATAAACATTGCGCCGATGCTGTGACTGGCATTAAATCCTATCCAGGCTTTCCAGATTGTTGTCCGCCTGGTCAACAGCGGGAAAGAAGTTTTCATCTCAGTAACTAAATGCTCGTTTTTCGATGAAAATTTGTCTGTAAAAAAGGTGTAATACAAGTGTAGGCTACCCAGCAACAGGAATATCAAAGCACCTGATTCCAATAAATACATTGCGATCATTTCTGCTTTATTTATGGTAAAAAATTCATTTCAGTATAAAAATAAATACCCCACTGTTGCAGGTGTTTAATATTAAATAAAATCCGAATAATTAAATTCATGTCACAAATATATCTGCGCCCGGATCGCGTCTCCAAATCTGATGAGTAAACGGCTGAATGGCTTATTCAGCGGTAAGTATTCCCGCTGTATGTGTTTACTATGAAGCATTGTTTCTTACTTTCGCTTTCCCCTTTTCACCATACCACGACATCATCTCAGACAAGCAAATAACCAGCAGGCATGAACCTACAACAACTCAGACACGAGCTTCAAAACATCGATATTTACCTGCTCGATCAGATCATGAAAGGCCGGTACCTTCCCGGTGATAAGATACTGGATGCCGGTTGCGGCGGCGGGCGCAACTTTTTCTGGTTTTTGAAAAACCACTATGACATTTACGGGGTGGATGTGAATGGTGCAGCACTGGAATCCCTCATGCAAACAGCAAACAGCCTGGGGCTCACCATTCCGGCCGATCACCTGAAAACCGGCGACCTTCAATCTCTGGAATTCACTGACGAATGTTTTGATCACGTCATCAGCAGCGCCGTACTTCATTTTGCAAAAAGCCATGAGGCCTTCCGGCAAATGTTTGCCGAAATGGTTCGGGTTTTAAAGCCCGGGGGCGCCCTTTTCATTCGCATGACTTCCAACATAGGCATCGAAAATCTGGTGGATGAAATAGAAAGTGGCGTCCACAACATTCCCGATGGATCAATCCGGTATTTACTCACCAGGTCCATGCTGGACGAAATCATACAGTTTCACCGGCTGTCCTTCATTGAACCTTTAAAAACGGTGAATGTGGCCGATGAAAGGTGTATGAGTACGCTCGTGTTGCGAAAATCAGATTGAATTCATCTTTTAATCGTTTCTGTGACAGAACCGCATTTCAGCATTTTATCGCCGAAATAAGGGTTTTTGATTTCCTTATCCAGACTCAGCCAATCGGCGCCGGTATTGTCATCAGCCATCGGGCAATGTTGTACGTAAATGGCTGATTCGAACGGCCCAAAGGCTTTTGCCAGTGCCAGCATCTGTTCGGAAAGCGGCTTAAACTGCAGTCTGGCCTCTTCCACGTCTTTGGCAGCTGTCAATTTGTTGAGTGCAGCTACCGCAGCGCTTTGGTGCTTCATCCATTGTTCGTGTTCTTTACCTTTGAACAGGCTCATTTTGGTACTTTCAAAGGCTTTTTTCAAGGCTCCGGATTGCGTAACGGCAGTTTTCAGGTCGTCTTTTACCAATGCATCTTTCATGGGAAAATAGCGGTCAAATAAGCGCTGAATGGCTTCTTTTGTCTGTTTGCTTACCTCCATGCCATCCGCTGAAGGCTTATTTTCTGAGTGGTTGTGACCAGTCGTTGCAGTTCCGCCGCCAGGGTTCATCATGCTTGGTTTGCCCGCCAGCTGGGCTGCGGCATCAATGGAAAAGGTACCATTCACAGCAATTTCAGCACCGGGTTCCAGTCCTTTTTTGATTACATAATTGTCGCCGACCAATGGGCCAAGGGTGACTTCCTGCATCTGAAATCCAACCCCTTTTTCTGTGGACTTTTTCAAATAAACCACCGAGCGCTCCCCCGTCCACATGACGGCTGACTTAGGCGCCATCAGGCTTTCTTTTTGAGTGGGCAACTGGGTTTTGACGGTGCCGCTGGCAAACATTTCAGGTTTGAGTTTACCGCCGGGATTGGCTATTTCCACCCGGGCCTTTGCCACCCTTGTCGCAGGATTGATGACCGGATCGATGAAAGTGATTTTCCCGCTGAAGTTTTCGCCGGGCAGCGACTGCACCGTGAATTGTACCATACTGCCCACTTTCGTCCAGGGCAGGTCGCTTTCGTAGACGTCAAAAAGCAACCAGACTCTGGATAAATCGACGATGTCATATAGCGGCATGCCCCTCATCAGGTAGTCGCCAAGATTTACTCTTTTCTCCAGAACGATGCCGCTGACATCAGCCTGGATGGGGAATCGCTCCTGCGGTTTGCCTGTGGAAAGGATGTGCTGAATCTGCTGCTCCGTCAGCTTCCAGTTTTTGAGTTTTTGTTTTGCGGCGTTGTACAAAGCAGGCTGCATGTCCTTTATTTTCAGGGCAGCAAAAAGCTCTTCCTGTGCGGTGACCAGTTCCGGCGAATAAAGGCTTGCCAGTTTTTGCCCTTTGCGAACGGGCTCTCCGGTAAAATTGACGGCGAGTTGTTCCACCCTTCCGTCGAGGTGGCTTACCTGCGAGTAGATCAAGCGCTCATCAGGTTGCACCTTGCCGTTCATGCGTACTTCTTTGGTCGGCATCCCATAGCCGACAACAGCTGTCTGTACATTGGCGAGTTGCATCGCCGTGGCCGACATCCTGATTTCCAATGGATCTTCATCAGATCCGCTATTGTCGTCCAAGGGGATCAAATCCATTCCGCATATGGGGCATTTACCAGGTTCAGGCTGCCGTATTTGCGGGTGCATGGAGCAGGTCCAGATCGTAGCCTGAGCAGCATCCGCATTTTCCGTTTCATGCCCTTCGTGGGCAGCCTCAACAGAAGAAGAAGGCTTGGCCAGCCAACCTATGAGCAAACCCGCTGCCAACATGATGAGGGCCATTATGACTGTCTGACGATTGATTTTCAACTTTTCCATATCGCTGTTCATTTTTTGAAATTGATATCAGGCAATGGTTTTCAACTTGGTTTTTAATAACTGCGCATTAAAAGCGACTACGATGGTACTCAGACTCATGAAAACGGCGCCAACGGCCGGACTGAGCATAAAAGATGGATACAAAATACCAGCCGCCAGTGGTATCGCCACAACGTTGTAAGCAGTTGCCCAAATGAGGTTTTGAACCATTTTCTGATAAGTTGCCCGGCCAAACAGGATAAGGTTGGCAATGTCTCCGGGGTCGCTGTTCACCAGAATGATGTCAGCTGTTTCTGCGGCAACATCCGTACCGGAACCGACAGCGATTCCCACGTCAGCCTGTGCCAGTGCCGGAGCGTCGTTCACACCATCACCGGTCATGGCGACAAAATGGCCTTCCTGCTGCAGTTTCTTCAACACTTCCACTTTTTGGTGCGGCAACACTTCAGAAAAGTAGCCATCCAGCCCCAAACGATCACTGAC
The DNA here is from genome assembly GCA_937926205.1 of uncultured Saprospiraceae bacterium. Taxonomy (GTDB): domain Bacteria; phylum Bacteroidota; class Bacteroidia; order Chitinophagales; family Saprospiraceae; genus JABWAJ01. The sequence continues at coordinate 39,072 of CALEYL010000031.1, forward strand.
GGCTTTTGCCGTTTTTTCGTTATCGCCGGTCGCCATATACAATTTGATGCCCTTGCTTCTTAAAACTTTGATGGCCATAGGGCTTTCCTCCCTTACTTTGTCAGAAAGAGAAATAAAGCCTTTGACTGCGCCGTCGGAGACAACGAATACGACCGTTTCTGCCTGGTCCGAAACAGCTGCTGCCGGTATTTCTATTTGATGCGTTCTCAAATATCCGGGACTAACGACCAGCCATTTCTTACCATTTATTTCTCCCTCTATCCCTTGCCCTGTGATGGTAGAAAATGCTTCGACTTTTTTCAGGGCAATTTCGTTTTCTTTGGCCTTTATCAGAATGCCCTGAGCAATGGGGTGCTCACTACCCTCTTCCAGTGAAGCGGCGAGGGCGAGTATTTCATTTTCTGAAAATTCACTATCCAGACTTTCAATGCGGTTTACGCCAAATTTACCTTCCGTCAAGGTGCCTGTTTTGTCAAAGACCAGCGCCGTAATTTTTCGGGAATTTTCAAAAGCCGTCCGGTTGCGAATGAGCAGACCGTGTTGTGCCGAAAGTGAAGTGGAAATCGCCACCACCAGCGGAATGGCCAGTCCCAGCGCGTGCGGACAGGAAATAACCATCACCGTAACCATGCGCTCCAGTGCAAAAGCAAATTCTTTGCCCAAAAACAGCCAAACTGCAAGTGTGCTAAACCCTGCTGTCAGTGCAATGAAAGTCAGCCATTTTGCTGCCTTGTTCGCCAGATTTTGAGTCTTTGACTTTGTCTTCTGGGCTTCTTCAACAAGAGATATCACTTTGTTCAGGTAGCTCTCTTTGCCCGTTTTGCTCACACTGACCCGGAGTGGCTGCTTGCCATTGACCGAGCCGCCAATAACGGCATCGCCAACCGTTTTTTTCACCGGGCGGCTTTCGCCGGTTAACATGCTTTCGTCGAGGTAGCTCTCCCCTTCCGAAATGATTCCATCGGCAGGCAGCTTTTCATGGGCTTTTACCAAAATCAAATCACCGGGCTTTAATTGCTGAACGGGCACATCCATGATGTGATCGCCGTGAACAAGGTGGGCTTCTGAAGGCATCATTTTCACCAGCAACTCCAGGGCCCGGGAAGCGCCCGCAACTGATTTCATTTCAATCCAATGCCCCAGCAGCATGATGACGATGAGCGTGACCAGTTCCCAGTAAAACGACATGCCCTGCAAGCCAAATACAGTTGCAGTACTATAAGCCCAGGCAACGGTTATGGCGACGGCAATGAGCGTCATCATGCCGGGGTTTCTGTCTTTCAGCTCATCGAGCAACCCTTTCAGAAATGGATAGCCCCCGTAAAAAAAGACGATGCTCGACAGCACAAACGAAAGGTAATCCCTTCCGGGAAAATTAAATTCGTAGCCGAAAAAAAGCTGAATCATCGGCGCCAAAAAGAGTACCGGCAATGAAAGTATGAGGCTTATCCAAAACCTTTTTTTAAAATCCTCAATCATGTGTGCATGGTGATTTTGATGCCCCTGCCCTCCATGATTGTTGTGGCCCTCCATGCCTTTATGCTCCTGGTGGTGATCCTGTGGGTGATTGTGGTGTGTATGATCCATTTTAAGTTTGTTAAAAGAATGAAAAATGATGCCCGATTTACTTCATAGGTCACAAAAACCGAGTTAATCCGTTTTCCCTGTCAGGTAATCCAGCTTCACCAGGGTCAACTGATATCCGGTCTGTGCTGAAACTTTTTCCAACCGATATCGGAACAATTGCTGCTGCATGCGCAACACTTCTTCGAAATCTCTGCCCGCATTGCTGTAGGCCGCCATCTGCAGTTCAATAACCTGCTGTGTTTTCTTCATCTGCGCGTCCAGTAGTTCAACCATTTGCGCCATCTTTTCCAGTTCGTAGAAAGACATTTCGTACATAGCGGCGAGCTCGTTTGCCATCTCCTTTTTCATATCAGCGTACATGAGTTGCATCAGGCGGCGCTCCTCAATGGCTGCATTGTATTTTTTGTGCCATATGGGAACAGTCACCGAAAACATGGGCATGATCATATCCCGGCCGGTATTGGGTGGAAGAACAAGGTCAGTACCTTTTCTTTTGATCAGCGGCATGTATTGCAATCCGGCGCCAATCATTGGCTTTCGCATGTAGCCTGCAACTTCCTGTTCTGCAATGCTTGCCTGAATTTGTTTGTCGAAAACGGCCAACACCGGGTTGTTGCCAAGCAGGCTGTCGCGACGTGCCTCACCCGCTGGAATGGCTTCAGGCAGGCTTCCGGAAATGGCAACGGGCAAATGGTCATCCCGGTCAAGCAGACGGTTGAAAGCCACTTCGAGCGGCCTGCGCTTTTGTTCCAGCAGGGCAATTTCGGTTGTCACTTCGCCGATCATGATGTCGGCCCTGAGGGCATCCGTCATGGGCGCCTGCCCGTATTGAAATTTACTGGTTGCCAACTCTTTGTCGGTTTCCAGAAGCCGGAGGTACTCACGTTGAATCCGGATTTGCTCCTCCAGTTCGAATAAAGGATACCAGGCGTTTTTTACTTTGAAAAACAGCTCATTCAGGGCAACCTGCACCGCCTGGCGTTTCACCGCTGCCATCCGTGCAGCTTCTTCTTCCATGGCGCCAAGCGCTCCGAACCAGGGAAACATCTGCATCGCCGAAATGCTGCCCAGCTGATTGCCCATCGGCAACATCATGGGGTTGATGAAAAAAGAAGCATTCACCTGCGGATCCGGCAGTGCTTTTGCCTGTGGGAGTTTTTGCAACGCAGCCTGAAACTCCGTCTGTTTTGCCTTGATGCCGGGGTTGTTTTCCGCAGCGATTTTCAGATAATCTTCCAGTGTTTGAGCCGATAGGGTCGTGGACACAAGGGCCAAAAGAAAGAGAATGAATAAGCGCATGGTATTATCTTTTTCAAAATGATTCAATTCAATTTTCATTTTCCTGTCCGTTTTGCGCTGTTTCAACAGCTCTATTAGCGCGGGCCAGCTGTCTTTTTACCACACCTTCCCGCCAATAGGCCTGCAACACCGGTACCACAAACATGGTCATCAACTGGATGGTCATGCCTCCAAAAGTCGGAATGGCCATGGGAACCATGATGTCGGCGCCTTTCCCTGTAGAAGTCAGCACGGGCAGCAAGGCGATGATGGCGACAGCGGCGGTCATCATGGCTGGCCGAACCCTTTTTTTCCCGGCTTCCAAAACGGCGGCACGAACCTCCGGTACGGTGGCAGGCTGCCTTTCTTCAAATACCTGGTGGATGTAAGTTCCCATAATCACCCCGTCGTCGGTAGCAATGCCGAAGAGGGCGATAAAGCCCACCCAGACTGCCACACTGAGGTTGATGGGGTGTAATTGAAACAGCTCCCGCATGCTCACGTCGGCAATGGAAAAATCCAGAAACCAGTCTTGCCCGTACAACCACAGCATGATGAAGCCGCCGGCGAATGCCACGAACACTCCGGAAAAGTGGATAGAAGATGCCACAACCGTTTTGAATTGAAAAAACAGCAGCAAAAAGATGGTAATGAGGCTGATGGGAATGACGATGGACAGCCGTTTCATAGCCCGCAGCTGGTTTTCATAAGTACCTGAAAATTTGAAACTTACACCAGCAGGGATGACCAGACTGCCATTGTCAATCCGCTCCTGGATGAAGCGCTGTGCTTCTTCCACCACATCCACTTCCGGATAGCCGTCTTTTTTGTCGAGCAGGACATAGCCGGTGAGGAAAGTGTCTTCACTTTTGATCATTTGCGGACCGCGAACGTATTCGATTTTAACCAGTTCACCCAACGGCACCTGTGCCCCGACCGGCGTGGGTACGAGCATTTTTTTGATGCTTTCAGGGCTGTCGCGCAGTTCCCGGGGATAGCGCACGCGCACAGGGAAGCGTTCCCGACCTTCGACCGTAGTCGTTACATTCATGCCGCCAACAGCCGTTTCAATAAAATTCTGAATGTCTTCAATGTTGAGGCCATAACGGGCTGCGGCGCCCCGGTCGATATTCAGATGGAGGTAGGGTTTCCCAACAATCCGATCGGCAAAAACGGCTTCGGCTTTCACAGACGGCACTTCTTTTAAGATGGCTTCGAGTTGCATGCCGAATGTTTCGATGGTTTGAAGATTGGGACCATAGACTTTGATGCCCATAGGGGCGCGCATACCAGTTTGCAACATGACCAGGCGGGTTTCAATGGGTTGCAGCCTGGGCGCAGAGGTAACCCCGGGAATTTTGGTCACCCGAATAATTTCGTCCCAGATATCGTCGGGATTCTTGATTTTGGGACGCCAATTCCGGAAATACTGCCCGTCGGGGTCGGGGATCAGATCAGAGGATTTTACTTTTCGCAACAGCGCTTCCTCATTGCTGAGCGTATCCCCCGAAACAAGAATAAAGCGATCTTTTTTATCCGTTTTAAAAGTTTCCCTTTTTCCATTTTCGTTGATTAAAAATTCAGGCTTGTAATTGATGAGGTTTTCAAACATGGAAATGGGGGCTGGATCAAGGGCAGTCTCTGCACGGCCTGCTTTTCCAACAGCCAAATCCACTTCGGGGATGTTGGCCAGCAACATGTCGAGCTGGGCCACGATCCGCTGGTTTTCTTCCACCCCGGAGTGTGGCATGGAGGTCGGCATCAACAGAAAACTGCCTTCATTAAGCGATGGCATGAATTCTTTTCCCATGCCCGGGAATTTGTGCAGCATAAAGCTCCAGACTCCGTTCTCCCGCACATTCCAGCCAACCTGATCGAATCCCCTGGCGACGAAGCCCAGACTCCTGTTCCAACCCAACCAGATGAGCAAGCCAAAAAGTATGGTAAACAAAGGCAGGAGCATAAATTTGCCTTTATTCGCCAGACACCATTTTAATACCGGTTCATAAAAATGAACAATGGACATCAGCCCCCCGAGGATGATGCCGAGCAGCACCACCACGAATAAGTAATTGGTCAGGATAGAATTGTAGTGGCCGAGTGGAACCCATTCTTCCGCCAGAATAAAGGTAGCAACCAGCAGGATAATGGCAATGTTGATGAAGTTCGGCCAGGTACGTCTTTTCTCCGGCCACCTGTATTCCAACAGGTTGTTGATGCCTATTGCCACCAGCCAAACGGGCAACCAGGTTTTATAAACCAGCGCAAACAGGATGCCTGCGGCTATCAGGGCTATGTTCCAGACGTTTCGCACCCTTTTTTTATCAAAATTCAGGGACAAAACGAGGTGCGCCAATGCGGGCAATACGACGATGCCGAGTACAAATGAAGCGCCCAATGCAAAGGTTTTGGTAAAAGCAAGTGGCTTAAACAGCTTTCCTTCAGCGGATTGCATGGCAAAAACGGGCAGAAAACTGACCACTGTTGTCGCGAGCGCTGTTGTAATGGCGGAAGATACTTCTACCGTCGCCTCGTAGATGACTTCGAGCAGACGTTTTCCCCTCACACCTTCGTTTTCAGGCATTTCGAGGTGCCGTATGATGTTTTCCACAAAAACAATACCCACGTCAACCATCACACCGATGGCAATGGCAATACCGGAAAGCGCCACGATATTGGCATCCACACCGGCATAACGCATCACAATAAAGGCCATCAGCACCGCGACGGGCAGCATGCTGGATATGAGCAGGGAGGCCCGCAGGTTGAGCACCAGCAAAATGACCACGATGATGCTGATGATGATTTCGTGAGAAAGCGCCCGTTCCAGCGTTCCCAGGGTTTCCTGGATGAGTTGGGTGCGGTCGTAAAAAGGCACAAGGGTAAGTTGACTTACGACGCCATTTGACAGCTTCTTTTTGGGCAGCCCGGGCGCCATTTCTTTGATTTTTTCTTTGACGCCATTGATGACGTGCAGGGGGTTGGAACCATAGCGGGCGATGACAACTCCGCCGGCTACTTCCGCGCCGTCTTTGTCGAGTAAGCCCCTCCGGGTAGCAGGCCCAAGGGAAACAACCCCAATGTCTTTGATGCGGATGGGTACGTTGTCGTTTACGGCCACCACGGCCAGTTCCAGGTCTTCCACTTTTTTGATGTACCCAAGGCCCCGAACGAAGTATTCTGCTTTATTTATTTCTATGGTTTGGGCTCCGGCGTCGCGGTTCGATTTTTTTACAGCCGTCATTACATCCATGAGGGGAATGCCATAGGATTTCAAAGCATCGGGATTGACATCCACCTGGTATTCCTTCACCTGGCCACCAACGGAAGCAACTTCCGAGACGCCCTCAACGGCATTGAGTGCATATTTTACATAAAAATCCTGGACAGTTCTTATTTCATTCAGATCCCAGCCTCCGGTAGGGTTGCCGGCAGAATCGCGGCCCTCAATGGTGTACCAGTACACCTGACCCAATGCGGTGGCGTCAGGGCCCAGAGAAGGCTGTACGCCCGGGGGCAACAAACCGGATGGCAACGAATTCAGCTTTTCTAAAATTCGGCTTCGCGACCAATAGAATTCTGTTTGTTCATCAAAAATGACGTAAATGATGCCAAAGCCAAACATGGAGGTGCTCCGGATCGATTTCACGCCGGGGATACCCAGCAAAAATGTTGTGAGCGGATAGGTAATTTGATCTTCCACATCCTGCGGAGAGCGACCCATCCAGTCGGCGAAGACAATTTGCTGGTTTTCGCCAAGATCGGGAATCGCATCCACCGGGACCGGATCAGATGGCAGAAATGTATTCCAGCCAAAAGGCGCCGTGACCATGCCCCAGCCAATAAACAACAGCAAAAGCAGCAGGGTAACAAATTTGTTTTCCAGAAAAAACCGAATGATTCCGTTTAGCATGATATTCCATCATTTGTGTGAATGAACCGGACTGCTTTTCAGCGGTGGCCAAATGAGATAAATCCCAGCTGTGGACGCGCCGTTCAGCTGTGAAACACAATATGGAATGGTCTAAAACCGAAATACCTGCAACACGGAATGGATGTCCTTGCGGGTTCGTACAGGTGGTTTATAAAACAGGAAAGCGGAAAGAGACGCTTCAGAGATGGACAAAGAGAAAAGATAAGGGATAAACAGTGCGGCAGAAACTACAGGCAGTTTCAGAGAAAAGGCATAGGCGCCTTTGTTTTTTTGATCCTGACCAGACTTGAGAAAGTCGACCGTATTCTGGCAGCAACTTTTTTTAGTCCATTTTTGGTGCCCGTCACATGGTAGATCTCGTTTACATGCGCTTTGTTCAGCGCCCATACAGCCTTTCGCTTTGGAAAACAGCGCCGTGTTTTTCAGTTCGCCCCTGCAAAAGTGCTTGTCCACAACAAAGCCCGTCGAGCTGGCCAGCACGGCAAAAGAAAGGATGATATGGAGCACACTGGCTATACGATGACGCATGGTACTTACAAATATAAGGAATTTAGGTCTAATATTCAAAATTCAGCAAGGTTATGAGTCTGTTAGTCAGAGCAAAACAAAGCCTATTTGAGATCTTTTCAAAATGCTAAGAGTTTGTTCGGGATTTACTGATTGAGCGAGGGTGAGGAAATTTTATTTTAGACGAGGCGGATTTTGCAGACATAGCCAGCAGCTATGGCGAAAAAATTCAACGCTGAATAAAATAAAATTTGCCACTCACAGCCAATTGAGGAATTTCCGAACAAGCTCTAATACAAAGGTAGGCGACTCCCTATTGAAATGTGGTGCAAAATTTTGGTAAAGCGTTACAAAATTTCGCACGTTACAGAGGAGCTTTCAGCAGGATAGGCAGTCTATTTTTGATAATCGGATTTTACAATCGCCTTAATCCCGTCAAGATATGGTGTCGGTTTAAAATCAAACCTTTTTTCAAATTTGTCGCTATTAAACACGTAGTCCCGATCGTATTGATACATCATTTCGGGCATCTCTTTCATCACCGGAATAAACAATCCAATGATCCGCATCATCCATTTGGAGGCGACCAGGTAACGGGGTTTCACGCCCATTTCTTTTGCAATGACTTCAATCCATTCTTTGCCTGTATACGGATTCCCTGTTGTCGGAAGGTGCCAGATTTGATTGTAAGCATCCTCTGTATTGCCCAGCAAAGCAGTTGCTTTGCCGGCATCCGGGGTATAGGTATAGGAATGTTTGTAATCTACGGAGCTCATCCAATTGGCCTTTTTGCCCTGACTAAGCGGTTTGAAAACCGTTTCTGTGAGGACACTGGTGTTTTGGATCTGAGGGCCGTAAAAATCGGCCGAACGGGCAATTAGCGCCGTTAAAGTGCCCTTTTCGACTTCCTCCATAATCCTGTCTGCAATCTCAGCCCGAATTTTACCTTTTTTGCTTGGTGGATTTGTCGGCGTTTCTTCTGTCATGCCATTCAGGTATGCGGGGTCATACATGTAAATGTTGTCAAAAAAGACCAATTTACAGGCGTGCTTTTTACAGGCATCGATGACACTGTCAACAAATCCGGGCCAACATTGCCGCCATACTTTTACATTGTATGGAAAACCAACAGTGATATAAACAACGGACGAGCCCTGAACGGCCTTATCAACTTCTGCGGGGTTTAATAAATCTGCTGCGAAAAGCTCGTCCGTAGGGTTGACCTTTTTTGGATTTCTGCTTACCAGTCTGATTTCGTTCGTGAATGCTGTTAGTGATTTTGCTAATTCAATCCCTATGATACCTCCTGACCCCAATATTGTTTGCATACCGATTTTGATGTATAAAACCCGGAGATAAGCCAGGCACTTTTTAGCGGAAAAATAGTTCTCCGCTAGCCAAAGATAGAAAAGAGGAAATAATTGTATCAAGGGTTTATGATAAAAATCAATAATTTTTTAGGAGCTATTTGAGATATGCTGCGGATGGAAGCCGGGGAGAAACGCCCCGGCTATGCATCCATGAATTTTGTCTAATACACCTGCACTTTCTGCCAGCCCAGTACTTGTCCATACTGATCCCTGAGTTGCAACAGCAACATTCCAGGCGCCAACGTGGAAGGAACAGACACCTCAATTTGGCCTGCTATTGAATCGAATTGGGTTTGATACACTTCCCGGCCGGTTAAATCAATGAACTGCACCGTGCCGGAAATAAGGTCGGAATCTATAGCGAGATGAAACGTCTCGCCGGCAGTAACAGGGTTTGGATATGCCCTGAAAACCGAGTTAAAAATTTCATCGACCGCTGTGGCCGTTTCGGCTGCCTTGGGATGGCAAAAAGGGTCACCAGGCTGGTTGCCGTAAATGTCGATAGAAAACACATACCCCCCAAAATCCGGTTTGTAAAAAACATAAAAACTGTCTGCCGCCATACTGCCCTGTACCAGTCCAAACGCTGCGGTTAAGGCAGGTGGCGCCGGGGCGCCGCCCAAAAAGAAACTATCCTGAGATGACCGGACTACTTTCATCATCAATACATCGAGGTTGCCCGAAGGGTTGCCGTCGACTTGAGGAATCATCATAGTACCGTATCCAACGACTTCCCGATGCTGGGTATGCCTTCTTTTTTGGGCGCCAGGCACATGGTTAAGGCCAAATGCTGCCACCGTAAGCTCAAAGTTGGTGCTTTCCACATAGCTTCCTGACCACGAACTTCCATAGGTCATTGGAAATTGAACGAGATTGATGCGGCCCTGGTAAACATCCGCACTTCCGACAAAAACCAAAGAGTCATTGGGGCCGCCAGTTAGTGCAGCAATGGAATAGCCTGTTTGGGCATTTACCTTACCGATGTCATGCCAACCTTCATTGTCAATGGCTTCGTATGCATTGCTGGGGATGAAGAATTGTTGAAAAAGCAGGTTGCGCTCCCGAACATTCAAAGCACCGGGAATATAAGGATCATCCGCTGCATCGAAATATTCAATCTCGATGAGTTCAGATATGCCCATATCGGAATAATCCCAAACCTGGTCAGGGCCTTCCTGAGGAAGTGAACCCACGGATATCCCCTGGATAATCGTATCGGTAAAACCCGCCAGGCGAGGAAAATTATCCTTTGTAATGGTTACCTGTGCATGTCCCTGAAACATGGAACCCATGCACGCTAAGGTAATGAAAAGGCTTGCGTTAAAAAGTCTCATATTATTGAATTTATTGGTGATAAAATGCATGAAAAGGCTGCTCTAATCCTGGTGGTATACACCCGATCAGTTCATAAATTGCCAGCAATTAATATGGGGAATGCTTTTTTTGCCCCCGCACGATGTTTATCCCTCAGAAGCATGACAAAGGTGGGGCAGAAAGAGAGAAAAGGGATATCAAAAAAAGGAGGAATTGTGTCAATTTTCGAACATGGCTGTCAAAAAATGAACATCTTCAGGGCTAGCAGTGTCACATTAATCCTGTTCTTCAAGAAGCGCTCCGGGAGTTGTCCCGTATTGTTCCCTGAAACATTTCACAAAATAAGAGGTGCTGCTAAAACCCGTTTGGAAAGCAATTTCGGACACATTGCCTGCTTTTTCTTTCAGCAGGATGAGGGCTTGCTGAAGCCGGAAGAGCAGGATGAATTTAGAGGCAGAATGGTCTGTCAGGGCTTTTAATTTTCGATTGAGGTGAACCCTGCTCATTCCCACGGCGCTTGCCAGCATTTCGACACTGAATTGCTCGTTGCCGAGCTCTGTCTCGATGGTAGCGCATATTTTTTCCATAAAAGCCTGGTCAATTTCGTTGGTACCCACTTCCCATGGGTCAATAAGCGCGGATTCTGCAAAACGCCGGCGCAAGGTCTGTCGCAAGCGAATGAGGTTGCGCACCCGAACTTCAAGTTCTTTGGTATCAAAGGGCTTGACGAGGTAATCATCGGCCCCGGTTTCCAGGCCTTCAATTTTTTCTTCGTCCACCGCTTTGGCCGTCAATAAGATGACGGGTATATGGCTGGTGCGCTGGTCATTTTTTAATTCCAGGCATAATTCATATCCATTTTTTTGGGGCATCATGACATCGCTGATGACAAGGTCGGGAAGGTGTTTTCTGGCTTTTTCAAGGCCTTCTGCTCCGTCGACAGCTTCCAGAATTTTAAAAGAATTGCAGAGTTGTTGTTTGATATATGCCCGCACATCTTCATTGTCTTCCACAATCAACACACAGTGCAACCTCGTCATCTGTTCCAGTTGAGGTGGCCTCAAACGGTTTTCCTCAACGACAAGAGGGCTAATTACTTCGTTTCTGCTCATGGCAATTGGGAGGGTAACAGGAGTTTCGCCGACAGGCGCTTCTTCTTCCGGCAGCGCCAGAGCTTTTGGTAATATGACCTTAAAAGTGCTGCCTTTTCCCGGTTTGCTGGCCACCTGAATGCTTCCATGATGCAACTCAATGAGTTCTTTTACCAGTGCCAGCCCGATGCCTGTACCCTCCTCTACCCTGATTTCTTTGTTGTGGATTTGAGAAAAACGGTCAAAAATATGGGACAAGCGGGCTTCCGGAATCCCTATACCTGTGTCGCGTACGAGGATTTCAACCTGGTCTTTGTGATCAGTCACCATTACCGAAACCTCACCACCGTCTTTTGAAAATTTGAAAGCATTGGACAACAGGTTGTAAAAAATCTTTTCCACTTTGTCTTTGTCAACGTGTAGCAACAAAAGTTCTTTTTGACTCACAAAATGGAGGCGGATGTTCTTTTTGATGGCAAGGGATTCGAACGACATGACAATGCCTTTCAACAAGGCTGCAAAATTCAGCTTTCTTAGCTTCAGTTCCATCTTACCTGCTTCCAGCTTCGACAGGTCCAAAAGCTGGTTAATGAGTTGAAGCAGCCGTTGCGCATTCCGATAGGTCAATTGCAACAGGCTTTTTTCCTCAGCGTTTCTGGGCGTTTCCATAAGTTCTTTCACCGGCCCCAGAATCAGGGTAAGAGGGGTTCGAAATTCATGTGAGATGTTGGTAAAAAACCGCGATTTCAGGCGATCAAGCGCTTCTACCTTTTGCTTTTCCTGACGTATGGTGTTAATTTTATCGAACAATCCATAGAACAGGATGCCTGAAAAAACAAGTGTTCCAACCTGTGCGCTGTATTCCATCCAATGGTAATAAATAATCATCCGTTGCTGCCCCAAAAGGCCAATTATGGCTCCAATCAACAGGATGCCGGCTGAGATCAGTGCTATTCGGGCAGAGGGATCTCTTTTTAAAGCGAGCATAACGACCAGGATGAGGGTCATTACAAGCCACGCCAAAACCAAAAAATTATGGGCATACACCGTCCAGGAAGCATCTCTTGTCAATAATCTGGCTACATGCGCAAAGACAGCAACGATGATGGTAGCCACCAGATAGACCCTGTAATAGCTGGGCATACGCCGGGACAACTTAAGGTAGCTATTGCAAAACAAGAAGGCTAAAACAAGATAACACGAAACAATGGCCTGGCCAACTGAGAAATATTCGTTTCGGATCCGATACATCAGCAGGTCATCGGCAATGTCGCTCATTTTCAGATAATAGGCCGCGAAAACAAACACCAAAAGCCCGTAATAGACAAATACGCGCTCACCAAATGTGGCGGCAAAAAACAGGCTAACCAAACAAAAAATCAACATGATCCCGGCATAAAAAAATTGCCAGGCATAGGTATTAATTCGCTTATCGATTAATAACTCGGCAGGATATAAGGCCAATGAAGAGACTTCTCTGAGCTTAACCGGACTGGAAAAACAGGTTCGGAAATAAAAGTTGGTTGCCCCACCGGCAGCTAATGTAACCGGAAGATAATTGCGCCACGACCTCAGGCTTTTTTGTGTCGGGCGCATCCTTCGACCTGCCTGGCGCTGATCCGTAACCTGTCCGTTTTGAACACTGTAAACGGTAACAGAATCTGCCACGGAACTCACCTGAAAATAAGCTTGTATGGCTTCCCTTCCCTGATTGTCTAAGCGAATTCTGGACCATACTGCAAAAGGCACACGGGGTATTTCAACTTGCCCGGGGGGATAAAACCGGTCGTCAGAAAATCCTGTTATTTCTTCAATTGAAAACTGCCGGTTCGGATCAATCAATAGCTGAATATCGGCATTTAGCCCGTAGTTTGTCAGCATCCCGTGACTGAAAACAATCGTAGCAATGGTATCCGAGGCAAAGGCAGCAGGGAGTATCGGCAAATTCAGGAAGCTTACAAAAAGGATGCTTGCAAAAAAACGATTCATTGATGAGGCGTTTTGGCAAGTATAAGCAATTTTGCGCTTTTTCCAGACATAAGGCTGAAAAGGATTGCCGTTCTTTCAGGCCTTGAATATAGTCCTTCCTCCATACCGGCATATTTTCTAATGATAATATGCCTACAAACCAATAAATGCTTGTCGCAAAGCAAGCTTAGCGTGCTACATCTCTCCAAGTAATTCTTCTAAATTCACATAAGCCCTGGCGATAATTGCGGCGCCATCCCGATCCCAGGTTTGCGGATTTCGCCTGATAAGCATCGAGCATTCCTTAAATGCTAATGCGATGTCTTCCGTTTGACTTTTGAACTGAGAAGTGCTATTATCAATCAACCTGGGTAACTTTTCATAGTAATCATTTTTTTCCCGGAGAAATCCTTTAAATTCTTCTGCTAATGCAACGCTTTGACCATTTTGGATTTTCTGGTAGTGGAGGTTCAGAAAATCCAAATCACTCCTTACGACCTCTTTTTGGAACAACACGAATTCCCGAAATTCTTCTTCAAGAAAAGCAATTTGCGTTTCAACAAAATCACGATCACTCGGATTTGGACAGAGGGTCAGGTATTTTCGGTAGTTCTTGATTGCCTCTTTATAAAAATCATTGGCTTCCTGCATAAGGGCAAGATTGTAAGCGCCATGGCAATCGTCGGAATGCTGCTTCGCGAAAGCCGTGTAGACACTCAAGGCTTCATCGAAGTATTCTTCCTTTATTTGGGTAACCCCCTTCATAAAATTGCTGACAGAGGGAGTGGGGAGACCCGATAGCGCTGGACTCTCTTTTGGCTGGTAAACCCGGTTGAATTTACGAAATGCCCGAACGAGTTGCGTTTGGTTTTGCACATTCAGATACTTCCCCCCTGATATTTGGGAGAGATACTGTAAATCACGTTCAGCAGGTGAACCCGGAGGAATATTGAATCCAACGGTATAATAACTTACTCCAACATTGGCGCTGTTTGAAAGCCCGCATTTGCCCGCATCAACAAAAATAAAGCGGTTTCGTTGCAATGGTGCAGAATTATAGGTTCCGGGGGGTCGGATATTCCCGCAAGTACCCTGCCCATCACTGAGAATAATCAGCTTTCCTCTTTTTTGGCCCTCCTTTTGCAAATGCGCCGCCATTTTGCATTCCGCTGCACGAATGGCATTGTCTAAAGGAGTACCCCCACCGGCGAACATACTGTTGATTTGACTTTGTACGGTAATTAAATCATCGGTAAATGCTGAAATTTCGATGGTCGGATCGGGAACGCAGTCTCCACTGAAGCCATAGACGGCAACTTGATTCTTTACTCCCTGACTTCCTGATTGCAGGCCATCGATGGTAATTTTACTGGCAGCTTTTGCCTGTTCAATTTTAGGAATTGTACCCCCGCCGTTTTCGTTCATACTGCCGGAAAGATCGAAGAGAAAAAGGGTGGAGGTGGTTGTACATTTATTGTAATTCTTATTTAACTGTTTTAAGCTCTTAATATAATCTATTGGAAGCCTCAAAGTATAAGAAGGTTTTTTTAAATTACAGACTTGGGAAGCTACCTCATCTACAAAATCAATACAATTTTCAGCCAATAGATTATATTTTTTGGCATCCCATTTATCTTTTATACTTAAAGCCTTATAAAAATCTTTTTTTGACACTTCTACAGATAACCCTATGTCTTTTTGTCTAGCTAAATCGTTTCTAATACTTCCTTCAACGTACCCAAACAATCCTATACCATCTTTAGGATAAAAACCCCAACAAGCTACAATTACCGTCTGTTGTAATAAGTTGTCCTCTTTGAGATAAGTAACAAATGAATGACCAGTAAGAGTACTATTATCTGCATAAAAAATAACCCAATACTTTTCTTCATTTATTTGGGTATGTATATTTACATTGCTAAATCCCATAAGAGTATTTTGCAATTTCAATAACAAAATAAATATCAATACAACTGTTTTTTTATTAAAAAATATATTAACAATCATACTATTAAAAAATTCACAAAACAACTGATATGAAAATTGCAACTTTATCATATAACTTTCTATTTTCTGCATGATTTTATTTTCAGAATTCATTAAAATTGTTTGTAATGGTAAATTTAATTTTTCTAACTCGAATTTTAAAAAAAGAAAAAAGTTTTAAAAACGTTTTCATTACTTTATCTACTTTTTAGCATTGCGCGAAAAATTTTCTCACAAATATATTAAACATGGAATCAAGTGGATTGAAAAATGTATTAAATTCTCAAACCCACTTGGTTACATGCAACTTATACTTACTTATTTCAAGCAACTATAACATGTGCTAAAAACACCTTTTGCTTGAAGCTTGACTGTACTTTTCCGACCTAAAATTACATCAAAAAGCCTCTTTTTGTTTTTTATTTCATTAAATGATTGAACTCATTGTGATTTATTGATTTTTTACACCACCCATGTATTATTTCCCTATTATATTTGAATATTTATCCCCATTAACCTTCATCTTCTCCCAATCTGTATCCACATAAACCGAGCCTACCAGTTTATTGACTGCCTGGGCGCGCTTTTTTGCTTTAGGGTGAGAGGTATAAATGGTATCCAAAATTTGTTTAGCCAAAACGTCACTTCCAGCTACACTTAGTTTGGTCATCACACTCGCATTACTGGTGCTCAAACGATTAGACTTTAGGGAATTCATTAAGTCTGAGGTGATTTTTGACTGGAAATTTTGATCAGAAGTCAGTTCCTGCATTTTATTCCAAAACGAAGCTGCTTCCCGAATATCGTAACCCGCTTGATAAGCATAGTAAAGGCCGACACGATCCGCTTGCGCCTCCATTTTTGTTTGAGGCTTCATCAAATTAGAAACAGCAGCTGGTGTGATGGACTTTGACAATTGGTTGACAGATCTGACCATATCCAAGGGAAGTGATGGCGCCAGCTGAATAATTTGCTTGTTTAGCGTCTTATCAAAAAAAACATCAGCTATCGTTCCAATATCTGCCATCAATCCGGTGTTTTCATACCGTTCTCGGCCATGCTCATGAGTAACATGGGCAATTTCATGTCCAAGAACTGCCGCAAGCTGCGCTTCGTTTTCTATAATGTTCAATAATCCGGTGTGGATAAAAATCATGCCATTTGGAAAAGCGAATGCATTGGGAACAGGGTCATCAATTACATAAAATCTATAATAAACAGCCCCTTGATTGGCTTGTTCTTTTTTTGCCCGAGCAGGCAACAGCTTGTAGCCAATCTGGTTGATATACCCCTGAATTTTAATATCATTGGTTAATTTGTAACTGTATTGACCAACTTTGATTTCACCATTATACAAGCTCATATTTATGGCTTTCAGGTCGGCTGGAATATTTTGCAACCCTGTCGTTGCATCCGTCAAATTTCCATTAACCGCAGCCAGCAGTTCTTGCTCTGGTTTTCCAAAACCGTTTCGACAGAGTTCTGCAAAGTTGGCATTTATGACCCCCTGCTCGTCCATTTTTCCTTGAATTTCCACATAGAACTGCCCTGGGGATACTAAGGGGCTCTCAAAATTTGGCACAACGAGTCCGCTACATTCACATTTATTTTTCTTACTCCCTTGAAGCCTTACCCCCGGAAGTAACAAAACAGGATAGCCATCTATGATGGCCTTGTCATCCCGAAACCCTTCAAACAAGCCGTATATTTTGATGCGTCCGTCTGCAGAAATATCTGTTTCTATGGAAAGCGCAAAATATTCTTCACCGATAAGCTCGTAAGATAACTTGTTGATCAATGTTCCTTCCTGAATTTCTTCAGGAGTAATTTTTTTGTTTTTTTCTCCTTTAAATGTGGTTTTGTCATTGATAATTAATGGTAATTCTGTACCAAAGTAACTGATGTTGATCTCGGAAAAAGGTGGATTAAAGGATGTGACTTCTACCTCTTCAAACGCCCCTTTCTGGGCTAAAAGGGTGGAGGATGTTGTAAAGCTAATTAAGGTTATTGCCAATAGAGTTATATTAGCAACAAAGCTATTAGAAGAGGCCATAACTAAAAGGTTTTGAGTTTTTAGATATAATATTTAAAGTTCTTTTTTCTCTTTTAATGACTTCTTAAGTGTCAATTATTTTAGTTTTCCGATTGCATTTTGTCTTAACTTTAAGCAGGCGATGCTATTCGTTATCATAGGTATACAATGAAAAATCGAAGAAATTCTATTTCACACTGATGTATTGCAAGTATATAAAATCTTTTTTTGATGGGTGCAAGATAGTACTATTTTTCATAATAGGAAAATCGTTAAGAAAAAATTATTCCCCCGCCACCTCAAAAAGTTTAACCGCAATATCCGACACCCGCTGCATGACGCCAGAGGTATTGGAAAGCACCACAATGCTTGTTTTTTGATCCGGCAACAAAAAGAGGAAAGTCGAAGCGCCGGTTTGGGTTCCATTGTGCCCAAAAACGTTGCCGAATTTCGGGTTTTTACCATACAGATACCACCCGAGGCCGTACGCATTCCCTTCCTCTTTGAGATGGGGATCTTCCAGCATCATGTCCAGCGTATTTTGACTGACCAGGGTGTTATTTAAAACAGCATCTCCAAACTTCAGCATGTCCGTAACGCAGGAGTAAATGCCTCCGCCGGGAATCCGATCGCTCAGGTTGGTTCGTTTGGCTGCTTTGATTTTCCCTTTTGAACTTCTGTGGTAAATTTTTGATTGGTTTGGGACTGGATGGTTAAAATATTCAATCCCGGTTTGCGTCATGCCGGCTTTGTCCCAAATGTTCGCTTTCAGATAGGTTTCATAGCTCATGCCCGATACTTTTTCAATAATTAATCCCAGAACAACGTAACCATAAGTGGTATAGTGAAACGCTTTACCCGGTTCTGAAACCAGATTCCTGTCCTGAAAAAGGGCAACAACGTCGCGAAGGCCCGCATAATTTTTGGTATTTTCCTGCTCTTTACTGGATCGGTATCCATCCAGTCCCGATGTGTGCTGCAACAGTTGTCTGGTACTTATTTTTCCTTCTTTTTTGACGGGAAAATCCGGTAAATAGGTTTGAATAGGGGCATCTAAATCCAGTTTGCCCTGCTCAAAGAGTTGCATGATGGCGATTGCAGTCATCGGTTTGGCTACAGAAGCAAGTCGGGTCAGGGAAGAAGCCTCAAAAGCTTCTTTGCTCTTTTCATCGCTTAGCCCTGCCCCACCCTGCCATTTGTGCATGCCATTCACCGAAAATCCCGCTGCAATCCCCATACATTCCCCATTTGAAACAGCGTCTTTCAACAGGCGGTCGGCAACCGGGTAAACTGAATCTTGTGCTGCGAGCGGACTAAGTCCGCAAAAAAACGCCATGGCCAATAACATACATCTCATTCCAGATTATTTTGTTGAGTGCGCAAGATCGCCGGTCGTTTGGGATTTTCAGTCCCGGAAAGCCGGAGAAGTGTCTCGAATCATGATTTGATACAAGAATGGGGCTTTCTACCTGATAGAACGGATGTATTCGCCCGGAGTCATTTGGAGGCGCTTTTTGAATGCCCGGTTAAAGGTTGCTCTGGAATTGAACCCGCAGTTTTCCGAAATGCCGGTAATCGTAAGGGTTTTGTGCTGCCCGTTTTTCAGGCATTGCAACACAGCTTCAATGCGGTAATGATTGATGAAATCGTTGAAGTTTTGCCCATAGCCCTGGTTAATGGCCTGGCTGAGTACGGAGTTGTTGACACCAAGCATACCCGCCATTTTCTGCAGGGTCATCGTACTATCCAGATAGACTTCAGCGTCCATCAATTGCTGGATTTTGGGTTTCAAGCCTTCCAGATCAGTGCGTTCCGACAAACTTTTTTTCACAGTTTCCCGGGGATGCTCTGACTTAAAAAACAACCACCTTAACAGGGCCAGTAACGGGAGAAATATCGCCAGACTGGGCAGGTAAATTACCACCACGAATTTCAAAAAATCATAATCCCCGTTGATGATTTCCGATTGATAATAAAGGTAGGAACCCAAAAGGTTTAGGGAAAAGACGAAGCCAAAAATCGCAGCTTCTTTTTCCACACGAAGCTTCAAAGAACCTGCGTAAAACCAATGCTGCAATGGAATCGAAAGGAAATAGGAAATGGCAAAGATCAGTCCGTAGCCCCCCATCACTTGTACCCGCCATTTAAGCGTCAAAATTCCGGTATCAAACGGGCCCACAAAAACCAAAAACAAGGTGATCCACAAGGCGCCAACAAGGGCGATAAGGCTGTTCTTTTTAATTTCGTGAAGGCTGCTGCAGCGCATTGGTTTACAAGTGTTATTTGATACCATCAGCGTTTAGGGAAACATTTTCCGGCAAACCAATATCCGGATTGAGTAAGATTGAGGGAGGAGACAAATCGGAGATAAAAAACTAATTTTAAGTAATTTATCATTTATTGGTTGTAAATTAATGACGCTGCTGAGTTAAACAATTCTGCTAATCTACCAAAAAAACAGGAGTCATGTGAATTCGGGGCTAAAGTAATAGGCATCAAATCGATTCAACCCTCAGAAATAATCCATGATTCTTATGTTCATCATCTCCTTTCTTCCTACCTTTCACGACTAAAGTTGATACCTGTAAAACATGAAAATAGCACTCCTCGTGGCAGCCCTCCTTATCGTGATCGTGGCCGCCTACCTGTACTCGACAACCCAAAGCAAAAACACGTTTTTTAAAGATATCCAATATGGCCCTTTTACGGTACGGGTAACCGCCAAAACGGGTAAAACCTTCAACATGAACTACGGCATGGTCAAATCTACCACTGTCATTTACAGCATTTTGCACGAAGGCAAACCCGTCGTTTTCCCGGGCGCCTTGCAGACCAATACGGGCCTGCCGTTTTTGTGGGGCGTCTACGCATTGTCTGATGCCCCTGATCCAACCCTCGTGGCGGGAAGCCAAAGTTTGTATCTAGTTTATTTGAAAAATGGCGCGCCGGTTGTTGAACCGATTATGGAACAGGGCTACGACTTTGCCTCGTTGCAGTTTTTAGACAGCGAAAATGGTCAACCCGGTAAATATGATGAAGTGTTCATGAAGGGGGATACAGCCGATCTGGGGACTTTAGACAGCCTGAAAGGCGGGCGTTACCTGCTGGTCAGCGAACACGCAGTACTCGACGTGCAGACCCGCAAAACCTGGCCCTTAAATAAGAACAACGAGGCTGTAGACAACTACGCTTTTCCCTCGCCGCACGGCGCGCTGGCCTTTTCACCCGACCAGAAAAGCATCGTTTTTAATGCCCAGTTTCAAAGTTGGAACACGCAAAACGAAAATTTGCCCGACTCGGAACACGCACTGGTAGCCTATAATTTTGAAAAAGACAGTGGTTATCTGGTTAAATACGACGACACGGATACACGCATGATCAGCACTCAGTATATTGACCAGCAATGGTTCAATACTTATTTTGAATGGAAAAATTCCCCTGAGGGTGATCGCCTGCATCTGAAAGTCCTCAAAAATCGGCCTAACTGGACCGGCAAATACGATCCGCGCGACAATTATTACACGATTTACCCCGTGAAGCCGGGGATGTTGCCTGTTTTTCTGGATTTCGTGCTGGCGCAAATGAGCTGGTCAAAAGACAATATCCTGAAAGATGAAACGGGGGAATACACGGGGCGCCGCATAAATCTTGGCGCCGGAGACGTGAAGCTGGACATTGGTTTTCAGGAAGATGAGCAACAACTAAGCTTTAGCAAATACCTCTACGCCGACAGAACGCCGGAATACGACGTGCTGGTGAAAAAAATCGCCGATGCCTTCGATGCGGAACTCCGCAGTGGAAAACACCAGGAGCATTTTGGACGTATCATCAGCGAAACAAAGCGGATTATGGGGCTGGAATAATTTTCAGCTTGCTCCGACACCACGGAAAAGAGTCAAAGATTCTGTTTAAACCATTCAATTGCCAGACTGCTTGCTTCGGGCAGTTTTTCCATGTACGGCGAGAAATGTTGCCCATCCATGTAAATGAGCTTTTTGGGTTCAGTCGCCTTATTGTAAACATCCAGAATCAGCTGCTCCGGTATCAATTCATCATTCCGGGCTATGATGAACAACTTTGGTATGGCACTTATGTTTTGAACATAATAGCCCGGTTCATACTCCAATTGCATTTCAAGGCTCTTGAGCGTAACCTGGTTTTCATAGGTAGGAGCATAGTCCTTAAAGCTCTGAATAAAATCCCAGGCATTTCTGCCGGAAACGGCAGCAAATTGTTTGCTGTCATTTGTGGCTACCGGAATCCTGGCAGGCGTTTCACCTTTTACCCGGGACAACCGGTCTGCATTAAACTGCTGTACCAGAAAAGATTTCACCTCAGCGGGAAGGTTGTTTAAATAGAAAGATCCGCTGGTAAAAGGCGTCATGGAAACCAGACATTTAACTCTGTGATCCATTGCACTCACGACAATAGCATGGCCTCCTGAATAGCTTCCTCCCCAAACGCCTATCCTGTTCCCATCTATTTCGTCGCGGCTTTCCAAATAGCTTATGCCGTCTCTGTATGCCTGAACTTGTTGCCAGGGATCAACCTCTCCCCTTACCAGTCCGGCGCTTTCGCCAAAATTTGGATAGTCAAAAAGAAGAACAGCAAAACCTTCTTTGGAAAAATTTGAAGCGAAAAACTGGTAATTACATTCCCTGGTTCCGGAAAATCCGGGCGCCATGACAATCGCCGGAAGCTTTTTATGACTTGAATCAACCGGCAAAAACAGCCATCCTTTGATCAATAACCCGTTCGAAAGGAAACTAATATTCATTTTTGTGCTTTCAGTAAACCCTGCATTTTGTCCTAAACAAAAAGGTTCATTTCCCAGACTAAAGGAAAGAACAAGTGCCATATAGCTCATCAACGACTTCATGTTATATTTTTTTATGATCGTAATGAATGTCATGGATTTACTGCCGTACATCCACCGCCGCGACACATAAGAATGCAGCTTGCAAATTACTTGAGTTCTCTGATAAAAGCAAGCACGGACTCCCCGCCTGCTGGCCGGCCCGCCTACCGGTCATGGGACAGTTAAAATACCGACCAGCAATGCAGGCATACACAATAAATATGCGCAACAGAGGCTCGGCGGTTGAGGTAGTTAAAGACAAACACTAGCCGGCACGGCGAAATCCCTTTTTCACCCCACATTTCGCCCGGTCAAATTTTTCATTTCGGCGAAATCTATTTGTTTTTGTATACATTTCGCCGAAACGCACAAATATGCTAAACAATCAACTGACAGGTCAGAAAGAAGAACAAAGGATTTTGCGCAAGCCTAATCGCCCTGGGCTGGTGGAGAAGGCGATTGATTTGGAGGCGTTGTTTGAGGGGTGAGGGGGAAAACAGCGGGTGGTCAGTTCCCAGACTCGACTTTATTTATCTTTTTATTATTTCAGCAATCCCTATTAAAACTACTTCCTTTATACCTTTGTGGGTTGGGTTTGCCGCAAATAGGCATAGATGTATTGATGGGCGTTTTTACTTATTTAACAAGGCTGTACTCCCTATAATTATAATAACTAAAAGTGCTACAAACCCTAAAAATCCATTGAGCAACATTTTCCACATCTTGAACTCTGGTCCGCTTGGATTAGGGATGGGGGACAATATACTCACTCCAATCCAAGCGATTGCTCCCAGGCCCATTATGATAGCGATGTTGGCTGTCGAAAGTCCATTTAGTGGCAATAATTTAGCGAGCAAAAAAGCCAAAAGAATTAACCCGGTTCCAATTTGATGCTTTTTAGTAAATTTAATATTGCTTTTTACAGTTTCTGTTTGGCTTTGTGGGAACTCATTTTGCTCTTCCCGAAATGATGTCGATTTTTCTGGCGTATTCGTAGCATCTAGTATGTACTCATTTTGCTTTTCGCTTCTCCAAATAAATCCGTTATCTGCCAGTTCTTGCTCTTTTTTAGGGCTGATAAATGCAATTCCAAAATCCAATACATTGCCATTAACAGGAACAAATCTTCTTTCCCCCACATATCCTACTTCAAAAAGTATTGGGTTCAATTCCCCTAACATTCTATCTACATCAACCGTATCTGAGTAAATGTTAACCTTGAAATAGAAAGGTGTTTCATTGATGACAAGGTCAAGTTGGTACTCCTCATCAACCTTAGTTCCGTTGAAAGAATTAAAAACAAGTACTCCATTCGTAATTTCACATGCCTTTTGAATAAGTTCAGCATAATCTGATGCTTCGTTGATACACTCTATGTCTACACCATCAAAAAATTCATTGTCAGCAATAATATTGTTAAAGCAATTCATTTCTATATTTTATTTTTTGATTTTTTTTACGCCCATCTATTGTTTCACGCAACTCCCCTATAGCCCCTATTGCGTCAAAACCCGCTTTGTCAACAGCGATTGAGCATATCCCAGTTGCGTAAAGCCAACCATTCCAACTGGCTTTACGAAACTGCTGAACCAATAAATGAGGAAAAAAGAAAAAGCATAAGGTTCATATGGTGGTTGTTTAGCTGTGTAAATGTAGCTTGAAGTTTCAGGTTTTCAGACCCTCTATTCGATTTTTATATTTGAAGTCGAATGTGCCCCAGATAGATGTAAATCATCACCCCCCAACCCCACTCTTCAAAGGCACACCCTTCCGCCGTTCCATCTCCAAATCATACGAAACCTGAACCCGCATCCATTACTCGGCGCTGATGCCAGGAGGGCTTCTAATTTCAATGCCAGCGCTACACTGGCATCCCCCCTACCACAAATTTTTCCTAACTTGCGCCCGCTTAAAAAAGATCAGTTCATGAGCCAACGCAAGCAACAACCGCGCAAACCCGCAACACCAGCAGCTAAGGCGCCTGTCACGCCAAAAAAGCCGGCTGCTCCGGAAAAAGAAGACATCACCACGCCAATCGATCCCTTTTTGCGCAAGCTATTTTATGGCCTGGCAGCTGGCATGCTCCTGATCATGCTGGTCCTGGCGCCCGGCAGCGGCATCAACGCCGACGACGAATACCAGGTGGATTACTCCGAAAAACTAGTCAACTACTACAGCAGCATGGGCGCCGACACCTCCGCGCTCAATATTCCCAAAGGCAACATGCACCTGTACGGCGGCCTGTTCGACCTCACAGCGGGCGCCATCAACCACGGACTGGGGTATACTGAGTACGACGCGGGTTATCATGTCGTGCGCCACTTATTGATTGCCCTTTTCGGCTTTCTGGCGTTGTTGTTTACGGGGTTGCTGACCAAAGAAATCGGGGGATGGCGGGCAGCCATTCTCGCGCTGTTGCTCCTGTTTTTGTCGCCGCGTTTTCTGGGCCATTCGCTGATGAACCCCAAAGACATTCCTTTCGCAGCAGGTTTTGCCATTTCACTGTACTACCTCACGCGTTTGTTGCGGGAGTTGCCGCAATGGTCATGGCGCTCAGCCTTGGGACTCACCGCAGGCATTGCCGTCGCTTTGGCAACGCGCTCCGGCGGTCTGATGCTCATTGGCTACCTTGGCTTGTTTGCCGGACTTGATTTTTTGGCGAAAGCCGCTTCAAAAAAACTGCCGAATACCGGCAATGCGCTCATCAACTACGCTTCAGCGGTGGCTGGCATCGCCATTGCCGGGTATTTTCTGGCGGTGCTCACCTGGCCCGCAGCTTTGGTGGATCCGCTTCGGCATCCGCTGGCGTCTTTGGCTGAATTTTCCAAACTCGGCGTGCGCATCCGCGTCCTGTTTATGGGCGACAATGTGCTTTCCGACGCCACACCCTGGTATTACCCGCTGTTGTGGATCGTTAAAACCATTCCACTCGCTGCTTTGATTGGATTTGCCGGCGGCCTGATCGCCCTGCCTTTCATGCTGCGGCGATACCGGGCTTTGCCAGTGTTCCTGCTGATTTTTGCGGCCATTTTCCCGTTGGCTTATATCATTTACAAAGATTCGCTGTTGCACGACGCGTGGCGACACCTGATGTTTGTTTATCCGGCCATGGTGGTTTTGTCCGCGCTGTTCTGGACTGCTTGCGAGCAGTGGTTGTCCGGCAACAAAATTGGTCGCTACGCCCTCATCGGCGTGCTGGCGCTTGGCTTATTGGAACCCGCTGTTTTTATCGCCCGAAACCTGCAATTTCCTTATGTTTATTTCAACCCGATCGGCGGTGGTCTGCACGGCGCATACGGCAATTACGAAACCGATTACTGGGGCGTAAGCGCCAAACAGGGCATCGACTGGCTGAAAAAAGAAGGCATCCTGAAGCCGGATATGACAGATACCCTGACCATCGGCACCAGCCTTTATTTCAATGTGAGCCGACAGTTGGGCAGTGCCTACAAGGACAAAGTGAAAGTAAAATACGTGCGTTTCAACAACCGCTATTCGGAAGCCTGGGATTACGGCATTTTCCCGTCGCGCTACATCCGCGGGCCACACCTGCGCACCGGCAACTGGCCAAACGAAAAGACGGTGCACACCATCACGGCCAACGGCGTGCCGCTACTGGCTATTGAGAAAGATACGGAACACCATGCCTATAAAGGCGACCAGGCCGTGAAACAGCGTGCCTGGGACGTCGCCATTTCGGAGTATCTGGAAGAAACAAAAGCCACTCCGAAAAACGAATTGGCCTGGCTCGGTTTGGCCAACAGCTACATCAACAGCGGCAAAAACGACGAAGCTTTAGCCGCCGCAGAACAGGCGCTGAAACTGGCGCCCGACAACGAAAACGGCCTGTACTACAAAGGCTTGATCCTGATGCAAAAAGGCAATGCCAACGAAGCCGCAACGGCCTTTGAACGCCTGATCGTCATCAACGATGAATTTCCTGCAGCTTATTATTATCTGGCCAACATTTACCAGACACGCGGGGATTCTCTGCAGGCGCTGAAGTTTTTACAGGAGGCCATCCGGCTGAACCCGAGATTCAAGGAAGCCTACCTGTTTGCGGCACAAATTCTGGAACAACA
Organism: uncultured Saprospiraceae bacterium; assembly: GCA_937926205.1. Taxonomy (GTDB): domain Bacteria; phylum Bacteroidota; class Bacteroidia; order Chitinophagales; family Saprospiraceae; genus JABWAJ01. Next base: position 65,079 of record CALEYL010000031.1, read on the forward strand.
GGGCGATGCCCAAACGGCCGAAAAATACCGGCAGGCCGCGGCTCAATTCTAACTACAAAAACATGAACTACAAACTACTGTTTCCGACTTACCGAAACCGGTTTTTGTTTATCCGGCGCCAACTGAAGCGCATCACGGCTGAACAACAACCTGCAAAAGCGCTCAACCTCGGGGCGGGAGAAGGAGACTATGATATGATGATTGCCGGACATTGCCAACAACTGGTTTCCTGTGACATCAATGAACAGGATGTGGCCTACGCCAAAGAACTCAACCGCGAAGTTCCCAATGTGGAATACCGGGTGGAAAATGCATTAAAACTGACCTTCCCTGAGAATACATTCGACCTCTTGTTGTCGATGGAAGTCATCGAACATGTGGGCGACCCCGAACGCATGGTATCGGAAGTGCGGCGGGTGCTCAAGCCGGGAGGATTGGCGCTCATTACTTTTCCTTCGCTCGATTTTCCGTTTACCTACGATCCCATCAACCGGATATTGAGCTGGTTTTCCGACAAAAAAATATCGCAGGGCGCTTACGCTTTTGGCCACGAATACCTGATCTCACCCGCAAAATTCCGGGAATGGGCAGCGGCCTACGGATTGGAAATCGTGGAAGAAACCAACCTCAGCGGCTATCTGGTCGGACTGCTGGAAATGTACTGGACGGGCCTGATTCAACGCATTTTTAAAGCAAATGCCACCAACCTGCAGGAAGATCAGAAAAAAAGCCTGACCCTGCGCCCTTCTATGAAAGAACCGGCACTGGCGGTGGTTACTGATGGCATTCTGGCCATCGACCGCGCTTTGTTTGGCAAGGCCGGGCATTCGGTGGGAAAAGGATTTGTACTGAGGAAAAACTGAGAAATCCCTTTTCGAAAACTTGGGTTTGCTGTTGATTTCGGGTAATTTGCGTGCCTGATTGAATCCTTTGCAAAAAACGGTCCGAAAAATGCAACAAGACTTTACAAAGGATATGACTAAGGCAGTCGAAGAACGCTTACACAATGCCTGATTTCTATACATTTTATTACCTTGCAGCTCCATTTTCCGAAATTAGTTTTAGCCACAACCATGGACAGCCAATTAGAATTACTCCAGCATAAAATAGCCGAGGCCCATTTGGGCGGAGGCAAGGCGCGCATTGCTTCCCAACACGAAAAAGGAAAGCTGACAGCACGGGAACGCATCCATTTTTTATTGGACGAAGGTTCTTTTGAAGAAATCGGTATGCTGGTAACCCACCGGAGCAGTGATTTCGGCATGGAAAAGCAACAGGTTCCCGGAGATGGCGTCGTGACCGGCTATGGCACCGTGCATGGCCGTATGGTTTATGTGTTTGCTCAGGATTTTACCGTTTTCGGGGGTTCTCTTTCAGAAACCCACGCCGAAAAAATTTGTAAAATCATGGACCTCGCCATGCGCAACGGCGCTCCGGTCATCGGACTAAACGACTCCGGCGGCGCGCGCATCCAGGAAGGTGTAAATTCACTGGGGGGATATGCGGATATTTTTTATCGCAACGTGCAGGCATCCGGCGTTGTGCCTCAAATTTCAGCCATTATGGGCCCTTGTGCCGGCGGCGCCGTATATTCTCCGGCCATGACCGATTTTACGATCATGGTGGAACAGTCGTCCTACATGTTTGTCACCGGTCCCAACGTTGTAAAAACCGTCACCAATGAAGAGGTCAGTTCAGAAGAACTCGGTGGCGCGCACACCCACGCCACCAAATCCGGCGTCACGCATTTTACTGCCGACAACGACCTCGACTGCATCAATAAAGTGAAACAGCTGCTCTCTTACCTGCCTCAAAATTGTGAAGGAACGGCGCCCATGCTGCCATTCGAGCCGGGTGATGAATACCGGGAGCAGCTCCGCTACCTCATCCCGGAAAATGCCAACCAACCCTACGACATGCGCGAGGTGATTGAAGGCATTGTGGATGAAAGCTCTTTTTTTGAAGTCCACAGTGACTTTGCGGAAAACATCGTGGTCGGATTTGCACGCTTAGGCGGTCGAAGCATTGGCATCGTAGGCAACCAGCCCATGAGTCTGGCCGGCGTGCTCGACGTGAACAGTTCCCGCAAAGGCGCGCGCTTTGTGCGTTTCTGCGATTGCTTCAACATTCCGTTGCTGGTTTTGGTGGATGTGCCCGGTTTTCTGCCCGGTACCGACCAGGAATGGAGCGGCATCATCACCAACGGAGCCAAGCTGCTTTATGCATTCAGCGAAGCCACGGTGCCCCGCGTTACACTCATTACCCGCAAGGCCTATGGCGGCGCTTATGATGTGATGAATTCCAAACACATCGGCGCGGACATGAATTATGCCTGGCCAACGGCCCAAATTGCCGTTATGGGGGCAAAAGGAGCTTCAGAAATTATTTTCAAAAAAGAAATCCAGGAAGCGCCCGATCCGGCTGCCATGCTGGTGGAAAAGGAAAAGGAATATCAGGAGAAGTTTGCCCACCCCTATCGGGCCGCCCAGCGTGGTTTTATCGACGAGGTCATTGATCCCATTGACACCCGCCGCAAGCTGATCAAATCTTTTTCCATGCTGGAGAACAAAGTGGCGCACCGGCCAAGGAAGAAGCATGGGAATATACCGTTGTGATTAATTTGAAGATGTGAGTATTTGAAAATTTGATAATTGGGCAGGGGAATTGCCTAAAAAAGCTTGCTCAATGATTATCAATATAGCATAGTGCTCCCATCTTCAAATTATCAAATCACTAATCCTCTTTTCGTCGTCCCAATGATTTTGGAAAGAATTTTAACAATGGCATCTATATCGGCTAAAAGCGCTTCGGAAGAAGGGTAGTTTTTTGAATGGTTACAAAGCAACAACCAGTATAGTGTTTCATCTGCTTCTTTGGATGCAATCTTCAGTTTGTGGATAAAATCAGCTTTACTTTCTGCATTCTGAGCTTCATGCACAAGAGCACCAATGGCTGTACCGCTTCTGAATAGCTGATTGGCCATGTTGAATTTCCTGAGTAGTTCAAGGCCTTCAGTGAATTCAATAACTTTCAAAGCAAACTCAAACGTCAAGTTTACAATCAAATTGGGTTTGTCGTTTCTCATGATGGATAAGTTTGGGATGAAATATTTTGTGTTTTATTTACAATAATAAAACAATTAATTATCAACCGCAATATCTCCATCATAAAATCACCGTTGCCGAAAAAGTATTTTGATTAATACTAATTTTCGGGCATCCAGAATCCCAATCTCCAAATTTTCAAATTGCCAAATTTTCAAATCAACTTTTCCACTTAATATTACACCCCGCGCTCGGATACTGCACTTCGCTAACAGGCAGTCCTTCCAACACCGCATCGATTGCCGCACGCAGGTCTGCGCCGGTTAATGGATGGGTATTTTTAGGCCGTGAATCGTCGATTCTGCCCCGGTAAACCAGGCGCATCTGGCTGTCAAAAACATAGAAGTCGGGCGTGCAGGCGGCATCGTAAGCCCGGGCAACTTCCTGAGATTCGTCGTACAAATACGGAAATGTATAACCAACCGCTCTGGCGTGAGGGCCCATTTTTTCAGGCGCATCATCCGGATAATTTTCCACATCGTTTGAACTGATGCCGATAAAACTGACGCCTTTTGCCTGATAATCGCGGGCCAGCCGCACGATTTCGGGATTTACGTGGATCACATAAGGGCAGTGGTTGCAAAGAAACATCACGACGGTCGCCTTGTCAGAACGCAAATCAGACAAGCGCATCACCTTTCCCGAAACGGTATCGGGCAATTCAAATTCAGGCGCTGTTGTGCCCAGCGGAAGCATGTTGGATTCGGTATAAGCCATATTATCGTTCAATTGTCACAAAGCAAACAAAGCAAGTTGCATTCGGGTTGCCCGAGGCTACGCTATTTTATCAGGATTGTCGTTTTATGCGTGACGACATTTTTATGATGAGAAAAACTACCCTGTTTTTGATTGGTATGCTTGGCCTGGCGGCAATGTGCACTGCGCAGTCGCCCGGTCTGTCCAACTTAAGAAGCAGGATAGTCCTTCCGATAGCCGGCGAAGGCTTTGCTGACACGCTTAGCTTGGTTCCGGAGTCCGTCGTGGTAACTGGTATCAGGAGCGGTATGCGGTTAGATACAAGCCATTACCAGATCATCAACCGGCGATTGCTGTGGCTTAAAAGCAGTAATGATTCCGTGTTGGTGCGTTACCGCGTCCTGCCTTTCGACCTCGGGCAAACCGTGTTGCGCCTGGATACAGCGCGTCTGGCTGCAGACAATGCTCCGGATGAACCTCCGGGGCTTCGATACAACCCCTACGAACGCAGCGAAAGCAGTGGTTTGTTTGACGCAAAAGGCATCGATTACAACGGAAGTTTTTCAAGGGGCATTTCATTTGGCAACAGCCAGGACCTGGTGCTCAACTCCAACTTCAACCTTCAATTATCGGGCAATATTGGCGATGGCGTGGAAATTCTCGCTGCCATCAGCGACGAAAACATCCCCCTGCAGCCAGAGGGCAATACCCGCCAACTGCGAGAATTTGACCGCATTTTCATCCAATTAAAAAAAGGCAACAACCGCCTGATTGCCGGAGATTATGAATTGCGGCGCCCCAACAGCTATTTCATGAATTATTTCAAAAAATTGCAGGGGGCTACCTTCAGTACGGCTTTCAAAACCGGAGAGACAGGAGAAGTACAAACCACAGCCAGCGTCGCCATTTCCCGGGGACAATTTGCGCGCAATACCATCGCGCAACAGGAAGGCAACCAGGGGCCGTATAAACTTAACGGCAATTCGGGAGAGCGCTTCCTCATTGTCCTGTCAGGAACAGAAAAAGTATGGATAGACGGCAAACTGCTCACGCGCGGCCTCGAAGGCGATTACATCATTGACTACAACCGCGGCGAACTGACATTTACCAACAGGCAGCTCATTACCAAAGACAGCCGCATCATTGTGGAGTTTGAGTACTCCGATCAGGGTTACCTCCGTTCTCTGACGGCTTTTAACGCCGATTACCAACAGGATCGCTGGCGCCTGCACCTCAACTGGTTTGCGCAGCAGGACAGTCGGACGTCAACCGGCGACCAAAACCTGAGTGATGCTGAAAAACAGGCATTACAGGAAGCCGGCGACAATCTGGCGCTTGCTTCCGGCATCGATACGCTGGAAGAATTTTCTGCTTTCCGGGCCAGCTATCAACGCCTCGACACGGTGTTGAACTGTGGCAACCGCGACACCCTGATCCAATATTTAAAACTTTCTTCTGACGCCGAAACGGCGCGTTACACCGCACGTTTTTCTCTGGTTGGAGAAGGAAACGGCGACTATGTACTCGACGAGTCTCAAGGCGCCAATGAGCGCGCATACCGCTGGGTGGCGCCTGATCCGGTAACGTGCCGGCGTCGGGGAAACTATGCCCCGGTAGTGCAACTGGCTGCGCCCAAACAGCAACAATTGATAAGCGCCGGAGTGGATTATCGCTTTGCCAAAAACGGCATGGTAAAAACAGAAGTGGCGCTGAGCCGCAACGACCTCAACCGTTTTTCGAAGCTCGACAGTGAAGACGACACGGGCCTGGCTGCGTTCGTAAACGTTCAAAAAGACATTCGGATTGGTCCCGACAGCAACGGCTGGAAACTGGAAACAGCCACAAGCTATGAATTTGTGCAGCGCAATTTCAAAGCCCTGAACCCCTATCGCGACCCTGAGTTTTTACGCGACTGGAGCCTGGCCAACCAACAGGGAATAGGTGTTGCACCAGCTGCCGATGAACACCTTGCGCGCACAGCAATGGCCTTGCGCTTCAAAAACCGGGGAAGTTTGCAGTATGGATTCGGCGCTTTTTTGCGCGATTCTTTGTACACCGGACTTCGACACAACGCTGCTTTCATCTGGCAACAAAATGGTTGGGATTTGAATGCTGAAGCCAGTCTGCTCGCCAGCGATGAAAGCACCCAACGCACCCGTTTTTTTCGCCCGCGCGTCAACTTTTCCAAAACGATTCCCAAACTAAAAAACTGGCGGTTGGGCTTGAGTGGTGAACGTGAAAAAAGCGATCGCAGAGCCATCAACAGCGATAGTCTGCTTGTCACCAGTTTTTTTTACGACAACTTTCGTTTGTTTGCGGAAAGCGCCGCTTCAGAAAAAAGCAACCTGAGTTTATCTGCAGGCAGGCGCTGGGATTATGCCCCTTTCGGTGAAGATTACCGATCCCTTAGCGTTGCAACGGAATACCGTGCAGCAGGCGCCTGGCAGGCCGCAAAATCCGTGCAATGGAGTGGCAGTCTGGGGTATCGAAAGCTGGAAGTTTCGGCTTCTGCACCAACTACTTTAATGCCCGCTTCTACTTTCCTGGGACGCATGGATTTTAACGGCAATTTTTTCAAAGGCGCCGTTCGCACCGTAACGGTTTACGAACTCAGTGCCGGTCAGGAACCTAAATTAGAATTTACTTACGTTCCCGTAACGCCGGGCTCCGGCACACACATCTGGTTAGACTCGCTCTACAACAATGACGGAAAAATACAGTCTTACGAAATGGAGCCGGCGCCGTTTCAGGATCAGGCCGACTACATTCGGGTCAGCACCATCAGCGATACTTACGTGCGCACCGACAATGCCAATCTGAATTACAGCGTTCAGATCGAGCCCCGTGCCGTCTGGTTTGCCGCTAAAGATTACCGGAAAGCACTTAGCAAGTTTTCGATTTTGTCTTCTTTGCAAATCAACCGAAAAACCCGGGAAGCGCCCGGTGTTGAAGCCTGGAATCCATTTCAGTTGTCGATTCCCGACACGGCGCTCGTATCCGTAAACCTCAATGCGCGCAATACAGTGTTTTTCAATCGCGCCGATCCAAGGTTTGACCTTCAGCTGGGGCAAACAAATCTTCGAAGCAGAATTGTACAGGTTTCGGGTTTTGAAAGCAGGCAGACGCTCGAAAACTTCCTGCGCGGCCGCTGGAACCCTGATCAGCACTGGAGCCTACAACTCGGCGTAACGCAAGGCAGGCGCGAAAGCGATTCTGAATTTTTCGATACGCGGGACTATACAATTCTGTCGTGGAAGGGCGAACCTCAAATTACCTACCTGCCCAATAAAACGTTTCGGACCATCCTGCGCTACCGGCTCCAGCGCGACCGGAATACCCTGAACGACGCCGGTGAAACGGCTTTGCACAACGACTTCAGCCTTGAAGCGGCCTACAACCAGTCAGCAAAATCTTCCTTTCGCTTAAGGGCTTCCTACATTTCGATAGCGTTTGACGGGCAAGTCAATTCTCCCGTTGGTTTTGCGCTCCTGAACGGCTTGCAAAAAGGTCAGAATTACCTGTGGAATCTGGGATTGGATCGCCAGCTGGGCAAAAACCTGCGCCTTTCTATGAGTTATGAGGGGCGGAAAACCGGAAAATCAGAAGTAGTCCATGTTGGCCGGATGCAGGTAACGGCAGTTTTTTAGCATTTACAAATATTGCCTGAAAATGGCCTTCTCCTGATCAAGGTTCAAAAAAGGAAACTCCTGGTGCAATGTTTCTATTAAACCCAGTTGTTGTTGTATAAAAATCCGGTGCTCGGCAGTATCAGGATGCAAAGGCCGGTGGCGTGCGGCAGCGCTGATTTTGGAAATGCGGCGGTTGAGCGCAAGTGTCTCTTCAGTAAACCAGCTTGCCGCAAAATAATCCCGGATATAGCCAATTGCCTGCTCGTTTGGATGGATCATGTCTGTTTCGTAAAAGCGGTAGTCGCGCAAGTCATCCAGCAACAACTCATACGCCGGAAAATAGTGGACAAAAGGAAATTGCCTGCAAAGCGCTTCGAGGGCCAGAACCAGGGTCGCCTTGCTGCGCTGGTTTTCCACCATCCCATCCCTGATGTGCCGTACCGGGCTGACCGATACCAGGATTTCAAGATCGGGGCGGCTTGCTTTCCACTGCGCTATGGGCGCAGAAAGAGCGCCGACCACCTCTCCTACCCCAAGGCGACGTTTTTCAAAATCCGCAGCAGGAAACTTGTGACAATTGGCAGCCACGCGACCGCTTTCCTTTCGGGTATACACCAGAGCCGTTCCAGGGGTCAGAATCAACCTGTTTGCGCGCTGTGCAAAAGCAAAACCGTCCTCCAGTGCTTTATTTATACCCTGAAGTGCCTGATTTGCATTGGAATACGAAAAAACACCATGATGGTCGAAGCTATGCCACAACCCGCCATGCTGTACCAGGTCTGATGCCGTATAAGGCTCTTGTGTCAGCAAACGCGACAAGCCTTCGCCCATAGAAACCGGATTGTATAAAATGCCGAAAGGGTTGATCAGGCAGGAGAATTTCAGATTTTGCAGCCAATCCCCCATATGCGTTGCAAAACAGGATCCCATGCACAGAATGGCGTCCTGATGACCGATGGAAACAGCGCTTTTTAAAGGAGCGGGCAGACTTGTGCGAAATTCGCTCATGGATTACAGCATTGCGATTGGCCAAAAGTACTAATTTTGTCGGGAGGATGTATGAAAGAACCGAAAGCAGGATACCAGCTTTATCCTGTAAGCGGTCATACAAAGATTAAGGTGCAACAACGGGTAATCGTAATGTTTCCCGAAAACACCTTCTAAAGTCTATCATCTGATATCTAAAATCTAAAGTCTAACCATGAGTATCTGGGATCGCCTGTTTGGCAACAACACTTCAGTAGCCATTCAACCGGACATCAAATTCGGGCGATACAGCGATGCTTATAAGACGGAGTTGCAGCACGAAGCCTGGGACAGATCGCTTTCTGAGTTTGAATCACAGGAATACCTGAGCGCCTATATTTCTTTTTTGGAATACCTTAAAGACCCGGATGAAGACAATGTGCACTGGCAATTGGACAATGGGCAATTGTGTTTTGAATTATACCAGGGATCCAAAAAAATAAACGGCTATGCCGATGCGCTAAAAATCAAAATTGAATCAAAAATCGTCAAAACGCAAACGCTGAGTACAGCCATTCTCCGGCGTTTAATGGAGCAGAATTTCAGTCTCCAATTCAGTCGATTTGCATTGGATCCGGACAACAACCTCACCATCGTATTTGACACCTACACCCTCGACGGTTCGCCTTACAAATTGTACTACGCCTTGAAAGAACTGGCAACCAATGCCGACAAGCAGGACGATCTGCTGATGGATGAATTTGCCAACCTCGAGCCAGTGGAAGTAGCGCACCTCAAGCCGATTCCGGAAACAGAAAAAGAAGTGAAGTACAGCTGGCTGGAAAGGGAAATTCGCGAAACGCTGGAAGAGATTGATCACGGAAAATTGGATAAAAATCAATATCCGGGCGGTATTTCCTACCTGCTGCTCAACCTGGTCTACAAATTGGACTATTTGATCAAGCCCGAAGGGTTTATGATGGAAACACTGGAACGGATGCACCGCTTGTATTTTGCAAAAGACGACCGAACTGTAGCGCAAAAAAATCTTTTGTTTTGCAAAGAATTGCAGAAGCTGTCCGCTCGTCCCAAAGAAGCTTTTTTTAAAGAAATGTACCGGGTGCCCGCTACATTTGGCATTACCGTTTCGGTAGGCCACGAACAAGTTGTTCAGGTCATTAAGAGTGAGTTGCCGAAGATGGACTGGTACGAAGAAAACAACTACGAAAAAGTCGCGCTGGCCATTCCGGGCTACATTGCTGGTAAGTGTCTGTTCAATTTCGCGGTACCCAAACTCGACCGGGCTTTATTTCTCCTTTTTTTCCAGATTATGGAATCCGGGTATTTCACAGCCCTGGGATTTACGGAAAGTTATCGCGAAAGCGACGGGCAGACCTTTCAAAAAAAGGCGATAAAAAAAGCAATCGAGCAAATCGCGGAATCCCACCAAAACCCTGCTCCGGATACCAGTTTGTTGGTTTTCGACAATCCTGCAAGCTTCGCCCGTTCCTTTTTGCAAATGATGGCGGAGATGAAAATCAAATAGGCGTTACTTTTTTTTCGATGTACTAATCAGCAAAACGCCGGCCAGAACCAGCGCCGTGCCCGGAATCTGCCAACCGCCAAACCTTTCACCCAGAAAAATATACCCCATTGCAATCGTAGCGATGGGTCCGATGCTGCTGATAATAGCGGTATTGGAAGCTCCGATAATCCGGATCCCTTCGCTGACCAGAAGGGTGGGCAATACTGTAGAAAAGATGGCCATCGCCAGTACCAAACCGTAAAGCCCTGGCGGATAATCCATTAAGTTCCAGGGGTGTGTCACTGTGTGGTGCAGAATAATGGCAATACTGGCAATAATCATGGCTGTAGACGTATAGCGCACTGCCCCCATGCGCAAAATGTACTTTGTACTGCCCACCATATATATGGCGTATGCCAGCGCACTGATGAAGATCAAAGTTGCTCCAAGGGGGACATTGCTGCCGCCAAGTTCCGATCGGTCCAGTAAAGCCACCGCAACACCGCCATAAGTGAGGGCCAGGGCGATGTACTGGATACGCACAATGGCTTTTCTGAGAAAAAAAGCCGACAGCAGCAACACCATTGTTGGATAGATAAACAGAATCAGACGCTCCAGCCCCGCCGTAATGTATTGCAAACCCATAAAATCGAACAAGCTGGCGATGTAATATCCCGACAATCCAAAAACGGCAATGGACATCCAGTCGCGCCGACTCAAAGGGGTATATTGATCTGATTGCTGCTGGCGTCGTTTTCCTATCCAGGCATTGAAGAGAAAAAAAGGCAGCGAAAACAACATGCGCAGGGTGAGCAGGGAAACACTGTCTATTTCAAAGCGATAGGCCAATTTGACCAAAACGGCTTTGGCCGAAAAACAAATAGCACTAAGCAACACCAGGAGGGAGGCAATGATCCGAACCTTTTGGGAAGGAGAGGATGAAGCGGAGGGTGTGATTATTGACATCGGTGATGATTCATTGGCGAATTTGTCTGATGCTCACATTCAATGTGCCGAAACCCGCTTCAGCAGGTTGTTCCGTTCGATTGCATACACGACCAGTACATACAACCCCAGCCAGGCGGTATTTGCCGTCGTGCGGAGGGCGAGGCCCGAAGGACTGAGCCATTCGCTCATGAAATAGATTCCAACTGCGAGGGCAATGTAAAGCGCCATCCTCCCTATCGGATAAGGAATGGGGTAATAACGCTGCCCGATGAGGTAGCCCGCAGCCATCATAGAGCCAAAGCAGGCCAATGCAGCCCATGCTGATCCGGCATAACCGATTTGCGGAATCAGTACAATGTTGGCCACAACGGTTACCACAGCGCCACCTACAGAAATGTAAGCGCCTATGTGGGTTTGGTCTGTGAGTTTATACCAGGCCGAAAAATTGTAGTAGATGCCTAAAAACAGATAGGCAAGCAGGGTAATCGGAACAATGGCCAGCCCTTCGCGGTAACTCCCAGCTATGAGGAACTGAAAATAATCAAGGTATAACATGATGCCCAGAAAAGCCAGACCTCCGGCCAACGCAAAGGATTGCCCCACCTGAGCATAGAGTTGCCGGGCATCGCTGCGCTCCGAATGGCTGAAAAAGAAAGGTTCTGCGGCGTATTTAAAAGCCTGGGTAAACAGGTTCATAAGTACGGCAATTTTGATGCAGGCATTGTAAACCCCCAATTGATCGAGGTTCTCACGGAGGTCTCCGGGCAGCAATTCCTTTAGCAAAAAGCGGTCTGAGAGCTGGTTGATCATGCCGGAAATACCAACGATGACCAGAGGCAGGGCATAAGCCATCATTTTCCGCCAAAGCATCTGATCGAATTGCCAGCGCACCTTGCGCCACCACGGCAACAGCATGACGAATGTGACCACGCTCGCCAGCAAATTGGCGATGAAAACGTAATGCAGCTCATTCCCCGGGTAGTACAGCCCCGACAAAGAACCTTCGCCCTTTCCAATGATTGGTCCAATTTCCAGAAAAAAGACAATCAAGGTTCCGTTTACAACTACGTTCACCACCTTCAGCATGGCAAAACGCATGGGGCGGTTTTCCAGGCGCATCCGCGCAAAGGGAATGGCGCACAGGGCATCAAGGCCGAGGATCAGGGCAAAATAAATGACGTAGGCGGCATCCGAACGTTGAGTCAGCAGCCCCGCAATGCCCGGCGAAAAAACAATCATCAGGGAAGTGAAGGCCAATGTGCTGACCAACAAAGAAATAGAAGCTGTTGAATAGGCCCGCTCCCGATCTTCCATTTGACGGCCAAAACGAAAAAAGGCCGTTTCCATGCCGTAAGTTAGAAACACCATCAACAAACCTGCAAAGGCATACATGAGTCCGTGAACACCGTATTCATCGCGCTTTCCTGCCAGTATCCGTGTCAGATAGGGCGTAATGATGATGAAGTTCAGGAGGTGAGACAGTATCGTGGCGCCTCCGTATATGGCAGTTTCGCCGGCTAATTTTTTTAGCAGGGACATTTGAGCTGTTTTGAGGATGCAAGTTTAGGCATTAGAATTGAGATGTCAGATGTTAGATGTTAGATATTAGACGCCAGACGCCAGATGCCAGACGCCAGATGCCAGATGCGACGCAAAACAAGATAGAACAAGTTGCGCTCCACGATGTTGCTGTGTTTAGAATCAATTGTTAAGTCTAAAATTGAAATTACAAGGCCATGTGGACCGAAGCCAACAACCAACTCAGCGCTGAATTGCGCTTTCAGGATTTTTCAGCTGCTTTTGCTTTCATGACAGAAGTCGCCCTGCTTGCTGAAAAAATGAATCACCATCCTAACTGGAGTAATGTCTGGAACAAAGTAGACATTCACCTCAACACCCACGATGCCGGCAATACGGTTACTGAAAAAGACCGAAAACTGGCTGCTGCCATCGAAAAAGTCTTTGAAAAATACCAGTAAACACTGTTTTATGGAATGTGGAGCACTTTATGTGTTTGAAGGCTCAGGCGCCATTTAGGATGTGCGAGACAATAATCGAGGGTAAGCTTGATGTTTGCTGCCTGCTGGGGACTGTCCATCGGCTGCAGAAAAAAATGCCTGAAATCGAGCTGCTCAAAACGCTCAGGTTCTGCGCCAGCTTGCGGAAAAACCAGCTTCATTTCATCGCCTGATAACAAAACCAGTTCTGAACCCGCTTTCGGACTGACGCAAATCCAATCTATACCCGGAGGAGGCAGTATGGTTCCGTTGGTTTCAATAGCCACTTCAAAACCCTGCTTGTGCAAAGCATCGAGCAAAGGGACATCCAACTGCAACAGAGGTTCGCCGCCCGTACACACAACGTATGGTTTACCACCACCGGGCCATTGTGCCGCAATAGCAGCAGCCAGGGATTCCGGCGTCTTGAAGCGACCGCCATTTGGCCCGTCTGTTCCGACAAAATCGGTATCACAGAACTGACAAATTGCTTTGTGGCGGTCTTCCTCCCTGCCGCTCCAAAGGTTGCAGCCGGTGAAACGGCAGAATACAGCAGCACGGCCTGTTTGTGCTCCTTCACCCTGTAAAGTATAGTATATTTCTTTGACTTTGTAAGACATTGGTAAGCGGTGAACGGTGGACGGTGGACGGTAGAGGGTGGACGGTGGAGCGAGCATATGAAAGCAGTCTGCCCCCCTTTAACCTTTATCCTTTCTACTTTAACCTTGTTCCTTTAACCTTATTCCATTAACCTTCAATTATTCAATCAGTCCACGCCCTTCCTTCACAATTTTACCGTCTTTCTGCAGTTTTTTCATCAGTCGGTCCAGTATGCCGTTGATAAAATCCTTGCTTTTGTCGGTACTGTAGATCTTTGATATTTCAACATATTCATTCAAAGTCACCTTGGTAGGAATGCTCGGAAAAAACATCATTTCGCACAGCGCCATTTTGATAAGAATCATGTCAATAATAGCAACGCGCTCAGCATCCCAGTTTTTTAGTGCCGGTTCGATGATGTCAAGCAATTCGGTATTGGCATGGAAAGATTTTTCAACCAGCAGCTCTCCAAATTCTTTCACTGCTTCTTCCGGAGGCCGGTATGCTTCATGAAAATTAGGCTCTGCAGGCAGGGCTTTCAGTATTTTTTTCATGGAACCAACGATGAGCGACTTGTCATCGATCCAGGCTGGATAGTTATCTTCGATGAGCTCGTTGAAGGTTTCATCGCCACAGCAGTGCTTATAGAGGAACAGCAACATCTCCATGTGATCTTCCTCTGTGGTATCGTCCTTCAGAACGTAGTTTTTGTACAATTCTGATTTGGCAAACTCCGTGTAGATCAATCTGACATTGTCCTCATCAATAAGTTCATCCAGGTGATAAGCCCGAATCAGGCGTTTAAGCTCTTCATTGTCGGCAATGGAAGCCATCAGGCTGTTGTCGCAGAGTTTGGTATTGAAGAGCCGGTCTTCATCTGTCGGGCGTAATTTAGCTGTTTTTTTGGCGGCGTCCTGACGCGCAAACCCTGCAATGCGGATCAGTGCATCCAGATTAAACAACAACAACTCAAAAGAGCGGCTGATGCTTTTGCGATACAATTGCATGACACTGCCAAAGGTCAGTTCCTGATCTTTGCCGGCTGCATAAAGCACCTGCATAACTTTGATACGAACATTTCGTCTGCTCAACATGACTTTTCTGGAAGCAGTTTTTTTTTGAGACTGTAAAGGAAAACAATTTTCCCAACTACCTCGCCTATTTCATGAACTTCTCTTTGATATTCTCATAATTCGGTAGTTGCCGGTAATGCCATTTCATGATCACCTTTCCATTTTTCAACAGCAATAAGCCGGGATTGGACCGGATTATGGTTTTTAACAGGATATCGTCGGCAGTGTAGAATGGGTATTCTGCGCCAATTGTTTTGCTGAAATCCCCTATCGTTTCCGCATTCAGATAAGCTGTGATAACATATGCATTGTAGCCCTCCTTCTTCGCAGCCATCATAATGGGGTTGATTTTTTCACCCCAGGCCTTCATATAGGAAGCATTGTTCCAGGCTTTGCGACTGAAAGCTTCCTCGCGTTTTTTGACGCCGGCAGCTTTTTGGACAACATACATGGAATCCGGAGTTCGGATGGTATCCGGTGCATAAATGGTGTCCATTAAAGTCATCATTCCTGTCGTGTCCTTTCCGTACAGTTTGTGGGCAATTACCATAAAGCTGTAGTTGGAGTCGGCCAGAATAGCCTCCGTCATATCGCTCCCCTGAAGGTCGGACACCTCAAATTCGCTGATTTTGGTTTGAGGTATCGTAGGTTCTGTTTTGATCTGTTCCAGGCTCCATTCTTCACCAGGATATTTCTGAAATTCCTTCATATACTGGTCATAAGGCAGCTCCACTACTTCGCCAGTTGTTTTATTGGTCATTTTATAAGCGAGGATATCCACTGCATTGAGGGCGTCGCTTTCTGCTTCTTTTTGTTCGCGAATGTTAACGCCAACTTTGAAAGGACGAAAATCTACATCAGGCAGATTCCAAACGAAGTTGCTCATACAATAGAGGGTGAGCAAAGCAATGGATATGCTGGTAATCCCCATATTGACCCGCGCACTGAAAAGATGGTGCATGCGTCGGAAGCTGAACAGGAAAAGGAAGGCCGGAATGAGTAAAAACAGGTCTTTAAAGAAAGAAACTTTTGGTTTCAGTTTGATGAAATCACCGAAGCAACCACAATCGGTCACTTTCATGTTGGTTTCTACAAATGCGTCCCATTTGCCGAACTGGAAAAAGTTGACGCCTTCCGGTACGTATCCGGTCAGGTAAGTAAACCCGGTGAGAAAAGTAAAAAAGCCAACGAGAATGAGAAAAGCCCAGGCTGTAAATTTGCGATAAGCCCCCGTAAGGAGAAAAATGCCCAGCACAATTTCAAAAACGATCATAAAGACCGAAAAACTGGCTGAGTAGGCAGACAGTTTGGGAAACAAAGGAGACAGGAAAGAAAACCAGGTCGGTTTAAATACTTCTTGAAACTGGTCGAAATACTGTTCCATCTTGTAGGCGGTCCCCAATGGATCAATGGCTTTGACAGCGCCGGAAAAAACAAAAAGTGCACCGGCGAAATTCTGAAAAAAGCTGACAATCCAGCTGTTTACCTTGCGAAGGCCAAAGTGCATAAAAGCGGTCAAAAAAAGCGCCACAATGGCTGTTGAAATAAAAATAGTACCTAAGCCCATGATTGGAAACGATTTGGTAGCGATTTTCTGCTTGTTCAATTAGTTGTATTCAGTGGGATCAACCCTTCTCTGAAAGTTTAATGAGTGCAAAAATAGCATAGTTAATGATATCGCGGTAATTCGCATCCACTCCTTCTGAAGCAATGGTCTCTCCGAGCTTGTCTTCAATCTGCCGGATGCGCAGCAATTTTGATAAAATAAGGTCAGTCATGGAGCTTACCCGCATTTCCCGCCAGACCTCTCCATAATCGTGGTTTTTTTGCTGGAGCAGCCGGCGGGTTTCCGCCAGTTGCTTGTCGTACAGTGCCGTCACGGTTTCGAGCGGCAACTCTAAAGGCGTATCTTCCGGTAAGCTTTCCTGGATCAGGGCAATGATGCTGTAATTCACCAATCCAAGATATTCATCTGATACAGAATCACTTACCTGCTGAACACCCTTTTCTTCGATGCTGCGGATGCGCCAGGCTTTGATGTAAAGCTGATCGGTCAGCGAACTCAGCCGCAGTATCCTCCACGAAGTCCCGTAATCATGCGTTTTATTGATAAAAACGTTACGACATTTTGCCGTAATCGCATCAAATTGTTGGAGTGTATGTTCCATACTTTATTTTGGTAAAGATACCAGGCTGTCAACAATAGGGCAGTTAATAAGTTGTTACAGATTGGTTAATGAAATTTCCGGGAGATCAAACGAGATCGCTTTCATCCCAGTTTTTACCACGTTTTTCTTTTACAATTTCTTTCAATTCAAGGGATTCATCGGGTTCTTCACGGGGGGGAGCCCCACCCTTCCGCCGAATTTTTTCCAATTCTTTCTCAATGGCGCGCTCTTCCCAGTCATCCGTTCCATGTTCCATACCGGGAATCCCGAACACGCTCATGAAATGAATCGCCAGGCCAATCCCCCAGCCCAGCATCGGATAAAAGAACCACCAGTCTCCAAAACTGGTTACAATATTCAGCAATAATAAAAAGCCACCCACACTCACATAGGAATTCAGGTGTTTGTAAAATTCCTTTTTTGCTTTGACCCTTTTTTGGGCCTGTTCGTAAGGATCCATTTTCATGAAAAGCTAATGTGGTTTAATAAACAAACGGCTACTTTAAAAAGGCTACCCGCAATAATTTCCCCAACCAGGCGCCCAGTCCGCCGTACAAACCGCCAAAGATCGCCGTAAGCGCAATGGCGCCCATAGCGCCTATGCCGCCGAACAATCCGCCGATGCGGTTACCGAGGATGCCGCCGTTCAGGTCGCTAAGATACGAAGCATGAAGCCCCCAAAGGAGCATTCCGCCTGCAAAACCTGCTGCAAAAACCCATTTTTTCAATCCGCCGGCAAATAGAAGACCGCCCAATAATCCAAAAAGCAGCAGGCGCCACCACGGCAAAAAAGGCGCCGTAAACCACCCACCGACAGCAATGAGCAGCGCAATGGCCGCCAGCAGGAGCCCTTGCTTGAGGTTGAATGCATTGTTTTTTTCCATGTGATCAGGCATTAGCTTTGCACTTTTCTTTTATCTGGATTTGAACGCTACAACATTCCGGATTTTTCCCCGGCCATCGTTGAGGTCTTTCATAAACAGCAATTCATAATACTTCCCTGTAGCCCAATCGGCAATCGAGTTGTCATAGAAAGGACTGCCGGGATTGCCGGATTGTCCGCCAGGGTAAACGCCATGCGCTTTGACGGTATCGCCGAGTTCCACAATCATGCGCCACGACGGGCCATTGGCTTCCCTTATGGCATTCGGTGCATCACCATAACCGCCACATCGGATGTTTTTGACAGAAAATGCCGGAATATTGGCAATGTGAGAGATAGTAGTCCCTTTCTGAACTGCCCAGTTGAAATCGCTTGCCGCATAACTTTTCCGGAGTGTTTCCACCATTTCCCCATAGGCCTGGGTGACAATTTCTTTGGCGTGTTCCATGTTTTTGGAGCAATAATCATCGAAAACGGCATTTTCAGGCTGTTCCTGCAACATTTCCAGCAAACGCCAGGTCTCAGGGAACAAAATCTCCATGGAATCGCGCAGCTCGAAATCAATGATGTCTTCAAAAGCGCGCCGTTGTAAAGCTTTAAACCAAACATCAAACGCCGCCGCCGCCTTGGAATCAGCCTCAAACCGGAAGTCCCATTTTTTTAAATCAGCGAGGATTGAACGACTTAGGGGATCCGTTAATTGAGACTCATCTAAAAGCCCCAGCATTAAAGGCACCCCTTCTTCTGCTTTGATGCTGTAGTTATCGTTTTGGAGGGCTTCCATGTCTTCCAGTGTTGCCCCCTGCATGGCTTCGATGCGCCGGTTGATGTAACGGCCACGGTAGTCATCGAACCCTCCGTTATAATAATAAGGGTAGTCGGGGCTTGTGGAATTCTGATTTGCAGAAGCCACAAAACCGCGCTTCGGATTGAGTACTTTTGGTATTTGAGATGGGGGAATAAACCCTTGCCAGGCATTGGCCGAAGAGCTTCCGTCCTGAACAAAGCGCCCCTGTTCTTTGTGTTTGATGGGAAATTTTCCGGCAACGGTAATGGCAATGTCGCCACTTCCTGAAGCAAAGACGATGTTTTGAGCCGGGCTTTCATAACAGGCAATGCTTTCTGCGTAATCGCTGAATCCCTTCCCTTTCATAAAATTGAAAAACATACCAATTTCATGGATGCAGCCTTCCGCCGGCATGTCGTGCGCAACCCAGCGCATGGCCATATCCAGGTATTCCGAAGGTTCGGTTTCATACACTACCGGCCCCCAAACGGTGTATTTTACCTGATCCACGACGGCCTCTTTACGGCCTCGCACGTTTATGACTTCTTCACGAATGTCAACCGGTGTTGGCTTTCCATCCAACAGGTAATTTTGCTTGCTTTTGTCAGTCCAGCGAATGCGGTACCAGTCAAGCACATCCTGCCCGACATTGGTCAGACCCCAGGCGATGTTTTCATTGAATCCGATTACAATACCCGGAGCTCCCGGCAGGGAAACGCCGTAGGCATTCAGGGAAGGTGTATGCAGTTGCACCTCGTACCATACTGAAGGCAACGTAAGGCGCAGGTGTGGATCGTTGCAGAGGATGGGATTTCCGGAAGCGGTTTTGCTGCCCGACAAAGCCCAGTTGTTGCTCCCAATACCCTCCGGTGATTGCGGCAGATTCCGATAAGGAATCAGGCCGCTCATTTTGGGTTGGGGATCCGGCGTTGTTACCGGGAGGAAGTTCCAGCTTACATCAGCGGGGATGATGGGCGATTGTTTTGGATTGTATTCTGGAAACAGAAAGCGAAACTGTTCTTCTCCAAACAGCTCAAGGGCATTCGACGCCGCAACATCTTCATTTCGGAAACAGAGGGTTTCGGCCATGTTTTTCAGCATGAGGGCCGTTTTGAGAGGGGTCCAGGGTTCCGGAGCATAGCCCAATAGCTTGAATTCCAGCGGATACTGCTCGGGGGTCAGGGTGGCTACCCAGGCATTGATGCCGGCGGTATATGCCTCAACAACAGCGATTTCGTCGGGATTTTTTTTCCATGCTTCCAGGGTGCGTTCGGCGGCATAAACCATCCCTTTACGGCGTTGCAATTTGTCGCGCTTCAGGGTACGCGCACCCAGCACTTCCGATAAGCGCCCGCTTACCGAACGCGTGGCTATGTCCATTTGCCACAATCGGTATTGCGCTGTAATGTAGCCCTGTGCAAATGCAAGGCTGGTTTCGTCTTCCGCAAAAATATGAGGAACAAGCCGGTCATCGAAGGCAACAGTAACCTGTTTTCCTTCCAGGGGCAGCTCAATGGACTGGTCTGCCGTTGCCCCAAGCGCTTCTGCGTTTTGCCAGAAGCCTTTGGCAGGGTCAAAAAAGGGGCCGATGGCTGGCAAAGGGGCCCCAAACGGGTGGAACCAATTGCTGATCAGAACAATACATACAATCAAGGCAAGTGCAATTCCCGCCTTTATTCGCGGTGACCTGCTGCTGAGAGACAATTTTGGTAGCGTCACTTTCCTGCATTTTTTCGAGGGCAAAAAGGTACGCATAAATTGGCAAATGTTAAGGGAAAGCCTGTATATTTGCCTAATTACTATTTAGTAGTTTTTGTGTTTATTTGTTTGGGTTAGAGGCCCTTGCCTTTACTGGCAAGGGCTCTTTTTTTGGGAAAAAGTTTTGGTTTATGCCCGGAATCGATTCTCAGGCAATGATTTCAGGTGCTCTGCTCCATCCACATCGATATCGAGATCGTTCAGGTCGCTAAAGCGCAATTTGCATTCCAGATGCAACATCAGGAATTCATCTGTTTCACGGACTAAGATCAATATGTTGTTAATAATGCCGTCCTTTTCCCGGATGAGCAGGTTCACATGTTCATTGTTTCCCCTCATCATGATGAGGTCTTCATAAGATTCTGCTTTCACCCCTTTTATCAAACGGTCGAAATCTTCCTGCAAAGGTTGTTCTCCGTTCTCGAGTTGCAACAATTCCAACCGGCTGATTTTCCGCAACAATTTTGACGCATCTTCTGCATCTGTAACTTTGGATGCCAAACGGATAAACAAACCCTGAATGCGCACGCCGGTAGCATTAGGAGAAGTATTATAATGTCTGTAAAAATCCCGGATCGGGTCTTTCTGAGCCTGTGTAAGGGTGCTGCAAAGCAAAGTCAGTATGGCGATGAAAATAGTTTTTTTCATGTTGTTTTGTTTATTGGTTTAAGGAATCCAAATCAATCCTCCTGTTTCTTATCCCCTTTGTTTTTTTCAACGGACCGGGCCATTTTCGTCACCTTATTCAGGTTGATTTTGCCCAGAAAGCTAATCAGGACAAACTCGTCATCGTAAGAAAGCAGCAGCAATTCATCTATGGTTTCCCCATTGCTTCCTTTAGCCAGAAACTCGAGGTTGGTGCCATCTTTTTCTTTTACCGTCATCAGGACTTCATATTCTGATGTGTTGATTTTTGACTTGAATTCCTTGTAGAATTTGTCGGGTGTCGTTTCTGTCGTGAGGATTCTCAATGATTTGATGTCCTTGGCGATGTCTTTCATGACCTCGCCTTCTTCTTCTCCATCGAAGACCATGTTATTGACTTCAATATTCCCAAGCATTTCAAACATTTTCGGGCTGATGTAAACCACCGAAAAACGGCTGTCTTCGACATACTGGGAAAAGTACTTGTCAATGGCATTGTCCTGCGCAGAAAGCATGGTGGACAAGCCGGTTGTAAAAAGCAGAACAGTCAGGAATTTTTGCATAACGATTAAAATTTGATGATTTGAAAATTTTAAAATTTGGTGATTGGGATTCGGGATGCCCGGAAAGTTGTGTTCATCAAAGTACTTTTCTGGCATTATTGATTTGATGATTTGAAAATTTGATGATTTGAAAATTTGAAAATTTGATGATTTGAAAATTTGATGATTTGATGATTTGGTGATTGGGATTCGGGATGCCCGGAAATTCGTATTTATCAAAATGCTTTTACGGCATTGGAAACTTGAAAATTTGAGAATTGGGATTCGATATGCCCCCTGTTTCCGGAATGCCTCATTTTCAAATCATCAAATCAACTCATCTTCAAATTAATCCCCTCATTTTCAAATTTTCTAATAAACACATCTTCAAATTAACATCAATCCCCCTTCTCCAAAATCCGCACGCCCCGATTCAACCCCTCTGACACTTTCATCAAAGCATTTCGGGTAATTTGCAGGGCTTCTTCTTTCGTTTTGGGCTCGTATTTTGACCAGTCAATGGTTGCCACCGGAGCTTCCGGAGCAGGGCTTATTTCCCGATACACCAAAGTACCAGCGATCAGGGCCAACGCAAAAATGGCTGCAGCGGCCGCAACCCGAATGGGATTCAGGCGGAAACGACGCGCCTGTGGCACAGATAATTCAGCATCAAGGCGCCGCTCAAAACCAGCAGGCAGGGAACGCGACTTTTCAGCATCCAGAAAGCGAAACAAAGGGATGTATTTTTCCAGTTCTTTTTCCACTACTTCCTGCGAGTTGAAGTAAGCTTTCAGACGTTTTTCTTCTTCCAGCGTCGTTGTTCCGGCAAAGTATTTTTCGATCAGCGTTTTATAATCCATGATTTTCTGTTTGGAGATACAAGCTCCGGACGGCATTGCGCGCCCGGAACAAATTCACTTTCACCTGATTCATCGGCAGATCCAGTAATTCAACAATTTCCTGATAACTCATTTCTTCTATGTCGCGCAGGTGCATGACCAGGCGCTGTTTTTCCGGTAGTTGCTGCATCAGCTTCAGCAGATGTGCCATGGTATCTGAATATTCGGCAGCTGCTAAAGGAGTAGGCTCGTGATCTGCCAGCCCGGGCAGGGATTCTGCTTCCAGATACCCCCTTCGTTGCTTCCCGCTGCGGATTTTATCAATGGCCTGATTTTTTACCAGCTTCATACACCAGGCCTCCACATTCCGGATGGCCGGCCAGGCATCCTGCTGACGCCATGCTTTTACCAGTACCTCCTGCACGACATCCTGCGCTTCTGCGTCATCGCTCAGGATGCGCAGGGCAAGTCGGTAGAGTTTGTCTTTAACCGGCAGGATATGTTGCTTGAAGTAGGTTAAGCTCATTTCTTTGGCACGACGATTGTAAGGAATAGAATGTTACAGAGGGTATCATTTTTTTTTGTTGATTAAGCGGAGGGTGTCTCGAAAAGGTGTCACCTCGTTAAAATGCAAAAAAATCCTTCGCAAAAAAAAGTTTGGCACGGTTTTAGAATTACACCTGACATCTTTATCAAATTATTTTTCTTCAAAAATCATTCGTTCATCACTATCAAATTTTTGTCTATGAAAACGTCCATTTTTTCGCTCGCTTTTGTTACACTTTTTACAGGCGCTTTGAATGCACAGGAGCAACTTGCTACCAGCAGCAGCGCACCATTTGCACTGGCATCCTACACCGCCGGTTCAGATCAGGCACAACTTCCGTGTAATGCCGACTACGCACCAAAAAAAATCGAAATGGGGCTGCCTTTAACCGACTGTGAGTTCGATGTGGCACCTAAATACGCCAGCAAAGACGGTTCACTGGAGCAAGACCTCATCGCCGAAGTGCGCAAACAATCAAAATTCAGTGATTTTGAAATGGGGATGGAATACATGCCGCATTCAGTTATCCTGGTATCCAATACAACGCCGATGCAGGACAAGCAAGGTTTCCTTGTCAGCATGGTGATCAACAAAAAAGGCCAGGCCGCCAAAGTGAAGGTATACGGACAAGGCCACCTTGCCGGGTTGGTTGAGGCCACCTTGAAGACGACCATGTGGGAACCGGCAGAATACGAAGGGGTTCAGGTAGACAGCAAGGTATGGTACGGTGTGACGCTGCAATCGCGTACTCAGGTTGCCATTGCGCCTTTCCAGCCGTAATTTGAGGTATACTTAACTCAGCTATCGGTTTCCCTTTTTCGCCAGCCCGCCTCCCGGAGGGCAGGTAAGTAAAGAAGATAAATGACAAAAGCGCGCCACGAAAGTGAGCGCGCTTTTGTCATAAAAAGCAAAAGGCAAAAAATTAAAGCGCTTCGTCTTCTTCTTTTAACTCCCGCTCTAATTCTTCCATGAATATGAATTCAATGCTTTCTTCAACGGTAGGAATGATGGTCAATACCGTATCCAGTCTCGAAATTTCAATCAGCTTTTTCACACTTGGCTGCACGATGCCCGTTAACACAAACGAGCCATTCATTTTCCAGAGGCGATTGGCTGTGAGAATGGCACTGAGGCCGGATGAATCAATGTATTTTACATCAGTAAGGTCGAGAATCAGGTTCACGATACCCTCATTGGCGAAAATAACAAATTCAGATTTGAGGTTAGGGGCAAGCATGGAATTCAGGTTCTCTTCTTCCAGGCGAAACACAGCATATTTCTCCTTCTTGTCAATCGAATATTTCATTATTCAGTTATTTTTTTCGTTTCTGAATCATTCCATGATCCATACAGTTCAAATAGAATTGCAAAAGTATCAAATCCAACTAAGTAAGAATAACGTATTCAGGAGAAAGTTATTGATCAATCCTTTCTTAAAAAAAACTTATATAACTTTTCCTTATGCCCGTTCTTTCTGACTTTTGCTCAGCATGCGGTAAACTTGCGGCAAATTAGCAGCCAGAAAAGGACGCGCCTGGTGATGAATGGCCCTATGCCAGGCCAGCGCACTCAAAACCCGGGTTGCCCTTCCGATGTATTCAACCGTAGCGACTACATATTGCTGCCAATATTTACGGAGTATCTCAATGTTGTAAACCATCCAGATGAAGAAAGCTTCAAATAATACAGCGCCAATGACACACTGCAGGGGAGTCAGACTGTGTTTGAAAAAATAAGACAGTCCGTATCCAAACAGGGCGCCGTACAAAATGATGTAATGCACCGTATAAATGGTCAGTGTTTCGCTGCCGATTTTCGTAACCAAAGCTGGCATGCGTTTCCAGAGCGGTGTAATTAACATAATGATCCCGGCAACGGTAATGGCGTGTCCAAGTTCAATAAAAAGGTAATTGTAATTGCCCAACTCCAGGAAATTATCCCAACCGGTAAATACGTGCAGCAGTTTAAACCACTTGGTAGAATAAAAATGCAGCATCAATCCCCCGCCGATCATCGCAGCGGGAAGCCAATTCGTGAAAGCCAGAGCCGGCCTTTTGTGCAGCACATAGCCCAACAGACCCCCCAATAATGAAAATCCAACCCAGGGTATGACCGTGAAGACAGAAAAGCTTTTCATGAAATAGGCCGCGATTGGCAAAGGCAGCCAGGACCAATCTGCGCCAAACACATCAGGGCTGATAAAAAAGACCATTAAGCCGGCAAAAGCGAGCAAGCGCGGCAACGGAATCAAAGTAGCCGTATGCAGGGCGTAAACGCCAATCAGTGATAACAAAGCCAGGCCCATACAATGCAACACATCTACCCCAAACATGGAATGATAGTGTTCCATTTGAAAATAGTCGATATAAACCAGTGCATTGATGTTGAAACGAAGCAGATAGGCCAGTCCAATAAGCATAAAAGCCCGTCGAATGCCTTTTTTGACCCGCTCATTCTCCCGAAGCGGTCGGCCGTCTTTCAACAGCAAAAAAGTAAAAATCAACCCGGCAGAAAAGAAAAATATAGGAGCCGTCATGCCGCGAAAGAAAGACCAGAACGCATAAATCGGATTGTTGTAATCCCGGTAAGCGTCAGAAAGCAGCGTGTCGGTGAAATGCCCCTGAAGCATCATCATGACAGCATAGGCCCGCAGAACGTCTATGAAAAGAATCCGCGGCAGTTTGGCGGTTGAATGCGTAGATTCGATAGCAATTGTATTTTTGTTAAAATTCGCCTCTATACGACGTAATAACGCGGCAAAGTTACAATAAAAAACACGATCTAACGCTGAAAGTTCCATTATTTAATGGCTTGATTGTTAAGCTTCCCCAAATTCAGGCGTCCATATTATCAGCCTGACTTTCGGCCAGACAAGCGATATTTTCCCGCAATGCCCGAATGCCAAACGAGAGGGGGATTTTGACTCCCTTTCCCATTTTTCGTCTTTTTTTTACAGGAATTACCCATCAGGCTTCTTTATCTTTCCGCTTTTTAGAACAAGCTCTAAACCTGAACCTAATCATGAGAAGTATTTTTTCAACTTTACTGCTTGCTTGCGCGTTGTTTGCCTGCCAGCAGGAAAAAACAGATACAGCTGCCAATTACCCACTTATGGAAGTGCAATATCCTGAAACAAAGACTGTCGATCAAACCGACGATTATAACGGCACAACGGTCGCTGATCCCTACCGCTGGCTGGAAGCCGACACTGCTGCCGATGTCGGCCAATGGGTAAAAAGCCAGAATAAAGTGACTTTTGGTTATCTGGAAAAAATTCCTTTCCGCAAGCAAATCCAGGATCGCCTCACCGAATTGGTCAATTACCCCCGGTATTCTTCTCCCTTCCAGGTCGGCGAGTACTACTTTTTTAACAAAAATGACGGGCTTCAAAACCAGTCGGTTATCTACATCCAGAAAGGCCTTACCGGGCAACCGGAAGTCTTCATTGACCCCAATGCCATGTCGAAAGAAGGGACAACAGCCATCAACATCGTTGGCGTATCAGACGACGACAAGTACCTGGCCTATGCCAAACAGGAAGCGGGTTCCGACTGGGCAGAGATCCACGTCATGGACATTGCCGCCAGAAAAAAATTACCGGACGTTTTGAAATGGGTGAAATTTTCGGGCGCAGAATGGCATAAAAACGGCTTTTTCTACAGCCGTTATCCCGCGCCCGCGCCTGGTTCTGAACTTTCCGGCAACAACCAGTACCACTCGGTGTATTATCACAAATTGGGCGACGACCAGTCGAAAGACAAACTGGTATACGAAGACCGGAAAAACCCCAATATGTACCACAACTGCTCCATCACGGAAGACAACAAATACATCATTCTTTACGCGGCGCCAGGCACCGATGGTTATGCCGTTTATTTCCGGGAACTGGACAAAGAGGGGCCTTTCAAAGTACTGTTCGAAGGCTATGCCAATAAAAGTTCTGTCGTTCACCACCACAACGGCAAATTTTTGGTGCAAACCGACATTGACGCCCCCAAATACCGCCTTGTAGAAGTTGATCCGGCAAAGCCACAAAAAGAAAACTGGAAAGAAATTATCCCGGAATCGGATGACCTGTTGCAGAGCGTGAGTACAGGCGGCGGCAAATTATTTGCCAATTATCTAAAAAATGCCACCGACCGTTATTACCAAATGGAGTACGACGGCAGCGGCAAAAAAGAAATCCAGCTGCCGGGCCTTGGTAGTGCCGGAGGCTTTGGCGCACGCGAAAAATACAAAACGCTGTTCTACACTTTTACGTCGTTCATTTATCCGTCTACCATTTTCAAATACGACATTGAAACGGGCAACTCGGAGCCTTTCTTCAAATCGGAATTGAAATTCAATCCTGAAGATTACACAGAACGCCAGGTTTTCTACAAAAGTAAGGATGGCACAGAGGTTTCCATGTTTCTGGTACATCGCAAAGACCTGAAAATGAATGGTCAAAACCCCTGCTACCTTTATGGCTACGGTGGATTCAACGTCAGCCTCACGCCCGGTTTCAGCGCCACCCGGTTGCCCCTGCTCGAAAACGGCGGGGTCTTTGCCATGCCCAACCTTCGGGGCGGCGGCGAATACGGTGAAGCCTGGCACAAAGCCGGTATGTTGCAGAACAAGCAAAATGTGTTCGACGACTTTATCTCCGCAGCAGAATACCTCATTGCTCAGAAATATACCTCTAAGGATAAACTGGCCATTGCCGGCGGTTCCAACGGCGGCCTGCTCGTCGGCGCATGTATGACCCAGCGCCCCGATCTGTTCGCAGTAGCGCTGCCTGCAGTTGGTGTCATGGATATGCTGCGCTATCACAAATTCACTGTTGGAAAAGGCTGGATTCCGGAATATGGCTCCAGCGACGACCCGGAGCAGTTTAAAAACCTGCTCTCTTATTCGCCGCTGCACAACCTGAAAGCAGGCGTAACTTATCCGGCTACCATGATCACTACCGCCGACCACGATGATCGCGTGGTGCCCGCCCACTCGTTTAAGTTTGCCGCACAACTTCAAAAATCGCATCAAGGCAAAAATCCGGTGTTGATCCGCATTGAAACAAACGCAGGTCACGGCGCCGGTAAACCCATTGCCAAAGTCATTGAAGAACAAGCAGACATCTGGTCGTTTTTGTTTTACAATACAAACTCGCCGGTAAAATATCTGGCGAATTAATGCCCTCTTTTTCCTGCCCGAGGGAGTTTAGACAGGCTATTAGACACCCTTTAAGTTTTGGCTTCCAACTTTTTATCAAAAAACAGCAGGAGGCATCCCGAATTTGGGATGCCTCCTGCGAATCAAGCGTAAAATCTGTTTGTGTACGCTATGAATTTCGCACCCACTCACTTTTTTGGAGTGGAAAGACATGCGGATTTCTTTTGAATGTCGAACACTGAATATCGAACAAGGAACCGCAGAAGTGAAGCAGTCTTGCTCCACTTCGACATTCGATATTCGACATTCAATATGCTGCTGTTCTAAACTCTTTTGAATGTCGAACACCAGGCGGGCTCTCCGGCTGCCTGTTCTCGGTCGCCCGATCTTCCTTTTCAGCTGCTCTTTTTTCCCGTTCAACTAAATTTGTATACCCTGTCGGCATGGTAAATTCTTACTTTAGCGAAGAGCAACCTATTGGTAAAAATCACCTTACATCCTATTT
The DNA here is from genome assembly GCA_937926205.1 of uncultured Saprospiraceae bacterium. Classification (GTDB taxonomy): domain Bacteria; phylum Bacteroidota; class Bacteroidia; order Chitinophagales; family Saprospiraceae; genus JABWAJ01. The sequence continues at coordinate 93,439 of CALEYL010000031.1, forward strand.
AATTATCCGACGATGACGATACCCTTACGCACCCTAAACCTTACTTTATTCTTCCTGGCCGCAACTTTTTCCGGCGTACACGCCCAAACCTGCCAGGCGGGCTTTAGTTATGTCCTCAACGGTTTGAGTGTTCAATTTACCCAGGAGTCTACCGCTTCGTCAACCATTACAGGGTTCCTTTGGGATTTTGGCGACGGCGCCAGCTCCACTCTGGCCAATCCGGAGCATACCTATACCGATTCAGAAGACCTGATGGTCTGCCTGACGATCACAACGGCAGATGGCTGTACCGACCAGTTTTGTGCAGAAGTGGAACCCTGCCAGCTTAATTTGACAGTCTCAGTAGGCGATTGTAATACAAACGGTGAAATACCACTCGGAATTAATATTACAGATGTATTCGGCAACGCGCGGGAGATCAATATTTCCATAGACGGCGTATTGCTGCCGGGAAGCCCGTTTCTCATCGACAACGACCTGCCTGTTTTTACCAATGCACTGATCAACGGCGACGGCCTGGTACATACCATTTCTGTGGTTTCTACCCACAATGCAGCCTGCACGGCAAGCTATACTTTCACAGCGCCGGACTGTGCCTCCAGTTGCTTCCTTTCCGGATTAAATGTGGCGATTGCTCAGGGCGCCATAAAAACAGTGAATGTTGGCAGTAACTTTTTCAACCCTGTAAATACCACCATCGAAGTCGGTGAACTGGTGCGTTTCAATTGGACAACTGGTGGTCATACCTCAACTTCTGATGCCACATCAGGTCCCGACAGCTGGAATTCAGGGCTATTGGGCGCCGGAGCAACCTACGATGTGCGCATCAAAAATCCGGGCATTCATCCATATTATTGTATTCCACACGGTGGTCCCGGCGGTGTGGGCATGTCGGGTATGATTGTTGCAAACTGCCCGAACGGGAATAATTTCACCCTGCAAATTACTTTCAATACCACACAGGCCGGAGCTCAAGGCTACAATTTCCGGATTGATGGCGTCCTGCAGCCGGGGAGTCCGTTTGCTTATAATGGAACGGGGTTGCAATCGCTAAGCGCAACAATGGCCGGCGACGGACAGGATCATACTTTTGAGATTGCCGATGCAGGTGATCCGGGCTGTTCCCAAATTCGCACCTTTACTGCACCTGATTGCGGTGCGGCGCCAACGTGCAGCATGAGCGTCAGTGCCCAGCAAAATGGCGGCTGCAATGTTGCCAATCAAATAGAGGTCAGTGTACAGATCAACAGTGTCAATGGTGGAGCAGCCGGGTTTGAGGTTCTTTTTGACGGCGTGGCAAGCGGCGGACCTTATGTGTACTCGGCCACGGGTGTCACCACCGTTTCCATTTTCGTTCCCGGCGATGGCCAATCCCATACCATCAGCGCCAGAGACCTGAATACACCAACCTGCGAAGGCAGCACGCTTTTTGTTGCGCCTGATTGCTCCACTCCCTGCAATCTGGGTAACATCACAGCAGCAACCGGCGGAGGGATTACCCATATAGTAGAAGTGCAGGATTTTCAGTTTGTCCCCCAAAACCTCACCATAGCTGCCGGGGATCGGGTAGAATGGCACTGGACAGGCTCTGTCGCACATACCAGTACCTCTGACGCTGCAACTGGCGCAGACAGCTGGAACAGCGATTTGCTGCACCACGGCGCCACGTATCTATCACCCGTACTCTCTGCCGGCATCCATCCCTACTATTGCATCCCGCATGGCGCGCCTGGCGGTATAGGCATGACCGGTGTCATTACCGTTCAGGCCAACTGCGCCAATGGACAGGTTCCTATTGCGCTGAGCTTTACGGAATCAGGCGGTGGATTTGGCGGTTTTCAGGTATGGGTTGACAGTGTGGCGGCAGGCACTTTTGCTTACGCTGCTTCCGGGTTTGATACCATAAACGTTCTTGTACCCGGCGATGGGATGCCACATACCCTGCTGGTTCAGGATGCAGAAAATCCAGATTGCAGCGCCTCGGTAGCCATCACTACGCCGGATTGCAATGCTTCCACCTGCCGTTTGACTTTGCAGGCTCAGGAAAATGGCCCTTGCGATACGCTTTTGCAGCTGCCGGTAGAAGTATTGATTACCGATTTAGGAGGCGGAGAAGGTGGTTTCATCCTTTTTGCCGATAGTGTTCTGGTGGATACTTTTTTATACGGGGCCAACGATTCTACCCTCGTATCGCTATTGCTTCCGGGTGACGGACTCCCTCACATTTTCTTCGCGGCAGACCTGTCCGATTCAATGTGTATTGCTTCCGATACCCTGACTACCCCCAATTGCATGCTCCCATGTCAACTGTCCAACCTCCTGCTGGCAAGTGGCGGGGGCGGCGATCCGGTTATACATACGGTAGAAGTTGTGGATTTTTCATTTATCCCCAATCACATCAATGTTCAGGTAGGAGACATCGTCCGCTTTATCTGGAATGGCCATGTACAGCATACAACTACTTCAGATGCCATTACCGGGCCCGACGTCTGGAACAGTGGTTTGCTGGGCCATGGGAGTGTTTTTGATGTCACCATAACCAGCGAAGGGGTGCACCCATATTATTGTATCCCGCACGGCGCGCCAGGGGGCATCGGCATGGCAGGAGACATAACAGCTACGCCGCCCTGCCAGGATGGAATGGTCAGCGTTGCCGTTTCATTCGACGCTACGATGGGCAGCAGCCAGGGCTACGAGGTTTTTGTGGATGGAGTGCAAACTGGTGGCCCATTTGCTTACAATGATCCGAATGGCAGCAACCAGACCACTGTGATGGTTGCGGGTGACGGACTGACACATAACATCAGCCTTCAGGATGTGGATGGTGCGGAATGCGGGATCAGCGCTGACATACAAACCCCTAATTGCGCGGGCGGTTGTAATATCGCCAATCTGGACATTCAATTTCCGGATACAACCTGTAACAACGGGATGATCCCGGCGAGCTTGTCCTTTACAGCAGCGGGAAGCGGCGATCAGGGATACCATGTGTTTATTGACGGCATTCTGGAAGCCGGAAGTCCGCACGACTATACGCCCGGCGGCTTCAATACCCTGGACTTCCAGATCAACGGAGACGGAGGAATGCATGCACTCCGTATAGAAGACGTCGGTAACACAACCTGCATTGCCGATACTATTTTTCATGCGCCGCAATGCCCTGATGCCTGCCAAATCCGCTTATCAACAGAAATGGTAGGGACTTGTAACGGGGAGGGACTGGTCAGTTACCAGATCATGGTGATGGCTTCCAATGTGGGAAGCAATGGTTTTAACTTTTTTGTGGACAATTTACCTTTGGCTGGAAACCCCTTCCCATACGGGGCTGGCGGCATCAGCCTGGTTGACATTGTCCTTCCCGGCGATGGACAAATCCACCTGATAGCTGTTGCAGACGCCAGTCAGGGTTCGTGCAGCGCTTCGGCGAGTATTCAAAGTCTGAACTGTGGCATTGGTTGTAATTTGGTTGTAAATGCAGTCCAGTCCGGCGCCTGCAATACTGTGGACCAGGTGCCTTTTAATGTAATGGTTCAGGCCACGACGCCGGGTAATGAAGGATTTGAACTGTTAATCGATGGCGTACCTGATCCGGGCAGTCCTTTTGTTTATCAGGCTAATGGCCTGACAACGGTTGCGGTGCTTTTGCCGGGAGATGGTTTGGCGCACAGCCTACAAGTCATCGATGTCGCTTTTGCGAATTGCCGGGACTCTGTCATTGTCCATACGCCGCTCTGTGGCGCCAATTGCGCCATGGGCAATTTTTCGATAGCGTACAATGTGCCCCAAACCTTTACGGTTGAGGTGCGCGACTTTAATTTTTTTCCAAATGATTTAACCGTGAGCGTGGGCGATACCGTTCGCTTTTTGTGGACCGGCCAGATCCCGCATACTACCACGTCGGATGTACTGGGTGGGCCGGACTCCTGGAACAGCGGCCTTCTGGGTCAGGGCTCGGTGTATGATTTGGTGATCGAATCGACAGGAAACCACCCCTATTACTGCATTCCCCATGGTAGTCCGGGAGGCATTGGGATGTCAGGGATCATTCGGGTACAAAATCCCTGCGATGATGGCCGATTGAGCGTCCGCGTTACTTTTAGCGCCATCAACGGCAGTTTCGAGGGTTATTCCGTTTACCTCGACGACGATGAATTCATTACCAGTGGTTTGTATCAACCTTCCGGAACAAATCAGGTGGTTTTTACTGTTCCGGGGGACGGCGCTTTGCACCATGTTCTGATTCAGGATGCAACCGATCCCGACTGCCAGTTGCACGAACATTTTGACATGCCCGATTGTGGCGATCCATGCTTTGGGTTTGAAGCGCAGTTTGCCTATCAAATCAATTATCAAACCCTCGAGGTTCAGTTTACAGATGCCTCAGCCGGAATGCCACAAACCTGGATGTGGGCATTTGGCGACGGGCAGACTTCAACAGAAGCAAATCCCGTTCATACTTTTGAACCTGGGGCCTACCCCGTCTGCCTCGCTATAGAAAACGATGATCTTGGTTGTGTGAATGTTTTTTGCGACACCCTCTATCTAAATCTGGTCGTATGCGAACCCTCTTTTGTTTTGGAACACGATGGATTGACGGTGTTTTTCAAAGACCATTCACAAACAAGTCAACCCATCAACAATTGGATCTGGACTTTAGGTAATGGCCAGCAGATCGTCGGAGAGGCCAACCCCAGTTTTACGTATACGTCCTTAGGCATTTACCAAATCTGTCTGACCATTGAAACCGACTCCTGTACGGCGACTGTTTGCCAACAAATTGATCTGAGTAACCCTTGTCTGGCCTTCACACCCGACTTCAGCTATGCCATTGATCTGGAACACTTTTCGGTCCAGTTCGCCGATCAAACAGCGGGAAGTCCGCACCGCTGGCTCTGGGGTTTTGGCGACGGCGTAACTTCGGATCTGCAAAACCCGAATCATACCTATAGCCACGAAGGCGTTTACAACATTTGCCTGTTGGTGCAGGATACGATAAACGGGTGCAATAAAGCACATTGCGAGCTGTTGTACTTAGGTGTCACCGGTACGCATTCGCCGGACATGGCAACCAGCGAGTTGCTGATATTTCCCAATCCGGCAAGTACAAACTCAACACAGTGGTGGGTAAAAGGACTGGATGCTTCGGATCACAACCGCTCGATTGATTACCGCATTATGGATCTGAGTGGACGGCTATTCCAAAAAGGGCTGGTTCCGGGGAGCGAACAGATGGCATTGCCCGTCTTCAGTCCGGCGCCACCGGGTGTTTATTTCATCGAAATCCGGTCAGAAAAGCGCATTTACCGGGGAAAATTGATCGTTCAGTAAAAACAATCAGACGTGTCCCGCGATCAGGGCGCCAGAACCACCTTTCCCTGTGCTACCGGAATATTCGCCCGCAGCAGGCGCCAGAAGTAGATGCCTTGCGGGTAATTCCCGTTCAGTTCTATGGGAATGGCGACGTCGCCGGAAAGGCCATTGTTCCGAAGCACCAGCCGGCCTGTAGCATCGTAAAGCACAAAGTCGTATATCCCCGAAAAGGAAGAAGTACTGGCAGTGCGCGGCAGATTCAGGAACAGCGTTTCGCTTGCCGGGTTGGGATGTAAACTCGCCTCGCGTGCCGGGATGATTACTGGTACAGTATCTACCAGCAAAAAAATATGCTGATCCATCCAGTTTAGGCGATTGGTCAGCCAGGTCCTTAGATAGTTAATTTCTTCGTTATAGTTGTTGCCGATAAAAGAGTTTGGCCAAACATACTGACCAAAGACCGGCCAGCGCTGAAAATTGCGTACCTGGGCCTGGGCCAGGAGGGCTACATTGGCGTCAATTTCGCCAAATATACTGGCATTGCTCCATGCGCCTTCGCGCAATTCAGCCCAGCGTTCTGCAATTCGCAGACCAAAAGCAGGGTCGCTCAACAGGCGTTTCCACCAAAAATGGATTACCCAGGCGTCGCCCCCGCAAATGTTGTTAAAATCTTTGGCCCAGCCCGTATAATCCGCGCCTCCGCAATAGTCGCCAATGCCAAGGCCAATGTTGAAATCCCAGATAGGGCCCATGCCGATTTTCCCGCCTTCGTCATCGCGGTGTTTATAGAAATAGGCACTCAGGCGATAGCCGTCTACATTTTTGCCAAGTTCCTGCAACAGCAGGTAATCTACCCAGGTATCCACATCAATCCAATCGGGATAATGGGTGGCAAAATCCGGCGCAACCAGCATGTTTTCAAAATCTTTGATGTGCTGCTGGATATAAGCTGCCTGCTCCGGCTCGATATCGTCTTCTTTAGGGTAGTGGTACTGAAACCAGGTCTGTTGCCAGCTCCCCGGAATGGGTGGATAATTAGAGACCCAGTTGCCGCCAAGGCTCCCGCCAGAGCCGTATTTATCCATGCGGAGGATGTATCCGCCGGTCAGGGCGTTGCCGCTAATGTCTTCTTCTTCCAATTTTTTTATCGCGACGCGGTTTGGGTCTCTTTTCACCGTTTCAATGAGCGCATAAACGCCTTTGTAATCATTATTGATGACCACTTCGCAATAACGCGTGCGGGGCGACCAGGGCAGTGCGGCACGGGCATAGGTGTGCATAAGAACGTCCCGCATCAGGGTTTTATCATTGAGGGGAGCGATGAGTGCCCAGTCACTTTCAGAAGGCATACCCAGTAATGGCACATTCAGATCTTCCCCATTGGCGTCACGGGTTTCAATTCCATAAGGTTTTTTTGCATAGCCCTGAGAAGAAGAGCCCCTTAGCTCAATGCCAATGGTCCCGTTATACCCATTAAAAGGATCATTGATGTGGTTGGTTTGCCCCGGGCCATTGTCAATAATCCCCATAGAAGCCGTTATTTTCGGCTCGTTGGGAATGGTTACCCCAAAAGTATTGATCACCACAATCGGCAGGTTGGATTGCGTCAGAGTTTGCGCAAACAATCCAACATAAAAAGCAATGGCGCCTATGCTCAGTAAAAGTCGCTTCATCATCTCAAAAATTAGGCAAAAACAAAAAACAAGTTGTGAATTGGGGAGTGGTATTCATTGGGCTCCTCCACAAAACGATCTGCAAACAACAAAATTAAACTGGAATAAGCCCAATTTTTCAAAAAAAGGCAAGGGGAATTGCCAAAATGTGTAATGCCGAATGCGGTTCAGCGAAATAAGCTCCGAACAACGCTTAGAGTTACAAATCAAATCCAATGTCTTTCCGGTAGTATTTACCTTCAAAATCAATTGTTTCCGCAGCTTCCAAAGAAGTCGCCACTGCTTCCCTGAAATCAACCGCACAGGTCGTCAGGGCAAGTACCCGGCCCCCATTGGTGACCACCTCCTCGCCTTCCTGTTTCGTTCCGGCATGAAAAACCAGGCTGTCTGAAGGCTCATCGAGGCCACTGATGACCTTTCCTTTTTCATAATCTCCGGGATAACCGCCTGAAACAAGGATGACGGTTGCAGCAGCAAAAGGGGCTTCATTAACCACCACATCCGCCAATTGCCCCTGAGCAAGCGCCCGGAGCATGGCAACCAGATCGTTGTTCAAACGGGGAAATACAACTTCAGTTTCCGGATCGCCCATGCGGCAATTGTATTCAATGACATATGGATCGCCGTCAACCTCAATGAGGCCGATAAAAATAAAGCCATGGTAGTCCATCCCACGTCGCTGGATTCCGGCAATGGTTGGTTGAATGATGCGGGTTTCTACTTTTTGCATCAACGCGGGTGTCACAAACGGCGGCGGAGAAACTGCGCCCATGCCCCCTGTATTAGGGCCTGTATCGCCTTCTCCGATGCGTTTGTAGTCTTTAGCAACCGGTAAAATTTTGTAAGACTGGCCATCCGTAAGCACAAACACCGAAAACTCGATGCCGCTCAAAAATTGCTCTACCACTACCCTGTTCCCGGCTGCGCCGAATTTTCCGCCCAACATGTCGCGCAATTCAGCCTGTGCTTCGGCAACGGTTCCGCAAATGACCACCCCTTTTCCCGCCGCCAGGCCGTCTGCCTTGAGCACAACAGGCAAGGCATGCCGGGCTACATAATCGAGCCCTTCATCAAGGGTTGCTGCAGTAAATTCGCGATAAGCCGCCGTCGGGATGCCCTGCTCCTCCATAAACACTTTGGCAAATGCTTTACTGCCTTCCAGTTGTGCGCCCACCCGGGATGGGCCGATCACCGGAATATGAGCCAGCGTTGGGTCGGCCGCAAAATAATCCCAGATGCCGTTCACCAGAGGGTCTTCAGGGCCAACGACCACCATATCGATATGCTCCTCCAACACCAGTTGCCGGACAGCAGGAAAATCATTGGGATTGAGGGCGACATTACGTCCATGTTGAGCAGTTCCGGCATTTCCCGGCGCGATGATCAGCTTTCCACAAAGCGGGCTCTGGCTCAATTTCCAGGCAAAAGCATGCTCGCGACCACCGCCGCCAAGAAGAAGGAGATTGATTTTTTCAGACATTAGATGGAAGATGTGAGATATTAGATATTAGATTTTAGATGTGAGACTTCAGATCTTGTCCGGGTTTTATCGGAAAATAGCAAAAATAGGGATTTTCAGATAAGCTTTGCAGGCTGAAAGTGTGTAAATGGACGATGTTTTTGCTTTTTACCTTTTGCAGAATCATATCCGGCTGGAAATTAGAAAATTGACCTCACTGTAAAATTCCCCGCTCAAACAACTTTCCCTGGATGGCCTGATAGGCTTCGGGGATATGGCCGCTCACTTCCCGGAGTAAGTCCAGCAGCTGTGGAAGGCGGTCGGGTTCCGAGGCGGTTGGTGCAATGGGATGCAGCAAAGTAGCCGTCAGATCATTGAAAGAGAGCAGGCTCTCTTTGTACTCTGCAATGGCATGATACCAGCGGATGGTGGGCAGGTAAGTCGCTTTCTTTTCGTATTGCCGGTCATGTTGCAGCAACTGGTATTTTTTTACGGCTTTGATCAGCTTGTCGTATTTTTTTTGCTGCAGTAAGGCATCCAGATAAGCTGAAAAGAAGAGGTGCCAGCGGTATTCGAAAATTTCGCGGCGATAAGCCGAAAGGAATGACTCTCCGTAGTTTTCTGCACTGCGGTACTGCTGGTTATAGTTGAGACACTTGATGTAAAAAGCAACAAATCCGATTTTGCTGTGAAAACTCTTGGTTTCTTTGGCTTCTGAATAGGCTTCTTTCATCACCTGAAGCGCTTCTTTGTACTTTTTGCTGCGCAACAGTACAGCGGCTAAGTTGTTGACATAGTGGAGGTAATCGCTGTTTTTACTGCGCACCGAAAGATAGCCGTAATAGGCCGCTTTGTCCCATTCATGAAACTTACTGTGCAACAATAAACGGTTGTTGTAATAATTGGCCAGCAAACGCTTCGAATAGTAAATGCCCTTTTTGAAAAGGCTGTCCAGATAATCGTACTTTTCCAACACCGGCTCCAGGCGGCGGTAATTGTAATACATGAAAGTCAGGCGTACCAAAGCCAGATACCGATTCAATCCGTCGAGCGATTCATTGTAAAAAACATCCGTCAGCCATTGCTCCCACTGGATGGATTCGGCAGAAGAATTGGAATACTGGTTCACAATATCCATGGTTGCTTCATGGATTTTTTCACTGACGGCTTTTGATTGCAGGTAGTTGTCGCGATGGGTTTTTAAAAATTCATTTGCCACCTGGTGATCCTCATAGCGCATGCGGATGAGCAAATAATGCCGGTACAATTCAACCAGTTCGTAAAATTTGGTAAAGAAAAAACTGTAGCGCGGGAAATGGAGGATGGTTTTAAGCAGGCGTTTTTCTTCTTCGGGTTGAATGGCATCCGTCATGATTTGCCGTTCCATGTCGTTCATCCACTCGAACTGCTGGTCTACGTCAATTGCATTCAGCCGCTCGGTAATCCAGGTTTTGAGGTTAGAGTATTTCCGTTTGTCGATGCTTTCATCATAAGCCGTGTGCGCAGTAATGTGGCTGCAGTTGTCGTGTACACGTTGAAGAACAGAGAGTTTGACTTTATCGTCAAATTGCTGGATCGCCAATAAATGAGTCGTCTCGTGTGGCAGGAGCGTATTGGCAAATTCAGTAAACTTTTGCAGTTTGCTGCGCATGAAAAAAGAGGATTTTTACAAATGGGAAACAGGCTCTGAAATTACGCCATTTGTACAAAAATCCTGCGTTTTTGGTGTTTTTTCATTAAGATACCCTGCAGTCCGGCACTAAAGCGTCAACCCGCCATCCACACTAACCACTGCGCCATTGATGAAGGCTGCTTCATCTGAAGAAAGAAATACATACAAATAGGCCACCTCCTCAGGCGTACCCAGTCTGCCCGCAGGCGCCTTGTCGCGCATACCCTCCAAAACTTTTTCCGGAATGTTGTCGGTCATTTCCGTTTGAATGAAACCGGGCGCTACTGCGTTGGCGGTGATGCCCTTGCGGCCAAATTCGCGTGCCCACACTTTGGTCATGGCAATCACGCCGGCTTTGGTTGCGGCGTAGTTCGTTTGTCCGAAATTGCCGTATAAACCGACCACCGACGAAGCAGTTACGATGCGGCCGTACTGCTGTGCTTCCATGTAAGGATAAACTGCTTTAGTACAATTGAACACGCCGGTCAGGTTCACATCAATGACGGTCTGCCATTGTTCGGCAGTCATTTTTTTGAAGCTGGAATCCCGGGTGATGCCGGCGTTGTTGATCAGGATATGTATGGCGCCAAATGCAGAATGAACAGCTTCCGCTGCTTTTATCGCCGCGTCAAGATCATTTGTATTAACGGGATAAAACTGTGCGCGGTAGCCCTGTTCGCGCAATTCAGCAGCAAACGCTTCACCTTTTTCAGCGTTGATGTCCCAAATGGCCACTGCTGCGCCTTCCTGAACAAATTGTAATGTAGTTGCCCTGCCGATGCCGCTGGCGCCCCCGGTGACGATGGCGATTTTGTTGTTGAGTCTTTGCATGATGAATTTTATCTTATTTGGTACAGGTTCCTGATACAGTGTAGTAAAGGTACAACTCCCGATAGAAGCTGATTCTTTAAAAAAGGTAACCTTTCGTAAAAAAACACGATTGACCTTAACCGAAACCGCACCCGGTACAATCGATTAAGTTTTAAAAATCAATACATTGTAAAAAAACAATAATGGGATCGACTCAAGCTTATGATCGAATCTATTTTCTGCCTTCCGATCAAGTTCAGAATCCCGGAATGCTGAAAACGCTTACCTTTGCAAGGATCTGGTATCCGGTTAAATTCCTGACTTTAACATACCGACATCCAGCGAATAGCGTTAGTGTGAGGTCTTAGTGGTGACGGGTTGCTTGATTTAGAAAGGTAAAGGTTATCCAAGGTTAAAGGTTAAAGGTTAAAGGTTAAAGGTTAAAGTGGGGCAGACTGTTTTTATTGAGCATGATTCTCCTTCTACCTTCTGCCCTCTACCTTCTACCCTTTGCCAAACATTCATTCCCAAAAACGAATTCCTCCAAAGGAGGCCGCTTTATGAAGCGAATTATTATCCTGTGTTCAATCCTGATTGGTCCCTTCTGGCTGCTGGGGCAAAGCTGTGGTTCGGGAGATACCATCCTCATCAATCCGAACGCCACGCAGACTTTCCAGCTGCAGATTACCGACTATTTCAACAACAACCTTGCCGATCCGGCTCAGGGTGTTTGTGGCATTGAATTGTATTTTTTGCACCAGTTTATCGACAATCTTGAAATTTCCGTTACTTCGCCAGGCGGAGACATGGTGCAGTTGATTGGCCCCAACACCGACGAGCAATTTGCCTTTACCTTCTTTTCCCGCTGGAACATCACGTTCATTCCCTGTGCTGAAACCGCCATGCCGGATAGCGGCTATGTAGCCCAATGGACGAACGACCAGCCAGCCAATTTTGCCTCCGGTTATTTCTACGATGGTTCGTATTACCCCTACATCGGTTGCCTCGAAGATTTCAACTCCGGGCCGGTGAATGGTACCTGGACATTCCAGATCACCAACAACCCGTCTCCATATGCCGGCGCTGTTTTGTTTGCCAGGCTGATTTTTTGCGACAGTAGGGGCGTTGACTGCTGTTTTGCCAAGGCAGGCAACCTATTGCAAACCGACATCCTGGCCTGCGAAGGCGATACTTCGCTGAACTTAAACCTTACACCAACCATCGTAGGCCTCCGGCCCGATACTTCAGAATACGATTATACCTACCTGATCAGCCGAAGGGATAACGGTGTCTTACTTGACCTCGACACCATAGTCGACCTGAGCGCTTATCCGGCAGGTACATACGAAGTTTGCGGATTGTCATACCGACGCAGTGAGACCGACAGCCTGCCCGTTCCCGATAACCTGCTGACGCTGGATAGTTTGCGCAGTAATTTAGATGGCTTTTTCGCCCGTTTTTGCGGCAATATTACCGATAGCTGCGTGCTGGTCACCATAGCGCAGCCACCACCACCGACCGATCTTGAAATCTCCATTTGCGATGGCGAAAGCTATGCCGTCGGCGACAGTACTTTTTCAGCAAACGGAGTATATGCGGTTCACCTGCAAGGCTTCGCCGGCTGCGACAGCCTGGTAAACTTAAACCTTACCGTTATACCTGATCAGGTAACGGAGTTGACGGAGACGATTTGCCGGGGCGATACCGTCTATGTTGGAGGTTTGCCTTTTTTTAACAGTGGAAACTATTCCAGACCACTCCTTACTGCTATTGGTTGCGATAGTACTGTCAACCTGCATCTTACGGTACTGGAACCGGTGACGGAAGTACTTAGCGCGACCATCTGCCGGGGTGAAAGTTTTATGGCCGGAAGCACTGCCCTGACAGCATCCGGCAGCTATTCTATTCCTTTGGTGGCTACCTCCGGATGTGACAGTGTTTTAGAATTGACCCTTACAGTTATTGACATACAGGCAATTATTGATCCCCCCGGGGTGATTACCTGCTTTAACAACGGCGTGGTGCTCAATGGTAACAGTTCTACCCCTTTAGGCAGTGTCTCTTTTAACTGGACCGACATTTCCGGAAACATGCTCGGCGCTGACCCGACTCAATTCGTCAGTGAAGCGGGCCATTACATCCTCAATATACAGTTTGCCGGAAACGGCGCCCAGTGTTTCGCTGCCGATACGGTCTCTGTTACTGAAACCCGGATTTATCCGACAGCTGACGCCGGTCTGCCTGATACCCTTACTTGTGCTGTTTTACAAGTTACGGTGGGTGGCCCCAACTCATCACAAGGCCCGCCACACAGCTACGAATGGCAAACAACAGACGGTGCATTTGCCGGGCCAACCAATACACCAACGGCTACTGCTACCGCACCCGGTACTTATCTGCTCATAGTTGAAAACACCCAAACAGGGTGCCGCGATTCTTCTGACGTTGTTATTTCAGCCGATCGGGTTTTACCGGTAGCCGATGCCGGGCCGGATACCTCGCTGACCTGCACGCACCCCGCTGTTGTGTTGAACGGAAATGCCTCTTCTTCGGGCAGCCAATACAGCTATTCCTGGGTTTCTGCTACCGGAGTGGTTCCCCAAAACGCAACAACCCTTCAACCAACAGTCAACACACCCGGTCAATATCAACTCATTGTTCGCAACATCATCAATGAATGCCGGGACACGGCGTTTGTTCAGGTTGTTCCCAATAATACTTCACCCAATGCGGCCATTAACGTACCCAGTCCCGGGCAGCTCGATTGTGAAACGCGAAGTCTTGTCCTGGACGCCACGGCCTCTGACAGTGGTATAGACTTTGCTTTCATCTGGACGACAAGCGGAGGCGGCAACTTTGTTACCGGAGACAATTCACTGTCTCCAACGATTAATGCAGAAGGAAATTACCGGTTAGTCATCATCAATGCACTGACCGGTTGCCGCGATACGGCTCAGGTATCTATTGCCGACACTACCAATGCCATCATAGCCAATATCAGCGGTATGGATACCATTTCCTGTACGGTGCCTTCCTTTACACTAACAGCCAATGGCTCCAGTATTGGCCCGGACATTACTTATGCATGGAATACTGTTGACGGCATCTTCACTCCCGGAGCGACACCGGACCAAATTGAGGTCACCAGCGGGGGGCTGTATCGCCTGATCGTCAGAGATACCTACACGGAATGCGCAGACACGACCTTCAGGATTGTCATTTTAGATAATGCGCCTCCTTTGGTTGAAGCGGGCCAGGGCTTTGTCCTTGATTGTGAAACCTTGCAGGGAACACTGGACGGCAGCGCTTCTGAGCAAAGAACGGAGTATGCTTACTTTTGGACAGGGCCCTGTATTCTGACTTCGCCTGATGCGCTTCTGATTAACGTGGATTGCCCCGGTCTTTACCAACTCGAAATACACAATCTTGTGAATGGTTGTCGTGCTACTGATACCGTCAGGGTTACCCAAAGCAGCGCCCTGCCGAATGCCGTCATTGCACCGCCTTTGGTTTTGAATTGCAACAATGCCAGTGTCATCCTTGACGGAAGCGCTTCATCTCCGTCAGACAGCCTCACGTATCAATGGTTTGGCCCGGGTTTGGGCGTGGAGACCAGCGATGCCATTCTCGTCACTGAGCCGGGCATTTACACGCTGGCGGTCAACAACCCATTTACCCAATGTGCAGACACCACAACCGTGGAAGTATTACTTGATCGCATAGAACCTGTTGCCGATGCGGGACCCGATACGACCCTTACCTGTTTGCGAAATAGTGTAATGCTTGGCGGTTCGTCAACAAGTACCGGCCCCGGCATTCAGTATGAATGGATTACCAGTGAAGGGCATATTGTCGGACCGGCCGATGTTCTGAACATTGAAGCTGATTCCGCAGGCGTGTATGTTTTGTTTGTCAACAATACAATCAATGGCTGCGCCGATACTTCCTTTGTTTCCGTCAGCAACGATCAGGTGGCGCCTTTCGTCAATGCCGGCGCCGACCTTCAAATGGACTGTGCCAGCGATATCGTCACACTGGCCGGCAATGTCATGGCTATGCACCCAACAACCATTGCCTGGTCCGGCATCTGCCTGGTATCTCCGCCTGATCAATTGTCCATATCCGTCAACTGTGCCGGAAGCTATTGGCTTACAGCAACAGACACCGTGAATGGATGCGCGAGAACCGACACGGTAATCATTTCTCTGTCACCTTTCGCACCGCTTGCTTTTGCCGCCGATACGACTGCAATTTCCTGTGAAACCGGAACTGCGACCATCAATACCGCGGGTACGACAAGTGGGTTTTACCAATGGTTTTTGGATGGAGATTTATTGCCTGTTACAACCTTAAATCCAACTGTTGACGAACCGGGAACTTATTTACTGGTAGTTTCCAATCTCGATCAAAGTTGTTCAGACAGTGCGACGGCAGTTGTGACGCTCGATTGCATTCCGCAGGCCATTGTAGCATTACCTGACACCATCACCTGCCTTCGCGAACTGATTCAACTGAATGGCAGCGCCTCTTCTTCAGGACCGCAATTCAGTTATTCGTGGATCGAACCTGAAGCAGGTTGCATTTTTGACGGTCAGAACACCACCATGCCGCGGGTGCGTTGCAGTGGCAATTATTCGCTGGTTGTGCGCAACAATGTTGTTCAACTGAGCGACACCTTTACGGTTTTTGTGGCCATTGATACCCTCCGGCCACTTACCGTGTTCGAAACCCCGGACACCATTACCTGCGAATTCAGAGAGGTGCTCCTGGACGCAAGCGCTTCTGCTTCTGGAACCGATATCGAATATGTCTGGACCAGCATTAACAACGATACACTGAGTACTACTGCTACTGCTGTGGCAGATTTACCCGGCATTTACCTGCTGGAAGTTTATGATACCCACAATGGTTGCCGGGGTGTGGATTTTGTTCAGGTATTCCAAACCGGGGTCATTCCAAGAATCATTTTCCCGAATACCATTTTCCCCTGCCAGCAGGATTCCACGCGACTCTTGTCTTTTGTAGATCCACCGGATGGCAATTTTTCATACGAATGGTCGGGAGCTGGAATTTTAGGAACTACGGACAGTTCTTTTGTTGAAATCAGCGACCCCGGCACTTATATCCTGCGCGTTACGGAACTCAACGGTAATTGCACCACCATAGATACGGCCATTGTGGTCGAACAAAATTGTGTGCCCTGTCTCAGTCTGATCGAACCGGCCAGCCTTACCTGCACCAATGGCACCGCTGTATTGGATGTCAGTTATTGCGAACCTTGTATTGGTTGCACCCTGCAATGGACGGCATCAAGCGGCGGCATCATTCTTTCAGGCGACCAAACCCTGAATCCCCTGGTTGGCGCAGCCGGACTGTATACGCTTGTTGCAACGGATACCCTTGGATTTCAGGCAACATTGAATGTGATGGTGAGTGCCGCTACTGACCCCGTTGCCGATGCCGGTCCAGACCGCCTGATTACCTGCGACAGCAGTTCGGTTACACTAGGTTCTTTCAATACCCCTACAGGAAATCACATTGTTTACCAATGGAGCGCACTGGGCGCGGGAAATCCCCTGCCGGATAATGAGCGATTCACCAGCGCAAGCGTACCAGATACTTATGTTCTGGAGGTATTGAACACGCTAACCGGTTGTTTTGCAAGGGATACCGTACAGGTGGGTGTTAATTTCCAGACGCCTGTAGCGGAAGCGGGACCTCCCGGCGCCATTACCTGCAACCAGGCGCTGATCGTGCTGGACGGCACGGGGTCCAGTTTAGGCGCCAACATTACTTACTCCTGGTCTAATGGCGCAGCCAATTGTATTCAGGGTGGCAGTACTTTAAACCCCATCGTCAGTTGCCCGGGCGTCTACCGGATTGTTGTACGAAATACCAGTAGCGGCTGTACCGCCATAGACAGCGTTGTTGTTGCTTTTCAGGGGGCACTTCCTCCTTTAATTCCCATCCCGGACACTTCGATAACTTGCATCCGGACAGAAGTGTTGCTCACTGGAAATGCCCCTAATGCAACAGGATATACCACTCAATGGTGTGCCCTGGATGCCGGCAACAATGTCATTCCAGGTTCCTGTGTAAATGCACTTGATTTTCTGGCAACTCAGCCAGGTCGCTACCGTTTTGTTTTGCAGAATGATACCACGGGTTGCCGCGCCATTGATGTGGTTACCGTTGTTGACGCTCGGCAAATTCCACTGGTTGATGCCGGTTCCAGTGTCACGCTTTTCTGTACTCAGGACAGTCTTATCCTGCAGGGAATGGCTGCAGCCAATTTGCAATACGAATGGAGTGCATTGGGTGGCAGCAACATGACTAACAGCAACACGTTGACACCAACGATTTATACACCGGACACTTTTGTGCTTCTGGTGACCAACCCCCTAACCAATTGTTTTGCACGCGATACGGTTGTCATCTTACAGGATCTCAACGCCCCATCTGCTGATGCAGGTTTGCCGGATACGCTGAACTGTACAATAAATACCGTGACCCTAAACGGACAAGGCGCCACCGCCAGTGGGAACATACAATGGCAATGGTCTACGGGTACCGGCAATATTATTTTTGGTGCTGCAACGCCAACACCAGCCGTTAATCGTGGAGGCGTTTATTACCTGACCGTACGGGACCCGTTAAATGGCTGTATTGCAGTGGATACGGTGGTCGTTGAAGAGAATAAATTACCCCCTCAGATAGACCTGACAGGCTATCCGGGGCTGCAAATCAATTGCCTTGAAGATACCGTGACTTTCGATGCCGGCAACTCTGTTTCTTCGACGGGAATGCCGCTGGCCTTTCAATGGGAAGTCGTCGCTTTGGGGCACCTGATTGGAAATCCTGCACTTTCATCCATTCAGGCAGATCAGGTAGGCGCTTACCGCCTGGTCGTTACCGATCCGGGTAATACCTGTCGAGACACGCTTTCCTTTACCCTTGGGGCCGACATAGCCAAACCCATTGCGGTCGTGGGAGATCCGCCGCCATTGGGCTGTCTGAATAACCAAACCACCCTTGATGCCACAGGATCATCTTCCGGTACCGGATTTCGTTATGAATGGCTGGATCCAAACGGTCAGGTGCTGCCGGATTCCGGATTGCAGGTTCAGGTATCAATTCCCGGCGCCTATACGTTAACCGTCATCAATACCAGCAATGGTTGTGAAAGCGAAGCTCCGGCTCTTGTTGTGGAGGATCGTGTTTTGCCCATAGCGATGGCCGAAGCCACGGGCTTACTGGATTGTGAAACTCAGGAAGTTTTGCTGGATGGCACAAACTCCTCTATGGGTCCACGATATGCTTACAACTGGACAACTGATGTTGGGATATTGCGCTCCTCTCCTACCGAAATTTCGGTACTGGCAGGTGCGGCTGGCTCATATGTCCTCGCGGTTCGCGACCTCATCAACGGCTGTGAGTCCAGGGATACGGTACTGGCCGAAGCGGTTGCCAATTTTATCAATAGCGCCGTGCTGTCGTTGATGCCTCCTGCCTGTGACGGCCAGAATGGCGGAACCATCATCGTGGAGTCCGTACAAGGTGGTACCGGCCCTTTTGTTTTTGCCCTGAACAGTACCATTTTTACCACAACTCAGACTTTCCGGTTCCTCTTACCCGGCGAGTACCGGCTTCAGGTTCAGGATGCGAATGGCTGCGAATGGGATACCTTGCTGACCATGCCCCAATTGCTGCCTCCTGTTGTAGACCTTGGACCAGATATCGATATGACACTTGGCGACACCATTCGCCTGGAAGCCCTTGTCAATGGGCCTTACCAAAGCTTAGTGTGGTCTCCATTGGATGCTTTCGCCGATCCTTCTTTGCCGGTTCAACGGGTTAGTCCGGGCGAAACAGTGGCTTACACGGTAGTTGTCCGTGACGAATTCGGCTGCGTGGGTTCTGATTACATCCTCATCACCGTGTCTAAGCCGATCCCGGTTTTTATTCCCAGCGGTTTTTCACCCAATGGGGACGGGCAAAATGATGTGCTGTTGATTTTTGGTGGCGCCGGGGTTCGCTCCATTCAAACCTTCAGCATTTTTGACCGCTGGGGCAATCAGGTCTTCGGGCGTCAGCATTTCCAACCCAATGACCCGCTTTACGGCTGGGATGGAAATTTCGAGGGCAGGCCCCTGAACGCTGCCGTGTATGTGTATTATGCAGAAGTAGAGATGGAGGATGGTACTGTGGTCGTGCTGAAAGGGGACCTGAGCCTGATAAGATAGTCCTTTACCCCTGTCCGCTCAATTTCTGCAGCAGCCCATCCTTCAAATTTTCGCTGATGGGCAGGCGCTCTTTGCCTATTTTGACCATATTGCCTTCGATAAATTCAATGGCCGGAAGGGCAATGATGTAGGAGCGGTGTATGCGGAAAAATTGATTAGACGGCAATTGTTGCTCTACGCTGCTGAGGCGTTCTTTGGTAAGCAACATTTTGTCTTTGGTGAAAATTTTCACGTAATCGCCATAAGCCTCAACATAGGTAATGTCCTCATAATCAATTTTAAACAATTTTTTATCAACCTTTGCCATCAAAAATCCCAAAGCTCCCTTTTCCGATGCCGAAGTAGCAGACAACCTTTCTGATGCGCGGTTTACGGCTTTGATAAAACGTTCAAGAGAAAAAGGTTTCAGCAGGTAGTCCACGGCTTCCAATTCGAAGCCTTCCACGGCAAACTCGGGGTAAGCTGTCGTGAAAATAATGAGGGGTTTTTTGTCTAAAGATTTCAGCAAACTGATGCCGGAAAGTTTGGGCATGTTGATGTCGAGAAACATCAAATCAACCGGCAGACGCCGCAGGGTTTCCATCGCCTGGAAAGCATCATTACAGGTAGCCACTAACTCAAGTTGCGGCAGATCGGCCACATATTTTTCGATGATCCTCAGCGAAAGGGGTTCATCGTCCACAGCGATGCAACGGATGGTTGTCATGTGAGGTCGATTTTTAAGACTGCCGTAAAAGTAAGGATGCCATCGCTGATGTTAAGCTGGTGCTTTTCCGGGTAAAGCAGGTTCAGTCGCCGGCGCAGATTCTCCAAACCGACGCCCCCGCTGTATTGTCCTCTTTCCACATCGTCAACAGCGCCTTTGTTGTTTTCTGTTTTAAAGACCAGTTGATGGTCTGTTATTTGCAATTGGATGTTGATAAAGGCGCCTTCCGTATCTCCTTTAACGCCGTGTTTGAAACCGTTCTCTACCAGCAGGAGGAACAGCAAAGGGGCGACTGTTTTTCCGGCGGGTTCTCCCTCTACTTCAAAACTGATTTTCACCTTATCCCCTACCCGTAACTTTTGCATTTCCACATAATTGTGGAGGTACGTGATTTCTTTTTCCAGCGGCACGAGGTCAACATTGGATTCGTAAAGCAGGTAGCGCATCATATCTGAAAGGCGGAGGATGATCCCCGGCGTACGCTGGTCTTTGTCGAGGGCAAGGGAATACAAATTATTCAGGCTGTTGAACAAAAAATGGGGATTGACCTGGGATTTGAGCGCACTCAATTCGGCAGCAGATTTTTCACTTTCCAGTCGCCGCAGTTTGTCCTGCATTTCCCGGTATTTGAACCAACTTTTCGACAGCTTGATCAGTGCGGTGATGGCTAAATAAGCGGCGACAAACTGAGCAATTTCCCAGAACCCATAATAGGCAATAAAGTAGTAGCCGGGGAATAAAAAGTCAGACAAATAATTAAAAATCAATAAATTAAAACCAATAGACACGCCTCCAACAGCTATAAGGAGCAAAAAATAAAGCCCGTATCTTTTGGTTTGCAAAAATGTCGGAATCAACCAGAATAAATTCAGGTAAACCGCCGGCCAGATGCTCAGGTGGAATAAAAAAGTATAAATGACGTCTACCTTAGAAAGGTCTTCCGAATAGGCAAAAAGCCGTAGAAGTACAAAAAAAGAAAATGCCCAGAACAGGCTGTGCTGGAGCAACCTGTTCCGGGTAATGTTTTTTATGATTTGAAGAATACGCTTCATGATTTTTTTCCAAGGACGATCGGTGCATCCAGAAAAGCTTCTTTTACATGGGCATATTTCTCCGCGAATTTTTGCAATTCCTCAGACGATGCCGTCAAAATATAGCTGTCATCTGCTTTTTCGTGCTTGATGCGGATTTGCTGGCGTTCGAGTAGTTTTTCCAAAAAATCCGGATTAAACATAGTGATTTTTAGTTCTTTTTGGCTGACTTCCAGTTTTGCAAAAATGTGAACCGGGAACAACTGAAGTTCCTGCAAATCATTTAACTCCCCTGATCCGCTAAAAATACCGCCAATGCTTTTTTCTTCTTCCGGCAAACTGCCAGGATAAAAATCCATGAAGTAGTTGTCGCCAAGCTTCACTACGTGGATTTCAAAAGCGGCAGTTCTTCCTTCCTTGTCAGTGTGAATGAGCTGGTACTGCTTGTCATCGGCTACTTTGAATTTCCAGATTTCGGGGCGGTCTCCTTCCTGTTGGTTAATGGTCACCTTGACGTCTTTTTCCTCGTCTCCGATCTTCTGTTTTTTGTTAAAAGTAATGTCACCGGGGGCATCCGACCAAACACCGGAAAGTTCTTTCACAGTTACCAATTTATCTTTGGTGTAAAGCGGATGAATGGAAGGGATGCACCCACTGATCAAAATCAGCAGGAAAGCAGTAAGTGCAACGCCAAATCTTTGATGCTTATTCATGTTGTCAGGTTTTGAATGGTGATGGTAATGAGTTGATTTGATGTCACAAAGCTGCCCACCAACCGTTAGTCGTCCAATTTTCATCGGTGAAACCCCAAAAACTGAAGTTGAAACCGGTTAAACCGTAGTGTTCTTTAAGGGAACGGTTTGTTTTGATTGCAACGCTGAACTCCAGTTCAGCGTGGAACCGAAGGCCCAACTTTTCACCACCAATCCTTATCTTTAATTCACCCAATCCGCTGAACTCCCGTTCAGCGATACCGAGCACGATGGTTCAGGCATCTTCTTTCAATGTCCCCTGCACCAGCCCCTCATCTGCCAGGTACGGCAGCGTAATTTTCAACAAGGGGTTCGCTTCCATCGCCCTTTTTGCCGCAAACAAAGCGCCTTCATTCCGCGCCCAGGAACGGCGGGCAATGCCGTTGTTCACGTCCCAGTGCAGCATGGATTCCAGGCGGCGCTGCGCATCGGATGTGCCGTCGAGCACCATGCCGAACCCGCCGTTGACAACCTCGCCCCAGCCTACGCCGCCGCCGTTGTGCAGCGAAACCCAGGTTGCCCCGCGAAATGCATCGCCGATCACATTGTGAACCGCCATATCCGCTGTAAAGCGCGAACCGTCATAAATATTGGCCGTTTCCCGATAAGGGGAATCTGTTCCGGAAACGTCGTGGTGGTCGCGTCCCAGGACGACCGGAGCAGTAATCTCTCCACTTGCTATGGCATCGTTGAAAGCCCGCGCGATTCGAATGCGTCCGTCTGCATCAGCATAAAGGATACGGGATCTGGAGCCCACCACCGGAATATTATCCTGCGCCGAAACAATCCAGTTCAGGTTATCCTGAAGCTGCGGCTTGATGGCTTCCGGGGCATATTTCAACATTTCAGACAATACTTCTGTAGCGATGGCGTCTGTTTTTTGCAAATCGGAGTCCAAACCGGAAGTGCACACCCAGCGGAAAGGCCCAAAGCCATAGTCGAAGCACATAGGGCCCATGATGTCCTCTACATAGGATGGATATTTGTACAAATCTTCGCTCTGGTTGCGCCAGATGTCGGCGCCGGCATTGCCTGCCTCTTTGAGAAAGGCGTTGCCATAATCCCAGAAGTACATCCCGCGTTCAGCCATCGTGTTGATGGCTTTAACATGGCGGCGCAGGGTATCGCGTATTTCAGCCATAAAGCGCAGCGGGTCGCGCATCAGCAGGCGCTTGGCCTCCGCAAAAGTATATCCTGCAGGGCAATAGCCCATATCGTGGATGTTGTGCAGGGAAGTCTGATCTGAACCCAGTTCAATTTTCACCTCGTCTTTCACCAGGCGCTCCCACAAATCCACAATATTGCCATGGTAGATGAGGGCGATGCCTTCTTCTTTTCTGCGGCACGATTCGATGCGGCTGATCAGCTCACCCAGATTGGTATAAACATTTTCGGGTTTCACATAGCCATCTGCCACGCGTTGCTTTACGGCGTCATCGTCTACTTCTGCTATAACACCTACCGCGCGGGTGATGACCGCTGCAAGCGATTGCGCTCCCGACATGCCGCCAAGCCCGGAAGTCACGTACACTTTTCCACGAAGGTCGTCATCGCCCAGACCCATTTTCCGGCCTGCATTCAACAGGGTAATGGTCGTGCCGTGGACGATGCCCTGCGGACCGATGTACATAAAAGAACCGGCCGTCATCTGGCCGTATTGTGTGACCCCCAGCGCGTTGTATTTATTCCAGTCTTCTTTTTTGGAGTAGTTAGGGACCATCATGCCATTAGTCACCACCACCCGCGGGGCATCCGGATGAGAAGGAAACAGCCCGAGCGGGTGACCGGAATAGAGAACAAGGGTTTGCTCGTCGGTCATTTCTGCCAGGTATTTCATGGTCAGGCGGTATTGCGCCCAGTTTTGAAATACCGCGCCGTTGCCGCCGTAAGTAATGAGTTCGTGTGGGTATTTAGCAACCTTTGGGTCGAGGTTGTTTTGCACCATGAGCATGATGGCAGCAGCTTGTTTGGACCGGTGGGGATACTCCTGGATCGGACGGGCATGCATGGCGTAGGATGGCCGGAAACGGTGCATGTAAATGCGGCCGTATTGCTTCAGCTCTTCCGAAAATTCGGGCGCCAGCACTTCGTGGTGTTTTGGATGGAAATAGCGCAAGGCGTTCTGAATGGCCAGCACTTTTTCTTTTTCTGACAAAACGCCCTCAATTACCCGTTGCGGAGCATGGCCTACTGAATTGTCATAGAAAAGAGCGCTGGGCAGTTCGTCAGGAATGCCTTCGAGTATCGCTTGCTGGAATGGCGTCATGGTTAGATATTAGTTGATCAGGACCGCAAAAATAAGGAAATGATTCTTGTATATTCAGATAGTCTGAGAAAACAAAGCAATTCTATTCATCTGAGTTAAGCCTGAATACGAATAGGGAAATGAATGGTACATACATTTCAGTCTGATCGAAATGGAAGTGTAATTTTGTCGCCACAATAAGCGTTACTACTTTTGCCTGCTCAACAGGCGCACAAAATCGCTTCCTTTTGCACATACATTACCAAACAGGCTCATGAAAAAAATCAGCCTCCCGGCTCTTTGCACCGCAGCCCTGCTGCTTTCTTTGTTTTCGCTGCAGGCGCAACGCATCGATAAATTTTCGGAAAACACTACCGAATTCCTTACGCAGTTGGAGTCTATAATGACCGCCAGCAAGCAAAAAGTCCTCGAAGATAGTTTCAAGGAATTTGCAGCTGTATTCCGGGGCGGCACGTATACGGAAGCGGAACAGCAGCAAATTATCAAGACCGGAAACGGTTTACTTCAGCGACGCATGAGCGCCAGCCCTCACTTCAGAGACTATCTGACGGCGCTGACCCTGGTAAAAAAGACCCCAAACGGAGAAATCCATTTCAAAGAGTGGAATGCGGTATTGGAAACGCTGCTGACCAACCCATCTTATAAAAATACGGCCTGCGAAGACTTCATGGAGTTTTCCATTCCGTTTTTTGCTAAAAAAGCCATCCGGTCGGCCCCGACGGGTACTTCCTGGTATGCGATTTCCGATAATTTTCAAATCCGGTTTGAGGATACAAGGCCAGCCGTACAGTTTGACGCGCTTGACCTGATGGCCGGGCGTAAAGAAGACTCCATTTACATCCGAAAAACTTCGGGTATCTATCTTCCGATTGAACAACTTTGGAAAGGTAAAAAAGGTACAGTAAGCTGGTCGGAACGCTTTGGCAAGGAAATGTCCGCTTTTGTTGAATTCGACGATTATGAATTCGAATTAAAGAAGAGCCTCTACGAGGTGCCAAAAGTCCGCTTTTATTACCCGCTTTATTTTGGGAACAATGCCATAACAGGCAGTTTTTCCGATAAACTGGTTACAGCGCCCAATGAAGATGCCGCTTCTTTTCCGCGTTTTGAATCCGACAATAAAGTCTTAAAAATCAATAACCTCGGCGAAGGCGTAAAATACGAAGGCGGTTTCCGATTGCACGGAACCACCCTCTATGGATACGGCAATAAAGACAACAAAGCCAAGCTGGAAATTTCCAATCTCCAAAAAGAAAAGGTCTTCTATGGCGAATCGGTGTTGTTTACCATTCGCAGAGAAGAGCGCATCTCCAGCAGTAAGGTGGACGGCGCCCTTTACTTTGGCAAAGACTCCATTTACCACCCTTCCATTGAGTTGCGCTACGACATCAAAACAAGGCAACTGCAGTTGACACGGGGGCAAAGTGCCACCGACCGGAATCCTTTCTTTGACTCCTTCCACAAAGTGAATATTGACGCTGAAAACATAGTGGCTTATATGGATTCTGATTCCATCGTGGTTGGAAAACGCACCATCAGCATTACCCACAAAGACGATGTGACGTTTGAGTCTATGGAGTTTTTCAAACGATCGGAATACTTCCGCATCCAAAACCTGGCCGATAACAACCCCATCGCCATCATGAAAGTAACTGCTGAGCGCGAAGGCAGCAATTTTATCGACGCCAACCTGCTGGCGGAACGCATCAACCCAAAATTTTCGGTAGAAAACATCCAAAGCTTGTTGTTTGACCTCGTTTCCAAGGGCTTCATTAACTACGACAGCGACAAACAATTGGTAGAAGTAAAAAACAAAGTATTTCACTTTGCCAATGCCGACCAAAACAAAGTGGACTACGACGTGTTGGCAGTAAAATCACTGACCGACAACACCAATGCTGTACTGAATACCCGCAACGGCTCCATGATGGTAGACGGGGTTGAAAGCATCGAATTGAGCAGCAAACAACGCGTGGCCATAAAACCGCTTGGCAAACAGATTGTCATGCTCAAAAACCGAAACATTGATTTCGACGGCCGCTATTTTGCAGGGTTCAGTATGATGGAAGGTAAAGACATTCACTTCGAATACGATAAATTTCAGTTAAGAAGCGATTCGATTCGGTTTTTTGACCTGTATGTGCCAACCGGCCAGTTGGATAAAAACAAAGAACCCATTGCAAATTCCATCGCCTCACGCATTGAACACTTAAAAGGCGTTTTGCTTATTGATGCCCCTTCGAATAAATCGAGCCGGGAAGACATCGAAATGTTCCCATCGCTGCAAAGCAAAGAGATATCTTACGTGTTTTACGACTACGACAGCACCCAGAACCGCGCTTACAACCGCGATTCTTTTTATTTCGCACTGGATCCCTTCAGTTTCAATCACATAGACAAGTATACAGCGGCCGATGTAAAGTTCGCCGGTAACATGGTTTCTGCCAATATCTTTCCGAAATTCAAAGAATCCATTGTGTTGCGCGAAGACCAGTCGCTTGGTTTTGTCACCAAAACCCCGGGAAAGGGATTCCCGGCATACACCGGGAAAGGCAATTATTCGGGCGAAATTGACCTGAGTAACAAAGGGCTTTTGGGTAAAGGCGACATCAAATACCTTGGCGCTTCCATCCACTCGGAAGACATTGTTTTTAAACCCAAACAAGCCCTTGCCAGTGCTGAAAAATTCAACCTGGAAGAAAACAGAAACAAAGGAGAGGAAGTACCTCAGGTACGCGGTATCGATGTGCGCATCGACTGGCGTCCTTATAAAGACAGCATGTACGTTCGATCCAAAGAAGCGCCGTTCGCATTGTACAAAAGCAATGATCATACGCTAAAAGGCACGCTGATTCTAACCCCGGGCGGTTTGAAAGGGGATGGTCTTTTTGAATGGAGTAAAGCAGAAATGCAGTCCAAACTGATGACCTTCGGTGCGTTTTCATCCAAAGCCGATACCACCTCCATCAGCATCAAGTCGGTGGATCCTAAAAAAATGGCGCTGCAAACTCAAAATGTGCATGGTTATGTGGATTTCGATGAAAAGATCGGAGAGTTTGAGGCAAATGAAGATTACGTGCTCACAACCCTGCCTTATAACCAATACGTGACCTCTTTCCATGATTTCACATGGGACATGAAAACGGAGGAGATCAAATTTCAGGACGACACGACAAAACTGGCGACTTTCCTATCAATTCATCCCGATCAGGATTCCCTGCGTTTTGAAGGCGGCAGTGCGCGTTATGACCTGCAAAGCAGTATCTTACAAATCAGCCATGTCCCGCACATCATTGCCGCTGACGCTTTCATTTATCCCGACAGCAACTATGTGGAAATCGGGCCTAACGGCGTGATGAAAAAGTTTGAAAATTCAAAAATCGTAGCCGACACCCTCAACCAGCAACACGTCATCAACCGGGCAAGTGTGGAAATTCTGGGAAAAAAGCTGTACAAAGCCAGCGGCTATTACGAATACAATATCGCCGGCCGGGATCAGGAAATTCTCTTCCAGGAAATAATCGGACAGCGCATTGGCAAAGGGCAAATGAGTGAAAAACGCGTGGAAACCCGAGCTTCGGGTACTGTTGAAGCCAAAGACAGTTTCTACATCGACCTTAAAACTTCTTTTCAGGGTAAAATTAGTTTGAACGCACAGTCAAAAAACCTGACTTTCGATGGTTTTGCCCGTCTGGAAGCCGAAAAATTACCACTAAAACCCTGGTTTACCGTCAGTAGCGAAGGGGATAAAAATGACTTGCAGATAGCCTTTAATTCGCCCAAAAGCATTGAAGGCGAGCCCTTGTTCACAGGCTTGTTCCTGAGTAAGGAAAATGCACGCGTTTACCCGCGGGCCATGATGCCCTTGTCCTTCCGTAAAGACCGGCCGATTCTTCCGGTAAAGGGCGTTTTCAAATACGATAAAAAATTAGACCATTTCATCTTCGGCGATTCTTCTAAAATTGTTCGCAATGAATTGAAAGGCAATATCTTTACCTTCAATAACAAAAACGGAAAAGTATTGGCGGAAGGGCGCTTCAACATCGGATCCGGTTTGAAGTACGTTAAGGTAGATGCTGCCGGTTTTGCAGAAACCGCATTCCCGGAACCGGCTCCCGAACCTGAGCCCGGCGACCTGACCATGCCTGCAGAACCGGACCAGATCATGTCAGCAGAGCCTGACAGCACAGCAGCCCCGAAACCCGGCCCGCCTCCTGTTGTTGAAATCCCCGTGACTGCAGAATTGATGAGTGGGGTAAAGTTGATCGTTCCGGAAAAGCTGATGAACATCATGATCAACGATTTTAAATCCGCAGGATTTGATGCGCGTATCATCACCTATCTGACCGACATCAACTACTACAAAAAAGCTGCCAACGAGCTTTTCCCTCAGGAAAAGGATGCGCAGGATGCCATCAACGGCATCAGTTCGGGGTATCTTGATATTCCGAAAAAATACAACGACTATACCTTCCTTTTCAGTCGCCTGAAAATGCGATGGGATCCGGATCTGCAGTCTTTTGTGACAACGGATAACAATCTGGGGTTGGTGAGTATGAATGGAGAATCTTTCAACAAAGTCGTCACGGGTTATGTCGAATTCAAAATGCCCACAACAGATAATGACGACCGGGTTTATGTGCACCTTAAATCGCCGAGCCAACTGTTTTATTTCTTTGGATACAAACAAGGCATTATGAGCATCACTTCCAACAACCCGGCGTTTATGGAAGCCCTGGAAAGCATGAAAGCCAAGGATTTGGTGTTGAAAATGCCGGATGGCGAAACGTATGAAATTCAGGCAGTTGACTTGACTACGGCTAACCAGTTTGTGCGACGGGTAGAAGCCGCAGGTAAGTAGTGTCTGTTGCACATAAGAATCATGTAATACCTTTCGTTAATTCTGTAACACGCCGCTAAAGAAAAGGGAGGATCTTTATATCATCAAAAGGTCCTCTTAAACACAAGGACACGCAATTCTTTAACTAAAACACGTTTCAAATGACTACACAAAATTGGATAAAGCAATACGCACTGGCTATTGCCGTGCTGCTCATGGGTACCATGACATGGGCGCAAGTTGGTATCAAAGCCGGCATCAACCTCGCAAGCCTTTCACAGGATCCCGACGAGGCAACATATGAGGACTACAAGGCCAAGTCCATCCTTGGATTTCAGGGTGGGTTGACCGTTGAGCTCCCAATAGGAGGGCCATTTGCTATACAACCTGAATTCCTGTTCATTCAAAAAGGTGGAAAGTCCGAATACATCATCAACGAAAACAACAAGTTGATGACAAGCGTCACTTATAATTATGTGGAAGTACCTGTCTTGTTGAAACTGAAACTGGGAAGTACGGATGGCGACGGCGCCGGTTTTTACCTTATTGGCGGCCCTTTTGTCGGGTATTCGCTTACGGGAAAAGTAAAGCAGGAGCTGACTGTTCTCGGCCAGACAACAACCAGCGAAGAAAGCATCGATTATACCGACGAAGACTTTAATGAAAAGCGTCTGGACTGGGGTACATCGTTTGGCGCCGGCATCCACCTCGGTAAATTATTTATTGATGCCCGTTACAACCTGGGCATTAACAACCTGCTGGATGAAGACGCCAATAACAACAACGACAATAAACCATACCTGCGCACGCGGGGTATAGGACTGACGGTTGGCTTTGTGATCTAAAGCATCATTGCCATTTCTGATATCAAACCATGAGACATCCGACACTTTCGGGTGTCTCATTTCTTTTCTGCTATTGTTGAAACATGCCGTATTTCATTTCCAGCGCCTGTTTCTTTTCAATTTCTCCAGCAACCATGCCCTTTCTGCCACCAAAGGTGTATCGCGGATTCTCTTTTCCAAACGTCCGCTCTGTGCTTTATCGCCTGGTTTAAGCCGCAATAACTGCCCGGTAAAGCGGGCAAGATTGCGATACATTTCGCGGTGGTAGCCGATTTCGCCGTGGCGACGCAACCAGGTCAGCAGGTTTTCCAGCGTGGATTCCAACGCATCGGAAGCACCTTGTTCAAAATAGATTTTTACCAGCATTTTACGGCTTTCGAGGTTGTACATTACATCCGGAAAATTGACGTTGCGCAGCAATTCAAGGGTTGTATCAAAGTTTCCCTGGCGAAAATGGTAAATGGCCAGGTTGTACCTGTAGGTGTTTTCTGCTTCTTTCTCTGGCAACTGCCCCCGGTAATGTTCCAGAAACTGCGCTGCTTTTTCCCATTCTTCCAGCGCCAGAAAATTCATGAGTACATTGTTGTAAGTGTATTTAGACAATACGCCATTATCATCCTGAAGAAGGCGCTTTTCCAATCCCAACAAATAAAAATCGAGGGTACTCCGTAAAGCCATACGGTCTCCTTCATTGATCCGCCGGATGCCGTGGTTGATGGCCAGCATGAGTAAACTACGGGCTTCCTGACGGGGCAAACGACTTTGATGTTGTTCAAATAAAGTAATGAAATCGCTTATCGGCGCGCTGTCCTCTTGTTCGGATAACATGCGATAACCGTGATAATACAATGCCACTCCGGGAAACGCTTCCTGCGGAAGTCCTGGCAATTGCTGCAACAGAGGTTCAAGCCAAACTTCTCCCAATTTATCCCGATGTTGAACCGCTTGTTGTGAGCGCTCGATACAGGCAATTTGCAATAGCTGACCGGCATACCAGGCACTTAAGTTTTTAGCCATTCCGTCAAACGAAAAGTCAGGACTGCGTTCAAAGCGAATGGCCCACTCGTATTTTTCCATTTCAAGGCGAAACAGATAGAGGTTACCTGAAAAAGCATCCTGCATGGCGCCCTGATCCAGCAATCGCTCCGATTCCTTCATGACAATGGCATGGTTTTTTTTTAAACCACGCTTTCGTAAGGCCTGAAGCAGCAATAATGACCTTTGCTGCGGCAAAGCCGACAATTCCTGCTCTGTCAAAAAATCGCGCAACAGCTTCATCATCGCACTCATTTCGTGGCGGAGCTTGGCATGCCCCGGCAATGGGGGCTCAAATACAGCAGAGCATGCTGCATCCATTTCAGGTTCAACGCTTTTCTTCCGACAGGCTTCCAGATAATCGAACAATCGCAACAGGGAGGTTTTCCGGTTAAAACAGGGCGATTCCAGCCAAATCCGAAAAGTGCGAAGTTCCCAGGCGCTCAACGCATTGAATATTTCTACAAGGGAATTGTCTTTCATAATATTTTCATGTTAATCATTTTTAAGCGTTTTAAAAATCGTTCAATTAGCTATTCACATAAAAAATTGTTTATCAATAAAAAACGACATAATAATACAAAAACTGCTCTGATAAATTGCAAAAAATGATTTTGTTACCCAGGAGAAAGAGACGGACTTTTGTATCGAATCAAAAAATTATGCCATGAAAAAACATTTTAAACAATATATCCTGCTCTCCCTGATGTCCATTGTCCTCAGTGGCATGTTCATGACGCTTATGGCGCAGCAAAATCAAAAAATACTTTTCCCAACCCCTGGTGGGTTTTCTCATTCCTACGGATCCTACGCTTTACCCACTACCGATGGTGGATATTTTTTTCTGGGAACCATCGGAAACAGCTTACAGCTTAATGAAAATCACCACACGCGAGGCATTAAAACTGACGGCCAGCTTCAGGTGGTTTGGGACAACACTTACATAGACCCCAGCCTTCCCCCATATGGCATTTATCCGGAAATCAGCAGCCTGCCCCTGGAGCTAAGTGACGGCGGGTTCGCATATGGTGTTGTCGACACCTCGGCCGGGTATGACCTGATACGCCTTGCACCTGACGGCGAATTGCTCTGGGGAAAAAATTTCCCGGGCTATTTCAACTATGTGTTTCCGCTTGACGCCTTAGCCAATGGTAGTTTTATGACCGTACGCTCACAATTGACCACTCAGAATGCATGGCACAGCTATGTCACCCGGTTCAATGCAGCAGGCGGCATCGAAGCGGAACAGGAAATCGAAGAAATACCTTCGATCAGTGCTGCCGTGCAACTAACCGGAGGAGATATCGTCACGATGCATTATGCACAAGGGAACAACATACTAACCCGTCTTGACGCAAACAGCAACATCGTTTGGCAATCTGCTCCCATCGCAAACCTGAATTACATCCTTGCCGCAATGGCTGACGGCGGTTTTGGCGTAGTTGTACATACAGCTCCCAACAGTTATAGCGTGCGCTTTTATGACGCACAAGGCAATCAAACCGGGCAAACCCCTGCTCTGCAACTTCCAACCAGTCAAATTTTCAGCCTTGGTTTCTACCCTGACGGTTCCTTCCTCATCGCCGGCTACACGAGTTTGAACCTTGGGTTCATGGCCAGAATCCAACAGGATGGCACGGTCATTTGGGCAGCAGAATCTCCTGCAGACGGCCAGGATCAGCTGAATTATCTGAGCGGTCATACCACTGCTGATGGCTGGGCCATTGGGGCAGGCAGAACCGGTACCCTCTTTGGCGCGCTTCGGGTAAGTGAAAATTCCGGGATTTTCGTGAATACCATTTCCGGCAAATTAGGTTACGACAGCGATGAAGACTGCGCACTTACCGGTTCTGAAACAGGCATTCCTTATGCGCAAGTCAAAGCAAATAACGGCACTCAGAATTTCTATGCTTTTACGGCGGCAGACGGCAGCTATCATTTTACCCTCCCTGCGGGAGACTATACGTTGACGCCAATCGCTTCACAGGTTCAATACACTGTTTGCCCGGACGCACAACTGAATGTTTCTTTCCCGGCAGGCGCCAATGGCAACGCTTCTGTCGATTTGCCGATGCAAACCGCCCAGATTCTCCACCAGATCAGCGGCAACTTATGGTTTGATCAGAACAACAATTGTTCTGCCGACAATGGAGATATTGTCTTGAGAAATTGGGTGGTACGCCTGCAGAATGAATTGGGCACTACCATTTCAACCGGTTTTACAGACATCAATGGCCATTACAGCTTCATGGTTTCTTCCGGCGACTACACCGTCTTAGCTGTACCTTACAACCAGAACTTTAGTTTTTGTGCTCCGGCTTCACAAATGCTAAGCGTCAGCGGATCGGTTCCGCAGTTGGTCAACGCTGATTTTGTCGCGCGTGCAGAAACTGATTGTGCACAAATGCGGGCAAGCATTCAGCCAACAGGAATCCGGCCATGTCTCGAAAGAAATTTTTATGTCAATTACCGAAATGATGGCGCCGTTCCGGCTGAAGATGCAACACTGGAAGTCATCCTTCCTCCCGGAGTTTCCTATGTTAGCGCAACCCCTGCTCCTGCTTCGGTAAACGGGAATGTCATTATGTTTGAATTAGGACAGGTATTGCCTTCGCCGGGAGGAGGATGGAACAGTGTAAGCATCCGGGTTTTAGGCGATTGTGGCCTGGAAATTGGCGATGTTGTCTGCATAGAGGCCAATATCAGCCCTGAAGAATTCTGTGGTGAAGCTCCGGGTTGGAATGGCGCGATCATGACCATAACGGGTGACTGTGACGGAGACAATGCTCAATTTACCATTAAAAACATCGGCAATGCTGCCAATTCAGTTCCCCTGCACTACATTATAGTCGAAGATCAGATTGTGTTGCTTGAGGGAGATGTCATTAATCTGGTGCCGGCAGCAGAGGAAATGCATACCGTTGCGCATGGCAATGATACCGCTACGATCATCATGACCCTGCAACAGGAACCTGGTTTTCCGGGAGATACCAGTGTTGTTTTTTCCCTGAACAATTGCATGGGCATGGGGGGCTCTCCTACCGGGTTTAGCAGCAATGCCGGACCATTTACGGTCACCAAATGTTTGCCCGTTGTCAATTCATACGATCCAAACGACAAAAATGCCACGCCGCTGGGCCTTGGCGAAGGGCAAAGCGTTCGTCCGGGTACGCCGCTTGAATACACCATCCGGTTCCAGAATACCGGAAATGACACTGCCTTTGTTGTGGTCATACGTGACACCCTGTCGCCTCATTTCAATGCTGCCCGAACCGAAGTGCTTGGAGCAAGTCATCCTTATGAATTTACATTACTGAGCGACCATATTTTGCATTTTACTTTCAACAACATCCAGCTACCGGACAGTACGACGAACTTTGAAGGATCACAGGGATTTGTATTGTTCCGTGCTTATCCTGAATCCGGCTTGGTGCAGGGTACTGTCGTTGAAAACCAGGCCGCTATTTACTTTGATAATAATGAGCCGATTATTACGAATACGGTTCATCGTACTTATGAAGATTTCATTCTGGTAAAAACGGATGAATTGACTACACCCCAGGCTTTGAACATCAACATCTACCCTAACCCTTTTAACACAGAAGCCACCTTTGAATTGCCGGAAGAAGCGCCGACCGGCTACTATGCGCTTGAACTCTACGATGGCGCCGGACGTCAAGTCCGTATTGCATCATTTGGTGACAGGCGTTGTTTGGTCACGCGGGATGAATTACCAGCAGGCCTGCTTTTCTGGAAAATCAGCCACGAAGGCCGAATGGTAGCCAGCGGCAAAATGATAGCCCAATAAACGGAAGATATAGAAGCGTAATATTTGAAGTCCTTTGGCCCCTCGTTGATTAGAGCGAGGGGCCTTTTTCATCATGTTTATTCTTTTCTGTTTGCATCAAACAACCACAGGTCTCCGACGTCATTTGTTTCGGCAAATTCTTCGGACGCTATGATGGTTAATGTGGGTTCTTTGGCGCGGGCAGCATCACGGGCACGTTCCTCCGGGGTTTTCATCGCATCGATTTTTTCTTTCACCTGCATTTTGTGTTTTTCTTTTGCTTTGCGCAATGGTTTCAGGGCTGTCTTGTATTTCAATGTCAGGTATTCCAGTTTTTGAGCAAATTCCATATGGCTGCTGTCGTCAAAGGGATAACCATATTGAGGGCACCAGAAAAGACAGAGATGTGGTGCAATCTCTACCAAATTGAATTGGGCTGAAAAAAATGCATGGGTATTTGGAGCTGCAATTTCACCATTTTCAGACAGACAGTCCGACAATTTATTCTGGCGCAAACGGTCGAGTGTGGAATAATAGAAATTTCTGAGGCTGTCGAGTAGCTGGCGATCGGGCGGACTGAGTTTTTTTAGTAATTTTTGGTTGAGTTTTTCAATATTCGGAACGTATAATTCTTTATAAATAGGAATTTTTTGTTGTTCTCTTTCAGCGCGCTGCTGGTAATTGGCATCCCCTTCTCTGTATTGCGCTCTGAGATTTTGTTGCCATTCCATACGATCAGCCTCGTTTTTAGCCTCAATGATCTCATTTTGCTCGGCGCTTTGTATGGTTTCAAAATAAGTGACGAACTTTACCATTTTAGGTAGAAAAAGCAGGGAATCCGGTAAGTTCACATAATAAGCTAAGCCTGATTTCTTTTGTTCTTCGCTGTATTTTAAGTTCAAATTGTTTTCCCTCAATTCAATTATGGTGTTCACCGTTTCTGCTTTCCGCTGCAACACCATTTCCCGCTGTTCATCGTTAAGCAAGCTTCTCATATAATCAAAAATCTTTTTAGTTGTTTCTTGTTTATAAGCAACTTGATTATCAAAACTATTGGCATATGCAACGATTTGCTTTGCTTGTTCCTGGGTATAAATATGCATAAATTCGTGGGGGTAATCTGAATTATTGGGTAAACCTTCCAGATCATAAATTTGTAGAAATGCAGTAGTGGCATAAAAAAGAAACAGGCAGGTTGGCAGTAATTTTTTCATTTTTTAGTTTTTTGATTACATTAATATTGTGATAAAGATAGGCTATTAAACAATTAAATAAACACGAAAAACACGAACTACTTCGGGTGCACCGCTCATAGAGCTAGATCTGCCGTTTAAAAATGACGCGGAGTTTCACAGAGTAAACGCGGAGTTTCACGGAGTTTTATGAGGCTCTTCGTAAAACAGCTTGCATTACTCCGCGAGACTCCCTTACTCCGTGGAACTCCGCGACCAAAAAGAGTCCACAGAGGCTTGCCCATTGACGCTTTAGCGTCTAATGGGGCATTCCCCGATAAAAATAGCCCCTGATTCGAATGAGACACCCCAAAAATTCAGAATGTCTCATGTTGTTATTGCCTGAATGGCCTATTTTCATCAAAACCGATAACCAAACCGGGCATCCAGGCCAATTCCCAATTCTCCTTCTCCAAAGATGGAAACATCAAACAGCAGGTCGGCAGAGGCGCCAACGCCAAAACTAAACCGGGAATTAATTTCGGTCATAAAACCCAGGTCAATTCCAGCGCCAAAAAAACCGTTACTGATCTCTGTTACGACCGTCCGGAGTGTAACGTCATCCCGCTTATCCCTGAGTTTTTGGTCGTAATTTTGGTAGTTGAGGTGAAGGCCGAAATAAAAGCCTTTAAATGTTTCGTTGGTGTAGAATTTCACCTCCGGTTGAAAAACCAGCAGGCGTTCCCGAAGCCGATATCGCCCGGGCGTATCGTATGCTTTATCAGCGAACAACAACCCTGCCTTAAACCCGATGGTCGTTTTATTCTTAAGGACGCTTTCAAACCCTAGGGCTGGTCCTGCAAAATAACTTTGATAGTTCGTTAAGCCTCTTGTCATAACGTCGGCATAAAGGAAATTGCTTTGTGTAAAGGCCGCTACTGACAAAAGCAGCATAATCCAGATGGTGGCAATTGATTTTTTCATGATCCAGTTTAATTTTGGTGTAATGCCAATTATTACGACTTCAGGCAAGTATATTGGTTAAATTATTACCTTTTTTAATACTTTTTTAACGCCATGCACCTAACCTGCCAATGTTTAGAGACAGGATTATGAAATAAAAAAGGGCACTCCAAGAATTTTGGAATACCCCATTTTTATCTTCATTAAGAAATTCCTAAAACTAGACCCTTTCCGGTGCTAACCCCCATTGTTCCGGCGATCGCCAGAGCGAAGACAGCAGCAATTCCCGCATGAAATAAAATTCTTTGGGCAGGCGGTCGTATAGTTGCGCGAACAATTCTTCGTGCGCCAGTAATTCTTTTTTCCAGGCTTCGCGGTCAACAGCCATGATTTTAGCAAAATCCTCCCTGCTGAAATCCAGCCCGGTCCAATCCATATCCCGGTGGCGCGGCATCCAGCCAATGGGGCTTTCCACAGCGCTGCCCTGACCTTTTACACGGGCGACAATCCATTTCAATACCCGCATGTTTTCGCCAAACCCAGGCCATAGGAAATTGCCGTTTTCGTCTTTGCGGAACCAGTTTACCCCGAAGATACGAGGCGCATTGGGCAGGTTGCGGCCAAACTGCAGCCAGTGGTTGAAATAGTCGCCCATGTGGTAGCCCAGGAAAGGTAGCATCGCGTAGGGGTCGCGGCGCACCCTGCCAATTTCGCCAAATGCTGCAGCCGTTGTTTCAGAGCCCATGGTAGCGGCCAGGTAAACGCCGAAATTCCAGTTGAACGATTGGTATACCAAAGGTACTGCTGTGCTACGGCGTCCGCCGAAGATAAAGGCACTGATGGGAACGCCGTTGGGATTTTCCCAATCCGGGTCTACGCAGGGACACTGCGAAGCCGGTGCTGTAAAGCGCGAATTGGGATGTGCTGCTGGTTTGCCACTGGCCGGATCGTGTGGCTGGCCCTGCCAGTTGGTCAGTCCTGCAGGCACTTCTTTTGTCATCCCTTCCCACCAGACATCGCCGTCTGAAGTGAGGGCCACATTGGTAAATATAGAATTGCGGCTGCAGCTCGCCATGGCATTCGGGTTCGTTTTGTCGTTTGTACCGGGAGCTACGCCAAAATAGCCTGCCTCCGGGTTGATGGCATACAAACCGCCTTTTTCGCCCGGGTGGATCCAGGCAATGTCGTCGCCAACCGTGGTCACTTTCCAGCCTTCCATTTCTTTTGGCGGGATGAGCATGGCAAAATTCGTTTTGCCACAGGCGCTTGGAAAAGCTGCTGCGACGTAGGTCTTTTCTCCTTCCGGAGATTCCACACCCAGAATGAGCATGTGTTCTGCCAGCCATCCTTCGTCTTTGGCAATGGCTGAAGCAATCCGCAAAGCAAAACACTTTTTACCCAACAAGGCGTTGCCGCCATAGCCGCTACCATAGGAAACGATATAACGTTCTTCCGGAAAATGGACGATGTACTTCGTCGTCGGATTACATGGCCATTTGGCGTCAGTTTGCCCGGGTTCGAGCGGCGCCCCCACAGTGTGCAGGCATTTCACAAAATCACCGTCATCTCCCAGCATGTCGAGCACTTTGCTGCCCATACGCGTCATAATCCTCATGTTCACCACCACATACTCTGAATCGGTGATCTGAACGCCAATCTTAGACAACGGCGATCCAATCGGCCCCATGCAAAATGGTATTACATAAAGGGTACGGCCATGCATACAGCCTTTCAACAGGCCTTCCAGTGTGTTTTTCATTTCGCGCGGTTCCACCCAATTGTTGCTGGGCCCTGCCTCGCTGCGGGTGCGGCTGCAAATAAATGTGCGGTCTTCCACCCGCGCTACATCGCTGGGATCAGAGAAGCAGGCAAAGCTGTTTGGACGCTTTTTCGGATCGAGCCGAATGAAAGTGCCCTTGTCGACCAGCAATTGGGTGGTGCGGTTGTATTCTTCTTCGGAGCCATCGCACCATTGGACGTCGTCAGGCTCACAAAACCGGGTAATGGTGTCTACCCACGCCCGCAATTTTTGGTGTTTGCCGGCTGTTTTTTCCGTCAAAAATTCGGTTTTATTAAACATAATTTGGTTAGGTTTATTTGTGGCACAAAGGTATGGAATATTAAAAACTTGACCTACCTTTCGCCCGCAAAAGCAACCTTCAAATACTGAAACACTCCCCTTGTGTAAAACCCTTATTATCCTCAGATCAATAATTCATTATTCCTGTTTTTTCACCAATAAATTTCATTTCTATGAGAATTTCACTTTTTGTAGCAGTTTGTCTCCTGTGTTTTGGCGCTTCAAATTTGTCGGCTCAAATGACGGACATGCTTTGGGATACCCACGGTGTCGGGTTCAAAGTGCCGAATAGTTTTGTAATCGAAGCCAACAACGCGGAAGAGTTTACAGCCGGCAACGACGAACTGATTCTGAGCATCGTCCCGGTTCAGGACGAAGAAATAAATGACGACGATCTGGCTGACGCTGTCGTAGAAATGGCAAAAGGCCTTGAGTACGATGTCGTGGAGGAGGGAGAAGCTATTGATATAGACGACTTCTCCGGCTATTACATCAAAGGCAGAAAAGATGGCGTTAATGCTGTTGTAATGGCTTTGCTCGACAAAAAAAGCAGCACCAACCTGCTTGTAGTCATCGCTTACGCAGATGGTTACGAAGACAGGGCAATTAAAATTGCTGCAAGCTTTTATGCGTACGATTAGGAAGTACCACTCCCGTAGTTGGCGGTAACGCACACTATGGGATTTTTGTATTGTCCTTATAGCGGCCTTGGCGAGACCTTGGTGCACTTTGCGGGGTTCTTTTCCCGCTAAGGGCGCAAAGGTGCCGCTGAGGCCGCTGAGGTGCCGTCCAATTGGTATTCCATTTTTTCAGGATATGGCGCCTGCTTTTTGAGAATTCACTCAGCTAGGTAAGCCATACCTTGAATGGCGTCAGTATGGAGGATGTAGTGTAAGCAATAACAAAACTTGCCGAAGTCGCACAACGTTAGGGCGATTGAGCCGTAACCTTTGAATCGTGGCTCGCCCTGTTGGAGAAATTCCGGCAATTATGGAATAATCTTCTATCCATTGAAAATGCATGATCCAGCTATCTGTTCTTGGGTTGTAAAGTGGTGCGATCAATCCGGTCACTGGGTCAATCGCATCTGTTGCAAATCCTTTATAATTATTGCACCCTTGACAGGAAAAGGCAAGATTGTCTAAATTGTTTGTCCCGGCTTTTGCCAACGGGAAAATGTGTTCGATTGAAAACGAAGTGGAAGAAAACTGATCCTGAGACAAGCAATATTCACAGCAAGCAGAAGCCCGTTGTCGAATAAATATCTTGTCCTTCTTAGTCATAAATAAATAAAGGAGCATTTAACCCCAGGTCATTCATCAGTTGGGGTAGCGTAACCTTACGAAGGCGGGCAAGTTCAACTAAATAAGGAAGGCGGTCTGCGTTGGCAGCTTCAATCTTATCGGTTAAGGCCATTAACTCTTGCTGCTCCGCTTCGCTGATCTGAGCAGATTTGCGCAGCGCAACCAGAGCGTGAAATCGTGTCCATTCTTCTTCAGCGATTCCAAGGTTAATTTTTTGAAGCAAGTCCCCTTCCGTTAAAGGAATTTCCTCTTGATTGGCGCTTTTGTCAACCAGTCGTTCAACGATATGGCGATTCAGGCTTACACCCTGTCGCGCAGCTTCTTCACGTAGTTGATGTTCCAAAGCTTCCGGTAGTTCCAAAACAATATTCATGACGACACTATTTTCCTTGCTTGCTACAAAAATACAGGGTTTTATTAGCATTTCCAAACGCTCACGCACGCATGTAACATTACTTTTTCTGGTTTCAAGTGTGTCTCAGAAAACGGGAATGGGGTTTTACTTTGCGGCCTTGGCGAGTCCTCCGCGTACTTTGCGGGGTTCTTTTCCCGCTAAGGCGCAAAGGTGCCGCTGAGGCCGCTGAGGTGCCGGTTACTCGGCACTCCGTTTTTTCAGGATATGGCGCCTGCTTTTTGAGAATTCACTCGATTTTCCGGGTTTTACAATTTATTCTTCCTGCCTTCGAAAACGATTCCCATAAGCCTTGATCAAATTGTAGAAGATTTCATCCCGTATAGAAGGTTCCAGCGATTCGTTGGCTTCCAGGGCAGCTATTTCTTGCTGCATCAGCTCATATTGGGCTGCTGCTTCGTTCAACCAGGTTTCAAGTCGCGCATCGTCACGGTGTTTCCAATACGCCGACTCATCGGAACACTCGAAATGATCGAAGTACTTTTCCGCTAAGTAAAAAAACAATTGGCAAATGGCTAGGTGTGTAACAGCACCATCGAAGCCAGTTTTTACGCGCGACCAGGGGTATGTCGCATCGTCGGCAGTCCAGGTGGGGTCATTCAGCGTAAACAACGACTGTAAGATGCCGTCCGGCGTAAAGGTAAGCCAGATGGTTTCACATTCCGAATGTGGTTGGAAGGTAATACCTTGCAATGGTGCATGGCCTTCGGCAATCAGAACGCCATCGTCGTTGTACAGATCCACCGAAGCCGGTTTAGACCAGTCCTCCTCCCATAAATGGTATTTCCAATTTCGGGAGCGACAAATATCTTCTACTTCATCAGCGAGCAATGCTACATCTTCCGGATTGCGCAACCGACCACGATAACGAAGTTTGATCCAAAAATTGGACATGGTGCCTGATTTTGGTGGGAAAGTCGGTTTTTTTAGGGTAAATGGCAAGAAAGTGGAGCGTTTTTGTCTTGCAAAACGGCGCATTTTAATTTATCTCACAAAAGGGAAAAGAAGCACTTACCAAACGCACAATCCTATTATTTAATAATGATGCTATTAATAGCTAATACGTCAGGGATAATTAGGTGAGTCTGCGCATTGGACATTCACCAAAAAAACGGGCGAGACCGTGTGGTTCCCGCCCGCCATATTTTTCTTTTTCAATCAGGCTGACATCAGGCTATTGCCTTTTGCCAACTTGCCCTTTGCTTTACAGCACTTCGCT
This sequence comes from uncultured Saprospiraceae bacterium, assembly GCA_937926205.1. Taxonomy (GTDB): domain Bacteria; phylum Bacteroidota; class Bacteroidia; order Chitinophagales; family Saprospiraceae; genus JABWAJ01. The sequence goes on from CALEYL010000031.1 coordinate 135,018, forward strand.
CACATCGTGGTAAGGCAATCCAAATGCTTCGGATACGCCTTTGTAAACCACTTTACCGTTCACCACATTCAGGCCAAGTTTGAGGGCCTGGTTTTCAGCGCAAGCCTGTTTCCAGCCTTTATTAGCGAGTTGAATGGCATATGGCAGCGTCGCATTGGTAAGGGCGATGGTAGAAGTATAAGGTACTGCGCCGGGCATGTTGGCCACACAGTAATGAACCACATCATCGATGATGTAGGTCGGATTTTCGTGCGTAGTCGGTTTGGTGGTCTCAAAACAACCACCCTGATCGACTGCAACATCAACCATAACCGTGCCGGGTTGCATGGTTTTGAGCATGTCGCGGGTAATGAGTTTCGGTGCTTTGGCGCCCGGGATCAGAATCGCTCCGACGATCAGGTCGTGGTCGCGCACCAGTTCTCTGATGTTGTATTCGTTGGAATAAATGGTCGTCACATTTGCCGGCATGACATCGGCGAGGTAGCGCAGGCGGGGCAGACTCACATCGAGGATGGTCACCTGAGCGCCAAGGCCGGCTGCCATTTTCGCCGATTGCATGCCTACAATACCACCGCCAATAACCAATACGCGGCCCGGAGGAACGCCCGGTACACCGCCGAGCAGGACACCCCGCCCTTTTACCGGTTTTTCAAGGTACTTTGCGCCTTCCTGAATGGCCATACGGCCCGCAACTTCCGACATTGGAATCAGCAGGGGCAGCGAGCGATCCGGTAGCTCTACCGTTTCGTAAGCCAGACAGATGGCGTTGCTCGCAATCATGGCATTGGTAAGCGGCTCGTAGGAAGCAAAGTGAAAATAGGTAAACAGGAGCTGGTCCGGCTGAATAAGCGGGTATTCCTCTTCAATTGGTTCTTTTACTTTGATGATCATTTCGGCCATGCTGTAAACGTCTTCGATTGTCGGGAGAATCTTAGCGCCGGCGCCTTCATATTTATCATCCGAAAACCCGCTGCTTTCCCCCGCTGAAGCTTGCACGTACACAGCGTGCCCGCGTTTGCTCAGCTCCAACGCACCTGCAGGCGTCAGGGCAACGCGGTTTTCGTTATTTTTAATTTCTTTTGGAACTCCAATAATCATGGTTTGAGTCGTTTTATTCGATTAGGAAATATTTCGCGGCGCAAAAATAAGCGCTTGTGCGGAATTTCATTGATGAAATTCCGCACAAGCGCTACTTCGTGTCTGTCCATTTAGTATCGTGTCTGAGCTTTACCTGCCGGCAGGCCGGTAAAGACAGACACTATTCAGGGCTTTTCCACCATCTTCCCTTTCAACAACTGATAAGCTTTGAGAAAATCAGGAATGCCATATCCCAGTTCATTATCCGGTGCATCGGCCTGGCTCCCGCTTTTGCGCACAGCGTCCATGATTTCAGCATTGGTTTTTTCAGGAAAAGCGCTCCACAATGCTGCGATCATCCCGGATATCATCGGAGCAGATAAAGAGGTGCCGCTGGTTGGGCGTATCTGGTTAGAAGAAGCACTCGCTGCCATAACGCGGGCGCCGGGGGCAGAAACATCCGGCTTGATTCTCCCATCGGCCGTTGGTCCGAAAGAGCTGAATCCGGCCTTTTCTCCCTTAGAATTCACTGCGCCAATTGAAAAAGCGCCTTTAGAATCGGCAGGCACCCCTACGTACTTCCAATCGGAGCTGCCTTCATTTCCTGCACTGTTCACAACGATCATTCCCCTGGCTGTAGCCAGTTCAGCTGCCTGGCTGGCATTGGAGGTACCGTCGAGATTGCGGTATTCGTAATCCATGGAGGTATCGCTGAAAGTAGTGTAGCCCAGCGAAGAGTTGACGATATCTGCACCAATACTGTCGGCAAATTCAAGGCCGGCAATCCAGTTGCATTCTTCGACCCGGTATTCCGAGCGTACATCTTCTGTTTTTACCAGTACATAAGCCGCATTTGGAGCCCCACCCACCAAAACGCCGGGTTGATTTCCAGCCATAACGGAGAGCACCTGCGTGCCGTGCGAACTGGATTCACACACTTCCCAGTCGTTGTCCACAAAATCACGTGCAGGCGTCAGCAAATGTTTTACCCGCAGGCTGTCAAATACGAACTGTTTATCGGCACTGGTAAAACCGCCATCCAGCACCACCACGGTAATGCCGGCTCCCAGGTATCCAAGTGCGTGAAGGCTCTGGCCATTCAATTGCCTGATTTGCTGATCGGCATAACCATAATGAAGGCTGTCGATGGGGGCCGCTTTGCGCTCAGCATCAAAAGTGCCTTCCGGCGCTTTGTTTTTCCAGACGCTGACAACAGGCGTTTTGCCCACAAAAGCGACCGACGCCACATTGGGCAGCGCTTCCAGTTTTTTGGCGACATCAGCTGTAGCCTTTATGGTAGCTGCATTAAACCAACGGGAAGTATATTGAACCACAGCGCCGCTTTCTACCAACTGGTTAACGTGTTTTGGGTTGACCGGTAAGTCCTGAGTCGTCACAGGTATATTGGCTTTTTCTCTACGAGCCAGCGCTTTAGGGGATAAAAAGGCTTCAGGATTTTTCACAGAATAAGGCGTACCTGCTTTGTTTTTAAAGGTAACCCAGTAAAAGCCGGTAGGGGTCGCATCATCAGTCGTCGAAACGGCAGGTTGAGCATACGATATACCCAATAATGCCATGCTGAAAATGGCAACAAGGAAAAAACGAGCAAATTCAGGCAACTTCTTCATCTAAACGAATTTTAAATTGAGCTTCCAAAGATTTATACAACAACAATTTCCACTCCTCGCGCTGGTATTCGCGATTGATTTGGTAAATCGTATCTTTTAAGGTGTTTACAGTCAGGATACGACGTGGTTGTTCTTGTGCATAGAAATCATGACGGTGAATTTTCATCGGGGTCACTAATGATTCATTGGAGACTTTTACCAGATAGTTGTGATCCTTGCCGTCTTTACTTCTCCAGCGTTGCAGACCTTCTTCTGATTCAAGCATCAGGTAAGCACAAGGACCCTCAACTTTAAATACCATACCAAAGAGTACATCTCCCGGTTCATTGGGCTCGGGTATTTCATGCGAATTGGGTTCGCCCAGCGTCCGGAAAAAAGGATCTTTGGCCGTTTTACTCGCTTCTGCCTCCGCTTTCATCGCCTGATAATAACTGTCCCGAAACCAAATCGCAGCGCTGTTGTAATAGTAACCAGCCTGTTCAAAAAGGAAACGGTAAAACGCACAAATTTCCTGTGGCTGTGCGCCGTAAATGTGTAAAAAACAACAGTTACCTTCAGCACTTGACGCTTCGCAAAGGGCCTTTTTCCAGAGAAAAAAATCAGTCTCCCATTTTTCAATCGCTTCCAAAAGAGCAGGCTGATAAGGTTCGATGCCCAAAACAGCGATGCTTAATGCCATTTCAATAGATTCGATGCGCTCGTTTAGTTCGAGGCCTCGGTCTGAAAGGTTCAGCAAAGTGGAATACCGGGCAGCCTGTTGCGGCTGTTTCCAGAAGCGCTGTTTTTCTTTGCTCGACTGGCGCTCAAGGTCATGCATTTCACTGGAATAACTACTAAAAAGGTATCCCGTGCGAACCCCTTGAATCCGCCTGCGTAAAGTGCCCCCATAGTTGGCATAATTGGCTTTTTCCAGTTCTTCCAGCAGCAAATCGAGCGCAAGCGGGTCGCGTTTGATCCGAATGACTGGCGAACCTTCTGCCATTTCAACCAATACATCCAGGCGCTCATCAAAATCCTCCTGATTCAGACGACGGGACAATGGCAACACCAATTGCTCCCTGATGGTGCGTTGCAAATACCGCGCGCCATATTTTTCATGATAGCCCTGGTCGGCCAGATAATCCATAACGGGCTCTTCTATTTTCAACGACATGCGGCGAAAACGTATGCCCTCTCGTTGTCTGAGCAGAGCGATTTCCCGCTCAATAACAAACCGGACCGATAATGGATCAAGCGGTGAGAAAGGCACCAGTTCATCCATGCGATTGAATAATTCCGGGCGAAAATATTTCTGGGCTTCGTTCAGAAAATGCGCAATGGCCTCCTCCTGTTCCGCCCCCTGTTGCAGCCTGACTCGCCCCATTTGAAAGCGTGCGGCCCCGATATTGGAAGTCATGATGATGATGGCGCTGCAAAAATTTACGACCCGCCCCTGGCCGTCACTGAGACGCCCCTCTCCCAAAATCTGCAAAAGCAAGTCAAAAAAGCCCGAATCCGCTTTTTCTATTTCATCAAAAAGCAAAACGCAGAAAGGTTCCCGACGTACTGCCGAAGTCAATTGCCCGTCCGTTCGGGCGCTGCCAATAAGCCTGCTAACGGCTCCATAGTCCGAAAATTCGCTCATGTCGAAGCGGACCATCCGGTCGCGGCTGCCAAACATAAAAGATGCCAGCACTTTTGCTACTTCTGTTTTTCCAACCCCGGTGGGCCCTACAAACAGAAGCGAAGCAATGGGTTTACCTGTTTTTGATAGCGCCGTTTTTACGCCGGTCAACACATTAGCCAGTACGGCAACGGCTGTTTCCTGGCCAAAAACCTGATCGTTGAAATGCCTCAGTACGGCCATGCCATCCATGGGAATGTCCGGATCTACAATGAATGAAGGCATCCCGCTTTCCTCACAAAAACGTTGTATGATTTGCGGACGGCTGATCATCCGAACGACCGGAGATGATTTTTCGTGCAGCAGACAAGCTTCCAGGAAACGAATGGGTTTACCCGGCATGCCCGAATAAGGGGCAAAGCGCCGATGCAGACGAATGGCCTCGCGTATGGCTTCTTCCTCAATTACAATATTGTCTGCAGCAGCCATGCCCTGAATTTTGGACATGACCATAAATTCCAGTTCTGCTTCCGAAGGTTCTTCCAATCGGATGAGCTGAAACTGGCTTAGAAAAACCGGGCTCTTTAGTTCAATCTGTGAAAGTTCTTCTTCCGTACATTCAGAAATCATGGTGATTTCGCCCCTGCTCAGAAAAGGCAGCAGGTACTCTGCAATGCTGACTTCATTGCCTTCGTATTTGCCCACCTCAAACAATTCCGCCATATTCCGGACAAACAAATAATCTTCCGTAACAGACAATTCCTTGCATAAAATCGGAAGATTGAATTCCCACCCGGCCTCTTCTGTCATCAATTCCTTGATCATTACAGAAGCAGTCGTTTCCAGAATACGGCCCTTAATTTTGAATTTTTTGTGTTGATGCGCCATTTCACGCACCAGCGCTGTTTTACCTACACCGGATGGACCTACCAATAAAACGTTTCGGTTGAACCGTCCTTTCATAGCTCTCGACAATTGTTCGAGGTCGGGTTGGCGGCCGTATACTTCCTGGCGCTGTATTTCAAGAGGTGAAACTACTTTTTCAAGCATGGATGCCTGCTGGCTCTCACGCGATTTTTCTACTTCAGCGGGACGGGGAAATTCGAGATTCATGGGATGCTGTTGCAACTCGATGGCCTGAAACCATATCGTTGAAACAATATTTTGCACATAAGTTAAGCGGCGATTAGCGGCAAACTCCAGGCGAATGGTCTCCTGAAGATTGGCCAGCAGGGATTCCGCATCCTTCCCAAAACCTTCCATACCAAGAGCGGGAACGATGCCCCAAAAACCACCGTCCTGTTCGTTGATGTAATATTCAAACTGCAAGTCAAATTTTGGAAAACTAAATCCGTCGCCTGCTTTGGGGAAAGTTACATGCAGAAAATTCTTAAGAAAATCTCCCTTGCGATAAGTTTCCAGAAGGACATGAAACTGCCCTTTATTCAAAACCGCCTGCTGTAGAGAAGCGGCATATTGTTCTGCAACGACCCTTAAAGGTTGCCCCAAACGCAGGGCATTTGAGTCATTCAGGGGCATTGTCAGCGTACTGCCCGCATGAAAATGGAGTTTAAAGGCATAAAAAGGTATGGTCAGTTTGGTACTCATGGGTATTCATTCATGAGCCCTTTTCAAAAAGCATTCACAATTGCCACAAAATCTGCAGCTTTTAACGATGCGCCACCAATCAGCCCACCGTCTACATCGGGCTGTGCAAACAATTCTTTTGCGTTAGATGGATTGCAACTGCCACCATAAAGGATGGAAGTGAATGCTGCGACTTCCGGGCCGTATTTGGAGGCAATCAGATTGCGGATATGTGCATGCATCTCCTGGGCTTGCTGTGAAGTAGCTGTTTTACCGGTTCCGATGGCCCATACGGGTTCGTAGGCAATGACCACTTTCCCAAAATCTTCCGGCGACAAATGAAACAGTGCCGTTTCAATCTGATTGCTCACCAGATCAGCATGGCCACCGGCTTCGCGCACATCAAGTTTTTCACCGCAGCAATAGATCGGCCGCAGTCCTGCTCCCAGGGCCGCGTCAATTTTTTTAGCGATCAGTTCATCCGTCTCTCCAAAATATTCACGGCGTTCGGAATGCCCTAAAATGACAAATTCTGCGCCAACTGACTGAAGCATAGACGCCGAAATTTCACCGGTATAGGCTCCGGCAGACTCCTGGTGGCAATTTTGTGCCCCAAGTTTAAGGTTACGCATGTCTTTGATTTGTCCGCTGATGCCGTTAAGATGCATAAATGGCGGGCAAAGAATAACGAGCGTGTCGGAAGGCTGGAGTTGACCGACGACTTCTTTGACAAGGGTGCGACCTTCTTCGTAGGTCTTGTTCATTTTCCAGTTTCCTGCTACGATGCGTTGGCGGCTCATTTTCATAAATTGTTATTTACAGGTTTTGTTCTTTTAAAGGACCGAAGTTCAAGGGCAAAAGCAAGTGCAACGGCCCCCACCATCATGGCTAAATTCCAGTACCACGCAATTGGCGCTTTGTTCACTTCCACAAAAATGACATTTTCCGGCAGTTGATAACGCGATGCAGGAAGTTCGCCCGAACGGTTTTTTTCTTTGGGTATGTTGCGAACAATGCCTTTAAGGGTAAATTCCCTCCGTTCGATGCAATTCTTTTTCTCTACACAGTCAGGTGCAAACTCCTCCGTCCAGGCAACAATAGCAGGTTGAACGACCTGGTTGCTGTCCAGTGCAGTCAACTGTGCTCTATCCAGAAGCGGGTATATCAGTATGGGCTTTTTAGATGTGCGCCCCCCCGGTGCATGAATGTAGTCGCCACTTTGCCATGCGCCCGAAACTTCAATGTAATCGGCATCGCCGATGTTTTCCCGCACCACCTGCTCCATCGACAACGTGCGCAGTTTATGTGTGCCGAAGTTTTGGGAAATCAGACTGTTGCATCCATTGATGAACATCACAATGCAACCGAGTACAACGATAAAACGGAATAGCATGTTCGTCAGATTATTGGATGCCGGAGATGGGCTGCAGGTTGCCATAAATATGGCGCCCCACCTAAACCCATCTCCCGGATCCTAATTATTGGCTGTCTATTTAGCTGATCATCTGCTTTTTACCTATCGGTCACCGACAGATAAATCAGACGTTTGTTAATCAAGTTTCGGTTTCTGCTGATTGAAGTCCGTATACTCCTGATAGGCCTGAGCGAATCCCAACAGTTTAGCCTCTTCAAACAACTTGCCGGTAAAGGTAATGCTGGTCGGCTTGTTGTTTCTCATGCCGTTTGGAACCACGACACAGGGATAACCGGTCAGGTTGGTCGTCAGCAAACTGCTGCTGGCCCAGGTCGGATTGATGTAGACATCGATGTCTTTAAACAACTTTTCCATCTCCATCATCATTTGTCCACGCACCCGGTTGGCCTGAACATACTCCACAGCGGGGATCATACGCGCCTGGCGAAAAGCATTAGGCCAGGCATTTTTGGTCTGGCGCACCATCTGATCGTCTTTATTTGTGCGGGTAAGTTCATCAAAAGCGGCGGCGGCTTCCACTTCAATCAGAAAACTGATGTCTGGAAACTCAGGCAACTCAATGGCTTTCAACTCGTAACCCATGGCCTGAAGTGTTTTCAGCGTCATGGAATCCTGAGACTTGAAAGGATAATCCTTGTCAAAATCTTTTTTCAGGTAACCGATTTTGAGCTTTTTGTTGCTTTTAATAGATGCGTCATAAGTAAATGGCTGATTGATGACAGACATATCTTTGTTGTCGGCGCCATTGATATAGCTCAAAACGATGGCGCATTCTTCAGCGCTTCTCGCAATGGGACCGACTTTGTCCATCGTCCAGTTGAGCGTCATCACGCCGTAACGGCTGACCCGCCCGAAAGTAGGGCGCAAGCCCGTTACGCCACAGGTCGTGGCCGGAGAAACAATAGAACCCAGTGTTTCCGTGCCAATGGCAAAAGGTACCAGTCCGGCAGCAACAGCAGCAGCTGAGCCGGCAGAAGAACCACTGGAGCCAGTTTTTACATCCCACGGATTTTTGGTCTGCCCGCCAAACCAGGTATCTCCCATGGCCAGTTCTCCAACGCTCAGTTTAGCAACCAGCACAGCGCCGGCCGCTCTCAATTTTTCCACAACAGTGGCGTCGTAGGTGAAAGACTGATCTTTGAAAATTTTAGACCCCCAGGTAGTCGGATAGCCTTTTGCGGAAACAATATCCTTCAAACCATAAGGGATGCCGTGAAGCATGCCTTTGTACTCACCATTTTTCAGATCTTCATCAGCTTTACGCGCTTCTTCCAATGCTGTCTTCTCCGTAAGCGTGACCACACACTTGAGTTTCGGATCATACTTCTTGAGACGTTCGATAAAGTACTTCGTCAGTTCCTCGGAAGTGATTTTTTTACCTATGATCAATTTAGACAATTGGCTGATGGAGTAATATGCCAGATCATCCATATTGTTAGGCAGCTGTGCGTTTCCGCTACTGCTGAATCCACCCATAAAAGAAGCCGGCGGGAGTTGATATCCGGGAGGTATTGGATTGAAAATCAAAGGCAAACTTGCCGAATTTGGCAAATTTACTTTTCTAATAGCCTCGTAGCTTTTGCGATAATCATCCAGGCCCGGCAACAGAGAATCAATTTCAGATTGGGTAAATTCCAATCCTGCGATATTGGCTGCACCACGAACATCTGCCGCGGTAATGACTTTAACAACCTGCTGATAAGTAAAGGCGCCCAGTAAAAAGGTACCAATAACCAGCCCGATCAATTTTGTTTTGTTCATCTTTAATTCGGATTGTTTAAAAATTCGTGCGAATATCCGAAAAATTATACTTCCAGCGAAGCAAGAATGCGAAGTGGTTGAGGAAAGAAATGTAATAAGCGCTTAACTTACAAGTAAAAAAAAAGAAAACCGCTCTGGGGCGGTTCTCTTTTGAGGAGCTTAGTTTTATGTTTTGCTAACTGAATGTTTTAAAAATAAGGGACTTTCCCGTAAAGGAAGTCCCCGACACAAAAACACGCTTCTTGTTGATTGGTGAGAAGAAAAAATATCTTTAATCAAATGATGTTTTCGTCTATCTGATCACAAAGTTAGTCCCGCCAATTCATTGCTCCAACCACATGATCATGGGGTACCCCCTCTTTTCAAAGGTCATTTTCATGTTTTCGGCATGTATTCCACTTTCAATTTTGCATGACCAACAGGCCTTCATGACCACCCATCACTGAAAAGATACTTTTGTTGGCTGCTGATTGTTAGATGCTTGAAAAAAATGAAGCGTGTCAAATAATAAGAGGCCTTCGCATCTGTCTGACAGACAAAAAAAATCGCGCCGTACTCAGATGGCACAGCGCGATTTTTATTTTTTATTGAAAAACTTCTGGTTGATGAGGCAAATGGCCTTTATGGCTATTGCAAATTTGCCAGATAAACATCCCTAACCATGTTGCGCAAGGAGGCTGCGCCTGCTCCGATGGGCGAGTTTACGAAAACAACGATCTCATAACCGCCTGGCAGAAAAGTCGCTACACACTGTTCGGTGTCGCCTGCACCAGTTCCCCAGGAACCGTTTTTATCGTACATTTTGCCTGCAGGTGTATTGATGACACGGTCCAGCCCCAGTTTGTTATCCAGCAGGTATTGCGCTTTGGCAGCCGGGAGGATGGTGTTTTTGCGACGGAGGTGGTCCATTACTTTCAACACTTCATTGACCGAAAGTCTCCAGCCTGCACCGCCACTTACAGTCGACAGGTTACCTGAGTCCCAACCGCCGAGGTTGAGGTGTGGGAAACGATAAGCAAAAGCGTTGTTGCTTGCCGGTGTCGTGAAACCTGCACTGGCTACGCCTGCCGGTGTGAGTACTTTAGCCTGAACATAGTTGCGGTAAGCGTTGATCGTGATGAGGTCCCAGGTTACATCGTTCATGATGCCGAAGTTGGCATTTTTGTCGATATCACCGTTTATGATGGAGATCAGGATACGGCAAAGACCAAAGTTGGTGTTTTCATATTGGTATCCGCCTACTGCTGCAACGCCAGCCTGAATTTCACTTTTCATCGTAGCAAAGTTGGTTGCAGAGCCGGGTACTTCTATTCCGGAGGTGTGGTTCAATAGGTTGCGGAAGCTAATCTGGTTGATTTTCGGACCTTTTACCCAATATGCGGGGAGGTAATTGATGATTTTGGCATCAATAGAAATCCCTTTTGAGTCCAGCAGTTTGTACATAGCGATGCCGGTAATCAGCTTGCTCACGCTGGCAACATGCATGCGGGTATCAAGTGTCCACCCTTTGCTGCCATTGGCCGGGGTTTTGGCCCAGTTCCAGATCAGCGTCTGGTTTGGAGCGCCATTTTTGCGCAATTGCAGGGCATAACCCGTCACCTGGTTTTTTATGGCATTGTGAAACTGGCTGGCAAAAGCATTGGAATTCAGCGTCGTTCCATTCTTTGCCTGTGGTAAAGCGCCCGGATCGAATTTAAAATCTACTTCTTTCAGTTCTTCTTCCGTCTTAAAAACCCGCAGGTTTTCAGGATCGATTTTGTGGTCACGGACCTGCTGATCGGTAATGCCAAATGGCAATTTTTGTGCGGTTGGTCTTTGCGCTTGCGCCTGAATCGAAAACAACAAGGTAAACAATACGCTCAGGGAAAATAAAATGGTTCTTGTTTTCATGATTGAAACAATGTTTTTTAATTGAAAATTAGGTGAATGATGTGCCTACTCTTTATCCGCTTTTCGGCTTCCGCGGCTGCCCTTCAAAGGGGCAGATGAGGGATGTTGTATGGTGTTTTGTGCACTTTTGCATCGTTCTCGCAATCATGTGTGACGAATGAATTGGAGGTACCCAGCGCAAGAAGATTTTTTAATAAAAAAATTGTCTTTTATTTTTTGGAACGGAATCTTGAAAAACGAATACATCCGATTACATGATCATTCGTGGAAATAATCGACTGGCTCAACATCAAAAAAAGCACTCCTTTCCTATTGCAAATGAATGAATTATGACTTATCTTGCAACAAATGCTTTCCTCTGGTTGTGTACATCTTCCTTGTCAGTTTTACAATAAAGCGATTCAGAGTCATCCTCTGCCTCATCAAAAACTTCTGCCATGAGAAAAAGCTACATCATCCTGCTGCTTGTCATTTTGAATGTTCTGGAATTGGCCGGGCAATCTGAATCACGAAATATCCGGCGCACCGCTACTGCTACCGGAAGAACAACAGGCCATGTCGCAGATATCCGTTTAACCAATACGACAAACAATTTACAGCATCTTGATATCGGTCCATTTTCAACATCTACAGGCGGTCGATATCAATCTTATTTTATTCCCGAAAGTATTTCGACAGATATTCCTCCCGGCAGCACCGTAAATATTCCACTGAAGGGTTACTGCACAGATGCATTTTTAACGCCCCCGCCGGCAGGCACAATTTTAAGCATTCCGGAAGGCTCTGGTGCAAACCCAAATTCGCCACAGCAGGACGTCCTGCAAAAAATTATTCGGGCTGCGGAATCACTTCAGCAAGACGGGCAGTTTTTTACGCCTTTAAGCGGCAATCCTGAAAAAGAAAGAGAAAGCATCATCCAGCACACCATTTGGGTATATACTTCCGGCGGGTCAGTGCCTTATGATTTCAATACATTTTGCGAACGCATCCGCCAGACCTGGCAAAAAACACCTGATCAGGGCTCAAACCCAAATCCGACATTAACTGAGGGTATTAACCAGTTGTGGAATGCTATTGTACAAACCGGAACAGAAGCAGATGTGCCGAATTTTCGGATTCCTTCTTTACCACCATCTGCCCATACCTTAATACCGGCGCCTGCAAGTTCGCTTCCTCAGGTGACTAATTCAATTGTTGCAAAAGGCACCGGGCGCACAACCGGTCACATCGCTGACCTAACGCTTTATAACCCAACAGATCGTCCGGTAATTGTCCAATTTGGTCCTGGTTCGGAACCGTTTGACGGCAGTATAAAACCTCCCGTACCGACCCCGCTTTTCATTCCTGCTTCAGGACAATATCAACCCTATATCGTACCTACTATCCCCCCGATAGAACTATTGCCGGGACAAAGGTTGACGGTACCTGTTCAGGGCTTCTGCACCGACATCCACCGACCTCCTGTGCCTGCCGGAGATGGCATGCCGCCAGTCAGTCAATGGGTAAGCGTACCCACCCAAATTGGCGGCCCACCTGCCGCTCCGGAACCCATGAATCCGCCGGGCACTACTACTGTAATCGCACCGACCCAAACGGCTATGCCACTTGAAGAGGCAGTCCGCATCCTGCTTAATACCAGGCCCCGGCCATTGGCTGGATTACCATTTCCCGATCAGCTGCCCCAGGGTGCAAATTCCGGGGCTGCTGAGTGTATTCCGGTACTTATAAGTCCTGCGCCCAATATTCCCGGAACAGATTTTCCAATTCCCGTTCCGATAGACCCTAATGAATACCCGTCTTTAGCAGTCCCGATTTTGGCAGACGCGCTTAACAGAATAATGAAAACTTACGACGAACTGAAGCCGCAAGGCGGTATTCAAACACCATTTAGAAATAACCCGGAAAAGGAGAGAGAAGCAGTCATCCAGCAGACTTTTTGGTTGTATTCCAGTGCATTAAGCGGCGAAAGTTACCGCAAAGGCGATTTCAGAGACAATACCATTCGCCAGCTTGAGCAAAGTAGCAATAAGCCGATTGAAGAGATTCCAAAGCCACAATTGGATAAGATTGAACAGGGGGTAGATGACTTTTGGAATACCTTCGAAGCTGTTGGCGCAGAAGCAAAAGTTTTGAAGGTCCCTCCAGCGATTCCAAATCTGCCCGATGTTCAGGATTTTTGGAATGATTATGATTCCGGATCAGGCAAGAGACTTCCTGGCTCTGAGCCCGGAAAAACCGATCCGCCTCAGGGCATACAACCAGGCGAAGAAACAGAAAGCCCTCCCGAATTGATACAAAACAGAGAGCGGGACAAATGCGATTGTGGCATAATTTCTTTTGAAAATAATATCAAACACACCCGGGAAGGCAAGCCTGTTGATGAAAAAAAACCGGAAATGAAGCTGTCTTTCAGCAATGAAGTTATTCCGAATAAAAATCAGCGTAAATTTATTGATGGCCCGGCAGCACTTACAGGCGATAAAATTGATCTTGAAATCAAAGATCTAAAAACACTGTGTGCCGCTTGTGGAAACAAATGCTCGGCTGAAGAAGTCAAGATAACCATACAGATTGGTGAACTCAATACAAATAACGGCCGGGGCAGTAATAATGTACAACCTGTAGAAACCCAGGCGGCAGGAGCATCCGGATACAGCGCAAGCGCTATCATGCCGGATGGCAATATGGACGTCGGAATTTTCATCACAGTTAGTTACGTTTGTACAGATAAGCGCCCAAGGAATCCCTGCGATCAGGCAAAATGTGAAGACACTTTTGTACTTAAATTAAAAAGACTGCAATCCTGCGAATGCGGTGAAATTCAGTTCGACATAAGCGTAAGCCATACACCCAAAGGTGAGAAGAAGCAAACCCGTGATCTGACATTCGGAGGAGAAAATCAGGTCATGGAATTGGATTGGTCAGAAGCCGTTGCAAAAGATGACCTCATCGGACTAAAAATGAAAACACTTACCGCCAAATGCACCGGTTGCAATAACAGTTGCAAACCGGAGGGTGACCTTCAACTCTTTTTTTCAGGATCACAGATTTCGGGGCTTAAATCCAGAGAGGATGCGGCTAAAAAGCCGATAAAGTATCGAAAAGATGACTTGTTGTTCTCCAATAAAAAAATCACCGGAGATAATGGAGATATCCATTGCACCATCACCATCATGTTTAACTGTGCGTCAAGCGGCGCAGATTGCGTTTCAAAAGCTTGTGAAAAAGATTATACCATTGTATTCAAACGAAAATGATTCTTTGGGGAGAACGCAGACCGGTTTAAAAGGAGCAATCGTCTGCGTTGTCCCTGTCTGATTTCAATACAGGAATAATGACACTCCTATTCGAGGCGGCTGAAAAGGTGTTACACCTGTATGGTAAGGCAAAGACCTTGTAAATCCCGGCAGGCGTATTTCCAGAAAACGATGATTTCCAAAGCGGATTTGCATTCCTCTATTTAAACTAAACTGATTAAATACCAGAAATTTGCTGCCACCGGCCCGGGATCCGGAGAGTCGAGGAGACATGAAAGGAATCAAAACAGAAATCTCCTCTGAGGAACAACCATTTCCTAAATCTTCTGTAATCCTAATGGAATAATTTCCGGCGCCCAAGCCGGTAATTGTAAATTCAGTCGAATTTGCGGTGCTGTGGAATATCCCGTTGACCAGTACGATCACTGGCAACAGTACACTATTAGGCACTATTCTCAAAACAACCATGCCATCCGAGCCACTTGGAGAAGATGGCGGAGTAATCTCTAAAACCTCCAAAATATAAGGCGCATCTACCAGAATTGTTTGCTCACAAGCACTACTGTTCCCACAATCATCCGTTGCTACCCAATTGCGAATAAGGGTTCCTGCACAATTTGTAAACCCACTTATATCGTCTTCAAAAACCGTAGAAACCGGATTACCACATGGATCACTGACAATGGGTTCTCCTGTTATCCCCGGATCCAAATGATCACCATAGGCAACAGTTATGGTTGGCGGACAGGAAATCAAAGGAGCATCCATGTCTGTAAGGGTTATCACCTGAGTACAGGATGCCGTATTCCCGGACATATCTGCCGCCATCCAGGTTCTTTGAAGCGTTTGGTCACAAGAAGGCCCTGCAGTAAAATCATTAAAAGAAATCACAAGCTGGCCCAATGGCGTACAATTGTCCGTCGCAGTAGCTGTCCCCGTCACCGATGGATCGGTGGAGCTGCCGCAGGGTATCGTTATTGCTGCAGGACAAGTTATTACCGGCGCGATTCCATCGCTGTACATAATGGTCTGGTTGCATGAAGACGCATTCCCTGCCAAATCCGTCGCCGTCCAGGTGCGGATGATCTGATTGGTGGATGGCTGATCCGTAAACGTAATCGAAAGCTGGCCCAATGGTGTGCAATTGTCCGTCGCAGTAGCCATACCCGTCACCGATGGATCGGTAGAGCTGCCGCAGGGTATCGTTATTGCTGCAGGGCAAGTTATTACCGGCGCGATCCCATCGCTGTACACAATGGTCTGGTTGCACGAAGACGCATTCCCAACCAAATCCGTCACCGTCCACGTACGAATAATCTGACCATCAGAAGTCTGATCCGTAAACGTAATCGAAAGCTGGCCCGGTGGTGTGCAATTGTCCGTCGCAGTGGCCATACCCGTCACCGAAGGATCGGTGGAGCTGCCGCAGGGCACCGTTATTGCTGCAGGACAAGTTATTACCGGCGCTATCCCATCGCTGTACACAATGGTTTGGTTGCACGAAGACGCATTCCCAGCCAAATCCGTCGCCGTCCACGTACGAATAATCTGACCTTCAGAAGTCTGATCCGTAAACGTAATCGAAAGCTGGCCCGATGGTGTGCAATTGTCCGTCGCAGTGGCTGTCCCCGTCACCGAAGGATCGGTGGAGCTGCCGCAGGGCACCGTTATTGCTGCAGGACAAGTTATTACCGGCGCTATCCCATCGCTGTACACAATGGTTTGGTTGCACGAAGACGCATTCCCAGCCAAATCCGTCGCCGTCCACGTACGAATAATCTGACCATCAGAAGTCTGATCCGTAAACGTAATCGAAAGCTGGCCCGATGGTGTGCAATTGTCCGTCGCAGTGGCTGTCCCCGTCACCGAAGGATCGGTGGAGCTGCCGCAGGGCACCGTTATTGCCGCAGGACAACTTATTACCGGCGCTATCCCATCGCTGTACGTAATGGTTTGGTTGCACGAAGACGCATTCCCAACCAAATCCGTCGCCATCCAGGTACGAATAATCTGAGCTTCAGAAGTCTGATCCGTAAACGTAATCGAAAGCTGGCCCGATGGTGTGCAATTGTCCGTCGCAGTGGCTGTCCCCGTCACCGAAGGATCGGTGGAGCTGCCGCAGGGCACCGTTATTGCTGCAGGACAAGTTATTACCGGCGCTATCCCATCGCTGTACACAATGGTTTGGTTGCACGAAGACGCATTCCCAGCCAAATCCGTCGCCGTCCACGTACGAATAATCTGACCTTCAGAAGTCTGATCCGTGAATGTAATCGAAAGCTGGCCCGATGGTGTGCAATTGTCCGTCGCAGTGGCCATACCCGTCACCGAAGGATCGATGGAGCTGCCGCAGGGCACCGTTATTGCCGCAGGACAACTTATTACCGGTGCAAC